>CAWDPT010000009.1:0-789619 GCA_963804325.1 uncultured Acidimicrobiaceae bacterium
TCAAGAGATTGGACAACCATGCAAAAGGTGATCCTGGTGTTTAAGTGCCAACCGGGTACAGGGGCGGCCCTGCTGGAGGCTTTCACGACGGCCCTGGTCGACACGCGAGCCTTCGATGGGTGTCTTTCGGTCGAGACCTACGTCGACGCCGACAACCCTGACACGATCATGCTGTTCGAAGATTGGGATCAGAGCTCAACAAGAGACCTACCTCACGTGGCGAATCGAGAACGGCATGATTGACATGCTCGCGCCAATACTGGCCGAGCCCCTTGAGATGCACTATCTCGAGTCACATCCGGCCTAGTTGGCCTCCACGTCGACCTCGTCAGGTCGACCGAACGAAATGCTCGAGTTCACCGCACGTGACCGAACCGCGGCGAAACGCCGGTCAGCGCTCCCAACGGGGAAATTGCACGATAAGACTCGTTTGGATACAAACGAATAGTCGATGATGTGACTTTCGACCCCGATATTTAAAGGGGTTTCCGAGATGCCAATTTTTAAGATGAGTGTAAGACGAATGGCAAATCGGAAGGAATCTCATGAAGATTCGAGCGAATTCACTCAAGACAGTTACTGACGTATCGACTGCCCGCAAGTTGGTCGCGATAGGGACGATCGGTCTCGTCGCAACCCTCGGCATCGCAGTACCGGCCGGAGCGATCACGAGGGGACCGGCGACCCACGTCAACTTGGTCAGCCTTGCGGCGACCACGAAGAAGGTCGTCAAGATCACCCACGTCGCCTTCAAGGGAAGCTACACGGGCACGATGGCGCTGCTCTGGAGCAGCACCGGGGTCCAGGCGACCTCCGTCGTTGGCCACGGCACCGGAACCTACGGCGCCAACACCCTGAAAGGTCTGGGCGGGGGATCTGCCGCGAACACCTGCGACCCGTTCACGGGATCGGGGACTCTGGCCGGCGCAAGCGTCTTGAAGTTGAGCGTGGTGTCGTCGTCCAAGACCCAAGCGTGCGCGGTCAACAGCGCTGCACCGACGCCCGTAACGGTGACCGGCGTCGCGAAGATTCTCAGTGGCACCGGCAAGTTCAAGGGCGCCACCGGAACGCTGAGCTTCAAAGGTTCGTTCTCTATCCAGGCGACCACCGCCGGTTCGAGCGAAAACGATTCGTTCACCTCCACGCTCACGGGAACCGTGACGATCAAGACCGTCAAGACCGTCCCGGTCAAGAAGTAGTCGTTACCTAAGAAAGAGGAGAATCATCATGAAGAGAATCATGTCAATCATTGCCATAGGGTCACTGGCCCTGGGCAGTGTCATCACCTTCGGAGCGGTATCCGCTTCGGCGGCCACGACGACGCCCACCGTGGTGTTGAGTGGCGCCAAGGGAACGTTCCCGGGCTCGACGCCACCCATCGTGGCGACGACCAGCGTCGCCGGTGCGGTGACCTTCACCGTGGGTGGGGCGACCATTGCTGGCTGTTCTGCCGTGGCGACGACGACCGTGACTCCCTTCATTGCGACGTGTACGTGGACGCCCACCGCGGCCGGTCCGGTCGTATTCGGTGCTTCATTCGTACCTACTGACACGACCGACAACGCCAACGCCACTGCGGTCGCGTACGACGTGACCATCGCCGCGCCGATCCAAGGTAACTCAGCTGGTCCGATCTACTTCACGGTCGACACAGTCGGTTCCGCGAACAACTGCGGTATCCAGTCATCGTTCGTCGTCGGTGACGGGATCGTCTTTCGCGTATCTGCCAACGACGCCGCCCTCGGTGGCGCCGCACTGACATCAGCGAACGTCAGCACTGCGACCATCACCGTCAACGGCTACGCGACCACCGTCGCACTGGCCTACGCCAACCACGGCGGCTTAGGCATGTGGACCGGCGTGCTCCAGACGGGCACCGCCACAGGCGACTACAGCCCGACCGGTGCCATTCCCTACACCATCACCATGAACACCATCGCCGTTCCGGCGGTGACCAAGAAGGTGACGGTCGTAACGCACAAGCGAATCAAGGTCAGGGGTAAGTTCGTCGTCCGCACGCACCGCACGGTGAAGACCGTTGTCGTGACCCCCGCCGTCGCCGGAGCTACCGGGACGTTCAGCCCCAGCGGCACGATGTCAGTCATCACGCTGCTCGCAGCACCAGTGACGTTGAAGTAACCAACCTCAAGAAGTAGAGAAACACGCAGTACCCACGTAGTCCCGAGTGAACGAACTGAATTTCAGGGTTCACTCGGGATTCGTGGCATAACGAAGAAAACCAAGGTCTTAAGACACATGCCAAAGTCCCGGAAAATGGGCAGAGAGAGGAAAAGATGAAGTCGTCTCAACAGAAGAGGTTCCGCGGAGCGATCGCCGCAAGGTTGGTGGCAGCTATCGCGATTCCAATGGCATTGCTGGCCACGTCGAGTGGTGCAGCCACGGCGCCACCGGTCAATCCGCTTCAACTCACTGCACCAAGTGGACTTCCCGGAATGGCTCTGCCCTTCACTGGGGTCACCGCCACGACATTCACGCCGACGGCCAGTTACCAGAAGCTCACGACGACTCCGGACGCCGGAGTGGCCGGCACACCGTTCACGGTGAGTGGCACGGGTCTGACGCCGAGTACCACCCTGCAACTCGTGTGGGGCACCAATACCGCCACGTGGAGCGTCGACGCGGAGCCGTACACCGTCAACTACCTCGGATCGGTCTACTCGCCGACAACGGCGGGCTCACTACTCAATGGCAGCAACTCGATGTTCGTCAACATGGCGACCGTGACCACCGACGCCAGCGGGAACTTCACCGTTTCGGCGAGGGCCCCAACCGACTTCGGAGGCAACCATGACATCTGGGCCGTCGCCGCGGGCGTCGGCGTCGCCAATGGCTCCTTCGACCAGCTCCGCACCGTGACGATCTCGCCCAAGAGCGGGCCGGTGGGTACACCGATCACCGTCACCTACACCTCGATGGACGCGAACGCCTACGGCGGCGGCGGCTCGATCACCTACGACAACAAGTACGTCGGTGAGATCATGGGTAACTGGACTCGCGGCACCGCGAGCGTGACCATACGCGCGAGCGGCGCGGTGGGCACCCACATCATCCAAGTCGGCGACGCGATCAGTTTTCAGTATCTGAACCCCATCCAGTCGCCGATCACCGACGACAACGGTGCGACTCGAGCATTCAGGGTCACGGCGAGCAACGTCTTGCCCAAGTCGTCGATCACGTGGCCGACCGGGGTGACCGCGAACGTCAACCCCACCGCGCTGACGACCATGTACAACGCCGCGCTCGGAGTGAAGACCAACCAACCGGCGGCGATCGACCCCTTGAGCTCTGCCGTCGCGACACTCTCGGCCACCAGTGGACCCGTGGGATCGAAGACCACGCTCAACGTCACTGATCTGCCGAGCACCGCGAACGGGGCCGTCGAAGTGGATCTGGTCTCGGTCACCGGAAGCCGCGTCAACTGCACCGGCACCTGCTGGGGCTACACGTACACCTCCCTTGGTAGTGCCGTGGTGGCGAACGGTACGTTGGACCAGAGCATCACGATCCCGAATCACCCCGGTGTCAACACATTGGGTGGCTGGCACGCCATCGTGGTGATCAAGGGTGCCATGGGCACCGACGCCGCGGGTAACCGTATTCCCGGCGTCGGCAGCCTCGTCGAGTCCCAGGTCCCCTTCTACGTGAAGGAGAGCATCATGCCCTTCTACAACAAGACGGGCAAGCTGATGTCGATGGGCGTCGCGACCGCGGATGACTCGGTCGCGAAGGCGAACGAAGTCGGTGGTCAGGTTGGATCGGGCTCCTACACCTTCAAAGAAGGTCAAGAGTTCACCATCAACATCCTGGGTGTCGGTTGGACCCAACTCGACAACACCCTGGCGGTCGACTACGACAACAGCTACATCGGTTACGGCTGTGGGTTCCACTCCAACGGCTACATGGCGGTCCACCTGACCGCGACCGGCGGGCCTGGTATCCACATCATCGACCTGTACCCGCTGTTGTACTCGGTGTCGCCGAACGAAGGCACGTACTACGGCATGGTGCCACTGCTGTCAGCCAATCACGACGACCCCGGCCTCGCCCTCGGTTATCAAGTGCCGGTGATCCACCTCGCGATCCGCATCGTGAAGTAACGCTCCGTCATACGTCTACTGCCCCGTCACTCGTCGCACGAGGGGCGGGGCAGTGTCGTGCAGCAGCTTCCGCGCAGGTCCTGGAAACCACCAGCAACCTGGCCCGATCAGCGTCATGATGCTCGGTAGCAATAGTCCTCGCACGAGTGTCGCGTCGACGAGGACACCGAACGCCAACCCAACCCCCAGTTCCTGGAGTCCCGCGACGTGTCCGAAGATGAGACCGCTGAGCGCCGCGACCATGATCAGAGCGGCACTCGTCACGACGCCGCCGGTATTGGAGAGTCCTTCGACGATGGCGTCGGTGCTGGTGGCACCGTTGCGCCACGCTTCGCGCATGCGACTCACGATGAAGACCTCGTAGTCCATCGAGAGTCCGAACAACATCGCGAACAAGAAGACCGGCACCCACCCTTCGATCTGGCTCACGTGATAGGTGCCGAAGACCTGCGAACCGATGCCGAAGCGGAAGACCGCGACGAGTACGCCGTCGGCGACGCCCACCGAAACGAGGTCCAGGACGATCGCGATAAGCGGCAACAGGAGCGACCGAAAGGCACGCGCCAAGATGAGGTACGCGAACACGAACGCCAACAGGACGATCCACGGCAGGGCGCCGTACACACTGTTCAAGAAGTCGACTCCCTGAGCCGGAGCGCCGCCGACGAACACCTTCGTGCCGTAAGGAAACGTCATCGACGGGATCGTGGTGTCGCGCAAGACGTTGACGAGACGCTGTGAACCGGCACTGCCGAAATACTCGCGGCTGACCACGAGGATCTGTTCGTAACGGCGCGTGGGATCGACGAAGGGCTTCGTGTGCCCGATGGCGACGATGCTGACCTCGGGATTCTTGAGTATGAGTTTCGCCAACGCCAGTCGTTGACGTGACGCGGCGCCCGTGGCGGCGCCGTGGCTTCGACCGGTGTCGACGATGATCTCGATCGGCGTGATCGCGCCGGGACCGACGCGGCTACTCACGAACGTGAGCGCGCGCGCCGCTTGGATGTTCTGGGGGATCGCCGTGGTCGAACCCGGTGTCAACTGCATCCAGAAGATCGAGAACGTCGCTCCTCCAAGGACGATCAAGGTGGTCACGAGAACCAGTAGCGGGCGGCGAATGACCCTACGCGCGACGCGCGCCCAAGTGCCGGAGGACACGTCGCGTCGGCCCATGAGTCCGCGCACGACGACGGGTCGAACGCCGCGGCGACCAAGCAGCGAAAGCAACGCCGGTTGAAGGCTGAGCGCACACGCGAGAGAGAACACGGGCACGACGAGTCCGGCCGCGCCGAGCGACTGCACGAACGGCACCGGCACGATTAGCAACGTGGCGAGGCCGATCGCCACCGCGATGCCGGAGAACATGACCGCCTTCCCGGCCGTCTGCATCGTGGCGACGATCGCGTCTTCGACGTTCGCACTCTCGTGGCCGACTTCGGTGCGAAATCGATGGACGATGAACAAGGAGTAGTCAATCGCCAGTGCGAGGCCGACGAGTTCGACGACGTTCGGCACGTAGAGCACCATGAGGAAGTGGTGGGCGAGGAGATAGACGACGCTGAGCGTGCCAGCGGTGGTCGCGGCCGCCACCAGGTAGGGAATGAGCACCGCCCAGCAGACGCCCATAACTGCCACCAGCAGCAGAAAGGCCAAGATCAGCGCCAGGACCTCGCCTCGTCGCAGATCGCTCGTCAGTACCGGCGTGATGTCGTGTTGCAGCGCCGGCGGACCCGTGACGAGGGCGTGAGAGAGGCCGACCTCTCGAAGCGCATGGCGAAGCGTGTTCGTCACATTGGCGGCCTGGCCGAGGTCCAGTGACGTATTGATGTTGGCGTAGAGCAATCCGGCGACCGCACGTTCTTGGCCGACTGTGCCGGTCGGCACGTGCGACGCCGCGTCGCCGACCTTGGCCTCGAGTGAGGCGATCTCGGCGCCCGTGGCGTCCTTGTAGGGCACGACCACCGTGAAGGTTCCCTCGACGTTCTCGTCAAAGTGATGGATCAGTATGACGTTGGCCTGGGCGGAACTCGTGCCTGGAACGGTGAGCGACGTCGTGAGTAGATCGGTGAGGCGTGTCGCCGACAACGCTCCCAAGAGCGTGACGACTATCCAGATGGAAATGACGATGACCCGTCGCTTAATGACCAAGCGAGTCCATCGTTCCAACACACTCGAAGCGTAGGTCGCTACAGGGAACCCTTCGGGCAGTAGAAGTACATCACGTCAATCTCGAGTCGACCGGCGATGACCGACGGGTCCGACGACGCGAGGGCTCGGGTTCGTTCCAGTGAGCCGGTCTGGTAAATCGAGATCCCGCGAAGTGACTTGTCAGGCTGCCCGTCGAACGGGCCGCCGACACGCATGGCCCCCGAAAGAGTTTGGGCCTGGAGATGCGCTAGATGGAGCTCTTGGAGGCGATCCAACTGCTCATCTGTGAATTGGGGTCCGTCGGCGGGTCGTTTCAACAGGACGACTTCGAATCGGTCAAGTTCGATCTCAGCAGAAGCGTCCATGTTCCAGCTCACCTCTCTCTCGAGCGGAAATACTACATTTCACGCTGGAGCTCTTCGGGAGAATCATCGCGCGACCGCCCTCCCAGACTGGGTCGCATCAAGAAATCCAATGGAGTATCTGAAACGGCCGCCAAGCGACGCTCCGCCTGACGGCGAAGCTCACCCTCTAATCTTCAAGACGCGGTGCCGTGCCATTGGGCGGCACCGAAGTCCAGCGACACAGGGGGCCAACGGTGCACAGTACATCGGTGACACGTTTCGCGGTCTCGGTGACTCTCGCTGCTGCTACGGCACTGGTTGGATCGTCGATTGGCGCGAGTTCGGCCGTCGCGACGCCGAAGGTCACGGCGTCGTGGGCCTACCCCAACGGCGATCTCGCCAACACTCGGGTGGCGCAAGGTTCTGGAATCAACCAGAAGAACGTGACCTCGCTACGGGTCGCCTGGACGTTCAAACTCAAGGGAAAGGCGGCAACGAGCCTTTCCCAACTCGGCTCACTGGCGATGACGCCGATCGTCGTCGACGACGTGGTGTACATCCAGGACCTGCGATGCAACGTCTACGCACTGTCGCTGACCAGTGGGTCACTTCTCTGGGAGTACAGCGTCAACAAACCCGAACTGAGCGGCCCGGGTCCTAACGGTGTGGCCGTCGCCAACGGCGTCGTCTACGGCTTCACTCCTACCGCAGCCTTCGCGCTCAGCGCCACGACCGGCAAAGCGCTGTGGGTCAACGAGAAGATCCTAAAGAAGGGACAGGGCACCTTCGGCATCCAGCCCCAGGTCGCCAATGGTCGGGTCTACTCCGCGAGTCAGTACGGTTCGGGCAACGGTGGCGGCATCCTGTTCGCGCTCAACGCCGCGACGGGAAAGGTGCTCTGGAGGTTCAACACGCTGAAGAAGACCAGTCTCGGCGTCACGTCGCTGGGTCTGGGAGCGGGCGGCGCCTGGGAGACACCGCTCGTGGGAAGTGACGGATCGGTGACCTACGGCACCGGCAACCCGTACCAGACGCTGGCGTCGGCGATGAAGCATCCGGCGACGCTGCTCTACACCGACAGCGAAGTGAATCTGAACGCCGCGACCGGCAAGCTGCGTTGGTACTACCAGGCCGAGCCGAATGACTTCAAGGACTTCGATATGCAGGCCTCACCGATCGCCACGACGATCAACGGTCGACCGGCCATCGTCGGCGGAGGCAAGATGGGCATTGTCTACGCCATGAGCGCGACGACGGGAGCGCTGTTATGGAAGACCCCAGTCGGTGAACACAACGGTCACGATGACGACTCGTTGAACCTGCTCGATCACGCGGTCAAACTGAAGTTGCCGTTGTTGTTCCTCCCCGGATCCTTCGGCGGCATATTGACGAACATGGCCCTCGCTGGCAACACGGTGTACGTGTCGACCCTGGACCTCGAACTCGAATTCTCCAAGACCGGTCAGGTCGACGGTGTGGCCCCCAAGCACGTGACCGCGACCGGTGAGATCGAGGCCCTGAATCTAGCGACCGGCAAGGTGGAGTGGGATACCAAGGTCCCACAGCTCCCACTCGGGGCGATGACCGTCGTCAACGATCTGGTGTTCACCACGCTCTTCGACGGTGAACTGATCGCACTGAGCCGAACGACCGGGACAGTCGTCTATCGGTCGAAGGTCCCCGATTCAACGAATGCCGCCATTGCAGTCGCCGGCAATACGATCATCGTTCCAGCCGGCGGTCCCAAGTCGTCAATCAGTGCGAAGACAACGCCCCAGGTGGTCGCGTACCGATTGGGCGGATGAGTTCGTCAGCCGGCGCGTGGATCTACTTCGTCCGGATGACCACGGTGTGCGCGAACTTGTCGTGCAACGTCTGATTGCGCTTGTCCCACGCGACCCACAAGAGATCGATGAAGTGGGGGAGCGAGAGCAGCAGAACGATGAGGAAGTCGTGGTACTCGTGGCGTAGTTGCAAGGTCGTCGCGTGCGCGTAGGTGTGGTAGTGAAACAGGCTCGGAATGATCACGAGAACGCCGTAGGCGAGGGCTCGCCGGGCGGCGCGCTGATAGTTGATCTCTGTGTCACCGTCGTCATCGACGCAACGGATTGACACCGCTCGCATGCCGGGCGTTTGACCGTGTCCGTAGCCGATGAACAGCGAGCCGTAGAAGAACGTGACGATGGCGGCGGCGGCGACCGTCGTGAACGTCCCGGCGTTGGCGATGCGCAGCGGCAGATCCACGATGGCGTAGAGCACGAGCCCGTCAATGAAGAATCCGAGAAATCGCTTCCAGAAACCGGCGAGCTCGTAGCCGGAAATGGGCGCCTCACTCGGGTATTGGGCGAGGGGAGCGGGGTACGAGTAGACGCTGGTCGTCGGCGATCCACACGACGCGCAGACCCGTTGACCCGGTACTTCTTCGGTACCGCAGGTGGGGCACGTCGCCATCTCAATCTCTCCTAGGTCCGATGCGGGTAGATGTCGTACCAGTACGAATCACTAGAACACTAGGGCCCGCGGCGAAGTATGGCCTTCGCGGCACGAAGTGGCCGTCTCAGGACTTTTTCGTAGCGAGGAATACCGGGATGCGCCGCTCGGTCTTCAACTGGTACTGCGCGTATGGCGGGAAGGCCGCAACCGCGCGCTCCCACCAGACAGCGCGCTCGTCGCCCTCCATCTCTCGAACCGTCACGGCGAAAGGCGTAGCGCCGTCTTGAATCGTCACCGAGTCGGGATCGGCCGTCAAGTTGTAGTACCAGACCGGATGCGTGGGTGCACCGCCCTGGGAAGCGACGAGGGCGTACTCGCCACCGTGCTCGACTCGCATCAGCGGCGTCTTTCGGATCTTGCCACTCTTGTTGCCGCGGGTCGTCACGATCACGATCGGCAGGCCGGTGTCGCGCAAGGTGTTGCCTTCGGCGCCCGCGGTGCGCTCGTAGAGTTCGACTTGATCGCGCACCCACTGCGATGGACTCGCTTCGTACTGTCCTTCTAATGACATTGACGTTTCCTTACCTGTAGAGATGCAATCCGATTGCACATCATCGTAAAGGACGAAACGTCGGCGGTGACGGGGCGTGGTCGTTCTGAACTGTTCAGTGGTCCCGCACCATAGGGTGATCGCGCGGGCGAGTGTGGCGGCGAAACAAACGAAGACAATCTCGCCAAAGGCCATCGGATAGCGCACGTCGCGCGCGCGTTGGGCCCCGGCGTGGTGATTTGGGATGAACCGACGTCAATCGCCGTTGTACAGTAATGCGAGTAAGGGGGAAGACATGAGTTGGAGAATCGCCCTCGCGGCCAACGTCGAAGGAAGTCCTTCCGCGGTCTATGACGTGTTGCGCTCGACGGAGGGTCAGAAGAGCTTTTGGACATCGGACTGCGAACTCGATGAGAATCACGGACGATTTGGTTTCGTCGAAGCTCCCGTTGACCTGAACGTCTCGATCTCGTTGGTCGCCAACGAGCTCGTTCGAATGAAGGTCATCTCGGGCTTTCCCGGATGGCTCGGCTCAACGTGGGAGTGGTCGCTCGGCGCGAATCACGACAACGCCGGTGAGACCTCCGTACAGTTCCGCCACTACGACTTCGAAGATGACTGCTCCGAGGCGTCCGTGGCCTACGCCGCTCAGTCGTGGGCGATGATCCTCGAGCGACTGGCGCGCTTTCAAAAGAGCGGAATTGCCGATCCGTACTTCGCCAACGAGGGTGCGTAGTACGACACGGCGCACCTTCAGAGCGTTGACGGCTAACGCTATCCTCGTCCTCACCGCCGTCGCGGACACATCGAAGGACTCCCATGGCTATTGATTTCACCCTCGCCCCCGAACACGAAGCCATCCGGACGCGGGTGCGTGACTTCATCCAGGGGACCGTCATTCCGGCGGTGTCGAGACCGGAGAATGACGAAGAGGCGCTTTCGCGCCGCGACTACCTCAAGACGATCACGGGACTGCGCGACGAGGCCAAGGCGCTCGGACTGTGGCTTCCGCACATGCCCGCGGAGTGGGGCGGCATGGGACTGGGCCACGTTGAGTTGGCCATGGTGCAGGCCGAAGCCGGTAAGACACGTATCGGACCGTGGGTGTTGAACTGCATGGCTCCCGACGAAGGCAACATGCACACCCTGTTGCACTGGGGCAACGAGGACCAGAAGGAGCGTTACCTACGTCCGCTCTGTGACGGCGCCGTGATGTCCTGTTTCGCGATGACCGAGCCTGAGGTCGCGGGCTCGGACCCGACGCTGATTCGCACTCACGCCGAAAAGGACGGCGACGAGTGGATCATCAATGGTCACAAGTGGTTCATCTCGAACGCACGTCGCTCACAGTTCGCGATACTCATCGCTCGGACGGAGCCGGACGTCCCGGAAGGGTCTTCGGGAGCGACCACGGCGTTCATTATCGACATCCCATCGGAGGGTTGGAACGACGTTCGTGAAGTGGAGACGATGCACGGCTCGACCGGCCACAGCGAGATCGTTATCGAAGACCTGCGCGTGAAGGACGAGCAGATCCTGGGCGGTCGCGGTAACGGCCACCGGCTCGGGCAGGCGCGCCTCGGGCCCGCCCGGCTGGCGCACTGCATGCGTTGGATCGCTCAAGCCGAAACGGCCCTCGACATGATGGTCGACCGCTCAATCTCTCGCTACTCCCACGGTTCGACCCTGGCCGAGAAGCAGGGCGTTCAGTGGATGATCGCCGATTCGGCGATGGAGCTCTATCAGTGCAAGCTCATGGTGTTGCACACGGCATACAAGATCGACCGGGGCGACGACTTCCGAACCGAAGTCTCCATGACCAAGCATTTTGTCGCCAATAGCCTCAATCGAATCATCGATCGGGCCATTCAGGTACACGGCGCCCTCGGCTATTCGACCGACACCCCGTTGGCCTCGATGCTTCAGCACGCTCGGTGGGCGCGCCTCGCCGACGGCGCTGACGAGATCCATCAGATGCGGATCGCGGAGCGCACGATTGCCGCCTATAAGGACAGCGGCTCGACGAACTCGGCCACGGGTGGCCTGCCGATCTAACGAAGTGACTACATTCGCAGTACGCCACTGCCGCATTGGACGGTGGTCGATCGAATCGACAAGGAAGGATCATCGTGGTTGACGAAGATATCTATCAGCGGATCAATACCCTGGTGGACGAGGAGAAGGTCCTGCGCGAACACGAGTCGCCGGAGGCGGTAACGCGTCTCGCACACATCGAAGAGACCCTCGACCAGTGTTGGGACTTGCTGCGCCAGCGTCGAGCCCTGCGTGAGTTCGGACGCGACCCGGATGACGCGACGGTGCGCGAGGTCGGCGTCGTCGAGGATTACGAGCAGTAACGCCGAAGGGCAAGTACCTACCGTCGTGTCGACGACGCACAAGCGTCGTCGTTTGCGAGCTTCGGACTAACCGACGTATGTCTTGACGTCGGCGATGATCTTGTCCTCCACTTCGAGGCTCCACAGAGAGTCCACGACATCGATAGGCAGAAACAGTTCGGAGATCAAGAAGGTCTCCACGGCGGCCACGCCGAGGTTCTTGAGCCAGGTGCCGATGCCAAAGCGCACGGTGAAGTCACTCGACGTTCCGGTGACGGTGATCGTGAACGCCCGGTCGGCGGCGACGATGTCGCGAAGGAACCCAGCTTTCTTCGCCTGGATGACCGTTCCTTGATCGCTCGGCGGAGCGGTCTGGACGGTGAAGCCGTCGTTCTCGAGGTACTGCGTGATGTGTAACTCCAAGTCGGTGAGGTTGGTGCCCTTACCCTCAAAGTGAAGTGACTTGTCTCCGAGCATGGTGCCCTCCTGAAATGTGGTGCGTTGTCTGACCATACCGGTGGTGCGTGAATACGCGATCCGATTATTCAAATATTCTTACGAACGGCGCTCGCGTTGAGTGCGTGTACTGCGGATTCGCTATTCGCCGTTCTGACCTTCGGCCAATTCCGAATAGATGTCGAGGTGGCCGAGGTGCCGAGCGTATTCCGCGACAAGATGGAACAGAATTCGCTCCAAGGTTGGGGGATCGTCGCCTTCCCATCGCGGCCCCGGTTGTCCGATTTCGTCGAGTTCGTGACGCCGGATGATCTCTTCGGTCACGACCCCTCGTTCGCGCAGAGCCTCGGTGAGCGAATCTACGGTGTCCTCCGGCCCGACGAACCAGCGATCGCCGAGATGATCGCCCCACGGCTCATCGACGGGCGATCCCTCGTAACCCCACTCGAGCCATCGCATTTCGACGAAGGTCAGGTGCTTGACAAGTTCCAGGGCGGTCCAGTCGGTTGGCACGACACTGACGATGAGCGCATCAAGGGGGAGTGACGTGACCTTTTCGATGACTCGTCCTCGAAGGTAATCGAGGTACATCAAGAAGACCTCGTTGCGCGGGAGCGCGGGCCCGGTCGGCGATGGAAAGTTCATCGCGTAACACTAAGTCCGGTTCGACACGGTCCTCGCGCAGTGTCGAAGAGGACACTTATTGCCCTGTTGACGACTCATTCAGCGCTCGGTCGCAGTCGCGATCGACGGAGATGGTCGTCGGTGCCATAACGTGTCGCCAATGAAGAGATCCAACCGGCGTCGTCGTGATTCCGAGACACCCGTCGAGCCAGAGAGCGACTGGGCGCCACCGGTGATGTGGCCCGAAGCGGGGAGTGGATTTGAGGCCGATCCCTTCAGCCCGGCCGGGATGTCACAGCAGCTATGGCACGCCACGGGACGGCGACCGCGAAGCCGAGTGGGCCTCTGGGCCGTACGCATCGTCTGTGTCGTCATCGCGTTGGCCTTTATCGCCGCGCAGGTCGTTCACTGAGCCAGTGCGCATCGAGATCGGTGCAGACGTCCCGTATTCTTTGGTGTGCGAATCTTCGGTCAAAATGACGTGCGACCGCGTTCGATCGTTGCTTGGTCGATCGGATTCGTCGTCGCTGCGCTGATCGTCCTTTCGTCGCTGGGTCTCTTCACTTCGAAGGCGTCACCGAAGGCCACCGTGGTCTCGTCGATCACCACGACCCGCTACGGTTCCATTCTCGTCGTCGGGGGGAGTTCGAGCGGCGGACTGTACCGATTTCCCATCTACGAGTTCAGCGGCGACGTCGGCAAGCGTTTCGGCTGTCGCACCCAAAGGTCCGTCGCCTACGACCTGGGTGCGAAAGAGAGCCTTCCGCTCACGTGCACCGGTCCGGAGCGAGATCTGTTAGCCGACGTCAGCTCCGATGACTGGCCCGCGCTGACGACCAAGACCAAGCCCGTCGCCGGACATGGCGTGGACGCGAAACTGCTGGGCACCGTCTATCGCCCCGGTATCGGTCGTCAGGTCACGTACGGCGGTCATCCTCTCTACCTCTTCGATTCGTCGTCAGAACCGTTCAATCCCCAGGGTGAGGGTTTCATGGAGACGGTGAAGCCGCTTCCACCCTGGCACGGCTACTGGTACCTCGTATCGGCTCTCTCTGGTGCACCGTCGCCGGGTACCGCAGTACTTCGCTCGGAGTCGCTCGCGAACGGACAGCACGCGCTCGCGACACAAGAAGATACCAACGTCGATCCGATCCTGGTGTCGCTCTACTCCGGCATGGTCACGTTCGGGCCATCGAAGTGTGAGCGCGGCTGCGCCCGTGCGTGGACGCCTCTCCTGACGAGCGCGAGCCCACAGATTGGCCCGGGCGTCAACGCGTCACTCGTGGGAACGGTGCGAAGACGTGATGGCGAGATTCAAGTCACCTACGATCATCGACCGCTGTATCTCTATGACGATGAGATCATCCGCTTGAACGCGAGCGATCGCTTGGTGACCGACGGAAGTGCAGGCAACGGAGCCGACCAGCGTGGTCCGAACGGCGTGATGGGAGTCGTGACAGTTTCGAAGTGACCGTATTCGATGTGAACGCGAGGCGTCGAGCGCTGCACAGCGCGGGCGCGTACTCTGCAGTGACGTGAGTATCCAGCGAGGAGTAGGAACATGATCATTCCCGTTACGACGGTCGATGAACGATTTAGCGAACCGAACGCACAGCCGACTTCGTGGGACGACACGCTCGCCGTGCTGGAGGGTGCGGAACTGTTTTGGCTCACGACCGTTCGCGTAGACGGGCGTCCCCACGTCACGCCACTGGTCGCAGTGTGGTTCGACGATGCCCTGTACTTCTGCGCGGGCGACGATGAACAAAAGGCGGTGAATTTGCGTCACAACGATCGCGTGGTGCTCACGACGGGTTGCAACGGCTGGGATGAGGGCGTCGACGTCGTCGTTGAAGGAGTCGCGACACGCGAGACCTCACCCGAAGTGTTGACGAACGCGAACGAAGTATGGACGCACAAATGGGACGGTCGCTGGGACTACGCGATCGGAACGGACTCCTTTCATCATCGTTCTGGCGACGGCGTCGTGGAAGGGGACATCTACGTCTTTCGGGTCACGCCCCAAAAGATCTTTGCCTTCTCAAAAGGGACCTTTAGCCATACGCGCCATCAGTTCTGATTGAGGTCTGAGCCTCCTGGCTCCGGCTCGGGGTCGGTTCCCCCGCGATACTTAACTTTGGGACAGTCGCCGCATTGATCCGAAGCGAATGGCGCCAATCGGGGTGTCGAGACAATCATGGAATTGGACGCAATCGTTGCTTGCGGCTGTGACCACGTCCAGGGCTACTACTACGCTCGGCCGATGCCGGGTCTGCAGTTGACCGCCTGGTTGGACGAACACGCGATTGCCATCCCGCGTTAACGGTCGCTTTTGGATGAGGAAGCACCTCATCGAGTGGCGTGGCACACCTCGTTGGTAGGGTCGGCGCATGAGCGTCATTTGGCCAGAGCACCGACCAACCCGTGTCGATCCGTCACGACTGTCCGACGAGAAGTTGGCCTTGGACGAATGGGTCGACTATCACCGCGCGACGTTGCTGATGAAGTGCGAAGGACTTTCGTCCGAGCAACTTAAGGCGACGTCAGTCGAACCTTCGTCGCTGACCTTGCTGGGTCTGGTGCGTCACATGAGCGAAGTCGAACGTGGATGGTTTCGGCGTCACGCTGCCCAAGAGGACCTTGACTACCACTACTGCACGGACGAAGAGCCGGACGCCGATCTTCTCAACATCGAATCGGCGGACGCGTCAGCGGACCTCGCGCACTTCGTCGACGAATGTCAGCGGGCCCGCGAGGCGACGGCGAATCGCTCGCTCGATGAGGTGGTCCCGAGTCGCGGGCACTATGCCGACCGAACCCGAAACGTGCGTTGGATCTACCTCCACATGATCGAGGAGTACGCGCGCCACAACGGCCACGCCGACCTTCTCCGCGAGCGGATCGACGGAGTGACCGGCGACTGATTCGAAGCGATGAGCGTACGGCCATCGCCCGCCGACACATCGATTGGCACCGTTACGCTGCGAAGATGTTCGAAGTCTCTAATGAGCGTTTCGAGGAGCTCGCCGCCGAGGCCGTGGCGTCACTTCCTGAGTCGCTCTCATCGCGAATGGACAACGTCGCGATCATCGTTGAAGATGAGGCTCGAGGTCGCAACCTCTTCGGACTTTACGAGGGCATACCGCTGACGCGTCGAGGATTCTCCAACTACAACGGCGTGATGCCCGATCGAATCACGCTGTACCAGAAGACGATCTGTCAGGTTTGCGCCAACGAGGACGACGTTCGAGCACAGGTTCGCAAGACCGTCATTCACGAGATCGCGCACCATTTCGGCATCAGTGATCCGCGTCTCGACGAACTCGGCTGGGCGTAGAGCTCTCTGGACTCGACGACGCGTCGTTAGCTCCTTCGGGATTTGGAAACGCAGTCGTGCCGCGACGAGTTCACCAGGAAGTGTCGCCATCCGTCCGGAGTGACGTCAAGGGAACGCGACCACGACGTGGAGCGATGATTACGTGAGTTTCTTCACACCGGCACTGACGAGGCTCTGAAACTCACTCGGAATGACTTCCGGATAACTTCCCTCGAGGAAGGCACCGAGGACGGATCCTTTGCGAACGATGAGGTAGTCGTAGTGCAGGGTGCCTCGAGCGTCCGAGACCGTCATGGCGTAGGCCGAACTGGCGTTGCCGAAGTGGGCGAAGCTCATCGGAGTCACTGAACCGGTGACCGCGAGGCCGTCGAAGGTTCCGGTGAGGGTGTGACAGGCGTTGATGGTCGCGATGACCTTCTTGTACGCGCTCTTGGTATTGGAATACGTGGCAATCTTCTCGTCGAATCGGGGAAGGTCGTCCACCGTACCGAGGAAGTAGGCCTGGGCCGTGCGCTTCTGCGTGACGCCCGTGGGCTCCAGGAGGTCGTGCACGCAGCCCACGCCCTCACTCGTGGTGAAGGAAACGGTCCAGCCGGCCGGCATCTGACTCTTCACCAAGAGCTCGGACGTCAGCTTCGCCTGCGAGATGGTCGAGGCCGAACTCACAAGTGGCACGACGAAGGTGGCCGCGATGATCACGCCGATCGAGACGAGAATGCGTTTCACGCCAGCCCCCTTAGACGTCGCGATGTCAGACCCGCAAAAACTAGCGTTCGCGGGACCGGTTGACAACTGCATCATCGAGTCAAAGAATGGTGACTAATGGTGACCATGCGCGACGTCGAAAAGATGGCTCTGGCGATGCCGGAGGCCACGAAAGAGCTTCGAGACGACGATCGACCCGCGTTCCTCGTGAACGGCAAGCTCTTCTGCTTCCATCGGACCCAGCGCCGTGACGCCGTCGACCCAATCAGCGGTGATCGCCTCAACGACGTCTTGGTCTTTCGCGTCGCCGATGAGGCGATGAAGGCGATGTGGCTGGCCGCGCGTCCCGACGTGATCTTCACCACCGATCACTTCAATGGCTATCCGGCGATCTTGATACGCATACCTTCGTTGGCTGCGATCGACCGCGACGATCTCTTTGAACTGGTCTCGGATGCCTGGCTCACGCGAGCACCGAAGCGTCTCGCGGCGAACTGGCTGGCCAGTCAGGGAGCGGGCGAGGACTAGAAGCGTCACGTCCGACGTCGATTGAGACATCGACGATTCCGCGCGTGTCGATGACTCGATCTGCTCGGTCAGGAAAGAAACTGACTCAACGTCCACTGCCCCGTGAAGTCGTAGTCGCACAGGGCCTCGGTGAGCGAGCACATCACGGTGAGAACCAACTGCGCCGACGTCGCGACGGGAACCTCGAGCAGCAGTCCTCTCGTGTTGTGGTCCTGTCGCACGATGAATGGTGCGCCCGCCAACATCGATGCGATCCGCTCTCGGCCAAGTCGACTCCTCGAATGTAAGACGCCGAGGGTCGACGGCTGCGCCACGCCGCGGCGCGCGGGAGCGGTGACGTAGCTGGCGACGGTGACCCCCTTGTTGAGGCGCAGACCGAAGTAGTTCACTTTCATGTCGGGAACCTCCTCGTCGACGTCGGGTGAGACGTTGCACCAGCCGCGGCCCTCACCGACGGCGTCAAGAGCGGCGACGGCGCTTTCGCGATCCTCGGAGAACGTGATGACCGTTGGCGTGCTCAAGGACACCTACTCGGACAACGCACGTCGACCTAGATCCGCTTCGTGTCGCGCTGGTAGACGCGAACCGAGAGGATTGACAGTACGAGCGTCCACACCGCGATCACGACCCAGGCTTCGAGCGGCCACCCGCCACCGACGAACGCGGTCTTGCCCGCCTGCACGAGCCAGTACGAAGGGAGGCACTTCACGACCGCGAAGAGTGCGCCACCGGTGATCAACTGGCCGTAGGAGCCGCCGAGCAGCGCCATGAGCGATGTCACGCCGCCAATGGCCGGTCCGAGAGAGTCGAGCTTGAGCAGGTGACCGAACATGATTCCCATCACGGCGAAGGGGATGAGTCCCACGAGCAGAAGTCCGATCATGACGAACCACTGTCTGGCGTCGAGGCGCACGCCGACGGAGGAGCCTGCCGCGATCAGCACGGCCATGCTCAAGAGGGCCATCATGTAGCCGCAGATGATCTTCGCGGTGAAGTACGACCATGTCGGCAGCGGCGTGATGCGCAACTGTCTCGTCCAGCCCACGGAACGTTCGGCCGCGATGCGGGCTCCGCTCGAGATGACCGCGACCATCGTTCCCCAGGCGATCATGCCCGTCATGTAATAGAGCGGAAAAGTGATGCCGTCTTCGATGACGTGCCGGTGCGGGCCCGCGACGGCCAAGAACAAGATCAGCGGAAAGATCAAGGAGAAGAGCAGGAAGCGACGGTTGCGCCAGGTACGCAGCACTTCGTAGCGGAGGTAGCTCAGTTCGATCACGACTCCGCCTCATCGGGATCGACGGTGAGTTCCAAAAAGGCCTCTTCCAGACCGGCGCCTCGAACCTCGATATCGCGGATCTGTGGGAACGCCGCCAGAAGATCGCGCAGCGTGGCATCGGAGTCAGAGCAGTTCAGCGTGACCGCATCACCTTTTCGATCGACGGCGGTGACTCCACGCATCACCTGGAGAGCTGCCAGTTCCACGTCGGGCAAGGTCGCGCGAATGATCCGACCGCCAACGGTGGCCTTGATCTCGGTCGGCGCACCGTCGGCGACGATTCGTCCGTGGGACATCAAGATGACGCGGTCGGCGTAAGCGTCGGCCTCCTCGAGGTAGTGCGTAGCGAAGATCACAGTCTTGCCGCGCGCGGCGAAGGAGCGCATCGCGCCCCAGAAGTCGCGGCGACCCTCGACGTCGAGTGCGGCCGTCGGCTCATCGAGCACGAGTAGTTCGGCGTCGGCAACCAGCGCGATCGCGAAACGGACACGCTGGGTCTCGCCGCCGGAGAGTTTCCGAGTCTGGCGATCGGCGAATCCGATCGCGCCCGAGATCCGCAGTGCCTCGTCGACGTCGAGCGGCGCGGGGTAGATCGCGGCCATCATCGAGACCAACTCACGCACCGAGAGGTACTCAATGAGCTGCCCGCTTTGGGTCATCGCGCCGATGGTCCCGGCCTTGACCGCCTGGGTGGGCGTGCGACCGAAGAGCGACACCGTGCCAGCGTCGGGCCTCGCGAGTCCGATCAGCATGTCGATCGTCGTCGTCTTGCCGGCGCCGTTGGGGCCAAGGAGCGCCACGGTCGATCCTCGCGCCAAGCGCAGGTCGATGCCGCGAACGGCGCGTACCGCCCCGTAGGACTTGGTGAGTCCCGTCGCCACGATTGAGTCGTGCAACGACTCGGCAACGGCGGCGTCAGTCACAGCGTTTTCGAAGGTCGATGAACGTAATGGCTCAAAAGTAGTCGAAGGAAGATCTGCCTTAACACCGATTCACCGCGAAATGACCACCGAGTAACAAGGTTCGGACTGGTTCACGGGATATGTTGAGACCATGCTGAAGCGGGTGTTCGAGCTGCTGGGACTCGTGACGATGGCGGTCGGCGTCTACTTCATTGTCTACGAGCACAGCAAACAGAGCGCCTGCAACGCGACTGAGGGTAAGTACGTCGGATTCGGTATGAGTGCGTCGTGCCAACACGTGGTCTACGCCTATTTCGGCGGCTTCATCCTGCTGGCGGTCGGTGTCCTGGTGGTCGTATTCGGACTGCTCGCGACGCGAAAGGCCGCACACATGCGCCTCTCCAAGCGCAAGCCTTCGTTGGCCTCGCAGTACCACTCCGCCGATCCAAAATACGGTCGGCCCTCGGACGTCTAGCTCTTCGCGGTCAACTCCACGACGGGAATCTTGCGCGTTGTCAGGGTCTCGTATTCGGCGAAGTTAGCGAAGCGCTCTGCTTGGACCGGGTAGATCCGGTCACGCTCTTCGAGCGACACCGGCGTCGCCGTCGCCTCGTAGGTCTCGGTACCGGCTTCGACGGTGACGTCGGGGTTCGCGACGAGGTTGTGATACCAGTCCGGGTGCGTCGGGGCGCCGGCGTAGGAAGCGAAGATGTAGCGCTTGCCCTCGTAGTCGAGGTACATCATCGGGTTGATACGTTCCTTGCCGGATTTGGCTCCCTTGGTGTGCAGTAAGAGCACGGGCGCACCTTCGAACTGGCCGCCGACGACGCCGTCGTTCGAACGGAACTCTTCGATGACAGTCTTATTCCAATCGTTCACAGCCTTTGTAGCGTCGTCACTCACGACTCTCTCCTTTTCACAGTGTTAGACAGAGCGTAGATGCTCCGCCAGAGTGCACCTTAAGAGGCCTGAGCGCGAAGTAGGCCCTCGGTCGCGTTGGCGTCCAGCGGCATGCCCAAGTGATAGCCCTGGGCGAGGGCGCAGTGGATATCCAGCAACGGCGATACCTGGTCGGACGACTCGACGCCTTCGGCGATCGCGGTGAGCCCCAACGTGTGGGCCAGCTGCACGATTGCCGGCGCCAGACTGGGTCGACCACCGTGTTCGGTGATGTTCGCAACGAACGAGCGATCGACCTTCAAGATGTCGATGGGCAACTGCTCCAGGTGGGAGAACGATGAGAAGCCCGTGCCGAAGTCGTCCACGGCGATGCTGAGACCTAGCGACTTCAGTGCCTCGAGATTACGGATCGTCGCGTGGAGGTCCCGCAACAATGCGCTTTCGGTGATCTCCAGAATCAGATTCGTCGGCTCGAACCCGGTTTCGAGCAACGAGAGGCTGACGCTCTCGCGAATCGAGTTATCCGAGATCTCGCGCGCCGACAGATTCACGCTCATCAAGAGACCGGCCGGGGCGAGGCCCTGACTCTGCCATCGACGGGCCTGACCGCAGGCCTCGGTCAACACGAAGCGGTCGATGTTGTGGATGAAGCCGATCTCTTCAGCGAAGGGGATGAAGGAGATGGGCTGGAGAAGTCCCTGCGTGGGGTGTTGCCACCGGACGAGCGCTTCGAATCCAACGATGGCGCCGGAGTCGAGGTTGATGATCGGCTGGTAGTGCACGCGAAGCTCTTCCGAGAGCACCGCTCGGCGAAGGTCGGTCTCGAGTTCGAGTCGCTGCACGACCGCGACGTGCATCTGGTCCTGGAACTCCTCGATGCGGTCCTTGCCCTGCTCCTTGGCCAGATACATGGCCAGGTCGGCGTTGCGCAGCAGTTGGTCGCCGGTGTGGCCCTTGATGCCGAACGTGACGCCCATGCTCACGGTTGACGTGAGCTCTTGGCCGGCGACCAAGACAGGTTGGCGCAGGGCCTTCATCATCCGAACGGCCATGTTCATGACCTCTTCTCGACTCGAAACGTCCTCGATGAGGACGGCGAACTCATCGCCGCCAAGCCGCGCCGCGGTGTCGGATTTACGAAGACTGCCGAGCAAGGTGTTGGCGACGACGATGAGCAGCTCGTCCCCGGCCGAATGTCCGAGGCTGTCGTTGATCGTCTTGAAGTTGTCGAGATCGAGGAACACGACCGCGACGTAGTTGTCACTGCGCTCGGATCGTGCCAGCGCCTGATTGACACGGTCCTGGAAGAGGGCTCGATTGGCCAAGCCGGTGAGCGCATCGTGAAAGGCCAGATGGGCGAGATCACTCTCCAGACGCTTCTGTTCGGTGATGTCGCTGAAGCTCCACACTCGACCGACGACATCGCCCGACACGTACTGGGGCTTGGAGAGGCGCTGGAAGACTCGCCCGTCGGTGAACTCCAGCGTGTCATTACTCTCGGCTTCAGGCTGGGCGTAGAGATCGTTGACGCGTGCGACGAACGTTGTCGGGTCAACGAGCTGCTCCGCCACGTACTCGACCATGCGGAAGTCCTCACGGGCGGCCACAAGGTTGGTGGGGATCTTCCACATTTCGGCGAACTGACTGTTGAAACTCGTGATCATTCGGTCCGCGCCGACCACGAGTATCCCGTCGGCCGTCGACTCCAGGGTGGCATTGAGTAACGAGGAGGTCTCACGAAGTTCGCGCACGGAGTTTCGCAGTTCCATTTCGGCAGTGACGCGTTCCGAAACATCGTGGGCGGTGATGATGAGTCCACCGACCGTTGGGTCATCGACCAGACTGACGATGGCGAGCTCGTAGGAGATCATCTCCTGACCGCCGCGACGGAGCATCCGCAACGCCTGGATGACGGGGTGAGTAGCGCTCGAGCCCCGCAGTGCGGTCTCAATCGCGACGCGTAGCGCCGGACGATCGGGCGCCGCGACGATGTTGGCGAGTGGCTGTCGCTCGACGGCCTCGGGGTCGTGTCCCAGCATCCGCGTCATGGCACCGGACACCGATTCGATGTCACCCTCAGGTGAGACGAACATCATGATGGTCGTCGCGTTGTGCACCAGCGAGCGGAACCGCGCGATATTGTCACGAGCCAATTCGAATCGTCGACGTTCCGTGAGGTCGCGAACGCTGAAGAGGACGGCGCCTTTTTCGAACCAGGAAACGGGCGTGCCGATCGCTTCAATCAGCCGCCAATCCTCACCGATCTTTGCCCGGATCTCGAGCGGAGTGCCCACGGTCTTGGACTGGATCGTCTCGAGTGAACGAAGCACGATCTCCAGATCGTCGGGGTGGACCAGATCGATGGCCGACATGCCGATCGCGGACTCGAGTGGTCGATCGAAAAGCTCTTCGGCCAGGTGATTCGCCCAGATCACGTTGGCCTGAGCGTCCAGCACTACGACGATCTCGGGAAACGAGTTGAGCAGTCGGGCAAGTCTCCGATCGCCGACGTTCATCGCACCTCTCGGTTACCCAATCGACGTAACTCATCGGGCCGTCGGCGGGTCACGTCAGAGGGGCTCCAGTCGACTTTCATTCTCTGAACCGTAACGCAGCAGATTGGCGGTTCTGAGCATCTTGTGCTGAAGAAGAAGTCGGCAAATGTGGTGTGTTTTCCTGTGCACAACACGGTCGACAACCTGTGCGCAGGGCGAACGACACTCCTGCACAGTGACGGCGAGAAAGATTTCGTTCGTACTATGGACTATCGTCGTTGCACTTGTTGCGCAACTGCGTTATGGGCATTCGCCGACGACGGCGTGCGAACGCACTTCCTCGGGAGCGCTCGACGGCGAAGTGCGGGCAGTTTTGGGTCATTGTTGAGAACTTGTTGACAATCGCTCCGGTGGTGCGGCCTAGCGTCATTTCGTGACCGATCTCTCCGAACGTCCTCGTGCCACGGGCCGTGTCAAGAACGTTCGTTCTTCGCGCGACTTGACCGGTGAATCAGGACGCGTCGGCGTCGTGACGAGCTTTCGATCGGTGCACCCGCCCTCATGGAACGGACTCCTGGAGGCCTTGCCCGAAGCGACCGCACTGTTGGACGGCCGTGGTGTCGTTCACTACGTCAACGGACTCCTCACCGCCCTGACCGGGTATGGGCACGGCGAGCTTATTGGTCAAGATGTACAGATTTTGGTGCCCGAGCGACTACGTGAGCGACTGTTGCGGGCTCGCCGCGAGCGCCCGGATACGGCCGTGGCGTCGATCTGGAACGACGAGGACTTGACGCTGCTGTGCCGCGACGGGCAAGAGATTCCCGTCGAAGTGTCGCGTTCACCGATGGCCCTCGAAGAGGGTTCGTGGGTCGTCGTCGCGATTCGTGACGTGCGCGTGCAACGATCGATCGAACAGGCGCGAGCGGACGCCGAACTGCGATTCCGTGTCGCCTTCGAGAACAACATGGCACCGATGACCTTCGCTGACGCCCACGACCGGATCATCGCGGTCAACGACGCCATGTGCGAAATGGTGGGCTTCACCAAGGAGGAGTTGCTCGGCTGTGACTCGACGCCGTTCACCTATCCCGATGACGTCGGCATCACCGAAAGCACCCATCAGCGGCTCATCTCGGGCGAGGTCGAACAGGAGCGCTACGTCAAGCGCTACCTGCGAAAGGACGGCCGCGTCATCGACGTCGAGGTCTCGCGGTCCCCGGCCCGTGACGCCGACGGCAAGATCTTGTACTTCGTCTTCTCCGAGCGTGACATCACCGAAGAGCGTGCGCTCGCCGCCCAACTCTCGCACCAGGCCCTCCATGATCCACTCACCGGGCTCGCGAATCGGGCGCTCTTCGAGGACCGCCTCGCCCAGGCGCACGGGCGCGTCGTTCGCCACGGTGGCATCGGCGCCGTACTGTTGATCGACCTCGACGACTTCAAGGGCGTCAACGACACTCACGGTCACTTCGTCGGCGATCAGCTGCTCACGGCCATCGCCAATCGACTCGAATCGATCACTCGAACGGCCGACACACTGTGTCGTTTCGGCGGCGACGAATTCCTCTACCTGGCCGAAGGACTCGTCTCGGCCAAGGAGGCCGAGTTCCTCGCGGAGCGACTGATCAAAGTGATCGCCGAGCCCTACAACATCGCGGGCTTCCTCATCGAGCAGCGCGCGAGCATCGGCATCGTGATCTGGGATTCGACGTGCACCAGTTTCTCCGAGACGATTCAGAACGTCGACGCCGCGCTCTATGAGGCAAAGCGCAACGTTCGTGGTCACCACGTGGTCTTCACCCCGACGATGCACCAGAACGCCGTCAGCCGTTTCTCCCTGGTTCAAGAGTTGCGCCAGGCCTTCAACGCCGGTGACCTCGCGATGCACTATCAGCCAATCGCCGATCTCACCACGAGTGAAGTCGTCGGGTTCGAAGCCTTGATGCGTTGGAACCATCCCGAACGCGGATGGGTGCCGCCGAACGACTTCATTCCGCTCGCCGAACAGAGCGACCTCATCCTCGAACTCGGCTCCTTTGCGCTGCGCGAGTCGATCCTGGAGGCCAGCAAGTGGGCCTCCCAGGACACGAGCACCCGGCGTCCGTACGTGACGGTCAACCTCTCGGCTCGACAGTTCCTCGACCCCGGTCTCGTGCCGACGATCAAGCGGCTCCTGCGCGAGAGCGCGCTGCCGTCGCGGTACCTGATCCTGGAGATCACCGAGAGCGTGGCGCTGATCGACATCGACGAGACGATGATCGTCCTCGAACACCTCGGCAATCTGGGCGTCGGTGTCGCGCTCGACGACTTCGGAACCGGCTTCTCATCGTTGTCGTACCTCGCGAGGCTCAATCCGAGGATCATCAAGATCGATCAGTCGTTCGTGCGTCCGGTCGACGACTGTTTGCGAAACGACACGTTGCTCGAGACGATCATCTCGATGGGCCAGAAACTGGACATGACGATGCTCGCCGAGGGTATCGAAACCGAACCGCAGTTCAGCCGACTGCGACGCTTGGGCTGTGAGCTCGGGCAGGGCTACCTCTTCTCTCCGGCCGTGCCGAACGACCAGGTCGAGGCGATGGTCGGTCAGGTCTTCACGACCTGATCGTGGACGATGCCCGGTCCGGGGAGATCGGCGACCTCGGTTTAGACTTCGCCCATGTTGGTCGACGGCGGTCTCTCATTTCGAATCGATGACGTCGGGGCCGAAGCGCGCGAACTGGAACTCGCCGGCTACGACGGCGCCTGGTCCGCAGAGACCGGGCACGATCCACTCTTGATAGTCGCGGGTGCCGCGACCACGACGTCCACACTGGAGCTCGGCACCGGCATCGTCGTGGCCTTCGCGCGTAGTCCGATGATCACGGCCACGATGGCGAACGACGTGCAACTGCTCTCGCGTGGTCGCCTCTTGCTGGGACTCGGGTCACAGATCAAGCCGCACATCGAAAAGCGCTACTCGATGCCCTGGTCGCATCCGGCGCCTCGGATGCGCGAGTACGTCTTGGCGATGCGCGCAATCTGGGCCTGTTGGAACGACGGTGTCGTGCTGAATTTTCGCGGTGAGTTTTACAGGCACACGCTCATGTCGCCGTTCTTCGATCCCGGTCCGAACCCCTACGGCGCGCCGAAGGTCTACCTGGCAGCGGTGGGCGAACTCATGACCGAGGTGGCCGGCGAGGTCGCCGACGGACTGCTGGTCCATCCCTTCACCACCGAGCGCTACATCCGAGAGGTCACGTTGCCCGCGCTGGAGCGTGGACTGGCAAAGTCGGGGCGAGAGGCGAAGGACTTTCCGATCTCGTTCTCCGGCCTCATCGCGACCGGAGACACGGACGAAGAGGTCGCCGACGCGACACGTCGGGTTCGGGGCCAGATCGCCTTCTACGGTTCCACGCCGGCCTATCGCGGGGTGCTCGAACTGCACGGCTGGGGTGATCTACAGACCGAGCTGAACACGCTCTCCAAGACGGGGGAGTGGGAGAAGATGGGTGAACTCATCGATGACGACGTGCTGGACGCCTTCAGCGTGGTCACTCGCCCGAGCGACGTCGGCGCCGTCGTTCGTTCGAGACTCGAGGACGTCATCAGTCGCTTCAGTATCTACGCGCCCTACGCGTTGAGCGACGACGCCCGACGAGCGATCGTCGACGGTCTTCGTTCGTAACCCTTCGGCGCCGACGCGACTCGGCGGTGACGATTGTTCGGTGGGGGAATCCTCAGTTTTCACCTAAGGCAAAACTAAGGTCGAGAAGTGAGTTGGAACGAGGAGCCGAGGTCCTGGGAGCCGACCCAGGACATCCTCGACTATTTGGGCTTCGCCGGCGTCGAAACGACGCGCGATCAGCTCGCCCGTCTCCATCGTCGGCGTCTGATCGGCGAGCCGTTCCACGACCAGAACGGCGGACGCAGCTCACTGGCTCGCTATCCCGCTGGCACGGCCGAACGAATGCTTCGGATCTCGCAGTTGCGCGCGAGCACCAAGCAACTCGATGAGTTGGCGTGGCGCCTCTGGTGGGAGGGTTTCGACGTCGAACCTGACCTCATTCGCACGTACCTCTTGAAGCGCGCGACACGTTGGGATGAACAGTTGCGAGAGATTCGCATGGTGGCGGGGGAAGCAGTCGAGGAGGAAAAAGGCGAACGCGACGTTCTGGAGGCGGTCTTCTTCGAGCACTTGAAGGCGGGGCCGGCCATGGTCTCGGCGCGCAAGCGCCTCGGACGCGGTTCGGAACTCTACGCGGAGTTCACGGCGCTCCTCATCGACCTGATGCACGGGGACCTTTCCTCCCTCGACCGCATCGACACCGGTCTCTTTGAACGAGAAACGCCCGGTGGATCAGACCACGTCAGCGCCGAGGAGACCCGGCGCGCCGGCGAACTCGCTCTCCAGGCCATGCAGAACAGCATGGACGCTCCCTTCATCCAGTTGGTGGCCTCGCTCGACGACAAGGAGATCGCCAACGCCCGCCCGGTGGCACTTCGCCTCCTCGGTCTCATCGCCAACGTCGGCAGCATCGTCCAAGAGGTCTTTGGCGGATCGGGTCACGGACGTGACAACGTGGGCAAGAGCCTGATCACGATGGCGGAGAACTCTGAAGAGCAGGTGCTGTCACTGCTGTTGACCTCGTCGTTCTTGAAAGACGACCGCGTCCGTGAGACCCTGCCCGCAATTTCGCCGGCCCCCGCCACGGCGCCGGCGATCTCGTTCTTGGATTTCCTGCGCCTGCGCTATCTCGCGATCGAGGTCCCCGGGTTCGTCGAACTCCTGGCCCCGGCGCTCGTGCGCGAGGCCTTCGCGACGCCCGAGGGTGGGGCGCACTGGCACGCGAGGTTTGACGCCTACTGGTTGAGCCACTTCTTCGAACTGCAAGAGGCGATGGCGCTGCGACCCGATTTATTCGCTGAAGCGCCGCTCGAACCGGACGAAGAAATGGAAATTGAAGTCAAAGCTAAAAAAAAAAATCTAAAATGAGGTTCTGGAAGGGTGAATGTAGTCGTGCATTCACCGACTGGCGCGGGCTCCAATTCGGGGTCGGTGATGGAACATGGCTCATCGAGGGCGCGAGATACGACACGTTCGAGGTGTTGAACGCTCGCTGAACGTCAACCCCGAGACCGCGGGGTGTGAATCACTCAGATCTTGCCGAGCTGCTCACTTGTGCTGTGGGCTCGCTCGTGGCACGCCTTGCAGAGGAACTGGCAGTTCGCGATTTCGTCGTCACCACCCGCGCTGAGCGGCTTCTTGTGGTGGAACTCCTTCGCCGGCAGACGGCAGTGGCCGTAGTGCGGACACCAACTCGCGGTGCATTCACACGTGCCGCGAGCTCGCTGACGCGCCAAACGCTGTACCGACTCGGGAAAACTCACTTGTTTTATGACATCCAGCGTAGTCGTCGCACCGAATTTTTTAGCGGCTCGCGCACCCTGGTTGTCAGTGTGACAACGACGTTCCTACCATTGACGCCGCTTCGTCGAAGGGCACGGCGCGCGAGAACAAGAATCCTTGCCCCAGTGAACAGTGCAGAGCGCGCAGTGTCTCGAGTTGTTCCGGCGTCTCGATGCCTTCGGCGAGCATCGTCAACCCGAGGTTGTGCCCCAGCGAGATGATCGTCTCGAGCAGTCGATCGCTGTGCATGCTGATGGTCGCCGGTCGCACGAACGACTGATCGACCTTGATGATCATGGGATTCAGTAGCGCCAGGTACGAGAGCGAGGAGAATCCTGTACCAAAGTCATCGAGCGCCACTCCAATGCCAAGGTCTGTTAGCTCTTCGATCATCTTCAGGGTGTCGGCGATCTCCATGAGCGCGACACCTTCGGTGATCTCGAGGATGAGACGGTCGGCCGGCAGTGCGCAGGCCTTCAGCTCCTCCTTCACGTGCGCGAGCAGACCGGCGTCGTGAAACTGACGTGCCGAGAGGTTGACCGAGACAAAGGGTTCGACCGGCAAGTCGTTGGAGCGTCCCCAGGCACTGGCCGCCATTATCGACTCGTGCAACGCGAAGGCGCCGAGATCCAAGATGAGGTCACTCTGCTCGGCCAGCGGAATGAAATCCCCCGGCGGCACCCACCCGCGCTCCGAGTGATTCCAGCGCATGAGCGCCTCGAAACCGACGACCTCACTCGTGGCGAGTCGAACGATCGGTTGATAGTGCATCGCGAGATCGCCCGCGACGACGGCCTGTCGCAGCTCTTGCATGATCGAGAAGCGGTTGACGACTTTCTGGTGCATACCGGGGACGTAGACGAAGAGACGACCCTTCCCGAGACGCTTGGCTTCGTAGAGGGCGACGTCGGCGTCGCGCAAGACGTCCGTGACCTCCGCGTTCGAGGAGTCCCACGCGACGACGCCGAGACTGGCCCGTTGTTTGAGATCCAGTCCACCGATGGCGAAGGGCTCGTCGAGTGATCGCAGGACGCGCTGGGCGATCATCTCGGCCTCCGCGGGTCCCGAGATCCCCTCGGCGAGATAGAGGAACTCGTCGCCGCCGAAACGGCACAGCGTGTCCGTCGTTCGCGTCACGGCCTCGAGGCGTCGGGCCACGGCCGCCAGGAGCTGGTCGCCGACGAGGTGACCGTACGTGTCGTTGACACCCTTGAAGTCATCGAGGTCCAACAGCAACAGAGCGCCGTGACCTTCCTGACGAAGGACCCGCGAGTGCGCCTGGGCCAGTCGATCATCGAGGAGCGCACGGTTCGCGAGACCGGTCAACGGGTCGTGAAGGGCCTGGTGCGAGAGCTGCGCGGTCAGCATCCGCTCTTCGGTGATGTCACGCTCGGAGATGATGAAGTACATGGTCTTGCCGGCCTTGTCGCGGGCCGGCGATTTCGAGACCTCGGCGACGATCATCCGACCGTCGCTGTGCAGATAACGCTTGACGTAGCGCACCTGGCGAATCTCGTCTTGCAGGAATCGGGCGTGCGAGGCCTCCGTGATGCCGACGTCGTCGGGATAGGTGAACGGCTTGGAGTCAAATCCGATCAGTTCGGCCCGCGTGCGACCCATCATCGTGCAGAAGGCGTCGTTGGCCGCGATGATGCAGTCATCGAGGTCGGTGAAGACCATCGGCGCCATGTTGTCCTCGAATGCCAAGCGGAAATGCTGTTCGGCCTCGATGCGGGCCTGTTCGGCGGCGCGTTGGGCGCTGTTGTCACGGATCGATCCGACGGCCCAAAGATGACCGTCGACCGTGAGGGGCGAGAGCGCGAAGTCGACCGAGCGCTCCGTGCCGTCCTTGCACAGCACGGTCAGCTCCCGGTCGTTCCAGATGATCCGCGTGCCGGCGTCACGGGCGTACTCGCGTCGGGCTTCGCCCTCCATTGGCCGAAGCGTGGGCGGAATCAAAATCTGCACGTTCTGCCCAATAAGTTCCTCGCGCGTGTAGCCGGTCAGATATGCCAATTCGCCGTTCACGTAATGCATGATGCCGCGGCCGTCGATCAGGGCAGTTCCGTCGGGGAGCGCTTCGAGGAGGCTCGACCACGAAATCGACGGCCCCTCGGGAGTAGTCACTTAGGCGCGACGTCCCTCGCAGGAGTCGACGGTTGCACTGTGCATTAATCAAATGATGGCACAACACGCAGAAAAATGACACCTGCCACGCGATGCCGTCGCTGCTCGTCGGCGCGGAATCGTGGTTACCGCGAAGAATTTAGGTTGGGTTGTCCTCGGGGTGTTCAGCGGCCCATTCGGAGTTGCTTTCCATCTCAGGGTGCTCTTTCACCCACGCCGAGTGATTCGGGTTGCGCGGATCGAGCAGATCGTCGGAGACGTCACTGCTGGATTCGTCGTGGGTTATCTCTTCGGTCTTGAACTCTGGTGTTGGCACCGCGACCTGTGGAATCGATCCCGGACCGGGACGCGCCCCGAAGAGGCCGCCCCCACCGAATCCAGGTTGAATACTCGGGTCGGGTGCGTACGTGACGCCACGCTTATTGTTCGAGCGCCGGACCAACCAGGCAGCAAGGATCACGACGGCCACGACAATCAACGCAATCAGGTAACCCATCTGGCGAACCCCGTTTCATTTGTCGGCAGTGCGACCGCTGAGGGTCGCTTCTGCGTACGCAACGAGCATACCGAGCGACTGAGACGGGGAGCCAGGCCGTTGGCACGCCTCCAGGCGGCGAAAGCGACCTTTGTCACTACCATTGAGCGACGAGGTGAATGGTGTCCCAACTACTCTTTACGGCTTTCAGCAACCGAGCTGACGCCGTGCAGCTCGCGCGCGAGGCCGGTCAGCAGTTGCGCGACGACGGCGTTACGTCGAGCCTGCACCTGCTCGACGTCGACGCCACGCCGGACGTCGACGCGTCGACGCTCGTGGTCAGTTTGGGAGGGGACGGGACGTTTCTCAAGTCGGCCCGTCTCGCGCACGCCCTGGGCGCCCGGGTCCTCGCCGTCAACCTCGGGCGCCTCGGTTTCCTGCTCAACGTCCCATCGGACGAAGTCGTCGCTGACGCGAAGTCGGCCCTCTCGGGCGCCGACGTGGTCGAACGATTGGCGCTCTCGATATCGGTCTCGGGAACCAACCTCGAGGAGTTCGCGTTGAATGAGGTCGTCGTCGAACGCGCCCACGCCGGCCACATGGTGCGGGTGAAGACCTTCGTCGACGATGACGAGTACCTGACCTACTCCGCCGACGGCGTCATGGTGTCCACGCCGACGGGCAGCACCGGCTACAACTTCTCGGCCGGCGGCCCGGTCGTCGAAGCGACGTTGCCAGTGATGATCTTGACGCCGGTGGCACCGCACTTCACGATCGACCGGTCGATCGTGGTTGCCGACGACAAGGTCATTCGACTCGTCGCCGAGGACAAGCCCGCCATCATCGTCGCCGACGGCCAAGACATCGGCTCGTTGAGCGCCGGCCAGTCAGTCGAGGTGCGAAAGAGTCCCACGCCAGTGCTCGTCGTCGCCACGCGCAGTTTCGACCTCGCCTCACGTCTCCACGAGGGCCTTCGAGAGGGTCATGCCTAAGTCCCAGTTGTTGGAGCTGTACGCCCACGGACTCGGAGTGATCGAAGAGGCGCGCCTGGAGTTCGGACCGGGGTTCAACGTTCTGACCGGTGAAACCGGGGCCGGCAAGACGCTACTCCTGGGTGCCCTCGATCTCTGTCTGGGTGGGGATGGCTCGGTGACGCGCGCCGCGATCGCCGCCGACATGCGTGCTGCCGCCGTCTTCGACCTGAACGGCGAACGAGAGGTTGTCCTCACGCGAGAGTCCGGTGCGTCGGGACGTCTGCGCAGTGCCGTCGACGGCGCCTCCAGTAGCGCGGAGGCACTGCGGGCGATGGCCGGAGATCTCATCGTCATCCACGGCCAACACGACTCGCTCACACTGCGTAACCGCGGCGAAGCCCTACGCCTGATCGACGCCAAGGGCGCCGTCTCCGTGGCGGCGCTCACCGAAGCGCGCCGCGACCTCCACGACGCGCAGCGCGAACGCTCGTCACTCGGCGGAGACGCGGAAGAGAGGGCGCGAGAGCTCGACTTCGTCGAGTTCCAAATCGCCGAGTTGGCGCTCGCCGCCATTCGAACCGATGCGGAACTCGACGAGACCCTGGAAGAGCTGACGCGTCTGACGCAGTTGCGTGACGGTCAGACGGCGCTCGTTGAAGTACTCGATACCCTGGACGCCGACGGTGACTCCGCGGTGTTCGCACAGTTCGCGCGAGCGATCAGTCGTCTGCCGACGGGCGAGGCGTACGACGCCGCGAGAGGACTGCTGCGCAATGCGCTGGAACAGTCGCGCGAAGCCGTGCACGACCTTGCGGCACTGTCGGAACCGGAGTCCTTCGACGCGGCGTCACTCAAGGAACTCGAGGACCGCGCCACGGTATTGCAGGCGCTCGCGCGCAAGTACGGCTCACTGGCCGCTGCGCTGACGACACTGGACGAACTTCGTGCTCGTCAAGTGACGCTCGGTGAGGCGGCGGCGCGAACCGAGACGCTCGACGCCGAGATCGACGTACTCTCCGTGCGCGTCGCGGCATTGGCGGACGTGGCGCTGCGCGAACGCACGGCGGCGGCGGCCGCACTCAGTGCGGCGGTCAGCAGCCAGCTGTCGCGCGTGGCCCTGGCCCACGCCGAACTCCGCTTCGTCGTGGCGGGCGAGGACGGCGCCGAGGCCCAGATTCTCTTCACGCCGAACCCGGGTCAGCCGGAGGGACCGCTCCAATCCCTGGCCAGTGGGGGAGAGTTGAGTCGCGTTCTCTTGGCGGTCTCACTCGAGTCGGCGCACGAGGACGTCGTCGCGGTCTTTGATGAGATCGACGCTGGCGTCGGCGGTCAAGTCGCCCAGCAGATCGGCGAGTGCCTTCGTGAGCTCGGTCAGAATCAGCAGGTCCTCGCCGTCACCCATTTGGCGTCAGTCGCGGCGAAGGCCGATCATCACTTCGTCATCGAAAAACAGATCGGACGCAGCGACGCGAACGCGTCGGTGCGAGCCATCAGTGGCGACGAACGCGTCGAAGAGATCGCGAGAATGCTCGCGGGCGATGAGATCACGGTCGAATCGAGGGCGCTCGCGCGTCAGATGTTGGAAACACGCAGTTAATAGTTCTGTAAAGTCTCACGGCGTCGCTATGCTGGTGTTCCGTGGAAGCGGCGGTTTACGAATGACCAAATTCGTCTTTGTAACAGGTGGCGTGTCGAGTTCTCTGGGCAAGGGACTGACGGCCTCGTCGCTCGGTCGGCTCCTGAAATCTCGGGGCCTCAAGGTCACGATGTGCAAACTCGACCCCTACCTGAACGTCGACCCCGGCACGATGAATCCCGGTGAACACGGCGAAGTCTTCGTCACTGACGACGGGGGCGAGACCGACTTGGACCTCGGTCACTACGAGCGATTCATCGACGAGTCGCTCTCCAAGATGTCCAACACCACGACCGGATCGGTCTATTCGAACGTGATCGCCAAGGAACGACGCGGTGACTACCTCGGAAAGACCGTCCAGGTCATTCCCCACATCACCGACGAGATCAAAGAGCGGGTTCGCCGGCTGGGTACCCTCGGCGCCGACGTCGTGATCGTCGAGATCGGTGGCACGGTCGGGGACATCGAGATCGTTCCCTTCATCGAATCGATCCGTCAGTTCCGTCGTGACGCCGGACGCGACAACGTCTGTTACGTCCACCTGACACTCGTGCCGTACCTCGCGCCGTCGGGGGAGCAGAAGACCAAGCCGACCCAGCACTCGGTGACCGAACTTCGATCGCGCGGTATCCAGCCCGACATCATCGTCTGTCGAAGTGACCAGCCGCTCTCCGACGGCCTCAAGCGAAAGATCTCCTTGCTCTGTGACGTTCCGATGCAGGCCGTCATCTCGGCGGTCGACGCGCCGAGCATCTACGACATCCCGATCACCATGTACGACGAGGGCCTGGACACGATGGTGTGCAACACGCTCGGTATCGACTTGGAAGCCAATCCCATCGACCTCAGCGCGTGGCGTGACGTCGTGCGACGCGTGCACAGCACCACCAAGACACTGCGCATCGGTGTGATCGGCAAGTACGTAACGATGCCCGACGCCTATCTGTCGGTCGGTGAGTCCATTCGCCACGCCGGTTTCGCGGTGGGCGCCAAGACGAACATCGAATGGCTGGAGGCCGAGCGCGTCCCCACCGAGATCGATTCGGAGCGGATCCGTCAGCTCGACGGCATCGTCGTTCCGGGCGGCTTCGGTGAACGCGGTGTCGAGGGCATGATCGCGGCGGCGCGGATAGCGCGCGAACACGATATTCCCTACCTGGGACTTTGCCTCGGGATGCAGGTCATGGTCGTCGAGTTCGCTCGTCACTGTCTCGGCCTGAGTGACGCGCACTCCACGGAGATCTCGATCAGCACGTCGGCACCAGTGATCGCACTGATGGCCGAGCAGATGGACGTCACCGACCTCGGAGGCACCATGCGCCTCGGCGCCTGTCCCGCCATGCTCGATGAAGGATCGGTCGTGGCCGAGCTCTACGGCACCACGGTCGTCGCTGAGCGTCACCGCCACCGCTACGAATTCAACTCGCGTTACCGCGCCCAGTTCGAGGCGGCCGGTATGCGCTGTTCCGGTACGTCGCCCGACGGACGACTGGTGGAGTTCACCGAGATCGCCGATCACTCCTTCTACGTCGGGACCCAAGCACACCCCGAGTTCAAATCGCGACCCGACCGCCCGCACCCGCTGTTCCTAGGCCTCATCAAAGCCGCCGCCGCTCGAGCCGAGGGTCGAGAGCCGCACATCATTGATCCGGAATCGGTCGACGTCACCTTGTGAGCGATTCGTTCCGGGTCGTTGGAACTAAGAAACTCCTGCAGTCGCGGGTCTTCGGCGTGGAACAGCGAACCGTCGAACACGACGGCACCACGTTCGAGCGCGACGTCGTCTCGCATCTGGGCGCCGTCGCGATACTGGCGATCAACGAGCGCGACGAGATCGGCATGATTCGTCAGTACCGCACGCCCTTCGATCGATTCTGCTGGGAGGTGCCGGCGGGGACACTGGACGTGCCGGGCGAAGACGCGTTGAGCGCCGCGAAACGTGAACTCCTGGAAGAGCTCGGTTGCGAGGCAACGCAGTGGTGCCTGTTGGGTCGTTTCATGACCTCACCCGGTTGGTGCAATCAACTGATGACGATCTTCGAGGCCCGGGGGCTTGCCGGCGCCGAGCGTCACCCAGCCGGGCCTGAAGAGGCCGGCTCAACGGTGCGATGGTTTTCACGCGACGAACTGCGCGAGACTCTTCGACGTGAGCCCGCGATCGACAACACCACCGTCGTCGCGCTTGGCCGACTCTTCGGAACGTTCTTTGACGACCACTGAGCAGTACCTGACGGAGTACCTGCAGTGGTTGACCATTGAAAAAGGTCGAAGTCGCGCGACGATCGAGGCCTATCGTCGAGACCTGACCAGGTTGCTCGAGTGGATGAAGAACGCCGCCATCGACCTCGACGGACTACGCGAGCGCGATCTCGAGCGCTACTGCAATCAGTTGCGTCGCCAGAAGCGCGCCGAGACGTCGATCGCGCGCGGTGTCGCTTCCATACGGGGTTGGTTCGCCTTCCTCGTGGTCGAGGGCTACCTGTCCAGCGATCCGAGCGTGCGACTGAAGGGCGGTCGGCGCGGCCGTTCGTTGCCCAAGCCGTTGGCCGAGGACGAGGTCACGGCGCTGCTCGATTCGATCCCTGACACGACGCCGAGTGACCTGCGTGATCGAGCCCTGCTCGAACTTCTCTACGGCACCGGGGCTCGCGTCTCGGAGGTCGTTGGCATCGATCTCGGCGACCTTGATTTCGACGAGCAGTTGATCCTCGTGACGGGTAAGGGATCCAAGCAACGTCTGGTCCCGATGGGTGCCGCTTTGACCAGCGCACTTCGTGCGTATCTCGAACCGAGGGGTCGAGGATCGTTCCCCGGCGCCCGCAAGGACTCACGACTGTTCTTGAACGCCCGCGGGGGAGCCCTGAGTCGACAGGGCGTGGACCTCATCATCGATAAGCGGGCCCTACCCGTGGGTATCGAGCGCTCGCGTATCAGCGCGCACGTCTTTCGCCACAGTTGTGCCACCCACATGTTGGCCCACGGCGCCGATATTCGCGTAGTCCAAGAGCTTCTCGGTCACGTTTCGATCTCCACGACCCAGATCTATACCGCGGTAGCGGTAACGTCACTGAAACGCGAATACCACAACGCGCACCCTCGGGCGCACGACTAAATCGAAAGCCGCGATGTTCCACACGTACTACCTCTACATAGCGTTGCTGCCGTCGATCATCCTGCACGAAGTGAGTCACGGATGGGTCGCGAACTTCTTCGGCGACCCGACCGCGAAGAACGCCAAGCGTCTATCGCTGAATCCGATGCGCCACATCGACCCTTTCGGGACGATCCTCCTTCCGGCGCTTCTCGTCGCACTGCACTTCCCGGCATTTGGCTACGCGAAACCGGTGCCGGTGAATACGTCACGGCTGCGTAAGCCGCGTCAGCAATCGCTCTATGTGTCGCTCGCGGGCCCCGCCATGAATATTGTGCTGTCGGCCATTGGCCTCTTTCTCTGTGACCGAGCTGGTGCACACCTCGCCGGTGGCTATATCTACTACCACAGTGGTGATTCGCTTCTGTTCAATGTCGGCTATTCGTTAGGCATCGCGAACTTGCTACTTGCTGCGTTCAACCTGCTCCCGATTCCTCCGCTCGACGGATCGGCCGTGATCGAACGGTTCGTACCGGATAAGCACCTCGGCGCCTACTACCACTGGAGAGCTCGCGCGTTGCCGCTCGTTTTGGCGTTCGTCATTTTGAGTGAGTACGTCTTTCACTTTGGTTCGAACGCTTTGGGCGATCTAGAGAACTGGTGGCTCGGATTACTTAGATAAGGCCGATCGCGTTCGCCGCGCGACGATAGACCTCGCCGGCGACTTCGCTGGCGCGTACGGCCCCGCGCGTCGCCACCGCGCGAAGCGCTGCTGGATCGGCCATGAACTGGTCGTAGCGCTGGTGTATCGGCGCCAGCGATTCGATCACGAGCGTTGCCAGGTCACCCTTCAAGTCCCCGTAACGGGTGTAACGCTCGGCGACGACCTGGGGTGTCTCGTTGCTGAAGCTCGAATAGATCTCCAGGAGGTTCGAGACGCCGGGCTTCTTCTCCGGGTCGAAGCGGACGTCGTTGTCGGTGTCGGTGACCGCCTTCTTGATCTTCTTGTCGATCTCGTCGGGTGAATCGGTCACGAAGATTGAACCCATGGGGCTGGAGATCGACTTGGACATCTTCCGCGTGGGTTCTTGCAGGTCCATCACCCGGGCCGCGACCTTCGGCTGCACACCGACCGGTACCACGAACGTCGGGCCGTAGCGATTGTTGAATCGCTCGGCGATCACGCGCGTCAGTTCGAGATGCTGACGCTGGTCATCGCCGACGGGCACTTCGGTCGTCTCGTAGAGCAAGATGTCCCCGGCCATCAGGACGGGATAGGTGAGCAGTCCCACGCGGTAGCCGGTCTTGCGTGAGGACTTCTCCTTGAACTGCGTCATGCGACTCAGTTCGCCGTAGGTGGCGACGCACTCCAGGAGCCAGTTGATCTGGGCGTGGTACGGCACTTCGCTCTGCAAGAAGATCGAGCAGACGTCGGGGTCGAGACCGGCGGCGAGATACGTCGCGATGAGTTCGTAGGACTGCGCGCGCAACGTCGCCGGTTCGATCTCAAGGGTCAGCGCGTGCAGATCGACGACACAGTAGAAGGAGTCCGAACTCTGTGCCTCGACCCACTGCTTCAGTGCGCCCAAGTAGTTGCCGATGTGCAACGTGCCCGACGGCTGCATGCCCGAGAGAATTCTCATCGCGCAATTCTACGTGAAGTGTCTTTGCACCTACGAAGTAGCATTGGTCGGTGACCTTCGTCGTGACGACGCCGTCTTTCAGCGGCCCCGTGGAGCTGCTCCTCCAACTGATCTCCAGTCACGACGTCGACATCCTCAACGTTCCCCTCGGCCCCATCGTCGACGCCTTCGTCGCCGTCTTGCGCGATGAAGCGGTCACCGTCGACGTCGAGGACCTTTCGGAGTTCCTCCTCATCGCTTCGATACTGCTGGAGATGAAGAGTCGGAGCCTCTTGCCCGGGCGCGACGACACCGAGCCGGACGAGGAGTTCGTCGGCTGGGAGGAGCGTGACGTCCTCTTGGCTCGGCTCCTAGAGCTGCGCACGTACGCGGCGCTGTCCGACGCCTTCGTCTCGCTCCTCGAACGTGCCACGCGGGCCTACCCGAGACTTCGCGGCGTGGACGACGGATTCGTCGTCGTGCCACCGGACCTGCTCGCCGGAGTGACGACCGCGATTCTCGCCGGCGCGTACCTGCGCGGTATCGAGGAGAAGCCGGTCCCCGTGCTGCGCCTCAACCACGTCACGGTCGACGCGGTGTCGGTCGCCGAAACGGTGGTGTCGCTCTCGCAGCGCCTGCCCTCGATGGGGACCCTGTCGTTCCGAGCGCTTACCGAGTCCCTCGGCAGTCGCATCGAGATCATCGTCCACTTCTTGGCCCTTCTCGAACTCTGCAAACTCGGACTGGTCGAACTCGGACAGGGTTCGACCTTCGGCGACGTCCGGATTGCCTGGATCGACGAAGGCATCCGAAGTCGACATCGGGAGGGTTGACGTCTATGAGGGATGAGCTCTCGCTCGAGCAGATTCTCGAAGCCATGCTGACCGTCGCCCTCGAGCCGATATCGGCCGAGGAGCTCGCCGACGTCGTCGAGACCGACGCTGCCGAGGTGACGGCGACACTGCGACGGCTGCGCGCTGAGTTCCTCGAAGAACGACGGGGCTTCCAACTTTCGGAGCTGGCGAGCGGCTGGGTGATGCAGTCATCGCCCGACGTTGCGTCGTGGGTGGCCAAGTTCGCCAGCCGCGACGTCTCGCACCGACTCAGTTCGGCCGCGCTCGAGACACTCGCCATCATCGCCTACCGACAGCCGATCTCGCGCGCGCAGATCACGGCGCTACGCGGCGTGAACGTCGACGGCGTGTGCCGACTCCTCGAGCAACGCCAGTACATCGAAGAGACGGGTCGCGCCGGGGGACCGGGCCAGCCGATCCTCTACGGGACGACCGAACTCTTCCTCGATCGAATGGGACTCGCCTCGATAAAGGACCTCCCGCCGATCGAAGAGTTCATGCCCCCGATCGAGACGGCGAATCGATTGGTCGAGGAGATGGGCTTCGACATCGACGAAAGTACCGAGGTCTCGTAGTTGGACGACGGCGAGCGGCTGCAAAAGACACTCGCGCGCGCGGGCTTTGGATCTCGACGGGCCTGTGAGATCCTCATCAGCGAGGGCCGGGTCACGATTGACGGCCGCGTCGCGGAACTGGGGAATCGGGTTGATCCCGACAGCCAGGTGATCTGTGTCGACGGATCGCTGGCGCCGACCGCTCAGAACACCGTCTACTTCCTGCTCAACAAACCCGATGGCGTCGTCACGACGGCGTCGGATCCGCACGGTCGTGCGACCGTGTTGGAGCTCGTGGAGAGTCCGGTGCGGATCTTTCCGGTCGGGTCGTCTCGACATGAACACCGAGGGACTCTTGATTCTCACCAATGACGGACGACTGGCACACCTGCTCACGCACCCAAGTTCGGGCATCCCCAAGGAGTACCTCGCGCGCGTCGAAGGCGATCCGTCGCCCGCCGCTATCCGGCGCTTGCGCGACGGCGTCGAGTTGGACGACGGGATGACCAGTCCGGCCCAGGTCAGTCGGGTCAGCGAGGGACTGTTGCGCATCGTGATCCACGAAGGGCGCAACCGTCAGGTCCGTCGGATGTGCGCTGCGGTCGGTCACGACGTCACGCGCCTCGTGCGCACGCGCATCGGCCCGATCCAAGACGCCACGCTCTCGCCCGGCTCTTCGCGCCAACTCTCGCTGGCCGAAGTGCGCCGACTCATGGAGGCCGTTGGGATGAGTGATGCGATCGCCTCTACGATGCCTACATGAGATCGGCGCAATTACGGGGCCTGCGCGGCGCGACGACCTGCGACGAGGACACGCCGGGCGCGATCGAGGGCGCTACGCAGGAACTCCTGCGAGCGATGATGGACCTCAACGAGTTGGCCCACGACGACGTCGTCAGCGTGATCTTCACGACCACGCGCGACCTCACGTCGACCTTTCCGGCGACCGTGGCGCGCGGCATCGGATTCGGCGACGTCCCGCTGCTCTGCGCCAGTGAGATTGACGTACCGGGATCGATGCCGAGGTGCATACGGATCTTGATGCACATCTATACGACCAGGACCCGAAGCGATCTTCGACACGTCTACCTTCGAAACGCTCAGGGCCTGCGTGATGACCTCCCCGCATAGTCGCCAGGCCCACGTCGTCGGTCTGGGCTTGATCGGCGCGTCGGTCGCCCTCGCGCTCAACGAGACCGGCTGGACCGTGACGGGAGTCGACAGCAACGACGCCACGACGGCCGCCGCGATCGAGAGCGGCGTGGTGACCGGTGCCGAACTTCGACCGGACCTCGACCTGGTCGTCATCGCCACGCCCGCGGGGAGCGTGGCGCGACTCGCCAACGACGTCCTGGCACAACTCTCGGACCCCGACGTCGTCGTTACCGACGTGGCCGGCGTGAAGGGATCCATCGTGGCCCAGGTCACCGATGAACGATTCCTCGGGGGACACCCGATGGCCGGTTCGGAGTTGCGTGGTCTCTCGGGCGCGCGCGCCGACCTCTTTCGCGGATCGACCTGGGTGCTCACACCGACCGATCGAACATCGCCCACGACCTACAGCACGTTGCACGGCATCTTGCGCGAGATCGGCGCGAACGTCGTCGCGGTCGGCGCCGAGGACCACGACCGCCTGGTCGCCATCGCGTCGCACGTGCCGCACCTCTTGGCCGGATCGCTGATGAACGAGGCCAGCCAGGTCGCCGAACAAGACGCCGTCCTCTTGCAGCTGGCGGCCGGAGGTTTCCGAGACATGACGAGGATCGCCGCCGGTGATCCGGGGATCTGGCCCGACATCCTCTTCGAGAACCGTGACGCCGTCGTACAGAGCCTCGAGGCGCTCGAGGTTCGACTCCAGGGCCTTCGTGAGGCGTTGCTCGACGATGGTCGTGACGTCATCCTCGACAGTCTGTTGAGCGCCGCAAGTGCCCGCCGCCAGCTCCCGGGTCGTGCCTTGAGTACCGACGACCTCGCCTACCTGCGCGTGAAGGTGAGTGACGAACCGGGCGTTCTGGCGCGGGTGACGAGGTCGGCGTCGGATCTGGCGGTCAACATCTACGACATCGAGATCGCCCACGGCATCGAGGGGACCGGCGGCACGTTGCTGCTCGCCGTTGACGCCCAACAGTCCACGATGTTCGGCGAAGCCCTGACGGCGCTCGGCTTTCAGGTGGCGCACGAACAGTGAGCACCGCCAAGGTCGAGCACTTCGAACACCTGCGCGGCTCCGTGCGCGTGCCGGGCGACAAGAGCACGTCGCATCGTGCGCTCATGGTGAGTGCCTTGGCGAGCGGCGAGAGCACGATTCAAGGTCTGTCACCGGGATTGGACGTGAGCTCGACCGCGCGGATCATGGAGCAACTCGGAGCGACCATCAACGTGCGCGACGAGGTCGTCACCGTCGTCGGGCCATCGAACGGACTACACGTCAGCGCCGAGGCGTTCGACTGCGGTAACTCCGGCACCACGATGCGTCTGTTGTCGGGGATCGTGAGCGCGATCCCTGGAGAACACCGACTGTTCGGCGACGCGTCGCTGTCACAGCGCCCGATGGACCGCGTCGCCGAGCCGCTGACATTGATGGGCGCTCGGGTCACCGGCCAGGGCCCGCGCCTCAGTGCCCCGCTCGAGATCGTCGGCACGACCACGCTGCACGGCATCGCCTATGACGTGCCGATGGCGAGCGCGCAGGTGAAATCGGCGATCCTCTTCGCGGCCCTGAGTGCCAGTACCGCGACGACCGTTGTGGAACACGTGCGCACCCGTCCAACGACCGAAGAGATGTTCTCGCGAGCCGGTGTGGCCGTCGTGAGCGTCGACAGTGGCGACGGTCGCAGCGTCACCGTTCATCCCGGTCGACCGCTGGCCCGCAACTGGCTGGTGCCGGGCGACCCGTCCCAGGCCGCCTTCTTCGCGGTGCTCGGGTGCATCCATCCCGACGCGGACATCGAGGTGCTGGACATCGACAGCGCCCGAGAGCGCGTCGGATTCCTCTCGGTACTCCGGCGCATGGGCGCGACGATGACGTTACGCGAGCACGACGCGACGACCTCGCTCTCGGTTCAGAGTTCGCAGTTGGCAGCGACCGAGGTCCACGCGAGTGAGATCCCGTCGGTCGATGAGGTACCGGTGTTGGTCGTCGCGGCGGCGGCGGCCGACGGAGTGAGTCGATTCCGTGACGTCGGCGAACTGCGCGTCAAGGAGTCCGATCGCTTCGAGGGGTCACTGTCGCTGGCGACGAAGCTGGGTTGTCGCGCGTGGTCCGAGGGGGACGACCTGTTCGTCGAAGGTCTCGGCAGCGCCGAGCGTTTCTCTAACTTCGACGTCGACGCGGCCCTCGACCATCGCATGGTGATGGCGAGTGCCGTCGCCGGCTGTGCCGGCGCGGGATGCTCGATCGCCGCGGCACAGACCGTCGAGTCCAGCTATCCGAACTTCTTCGAGGACCTGGAGCGACTGGCGTGAGCGATCTGGTCATCGCCATTGACGGACCGGCCGGCTCGGGCAAGTCCACGGTCGCTCGCGCCGTCGCGGCCCTGCTCGATTGGTCGTTTCTCGACACCGGCGCGATGTACCGAGCGGTCACGTGGGAAGCCCTGCGTCGTGGCATCGACGTCCACGACGAGGTGGCCGTCGCGGCCATCGCCGACGACGTCACGCTGACGGCGTTGCCGCGAGTGACGGTGAACGGTCGCGACGTCGAGGACGAGATTCGCAGCGACGAGATCAACGTGGGGGTCTCGGTCGTCGCGGCCAACCCGCAGGTGCGCGCTTCGATGGTGACACGCCAACGCGAGTTCGCGGCGGCCCAACCGCTCGGCACCGTCGTCGAAGGGCGCGACATCACCACCGTGGTCTTCCCGAACGCCCCGGTCAAGATCTTTCTGACGGCGTCACTGGAAGAGCGAGCGCGACGCCGCGGCGACGAGAGCGAGCACTCCGTCGCGCGCCGAGACGAAGCGGACTCCTCGCGCGTCGCCTCGCCGCTGCGTCAGGCCGCTGACGCCCTCGTGCTAGACACGACAGGTCGAGACGTCGACGACGTCGCCCAGGAGATAGTTCAATGGCTGAAGCACAACCTCTCCAGCTGAGCGAACGACGCACGTTCACGTACCGGCTCTGCGCGGGAATCGTGTCGAGCCTCTCCACAGTGCTCTTTCGACCGACCGTCACCGGGGCCGAGAACATTCCCCTCGAGGGGCCGGTGATCATCGCGCCGATCCATCGCTCGAACGTGGACTTCGCGCTGACGCTCTTCATCTCAAAGCGCAAGGTCTTCTTCATGGCCAAGGACTCGCTCTTTCGCGTTCCGCTCCTCGGGCCGCTCATCACACATCTCGGGGCCTTCCCGATTCGTCGCGGCTCGGCCGACCGCGAATCCATGGCCCATTCGGAGGCCGTACTGCGCCAGGGTCACGCCCTGGTGCTCTTCCCCGAAGGAACCCGCAAGGAAGGGCTCAGCGTCGCGCCGCTGCACGACGGGGCGATGTTCGTGGCCGCGCGCACGGGCGCCAAAGTCGTGCCGGTCGGGATCGGCGGCAGCGACCGGGCCATGCCCAAAGGCGCCAAACTCCCGCGGCCGTCCAAGATCAGAATCGTCGTGGGACCCGCGATCGATCCACCGTCGTCCGAGGGACGCGTCTCGCGTTCGGCGCTGACGGCCAAGAGCGAGGAACTACGCGAGGCCCTCGAGAAGGTGTACCTCGAGAGTCTGTCCGGTTGATTCGTACCGACGACTCACCCGGTCGCACGTGCGTTTGACTCCGTCCACCATCGCCGCGGGTGCGTCGAGGCAATCGTCAGTTGATGTCGAACTCGTTACCCTCAGGGTCCGTGAGCGCGACCGCGTAGTGGTCGGCGCCGTCAAGGAGTTCCTCGCTCAGGTCACTCAGGAGCGTCGCGCCGAGGTCGCACAGTCGCAGGGCTTCGGCGTCCACGCGCATCTTGCGTTCATGAATCGGCAACTCCCGTCCGCCGCTGGCGTGAATGTCGATGTGGATCCGATTGCTCGTGGTCTTGCGGTCGGGCACGACCTGGATCCAGATGCGCGGTCCGGCGCCGGCGGGATCGATGATGCAGTCCGTCCCCCTGCCGAGCCAGGACTCGGGCAGTCCCACGTCACGACGCCAGTCGTCCCACGTGGCGAAGTCGTCTGGGGGCGGCTCAAGAACGTACCCGAGGGCTTCGGCCCAGAAACGAGCCAGCGACTCCGGGTGGCCAACGCAGTTGATGACGAGCTGGTACCTGACGGCCATGGATCTCCTCAAATCAAGCGACGGCTCTGGGCCGTCACCAGTATGTCGAGGGACTGCGACATCCGACACGTCGCGAGTGCGCCAGCGAAATCCAAGGGACGCCTCGCCAGGCGTCGGTGCTCGTCTGAGGCGACGTAGGATTCAACCATGAAGAGTCCCCAAGGCCGCGAGGCCAAGAAGCCGAAAAAGGCGAAAGTGAAGACGCCCCCGCGCGTCTTCGACGACGCCAATCGCAAGGGTTTCACGGTTCCGAAATCGGAACCCGACGCACCTACGAACTAGCGCTCGCGCCACCAGGTGCCAAAGACCACGCGGGCGTAACGGAACCCGTAGGTCCACGTCGCGCCCTTTTTCGTCTCACCCGAGACCCTTGGGTACCACTCCGTGGGCACCTCAGAGACGCGCCACCCACGCTTGAGACAGGTGATCAGCAACTCCGAGGTCTGGTACTGCTGTTGGGTCAGGCGGTCGACGACGTCGGCCAACATCGTGACGCGCAGCGCCCGGTAGCCGGTCGAGGTATCCGTGATGTGCGAGCCCGTCATGCGATTCATGATGAATGAGAAGAATCGGACGCCGAGTTTGCGAACGTTGTCGGTCGTCTTGTCGACCCCGAGCACCCGACTGCCGAGGACGAAGTCGGTCGTATCGGCGAGCAGGGGAGCGAGGATCTGGGGAATCTCAGAGGGGTCGTTCTGACCGTCGGCGTCGAGGGTCACCACGTACTTGACGTTGTTGTTGACGCAGTAGCGATAGGTCACCTGCAGGGCGACGCCGTGACCGAGGTTGACGGGGAACTCGATGACGACGACCCCCGGAAAGGTTCGCGCGATCTCCGCGGTCCGGTCGTCGCCCCCGTCGACCACGACGAGCGTCGTGTAGGGCTCGCCATTGACCGAGACGGGCATCTTCTCCAGGACGTGGGCGATGTTGCCCTCTTCTTCGTAGGCGCAGATGGATGCCACGATGGCCTCGGGCACGAAGCCGGGTCGTTCGGTCTCGAGGCGCGCCAATGCCTGGGCGATGGCGAAGGCACGAAGACGCGTCGAGCGACGGTGCTCTAAATCATCGTTGACCATCGTTCTCCTTCAAAGGTCCCGCGTCGGGTGCTGCGCCCACCAGATTCGCCCGGAAATGGTCGTTCAACACGATATTCACGGTGCCGCGGTGACCGCGACACGCCAGTGACGCGAGAAAAAACTCACTGGTAGATACTAATCGGGTGCTTTGAGGCTCGGGATCTAGCGATTCGCGGCCGACAGGACCTCGGCGGCGGTGAAGCGACGATCGGCCTCGCCGTCGAAACTCGAGGCGGCGGGGGTGTCGAGCGTGAGGTCCAACAGCGCCGAGAGTGTCTTGAGCATTTCGCGAAGTTCCGGGGGCGGCGGGAAGTATTCGTCCTCGACGGTCACCGACGTGACCGTGACGCCGTTGGTGGGATTGAGCGCCTCGAGGACTTCGTTGACGAGTGACTCGGGCGCCGAGGCACCCGCGGTGACCGCGACGGTGCCACTGAGGTCGTCGGGCAGTTCGAAGGCGCCGTTCACGCGCAGCACTCGCGCGCAGCCCACCGCCTCGGCGACCTTGGTGAGGGCCACCGTGTTCGAGGAGTTCGCCGAGCCGATCACGACGACCGCGTCGGCCTCGGCGGCGATCGTGCGCAGCGCCGCCTGACGGTTCGTCGTGGCGAAACAGAGGTCGCTTCGATTGGGCATCCAGATGTCGGGGAACTTCTCTTCGGCGTATTCGCGCAGGTCCTGCCACTCGTCCAGGCTCAGCGTGGTCTGACTGAGGAGCGCAAACGGCCCGGCGAGATCGCCGAGGGCGTCGATGTCCCCAGTCGACTCGATCAAGTGGACCGACTGCGGCGCCACGGCCATCGTCCCCACGGCCTCTTCGTGGCCCTGATGACCGACGTAGAGCACGGTGTAGCCCTTTCGCGCGCGAACCTTGAGTTCGTGATGGACCTTCGTGACCAGTGGGCACACGGCGTCGATCACCGTGCCCCCGGACTGGCGGGCGGCCTCGATCACCTCGGGTGGTGATCCGTGGGCGCTCAACATGACCGGTGCACCGGTGGGCACCATCGTGACGTCGTCGATGAAGATCACACCCAAGGACTTGAAGTAGTCGACGACGAACTGGTTGTGGACGATCTCGTGGTAACAGAAAACGGGCGGAGCGAAGACGCGCGTCATCCAATCCAGCGCCTTGATGGCCTTCTCGACCCCCGCGCAGAAGCCGCGAGGTGCTGCGAGCACGACCTTGTCCACGTTCACGAATTCCAGCCTAGTAATGGGTAATTGTGATTCCTCGTAGGCTGGACGGGTGTCGGGCGCCCGAATCTCCTCAATTTCCATGGATTCACCGGCCTCGAGCGTGGATCTGGCCGTCGGCGATGAGCTCGTCAGCGTCAACGGCCGCGAGCCGAGCGACATCATCGAATACCAGCAGCTGATCGACGGCGAGAACGTCACGTTGGTGATCCGCCGCGAGGGCGAGGACCTGGCCCGCAAGGTCACGATCACGAAGGTCGAGGGCCAGCCGCTCGGTCTCAGCATCGATTCGGCGGTCTTTGACCGGATCCGCACCTGTGACAACCACTGTTCGTTCTGTTTCATCTACCAGCTGCCCAAGGGTATGCGCCGTTCGCTCTACGTCAAGGACGACGACTTTCGCCTCTCCTTCCTCTACGGCAACTACACGACGCTGACCCGATTCACCGAATTCGATCTGGAGCGCGTCCTCGAGGAGGGCCTCTCGCCGCTCTACGTTTCGATCCACACGACCGATCCCGAACTGCGCGCCGAGATGTTGCGCAATCCCCGGGGTGCGACCAGTCTGCGCTGGCTGAAGGAGCTCCTGCGCGAAGGCATCGAGGTGCACGCCCAGGTCGTGGTCTGTCCCGGGGTGAACGACGGCGCGCACCTGGAGCGCACGTTGCACGACGTCATCTCGCTCTACCCGGAGTTGGCGTCGGTCGCGCTGGTGCCGGTCGGCGTGAGCGCGTTCTCCGACGAGGCCACCATGCGTCCCCACACGCTCGAAGAGGCCCAGCGGGTCGTGGCCCTCGCCGAACGGTTCCAGACGCTCACCCACGAGATCCTGGGGCGCGTCAGCGTCTTCGCGAGCGACGAGTTCTACATCGTCGCGGGGGCGACGCCTCCGTCGGCCACGAAGTTCGAAAGTCTCGATCAGGCGGAGAACGGCATCGGTCTCGTCGCGGCGTTCGTCCAGAGTTTCGTCGAGCAGACCCCCATGGACAAGCTCGGCACCGGATTCTTTCAATCGGTCGACGGCGCCCCGGCGCTCGGCTACCGCGCACCACGCGGTGGTGACGGCGACGCTCTCGAGGGCGACGACGTCCTCGTCGTCACCGGTGAATACGCCGCACCGATACTTCGTGAGATGTTCGACGACCAGGGCTTCGACGACGTTCGGATCCTCGCGGTCGAGAATCGATTCTTCGGTGGCAACATCAAAGTCGCCGGTCTGCTCACGGGTCAAGACCTCATCAACGCTCTGGCCGACGTCGCACCCGAGACCGTGGTGCTGTTGCCCGACGTCTGTCTCTCCGAAGGACGGTTCCTCGACGGACTCGATCTGGACGACCTCGGCCGCTCCGTGATGATCGTGGCCACCACCGGTCAGGATCTTCGCGATGCGTTGACGACGGTGCGCTCGGGGCGGGTTTCGGTATGAAGCCCCAGGTCGTGATCGTGGGTCGCCCGAACGTCGGCAAGAGCTCGCTCGTGAACCGTCTCGCCGGCAAGCGCGTCACCGTCGTCGAAGAGCACCGCGGAGTGACGCGTGACCGCAAGGCCGTCGAGGTCGAGTGGGGCGGCCTCACTTTCGACGTCGTGGACACCGGCGGTTGGCTCGAGGCCGGCGACTCGCTCGAGGCCAAGGTCTCCAAGCAGGCCGAAGCGGCCCTGGCGACCGCTGACTTGGTCTTGCTGGTCGTCGACGTGACGACGGGAATGGTCGATGAGGACACCCACGCTGCGCGTTGGGCGCTGCGCAGCGGCCGCCCGGTGTTGTTGGTCGTCAACAAGGTCGATGACGCCCAGCACGAGGCCAGCAGTTGGGAGTTCCTCGGCTTGGGCGCGGGCGACCCCCACACCGTGAGCGCCCAGCACGGACGCGGCACCGGTGACCTGCTCGACGAGATCGTCGCACGACTCGAAGAGAATCGAATCGTCGACGAAGTGGCCGACGCCGATGACGACGGGGCCCTGCGCGTCGCCATCGTCGGACGACCGAACGTCGGCAAATCGACGCTGTTCAACCAGCTCATCGGCGAAGAGCGATCCGTCGTCCACGACCTGCCCGGCACCACGCGCGACGCCATCGACACCCTGGTCTCGACCGACGTCGGGCTGATCCGGTTCATCGACACGGCCGGCATGCGACGAAGGGCCAAGACTGAGGCCGGTCTCGAGACCTACGCGGTCTTGCGCAGTCTCGACGCCCTCGACCGCTCGGACATCGCGATCCTCGTCATCGACGCCACGGTCGGTGCCACGGGCCAGGATCAGCGTCTCGCCGAACGCATCTCGGCGGCCGGATGCCCCTCGCTCGTCGTCTTGAACAAGTGGGAACTGGTGGCGGTCGACGAACGCGACTCGGTCCTCGCCACGGTGGGCGAGAAGTTGGCGTTCCTCGGGGACGCCCCGGTGATGAAGACGACCGCGACCTCGGGCAAGGGCGTGCACCGAATCCTGCCGGCCCTCGCGATCGCCGCCGCCGACTACCAGAAGCGGGTACCGACCGGCGCGCTCAACCGCGCGATTCGCGACCTGCAAGTGAAACAGCCCGCCCCGACCGGCAAGATCCGCTACGCCGTCCAGGGAGCGACCGAGCCACCGACGTTCACCTTGTTCATCGCCGGACGTCTGCCCCAGACGTACCTGCGCTACGTCGAGCGCTCACTGCGCGAGCGATTCTCTCTCGGTTCGCAGCCACTGCGAGTACGCGTTCGGATTGAATAGTGACGAAGTGGTGCGAACAGTGCGACCGACCCGTGGAGGGCGATACCTGTGAGATCTGTGGCGAGAGTGTCCAAGAGCCGGTCCGCCAGCCGATCCCGTGGCGTTGGCGATTCTTCATCGTGGTCACGATCATCTACGTCATCTGGCGGATCTATCAGTTAATTTCGTGGCTGAGCCACTAGGAGAGACCATGCCCCTGTACGCCCTGGGAAACCGGACACCGACGATCCACCCGGACGCCTTCATCCACCCCGACGCCGTGGTCATCGGTGACGTGCGCATCGGCGCGGACTCCTCGGTGTGGCCGAGCGCGGTCTTGCGCGGTGACTACGGCACGATCATCGTGGGCGAACGCACCTCGATACAAGACGGAGCGATCATTCACGCCGTCGACGAGTATCCGACGGTGATCGGTGACGACTGCGTTATCGGTCACCTCGCGCACCTCGAGGGCTGCGTGATCGAGGACCGGGCGCTCGTCGGAAGCGGTGCGGTCGTCTTGCACCAGGCCACGGTCCACAGCGGTGCGACCGTCGGCGCGGGCGCCGTGGTGCGAAACCGGATGGACCGTGCCGGCCAACGCACTCGCCGTGGGCGTGCCGGCGGTGATCAAAGCGGACTCGAGCGGCGAGGACGCGATCCTCGAGAACGCCGCGTCCTACGTCGCCAACGCTCGTTGGTACAAGAAGGAACTGCGCGCGCTCTAGGAGTTCGAGATCTCGACGAGCCGCTCGAGCGCGACGCCCGCGCGGCCGTCCTTCACACTGCTCGAGGCCAACTCGAATCCCTCGATCAAGGTCGTGGCGCGTCCGGCGACCATCAACGCCAACGCGGCGTTCGCGCAGACGACGTCGAAGACCGGCCCCGCTTGACCGGCCAGGAATGCACGTGTCACCTCGACATTGTGACTCGTGTCGCCGCCGCGGATGTCCGTCGCCGAGTGACGTAGTCCCAGCACCGCACCGGCGTCGAGGCGCTGGACGTCCACGCCCTTGGGCGTGATGACGCGCAGCGTCGAAGCCGAGCCGAGTGAGAGTTCGTCGAGTCCGTCGTCGGCGTTCACCAAGATGGCGTGATCGATACCGCGCGCGACCATGACGTGGGTCATGGCGTCCAAGAGGTGCGCCTGGGCGACGCCGATCAACGTGCGTCGCACGAGGGCCGGATTCGCCAGTGGTCCCAACACGTTGAAGACGGTGCGAAAACCCAGGGCCCGGCGAATCGGTGTGAGGTAGCCCAGACCGGGATGGAACGTCGGGGCGAACATGAACCCGATCCCCGCGCCGGCGACGCAGGCGCGTACGACCTGTTCGGGCGCGTCGATACGCACGCCGAGGGCCTCGAGGAGGTCCGCGGAGCCGACCGACGAGGACGCGGCCCGATTGCCGTGCTTCGCCACCGCGACACCGCACCCGGCGACCGTCAACGCGGCCATGGTCGAGACGTTGACCGTGTGCAGTTGGTCGCCGCCGGTGCCGACGATGTCGATGGCGTCCGCTCCGATGGAGAACGTCGAGGCCGCTTCGATCATCGCGTCGATGAACCCGGTCATCTCGTCAGCGGTTTCCCCCTTCGCGGTAAGCGCCGTCAAGAAGCTCGCGATCAGGACGCCCTCGACTTGACCCTCCAGAATCTCGATGAGCGCCGCGCGTGCCTGTGCGCGTTCGAGGTCGGTGCCGCGCACGAGCGGGTTCAAGACGTCGTGGGAGAACGTTCCGGACATCAGAGGACTCGCGCGCGAGGGCGTGACATAGGCACAAGATACTCGTGAAGGACACCGTGCTTGGCACAACTACGATTTCGTGATGGCGACGTACCTCGACGAGATCCTCCATCATCATCGAGCACGTGCCGCGGCCGACGAGCGCGAGTGGCGTGATCGCATCGGGGACGTCCACGAGCCGGCCCCCTCACTGTTCGCCGCCCTCTCGGATTCCGCGAACGTCAACGTCAAGGTGATCGCCGAAGTGAAGCGTCGCTCGCCGAGCAAGGGATGGCTGAGCGAAGGACTCGACGTGGCCCAACTCGCGCATGCCTACGCCGATGGTGGTGCCACGGCCGTCTCCGTGCTCACCGACGCCGAGCACTTCGCTGGATCACTTGAGGACCTCGTCGTGGTGCGTGACGCGGTGAGTCTGCCCCTACTGCGCAAGGACTTCACGGTGAGCGCCAACGACGTGCTCGACGCCGCCGACGCCGGGGCCAGTGCCGTGCTCTTGATTGTGTCCGCGTTGAGCGACGAAGAGCTCGAGGAGTTCCTCGGCGTCACGCACACCGTTGGTCTGGACGCCGTCGTGGAAGTACACGACCACGACCAGGCGAAACGTGCACTCGATTGCGGCGCACGGATCATCGGGGTCAACCAGCGCAACCTCCATACCTTCGAGGTCGATCGCAATAACGCCGCGCGAGTGATCGAGTCGCTGCCGAGCTCGGTCGTGACGGTCTGTGAGTCGGGGCTCGCTTCGCCCCTGGACGTCGCGCACGCCGCCGACGCCGGATTCGATGCCGTGTTGGTGGGCGAGGCCTTCGTGACGGCGCCTCGGGTCGCCGAGGTCGTGCGCGCGTTCTCCTGCGTACCGATGGTGAACCGTGGCTGATTTGGACTCTGCGTACTTCGTGAAGATCTGTGGCGTCACCTCGTTAGGTGACGCCAACGCCGCGATCGACGCCGGGGCCAGCGCCATTGGGCTCAACCTCGCGACGTCATCGCGGCACCTCTCACTGGATCGAGCCCTCGCCATCGCCGAAGCGACGAGAGGTCGGGTCCTTCGAACCTTGATCTTCTTCGACAACGATGACGAGTTCATCGTTCAAGCAGTGGATCTCATCGACGCCGACGTCGTGCAGATCCACGGAGCGCTCAGCGATTCACTCCTGGGGCAACTGCGCGAACGCGACGTTCAAATCATCAAGGCGCTCGCGATCGGGACCGACGAGTTCTACGGATTCGATGAGAGCATCGTTGACGCGGTCATGGTGGACGGGGCGACGCCCGGTAGCGGATTGAGCCATTCGTGGGAGGAGTTGGCGGAACGTTCCTTTGGCGTACCCGTCATCGCCGCTGGGGGACTGAATGACGACAACGTCGCGCGCGTCATCGAACTCACCGGCGCGTGGGGCGTCGACAGCGCCAGCGGTGTCGAGTCCTCACCGGGGATCAAGGACCGCGATCGAATGAGTGACTTCGTCGCGAACGCGCAGAAGGCATTTCGTGCACGGAGCACGACGTGAGTGCCGACGAGGTCTTCATGTCCGCGCCCGACGATCGGGGGCGATTCGGTGACTTCGGTGGACGATTCGTTCCCGAAGCGCTCATGCCCGCCTGTCTCGAACTCGAAGCGGCGTTCACCGAGGCGTGGAGCGACGAGCACTTCGTCAACGAATACCACACGGTGCTGCGTGAGTTCGCAGGCCGACCGACGCCGGTCACGCCGCTGACTCGTCTCGGAGACCATCTCGGATTGCGACTCTTCGCCAAGCGCGAGGACCTCGCGCACACCGGTTCGCACAAGATCAACAACGTCATCGGACAGACGCTGTTGACCAAGCGAATGGGCAAGCGAAGGGTCATCGCCGAGACCGGTGCCGGACAGCACGGCGTCGCCACGGCGACCGCGGCCGCGCGGTTGGGACTCGAGTGCACCGTCTACATGGGCGAGGTCGACACCGAGCGACAGATCCTGAACGTCTTTCGCATGGAGTTGCTCGGATCGCGCGTCGTCCCGGTGACCTCGGGAAGTCGGACCCTGAAAGACGCCGTCAACGAAGCGATGCGCGAATGGGTGACCTGCGTCGCGGACACGCACTACTGCATCGGATCGGTGATGGGTCCCCATCCGTTCCCGTGGCTCGTACGTGAGTTTCAGAGCGTCATCGGACACGAGGCGGCGCGCCAGCTGAAGGACTTTGGCGTCGAGGACCCCGATGTCGTGATCGCGTGTGTCGGTGGCGGCTCGAACGCGGCCGGCGTCTTCGCCGGGTTCGCCAACGCCCCATCGCGACTTATCGGCATCGAAGCGGCCGGCGGTTCGGCGGTCGGCAGCGGTTCACCAGGCGTACTGCACGGCATGCGATCGCTGTTGATGCAAGACGAATTCGGTCAGATCGAAGAGGCCCACTCGATCTCGGCCGGTCTGGACTATCCCGGCATCGGACCCGAACACGCGTACCTCGCCGCGAGCGGGCGGGCCGAGTACTACGCCATCGGGGATGAGGCCGTCATTCCGGCGTTGCAACTGCTGAGTGAGAAGGAGGGGATCATTCCCGCCCTGGAGACGGCGCACGCCGTGGCGTGGCTGACGCGCGAAGCGGGACGCGCGATCCCCCACGGCTCTACCGTGCTCTTGAATCTCTCCGGACGCGGTGACAAGGACGTCGCCCAAGTTCAAGCGATGTTGCACGGTGACGCGTGAAGACGCTCGAGCACGAACTACGAGCGCTTCGAGACGGCGGCCGGAAGCTGCTGGTGCCCTACTTCATGGGCGGCCTGACTCATGACTGGACCGAGCACGTCGAAGCCGCCGTTCTCGCCGGTGCCGACGCCGTCGAGATCGGCATCCCGTTCTCCGACCCGATGATGGACGGACCGGTGATCCAAGAGGCGGCGCTGCGTGCCCTCGCGCGCGGCACCACGTTGGACGGAGTCTGTGACGACCTCGCTCGACTCGACGCCACGGTGCCCTTCATCGCCATGACCTACTACAACATCGTGTTGCACTACGGACTCGATCGCTGCGCGGGAAAGTTCTCCTCGAGTGGCATCAGGGGTGCGATCGTTCCGGACCTCGCCCTCGAAGAGACCCCACCGTGGGTCGCGGCCTGTGACGGCGCGGACGTGGCGACCGTGCTGCTCGTCGCCCCGTCGACGCCACCCGAACGCGTCGACAAGCTGGCCGCAGCCAGTCAAGGGTTCGTCTACGCCTCGGCACGAATGGCCGTCACCGGCGCGTCCGAAGGGGGAGGCGACGGTGAGCGCGTCGTTCGCTCCATCCGGCGCACGAGCGACGTCCCCGCCCTCATCGGCATAGGCATAACCAATGCTGATCAGGCACAACAGGCTGCCGGCGCGAGTGACGGCGCCATCGTCGGTTCGGCACTGGTACAGGTGATACTCAACGGTGGTGGCGCCACCGAGGTAGAGGCCTTCATCAGGGGATTTCGATCAGCGATCGACTCCTGAGATCGAATCTATACTTCTCGTCGGTGTCTCTAGCTCGTGAGTTTCCTCTTACTCACCAGTAAATCAAGGGAAATACTCCGAAGCCAGTTCGAACTTGTGAACGTCTTCACGAACTTAGCCCGGTTCTATCCGTCACACCGCTTGTTAAGTGATGTTAAATCTCATTAGCCGTCAACCCGGCGGTGGAAGTAATCCTATGTGGGGGGAATTACATGGAACACAGAGTTGCGGACCCCGGTCCGCTTGGACTCGCCGGTTTCGCTATGACCACGTTTTTGCTGAGCCTCTTCAACATCGGACTTTTCAAGTTCGGTGCGACAAGTAGCGCGGCCATCAGTGGTGCCATTTCATTGGCATTTATCTACGGTGGCGTGGCCCAGTTTGCAGCCGGCATGTGGGAATTCGTCCGAAAGAATACCTTTGGTGCGGTGGCGTTTACGTCATACGGTGCGTTCTGGATTGGTGTGTACTTCTTCATCAACTTCCAGGGCGGTCTCGCGGTAAAGGGTGCCTTGGGCCTGTACCTTCTGCCCTGGATCCTCTTCACGGCGTACATGACGGTCGCCGCTATGAAGACGAACGTTGCAGTTCTCTTGGTCTTCGTCGCACTGACGCTCGCCTTCTTGTTCCTGACCATCGGAGCGTGGAGCGGCGGTCACGCCGACATGACCAAGATCGGTGGATGGCTCGGTATTATCACGGCGCTGCTCGCGTGGTACGCATCGGCCGCCGGCGTGATAAACGAAACTCACGGGAAGGTTGTGCTACCGGTCGGTCCTTTGGGCTAACCTCGTGTCACTGGTGGCTTGCCACCGGACCCAACCGCCAACAGCGCCCCAGCCACCAGGCTCGGGCGCTGTTGGCATACTGGGCCGATAGAGCACTACTCTCGGCTTCAGTCGCAAATTGTGACCACGTATTTCATTCGTTCGACGATTCGCTCACCACTTTGACAGCAAGGGAAAAATATGACCGAAGCAAAACTCGAAGCATGGCTCGACGAGACTCGGAGCTTTGCTCCGTCCGCTGAATTCTCGAAGCAGGCCAACGCACAACCTTCTATTTACGCTGACGCCGCCGCCGATCCCGTCGCGTGGTGGCGCACGCAGGCCGACCGACTGGCCTGGACGACCGCGCCGACGAAGAGTCTCGAATGGGATCTTCCCTTCGCCAAGTGGTTCAGTGACGGCACGCTCAACGCCTCCTACACGTGTGTCGATCGACACGTCGAAGCGGGCAACGGCGACAAGGTCGCCTACCACTGGGTGGCCGACGCCGAAGGGGAAGACCGCACCATCACCTACGCGCAGTTGCAGAAGCTCGTGGCCCAGGCGGCCAACGCCCTGACCGAACTCGGCGTGAAAGAGGGCGACCGCGTCGCGGTCTACATGCCGATGATCCCCGAAGCCGTCGTCACGATGCTCGCCATCGTGCGACTCGGCGCCGTGCACTCCGTGGTCTTCGCCGGCTTCTCGGCCGAGGCGCTGTCGAGTCGCATCCTCGACTCGGACTGTCAGTTCGTCGTCACGGCCGACGGCGCGTTCCGCCGCGGCGCCGCGAGCCCGCTCAAGCCGGCGGTCGACGAGGCCTTGGAGTCCTGTCCCAACGTGAAGGCCGTGCTGGTCGTTCGTCGCACCGGAGGAGAGATCGGCTGGAAGGACGGCCGTGACCACTGGTGGCACGACGTCGTCGAACGTCAGAGTGACGAGCACGCCTACAAGTCCTTTCCCGCCGAGCAGACGATGTTCATCATGTACACCTCGGGTACGACGGCCAAGCCCAAGGGCATCTTCCACACGACCGGCGGCTACCTCACGCACGCCTCGACGACGCACCGCTACATCTTCGACGTGAAGCCCGAGACCGACATCTGTTGGACCGCCGCGGACATCGGCTGGATCACCGGTCACAGCTACATCGTCTACGGCCCACTCATTAACGGCGTCACCCAGGTCATGTACGAAGGACTGCCGGACTCCGGTGGTCGCGACCGTTGGTGGAAGATCATCGAAGAGAAGAAGGTAACGATCCTCTACACGGCGCCGACGACGATTCGCACCCTCATGAAGTGGGGACAGGAGTGGCCGGCGGGTCACGACCTGTCGAGCATCCGGCTGCTGGGCACGGTCGGCGAGCCCATCAATCCCGAGGCCTGGATGTGGTACCGCGAACACATCGGCGGCGGCACCAGCCCGATCGTCGACACGTGGTGGCAGACCGAGACCGGCGGCATCATGATCACGCCCCTACCGGGCATCACGGCCACCAAGCCCGGCGCGGCGATGACGCCGTTCCCCGGCATCAGTGCCGACATCGTCGACAACGAAGGCAACTCGGTGGGCAACGGTGAAGGCGGCTACCTCGTGATCACTGCGCCGTGGCCCGGCATGACCCGTGGTATCTACGGCGACCCCGAGCGATTTAAGGAGACCTACTGGAGCCGCTTCCCAGGCAAGTACTTCGCCGGCGACGGTGCCAAGCGTGACAATGACGGCGACATCTGGCTGCTCGGACGTATCGACGACGTCATGAATATCTCCGGTCACCGACTGTCGACGACGGAAGTCGAACACGCGTTGGTCGGACACCCGTCCGTCGCCGAAGCCGCGGTCGTCGGTGCCTCGGACGAAACCACCGGACAAGCGATCGTGGCGTTCGTCACGTTAAAGCTGTCGGCCGAAGACGCGTCCGGGGACCAGATCGTCATCGTCGAGGAACTGCGCAACCACGTGGCGAAGGTCATCGGACCGATCGCCAAGCCGCGACAGATCATATTGACGCCCGAACTACCCAAGACACGCTCGGGCAAGATCATGCGCCGACTGTTGCGCGACGTCGCGGAGAACCGATCCTTGGGTGACGTGACCACGTTGACCGACCCGACCGTGGTCAACATGATCGCGGGACTCATGGACTCCCACGCTGACTCTGAGGACTAACCGCAGACCCTGAAGCTGTTCAGCGGTAACGCTGTTTGCGACGTCGGGGTTGATCACGCCCTATCGACGACGTTCGGCCCAAAGACCGGTGCACTGATGAGTATTAGGCCTCTGCGTGCATCACTACGAAAGTTTCGTGACCTCCGCGACAGGTAGTGAGTGGAGGGCGTTCTCGCAGGGAATCAGTGCGACGACGCCTATGACGGAGGAGATCCAATGAGTGATGACACCAACATCGCGACCGAACAGCATTCACATGACCACCACGGCGGACACCACAGCGGCCGCCGTCCACGCTTGACCGGCTGGATACTGACGATGGTGACGGCACTGGTTGTCGTCGCTGTCGGATTCGTCGGCGTCGTACTGGGACATTCGAAGACGAGCCGAACCTTTACGATCACCGTGACCGGTTCCGGGACCGTGCACGGCACTCCCGACACGATCAACTTCCAAATCGGCGTTTCGACGGTCAACCCGTCGGCCACCGCGGCGTTCAACGAGAACGACAGTCGAATGAGTGCACTGGAAGCCGCGCTCGAGAAGCACGGCGTGACGAAGGCCGAGATGCAAACGTCCGGTCTCAATATTTATGACAACACGAACAACCAGGGCGTCGTCACCGGATTTACGGTCCAGGACACCCTGAACGTGACGATGCACCGTACTCAAAGTGCGGGTGCCGCTATCGACGCCGCCGCACAGGCGGCCGGCAACGGTATCCAGCTGAACGGCGTCACGTTCACGATCACGAACGACTCGAAGCTCCTGCGCGCCGCTCGCATCCGCGCCATGGACAACGCGCGCCTCGCTGCCGGTCAGCTCGCCTCAGCCGGTGGGACGCACATCACCGGCATCGTGAAGATCACCGACAACGAGAACCAGAGCTCAGGAATCTACTACCCAACGTTCAGTACCTCGCAACTTCGTGCCGGCGTGCCGATCCAGACCGGGAGTCAGCCGGTCAACGTGCAGGTCACGGTGATCTACTCGCTCTCCAGTTAGGGAGCGATCACGTCTCTGCGGGCTGGGCCCAACTATGAGTCGAAGCCCAGCCCGAAGAGGTCGATCAGTTTCAGCCACAGGTTGCGACGGCCCTCGTGTTCGTCGGCGTACTTGATCGCCGACTGGGTGATGCGAATGAAGATCCACTTGAACGGTTCGGGCGGAAACGGCATCGGCCGTTTTCGCACCATGGTCAGACGCGTGCGGTCGGTTTCGAGTCCATCGAGGAGATCGAGCATCGTGGCCGCGCCGAACCTCGTCGAGGCGACGCCGAGACCGGTGTAACCGAGGACGTAGGCGACCTTGTTCTCATGCGAGGTTCCCCAGAACGGCGAGAACCTCGTGCAGGTGTCGATCGCTCCGCCCCAGGCGTGGGTGAACTTGACGCCGGCCAACTGCGGGAACGTCGTCAAGAAATGGCCCGCGAGCGTCGCGTACGTCTCAGAGTTGAATTCGTACTCGCGACGGACCTTGCCCCGGAAGTTGTAGATCGTGTCGTAGCCACCCCACAGGATGCTGTTGTCACTCGTGAGACGGTAGTAGTGGAACTGGTTGCCGGAGTCCGCGATGCCCTCACGACCCGACCAGCCGATGCTCTCGAGCTGTGCGTCCGAGAGTGGTTCAGTGACCATCACGTAGTCGTAAACCGGCACCACGTACTTGCGCGTCTTCTTCAAGAGCGACGGGAAGACGTTCGTGCCGAGGGCGACGCGCGCCGCCGTGACGGCGCCGTAGGGGGTGTGAACCCGTACCGCGTCGTGAAGATCTTCGAGCCACTCCACCTTGGAGTTTTCAAATATCTTGACACCGAGGGCGATACAGACACGTTCGAGGCCCCACACGAGTCGCGCCGGGTCAACCAGGGCGGTGCCGTCATGATCGAAGAGCGCTCCGACATAGGAGGGGGAGTGCACTCGCGCTTGGACCTCTTCTTGACTGAGCACCTCGACGGTGTCGCCCATGGCGTTACGGCGCTCGGCCTGTTCGGCCATGCCCTTGAACTGCCACGGCGCGACGGCGACCTGTAGTTCGCCCGTCCGCTCGAAGTTGCACTCGATGTTGTACTTGGCGATCGTCGCTTCGATCTCGTCGAGATTCTCGCGTCCGAGTCGTTGTATGAGTTCGATCTCGTCGGGGAAGCGACGGACACCGTTGAGGTACCCGTGGGTCAGTGAGGCCGAACAGAACCCTCCGTTGCGCCCCGATGCACCCGCACCGGTCTCGTACTGCTCGACGACCACCACTTCGCGCTCAGGGTCACGTTCCTTGGCGAGCAACGCCGTCCAGAGGCCCGTGTAGCCCGCACCCACGACGCAGAGGTCGGCCCCGATGTCGCCGATCAGCGCAGAGTGCGGCGCCGGTTCTAGTGGGTCCGAATCGAGCCACCACAGTTCTGGTTGGACGTCAGCGAGGTGGCGTAAGACGAAGGGATCCTTCTTGTCCATACTGTGTCTGGCCCGCGGCCAGAATCACCCTCTCTCGGCACTTCCTCGACGTCGACGCCCCTATTGACGCAACGAACGCCCGTCGTTTCGACCGGCTTCAACTCGCAAATTCTACCGGATTGGGTTATTTCCCTCAACGAAGGCGGAAGCGTGCCGTTGATGAGAATGCCGTGAGGCTCCTACGAATTCTTCTTCGAGACCAGCGCTTCAAAGTTCTCGTACAGGGACGGTTCGTTCTCCTCGGCTCGGGCGGCCAACGCGTGCGAGCTGACTTTGGCCCACAGACCGTCGAACCAGTAGACGTCGCGGATCAGACCGTGGTCCAGGACGTTGTGCTTGACCAACGCGCCGACGGCCTCTCCAAAGAACAGGATCTTTCGGACGTTTGGATCCTCCATCGACGCGGTCTCGGCGTCGAAGGTGGGGCTGAAGACGGCGCTCATCGCATCGCCAAGTCCCATTTCGGCGTCCAATCGCAACAGTTGCACGAGTAATTCCGCGTCGTCGTAGGTCGCTGCCATAACTTTCTCTTTTCTCTCGTGTGAATCTCCTACAAGTACAGACTTCGTCGGGCCCAAAACTCATCGATGAGTTTTGCACGTTCAATCGATGAGTTCTTGGGGAAGACCAAACCGTTCGAATTCAACCAGACCGACGTAGTTGTCGTCGGCGTCGCCGCTGCGTCGAAGCACCTCGGCGCCGATGAATCCGGTCACTGAGGCGACGAGACCGTCACGGATCGCCAAGACATCGAGCACGGCGGCGACAAAGCATCCACGCTCGTCGTCAAACGTGTAACAGCCAACGGCGAGTTGTCCGTTGGCGCTCGCCGTTCGATGCCGCCAACGCTCCGGGAACACGTATCGTTCGTGGAATTCGACCAACGCGCTCTTCCCTTCGTACCAAACAGGGTGCGGCGGCATCGACCACTTCGCATCATGGGTGAGCAGATTCATCAGCGCGTTCATGTCACCGTCATCGATTGCAGCGGCGTAGCGTTTTGCCAGATCGACCACGCCTTCGTCACCGAGTCGCAACAACTCGGCGCGCTGACTGGCTTTCGGAAGTCGACTCGCCACCGTGGCGCGGGCGCGCTGCAGTGCGCTGTTCACGGCCGCGACACTTGTTTCGAGGAGTTCGGCGACGTCGAGAGCCGAATAACCGAGGACGTCGCGAAATAATAGAACCGCGCGTTGGCGTGGTGGCACGTACTGCACGATCGTGATGAAGGTCAGTTCCAGGCTCTCGCGCGCCTCGTAGCGCGCGTGGGGTGAATGGTCTCCGTGTTCGATCATTTGATCGGGGTAGGGCTCGACCCAGGCGACATCGAAACGCGGAGAACCGGGTGACTCTCCTGCTGTCGCACGACGACCGAAGTCGAGTGGCAGTTCTCGTCGGGAGCGCTTCTTCAAGAGGTCGAACGATGCGTTCGTCGCAATCTTGAAGAGCCACGTTCGAACTGAGCTCCGTGCTTCGAACTGTGGCAAACCGCGCCACGCTCGTATCAAAGCGTCCTGCACCGCGTCATCGGCGTCGTGCACCGAGGCCAACATCCGATAGCAGTGGGCGTGGAGCTCTGTTCGATGGCGCTCAATCAGCGACTCGTAGGCTCGTTCGTCACCCTCTTGGGCGCGCGCGAGAAGCGACTCTTCGTCCTCGATCGTCAGTCGTTGCGGGGTCACAGTATTTAGACTACGAGCGTCACCGAAAGTCATCGATGAAAGTTCACAACGCGCGATTCAATGATCATGAGCACTTCGAACTGACTCCAACGGTGGACTCGCTCAGTCAACGTTCACCCAAAAACCACCCTGCGAACCCGATCCGTAGGGTGTCACTCGGCCGATTCGACTTTCGCCGCGAACAGGATGTGCGTGCCTCCATCGAGTGCACCGGGTTCAGCGCACGCAACCAACTCGTGAGTGAGAAACCGTGCCCACCGATCGGGGTCAGCCTCGAGCTGTTCGAGCACCTCCGGTGCGTTGAGTGACGCCCAGTTGCTGGCCGACATCGCAACCAACTCTCCACCGCACTTCATGACAAGATTCGAAATATCCCGAGCTCGGAACATCTGACAGACGTGTGCGGTCTGCGAATGCCGGAGGTCACCGGTGGTCAGCATCAAGTCGAATGCATCTTCGCCCACGTCTTGGGCATCGAGTAAAGCGGCGGGGAGAAAGTGTCGCCATGAACCGAGCCACGACATAACGGACGCGACGACGAAGCCGCCCGGTTTGGTGATGCGCAGTAAGCCGGCGAGAGCCTCTTCGCCCTCTTCGAAGGAGTAGGACAGCGGCCCGCCGAACGCCAGCACGACGTCGTAGGTCGAGTCTGCGTAACGCGACGTGTCGCAGATGTCGAGGAGCTCGCGCGACCTCACTGAGTTCTCGGCCTCGCTGCCCTCCAGGTGCTGTCGATTCAGGTCCAACTGGACTGAGGAGAAATCGGTGACGTCAATCGTGGCCCCGAGCCGGGCCAGTTCGATCGTGAATCTTCCCGGTCCCGCTCCGATCTCCAGCACGTGATCACCGGGACCGATGAAGGGTTCGAGGAAGTGACGATGGACTTCGAAGGCGACGCGACCGCGCGGCGTGCTCTCCAGGCGCGACCACTCACCATCACCAAGAACGTCGTAGAAGTCGCGCATCCGCTCGCGGTCGTCCAATGTCATGTGGTCACCATACTGAGATGACGGGAAGTCACACGTCTGATGCGATCCACCAACCGATCGAAAAGGGGGAAGTCGACGGTAAGTTCATACTGACCGACGATCGAGGGATGCACATGAAATTACGCGTCCTGGCAATCAATGTATGGAATCTCGCTGGTGATCCTCGTCGAACTGAACTGATCAATCGGGAGATTCGAAGAATCGCCCCTGACCTCGTCGCGTTTGAAGAGGTCATTCAGACACCCGAACGGAACCAGCTCGAAGAGCTCCTCGCCGGAACGGATTTGTACGGCACGCATCAACTTGACGTCACGGCGTCGGCTCCTCCCTGGATCGATCGCTATGGAGGCAGCGCCGTAGCGACACGGTGGCCCCATCGGGTGGCGGAAGTGATCGACCCTCGACTTCCCGATGCCATGGACGTTCCTTGGGCGACGATAGCTGTCACCGTCCCGATTCCCGAAGAAGGTGAACTGCTCTTCATTTCTGCTTCGACATCATGGCGCCTCGAAGCCGAATCTGCTCGTGAACGACAGGCCGTCGCGTTGGCAGATCTTGATGCCCGACACCGCGGTCCTCTTCCGACAATCATCGCCGGTGACTTCAATGCCACTCCGGAGGCGGCGAGTATCCGCTACCTCAAAGGCCTTCAATCGATCGCTGGCCGAAGTGTTCACTACCACGATGCCTGGTCGGTGGCCGGTGAGGGTCCTGGATACACGTGGAACGTCGACAATCCCAATGGTCGCTCCGAGATGGACGCGATCATTCGTCAACCAAATCATCGACGACGAATCGACTATGTCTTTGTTGGCTCGTGGTACGCCCATCCGAAAGCTCATTGCTACATCGAATCGGCGAAGCTCGAGTTCGACAGGCCGATCGATGGAATCTGGGTCAGTGACCACTATGGCGTCTCAGTGAATCTCGATATTGGAATGGAGCCGACCTCGACTTAGCGCGTATCACCGGTCGGCCTCGGCATCACGTAGGCCGAGCATCACATTGTCCGGCGGCCTCCAATGTTTCTGACCTCAACTCGATTCTCGTCCTGGCGGCGTCAGCGCTGCTCATTGACCACTAAGCGTTGATGACCAAAGCGAGTAATCCGCCACCGAGCGTCGAAGATGCACGGAGTCGCCTTGGAACGAAGGTTGCCCGCTGAATGAGTCACCTCTCGGAGAGTGTGCAGGTCCGCCTTCCGACGCCAGCCGAAGCGAACTGATCAAGCGAGAATTTGACTGATGACGCACAGGGAATTTCAAGTTTGGAGCGGTACTGTGGTCAATATGGAAGAGAAGGTTGGTTCCACTGTGGTTCCCGTAACGATCCGGCAGATGTTTACGATGAAGACAACCATTGAGGGAAATCGCCGAAATTTCTTCAAATGGTTCTTCGGGCTGGCTGTGCCCTGCGATGCATTTCTTTATCTATCTAACATCGCCACGAATGCTCGTTTTTACCACAGCACCACTGGCATTTACCTAGAAAGCGTCGTTACGTTCGGAATCTTCGTAATGGCATTGATCGTTGCCCAAAGAAAATCGGCGCGGCTCATTAGGCCCGATGCGGTGCGTCCCTGACCGATCTCCGAGCGTTGTTCACTTCAGCACGGTCGCTCAACAAATATTGCGCCGGTCTCTCGTGAATGGACAGTTCGATTCTCTCGTCGGAGAGTGAAAGGCGGACCTTCGACAGTCATTCGATACTGTCTAGACGACATGAAGGTCAAGTCATCTCCGGGTAATTCGACAGTCGATTTCGACCTGAAAGAGGCAGCGGCACTGGATCCCGACGCCGCGCTCGCGCGGTTGGAAAGCCGCCGCGAGGGATTGACAACTTCAGAAGCGACGCAGCGCCTCTCCACATTCGGCCCCAACGCATTGTCGGTCCACCGCGTCCGAGCAAGCGTCGTGCTCTGGCGACAACTGAAGAATCCAATTCTCTTGCTCCTACTCGGAGCAGCACTCGTTTCCGGGCTGACGGGCGGTGGCACCAACGCGATCATCATCGCCGTGATCGTCGCCTTGAGTGTTGGGCTCGGCTTCGTCAACGAGTTCCGAGCGGCCGTCGCCATGTCGAGCCTGCGGTCCAAGATCAGCCAGAACGCCTCCGTGCTGCGCGACGGAGCGATGAGTCTGGTCCCCGTAACGTTCCTCGTGCCAGGTGACGTCATCAAACTGGACCTCGGCGAACTGGTGCCCGCCGACGTCAGGTTCTTGAGTGCCGATCAGTGCCAGTGCGACGAAGGCGTCCTCACCGGCGAGTCGCTGCCCGTTGAGAAAGACCCGGCCACGATTCTTCCGGGCGATGATTCAAGCCTGTCGAACTGCGCCTATATGGGCTCCATCGTCCGTCAGGGCTCGGCTCAAGCAGTGGTCATTGTGACCGGTACGCGCACGGCCTTCGGTCGCATCGCCACCGGCGTGAGTGACAGTCAGGGTCAGAGCGCGTTCGAGATGGGCCTCGCAAAGTTCTCCAGGTTCCTCTTCATAGTTGCTGCCCTTTTGACGGTATTCATCTTCGCAGCGAACATCATCCTTGCTCGGCCCCTCATCGAAGCCCTGCTGTTCTCGTTGGCAATTGCCGTGGGTATCGCGCCCGAGATGATGCCCGCAATCGTCACCGTGAGCCTCTCATCGGGTTCGCGTGCGCTCGCCGCTAAGAAAGTCCTGATCAAGAGGCTGGTGGCGATCGAAGATCTTGGCAACATCGAGTTGCTCTTCACCGACAAGACGGGCACCCTCACTGAGGGCACCATCACCTTCGAGTCCGCAGTGGATGCCACCAATGAGTCGTCCGATCGCCTGTTCGTCCTCGGTCTCCTCTGTAATGAGTCAACGATGTCCGAGAACGGTCCCGTTGGCGGCAACGCTCTGGACCAAGCGCTGTGGAGCGCGACGCTCGACCGCGGCGCACAGGTCAGCGCCGTCGCCGCCTATCAGCGACTCGGCGACCTGCCCTTTGATCACGAGCGCCAGATGGCCTCGGTACTCGTGCGAGACGAGAAGGGCGACGTGAGGATCGTGACCAAGGGCGCTCCGGAGGTGATCCTCGAACGCTGCGTCAACGTCGGCGACCCCGTGCGCGCTGCGCTCGACGATCTGTTCAGCAATGGTGAGCGGGTGGTCGCCGTCGCGAGTCGTCGCGTATCAGACACCACCACGCTAAATGCGCAAGAGGAGCGCGACCTCGACTTTGAGGGCTTCCTCACGTTCGCCGACAAGCCCAAGGCCGATGCAGGCGAGTCACTGGCCAAGCTACAACGGCTCGGCATCGAAGTGAAGATCATCACGGGTGACAACGGTCAGGTGGCGGCCAAGGTCTGCCGTGACATCGGTCTCACGTGCTCGGGCATCATCAGTGGCTCGGACCTGGAGAAGCTCTCTGACGACCAACTGGAAGCGGCGATCCCCACGACAACGGTCTTCGCTCGGATCAACCCGGATCAGAAATCGCGCATCATCAACGTGGCTCGGCGCACCGGACGCGACGTCGCGTTCCTCGGCGACGGCGTCAACGACGCGGTAGCCCTCCATCACGCCGACGTCGGAATCTCCGTGGATTCCGGCACTGACGTGGCGAAGGACGCCGCCGACGTGGTCCTACTCGACAAGGACCTCGGGGTACTCGCCGAAGGCGTCATCGAAGGCCGGCGAATCTTCTCCAACACGATGAAGTACGTCCTCATGTCCACGTCGTCGAATTTCGGCAACATGTTCAGCGCGGCCGGTGCCTCAGCTCTCTTCACGTTCTTACCGATGCTGCCTTCGCAGATCTTGCTCAACAACCTGCTCTACAACGCGGGACAGCTGGTCATCCCTACCGACCGGGTCGACGAGGAGGCCCTGGCGCGACCCGCGGCGTGGGACCTCAAGTACATCCGGCGTTTCATGGCGCTCTTCGGACCGATCAGCTCGATCTTCGATTTCGCGACCTTCTACGTAATGCTGGCGTTGCTCCATGCGGGACACGTCGAGTTCCGCACCGGATGGTTCGTCGAGTCGATCGCCACCCAGACCCTCGTGATCTACGTCATTCGCACGAGACGGGTCCCGTTCTTTCGAAGTCGCCCCAGCAAGTCAATGCTCCTCGTGCCCACCGGTGCGGCCTTGGTCGGGGCACTGTTGCCCTATACGGGCCTCGCACACCTCTTTGGCTTTTCGGTCCTACCCACAAAGTTCTTCCTACTGCTGTTCGCCATGGTCGCGGTCTACCTCGTCCTCGTCGAGGCGGCCAAGGTGTGGTTCTTCCGTCGCCGATCGCCCCACCTGGCGGGGGTCAACCGGACGCACGCCCAGCGGGTCGAGCGTCGGATCCTCAAACGAGCGTCTCGATTCATCAGTCACGAAGGACCAGCACTGCACTGAAAGGGATCCGGGAACGGCTCAATCTGAAATGTGGGCTTTGCACCAAACGTCGCGGCGAGCGAGGTCAGTACTCGTCGCCGCGACATAGGTATCACGATCTCTGGGTTGGCGTCGTGGTTGGTGGTCTGGTGGTTGGATGGTTGGTCGGGCTGGGGAGATTCGAACTCCCGATCTCTCGGCCCCCAGCCGAGCGCTCTAGACCAAACTAAGCCACAGCCCGTGAACGAACAAGCGTAGTCGCTCGGTCTTTCTTACCCCGTTGGCGAATGCGCACCGTGCGCCTGGTCGGGATGGGTCAACCACGCTCGCGCCTCGCACAAGAAGGCGAGGTTCTCACCGGTGCTCTTAGCGCGTATCGCTTCAAGAATTCTCTCGTCGAGTGCCTGGATTAGTTCGTCAACCGCCATCGCATTCCACCTTTGCTCAGCCGCCCGCTACGGCGGTCACGATCTCAATAGTGCATCCATCTTCGATCGGCGTGGTACGCCATTCCGAGCGACTTACGACGTCACCGTCAATCGCCACCGCGACGCCTCGAGGTTCGATCGAGAGTCGCCGAATCATCTCCTCGACGGTCTCCGGCACGAAGTCTCGATCCTCTCCGTTCAGGCGAATCACGCAGCACGCTCGGCAAATCGAAGCGCTTCACCCGCGGCGATGGGCGCCAGCGTCACGCCGTGACGGAAGTGTCCCGACGACCACGCCCAACGGCCGTCGGCGAGCACTTCGAAAAAGGGCCGGAGGTCCTCGCTCGCCGGACGATTGCCTTCGCGCGTCTCAAGGACCGTCGCGGTCTCGAGCACCGGCATGACGTCGAGCGCGTCGCGCAGCAGCCGTTGGACTTCACCGACCTGCGCACCGGCCTCGCGACGTTCTTCCGACGAAGCGCCGAGGACGTTGTAGCCACCCGTTCGACTCACCATATAGAAAGTGCTTCCGCGAACGAACGAACGGATCATCGGTTGCGCGCTTCGGTCGATGCCGCGAACTCGAACCGTGATGCCGTGAATTGGTCGAACCGTATGGCTTCCCGACGTCGCGGCGCCCTGAGGGAGGTCGTTCGCGCCGGTCGCAATGATGCCGATGTCTCCCACGAACGACTCCGAACCGGTCTTCGCTTCAACGCGAGTACCGTCACCACACACACTGACGACGGAGTCTTCGATCATCGTCACGCCCAATGCCGCGTTGGCTTCGCGCACGTGGGCCACCACCTGGTCAGGATCGAGCCACGCGTCGCCGCCGATGAGGAGTCCGCCCGAGATCCGCGGCGATACGCCTTCGAACATCGACGGTTCGTCATCCAGCGTCACCCGTCGAGGGGCGACGCCGAGGTCCGTCGCGATCTGGGTGAACTGATCAACGAGTCGACGATCACTCCCGTCCCAACCGAGCAACAAGGTTCCGTTCTCGACGATGAGCAGCTCCTTGTCGGTCACTTCGCGCAGATCGCTCGCGAAGGAACGCCAGGCCCTGACGGCACCACGCTGCAGTTCATAGTTCGCATCTTCTCCGGGTCCGATTTCGGCGATCGGTGCGATCATCCCGGCCGACGCCCAGGTAGCGCCACCTCCCGGTTTGGGATCGAGTACGGTCACGCGCCAACCATGGCGCGCCAATTGAAACGCGCTCGTTAACCCGATGACGCCACCGCCGACGACGAGTGCATTTTTGGGGGACTTCACGTGAACAGCGTAGGTCGAAGGTCAACGAATTTTTTCGTTATGATTGTCCTGGGTCAGCGTTGCCCCGCAAGGAAACGCTATGACAAAGACTCTCTACGACCCCACTTTCGAGCACGACGCCTGCGGTGTGGGCATGGTCGCGGACTTGAGCGCCACGGCGACCAACGCCACGATCTTCGACGCACTCACGATTCTCGAGAACCTCGAACACCGCGGCGCCTCCGGTTCGGACGTCGATTCGGGCGACGGGGCGGGCGTCTTGATCCAGATGCCGGACTCGTTCGTGCGCGACGTCTTTGGCGACGTCGTGCCGCCCGCGGGGGAGTACGGCATCGCGCATTGGATGGTGCCCAAGAGCGCCGACATCACATCGCTTCGCGCGGCGATCGACGTCGTGCTCGGGCGCGTCGGTTTGATGTCACTGGGTTGGCGCGACGTTCCCGTCGACTCAAGCGTCCTCGGCAAGACCTCTCTGGAGTCCGAGCCGAGTTTCGTCCAACAACTCATCTCGAAAGACCCGTCCGATCCGGCGCCGGACCTCGAACGCGCGCTGTACTGCGCCCGCAAGGTCATCGAACACACCGTTGACGTCTACGCCTCGTCGTGTTCACCCCACGTCCTCATCTACAAGGGAATGTTGACCGCACCCCAGTTGCGCCAATACTTCTGCGACCTGCGCAACGAACGCCTCACATCGGCCATCGCCGTGGTGCACAGTCGATTCTCGACGAACGTGTTGCCGAGTTGGGATTTGGCCCAGCCGTTCCGCTACATCGCGCACAACGGCGAGATCAATACCGTCCGGGGCAACCGCAATTGGATGACCGCGCGTGAGACCTCACTGCACAGCGATGTCCTGCCGTTGCCGATCGCCGAGCTGACGCCCTTGGTCACACCGGGCATGAGCGACTCGGCCAGTTTCGACGAGGTCGTGGAACTCTTGGTCCAGGCGGGCCGCTCACTGCCGCACGCGGTGCTGATGATGATTCCCGAGGCGTGGGAGCGTTCGACCTTCATGAGTGAGTCGCGCCGTGACTTCTACCGCTACCACGCCGGACTGATGGAGCCTTGGGACGGACCGGCGTCGGTGACTTTCTGCGACGGAAGGGTCGTGGGTGCGGTGCTCGACCGCAATGGACTGCGTCCGGCTCGGTACTGGGTCACGAAGGATCAGCGGGTCATCTTCGCCAGCGAAGTGGGCGTCCTGCCCGTCGATCCGGACAACATCGTACGCAAGGGTCGCTTGCAGCCGGGACGGATGTTCTTGGTCGACATCGAGCAGGGACGGATCATCGACGATGAGGAGTTGAAGAGCACCCTGGGCGAGCGCGCACCGTACGGCGAGTGGCTCCGTGAACAGCAGCGCTCACTCGACGAGTTCGACGCGCCCACGATGCTCACGCCGAATCACGCCTCGATCGTTCGACTGCAGAAGAACTTCGGCTACAGCGAAGAGGACCTCCGCCTCATCGTGCGACCCATGGCGCAGGTCAGCGAGGAGCCGATTGGATCGATGGGCTCGGACTCGACCGTGCCGACGCTTTCGAAACTCCCGCGGCCGCTCTTCGACTACTTCACGCAACTCTTCGCCCAGGTCACCAACCCGCCGCTCGACGCCATCCGTGAGGAACTCGTCACGTCGACGCGGGTCACCATCGGTGGCGAGGACAACCTGCTCACCGAGAGCGCGAATCACTGTCATCAAATCGTCCTGCCTTCGCCGATTCTGAGCATTGACGAACTCGCCAAGATCCGCTACGTCGAGGAGATCGAGCGGATGGCGGGTTTCACCAGCGTCGTCATCGACGGACTCTTCGAAGCTCACGGAGTCGGTACCGGCGCCTCGCGACTGGCGATGGCGATCGACGCGCTTTGCGACGAAGTCGTCGACGAAGTTCGTTGCGGTACCAACATCATCATCCTCTCGGATCGCAACACGACCAAGGAGTTGGCGGCCATTCCGAGCCTGCTCTTGGCCTCGGCCGTCCACCACCGTCTGGTCGACGAACACCTGCGAACGAGCGCGGCACTGATCATGGAGTCCGGTGACGTTCGCGAGGTCCATCACGTCGCACTCTTGCTCGGCTTCGGGGCGTCGGCGGTCTGTCCATACCTGGCCTACGAGTCCATCGACGCCCTGATCGAACAGGGCGAGCTCACGGGTCTGAGTTCCTTCGAGGCGCGCTACCAGTACGGCAAATCGCTCAACAAGGGCGTCGTGAAGACGATGTCGAAGATGGGCGTCTCGACCGTCGCCAGTTACGTCGGCTCACAGCTGTTCGAAGCGGTGGGAATCTCTGAGACCGTCCTCGCGCGCTACTTTCCCGGCTTCAGTTCACGCATCGGCGGCATCACACTCGAACACATCGCGCGCAGTGTGCTGACGCTGCACGCCAGCGCCTACGAACCGGCGCTCGGCGAACGCGTCGAACTGCGCAACAACGGCGAGTACCAGTGGCGCCGAGACGGTGAGATTCACCTCTTCAACCCCCGCACGGTCCAAAAGCTCCAGCACGCCACGCGCGCCAAACGCTTCGACATCTTCAAGGAGTACACGACCCTCGTCGACGATCAGTCGAACGCCCACGTGACGTTGCGCGGGCTCATGGGACTGGTCCCCAGCTCGACGCCGCTGCCGATCGACGAGGTCGAGAGCACCGCGTCGATCATCAAACGGTTCAGCACCGGCGCCATGTCCTACGGATCGATCTCCGAAGAGGCGCACAGCACCCTCGCCATCGCGATGAACCGGATGGGGGCGAAGTCCAATACCGGTGAAGGCGGCGAGGACGAGGAGCGTTTCGACACCTCCAATCCGCGCGAGAATCGCCGTTCCGCAATCAAGCAGGTCGCCTCCGGTCGCTTCGGTGTCACCAGTCGTTACCTCGTCAACGCCGACGACATCCAGATCAAGATGGCCCAGGGCGCCAAACCGGGCGAAGGCGGACAACTCCCGGGGACCAAGATCTGGCCCTGGATCGCCAAGACCCGTCACTCGACGCCGGGCGTCGGGCTCATCTCACCGCCGCCGCACCACGACATCTACTCCATTGAAGACCTCGCTCAATTGATCTACGACCTGAAGAACGCCAACGACCAGGCCCGCATCCACGTGAAGCTCGTGAGTGAACAAGGTGTCGGCACGATCGCCGCGGGAGTCGCCAAGGCCCACGCCGACGTGATCCTCATCTCGGGGCACGACGGTGGGACCGGTGCGGCACCGCTGACGTCGCTCAAGCACGCCGGCACGCCGTGGGAGCTCGGCCTCGCCGAAACCCACCAGACCCTGGCCGCCAACGGACTGCGCAGTCGTGTCGTCCTCCAGGTCGACGGACAGCTGAAGACCGGTCGCGACGTCATCATCGCGGCGCTCTTGGGCGCCGAGGAGTTCGGTTTCGCCACCGCGCCACTGGTCGTTGCCGGATGCGTGATGATGCGCGTCTGTCACCTCGACACGTGTCCGGTCGGCATCGCCACTCAGAACCCGCGACTGCGCGAACGCTTCACGGGTCAACCGGAGTTCGTCGAGAACTTCTTCGAGTTCATCGCCCAAGAGGTTCGCGAGTACCTCGCTCTGCTGGGCGCGCGAACGCTCGACGAAGTCATCGGCGATGCGACCCGACTTTCGATTTCAGCGACCGATGACGAACACAGTGACCTCGACCTCTCGGCGTTACTGGTCACCGTCGCACCTGATCAGCGGCACCAGAGCGTCAAACAGGATCACGGTCTCGACGGCGCGCTCGACTGGACGTTCCTCCACGACGCGGTGAGCGCGGCGTCGCGCACGGTGCCTTTCGCCTTCGCCACGCCCATTCGCAACGTGAACCGCGCCGTTGGCACCCTGACCGGCAGCGCCATCACGCGCGCCCTGGGCGGGCGCGAACTCCCCGACGACCTCATCGAGATCGACCTCGAAGGTTCGTCCGGACAGAGCCTCGGCGCCTTCATGCCCCGGGGCATGACACTTCGGCTCACCGGCGACGCGAACGACTACGCCGGCAAGGGGCTCTCGGGCGGGCGCATCGTCATTCGACCTTCACTCGACGCGACCTTCGCCAGCGAAGAGAACATCATCGCGGGCAACGTCATTGGTTACGGCGCGACGTGCGGCGAGATCTTCGTGAGCGGGGTCGTCGGCGAACGCTGCGGCGTGCGCAACTCCGGAGCGACGATCATCGTCGAGGGCACCGGCGATCACGCGTGTGAGTACATGACCGGAGGCGTCGTCGCCATACTGGGCGCCGTCGGACGAAACCTCGCGGCCGGCATGTCGGGCGGCACGCTCTTTCTCTACGACCCGAACCAGAGCGTCTATGACCACTTGAGTGCCGGCGTCTACGAGATCGATCCGCTGGAGTTCGATGACGATGAGCGACTGCGCGAACTACTCGCCCGATTCGTCGACGAGACCGGTTCGCGACGCGGCGCGTCGATAGTGAGCGACTGGCGCGCCGAACGCATGCACTTCGTGCGCATCGAGACCTCGGAGTACCAGCGGGTGCGCGACGAGTTGCGTAATGGGTAAACCCACCGGCTTTCTCGACTATCCGCGACAGGGCCCCCATCATCGACCGGTGCCCGTGCGCCTGCGCGACTGGCGCGAGGTCTACGAAGCCCAGAGTGACGACGAGGTCTCGATCCAGGGCGCGCGGTGCATGGACTGCGGGATCCCGTTCTGCATGCAGGGATGTCCTCTCGGTAATCGAATCCCCACCTTCAACGACCACGTCTATCGCACCCACTGGGACCAGGCGGCCGAACAACTCTTTGACACCAACAACTTCCCGGAGTTCACGGGCCGTCTCTGTCCGGCGCCCTGTGAGTCGGCCTGCGTGTTGGGTATCGCCGACAGCCCCGTCACGATCGAACGCATCGAGTACGAAGTCGCCGAGCACGCGTTCGCTCACGGCTTCGACGTCGCGCACGTGACCGACTTGCGAAGCGGCCATCGCGTCGCCGTCGTCGGATCGGGACCGGCCGGACTCGCCGCCGCGGCACAACTGGCCAGCGTCGGCCACGACGTCCATGTCTATGAACGCAGCGACGCCGTCGGGGGACTGCTGCGTTACGGCATACCCGAGTTCAAACTCGAAAAGGCGATCCTCGACCGTCGCCTCGCGGTCATGGAAGCGTCCGGCATCACGTTCCATACCGGGGTCGCGGTCGGGGACTCAACGCCGCTCGCCGAACTGCAAGATGACTTCGACGCGGTGGTACTGGCGCTCGGCTCGACGCGCCCCCGACTGATCCCCGTCCCGGGCGCGGAACTGGCAGGGGTCTATCCCGCGATGACGTACCTCGAAGCGGCGAATCGCGCGGTACGCGACCATGTGACGTCACCGATCGACGCCAAGGACCTCCACGTCGTCATCCTGGGTGGCGGCGATACCGGCGCCGACTGTCTGGGCACCGTGCACCGTCAAGGGGCACGATCGGTCGTGCAGATCGAGATCCTGGACCGCCCACCGGACGAACGACCGGACGACCAACCGTGGCCGACCATGGCGAGGGTCTTCAAATCGTCGCCCGCGCACGACGAGGGCGGCGAGCGACTCTTCTCCACCGAGACTCTGGAGTTCCACGGCGACACGCGTGTCGAGCGAATCGTCGTGCGCGACGACGCGACCGGCGAGTCCGTCATCATGTCCGCCGATCTGGTATTGATCGCCGCAGGATTCGTCGGGCCCGAGTTGGACCGGTTGGGCCTGTCGGGCGAGCCGTACGTGACGTCACGCGCGACGCTCTCGGTCGGCCGTGACTGGCGCGTCGAAGCACTCGATGGCGCGGCACCGATCTTCGCCTGCGGGGACGCGGTGCGGGGCCAGAGCCTGATCGTCTGGGCCATCGCCGAGGGTCGAAGCGCCGCCGCCGCGGTCGATGCGCACTTAACCGGCGCGGCGAGCGTCCTGCCTGCACCGGTCGAGCCGTACAGCCTTTCCTGGTAGCGAACCCGGCGGGCGACGAAGAGTTTGTAGCATCGTCGCAACAGGACTAGAGGGGGATCAGTGCAAAGCACGATGCAAGACGCGCCACTGCTCATCAGCGGCATCATCCGCCACGGTGAGTACGTGTACTCCGAGAAGAAGGTGCTGACCGTCACGCCCGACGGTGTCGAAGAGGCCACCTTCTTCCAGGTATCGAAGCGCGCCGAACAGTTGGCCGCAGCACTCACCAAGCTCGGCGTGAAACAAGGCGACCGCGTCGCCACGTTCATGTGGAACAACCAGGCCCATATGGAGGCCTACATCGCCATTCCCTGCATGGGCGCCGTCTTGCACACGCTCAACATCCGACTCTTCGCCGAGCAGCTGGCCTTCATCGTCAATCACGCCGAGGACTCCGTCGTCATCGTCGACAGTTCGCTGATTCCCGCCTTCGCCAAGATTCGCGACCAGATCCCCACGGTGAAGCACATCATCGTCCACGGCCCCGATGAGAGCGGCCTGCTCGGCGAGACGATCGACTACGAGACCTTTCTCTCGGCCGAGCCCGCAGGGTTTGAATGGCCGGTTTTGGACGAGCGCTCGGCGGCGATCATGTGTTACACCTCCGGGACGACGGGCAACCCGAAGGGCGTCGTCTACTCGCACCGGTCCACGTGGTTGCACTCGATGGCATCGACGACGACCAATTCGATCGGCTTCAACGAGAGTGATCGCTGCCTCTTGATCGTGCCGATGTTCCACGTCAACGCCTGGGGCGCGGCCTACACGGCGTTCTTCGCCGGGACCGAGTTGATCATGCCGCAGATGTTCTTGCAGGGCGAACCGATCATCAAGATGATCGAGGAGTTGCGGCCAACGATGTCACTCGGCGTCCCGACGATCTGGAACGACGTCCTGCGCGTCGCCGAAACCAAACCCGGCACCGATCTCTCGAGCCTGCGCGGCATCGTCGCTGGCGGCGCGGCCGTTCCGCGCGTGATGATCGAGGCGTTCCGGGACCGCTTCGGCATCAACGTCATCCAGGGTTGGGGGATGACCGAGACCAGCCCCTTGGCCGCGGTGTCGATACCGCCGTCAGGTACGCCGGAGGACATGCAGATCGACTACCGCGTCAAGGCCGGTCGCGTCGTGGGCGGCGTGGAGGTTCGCATCACCGCCGAGGACGGGACGGTACTGCCGCGCGACGGCAAGACCGTCGGCGAGTTCGAGATTCGAGGACCCTGGATCACCGGTTCGTACTTCGGCGTCGACGCGCCCGAGCGATTCCACGACGACTGGCTGCGCACCGGCGACATCGGGTCCTTGGACGGTGAAGGTTTCATGACGGTCAGCGACCGCTCCAAGGACGTCATCAAGTCCGGAGGCGAGTGGATCAGTTCGGTCGACCTCGAGGGCGCCCTGATGGCCCACCCGGCCGTCTTCGAGGCCGCCGTCATCGCCGTACCGGACGATCGCTGGCAGGAACGCCCGCTGTGCTGCGTGGTCTTTCGACCGGGCATGACCGCGACCGCCGAAGAGCTCAAAGAGTTCTTGTCGACCCGCGTCGCCAAGTGGTGGTTGCCCGAACGTTGGGCCTTCATCGAGAGCGTCCCCAAGACGAGCGTCGGCAAGTTCGACAAGAAGGTGTTGCGCGCGGAGTACGCCGAGAACGAACTGCCGTACGAGACGCTCGAGTAGTGGAGTCCTTCGACAACCTCGCTGACGAGGTGGGCGCGATCGAGAGTCGAGTCGCGGACGCCATCTTCGACTCCGTGCGAGCACAGCTTCGCTCCGACGGCGCCGACGAAGCGAAGGAACTCGAGCGTCGACTCTCGAAGGTTCGCCGTAGTCTCCAGAAGGCCGAGATGCTACTGCGCGGAGCGAGCGACGACTAGTCCCAGTCGTTGATCGCGTTGATCAACAGGCGCAGGTTGACGTAGTTGCGACCATCGAAGGCGAATGAGATCCTGGTGTCGTCCTCGAGTACGTAGCCCCGTCCCCCCGCGAAGCGTGGGACGACGTTCGCGAGCTCGCGTAGCTGCGCCTCACTGGGACGGCGGCGGATCTCGATGTAGCCGCGGTCCTCTCGCACGTCGAATCGGACGTAGTTCGAGAAGAAGTGGTCGAACTCGGCGACGGCCTCTTCAATCGTCGTGCAGATCCGGACCAGACACATGTCGTTTTCGTCGATGTAGTGATCGGCGACGACGGCGTTGTCGACGAAGTTCATCCACTGGCGCCAGAACGTTCCCCCCGACGTGTCGAGTAACACGACCGGCGCCGGTGAGGTCTTGCCGGTGTGGAGTAACGTCAACACCTCGAACGTCTCGTCCATCGTGCCGAGGCCGCCGGGGAAGATCGCGAACGCGTTTGAGGGTCGGGTCATCGCGACCTTGCGCGTGAAGAAGTACTGCATGGCCACCAGCATCGTCTCGGCGTCGATGTAGGGGTTGGAGAACTGCTCGAAGGGCAGTTCGATGTTCACGCCGAGCGTGTGTTCGCGGCCTGCGCCCTTGGCCGAGGCCTCCATGATCCCGGGGCCCGCCCCGGAGATGATCATCCACCCTCGCTGGGACATCGCGGCGCCGAGTTCTCGCGCCATCTCGTAGAGGTCGTTCGCGATCTCGGTGCGGGCCGAACCGAAGATGGCCAACTTGGGCACGTCGCGCCACTTGGCGAAGAGCGTTGACGCTTCGACCAACTCATTGAGTGCCTGAACCGCGACGCGTAGGTCGTTCACGTTGTGGTCCACCATGGCGAGTTCCACGAAACGAACGAGCAGCGCGCGAAGTACCTCGACTCGTTCCTCGGAGAGCGCAGAGTCGCGGCGCAACTCGTCCAGGAACCCTTCGATCAACTCATCCACGGCTAGAGCGTCTGATAGAGAGTGCTGCGCTGCACCAGGGGGCGTCCCAACGGCTCCACGAGCGCCCGCAGCGTATCGACGTCCATCTCTTGGCCGTGGGCCGCGCCGGCGGCGCGTGAGATGTTCTCGTCCATCAGCGTGCCGCCCACGTCATTCGCGCCGGCGTCGAGGATTCGCCGCGACCCCTCGACGCCCATCTTCACCCAACTCACCTGGATGTTGTCGATGAGCGTGGCGTAGTGGAGTCGAGCGACCGAGTGCATGAGGACGGCCTCGCGGAAGGTCGGGCCTCGTCGCGCGCGACCCTGCAAGAAGATCGGCGTCGCCATGTGAACGAAGGGGAGTGGCACGAACTCGGTGAAGCCACCGGTCTCCTTTTGCAGTTCCCGGGTACGCAGGAGATGTGTCGCCCAACTGTCGACGCCTTCGACGGCGCCGAACATGATCGTGATATTCGAGCGCAGACCCACGCTGTGTGCGGCGCGATGTACCTCGAGCCACTGATCCGAGTTGATCTTGTCGGGACAGAGGACCTTGCGCACTTCATCGTCCAGGATCTCGGCGGCCGTCCCGGGCAGGGTCTTCAGTCCGGCGTCCTTGAGTCGCGTCAAGTACGTGACCAGGTCCTGTTCCGAGCGTCGGGCGCCTTCGAAGACCTCGAGCGCGCTGAAGGCGTGGATATGGATCCGCGGAGAGCCAGCGCGAACCGCGGCGACGACGTCGATGTAGTAGTCACCGTCGAACTTGGGGTGAATGCCGCCCTGGAGACAGACCTCGGTGGCACCTTTCGCCTCGGCCTCTCTAACTCGCTCACTGATCTCGTCCAGGGTCAAGAGATAGGGGTCGCCGCGCAGATTGAGCGACAGCGGACCCTTCGAGAACGCGCAGAACCGACACTTGAAGGTGCAGACATTGGTGTAGTTGATGTTGCGGTTGATGACGAAGGTGACGTCGTCACCGGCGAGGTCACGTCGAACGCTGTCCGCTCGCTCCACGACGGCGTTGTAGTCAGCGCCGCGGGCGTGAAACAGGGTGGTCAGTTCCTCGCGGTCGAACTCGTAGCCCGGTTCGTAACGAGCGAGGAGTGACGTCACCGCGCTGGTGCGCGATCGCGTCGTTGGCGGAGCCGGTGGCGTGACTTCGGACCCCGACGCCCAGACGTCGTTACGCGCCAAGTACGTCGAATCGGAGTGGGCCAGGACGTGGGGACGGACCTTGTCGTCGAGGAAGCCACTCTTCGTGCCGACGTACTCCGGATAGATCGTCAGTCGCGGCTCGAGGTTGAAGCCCCGCGCGTCACACTCGTCGCCCAAGACCGCCAGCGCGGGCCAGGCCCGCTCGGGGTTGACGTGATCGGCCGTGACCGGCGAGATGCCACCAAAGTCGTCGATACCGAAGTCGAGTAGTCGCGTGGGGTCGACACTCAGATTGGGAGGCGCCTGGAGATGAATCGTCGCGGGCAGGATCAATCGGGCCACGGCGATCGTCCAATGGAACTCTTCGTCACTGGCGGCGGGCTCATTGGCCATCGCCGTTCGCGGCTTCGGCAAGAAGTTCTGGATGATCACCTCTTGGATGTGTCCGAACTCGTCGTGCGATGCGGCGATCGCCTGCAACGTCGCGATTCGCTCCTCGCGAGTCTCGCCGATGCCGACCAGGAGTCCGGTGGTGAAGGGGATCTGCAACTCTCCGGCGAAACGCAACGTGTCGAGACGTCGTTGCGGATCCTTGTCGGGAGCGAGTCGGTGCGCCGCCAGGTCGGCGAGCGCCTCGACCATCATTCCCTGCGAGGCCGAGACCGTTCGCAACTGGGCCAGTTCGTGGCGATAGAGCGCTCCGGCGTTGGCGTGCGGGAGCAGGCCCGTGCTCTCGAGCACCATCTGCGCGGCGTTGGCGACGTAGTCGACCGTGGACTCATAGCCGCGCGCGGCGAGCCATCGCGCGGCTTCGTCGTAACGGAGTTCGGGTCGTTCACCGAGCGTGAAGAGCGCTTCGGTGCAACCGGCCTCGCGTCCGGCCTGGGCGACTTCCATCACTTCGTCGAGACCCATGTAGGGCGAAGCGACGTGGGCCGGAGCTTGCGCGAACGTGCAGTATCCGCAGCGGTCGCGACAGAGTTTGGTCAGAGGGATGAAGACCTTGGGGGAGTAGGTGACCACGTAACCATTGGTTGCCCGCGCTCTAGCGAAAGCGGCACTCGCCAACTCCTCGAGCGGAGTCACGAGGAGATCAGAGTAAGTGGCGGCCCCCCGCAACGACGTCATTGCGACATCCTAGGGTGCGCGCCTGCGGAACTGAACCGCTGTTTCGCCGTCGACTCAGCGCATGCTCCCCGGTCACGCACTACCCGTTTGCCTGGATCTTCGCTTTCACGGTCGCGAGGAGTTCTTCGTACGAGGCCACGAAGGCGTTCACCCCGTCGATCTCGAGCTTCTCGGTGACGGCGTCCAACGAGACGTCGTCGGGTAACTGTTCGAGCTTCGCCGCTGCCTCCCTCGTGCTCTCCTCGCTTCGCAGCTCGGAGTTCGCGAAGTTCCCGTGATCGAGCGTCGCGGCCAGAGTGGCGTCCGGCATCGTGTTGACCGTCTCGTCGGCGACGATGGTGTCGACGTAGAGGAGGTCGAAGTACGACGGATCCTTGGTCGAGGTCGACGCCCAGAGGGGTCGCTGCACCTGCGCGCCCGCATCGAAGAGCGCGACGGCGCGCTCACTCGCCATGCGACGGCGAAACAGTTGGTAGGCCCCCGCGACCTGGGCGTTCGCCGTCGTTCCACGGCGCGCGTCGCCCTCGGGCAAGAGTGCGTCGACGGCGACGTCGACCCGCGAGACGAAGAACGACGCGACGCTCCCGATCGCACTCACGTCGCTGCGACGCGTCAACGCCAGCTCCAGGCCTTCCATCCACGCGGTGATGACCTCGTTGTAGCGATCGAGCGAGAAGATCAAGGTCACGTTGACGTTGATGCCCGCTCCGAGCACCTCGGTGATCGCGGGAAGTCCCTCTTTGGTCGCGGGGATCTTGATCATCACGTTCTTGCGACCGACTTCGGCCGCGAGTCGCTTGGCGGCCGTCACCGTCGCCACGGTGTCGCGCGCCAGTCGCGGTGAGACCTCCAGCGACACGAAGCCGTCGCAGTAGCGCCGTTGTTTCTCGGCGAACGCGCCACACGAAGCGGTGTGCACCGACGCCAGTACGTCGCAGGCGTCGGTCACGTCGCGCACGGCGAGTTCCTCAAAGAGCACCTCGACGTCGACACCGCTCTTACCTTTGAGCATGTCGTCGTAGGCCGAGGAGGTCGAGAGCGTCTTGGCGAAGATCGACGGGTTGGACGTGACGCCGCGCACACCTTCGGCGACCATGCCAGCCAGGGTCCCATCGTTCAGCCAGTCGCGACGAATGTTGTCGATCCAGGGACTCTGTCCGTACTCCGCGAAGAGTTCATCCAGCTTGGTCATCGTCGGTCTCCTAGCGCCTCGTGCACATGAGCGACCACAGTCGCCGCATTGATATTGAAGTAGTCCATGACGTAACTGCCGGGCGCCGACATACCGAAGGAGTCGATGCCGATCGCCTGGTCCACGTACTTGGTCCACCCTAGGGTCGCTCCGGCTTCGATCGACACCGAGGGAATCGTGCGACGAAGGACGTCGTTTCGGTAGCTGCTCGGCTGCGCGTCGAAGCATCGCCAGCACGGCAACGCCACGACCCTGGTCACGATGCCTTGTTGGGCGAGTTCGTCGTTCGCCGCCAGACAGTGTTGGACCTCAGAGCCGGTGCCCACCAAAGTGAAGACCGCGTCAGGATTCTCGCGAACGACGTAGCCACCCTTGCGGGCATTCGCCTTCGAGACCTTCGCGTCGACCTCGTTGAAGACCGCGATGTCCTGACGCGAGAGGATCATGGCGGTCGTCACGGGTTCGCTCGCCGTCAAGAACTCTTCGACGAGATCGAGTGTCTCGTTCGCGTCCGAGGGCCGCACGACATGCAGGTCCGGCATCGCGCGAAGGGCCATGAGGTGCTCGACCGGTTCGTGCGTGGGGCCATCTTCTCCGACGCCGACCGAATCGTGGGTGTAGACGAACATCGCGCCGGCCTCGCTTAAGGCCGCGAGTCGAATCGCCGGGCGGGCGTAGTCACTGAAGACGAAGAACGTCGATCCCAACGGACGAAAGCCACCGTGGTGGGCCTCGCCGGTGAGACTCGCGCTCATGCCCAACTCGCGGATGCCGTAGTGAAACTGGCGTCCGCCGGGGTTCTCCGCGCTCTGCACCGACAACGCCGAGAGCGTCATACCGGTGTTGTCGGTGAGGTCGGCCGACCCTGCGGTGATGCCGGGCGTCTGGACCGCGAAACAGTCCATGGCGCGTTGCATGGCCTTACGCGTCGCGGCCTTGGTGCCGGCGGCGAACGGTTCCGGCGAGGTGGTGACCTTCGCCGCTCCGTTGTCGTCGAGCTGTTCGAGGAGTTTCGCCGCTAGCGCGCCACCGGCAGCGACGCGGGCCTCCCACGCGACGCGCTCGTCGCTTCGACCCTTCAACGACGCCAGCAGACCAGAGCGAACACTGGGGTCGAAGTGGAACGCTTCGTCCGGTACACCCAGGATCTTCTTGGCTTCGCTGATGACGGCCGGTTTGAAGGGGTTCCCGTGCGCTTCACGAGTGTCCATCATCTCGGGTGAGGGGAAGGCGATATGGGAACGCACGATGATCAACGAGGGCCGGAGGGTTTCGGCGATGGCCTGTCGCATCGCGGCCTCGAGTGCATCCAGGTCGTTGGCCTTCTCGCCGACGTCGATGACCTGCCAGCCGTAAGCGGTGAATCGCTCCTCGACGTTGTCGTGGTACGCCAACTCCGTGGCGCCGTCGATCGTTATGTGGTTGTTGTCGTAGAAGATGGTGAGGCGGTCGAGTCCCAGCGAACCGGCGAGGGACGCCGCTTCGTGGCTGACGCCCTCTTCGAAGCAACCGTCACCGGCGATGACCCACGTGCGGTGGTCGACCAGGTCGCTGCCGTAGTCGCTGCGCAGGATCCGTTCAGCAATCGCCATCCCGACGCCGTTGGCGATGCCTTGGCCGAGGGGACCCGTCGTCACCTCGACGGTGGGGGCACAGTGACGTTCGGGGTGACCGGGCGTTCGAGAGTGGGGCTGTCGAAACGCCTTGAGGTCATCGACGGACAGGTCGTAGCCGAACTCGTGGGCCAGGGCATACTGCAAGATGCAGCAGTGTCCGTTACTCAGAATGAACCGGTCACGGTCACTCCATTCGGGGTCGGTTGGATCGTGGCGCATGACGCGACTCCAGAGCGTCACGCCGAGCGGCGCCAGTGCCATCGCCGTGCCGCTGTGTCCGGAGTTCGCGGCCGCGGGGGCGTCCATGGCGACGGCGGAGATCTCGCGAATGGCCTTACCTTCGAGTTCGGAGGCGCCGGGAAAGAGTGTGTCGGTCATGGTTATGACAGTACTGAATTCGCTCACGCGCTCGAGCGAAGGACCCACGGGTAATCTTTGGCGATGACTCTCCAGATTCCGCCCAACTGCGACCTCACCTTGGGTCTGACGTGTCTGGAAAAAGGTCCCGACGCGACGACGGTGTGGCGAATGCGCGTGGACGAACGCTTCCTCAACCCGGCCGGCATCGTCCAAGGTGGGTTCCTTTCGGCGATGATGGATTCGGCCATGGGCGCCTCGGCCGTCTTGAGCGTGAAGGACCGCAGGGTCTACGTGGCCAACACCGAGATGAAGTCGTCATTTCTGCGACCAGTGAGAAACGGCGACGTCCTCACGTGCACCGCCAGCGTCTTGAAGCCCGGCAACGTGGTGGCGTTTCTTCAGGCCCAGGTACGTGACGACGCGGGCACGCTCGTTGCCACCGCGAGTTCCACCTACCTGATCAAAGAACGTGGTGAGTAGGCTGAGGTCGTGAAAAAGGCGACCTGGCGCAAGTTCATGCGGGGCAACACGATCCAGCGCGATCTCGATGAGATCAAGGCCCTCGCGCTGCGCTACATCAAAGAAGAGACCATCCAGCCCCTCAAGGACTTGGGTCGCTTCATCGCCTGGGGTGCCGTCGGCAGCCTCTTGGTGGGCGTCGGTTACTTCTTCTTGCTGTTCGGCGCGCTGCGGTTCCTCCAAGACCAGTTCAAGGTCCTCGACGGAACGCTGTCGTGGATTCCGTATCTCATCGTGGTCGTACTGGCCGCCTTGATCATCGGCCTGACGCTGTGGCGGATCGTGAGCGGGACCGCCAAGCGGCGACTGAAGGACACGAAGTGAGAGAGCAGTCCGCGACGCGCCGAGAACTCGAAGCGTCGATCCGGGCCCTTCTGCCGTCCAAAGAGGAGATCGATGAGATGACGCCGTCGCAGAACTCGACGGCCTCGATCGCCGGTGTCGGAGGCGTCATGACCGGCTACGCCTGGGGCCGCTACCGCGGACGCCAGGTGCGCAAAAGGCGCGAGTCTTGATTCTCAAGCGTGCCTTCGGCTTCGCGACCGCGAGCGCGCTGGCCAAGGCGTGGGAGAAGAAGTCCAAGGTGTGGCTGTCGATCGCCGGGGTCCTCGTGCTCATGCAGTTCCTGGATACGCGCGCCGCGCGCAAACCGGCACCCAAACAGTCGAACAAATGAGCGCCGCCGTCCTGAAACTGGGCGAGCGCGTGATGCTCATCGACGCGAAGGATCGCCACTACCTGATCACGCTCCGCGAGGGCGCGGAGTTCCACACTCACGCCGGTATCGTCCAGCACAACGACATCATCGGCGTCCTCGAAGGATCGCTGATCCGGGGCAGCACCGAACGGAGCTTCCTGGCCCTGCGTCCGACACTGTCCGACGTGGTCTTGAAGATGCCGCGCGGCGCCCAGGTGATCTACCCGAAGGACCTCGGGACGATACTCATGCAGGCCGACGTGGGACCGGGCATGCGCGTACTCGAGGCCGGCGTCGGTTCGGGTGCGCTCTCGATGACGTTGCTGCGCGCGGGTGCACTCATCACCGGCTACGAGATCCGCGAGGACTTCGCGCTCCAGGCGACCAAGAACGTGCACGACATGCTCGGCACCGACGTCGCCTACGGCGTACAGATCCGTGACGTGACGATGGGCATCGACGAGACCGACCTCGATCGGATCATCTTGGACATGCCCGAACCGTGGGACGTCGTAAAACACGCCGAGGGGGCGCTGCGACCGGGCGGGATATTGTTGGCCTACCTGCCCACGATCAATCAGACACAGTTGCTACGCGAGACGCTGCGCCACCACTCCTTCGGGCTCGAAGAGACCGTCGAGATCCTGCGTCGAACGTGGCACATCGACGGACGCTCGGTTCGACCGGACCACCGCATGGTCGCGCACACCGGTTTCATCACCAGCGCGCGGCGCCTGGTCAAGCGCGTCGAGGGTATTTAGTCGTTCTCGATGAAGATGCACTCACCGGGGCACTCTTCGGAGGCCTCGGTCACCGCGTCTTCCATACCGGCCGGTACGACAGCAATCCCTTCGGCGCCACCCGGGGCGCTCTTCACGTCCGCGCCCTCTTTCACGTAGGCCAGGCCGTCGTCGAGCAGGGTGAACACGTCGGGACAGATCTCTTCGCAGAGACCGTCTCCGGTGCACAAGTCCTGGTCAATCCAAACCTTCATTTAGTGGCCCTCCATGGCGCGATGTGTCTAGTAACACTAGCGGGCGACTCAGAATACGCGTGACTTTCAACGCCCGCCGCGCTCACCTAGGGTGACGTTATGGAACGTTCGGCGCCCTTCGGAAGTGACGACATTCCAGACAATGACGACCAGATCGTGGTCAGTTCTCCGCGCGACTCGACCATGAGCGACGTCGAGCAGGCCAGCCGTCGAATCGAGATGCTCGAGGAGAAACTGCTCGAGGCGCGAGGGGCGCTCGCCCAGAGCCGATCGAACAACGAGAAGCTCACCATCACGATCCAACAGACCCGTGATCAGATCGCGGCCCTGCGTGACGAGGTCGAGAAGCTGACCCAGCCGCCGGCCGTCTACGGCACCTTCATCGACTTCAACGACGACGGGACGGTCGACATCTTCGCCTCGGGGCGAAAGATGCGCGTCGCGCTGCACCCCGGTCTCGATCCCGGCCAGATCGACCGCGGTAACGAGGTCGTGCTGAACGAGTCCTTCACGGTCATCGGCGTGCGTGAGTCCGACGGCCAGGGCGAGGTGGTCACCGTCAAAGAGGTCCTGGACGAACGCCGGGTCCTCGTCTACGGACGCGCCGACGAAGAGCGCGTCGTCGAACTCGCCGACTCGCTGCGCCACGTGAAACTGCGCAGCGGCGACGCCTTACTGCTCGACATGCGCTCGAACCTGCTGGTCGAGAAGTTGCTGCGCCAAGAGGCCGAAGAGCTGATCCTCGAAGAGGTCCCGGACATCACCTACGCCGACGTCGGGGGACTGGACAGCCAGATCGAGGCCATCACCGACGCCGTCGAGCTGCCGTACCTGCACCGGGCGCTCTTCAACGACTACGACCTGCCGGCCCCCAAGGGCATCTTGCTCTACGGTCCTCCGGGATGTGGCAAAACGCTCATCGCCAAGGCCGTCGCCAACTCGCTCTCCCAAAAGGTCGCCGAACTCACGGGCAACCGCAACGTGCGCTCGTACTTCCTCAACATCAAGGGTCCGGAGCTGTTGAACAAGTACGTCGGTGAGACCGAGCGACAGATCCGCGTGGTCTTTCAGCGCGCGCGCGAGAAGGCCGAAGAGGGCGTGCCCGTCATCATCTTCTTTGACGAGATGGACTCGCTCTTTCGCACGCGCGGTACCGGCATCAGCTCGGACATGGAGTCCACGATCGTCCCGCAGCTCCTGGCCGAGATCGACGGCGTCGAGTCCTTGCGCGACGTCATCGTGATCGGGGCCACCAACCGCGAGGACCTCATCGACCCGGCGATCCTGCGACCGGGACGTCTCGACGTGAAGATCAAGATCGAACGCCCCGACGCCGACGCCGCGGCACAGATCTTCCAGCGTTACTTACACGCCGACCTGCCGATCGACGAATCGTCGATTCGCGACCTCGGCGGGGGAGACCGCGCCAAGGCGATCCAGGTCATGATCGAAGAGACCGTCACCGACATGTACCGCGTGACCGACGAGAACCGATTCCTCGAAGTCACCTATCAGGGCGGTGACAAGGAGGTCCTGTACTTCAAGGACTTCGCCAGCGGAGCCATGATCGAGAACATCGTTCGCCGGGCCAAGAAACTCGCGGTGAAACGCGAGATCGCCGACAAGGGACGCGGGCTGCGCGCTGACGACCTCATCGAATCGATTCGACAGGAGTACCGCGAGAACGAGGACCTCCCGAACACGACGAACCCGGATGACTGGGCACGCGTGTCGGGCAAGAAGGGCGAACGGATCATCTTCATCCGCACCCTCGTGAACCGCGAAGAGACCGACGTCCTCGGAGGCCGTTCGATCCAACACGTCGGCACCGGCCAGTACCTTTAGGACCATGTCCGTTGCGAAGGTCCTTGGGATCGAGACCGAGTACGGCATCGCTGGGGGTCCCGACGCCGATCAGATCGTCGCCTCGAGCATCATCGTCAACGCCTACGCGCAAGAGGGTCGTACCCGGATCAACTGGGACTTCGAAGGCGAGACCCCCGACATGGACGCGCGCGGCCTACCGGACCTGACGTCATTCGCCCCCATCGTCGAGACGCACCTCGCCAATACCGTCCTCACTAACGGCGCGCGCCTCTACGTCGATCACGCGCACCCGGAGTACTCCTCGCCGGAGTGTCGCACCCCGCTCGAGGCGACGCTCTATGACGTCGCGGGCGAGGAGGTGATGCGACGGGCCCTGACGGTCGCCAATGAGATGATCGAACCGCACCAGTCGATCACGCTCTACAAGAACAACTCCGACAGCAAGGGCAACTCCTACGGCACCCACGAGAACTATCTGGTAAGTCGCGGCGTCGAGTTCAACCACATCGTTCGCGCCATGGTGCCGCACTTCGTCTCTCGCCAGATCATCATCGGCGCCGGCAAGGTCGGTGCCGAGACCGAACCGGGACTCGAGAGTGAGCCGTTCTTCCAACTCAGTTCGCGCGCCGAGTTCTTCGAAGAGGTCGTCGGGCTCGAGACGACGCTGAAGCGCCCGATCATCAACACCCGTGACGAACCCCACGCCGACGCCGAGAGGTTCCGTCGACTGCACGTGATCATCGGTGACGCCAACATGAGTCAGGTCGCGACCTTCGTCAAGCTCGGATCGACGGCGTTACTGCTCGCGGCCCTCGAAGACTTGGGGCTCGGAGCATTCCCCGCGATGCCGCGTCAGCCCGTCGGTGCGGTGCGCGGCTTCGCGCTCGACCCGAGTCTGCGCTACGCCGTCTTGTGCGAAGACGACCGTGAACGAACGGCGTGGGACTTCCAAGACGAGCTCTGGCACCTCGCCAATGACTACGTGGAGCGAAAGGGCGCCGACGCCGTGGCCGCGCCCGAGGAGGTGCGCCTCATCCTCACACAGTGGCGTGAGATGCTCGACGGCGTGCGCGACGACCCTGATTCGGTCGCCGATCGGATCGATTGGGTCGCCAAACTCCGCATTATTCGAGGATTTCAAGAGCGTCATTCGCTCCCTGGCGGCGACGCGCGCCTCCACGCGATCGACCTCCAGTACCACGACCTGCGCTCCGAACGCTCCCTCGCCCAACGAGCGGGGCTGCGCACGCTCCACGCCGACGAGGCAGTTCGTGAAGCCGTTCACAATCCACCCGAGGAGACTCGGGCCTACTTTCGTGGTCAGTGCGTGGCGCGATACCCCGGCGAAATCGTGGCGGCGAATTGGGATTCGGTCGTCTTCGATCTCGGTGAAGGTCCGCTACAACGCGTGCCAATGCTCGATCCGTTGAGGGGTACACGAGTTCTCACGCAAGAGTTGCTAGAAACGAGTGCGACAGCACAAGCGCTTCTCGACGCACTAGACAGGTAGAACAGACGTATGACAGAACAAGAGCGAATCCAAAAGCAGCGCACCGAACGAGCGAGCGAGTCAACACCGCCCGTGTCGGTCGACGCGACCAAGGGCGACCAGCTGAAGGCCGACCTGGACGATTTGCTCGACGAAATCGATGAGGTGCTTGAGGAGAACGCCGAGGAGTTCGTTCGCAACTACGTCCAAAAAGGCGGCGAGTAGATGGGTCTACCGCTGTTCAGTGCCTCGGATGACCCGGGGCCCTCGTTCTTCCACTTCGCCCAGTCGAGCGGGCTGACGCCACCGGTCTCCAACGCGAGCGCCACCTCGGCCCACGCGACGACCGTGATCGCCGTGCGCTACGACGGCGGCGTCGTCATGGTGGGGGACCGCCAGGCCACCAGCAACTACATCGCCAACCGCGACGTGCGCAAGGTCGAAGCGGCGGATAGGTTCACGGCGATCGCCATCTCCGGCGCCGCCGCGCGCGGCATCGAGTTCATCCGTATGGCGCAGCTCTCCTTCGAGCACTACGAGAAGATGACGGACACGGCGCTGAGCCTCGAGGGCAAGGCCAACTATCTCTCGCCGATCATTCAACGCAACAACCTCACGTCGCCACTGCTCGTGCTGCCTTTGCTCGCCGGTTGGGACCTCGCTCAGCAGGTCGGGCGAATCTTCGAATACGACGGCGCCGGGGGATGCTACGAACGCACCGACTTCTCCACCATCGGTTCGGGCACGCCCTTCGCCGAGGGCGCCCTGCGACTGGGATTCAGCGCCGACATGGACCGCGACGCGGCCATCGAACTCGGTGCGCTCGCGATGTACGAAGCGGGCGACAACGACCCGAGCACCGGAGGGACCGGACTTCGTGCGCAATCTCTTCCCGATGATCGTCACCATCTCCAGCGACGGATTTCAGGAACTCGAACACGGTGTCGTCGCCGAGGTCTTTCGGGTCATCAACGAGCGCCGGACCGAGAGCGGCGGCGTGGCCGGGGGCGCCCTGCGATGAGCAACTACTTCTACGTCGCGCCCGAACAGCTCATCCGCGACCGTGCCGAGTTCGCCCAGAAGGGCATCGCGCGGGGCCGCTCGATCGTGGGTGCCATCTTCGACAACGGCGTGGTCCTGGTGGCGGAGAACCCGTCGGCGTCACTGTTCAAGATCTCCGAGATCTACGACCGCATCGCCTTCGCCGGCGTGGGCAAGTACAACGAGTTCGACCGTCTGCGAGAGGCGGGCATCCGTTGGGCCGACTCGACCGGCTTCACCTACTCGCGCGGCGACGTCGACGTTCGCGCCCTGGCGAACTACTACGCCCAGCACCTCGGGGACATGTTCACCGAGGGCCAAAAGCCCCTCGAGGTCGAGATACTCGTCGCCCAACTCGGCAATAAGACCCGTCCGACCAAGCTGTACCGGATCGCCTACGAAGGGACGATCTCCGACGAGCCCCGTTTCGCGGTCCTCGGGGGCGACGCCGAGACGATCAAGGCCCGATTCGCCGCCTCCGAAGAGACGCTCGAACCCCTCTCGGTCACCTTGAAGAACGCCGTCGGAGCACTCGCGGGACCGGACCGGACCATCGAGGTCAGCGACCTCGAGGTCGGGATCCTCGAGGACCGCGGGAGCCGACGAACCTTCGCGCGACTGAACGACGACCAAGTCAGCGAGCTCCTTCGCTGAGGGATCAGCAAGGGTGACGACATGCTGCGACGCATCTACGGCATCGAAACTGAATACGGAATTACGTTCTCGCTTCGCGGGCAGCGACGACTGAGCCCCGACGAGGTCAGCCGATTCCTCTTCCGCAAGGTCGTCGCGTGGGGCCGTTCGAGCAACGTCTTCTTGGAGAATGGGAGCCGCCTCTACCTCGACGTCGGTTCGCACCCGGAGTACGCGACGGCCGAGTGCGACACGCTCGTCGACGCCGTCGCCCAGGATAAGGCGGGGGAATCGATCCTTCGCGAACTCGTCGAGTACGCGCAGGGTCAACTGAGCGACGAGGGTATCCGTGGCGACATCTACCTCTTCAAGAACAACACCGACTCGACCGGCAACTCCTACGGTTGCCACGAGAACTACTGCATCGAGCGCATCGACGACCTGACGCGCCTCGAACAGGTGTTCATCCCGTACCTCATCAGTCGACAGATCTTCACCGGTGCCGGCAAGGTGGTCACCAACGCCAAGGGCACGGCCTATTCGATGAGCCAGCGCGCCGAACACATCTGGGAGGCGATCTCCTCGGCGACCACGCGCAGTCGTCCGATCATCAACACGCGCGACGAGCCGCACGCCGACCCCGAGAAGTATCGCCGCCTGCACGTCATCGTCGGTGACTCCAACATGAGTGAGTTCGCGACGTACCTGAAACTCGGTACGGCCGCGGTCGTGCTGGCCATGATCGAGGACCGCAACACGGTCCTGCGCGACTACAACATGGCGTCGCCCATCAACGCGCTGCGCGACATCTCCTACGACCTGTGGAGCAAGGAGCCGGTCAAGCTGACCAACGGTCGCGACCTGACCGCCCTCGAGATCCAAGACGATCTCTGTGAGCGGGCCGAACAGTTCCTGCAGGGCCATCCGCTGCCGGCCGATCAGGTGCACGCGGTGAAGCTTTGGCGTGAGGTGATCGAGCAGTACCGCAACGACCCGATGGGGTTGGCTGACCGCGTCGACTGGATCGCCAAACTGCAGATCATCGAGCGCGAGCGTGAGCGCAGTGGCGTCGACCTGAGTGACCCCAAGATCGCCCTCATCGACCTGCTGTATCACGACACCAGTTTCGAGCGCGGTCTCTACTACCGACGTCAGGCGCGTGGACACCTCCAGCGAATCGTGACTGACGAAGAGATCGCCACGGCCACACACACGCCGCCGCCCACGACACGCGCGCACATGCGTGGCACGTTCATCAAGGCGGCCAAGGAGTGGCGCCGCGACTACACCGTGGACTGGGTGCACCTGAAACTGAACGATGAGATGCAGCGCACGGTCTTGTTGAAGGACCCGTTCAAGAGCACCGACGAGCGCTTCCAGAAGCTCCTGCTCTCTCTAGAGCGCCACGGCTAAGCACTAACCTTGACCAGTGTCTGATTTAGCCCCCCAAGAGTCCGCAGGTGTCTTGACGTCCGAACCGCCCCCGCCGCCACCGCCCGCCGCAAAGCAGCCCAAGCCCCGCCGACGCGCACTCATCGAGTGGACCGCGATAATCGTCATCGCCGTTTTGGTCTCCTTCTTGATGCGCACGTACGCGTTCCAAACCTTCTACATCCCTTCGGGTTCGATGGAGCCCACCTTGCAGATCGGTGATCGCATCATCGTCAACAAGTTGGCGGTCACCTGGGGCACCATCAACATCGGTGACATCGTGGTCTTCAAGGCGCCGCCGGCCGAGAACTGTGGCGAACCCGTCACGGATCTCGTCAAGCGAGTCATCGGTGTTCCCGGCGACTCCCTCAAGTCCAAGGGCAACACGATTTACGTCAATGACAAGCCGCTGGATGAGAAGTGGACCCACACCGAGCCGCTCGGTGGGCCGATCACGCCGATCACCTTGAAGGCGAATCAGTACTTCATGATGGGCGACAACCACTCGGATTCGTGCGATAGTCGCATGTGGGGGCCCGTTCCGCGATCGGACATAATCGGCAAGGCCTTCGTCAGGATCTGGCCGCTCTCCCGCATCGGATTTCTTTAGACGCCGCCCTACACTGGTCTGATGTTCCTTAGTCCCATCAAGATCATGGTGATCGTGGCCGTGGTCTTGCTCTTGATGGGTCCCGACAAGCTGCCCGAGGTCGCGCATCGTCTCGGATCGAGCTGGCGGGCTCTCAAACGTCTGCAGGAGCGAGTCGAGAGCGAAGTCCGCGACGCGATACCCGATCTGCCGAGCACGGGCGACATCGCACGCATCGTGCGTAGCCCGATCAATCTTTTGAACCAGCTGTCCGATCAGGTCGACGCGAAAGAGGCCGCCGAAGTGAGGAAGAACGCGGCGCCGGCGCCCGCCGATTCGCCGCCACCACTCATCACACCACCGAGTCGGCCGGTTGTCGCGCGCACCGACAGTCCCACGCTGCCACCTGATCCGTCACTGAACTAGGTCACGTGTCTCGATTCAGCAAAGCCCAGTCAGGCATGACGCTGGCCGAACACCTCGCCGAGGTGCGCCACCGTTTCCTCGTCTCGGCGATCACCGTCTCGCTGTTTGGCGTCGTGGCCTTCATCTTCTACCCGCAGATTTTGAACTTCCTGCAGGAGCCATACTGCGCGGCTCGAAGCGCTGCACACAAGGGTTGTACGTTCCTCGTTACGGCCCCGCTCGACGGGCTCAACTTGCGCATCAAGATCGGCTTTTTCGGCGGACTGCTGGCCGCCTCGCCGGTCCTCTTCTGGCAGTTGTGGCGATTCATCACGCCCGGACTCAAGGCGCGCGAGCGCAAGTACATCATCCCGTTCGTCACGGCGTCGCTGGTGTTCTTCATCTCGGGAATGACCGTGGCGTATTTCAGCTTCGGACACGCCATTCAGTTCCTCGAGTCCATCGGCGGTAAGTCGCTCTTGACCGAGTACAACCCCAATCAGTATCTGACGCTGTTCTTGTTGATGATGTTCATCTTCGGCGTGACCTTCGAATTCCCCGTGGTGCTCGTTGCGTTGGAGATGGCCAATATCGTGACCTCGAAGCAGTTGCTTCACTACTGGCGCTACGCGTTGATCGCCATCACCGTCGCCTCGGCCGTCTTCACGCCCAGTGGTGACCCGCTCTCCATGCTGGCCTTGGCACTGCCGCTCACGGGGTTCTATTTCATCGCCATCGGCGTAGGGAAGTTGTTGAAGAAGTGACCGACGGCGACTATCGCGGTCGATTCCTCAACAGCCTCGCTTTCGGACTCGATCGCTTCCAGATAGAGGCGATCGACGCCGTCGACGAGCACGTCAACGTGTTGGTCAGCGCGCCCACCGGCTCAGGCAAGACACTCATCGCGAACTACGCGATCGGTCGAATCTTCGAACGAGGGGAACGTGCGTTCTACACCACACCGCTCAAAGCGCTCTCGAATCAGAAGTACGGCGAACTCTGCGCCCTCTACGGCGAGCGCCGCGTCGGACTGCTCACCGGTGACGTGTCGATCAACGCCAGCGCCGAAGTCGTGGTCATGACGACCGAAGTCCTGCGCAACATGCTGCTCACCGAGTCCCACCAACTCAACACCCTGGGACTCGTGGTGCTGGACGAGGTGCACTACCTGCAGGACCCGTTTCGCGGTGGCGTATGGGAAGAGGTCATCATCCTCACGCCCCCCGCCGTACGCTTCGTCGCGCTTTCGGCGACGATCGGCAACGCGAACTTCATAGGGGAGTGGTTCGCCGAAGTGCGAGGCGCCACGGCCATCATCGTGGAGAGCGAACGTCCGATCCAGTTGCATAATCACTTGGCGGTCATGCGTCGGGGACAGTCGTCGGTCGAGATCGTCGACCTGCTCGACGGCCAACGACTCTCGGACGAAGCGCGCCGCATCGACAACCTCATGAAGGCGACGAGGAAGTTCCGACCCGGGCCCAAATGGAAGGGCCCCAAGACGAGTGCGCCGCCGCCACCGTTTCGAGCCCCGCGTCGCAGTGAACTCCTCCACGCCCTCGAACGAGAGGACCTGCTCCCGGTCATCGTGTTCATCTTCTCTCGCGCGGCCTGTGACGACGCGGCCCACCAGTGTCGACGCGACGGACTCATGTTCACGACGCCCGAGGAGCGCCGCGATATCGAAGCCATCGCCCAATCGCGACTCGTCGACTTCTCAGACGACGACCTCAAGGCACTGGAGTACGCCGACTTCATCGACTGTCTGCGTCGCGGCCTCGCGATGCACCACGCGGGAATGGTGCCGGCCTTCCGAGAGATCGTCGAGACCTGTTTCGAACTGAACCTGCTCGCGGTCGTCTTCGCCACCGAGACCCTCGCGCTCGGTGTCAACATGCCGGCGCGCTCGGTGGCGTTGGAACGTTTCTCGAAATACTCCGACGCCGGACGCAAGTTCCTCACGAGCGCCGAGTTCTCCCAGATGACGGGCCGTGCAGGGCGCCGAGGTCTCGACGACGAGGGTCACGCCGTGGTCTGTTTCGCCAACGAGGTCGCCCTGGTGGACGTCGGGCGCGTCGCGCTCGCCCCGCCGTCGGACCTGCACTCGTCGTTTCGACCAACCTATAACTTCACGGCCAATCTCATCAACCACTTCGACTACGACACCGCGCTCGAGGTCGTCCAGCGTTCCTACGCGCAGTTCGAGACCGATCACCGCCCGACCGGCAACAAGCGACCGCTCGGTGACCAAATGGTCGCGCGTCATCACGTCCTCGAAGAACTGGGCTACGCCCAAGGTTGGCACCTCACGAATCAGGGACAACTCCTGCGATCGATCTATCACGAGTGCGATCTCCTCATCGCCGAGTCGATCACCGCCGGTGTCTTTGAGGGACTCGAGCCGTCGCAGTTGGCCGGGCTGTTGTCGTGTTTCGTCTTCGAATCCAAAAGGGCCGGTCGCCCCACGAACGTCGCGCACCAAGTGACCACGAAGAAGAAGCGCAACCTCCATGACCGCCTCGGCCAACAGCGGCGAGGCAGCCTGAACGATCGGCTGTCCGAGATCTCGGTGATCGCTGCGGCCATCGAGGAGATCGAAAACCGCTTCAAGGTACCTAGCGCGAAGGAGCCGGACGGCAAGTTCGCCACGACTATCGCGGCGTGGGCTCGCGGCGCGTCCTTGGGGACCGTCTTGGACCTCGCCGACGTCGAGATCGGCCAGACCTCGCCGGGAGATTTCGTGCGAAACGCCAAGCAGGTGGCCGATCTCTGCGAGCAGCTGGCCCGGATGAGCGACCTCACCTCGGTCGCCGAGGTCGCTGGCCAGGCCCGCGATGCGGTCCTGCGAAGTGTCGTCGCGGGCTATTCGAGCGTCCACCCACGCACGTGATTTCGCCTCTAGCCTCGATACTCCATGCACGCTTACGTCGCCGAAGAGTTCACTGACGCCGAAGTCGCCGTCCTGCGCCGCTATTTCACCAATCTCGAAGGCCCGGTCTTCGCACTCGTCAACCTGCCCGAGGTCGTGAAAGGGGCGCTTTTCGCGCGCTATTCACGGTCCTCGAAGAGCCTGCGCCGACTCTTCCTCGATGAGTTCGTCGTCGACCTTGACCTCTCGGGCGACGCCACGATCGACGCGACGGTCGGTCTCGACCGCGCCGACGAGCTCTACCAGCGAATCTTCGTCGAATACGGCGACGACTCGGTCGCCCAGTTGGGTGGCGTGCACCTGGCCTGTGAACAGGCGAGCAACGTCCTCACCAAAGTCCTCGAGTGGGGGCGACTCATGAGTTACCTCGAGCAGTCGACGCGCTATCTCGGTTACGACCGACGTTTCTCGAACGGTCGCTACCGTTTCTATCGCGACCACCACCTGCTCGAGTCGAAGTTCGGGGCGCGCTACGTCGGCGAGATGGACCGGATGTTCGATACGTACGCCGAGATGCTGCCGGTGCTCACTGAGTGGCTCACCAAGAAGTTTCCGAAGACCGCCGAGGACACTGACTTCGTCTATCGCACGGCCATCCGCGCGAAGGCCCTCGACGCGACGCGCGGACTCTTGCCGGCCAGCGCGCTCTCGAATCTCGGTATCTACGCCTCCGGACAGGCATACGAATCACTCTTGTTGCACATGCGTGCCCACCCGCTACTCGAAGTTCGGCTCTACGGTCAGCTCATGATGGACGAACTGGTGAAAGTCATCCCGTCGTTCCTCAAGCGCGTGGACGTGCCCGAGCGCGGCGTCGCGTGGTCGACGTACATGTCCGAGACCAAGAGCGCCACCCGAGACCTCGTGGCGTCGATGTGGGAGACGCTCGCCGAGGACGAACCGACCGAACAGGTGCGTCTCGTCTCGTTCGATCCCAAGGGCGAGACGCGAGTACTCGAAGCGATCGTCTTTGGCAACTCCACGGTCGCTCACGACGAGGCGCGTCGGCGCGTCGAAGCGATGTCCGCGCCCGAGCGCGCCACCTTGATGGCGACCTACGTCGGCGACCGAAAGAATCGCCGTCACCGCCCGGGGCGAGCCTTCGAACGCACGGACTACCGATTCGAACTGGTGACCGACTACGGCGCGTTCCGCGACCTCCAACGCCATCGCCTCTTGACGATCGAATGGCAGCCCCTCACGGCCGACCTCGGCTACGACATTCCCGAGGTCATCGTGGAGGCGGGGCTGGCCGATCGCTACGAGGAGTCGTTACGCCGTTCGGCCGAGCTCTACTACGACCTGCGACGCGAGTTCCCCGAACAGGCCCAGTACGCCGTCGCGCTGGCCTTTCGCATTCGCTACGTCATGCAAATGAACGCCCGAGAGGCGATGCACTTGATCGAACTGCGTTCGAGCCCCCAGGGCCACCCGAGCTACCGTCGCGTCGCCCAGGAGATGGCGCGCCTCGTGCGTGAGGTCGCCGGACACGAATTGATCGCCGACGCCATGAAGTACGTCGACTTCTCCGACACCGATCTCGAACGACTCGAAGCCGAGCGTGCCGCGGAGCGAAATCGCCTCAATCGGTAGATTTTCTCGTCCTTAGCCATTGTTTATCCCAAATGGCGTCACCCGAGGTCCAAAAGGCTCTACAATGCCAGCGCTATAGAAGAGGGAATTATGTCTAGTGACGGCAATTCAGACGAAGTATTCGACGAGGAAGAGATTGCCGACGGCTTCGACGAAGAGGCGATTGGTGAGGAAGATCTCGAGGATGTTGAGGATGTGGATGTAGAAGACGTCGAGGACGTCGAGGACATCGAGGTGGTGGACGTTGTCGATGTTGACGACGTCGAAGAGGTCGAAGATGAGGACGTGGTGGCCGAAGTGGTCGTCGTCGAAGACGACGACGTGGTCGACGACGCCGACATCGAATTGGCGCTTGACGAGGTACTGGCCGAGACAATCCGGCGAACCTCGACGCCCGAAGATGACGAAGAGGCACCCGGTGAAGTGGACACTCTGGTCGATCCGGCCGAGACCATACTGCCGAAGCAGGATGACGAATTCCGCTGTTCGTCGTGTCGCCTATTGAAGAAGACGAGTCAGCTCTCGGACCGAGCGAACATGCTCTGTCGTGACTGTGTGTGAGTCCGCGACCACAGCGACCTTCACGTAGCAGTTGACGTGCACGTCCTTCGCGCCGACTCCGTATCGGACGAACTTCGAGGACTGTGGGAACACGCGCTCAAGCGGCTGAAGGGCCACCGCGGCGGCCCTGAGTTGTACGACACGATTCGTCGCGACGTCGATGACGTCGCGCTGCTCGAACACGTTGTCGCGAGCGGTGCCCTCTGGACGATCGCCGACGAGACGAGACTGCTCGGATTCGCGCTGGTCCGCGACGAAGTCGTCGAGGGTGTCTTCGTCGATCACGATCATCGACGTCACCACGTGGCGACGACGTTGTTGCAGGCACTGGTGGCGGGGGAGGACCCGCCGAAGGATGGCTTCGCCCTACCGGGTGATCGAGGGATGAAGTCCCTCTATGAGTCGATGGGCTGGAAGGCTCGTCTTCTTACGATGCGCGGCGAGTAGGCGGGCGGCGCGTCGTCGGACGACGAACGATCTTCGTCGGCGGCGGCGGCGGCGGCACCTTCATCCCCAGCAGTTTCGCGAACTCCGGTATCGCTCCGGCGTTATGTATCGCGACCGCCTTGCACGACTCGTCATTCGGAATGCCGAGCGGCTTCACGTTGCGACGAATTGACGTGTCGACGGTCAACTCGACGATCTCTTTCCAGAGCGTCGGATCGGCATCGGCGTTGAGGGCCTCGGAGGTGATCGCGACGACCTTGGCCGCCATCTCGGCACTCACGCGCGTCGACATGTCCGGTGGGCGGGCGACGAGGGAGAGCGCCTCTTTCACGTTCTTCGACTCGATCGCCGCTTCGAGCTTGGCATTCCACTGCGTTCGCAGGTGCTCCAAACGCGCGGTCAAAGAGACTTGCAGTTCTTTCAGTTGGGCGCGAGCCTCTTCGTCCAGAGAGACGGTCTTGGCCGAGGTGACGACGGCGCGAAGGTCGCGCAGTCGCAGTTCTCGTCCCGCGCCAATGGCACCGGCCGCCCGGTCCTTCCAGAGCGCGAGATTGGTCTTGCCGAGAAGCTCTTCGGCGATGCGATCGATCGTCGTGGCGTCGATCGTCGGGCGACCTTGCGCGGTGGCGTTCTTGTTCTGTTCGGCAACGGCAGCGCGTACGGAAGGCATTCCGCCCCGAAGGAGCTGTTCGGCCACGGGGAGCTGTTCGGGTGAGAGCGTGGCCAACAACGAGTTGCGGTGTGTCGTGGTCATGGGCGGCTGTGTCGGACCGGCGGGACGCTCGGGACGTGGGGGTCGCGCGCCGCGCGCTGGTCGATCGCTACGTGGACCGCGCGCCGGACGCTCACTGGAGGTCGGTGAAGTGGCGTCTCGATCGACGGGATTCCTCGGTGGCCGCTTGGTGCGCTCGGGACGAGTGGACGGCTCTCGGGTCTCCGAACCTTCCGGCTTGGTCGAGCCGCTTTCGCGCCGTCCGGGGCCGCTCTCACGGCGACCGGGACTCGATTCACGGCGACCGGGCCCACCCTCACGACGACTCGGGCCGCCCTCGCGACGGGTGTCGCCGCCTTCACGACGCGAGCCACCTCGACCTTTCGGCGCGTAGGTCACGACGACGTCGGGGCCGGATTTCACGGTCGGAATCAGTTCGAGCCGCTCGTTTCGCGGGTCGAGCGGCGACGCCGTCTTAGGCGCCATCACCGAAAGGATCTCGATGCCCTCCATGTACTGTTCGACGTCGGCTCGATAGACGTTGCCGACGACCGGGCCGCCAGGGACCAGCGACGAATCAAGAACACCCTTGGGGAGCTTGGCGCCCGCCGCGCGCCACGTCGCCACGTCGCCGTTCAGACTCGTGATTTCAATCTCAATACGACGCGACATAGGGTTCCCAATCTAGCCGCTCACCAATAAACAAACATTTCGTGCGCATTTAGGTCAATTTTAGATTGAGTGCCTAGCATGTTCGCATGACCGACCTTCCCGGCGACAACGCCGAACCGACGTCGGCCGACGGCGTCGAGAGTGAACCTTCGGTCGTACACGCGCCCTCTCCGAGTGATCCCACGAGCGTCGACGCGTCGAACGATTGGTCGACGTCGACGTCCGCCGGCACCGCGCCAATCGATGAAGTCGTTCCGCTCGCGTCACAGCCCTCGGTGCGACCGGCCAAGCGTTCTCTCTGGTCAACCAGGGTGTCCTTGCTTCTGGTCGCGGCACTGGTCGGTGGATTGGCGGGTCACTACGCCTCGACGTCCAACACCGGACCCGGGGGAGTGACCATTGACGCCGTCACCAATAAACCGGGCGCGGCGTATCTTCCCGGTGGCTTGAGTATCCCGAAACTGATCAACAAGGCTTTGCCCTCCATTGTCTCGATCGACGTGAAGGGCCAGGGCCAAGAAGATCAGGGCACCGGCATGGTCATCACGAAGAACGGACTCGTCGTGACGAATAATCACGTGATTGCGGCCGCCGTCAACGGTGGGACGATCACCGTCACGCGCACCGGGTCGACCAAGGCGTTGCCCGCAACATTGATCGGGACGAATCCGATTGACGACGTCGCCCTCATTCGCATCAACAACATCTCCGGTCTTAAGCCGGTCACGTTCGGGAACTCGAACGACCTCGTCGTCGGTGATTCCGTCGTGGCGATCGGTAACGCACTCGGGCTCGCGGCCGGTACCCCCACCGTGACCTCAGGCATCGTGTCAGCGCTTGGTCGCACCGTGACGGCCGGTTCCAACACGTCGTCCGAAACGCTGGACAACATGATTCAAACCGACGCCGCCATCAATCCCGGCAACTCGGGAGGTCCGTTGCTCGACTCGAGTGGCAACGTGATCGGTATGAATACCGCCGTCGCCGGCACGCTCCCCGACGGCACGAGCGCCCAGAACATTGGGTTCGCGATTCCCGACGCAACGATCGAATCGCTGCTGAAGCAGTTGGAGGCGGGCGAGAGCGTCGTCAATCACGGTGCCTTCATTGGCGTAGAGATCACGTCGATGACGCCGTCGTTGCAACAGGAGTACAGCTTCACCGTCACTTCAGGTGCCGTGGTCATGAGTGTCATCTCCGGCACCGGGGCGGCGGCAGCCGGTGTGAAACAAGGCGACGTCATCGTCGGCATCAACAAGACGACGATCGGCGGCGCCCAAGACGTCGCCAGCGTCCTTTCGGGTCTGCGACCAGGTCAGATCATTGCGCTGCACGTCGTGCGCGGAAAGCGTCACCTCACCATCAGCGTCACCTTGGGCACGCAGCCCAAGAGTTAGGCCAGCGTCGCGATACCGCCATCGACGGGAAGAATGACGCCGGTGATGTAACTGGCCGCCGGTGACGCGAGAAAAATAGCGGCGCCGGCCATGTCGGACGCTTGACCAATGCGCTTCATCGGTGCCGCTTTGGCGATGTCATCGCCGAACGCTTCGAGCGTCGAACGCATCATCCTCGAAGGGAACGGCCCCGGGGCGATCGCGTTGACGGTTATCTTCGGCGCCAACGTCTTTGCAAGGTGACGCGTTAACTGGTGGACCGCAGCCTTCGACGCCGAATAGGCGAACGTGTCCATCGCCGGGACGTGAATGCCGTCGATGGAGCCGATGTTGATCACGCGCGATGGACTCTCCGCGGTTCCTTTGGCGTCGAGCAGCGGTCGCAAGAACTTCGTCATGTGGAAGACGCCTTTGACGTTGAGCGCCAGCACCCGCTCCCAGGCCTTCTCGTCGTACTCTTCCATCGGAGCACCCCATACAGCACCCGCATTGTTCACCAGGACGTCGAGATGGTCCTCACGCGCAGCGATCTCATTGGCGAGTCGCTGACACTCAACCTCACTGGAGAGGTCCGCCGGCAGGGAGGTGCATGAACCATTCTCTGAGAGCTCCTTGGCCAGCGCATCACAGACCTCAGCCTTTCGAGAGGAGATGTAGACCTTGGCGCCGGCGTCGACGAAACCCCGAGCGATCATCTCGCCGATGCCGCGACTTCCGCCGGTTACCAGAACAACCTTGCCACTGACATCAAAGAGAGAACTCATCTGCGCAGTGTAAACCACCGACTGTGCTCTTCTCTCAGCGGCGAATTACTCGTTCGCTAGGAGCGCGACCCTGGGTCGGGGGAGTTCCGGGTGCATCAAATAAGCCGTCACGAGTGCTTCGTCGCCGTCGTGGGCCTCAACTATCACTTGAGACATGCCCTTGAAAGGGTCTCCCCAGAGGACTCGAAACTTGACCGGACCCAGGGGACCTCGATTAGTTGAGGACGCGAAGATTCGTCACGGCGACTGCCACGACGTCGGTGTTGGGCACAACTACGTACTGCGAGTGAATCGCCCAAACGCCCGGGTCCGGGAAGTTGAAGGCGCACTCCGCCTGGCTCTGATCGATCCACTGGAAGTGACACACGATGTTCGAGTCATTCGTGCTCGCCGGCGCAACGGCGAACATTCTGATCAGGCCCGTCGCGGAACCCGGCAAAACGTCAACAATCACGTTGAATGAACCGTTTGAGGCTGACGCAGGTGCACTGTTGTCGCTGTAGTCAAAGGAGAGTAGAACTTTGCCCGAGGAGTCATCGGCCGTGGACGGAATCACAAAGATCCCGATGCTGGATGCCACTATCAGGGCAGCACAAAGTAGCCGACGCATACCGACCAGTATAACAGCGAATTCTCACTGTAACGCCGATAATGTACGTTATGTAAAGTTCGACTTCAATTCGACGTGTTTAAGAGTTTCAGCACTTTCACGACACACTTAATGCCAGGAACGTAATCCCCTTCAAAGTAGTTTCGGAGTACTGATGCGCGCTCACATCACCCTCTCCCCAAAACAACTGTGTTTCGCCATGATGTTTGTTGCATTAGGCGGCGCCTTCGGAACGCTGATTCGCGATCTGCTGTTGAAGATCAATCTGTACGCCATTCCGCGAGGTTCAGCTGTGTACACGACACCTGATTGGACTCATCAGATTCCGTGGGTGTTGCTCGCCATCAATACCGTGGGCGTCTTCGCAGCGACTGACATACTTCGCCATCGCCTTAGACACCACGATCCGAACGATCCCATGCGTCTGGTGCTCGTAACCGGCTTCTTGGGTGGGTTGACCTCCTATTCGGGCCTCTTCGTCGATCTAGCTGCAATCTGGCACCTCACCATAGGGGGATGTCTTTTGGTGGCCACAGGGGCCATCCTGGCGGGCCTTTTTGCGGGCATGCTCGGATTAGGTCGGCATCGGCGCCGAGCATGACGCTCGCACTCGTTTCGATCGCCGGCGCTGTCGGTTGTGTCGTCCGGTACATCTTCGAATACTTGGTCCGTCGCAGTCACCCGACGAGTCGACCGTGGGCAACCGTGGCTGCCAACGCAATGGGTACCGGCATCGCTGGTTACGCGGCGTACCGAATCGTTGGATCAAGTGATGCTCATATTCGCGAAATCGTATTGACCGGATTTTGTGGGGGATTAACTACATTTTCGTCAGCACTCGCAGTGCCTGTCATCCTGCAGCGCGAGCACCACTGGGGTTTTGCAGCGGCACTGATAACCACTACCCCACTTCTCTGTGCTGGATTGTTTGTTCTTGGTATGTCACTCGCCCATTGACATCTGTCGTCTCTGGCGAGTACTCCCCCATCGACCCTTGCCGCGGTCCAATTGGTGCGCCTCGGCCCTCTGACATCAGTGGTGTCCAACCATTTGTGAGCCAACGTCGTCTAGGACGATGAACGTCGCTTCCGAATCCGCGACTTGCTATATACCTGCCTGCGCAACTGAATGATGCGCACCGAACCCAGCGCCAACGTCATGAGTGCCCCCAGAATCACCGCGCCAAGAAGCGCCACCGAAAGGGGAAGGGTGCCAGAAAATGTGAAAATGCTCACCTTTACATCCTTAGGATTCTGGAATACGAAGACCAAAATGACGACCAACACGATCAGTAAGGGAAGTAGACGTACCCACGCCCTCGACGATCGGGTCGACGAGATAACTTCCGAAGCAACACTCGGCTGAACCTCAGCCTCGACCGGTACGCCTTGTGCAGCGTTGGAAGTAGGCAAATCATGCTCGTCACCTGGCTGGATTCCCATTGAAGCCCCCGTTCGGCCCTTGTACGGGGCGATTTCCAACGCATGGAACCTAGCTCAACGTTCTGAGCTAGCGCTCCGTGGCACCTCTCGAAGCGAGACTCCAATCTTAGAATGATTGTCCATGGATACCGCCTCCTGGTACGAATACTTCTCGACGATGGAGGCTCGCGGCAATTCACGTTGCTATGAAGATTGGGCAGCGGGTATTGCGTCTGACGACGAACTCCTGGCACTGCTTCAAACGCTCCCCGACGAAAAGCAGCAGCCAAACCTCATTCTGGCCTCCGCACGATATGTCGGAATCGAGCCGGAGGGATTCTCACAATTTCGGGAAGATTTCATCGAGAGTTGGGAGAGCATTCGCGCCGTCGCCATGATGCGAAGGACTCAGACCAATGAAGTAGGTCGATGCGCGACGCTGCTACCAATTCTCTGTGGACTCCAACAGCCACTTGCCCTTCTTGAAGTCGGTGCATCAGCGGGGCTCTGTCTCTATCCAGACCGTTACAACTATCAGTACAGCGACGACGCTCCGATACATTCCACTACCGCCGGTGGACCCCTGCTTCGATGCACTACCTCAGGCGACGTACCTTTCCCTGTTCGAGTTCCTCAAATCGTGTGGCGCGCGGGCATCGACCTCAATCCCATTGATGTGAATAACCAACGCGACACAGACTGGCTTCAATTCCTCATATGGCCAGAGCAACAACACCGCATCGAGAGGCTCCAAGCAGCCCTTAGCATCGTCCGCACCGATCCCCCTGTCTTGACCCGCGGCGACTTATTGGAGAATCTCGAAGCGACGGCAGCATCATGCCCAAGTGGTGCAACTCTCGTCATCTTTCACAGCGCGGTACTCAGTTACATTCCATCGAGTGCACGTATGCAGTTTCGAGAAGTCGTCAATCGACTGCCCGCGCACTGGATCTCTAATGAGGGAGAGGGAGTCATCGACTACCCGGGCCACAGACTTCCACCACAACGCAATTCGACGACGGGTTCGTTTGTGATGGCACTAGACGGGTTCCCCCTCGCCTACACCGGTCCTCACGGCGATTGGCTCGATTGGTTTTGACACCTGAGTCGTGTCGACCACGTCAGCAGGCGCGACTCGGAGATTGCACAAGTCGGCCCTGTGAAATCCGGGCAAGCAGTTCTATTTTTGTGAAGGTAACCGACAGGACGGCGCATTTTGGATGCTAGGTATATTGTTGAATTCTCGTCTTCCTGCGTCGAATGAACACCCCGCGCGCTGACATTGCTGTGTAAACGAAGACAATGCCACCAATCACCGCCAAACCGATTCCGAAACTCGACTGGTGGTTTGCATTACTACATGCGGCGCGAGTGTGTGCTTGCATTTCTCGCTCCACTTGGCCCAGCGGACTGGCGCAGAAGGAGACGATCGGACTGTAGTGGTCGTGAGCGTAAAGACCGAGCAACAACAACATCAGACCAAACAGTCCCAAGAAGAAGAACTTGACGAGGTTCCACTTTTCTTCTCTCGCCAGTCTCACGCGTACTCCCGCTCGGATGAACCACTTCGTATGACACTAGATGTGGGCCAGCGGCATGCTTTCAGTGGCTCAAATCGGATTGATAGCCTTCCAGGCTCGCCAACTTTCAAATCTCCAGTCGCAGATTGTGCAATTCGGCCCTCAGAGCACTAGGGCAGCATCACCTTGGTCCAAGACCTTCCCCCATCATGCGTTCGGAGCAAATACGTTAACGACGAGTCCGAATTGTTCTTTTGGCAGATGGTCAAACCGCGAGATGCACCGGAGAAGAAGAGATAATTCGTTGAGGTGCAAGCGAGATTTCCCACTGCGGTCATCGTGTGACCCGAGTTTGTGATCGACGTAGAGATCCTTGACTCGTGACGTGAAGATACCGAAATTGAGGTAAGCAAGAGAACTTGATACGGGGTCAAAGGCTCCCCCGCCGGTTCCGCCCAACGAATATCGAGAAATGCCGAACCAGTGGGAGCCCCCGTCGCTCGAGTGGAAGAAGGAGACGTCCATCCCGGTCGGACACTCGGCCCACACGGCCTTCGACGACATCGGAGTCAAGTAGCAGCCAGACACGCTGGCCAGCGGCGACGCCGTCGAACGAGAGAAGGTTTTACCTTCGTCGTGGGACCTGAACAGCAGCGGTGAGCCGGGTCCTTGAAGATTTACCCAGACGTTTGGTCCGAAGGCGGCCAAGGTGAAACCTTCATTGAATGATTGCGTTGGCATGGCCACGGTGGCCCAAGACGTTGCGCTCAGCGCTGAACGAGCCAGTCGGTAGTCGGTGCACGTGTACCTCTTCACACAGTGTGCGATGACAGCGTACAGCTCACGATGAGTCGGAACGAGTTGTAAAATTGATGCGCCAGAGTCGACACTCACACGATGCCACGACTCGGCGCCGTTCGTTGTCGCAAACCAATCAATCGAATTGGCTTCGTCGAGACTGGCGATTCCGTCCAACAAGTTGGCGAAGACCAGTTCACCGAGGTTTCCGATTGCGCTTCCCCTCGCCGAGGAGATCGGCGGTAAGTGGAGTTTCGTGAAGTGAGCGCCGTTGTCACTCGTCCTTTGAAGTTGGAGGCAGCGCCCGCTGGCACAATCAACGCTCTTCGCACTAACAACAAAGGCAATCGGAGTGCCCGTCACACCTGTGAGCAGCAGCGGAACCGGTGTTGATTGCGACGCTGTCGCGGCAATGTCGGTGCGTATCGTGAACGAGAAACTCACGGCGATCACAAGGACGCCGGCGATCAAGTATCGCCTCATGTGAGTCAGCGATCCCTCCATTTGACGTGCCGTCATCAACTCAGTCCTCGACGGGGTCGCGACAGTCAAGCAAGACGTGTTGCAGTCGTAGAAAGTTCATACGGTCACGTTACGACGCACTTCGATTTCCCGACCAACCGCACGAATTGGAGAAGGTAGTGAGACTTCGTGATTCAGGTGTACTCAGTAAGAGTTCGACGTCCAAAGACGGCGGTTGTTGGCACCGTAGGCCGTTGACGGACACGAACATCGTGCCCTTCCATGGACCGGCGACTCCGCCGTGCCAATACCCATCGGGATAGGCGTTTTCACTCTCGGCGACAACGCGCATTTTGCGGATCGCCCGATCAGTCGGTTTACCTAACTGACGTCACGCCGTTTCAACAGGGCCACGCCGACGACCGCGAGAACGAGAGCCCACGCCACTGTCACGAGGGTGCCGGCATTGCCGGGAAGCAGTTTGTCCTGAATGGGGCCCATCATCGAGTCTGATGAGTGAACCGGTAGGAATCGCCCAACCTTGGGCAGAAACCCGAAGACGAGATTCTCGACAACGAATCCCCAAGCGAGTAACGAGATCACCGCGCCTACCTGATTCGGGACGATGGAGCCCAAAGCGACGCCGACAGCACCCCACAAGGCTGTCCCGATGATCGCACCGACTATGAGTTCGGTCATGCTGGCGCCCGACATGAGGATCGACACGCCCCGAATTTTGAAGATGATCATGCCGATCGAGAAGACGAGCCCCTCACCGATCACGCCGAATACGAGACCGGAGAGGACGCCGGCCGTGACTTTCGTGGCGAAAAGCCGGGTTCGATTCGGATTGAACAATGACGTCGGTCGAATCGTGCCGAAACGGTACTCGCTCGTGAAGAGCATCACTCCCGCGAGTGCCGCGAAGACGCCCGCGATACTCCCGAAGCTCAACAGACTCGATTGATCTTGTTCGGTCAAGAGTTGGGTTGACGGCGTGAGAGTGCACGTAAGGATGGTGAAAAGCAGCGCCAGGCCGATCAGTCCCAGCAGTAGTCCGATCGTCGTGCGGGTGGATCGGATCTTGAGGAGTTCGGCTCGCAGTTGATTCACTTCGGTGCCTCCTCAGACGTTAAGTCGAGGAAGACCTCTTCCAAGGACGAGCCTTCGGTCACCAGTTCGTGGATTGCGACTCCCGCCGCGAGCGCGACGTCGCCGACACGCTCTTTCGTGGTTCCTTGGGCCAAGAGCGCGTGGTCGTTGCTCCTCGAAGTGACGATTCCCTCGCGCTGGAGCGCCTCGGCCAAGGCGTCGAGATGTGGACTCTGCACGCGCACCACGCCACCGACGCGGGCGGTCAACTCATCAAGTGTCGACTCAGTGACGAGGCGACCGTGATTGATGATGAGTACTTGGTCCACGGTCTGGGCGATCTCGGCGAGTACGTGGCTCGATATGAGCACGGTGCGCCCTCCCGAGGCGAAGTCTCGGAGGAAGTCACGCAGCCATCGCACACCTTCTGGATCCAACCCATTGGCAGGTTCGTCTAAGACCAACAGGTCCGGATTTCCGAGCAACGCGGCGGCAAGACCAAGGCGCTGACGCATCCCGAGCGAGTAACCCTTCACTCGGCGTTTCGCCGCGCCCTGCAGTTCCACCAACGAGAGCACCTCGTCCACACGGGCATCCGGGATTCCCACGGCCCAGCTCAGCGTTCGAAGATGGTCGCGTCCCGACCTTCCGGGATGAAAGTCCGTCGCCTCGAGAACCGCACCAATGCGCAGCGCTGGCGTCTTCAGTTGATCATAGGGACTTCCAAAAACCGTTGAATGTCCACTCGTGGGCTTCGCGAGACCAAGCAGCATTCTCAAGGTCGTTGATTTGCCGGCGCCGTTGGGGCCAAGGAATCCGGTGATGGTTCCGGCTTCGATGGTGAAGGATAGGTCGGAGACCGCGAGCACGTCGCCGTAGCGCTTGGTGAGCGAATCACTTTGAACGACGTACGCCACGTTCTCTCTTATTCTCTCGTCGTCGCACAGGACAGCACGACAAAGCCAGTATGCGACCTCCCCCAAGGTTAGAGTCAAGTTCGCCTGTTCCAAGCCGCCAGTACGAAATCATCGCGAAGTGTGGTTGCGATTGAACGGACTGATCACAAGCGTTGACGGTGAGTTACGGTTGCGTATGCGCTACGAATACACCGAGTTGTATATACCCATTGGCAAAAAGGGATGGCGGGAGCTGGGTTCCGCACTCGTTGACCTGCCCGCTGAGGGATGGGAGCTCTTCATGGCGGTTCCGATTATTGGGCTGACGGCCTTCATTCCCGGAATTTCTGGGAGCAGAACCGAAGCAATCATCCACTATTTTCGCCGACCAATAGATTGAGACGTGATCGAGATGGACTTCGTCGAGCCGCCACCGGACCCCAATGAGTGGACCGATGAGCAATGGCTCGAGTGGCTGATGGCCACCGACAATGCTCCCCTCGCCGAAACAGAGGAGACCGTTCCGTTCGTCGTAAAGCACATAGTCCAGTCAACACCGGGTCAGGTTATTGGGCAGGCGATGCTCGGCTTGGCGCAAGCAATCTACGGCCGCCAAGACGATGAAATCATCATCGTGGTCGGGGCCAACGGGGAGGGCGCCGACGAAGATCCGTTCACCGTTCGAATCGACTTCGACCATCCCGAACGTTCATCGGTGGAGTTCAAAGAGGACTCAAGTCCCTCGACATGACAACAGAGGGTCCGAACGTCGACTCACGCAGCGTTGCACCAAAGACGTAGTTACAGCGAATTAATTCTTCGCCGGTGATTGGTGGCATCGCATCGGCCTCGAGAGTCTTCGAACTCAACCTTTGGTCGGTCGTGAACTCCCGCCAGTGATCCGCTCGTACTCTTCACGAGCGTCGTCATCTATCTCCACGACCCCTTTGCCAGCCCAGTGACGATCCTGGCGATCCTTTTTGACGCCGGAAATCCAGTACTCCTCACCCGTCTCAATGTCGATGTGGTTGCAGCCTGAGCCACCGCGAATGATTCGCTGCAGTGAGCGGCCCCGGTAGTACACCGTCCGGCCCGTTTTCGAGAAAGTGACCCAACTAATCGATGCTGGACCGTCATCATTGAAACCGCTCTTCAGTTCGACGTACTTGATCTCCCTACGCATGCCTTGATCATCCCAGACGCGCGTCGTCTGTGTCGCGCCTGACTCACCCGTGAATGCTCGCAGGGTTGTTCGTCGGGCCATCGACGAATTCACTGCTCCACCATCCGGTTGATGTTGACGTCAGCCCATGGATGCAACATGTTCTCAGTCAATTGCCTCCTGTCAATCTGAGCGGCCACCGTTATTCTGACAAATATGAAAAACACCCGAGACGGAGTCGTCCATCTCGGTCTGAACGCTGACCTTTTCGCTGAAGAAGATGCTGAGGTGGTTTGGTCGGGACATTGGGAGTCTGGTGATGGGTCTCAATTTGAGGCGGGACCTGATTTCTTGGACGCCAGTGACGCCGTGAAATGGTGGCGCGAGCTCGGAGCGAAACACATATACATTCGACTCGACTTCCGGGAGGTACTTTGGGCGGGTGAAGGAGATCCGCCCGACGATTCGTCGACCTTGTCTGTCTTTGATCCCGCCGATGCTCGAGGTCGGCCCGAGGGCGCAAAGAGAACCCTGGCCGCCGAACGACGGGCCTTTGCAGATGTTCAGAGTACGGAACGAGTAGCGACAGCGCTCGACGAAGGGCATCGACTGACGCGCCGACGCGAGGCCATGCATCTATCCGTCAATGAACTTGCCGATCGCGTTGGACGGACAGCCCAGTGGCTCCTCGACGTGGAATCGGGGAAGTCGACCCACGACGTCAGCTTTTCACAGTGGGTCGATCTCGTTTGGGCTACCCGCGCAGGGTGGCCCGATGAAATGCGCACTCGTGAAAGTGTCGGTTGGGTTGCCCAACGGGGTCAGTTTCTTCTTGAGGCCGAGGAATTCGTGAACAAGGCGATCGGCGGAATTGAATAGGTCCAGTCCACCAGCCGCCAACGCGGAGCGTTGACAACGCATCAATCGTAAGTGAAGGCACTCTCGATCTTTCCGCTAACGGCGTTCACTATGACGTTCCAATAGTGATTATTCGATGGGTCGACGGTGACCACAAAAGTCTCGTGAATCCTGACGATGTACGACGGGATCGCCTTCGGGACCCACGATCTCGTGCCGACCCAATCGGCGATGATCCGATTCTTGTCGATGTAGCCACCGAGTGATTCGTAGACGACTCTTGACTGACCCCTGCCGTATAGGTGGTCCGCGATGACGCGGGCCCTAGCGGGAGTGATGCGTACCAGAGAGAGATTCGCGTCCCCAAGACGGTGGAACTCGATCTCCCCCAACACGAGAAGCTTTTTTGGAGCCGGCTTGAAGACGTTGGCGCATAGATACTGCTGTCGCAACGAACAAGATGTCGACGTCACCTCGACCGAGACGATAATCGTCGCGGTCAAGACCAACAGCGTCCCTATTCCAAGGGCGAGAACGTGGCGACGACTCTTCGTATCTCCGAGAATAGAAGCAATTGGGAGATGCTGTGAGGGCACTGGCGCCGATGAGCAAAGCCGTTGCGTGATACTTGTCGTCTTGGGCAACGAAATGATCAAATGAACGCGAAGAATACAACGGCGAAAAGAGTGACAAACACCAGCACAGCGAGTATCGCGGTGCCGACTGGTCCAAAGTGATGCCGGGAACGCTGATGCCTTCGAATGAACCAAAAAGTCAATGCGGCGGCGATCACGGCTGAGATGGCCGCGGCCTGCCAAGAATCGAAGTAGTTCAGGACCTTGAGCATCAGCTACGTTCCCCGATCATCGCACTGACATCGTTATAAATCGCTCGCACGCATCGAGCCTACGGTCGGCACCATTGGAACTCAGTTGGCCAGATCTCAAAGCTTGTGGGCAGATCGGTCTCGACCGTGAAGTTGGATTCGAGCGCCAAAAGACTAAGTTCTCTCGATGGCTAATTCGAAGTGGTTCGCGCCATTAAGAGAGCGAAACTTCCGTCTTTTCTTCATCGGACAGACCGCGTCACAAATCGGAAGCGGGATGGCTCCGGTTGCGATCGTCTTCGCGGTGTTGGCCCACGGCACCGCGGTCGACGTCGGCTATGTGCTTGCCGCGGAAACGATTCCTCTCGTGATCTTGCTCTTGGTGGGAGGCGTCGTCGCCGACCGAATGAGCCGACGATCGCTGATGCTTCGCGCCGACATACTTCGCACGGCTGCCGAAGCCGTCCTGGGGTTCTGGGTTCTTGTGGGAAGGCCGCCCCTCTGGGGTTTCATGACCTTGGCGGCGTTAATGGGCGTCGGCCAAGCGTTCTTCATGCCCGCCTTGACGGGCATCGTGCCCCAGATGTTGGGCAATGACGTCCTCCAAGAGGGCAACGCCCTCTACGGGATCTCCGCTTCGAGCGGAGGAATCGTGGGACCGGCCATTGCGGGCGTGATCGTCGCGGTGTCCAGTCCCGGATGGGCGATCCTCGCCGACAGCCTCACCTACCTGCTCAGTGTGATCTCCCTCGGGCTCATCCGCATCGACTGGAGTGCGACCGAACACTCAGAGTCCTTCATCGCGCTGCTGCGTCAAGGGTGGGATGCGTTCTGGTCACTCACGTGGCTCTGGGTCATCGTGGTCGAATTCTCCTTGGCCAACGCATTCTTCGCGTCTTTTCTCGTCCTGGGGCCCGTCGTCGCGAAACATCACCTCGGCGGCGCTCCCGCGTGGGGAACGATTCTCGCGGCCCAAGGAGTCGGCTCCGTCGTGGGCGGCATTGTCATGCTTCGCTTTCACCCGCGACGACCGCTGTTGATAGCGACCCTCGCGACGCTCGTCTTCCCACTCCCCCTGTTTCTCGTGGCGGATCACTCGCCGACCTACGTCATCGCTCTCTTTGCCCTGTTGGCGGGCGCTTCGGTGTCCGTCTTCTCCGTGCTGTGGAGTACGACGATGCAACGAGAAGTGCCGCCGGAGCTCCTCTCACGCGTGAGTGCCTACGACTGGTTCGGATCGCTCGCACTCATGCCGATTTGGATGGCACTGGTGGGTCCAGTTGCAACACGAATCGGCACCTCGCGGACGCTCGAACTGTCAGGCATCGTCATGATCGCGCTCGTCTGCGTCGCGCTGTTGGTCCCGTCGGTCACGCAGCTGCGGGCTCCGGCGAAGAGCGCGTAGCCACAGAAACCGCATGCGAAAGCGACAGTCGCAGTGGCGCGAGTGTCAGACTCTGGTGTGTTGATCGACGAATCACAACGAATACGAAACCTCTTCTACGAGCAAGTGCGACGAGGGACGACGAGCGACGGTCTGAGCATCGTCTCGGCGTCACCACACTTCGTTCGGTGGACAGCGTCCGGCGATGTTGGCTGGTCGGAGATCGCGTGGTCGGACCTGGACGAATCAACCGCCGATCAGGTGATTACTGAGCAGATCGATCATTTCGCCACGATCGACCAAGACTTTGTGTGGAGGGTCTACGAAGATGACCTCCCTACGGATCTGAGTACTCGCCTCGCGTCGGTCGGGGTCGAACACGTTGGAACTTCAGAACTCATGATTGCGCGCGTGGCCGACACGGCGACCGAGATAGCACTCCCCGATGGTGTCACGCTCGTTCGCGCGAACGATTCATCCGGAATCAGACAGCTCATTGAGGTGCACGAAGAAGTATTTGACGTCGACCAAACACAATTGGGCCGGACGCTTCTCGCGCAACTCTCCGTCGCACCATTGCTGAACGAACTCGTGGTCGCCGTGGCCAGTGGCACACCGGTGTCCTCGGCTCGCATTCAGTTTGTTCCCGACTGTGACTTCGCGGGACTTTGGGGAGGTAGCACACTCCCCCAGTGGAGGGGTAAAGGACTCTTCAAGGCGATGGTCGCGTATCGTGCTCGTGTCGCCGCCGAACGCGGATACAACTACCTGTACGTCATCGCATCAAGTCAGAGTCGACCTATCTTGGAGCACCTCGCCTTTGAATCATTCGGTTCGATCGCAACCTTCCGATGGCAACCCGCGGCTTCGTGACTGACAGCCCGTCACGCATCATGGGCGTCAAGAAACGTTCGCGGAGTGACGAAGGACACGCCGTCGCTACGTCATTTCGGCACGGCTCAACGTGCGCGCCAGTATGCCGAGCGTCGCACGTAGTGACGCTTCGGGAATGATCGGGAATTTGATCGAGTCGCGGTACTTCTCATGGACGTTCGACCAGTCGTAGTAGGAGGTCGTCAACGTCCCGGACTCCACCGGCTCGAGTACATAGCCGTAGATGTAGCCCATCGGTGGATCCACCAAGGGGTGTTCGATCTTCCAGCCAATCTCTCGGTCTCTTTCGAATGCCGTGATTCGGATAGTCACGGAATACAGGCCGAGGGGAATGTCGTTGAGCGCTTCGCGGTCCATGTGCACGAGAAACGTATCGCCCACCTTGGTCACGGGTGACCCCTCGGCGGACATCAACATGCCTGAAGCGTCGATTTGGACATGTCCGTCTGGATCACACAACAGCGAAAAGATCGCACTCGCAGGGGCCGGAATCGTTCGGCTGACTTCAATGCGCTGTTCGCTCATCTACACGTTGTAGCACCTATTTTTTGCCGAACGATTCCTGGTTCGTCGTCATGCCCAACCGTGTGCGATAACTGCACAATCATGGCTAAAGTGCACGAACCTTCGTGTGAGTATTGTCCAAACTATGAGAGCCATCGCTCGAAGAGCACTGCTGTCGACACGCGACGCCCGATGTGCGTTGAGTGCCGGCTGTGTCGTGTTGACGGCACTGCTCATCTTCGGACCGGCAAAGACGTCTGCGGCGGCCGCGCCGAACCCGATACCCCAATTCGTGGTGCGTGCGGGCACTTCGAACGATGTCTACGCACTTCTGAAGGACTCGGCGTTTCCGCACGCCAACGCCATAGAACGCTCGACCAACGGGGGCGAGTCCTTCCAAAGGATGGGTTCTCTTCCGATCTCAAGGTTCGATCTACGCTACGAACCCGTCATTTCCCAACTGCTCTTCCCAACGGCGAACGTCGGCGTGGCCGTCGCGTACTCCGTGAAGTCGCGACTGGGTACCGCGACTCCCCTCTACCTCACGCGCGACGGTGGGAAGACGTGGTCGATTCACGAGATATCACCCACCACCGAGATTCAACAAATTACGACGACGTCGAGATACCTCTATGCCATTGCGGCGAACTGCCCGAAGTCGGACCGGTGCTCGTCGTGGCGCCTCGAACGATCGACGCTGTCGGCTCTCGATTGGGTGAGCCTTCCACTCCCTCCAAAAATCGCCAAGTACGACATCGGTTTGGGCTTCACGGCCTTCGGCAACGACGTCTGGCTGAACACGGTGGATCAAGTGTCGAAGCCGTATCCTTCGTACCTCGCAATCTCGCGGAATCTCGGGGCGACGTACAGCGTCTCGGTGCAACCCGATCTTCAAAGCGTCAGTGCCTGTGACCTGCAGGCCGTGTCGCTCGAGGTGCTGTGGGCGACCTGTGACGATGGGAATATGCAAGGACAGATCCCCTATTCGGATGACGGCGGGGCACATTGGATTGTCAAGGACTCCACGTCGATTCTCTCGTCGTTCGCCTTCGGTTCGTTCGACCCCGTGAGCAGCGCCACCGCCTTCGCCGTCGATGGCAACTATCCCGATCGGCTTTACGAGGCGACGAACGGATCAACGGCACCTCGAGTTGTCGCTTCAGTCCTCCCAAAGCGGTTCCCGCTCACCGTGTGCTTCGTCAATGCACGCGATGGCGTGGTGCCGGACCAGGGAATTGGCGACGGACCGAACGCCACCGTTTGGTCGACGCAAGACCGCGGCGCCCATTGGCGACGGGTGCTCCAATGATGGGTACGCTGAGTGACGATCGGTCACGACCACGGGACACCGAAGCACGATTGACGTTGCACCTGAGCGGTGTCGACGAGACCGAGCGACAAACGGCTCGTATCTAGTTCACTCGATTTCGATGTTCGCCGCGATGAACGCGAATGCGCCGTTGTGCACGTAGACCAACTGACACTCTTCGATGTACTGGGCGTCATGAATGCGGCCCGCGCTCGTGTATCCGACGTCTCCCTTGTTGAGAATGATCCTCTCTCCGTCGGCAACCAGCGAATCACCGTCACGGAGATAACGCTGCGTTGACATCTTGCCTTCGACGACAATCGTCATGTCGTCACCCGGATGCGAATGTGGCGGCTCCGCGGTGCCCGCCTCCCAACGCTCCAGCATGACTTCCACGCCGTCCGGATTCGATGGGTACGTGGTGCGCAGACTAAACCCGGGTGACCCGGCATCGACAACAAAATCGCTCCACACGTCGCTGGCTGCATCGCCGCCACTTTGCATTGCGTCCTCAATCGTCATGCCACGCATCCTTCGTCGATAGGGCTTCTCGAGAGTCGTACTGATACCCTCGATGAGCGGTCGTGGCTCGATATTAGGGGCCGTGTCACCCGGCGCGTTCTGCGGCGGTCGTCGTGAACGACTACCGCGCATCGTCGACGTCGCGCCGTACGACTCATCGTCGACCGGAAGGAAGTGTTGATTCCGACGCGCGGTTTGGTACCATCACCCTTGAGCGATGAGGCCCGCCCAGAAAAACGCCGGTTCACCCGGCTGATGGCATCTACCAGCGGATGATCGAGCTGGTAGGGCCGGTGCGCCGAACCCCTGCCATGACAGGAAGTTCAAATGAACGTTTATTACGTGATGGCAATCTGGGTCGGGATGGCCTTGATCGCCGCACTCTTCAGTATCAAGATCGGGATCTCCGTCGCTCTCGTGGAGATACTCGTGGGGGCCGTCGCCGGCAACATCCCGGGCATTCGAGAACACGTCCAACAGACCGACTACACGACGTTGCTGGCCGGACTCGGCTCGGTGTTACTGACGTTTCTCGCCGGGGCCGAGATCGACCCCGTCTCGCTCAAGAAACATTGGAAAGCCAGCCTCTCCATGGGCGTGGTGTCATTCTTATTGCCCCTTATTGGCGCCTACTGCGTCGCCCGATACGGCTTTCATTGGAACTTTCACGCGTCCGAGATCGCCGGAATCGCCCTCAGCACGACGTCGGTCGCGGTGGTCTACGCGGTCATGGTCGAAACGGGCCTCAATCGACAAGACATCGGCAAGCTCATCCTCGCCGCGTGCTTCGTCACCGATCTAGGAACCGTCTTGGCACTCGGAGGACTGTTCGCGAGCTATGACTGGCTGCTCCTCGTCTTCGTCGTGGTGACGGCCGTGGTGTTGTTCTTCCTGCCGAGAATCCTGCGCTGGGTCGCGGCGAACCTCGGTCATCGTGTCAGTGAGCCTGAGGTGAAGGTCATCTTCGTCGTGCTGTTCGCCCTCGGGGGGCTGGCGACGGCGGCGGGCAGTGAGGCGGTGCTTCCCGCGTACGTCGCGGGCCTCGTCGTGGCGGGCGTCTTCATGAACGATCGAGTCGTCTTGGACCGGATCCGAGCTATCGCCTTCGCTCTCTTGACGCCGTTCTTCTTCCTGCGCGCCGGCACCCTGATCTCGGACTCTGCGCTCGTCACCGGCGCGGGCGTCATCGTCACGTTGTTCTTCGTGAAGATGGCGACCAAGTTCCTCGGAGTCTGGCCGACGGCCAGGGCATTCGGGCTGCCCAAGCGGGAGCGGACCTACACGACGCTCCTCATGGCGACCGGCCTCACGTTCGGATCGATCTCCGCGCTCTACGGGCTGACACACCACTTGATCAATGAGTCGCAGTACACGGAACTGGTGACGGTCGTCATTCTCTCGGCCTTCGTCCCGACGCTGATCGCCCAACAGTTCTTTCGCCCCTCTCTCGAAGTGGCGAGCGAAAAGACAGATGCGTTGAGCGAAGAAGACATCTCACTTCGTCACCGTCGATGGGATCGCAGCGGTCCGGACGACGACTCAACCACGTAGCGCACGTCGCGCCATCCAGGCCCGACTCGGCGTTAAAGGATCAGAAGACAGCCGACGAGGGTCACCGCCGTCACCACGACGCCGACCTTCGTGAACGTCCAGACCGATGGGGACGCCCCTTCCCTGCGAGCCACCTTGAGCCACAGCACCGAAGACAGGGCACCGACAACGGTGAGGTTCGGACCGAGATTCAGACCCAAGAGCAGGCTGTAGGGATGTGCCGAGAAATGGGCGGAGAGCATCGCCGCCGCGGGAAGGTTGTTGATCAGGTTGGCGGACGCCGCGGCGACCCCCGCGGTTTGCCATGAACCGGCCGTTCCGATGAGGTGCTGGGAGAGGTGCCAATACCGGGAAGCAACCGAGACGGCGGTAGCGATCACGAAGAGCCCCACGACGACTGGTAGGTTCGCGCTACGCAACAGTTTCGACGGCACCACACGGTGTCGGAACACGATGTCGACGCCGGAGATGACGATGGCGACAGCCAGGACCATGATGGCGGGGCGGCTGTACACCAGCATCAAAGCAACGGCCGCCACGATACCGACGATCCCCGGTCCCCAGGTGAAGTGTTTCGCGTCTTCGGGCTCAATCACCGCTTTTGAGGTGAGGTCGCGCCAACGCCACACGAGCACCACGAGCGTCGTGAGCGCGATGGACAGCAACCACGGAACGAACATCGTGCGGGCAAAGGCAACACCTTTCACGTTCGAGCGCGCGAACACCAGAATGTTCGTGAGGTTCGAACCAAGGAGCAACAGTGATGCGGCGTTCGCCATGAAGATCGATCCGTACAGGAACGCCTCTTCTTTGATCGAACGGTACCGCGCGATGTGGAGCAAGACCGGGGTGAGGAACACCACGGAGGTGTCGAGATTCAGCGTCGCGGTGACCAGTGCCGCGAGCAACATCATCGAGAAGAAGAGTACGACGTTGCCACCGCGGAGCCGTGAGAGTTTTGAACCGGCCACCTCGAAGAGGCCGTCGCTCGAGGCCACATGTCCGATCAACAGGAGGCCGACGACCAGGACGAACGGTTCCCACGTCTGTTGCACCGCGGCCCGGAGCACGATCAGTGCCATTGACGGGTGGACATCACCCCACTTTAAGAGCCGAACACTCCCTCACTTCTTGTACTCCTCATTCCCTACGAAGCATGGAGAGCCGATCGCTGCGAGGAATTACGCTGGGCAGACCTGGTCCAGTACGGACCACGAACAGAAGATCGAGATTGGAGTCGCGTGAACGACGATCAGGCCCACGAGTTGCTCAAGGCGGAGCGCACACGAGTCGAGAGTCTGTTGGCCGCCGTGAAGGGTGACGGACAGTCGGACCGCTCGGCCGCGAACGAACAAGGCGACATGAGTGATTCCTCCGAGACGTTGGTGTCCGAAGGTACGGACGACGCCGTCGCCGATGGTCTGACCGTGCGACTTGCCGCGATCGAGCGCGCCGAGCAGCGGCTCGCTGCGGGAACCTATGGCCGATCGATCGCGAGCGGCGAGCTCATCCCTGACGAGCGCCTCGAGGCCGATCCCGCGGCGGAGTTGACCGTCGACGAGGCGGCCCAACTCTAAGTCGTCACGAGACCTTCGTCAGTTGATCCAGTAACGACGCCACGACGGCTCGCCCTGATCGTTGGCGACCACCTCGTCCAACACTCCCCCGCAACGTTCGATGGCCGCGATGGATCCGACGTTGTTATCGAGGCAGTACATCAAGACCCGGTCGACTCCGCCGGCGCGAGCGATGACCAGCGCCTGACGCAGAATCTCCGTGGCGTAGCCCCGACGTCGGAACTCCGGCAGGACGACGTAGCCGATATGACCGCCCTCGGTCGCGAAGAACTCATTGAGTTCGAAGCGAATCGACGCGCGTCCCACGAGCTGGCCGTCCACGGTGGCGGCCAACTGCACCCCGCGAACTCGGTACGTCGACGGGAAGAGACCGAGGCGTTGCGTCTCGACGCTTTCCAGGAATGCGGCCCAGGACATGTCGGGCTCCATCCCTAGAAGGAACATGGAACCATCGGCCTCGGCGATATCGTCGGCTCGGCGCGCGGCCGACTCGTCGTCCAGCGTGTACGGACGCAGTCGCAGATCCATGGGCCCGACGTTATCCGCGTGAATCTCTTGGATCGTTCGATCTATGTTGGCTCGACGGTCGACCGAGGTTGCACCGTGAAATCGAATGGGACGGTGCCGGCGTCGACCAATCGGTGGCCGCCGTCGACGCTCAGCGTCGCACCGTTCACGTAACTCGCGTCGGCGCCGAGTAACCAGACGATGACCTGAGCGACTTCGGCGGCGAGCGCCGGACGACCGAGTGGGACGAGACGGCTCAGTTCGCGATAGGCCGACTCCACGTCCTGTCCCGTCGCCGCGGCGAAGGCGCCCATTTCGCGGTCCGCCATCTCAGTCCGGGTCCACCCGGGATTCACGACGTTGCAGCGCACGGGATGCTCGCCACGGCCCTCTTCCACGGCCAGGACATAACCCAACATGGCCATACCGGCTTTCGAGACGGCGTAGGCAGCCGCACCGTTCGGCGCGCGGTCGGCGGCCACGGACGCGACCATCACAATCGAGCCCGCGTTGCTGCGAAGTGCCGGAAGCAGTTGACGCGTGACGTCGAAGGCGCCCGTCAGGTTGACCGCGATCGTCTCGTTCCACTCCTCGAGCGTCGCCTCACCCACCGTTCCGTCGTAGTTGACGCCCGCAGCATTAACCAGTCCGACCAAGGGCGTTGGTGATGCTTCCACTCGTTCGCGAAGTCGTTCGTTGTCCACCATCTTTGCGATGTCACCCGCGAACGTCTCGCAGCCGGTCTCGGCGGCCACTTTCTGCAGCGAGTCGGCTCGTCGTCCAGTGGCGAGCACGGCGTAGTCGGCCTGGCGAAGTTGCGCGACGGTGGCCGCCCCGATGCCGGAGCCGCCACCGGTCACGACGACGAGTCCCAGTGACAACGGTCTAAATCCCCGTCTCTGTCAGTTGGTGTTGCAGCGCGTGGTTGCCCGCCGCTTCAACCGCCGCCGGCCGTCGCAACATGTTGTAGCCGAGCCAGACGAGAATGATGACGATCCCGATCAGCGCGAGGTTGCGGCCCTGCAGTGCGGTTCCCGTCGGCGCCAAGCCGCTGATGAACTGCGCCGCGATGCCGCCCGCGGAGATGAGGAATCCAAAGAGCGCCGGGACGGCACCTCGACCGAGCGTCCCATCGGCGATGAACATCTTCACCGCCGCGACACAGAGCACCGCGTAGATCAACGAGATGAGGAATGAGCCGAAGGCCGAGGCGATGAGGAACATCCAGAACCCGTCGAACGGCACCGCCGGATTGGTCGTCGAGTTGCTCCAGTTCCAAATCAGACCGGCGAGCACCATCAAGATCACCATGAGTGCGCTGATCGACATGGTCCCGACAATTGGCACTCGTCGTGCCGAAACCTTGGTGAACGGCTTGGGCAAGAGTTCGTCACGCGAGAGCGCGTAGAGACCCCGGGCACAGGCCGCGGAGAATCCGATGGCGATACCGATGATGTCCAACATGATCGCGATGCCGATCAGTGCGCTCAACCAGCTGCCGACGTAGTGCGTCGCGATGGCCTGGAAGTCGAAGGGGATGTTCTTCGGTCCGCCCGACCCGATCGTCCCGATGTACTGGGTCACCAGGTAGATGATCGCCGTGATGATGATCACCGTGAAGATCGCGATGGGAATTGAGCGCTTGGGCTTGGCGGTCTCCTCACCGAGCACCGCGGCCAACTCAAAGCCGACGAACATGAGGATCGCGAACAGCAGTCCCTTGAAGACCGACCCACCCGCGGCGATGTGATTGGGCTCGAAGACCGAGAAGTGGTTTCCCGAGACGCCGCCCTTGTAGATGACCACGATCGACAGGATGATGAAAGGGATGATCGAGAGAGCCACGACCGTCAACTGCGCACGCACCGAGAACGTGATACCCAGAACGTTGATGATGGTCACGATGACGATGAGTGCCACGCCGAAGATCCACCAGGGAACGTTCTGATGAAACTCCGTCTGCCAGAACGGCACCGCCGTACTGCCAAAGGCCATCGGCAGTCCTCCGACCAAGAAGGCGTAGGCCAGGAAGTAGGCCGCGGCTCCGAAGATCGCCGCCTTCTTGCCGAGCGTGTGGGCGAGGAATTCGTAGACGGCGCCGGCGCCGCTGTAGCGCTTCGCGAACTCACTGATCACATAGCCCAGACCCAGGATGCCGACCATGGTGAGAATCACCACGAACGGTCCTACGCCGCCAGCGAACGCGGCCAGCGCGCCTCCGATGACGGCGGCCGAAAAGATCGGCCCGACCGCCATCGACTGCGCAACACAGTCGGTCGTGGTGAGCGTCCCCGAACCTTGGCCAAGCAGTACTCCGCCGTCGTTCTCCATCGTGTCCCCCGTTGATTGATCCGTTTAACTGAGTGCTAACCGTAAGGACTCAAACGACTCTTGTCAAGTTCCGGAGGACTTCCAGAGGAATTTTACGACTCGTTCGCAGACGCGCACTACGTCGTGACGGTCGTCGGTGAACATCGATGGTTTGAAGCAGATCGTCGAGTACCCGCTGTCCAACTGTTCGCGAACGCCTTCTAACGCTTCGTCGAGCGACGCCACGTCGTTCGCGTTGACAAAACGCCCCCGAATGCCTCCCACCATTTCGACATCGGCCCTCACGCGGCCTTCGGCGGCCAAGGCGTCGTCCAGGACCTGCATCTCGTCCGTCGTGGGTCGGCCCAGCGGGTTGAATCCCGCTCCATATTTCGCCACTCGTCGAGCGACCGCTGCGTGCACTGTTGAACCGCCGAACCAGAGCGTCGGGCCGCCGAGACGTCCAGCTTTCGGTTCAACCCATATGTCGTCGAACGAGTAATGGCGTCCGTGAAACGTCACCGGCGAGGTCGTCCAGACCTGACGCCAAATGTCCAACTGCTCGTCCAAGATCTCGCCGCGACGATGAAAGTCCACGCCCAACGCGGCGTACTCGTCTCGGTGCCAACTCACCGTTGGCAACACCACCAACCGGTCGTGACTGAGGAGATCGAGTGTGCCGAGGTCCTTCGCCGTGATCAGTGGATGGCGAAGCGGCGAGACGATCGCGCCGAGCACGAGGCGCAACGTCGTCGTTCGCGCGGCGATCGCGGCGAGCAGTACGTACGGGCTCGGCCACGGGGTGGCCGGATCTTGGTTGCCCGGCATCGCGTAGTCCCGATGGTTCAACGGCGCGCCGTTCTCGTTGGCCGTCGGTCCCAGTACGACGTGATCGCTGACCATGACGCCGTCGACCCCGGCGGCCTCGGCCTGGACGGCCAGTTCGACGAGTTCGGACAGGGAGGGACGCGGTTCCAACGTCCAGTTCTCAGTGAGGACCATCAGCGCCCGAGCGGCGGTCACGCTAACTCTTGCGGGCTAAGTAGTCACTGCTGCGCTCGACCAGCCACCGGAACGTCGGATCGGGCTTGTCGAGTAGTTCCGGGTGCCACTGCACGGCCAGCATGTCATGTCCCGGCAGCTCCACCGCCTCCACGACGCCGTCCGGAGCGGTCGCCGAGACCACGAGGTCGTTGCCCAAGACCGCCAGCGTCTGGTGGTGGAGAGAGTTCACGCCGATCTCTCGCGGGTACAACGTCGCGAGCAGCGATCCGGGAACGACATTCACTTGGTGCGTGCGTTCGTGACCGTCGGTGTCCCACTGTGGGTGACCGGCGCCGTCGTCGATCTCGACGTGCTGGTTCAACGTGCCCCCGTAATACACATTGGCGAGTTGGGCCCCCCGACAGATCGCCAGGACCGGCATCTCCAGTCGACGGGCCTCGCGAAAGAGCGCCAGTTCCCACTCGTCGCGGTCCGGTTCAATGGCACCGAGATTCTCGTCAGCGTGGTGCCCGTAGCGGTCCGGTTCCACGTCCGCGCCCCCGCTCAGGATCAGTCCATCGAGTCGAGCGAGCACGCCCTCGACGTCGGCGTCGCGCGTCAGTTCGACGGGCAGTCCCCCGGCCGCGGCGACCGAGGCCGGATAGTCCGAGAAGTGCAGGTCGAACTTGAGGTCGTACATGGCCTTGGGCACGTTGTTGGCGAGCGCGGAGGCCGGCCAGCGCCGCCCCGACATGCCAATCAGCGGTTTTGTCATCCCTCCATAGTAGGAACCAAACGTCCCGATTGTCGAGCAATATCGTTTGGTCACGAACGAGTACCCTTGGCAGACCGAGGAGGTTTCATGCCCAGCGACGCCACGGCCGCCGATATCACGTCCCACGACACGTACGTCAGTGGTGTCCCTCACGAGGTCTTCGCGCACCTGCGCGCCACCGAACCGGTCGCCTGGACCGAGGAGGCCGACGGCGGACGGGGATTCTGGAGTCTGACGAAGTACGACGACGTCCTCTACGCCAGTCGCCACACAGAGCTCTTCTCCAGTCGCCTCGGCATCCGCATGGAGGACATGGACGCCGAAGAGACCGAGGCCCGTCGCACCATGATGGAGATGGACTCGCCCGAGCACACGCGCCTGCGGCGCATCGTGGCCCGACCCTTCACGCCACGCGCCGTGGCCGACTACGAGGGTGCGGTGCGCGAGCTGGCCCGCGAGGTCCTCGCGAACCTGGCGGGTAAGGAGGAGTTCGACTTCGTCAAGGACGTCGCTCGGGAGCTCCCGATGAAGATGCTCGGACGACTCCTCGGCCTGCCCGATGACGATCTCGATTGGCTGGTGAGCCGAGGCGACGCCTTGATCGGCAACTCCGACCCGGACTTCACCGACTACGTCGTGGACCAGAGCGACACGAGCGCGTATCGACTTCTCCCCTTTCGCAGCCCCGTCGCGATTGAACTCTTCGAATACGCCCAACAGGCGCTCGAGGATCGCCGCGTCACGCCAACGCACGATGTCCTCACCGCGCTGCTCGCCCCGACCAAGGACGGGGACACGCTCGATGACTCGACGTTGAAGAACTTCTTCACCTTGATGGTGGCCGCCGGCAACGACACGACGCGCTACACCATGACCGCCGGCGCTCAGGTCTTCATCGAACGTCCTGAGATTTTCGCCGCGCTCCCCGCGATGAACGAGGCCGAGATCAAACTGCTCGTCGACGAAGTGTTGCGCTGGGCGAGCACGACGATGCACTTTCGACGAACCGTCGTCGAGGACACCGAACTACGGGGTCAGGCGCTAAAGAAGGGTGACAAAGTCGTCCTCTGGTACATCTCGGCGAACTTCGACGAAGAGCAGTTCACCGATCCCTATGAGTTCATCGCGAACCGCGCACCCAACGACCACGTCGCCTTCGGACTCCACAGTGCGCATCTCTGTCTCGGCGCGCACCTCGCGCGACTGGAACTTCGCGTCATGTTCGAAGAGATGGCCAAGGCCTGGTCGAAGATCGAGGCGGCCGGTCCGAGCGAGCGCTTCCGCTCGAACTTCATCAGCGGGACGAAGAAGCTCCCGGTTCGCGTGACCTGGCGCTAGAGGAACGGAAGATACTCGCGCATCTCCCAGTCCGTCGTCGCACCCGTGAACCGATCCCACTCGGTGCGCTTTACCGCGAGGTGTTGCGCGACTAATACGGCGCCGACGGCGTCCACGAGTTCCTGATCGGCTTCGAGCGCGTCAAGCGCGTCACTCAGTGACGGTGGCACGCCGACGGTGGCGTCGATGGTGTCGAGACCGTTGCCACTCTCCTTGGGACCCAGCACCAACTTGTTCACGACGCCGAGGCGCGCGGCCTGCAAGACCGCGGCCATCGAGGTGTGCACCACTGCGGCGCCGTCGGAAAGTCGGTGCTCGAGGCGCGATCCCTCACCACGCTCGGGCGGAATGCGCACCGTCGCACCGCGGTGGTCGTAACCCCAGTTCGCCCAGTAGCCCGAGAGCGACGCCGGTCGCAGTCGCTTGTAGGCGTTGACCGTGGGCGCACAGAGACCGGCGAGCGACTGGTGGTGCGCGAGCATGCCGGCGACGGCCTGCTTGCCGATCACCGAGACGCCGTCGTCTTGGGCGGCGTCGAAGATCGCGTTCTCACCCGCGTCGTCGCGCAGCGAGATATTGAAGTGCAGGCCGGACCCTCCACGATCGGAGAGGGGCTTGCCCATGAACGTCAACAACAGTCCCAGACGGTGGGCCACCTCACGGGCCAAGACCTTGAAGAGGAATCCCTCGTCGGCGGCGCGCAAGGCGTCGCTGTAGCGAAGCGTGAACTCGAACTGCGGCGAGTCGTATTCGGAGTTCACGGACTCCAGCGGGATCTCGGCGGCGTCGCAGGCCTCCCAGATGGCGTCGAGCAGACCGTGCGGGTCGACCGAAGGTCCGGTGCCGTAGACGTAGGCGCCGGGCGTGTCGATTGGTCGCCAACCACCGTTCCCGTCGGGCTCGAAGATATAGGCCTCGAACTCCATTCCCACGAACGGTCGGTAGCCCAGTTCCTGCCAGTCGGCGATCGCCCGACGAAGTGCGTGGCGCGGAGACGGCTCGAACGGTTCGCCGAGTCGAGTGAGATCGGCGACGACGACCTTCGTGCCCGGCTCCCAACCGGGACGGATGTCGCTCAGCTCGTAACTGGCGTCAAAGTCGGGTAGTCCTTCGCTCCAGTGTGACCCGGGTGTCTCGGGCGTCATGCCCCGGTCGTAGCCGAGGGCCCAGGTGCCGGTGCAGTGGCGCACGCCGTGCTCGGCGAGCGACGCCGGCACGTACTTGCCACGAGCGAGTCCCAGGTGATCGGGCCACAACACTCGCAGACGATTGAACTCACTGGACATGCGGCCCCCTTGGGATACGTTGGGAAAGGTAGCACCTTGGCGAGAAGTAACCCACTGACCAACTTACTAGTCTGTACAACAACGTTTAGATACAAACGACTCTGGGAGCGCAGTGGAATTTCGAAGGATTCTCCTCGACGGCTACCCCACCGATGTCGTCCTCGATGGCGACTCTTTGGTGGCTCGCGACGGTCGGCGCGTTGAGGCGCGCCAGGCCACGCACCTTCCTCCCGTATCGCCCACCAAGATCATCTGTTGTCACCTCAACCACATCTCGCGGGTCCGTGAGTTCGGTGTCCAACTGCCACCCGCGCCGACGTACTTCCACAAACCCATCACGGCGCTGAACGCCCACGGCGGAGCGGTCGTGCGTCCGTCCAACTGCCACTACCTCAACTTCGAAGGCGAGGTCGCGATCGTCATCGGACGAACGGCCCGTAACATCGCCTACGCCGACGCCGGGCACTACATCGCCGGCTACACCATCGCCAACGACTTCGGACTGCACGACTTTCGCGACACCGACGCCGGCTCGATGCTGCGCGTCAAAGGGGCCGACACGCTCTGCCCGATCGGACCGGGCGTCGTCACCGACTGGGACTTCAAGAACAAGCGGATGCTCACGCTGATCGGCGAAGACGTGCGCCAAGACGGTTCGACCGACGAGATGGCCTGGGACATGCACTACCTCGTCGCCGACATCGCGCGGCTCATCACGCTGGTGCCGGGTGACATCATTCTCTCGGGCACGCCCGCCGTCTCGCGACCGGTCCAGCCGGGTGACGTCGTCCACGTCGAGGTCGAGGGTCTCGGCACGCTCACGAACCACATCGTCGAAGGCCCCACGCCCGTGAGTGACGAGATCGGGGCGCAGCCGACCGCCACGGAAGAGGTCCTCTCTACCGCCCTTGGCGCCGAGTGGGAGTTCCGCGGCCAGCGACGTCCCAATCCCACCGCCCGCGAGGAGTTACCGTTCCCGCGCATCCAACCGAAGTTCCAGTCATGAGTTCTCCGCGCGTCGACGTCGACGGAGTGAGCGTTTCGCCGGATCACTACATCAACGGCGAACGAATCACCTCAACGCGTACCTTCGAGGACCGCTCCCCGCTCGACTGGACGTGGAAGTTGGCCGACGTCGCGCGCGCCACCTCGGTCGAAGCGGACCTCGCGGTGAGCGCCGCCGAGGCCGCGTTTCGCGCGTGGGCCGCGCTCTCGGTCGACGAGCGTGGCGTCTACCTCGACCGCCTCGCCGACCTGATCGACCGTGACGTTGCGTCAATCGCCCACGTCGAATGTCTCGACATGGCGATGCTCGAAGAGAGTCTGAAACTTCGCGTCATCGGCCGTGGTGCGCGCAACTTTCGTGCCTACGCCGAACTGGCGCGCGACTACGAGCCGCGTCGATGGACCTCCAACGGCACGACGAACACGGTCTTGCGGATGCCGGCCGGCCCGACGGTGGTCATCACGCCCTGGAACGCGCCGTTCATGCTCTCGACGTGGAAGTGCGCCCCGGCGCTCGCGGCCGGCGACACCGTGATCCTGAAGCCAGCCGAGTGGTCGCCGCTCAGTTGTTCGATGTTGATGGACCTCGTCGAGGAGGCGGGCTTCCCACCGGGCGTCTTCAATATGGTGCAGGGATTCGGCGGCGAAGTCGGCGCCGCTCTCGTGGGTGACCCGCGCGTTCGTCGCATCTCGTTCACTGGTTCACCCGAGACCGGTCGATTCATCGGTGAGGCGGCCGCGAAGAATCTCGTGCCCTTCACGGCCGAACTGGGCGGGAAGGGTCCCTTCATCGTCTTCGCCGACGCCGACCTCGACGCCGCCGCCGAGAAGGCGGCCGTCATGTTCGACGACGGCGGTCAAGTCTGCCTGGCCGGAACGCGTCTCCTCGTCGAATCATCGGTCCGCGACGCCTTCGTCGAGCGCTTCGAAGTCGCCACCAAGCGACACGTGCTCGGCGACAGCCGCGAATCTGCGACCACGATCTCGCCGCTGATTCACCCCGAGCATCTCGCGCGGGTGGACGGCTTCGTCAAGCGCGCGAGGACGAACGGCGACACGGTGGTCTTTGGCGGCGAGAGGCGCACGAAGGACGGACTCTGGTACGAGCCGACACTCATCGAGCCGGCGTCCAACGACTCAGAGATCGTCCAACGAGAGGTCTTCGGTCCCGTACTGACGATCCAGAGTTTCGCCGACGAGGCGGAAGCCGCCCAACTCGCGAACTCCACCGCGTACGGGCTGTCCGCGATCATCTATACCTCGAGTGAAGCGCGCGCTGAGCGACTCGGCGCGGCCCTGCGCGCCGGGACCATCTGGGTCAACTGTTTCCTCGTGCGCGACCTCACCGCGCCCTTCGGCGGCACCGGCATCAGCGGCATCGGCCGCGAGGGCGGCGACTACGCGCTCGACTTTTATTCGGATTTGAAAACGCTACAGATAAAAGAGGGAACGACCCATGGGTGAAATCGTCGGCGCGGGACTGCTCGCGCACGTCCCGACCATCGTCCTTCCCGACGAGCTTCGTCGAGAACTGAACAACGGCAACGAGAGCACGCTGTACTCGGGACTGAAGAAACTCCGCACCGAGGTCTTCGATGTCTTGAAGCCCGACCTCGTGCTGGTCTTTGATAGCCACTGGTTCACGACGGTCGAGTTCGTCGTGACCGCGGCGGAGCGGCGGATGGGATTCTTCACGAGCGAAGAGCTGCCCCGTGGCATGTCGAGTGTCCCCTACGACATGCCCGGCAGTCCCGACTTCGCCCGGCTGGTCGGAAAGATCGCCGACGAGACCGACGACTGTTGGATCACGCCCATCGACAACGAGCATCTCCCGGTCACCTACGCGACGCTCAACTTCCTCTCCTTCTTGCAGGGCGACGAGGCCTGGGCCTCGATCGGTGTCTGTCAGACGGCAGAGAATCGCGACTTCGCGACCGTCGGCGGCGTCGTCGCCGATGCGGTCGCCCAGAGCGATCTGCGCGTCGTCCTCATCGCCTCGGGCGCTCTCAGCCATACGTTCCACAAACTGCGCGACCTGCGCCAACACGAGGCGGCGCCCGAGGAGAACATCTACTCCGACGAGGCCCGTCACTGGGACCACCGTGTGATCGACGCCTTGGTGCGCGGTGATCACGCCCAGGTCGTCAATGAGATGGACGACTTCATGCGCGTTCGTCCGGAGGGCCACTTCGCGCACTACCAGATGATGATCCACGCCCTGGGTGGGGCGAGGTGCACTGCACCCGGACGCATGTACTCGCAGTACGAGAACTCCATCGGCACCGGTCAGGCCCACGTGTGGTTCGACCGGCCCGACGGCGGATGGACGGGAGAGGGTTGATGTCGTTTCGAGGAGTGCCCTTTCCGCGTACGGCCAGTGGCGCCGCGTCGATACTGCCGCCGACACCGTGGCACTACTCCGGCGACCTCCTGACGGTCGAGTACCGCACCGACCCCGCCAACGTGCGTGCGCTTCTGCCCCCCGACGTCGAACTCGCCCACGACGACGAGGACCCTGGCGCGGTGGCCTTCATCTGGGCCGACTGGCAGAGTTGCGGTGACGACCGCAGCGAACTGCTCGATCCCGTTCGTTCGCAGTACAAGGAGTCCTTCGTCGTGGTGCGATGCCGTTACGACGGCCAGCTCTACAGTCGCTGCGTCTTCATCTGGGTCGACAAGGACTTCGCCCTGGTGCGCGGCTATCTCCAGGGATACCCCAAGAAGCTCGGCTCGATCCACCAGACGCGTCCGGTGACGGTCGGCTCCGCCGGTCCGCGTCTCGAGGCCGGCGGAGTCTTCGGCATGACATTGGCGGCCGCCGACCGGCGACTGGCCAACGCCACGGTCACGCTCGAGGGACCGGCGACGTCCAACGGCTTCGTCAACGGCCACGCTATGTTGCACCATCGCTGGTTCCCGCGCATCGAACTCGACGGCGTGGACTCCCTCGATGAGGTGGTGACGATGTCCGGCGTCGATCTCGACCTCGGACCGGTGTGGGGAGGAACTGCGACGCTCGAACTCTTCGATTCGCCCACCGAAGAGTTGTCACGACTCGCGCCCCTCGAGATCATCGGCGGCTACTTTCGTTCGGTGGGCACGACCTTTGCCGGTGGTACGACGCTTCGGAGCGGCCAGTGAGTCGTCGCATCGGCTCGGCCTCGCCGGCCGTCGTCCTCCAAGCCGAGAAGGACATCAAGGCACGGCTGAAGGGTCAGCACTTCGACTTCACCGCCATGAGCGCGGTCTCAAACGTCTACCGCGCGGGAACGGCCGTGCGCAATCACATGGAACGAACGGTCCTCGCCGAGTACGACCTCAGTTGGGTCGCCTTCACGGTGCTATGGATCCTGTGGATCTGGGACACGCAAGAGACCGGTCACGTCGCCGAGGAGGCGGGGGTCACCAAGGGGACCCTGACCGGCGTCATCAAGACGCTCCAGAGTCGCAAACTGATCAAGCGTCTCCCCCACAAGGACGATCGTCGTCGGGTCTCAATTGAGTTGACCGCCGCGGGCGAACACCTGATCGAGTCGCTCTTTCCTACCTTCAATCAACACGAGCGCGTCGCGGTCAGCGCGTTGACGGCGACCGAACAACGTGAACTGGCTCGACTCCTGCGAAAGGTCACGAACGGGATATCACTCTCCGAGACGGATTAGTGCGGCTGCGTCGGAGGAACTGCCGGTTGAGTGGACGACACCAGCGGCGTACGTTCGCGCGGCAGGTACACCACGACCGCGAAACACAACAGCGACGCCAGAGCGAGCAGTGTCATGAAGTAGGAACTGACTGCCTCATTGAAGTCGAGGAAACCCGCCCCCGTGAAACCGGCGCCAATCGTTCCCAGAGCTCCGAGCACTGACCAGATCAATACGGCACGACGCCCGATGCTGATAGCGCCTGCCACGACGCCGATCACCATGAGCGCCAAGAGCAGTCCGAGCACGACGTGAATCGTCAGCGCGATCGCCCCGTGTCCAATCGCCCACAGCACGCTGCGCGCCGAGCCACTAAAGAACTCCGACGGATTGGAACCGGGGTGATGCTTGGGGATGGTCACGAAAAGATTGACGAACATTCCCAGTCCCGCCTGCACACAGATCAGTACGACTGCACCGAACGCTTGCAGGCGCAGTCGCCCGAACTTCTCCGCAGAGGTCATTACGGCATTCTCTCAGACCCCAGAGTGACGCGACTACACCGTCTGGTCGCGATGGCGACTATCGGCTGGCGGCATCCTCGGTGGGGATCAAGTGTCGTGCGGCGCGCGCCTCGTCGACCCGCGATACGGGTGTCGATTGCGGTGCCCGGTGCAACGAATCGGGGTCGTCAATCGCGCGCTGGGCGATTCGTTCGACCGCTTCGGCGAGCGCTTCGAGGGTCTGGAGACTCTCCGTCTCGGTCGGCTCGAACATCAACGCCTCTTCGACGATCAACGGGAAGTACACCGTGGGCGAATGGAATCCCTCTTCCAAGAGCCCCTTTGCGACGTCGAGCCCGCGTACGCCGTACTTGTTCTTGAGAGGCGTCGCGGTGAGGACGCACTCGTGCATGCAGACACGGTCGTAGGCGGCCGGCAGTGTCGCGCGCAGCCGGTGTCGCAGCCAGTTCGCGTTCAAGACGGCGTACTTGGCCACGCGCGTGAGTCCGTCGCCGCCGTGCACGTCGATGTAGGCGAGCGCGCGAGCGAGCACCATGGCGTTGCCGTGCCAGCCGTGGACCCGACCGATCGAGCGCGGCGGCTTCACCCACGCGAACGTTCCGTCATCGAGTCGGGTCGCTTTGGGTCCGGGAAGGAATTCGACCAGTCGCTTCGAGACGGCCACGGGACCGGCGCCCGGTCCCCCGCCGCCATGCGGGGTGGCGAAGGTCTTGTGCAGGTTCATGTGCACGATGTCGAATCCCATGTCGCCCGGACGAACGGCGCCCAAGATGGCGTTCAGATTCGCACCGTCGTAGTACAGCAGTCCACCGATCTCGTGCACGGCGGCGGCGATCTCGGTGATCTCTTCTTCGAAGAGGCCCAGCGTGTTCGGGTTGGTCAACATGATGCCGGCCACGTCGGTGTCGAGTGCCGCCTTCAACTTCTCCAGGTCGACCAGGCCCCGGTCATTCGAAGGAACGGTGGTGACCTCGTAACCGCCCAGGGTCACCGACGCCGGATTCGTCCCGTGGGCCGAGTCAGGGATCAGGATGCGTCGTCGCGCGTCACCGTTCGCACTGTGAAAGGCCCGCATCAACAACAGGCCCGTCAACTCACCCGCGGCGCCCGCGGCCGGTTGGAGCGTCGCCGCCGCCATACCGGTGATGGTGCACAACTTCTCCTCGAGCGTCGCCAGCAACTCCAGCCACCCCTGGGTGAGCTCGGCCGGCGCGCCCGGGTGGACGGAGTTCAGTCCGGGGTCATTGGCCACGGCGTCACAGAACTTCGGGTTGTACTTCATCGTGCACGAACCAAGTGGGTACATACCGAGATCGACCGAGAACTGACGGTGCGAGAGTCGCGTGAAGTGTGCGACGAGGTCACGTTCGGAGACTTCGGCGACATCGACGACGTGGTCGTTGAGGTGCGTCGCGGGGATCAAGTCGACCAACGCCGTCGCCGGCACACCCGTCGTTCGCAACTGGTAGGCCGAGCGCCCGGGCACCGACATCTCAAAGATCGTGGGCTCGGTCTCGTGACCGAGCAGCGGCGCCGACGCCGCGCGGCCACCGGAGAGTGCGCGACTGGTCATTGGCCGACCGCCTTTCGCAGGACTTCGACGTATCGATCGATCTCTTCTTTCGTCCGTCGTTCGGTGACGGTGACGAGCAGCACGTCGTCGTGGTCGCCATCGATCGAGAGATCGACCCCGGAGGTCAACTCGGCGACCGCGACGCCCGCGAGCACGCCGTCATTGGCCATCGTAAGCAGCACGTCCAAGGCGTTGCGTCCGAGACGGACGGCGAACTCACGGAAGAACGGCTGTGAGGAGACCGCCGTGAGGCCCTCTATCTTCATGAGTTCGTCGAAGAGATAGTGCGCACCCTGCGCGCAGCGCGTCGCGATCTCGCGAAGACCCTGCGTGCCGAGCCATCCGAGTTGAATGGCGGCCGTGACCGCCATCAGTGTCTGGTTCGTGCAGACGTTCGACGTGGCCTTCTCGCGACGGATGTCTTGTTCGCGTGCGCGCAGCGTGGTCACGAACGATCGACGGCCGTTGGAGTCCACGGTCTCGCCCACGATCCGACCGGGCAGTCGTCGAGTCTGCTCTTCGGTGCAGGCGAAGAGCCCGAGGAACGGACCACCGAACGCGAGCGGCGTCCCGAAGGGCTGACCCTCGCCCACGAAGATATCGGCGCCCCACTGGCCGGCCGTCTTCAGCACCCCGGCCGCCACCGGATCGGCGCCGAGCACGAAGAGCGCGTCGTTCTCGACGGCCAACGCTTTCGCCGTGCTCATGTCCTCGAGCACGCCCAGGTAGTTCGGGTAGCTCGCGACGATGGCGGCGGCGTCGGAGGCGTCGACGCTCTCCCAGTCAGTGACGCCGTCTATCAGAGGGACCTCGACGATCTCGTGGCCGGTACCACGGGCGAAGGTCTTGGCGACCTCGCGCCAGTGCGGGTGCACGCCGGCCGAGATCACCATCTTCTGACGCGTCGTCGCGCCGTGGGCCATGTTGAGTGCTTCCACGAGTCCGGTCGCCGCGTCGTAGAGCGACGCGTTCGGAATCGGTAGTCCGCTCAGTCGTGCGATCAAGGTCTGATACTCGAAGATCGCCTGCAAGACGCCCTGAGCGACCTCGGGTTGATACGGCGTGTAGGCCGTCACGAACTCCGAACGCCCGGCGAGCATCTTCACCACCGCCGGCACTTCATGGTCGTAGACACCGGCGCCCGCGAAGCACGTCATCGCGCTGGCCTGGGCGTGATTGGCCGACGTGTACTGCGTGAACAGCGCCGCGACGTCGGGCTCGCTCATGCCCTCGGGCAGGTCGAGACCCTGTGTGAGACGAACCGCGGGCGGGATGTGGGCGAAGAGCTGATCCAGGGAGTCCATGCCGAGAAACGCGAGCATCTCTGTGATCTCCGCCTCGGTGTGGGGTAGGTAGTCGGCCACGTCACTTCACCTTTCGAACGAAGGGCAACGCCGTCACGGTCGCGGCGATCTCTCGCCCGCGAAGCGTCACCGTCGCCTCGGTGCCGACCTGGGGGTCGCCGCGCAGCAGACCCAGCCCGATGCCGCGCTCCAGTACCGGCGAAAAGTTCCCCGACGTGAGGGTCCCAACGTCGAGACCGTCGACGGCGACCTCGCCACCGTCACGAAGTGGTTGACGGCCCTCGACGATCAGACCCGTCAGTAGTCTCTGCGGACCGCGGTCACGTTCGCGCTCGACCGCCGCGCGACCGCGAAAGGTCTCCTTGTCCCAGCCAAGAACCCAACCCAGTCGCGCTTCGAGCGTCGTCGACGTCACGTTCAGTTCGTGACCGTAGAGCGGCAGGGCCGCCTCCAGGCGTAGCGTGTCGCGTGCCCCCAGTCCGGCGGGCGTGATCTCGGCGTCGACCAACAGCGCCAACAGTCCCTCGGCGGCCTCATTGGGCACCGCGATCTCGAGTCCCTCCTCACCGGTGTAGCCCGTTCCGGCGACGCGCACTTCAACGCCGTCGTAGTCGAATCGCGTCACGCGAAAGCGTCCGACGTCAGCGAAGCGCTGGTCGACCCTGGCGACCTTCGCGCGCGCGTGAGGACCCTGGATCGCGAGCACGCAACGCTGCGACGTCACGTCGATCCCGGGGAGGGCGTCGGTCACGCCCGAGGTATTCGAGGCGTTCGGCATGACGTCGAACTCGTGCTCGGCGACCCACCACACGATGATGTCGTCGACCACGAAGCCGCCGTCGTTCAACAGATGCGTGTACTGCGCTCGTCCCGGCTCGACCTTTCGCAGGTCGTTGGTGAGCGTCGACTGCAGCGCGTCGAACATGTCGGGCCCGTCACAGCGCACCGTACCCAGGTGACTGACGTCGAAGACGACGGCGTCGTTGCGACAGGCGAGGTGTTCGGCGACCGTTCCCGATCCGTACTGCAGGGGCATCTCCCAGCCCCCGAACGGGACGATTTTCGCCCCTAATTTGACGTGCGCGTCGTAGAGAAACGGGCGTCGATCGGTCACGTCAGCCACTCTACGCGGCGAAGGTAGCCAGAGTTCCCAGACCGTGTTGCTCGAGCAGCGCCACGAAGTCGCGCTGGTAGACGACGAGCAGTTCCACTTCTGGATAGAGCGCGCGGAACTTGCGGACCTTCTGATTCTTCTTCGTGACGAGTCGTTGTTCGAGTACCGTCAGCTCGATGAAGAGTCGTCGCTCGGGTAAATAGAAGTCCGGACGAAAGGCTTTGGTCGGCGCGCCGTGTTCGTTCCATTCGAGCGGGAACTCGACCGGCTCGTACGACCACGCGAAACCGTAGAGATTGAGGAGGCGCGCGAAGGCGCGTTCACTCGGGTGCGCGAACTGGTCCGCCGGCACGGTCTCGAGGCTGGGGTGCCGACGACGCGACGCGTCAATCGGCGAAGGGTCGCTCACGCCGAACGGGACTCCTTCTCCGACGTTGCGAGTTGCGTTTCGCGAATCGTGGTCGTGAGTTCGGCGACCACGTTCGCCAGAGGAACGATATTGAAGACACCCTGGCCACCGCGAAGGAGGTCGACGAGGTCGCCGTCGTCGTGCGCGAGTACCGATCCGGCGTCACTCAACACGAGGCTGCTCGAGGCGAGATCGGCGCCCAGAGAGTTGCGCAAACACTCGACCGCTTGGCGAGCGCGGTTCAGCGCGACGCCCGAGGTGAGGAGCGACTTGATCACCTTGACCTCGAGGACGTCAGAGTAGGAGTAGGTCCGCTTGGATCCGCTTCCCTGAGCCGCGGTGATCGACGGCGTCACGAGATCCGTGCGCGCCCAGTAGTCCAACTGACGGTACGTGACGCCCGTGAGGCGACAGACCATCGGGCCACTAAATCCGTACGTTAGAGAATCTGCCATGTGTCGTTTCCCTCCCGACCGAGGTCTGTCCAGACTAACCCGACGGACTACACGAGTGTAGTTTGACGGCGACTATTCAAAAAACAAATCTGGCCGGCCGAGCGACGGTGACGACGCTTCGGCCTGTAATCGGGGCGGAATGCGGCCGGCTCGTCGCGCCAGGAACCCGGCTTTGACCGCGTCGCGCAGGGATTCGGCCATCATGACCGGGTCGAGGGCCCGGTTGATCGCCGAGGCGGCCAGTACGCCGTCACACCCCAGTTCCATGGCCAAGGCGGCGTCCGAGGCGGTGCCGACGCCGGCGTCCAGCAGTACGGGCACGCTCACCCGTTCACAGATCATGGCGATCGCGTGGGGGTTTCGAATGCCCAGCCCCGAGCCGATCGGTGAACCCAGCGGCATGACCGCGACACATCCGGCCTGCTCCAGTCGTTGGGCCACGATGAGATCGTCCGACGTATAGGCCCAGACCTCGAAACCACCGCGCACCAGTTTCTCCGCGGCGACCAGGGTCTCACTCGTATCGGGCAAGAGCGTCACGTCATCACCGATCACCTCGAGTTTCACGACATTGGTCTCGAAGGCCTCGCGGGCCATCTCGGCGACCTTCACGGCCTCGGCGGCGCTGAAGCAACCGGCGGTATTCGGCAGTAGGGAGAAGTTCAGTCGACCAAGCAGGTCGTAGATCGAACCCTTGACGTTGGGGTCGACTCGGCGCAGCGCCACGGTCGCGATGGAGGCCTCCGAGGCGACGAGGGACGCGCCGAGCACCTCCATGGAACGAAAGCCGCCGGTGCCCACGACGAGGCGCGACGGCGAGCTCAGCGAGCCGACTTGAAAGAGATCTCCCACACACCAATCGTACTAAGCGATCTCGGTGAATCATTAAGGTTGTCCAAGTGCAACCCCTCACCGTTCTGTCGATCGCGGGGTCGGACTCCGGTGGCGGGGCCGGGATTCAGGCCGACCTGCGCACCTTTTGCGCCTTCGAGGTCCACGCCACGACGGCCGTCACGGCCGTGACCGCACAGAACACCGTCGGCGTGACGTCGGTGCAGAACGTCGATCCGGCGTTCGTCGCCGCCCAGGTGCTCAGTGTCGTCGAGGACTTCGACGTGCGCGCCGTGAAGACCGGCATGCTGGCCCAGCCGGCGACCGTCGAGAAGGTGGCCGAACTCGCAGACGAAGGTCTGCTCCCCCACCTGGTGGTCGATCCCGTGCTGGTCTCTTCGACCGGCCACGCCCTCATGGACGTCGGGGGCGTCGACGCGTACCGCGACGCGCTGTTGCGCTTCGCCGAGGTCGTGACGCCCAATCTGCGCGAGGCCGCGATGCTCTGTGGCGTCGACGTCGAGGACGTGAGGGACCACGACGACATGCTCGCCCTCGCCCATCAACTCCTGAGCCTGGGACCCACGTGGGCGCTCGTCAAGGGCGGACACTTCGCCGCAGATTCGCTCACGGAACGCCACGCACCCGATGTCTTGGTCGGTCGAGGTGAGGTGTTCGTCTTCGACGCTGAGCGCGTCACGACGTCGAACGACCACGGCACGGGATGTTCACTGTCGGCGGCGATCTGCGCCGGACTCGCGCTCGGTCGAAGCGTGCCCGACGCCGCGCGAGACGCGAAGTCCTTCGTGCTCGCCGCGCTGACGACCGCCGCCGACTGGAAGCTGGGACGTGGTCGCGGACCAATCGACCACATGGGATGGGACGCGTGAGCGACGAACCACGCGCCCCACTCACGACCACCACGAGCATCTGGCCGGCCGCTGGCGTGCTGATTTTCGCCGTGGTCGTCCTCGCGGTCTTCATGGTCATCAATCTGATCTCCGACCAAGGGGTGACCCCGCCCCCGACGACGCTGCCCGTCGTCGTGGGCGGCCTCGCCAAGGCGCCGTCCTCGGCCGCGCTCGACTACTGCAAGAGTGCCTCAGAGATCCCAACGAACATCAACGACGTCTTCCTCGTGCCCGTCGGCACCCAGAGCGAGACCGGTGGCAACGTCCCCAACGCCGGTGCCGGTGACTTCGACTGCTACCAGCCCCTCGTCACCACAACCAACGCAGCGACGCTGCTCACGTTCTACAAGAGCCAGCTGGAGGTGCGGGGCTGGGCACTGTTCTCGAAGGGTTCGAGCAGCGGCTCACCGCAGTCACTCTTTCAAAAGGCGGGCAACGACGGCTTCTACTGGGTCGTCGGGATAACGGTGACGAAGTCCGCGAGCAAACTCGTGCACTGGACCTTCCGGATCTATCAGAACTCCGAAACGGTCTGAACCAGTTCCTTCTCCGGTACCACGGCCTCGGTGCAGGCCCACGACCAGAGGGCGAAGTTGAGCGGGTAGATCAGGTAGCCGATGCGCGTCGCGGACGCGACGCACATCATGGTGAGAAAGACCAAACTCAGAATCGCCAGTATCTGCGCGAGGGTGAGCGGCCAGTGTCGGCGCAGGTACTTCGTCATGAAGTAGCCCCCGATGAGGAACGTCACCGGCGCCAAGATGTGGCCGGCCGGCGCCCAGAGCGTCGTGAGGATATGTCCCGGCAAGGCGCTCGCCGCCGGTGAGGCCACGCTCGTGAGACCGAGCGGGAACGCGAAGACGTTGGACATGAAGGCCCACGGCGCGCGAACGGCGAACGGCGTGACGGTCACGGCCAAGATCGCGACGACCCACAGGCCGATCCGTTTCCAGTCCGAGCGGTTCTTCGAGTCACGAGCGACGAGCAGTGCCCCGAAGGCCATCGGCCACGCCGTGAGCTTCATCGCCGCGGCCAATCCGAGACTGATACCGGCGAAATTATTCTGTCGACGCTGGAGCGCCGCGACGCCGAGCAGCGTCAACGCGAGTATCGGCATGTCGTCGCCGCCCGTCGACAAGAACAACGCCCCGGTCGGCAGCGCGAGCAGGAACTGCGCCACGCGGATCTTCTTCTTTCTCGACGTGCGCAGTAGTCCGAGCGCGAGACCGCTCGCCAGCAACGTCAACAGTGACATCGCGATGCGCGGGTCCGTCAGGCCCTTGGTCTTGTGCGTCTCGGCCGAGGGTAGACCGAAGATGCCCATCAATGGGAAGTAGGGGAAGAAGGATTGGTAGGCCGGCAGTCCCACGATCGGATTGATGAGTTTGCCGTGCTTGTCGTAGGACGGATAGAGGTTGCGGTCCTTGCTGAGGTTGTCGCCGGCACGCTGGATGACGCCGACTTCGGGCTGGGCCACGCGCCAGCGCGCCTCGAGTCCGAGCGGGATCGCGACCGTTCCGAGTAAGACCAGGCCGAGGAGCGCGATGCGGATGGCCGACGTGCGCTTCAGACGTAGTCGATTGAACGCGTAGGCGATGGACGCACACAGCGCGTAGGGCCCGGCGGCCAGATAGCCCCACTGCCACTGCGCCCCCTGATGCGACGTCACGCCCAGACCGAGGGCGAATACGGCCGACAGACCGTAAAGGAGTGCGTCACCACGAAGTTCCGGGAGCGCTCCCCACCACGTCAGGAGGCGGGTGCGCGCGAATGAGAACCGCGTCAGCATTGCGCCAATGATACATAGAGTGGCGAATTTCCTAGGCGTTTTCTAGGGACTGCTCTCAGGGTTCTCCCTACGTAGCGGGGCGAACGTCACCGGCGGCAGTTTTGAACTGAGGAAGTGCTCGATGATCCGGACGCTCTCCTTCGTACGCTCCTTCAAGAGCATGTGCGACGTGCCCGGTACGACCGACAGCTGTCCTTGGGGAATCGATTCGTACATCGAACAGGTGTGCGAAAGGGTCGCCACGTCGTCGTCGCCGGCCATCACGAGTACCGGCACCGAGATCGTCGCAAGGTCGTGCGTCGTCAGGGTCGGTTGCGAAGAGTACATGATCCGCGTCTTCTCTTCGACGACGCGTGCGTGTTCGAAGCCGTCGGGCGAGTGCTCACCGAAGCGCTCGGCCCACTCGGCGAACTCTTCACTCTCGGTATCGAAACTGTCAAGGGGCATCAGCCCTTCGAAGTGGTAGTTCGCACCGATCGCCACGACCCGACGCACGAGATCGGGTCGGCGCATCGCGACGATCAGTGCGATGTTGCCGCCGTCACTGTGACCGACGAGGTCGACGCGTCGTTTCAGGTACTCGATGAAGGCGATCGTCTCGTTGGCCATCGACTCGTAGGAGAAGGGTTCGTCGGTGTCGCCGGTGCGGCCGTGGCCGCGCCGATCAAAGGCCACGACGCGGACGTGTTTGGCGAGCGGCGGACCGATCGACTTCAACAGGCTTGCACTGCTGCTCATCCCACCGTGCAAGAGGACGATCGTCAGCCCCTTGCCTTTGGGCACGTGCGCCCACGTGCGATGGCCGTTGAGGGAGATCGTCGTCACCTTGGTCATGGTAGGCGTCGAGCCGGCGTCGAGCTCTCGAGCCATAGAGTTGACCCGTGCGCGCGTTCGTGGTCAACGAATCCGATGAAACGCTGACGATGGGCGTGCAAGAGATCGAGTCCGCTCCATCAGAACCGTCCGATCTGCTTGTCGCGGTCGACTACAGCGGCGTGAACTTCAAAGACGCCATGGTGGCCGCTCCCAAGAGTCGTGTCCGGCGCGTGGCGTCGCTCATTGGGGGTGTCGACGCCGCCGGCACGGTCGTGCATTCGTCGGAGTCGTCACTGCCTGAAGGCACGCGCGTTGTCGTTCACGGTGGCACCATCGGCGTCGCGCGCGACGGAGGCTTCGCGCAGTTCGTCCATGCTCCCGCGCGCTACGTGACCGCTCTGCCTGAATCGATCTCCACCCGGGTCGCGATGATCATCGGCACCGCCGGCTTCACATCCATGGAGAGCATTCTCGCCCTCGAAGACCGCGGCCTGGAGCGCGGTGTCGAGATCCTCGTCACCGGTGCCTCGGGCGGCGTCGGCTCACAGGCCGTGGCGTATCTCGCCGCGAAGGGCTACCTACCCGTGGCCTCGACCGGTTCACCGGATACGACACCCTGGCTGCTCGAGCGCGGTGCTCATCGAGTCATCGGTCGCGACGTCGCCGACAGTCCGGGACGGGTGTTGGCCACTGAGACCTGGTCCGGTGCGATCGACTGCGTGGGCGGCGAGGCGCTGTCACAGATTCTTCGTTCACTGCGCTACGGAGCGGCCGTTGCGGCGAGTGGTCTGGTGGCGAGCGCCGAGTTGGTCACCACGGTCTATCCGTTCATCACGCGTTCGGTCGCTCTGCTCGGCATCGACTCAGTTGAAGCCACGAACGAGACGCGCGAGCGGGTCTGGTCGGCACTGGGCGCTATCGCCGCGGCTATCGACTTCGAAGCCCTGGTCGACCGCGAGGTTCGACTCGAGGAGTTGCCTTCCGCGCTCGACGACGTGCGCGGCGGCACGACGCGCGGCCGCATTCTCGTGAATCCCCTCGCTGCGTAAGGCCACGGACCGATGATGATGCCGGCGTCGTATCGAGCGTGTGTTCTATTGGGCGAGTGCCCCAGCACCTTCGTCGCTGGCCGCGACGGCGAAGACTCGCCACCCTCCACGATCTCGGAGCTGGTCTCGTAGTGTCTTTTCGAAGTGCATTCCCGCCTTCTCCAAGACTCGCGCCGAAGCGAAGTTATCGGGATGACACGTCGCCGTTATCCGGCGTAGTCCCAGCTCGTCGAACCCGAAGACGATGAGTCGACGGGCTACTTCGGTGGCGTAGCCATGTCCCCATGATTCCCGCGACAGGACGTAGCCCAGTTCACCTGTCGACGCTTCTTCGGTGGTGGCGAGGTTGGCGACGCCGATCAGCTCATCGTCGAGAGTCGTGACGGCGAGGGTGAATGATGTTCGAGTCTCGCGACCCGCCTCGAGAGCGACCCGCTTGAGATACGCCGTGGTGTCGGTCGGCGAGTTGGGTCCCCACGTGAGGTAGCGGGTGACCTCTTCGTCAGATCCGTAGTGGTGAACCGCTGGTTCGTCATTGAGACGAAACTCTCGAATGACGAGCCGTTCGGTCCGAAGTTCCATACCCTTCATTGTGCCCCCGACTTGTCCTGACGCCCGATCCGGCAAGTCACTCAACCGGCCGGCGAGTTATCGCACTCGACCATCCTCATCGTGATCACTGGACGGTCGGACGCTGAGCAAGCACCGCTGAGCCAATTCGCTCAGTTAGTCAAGGCGAACCGGTGGTCCAAACAGGACACACGCTGTTAGTAGAACGGACTGAGCCAGATCTTGCCGTTGTCACAGGGCTGGACCGAGTAGGCCGGCGTCACCGGCACGGTCGCTCCCCCGGTGGAGAACTGCACGCTGATCGTGACCGCGTTGTCACAGGTCGTGTTCGCCGTCGAAACGCTCGAATAGGCCAGTGAGAAGTTCGTGACGGATCCATTGGCAATCGTCAACGGCGAGGGCGGCTGATTGGCCTTCGCGGTCAGAAACTGCACGACGTTATTCGTACCGCTCTCGTCGACGGCGTTGAGTGGTAAGACCGCACCGTCCTTGTCCTGCAACGTCAAGATCGGCCAGCCCTTGATCGCACAGGAACCCGGCGTGTGTTTGGTCAGCGTCACGCTCGCGTAGACCGTGCCCGCCGCGCCTTCACCTTCGTTGAACACGCCCGAGAAGGCGTTGCCCTGACACGTCGTGGCCGTGGCGGGCGATGTCGTGGTCGGCGTCACGACGCTCGTTGTCGTGGTGGGCGCCACGGTGGTCGTCGTCGTGGTTCCCGACGTCGAATCGATGACGTGCCGACTCAGGGTCAAGATAACGACGAACGCGATGAAAATGGCGACCGACGTGAGGCCGCGTCTCACTGACCAAAGTCCTCGGGCCGAATCGTGTCGAGAAACTCTCGCAGCTCGGCGACGAGGTCCGCTTCGTTCGGCGCGTCGGTGTCGTCGTCGTCGTCATCGTCGTCGTCGTCGAGGTCGAGTTCCATCACCCTTCCCTCGGCGGCCATGAGATCGTCGTTCACCAGAATCGGCGCACCGACGCGAAGCGCCAGTGCGACCGCATCACTCGGACGTGCACTCACGTTGATCTCGTCGCGATCGCGCAGCAGGCGCAGGTTCGCGTAGAAGGTGTTGTCGCGCAGTTCAGTGATCTCGGCGGCGAACAGTTGCGCGCCGAGCGCCACGATGACGTTGCCGAGCAGGTCGTGGGACATCGGTCGTGGTGCCTTGACGCCCTGGAGCGCGTACGCGATGGCCGCGGCTTCGGGTGCGCCGATGAAGATCGGCAGGACGCGAGTACCGGTCACCTCTTCGAGGAGTAAAAGTGGCGTGGAGGAACCGACGTCGACGCGCACCGCCCGAAGGACTACTTCAACCATGCAACGAGCCTAGACCGAGACCGGTCGCAAAGGGACGTCTAGCGACCGAGGTAGTCCTGTAGAGCGCGCTCGTACAACACCGCGCGCAGAGCACCAACCTCCGCGGCCAACTCCACCGTGACGTCGCGGGCCTGTTCGCCGGAGAGTCCGCTGGCCTTTGATCGCAACGGCGCCGAGAGGTCGTCGATGAGTCCGATCTCGCGCTCGGCCACGCGACGAAGCGACCCCAGGAGCCGTACGTCCAGTCCGCGCTCGAGAAGGACGCGCGCGAGTGCCGCCACGCGAACGTCGAACTCCGTGAAGGCGATCTCGTTGCTCAACAACACCGGTGCGAGCAGGCCGAGGGCGTGAAGCTGCGTCACTGTGTCGGGCGCCAGACCCGTGGTGCCCAAGAACTCCGTCGTCGTCAAGTAGTGCACGTCGCTCGATACGGGAGCGTCGACGCTCGGTGGCACGATCTTCAACACCGGTCGCGCCGTGGGCGTCGACGGCGGGGCGGGGATTGACACGACGTTGGAGATCGCCTCGCGAGCGGCGTGTCGGGGATTGGACGCCACCGGCACGTCCTTCAAGAGTCCCTGCTCGATCAGCCGTAGGCGCACCACGCGCAGCGGCACGAACTCTTCTTGGGCCAATCGGATCGCTTCGCGCAGGCAGCTCACGTCACGCTCGGAGTACAGGCGGTAGCCCTTGCGGCTGCGACTCGGTTGCACGAGTCCCTTGTCCTCGTAGTAGCGAATCTTGGAGAGTTCGATATCAGGGAAGTACTTTCGGAGTTGAGCGTGAACCTCTCCGATGCGCATGACTCCCTGATCGCCGTTCATTGCGTCGCCTCCCAAAAGACAAGCTTGAACTTGCCTATCTGCACCTCGTCCGCCGAGTGCAGCGTGGTCTCTTCGACCCGAGTGCCGTTCACGTAGGTGCCGTTGAGTGAGTTGAGGTCGCGAAGTGTGATCCGTCCGCTCGCCGTGCGCGTGAAGATCGCGTGATGACGCGAGACCGAAACGTCGTCCAAGAGCAGATCACTGTTCTCGTGTCGACCGACGGTCGTGATCTCACCCTTGAGCTCGATGCGACTGCCGGCTTCGAGTCCCGCCGCGATCACGAGCTCGTCACCGTGTTCGCCGTTCGGTCCGCGGTTGGTGCCGGGGTGCAAAACTTCGGCCGCCGTGATGACCGGCACCGCGATCGTCTCGGGTGAGTTTGCGTCGTGTTGCGGGGCTCCGCACGACCAACAAAAGCTTGCGTTGGCGTTCAGAATTTCTCCACATCGACGGCAGTTCATCGGCTTCACACTAGTTAACTTCGCGAGTGGTCGTCAGGGTCAGTTGTTGGTGAGGGTCGAGTAACCCTGCGCGTCGAGCAACGCGTCGTAGTCGGCGCTGCTCGTCGTCGTGATTTCGCAGATCCAACCTTCGCCGTAGGGGTCGGCGTTGACCAACTCGGGCGAACTCTTCAACGTCTCGTTCACCGCGCTCACCGTTCCACCGATCGGCGCGTAGATCTCCGACACCGACTTCGTCGATTCGACTTCGCCGATCGTGCCGTGCGCGTCGATCGACGCGCCGACCTTGGGGAGATCGACGAAGACCACGTCACCGAGTGCGTCTTGGGCGTAGTCAGTGATACCGACTCGTATGACGTCCCCGTTGGCCTTCGCCCACTCGTGGTCGTTGGAGTATCGAAGGTCGGTTGGTATCAGCATGGGGCAAACTTACAAGATTCGACGGGCTTGACGTCCCGTGCGCAGTGCGTTGAGCGCCGGTTTGACGTAGCCGAAGAGCACGATCCACGAAAGCGTCAGTCCCATGATGCCGATCACCCAACAGACGTCGCGCGCGTCGTGCTGCCACGGACGCAACGCCGCGTGATGGGGATTCGTCGTGAGTAAAAAGAGCGGGAAGGTCGTCATCAGGGCAAACGTCGAGACCTTCCCCCACCACAGGACGTCGATGCGCGCGGCGCCGAGTGAGGCGAGCACGACCGTCAGTATCGAGACGATCAGTTCGCGCGTCAGCGTCGCCGACGCAAACCACCAGGGCACGCCGTTGGCCGCCGCCACGGCGAGCAGACCGCTGATCACCAAGATGCGATCGGCGACGGGGTCGAGGATCTTGCCGACGTTGGAGACTTGGTGCCATCGTCGCGCCACGAACCCGTCAATCCAGTCGGTCGCTCCGAGCGTCGCCAACAGCCACGCGGCGATCGCTCGATGGTTCGTTCCAAAAAGCAACCAGAAGAAAAGGGGCAGGGCCGCCAGACGCACGGCGGTGATCAGGTTCGGCCACGTCAACCACCCCGCGTCGGTGGTGTCGTCGGGACTCATCACCGAAGCGTATTACTACGCAATGGTGATGGATTCGTCCAAGTAGACGTCTTGGACGGCGTTGATCAGCGCCGCGCCCTCGTCGATCGGTCGTTGGAACGCCTTGCGACCGAGGATGAGTCCCTGGCCACCGGCGCGCTTGTTGATGACCGCCGTGCGCACCGCGCCCGCGAGGTCGTTCTCGCTGTCCCCCGATGACTCGCCGCCGGAGTTGATGAGTCCGATGCGACCGGCGTAGCAGTTGACGACCTGCCAGCGCGTGAGGTCGATCGGGTTGTCGGTCGTCAACTTCGAATAAACCAACGGACTGGTCTTTCCGAACTTCACGGCGTTGTAGCCGCCGTTGTTGATCGGTTGTTTCTGCTTGATGATGTCGGCTTCGATCGTGACGCCGAGGTGGTTGGCCTGTCCGGTCAGGTCGGCACTCAAGTGGTAATCGACACCGTCCTTGACGAAAGCATCATTTCGCAGATAGGTCCAGAGCACGGTGAACATGCCGAGTCGGTGGGCCTCGGCGAAGGCCCGACCGATCTCTTCGATCTGTCGGATCGAGCCCTCGGAGCCGAAGTAGATCGTCGCGCCGATGCCGACCGCGCCCAGGTCCGAGGCCAACTGCGCCGAGGCGAAGAGTCGCTCGTCGTAGGAGTTCGGGTAGCGCAGGAGGTCGTTGTGATTGATCTTCACGATGAAGGGAATACGGGTGACGTAGCGCCGCGAGATCGAGCCGAGCGTGCCGAGTGTCGAGGCGATGGCGTTGCAGCCGCCCTCGATGGCGAGGTCACAGAGTCGGGCCGGATCGAAGTACTCGGGATTGGGCGAGAACGACGCCGCGGCCGAGTGTTCGATGCCCTGGTCGACCGGGAGGATCGAGAGGTAACCGGTTCCGCGCAGGCGGCCGTGGTTGTGCAGGGTGCCGAGGTTGCGCAGTACGGTCGGTGAGCGGTCCGAGAGGGCGAAGACGTCATTGAGGTAGTCCGGTCCCGGGAGGGTCAGCAGCTCCTTGGGGAAGGCGGTGGCCTGGTGGTCGAGCAGTGATGACGCTTCGTCACCGAGTAGCGAGGCAATGTCCATGACCCAAGGTTACAAGATGAGCAACGCGACCTCTCCTGCTTCGTGCGCGTGAGCGCTCCGTTCGCGCGTCATCTGCTTCGTGCGACAGACTGCGACCATGGACTTCGACTACCGCTCATCACTGTCACGCCGTCTTCGCACCGTGCACTCGCTCTACTACGAGGCCTGCGCGACGATGGACCTCGAACAGGTCAATCGCGTCGTAGTGCCGGGGGTCTTACCCATCGCGTTCTCACTCGTCCACCAGCTCCTCATCGAAGACGGCAGTGTCGTCTTCCTCGGCGGTCCGGTCCCCCAGATGAGCGAGGAGTGGGCGACACGCATGGGGCTCGCGATCAACGATCCCGGCAAGGAGAAGTCCGTCGACGAAATGATGAAACAGCGAATCGGCGACTACCCGGCCTTTCTCGAATTCCAGCGATTGGTCTTCAGCGCCACTGAGGATTTCGTCACCGGCGTTGATCCGACGACATTCGCCGACGTCGTCGTGGCCTACCCCTACGGAGCGACGCTCTCCCAGACGTTCTCCGCGCGCGTCGGTGGCGAGCAGGGGATCTCGCGTAGCGACGCTCTCGAATGTTGGATCTACCAACACGCGCTTCGCCACATGGGTGAGATCGAACACGCGCGAGCTCTCGTCGGGCTCTCCGGGATGACATCGTGAATGTAGTGTCGAAACCAACGTCTACGTAGGGAGCGCCATGTCCCAGGTCCAAGGAACGACCACCGAAAAGTTCGCCGGACTCGTCGAGCATCTCGAGAACAGTCTCGCCACCGGTAGAGACGTCGGGGCGTCGATCTGCGTGTACCAGCACGAAGAGCTCGTGGCCGACCTGTGGGGCGGGTGGCGCGACGAGGCGCACACGACGCCGTGGGACCGCGACACGCTCGTGAACGTGTGGTCAACCACGAAGACGATGACGTTTCTGGTCGCACTGATGCTCTTTCAGCGAGGTGAACTCGACTTCGACACCCCCGTCGCCAAGTACTGGCCGGAGTTCGCCGCTAACGGGAAAGAGGCGATTGAGGTTCGACACATCATGAACCACACGGCGGGCCTCTCGGGCTGGCAAGAGCGAGTCGAGTTGGACGATTGGGATCTGGCGACGAGCCTGCTCGCGGCCCAAGAGCCCTGGTGGAACGATCGCACGTTGACGGGCTACCACGCCGCGACCCAAGGTTTCCTTCTCGGCGAAGTCGTCCGTCGCATCACGGGAACGACCATCGGGAAGTATTTCAAGAGCGAAGTGGCCGACGTCCTCGGCGTCGACTTCTACATCGGACTGCCCGAGTCAGAGGAACACCGCGTCAGCGTCGTGATCCCCCCTCCCCCCGAAGACTTCTCGAACGACGCGCCGGATTCGGTGCGTCGGCGCACGCTGTCGGCCATCGACGACATTGCGCTTGCTCCTCGGGAGCGTTCGTGGCGCGCGGCCGAGATCCCCGCAGCGAACGGTCACGGCAATGCCTTTTCCGTCGCCACCGTGCAACAAGTGATGGCGAACAACGGGCACGTGAACGGCCACCGCTTCTTCTCTGAGAAGACGGGCGACCTGGTATTCCAACGCCAGGTGGGCGGCGTCGATCAAGTCTTAGCCGTCGACGTGAGCTTTGGTCTGGGCTACGGACTGGCGAGCAGTTACACCCCGGTCGGACCGCGCACCTGTTTCTGGGGCGGCTTCGGGGGTTCGGTCATCATCATGGACCAGGAGTTGGGACTGACCATTTCCTACATGATGAACCGAATGGACACCGGCCTGATGGGCGACACGCGCGGCAACGAGATCGCGCTCCTTGCGGTAATGGCCGCAATGAGTTAGTCGGCCAGTTTCTTCTTCGACACCGGCGTCGTGCGTCGTTTGCGGTTCTTTCGCGGCGTGGCGGCCCCTAACTCGCCGAGACGCGCCTTGGCGTCGTAGGCGTCCGGCTCGGCGATCACGACGCGTGCGAACAGCTCGCGCGCTGAGGTGAGGTCCCCGGCTCGGTCGTAGACATCGGCCAAGGCGTACCAGAGACGGACGTGTCGATAGGAGGGGTTGCGCAGTTGCTTCGTCGCCCCAGCCTTGGTCAAGAGTTCGATCGCTTCGCTATAGAGACGCTGATCGGCGAGCGACGCCGCCATCACGATGCGGCCCTCGGCGAGGACTTCGGCCGTCGGCTCGCTGGCCTCGAGTTCGGCGAAGGTCTTGGCGACGGCTCGGAACTTGAAGTTCGCTCGATCACAGTCCATGACGAGCGGCAGGTGTTCGGCGTCGCCGGTGATCGTGAAGTGCGCGCGCAGATGAATCCTCGCCATGTTCCAGCGCTCGGCGCGGTAGGCCGCCAGTCCGGTGAGCTCGCGCACCGGCGCCACCCCCGGTACGGCGTCGGCGACGACACGACCGAGTCGCAGCGCCTCTTCGTAACGCTTGCGGTCGTAGGCCTCGGCCGCCTTCGTGAGCGTCATCACCATCTTCTCGCGCATGTAGGAGGTACCGATGAATGCCTTGCGGACATCGGCGGCGATGTCACCCGGGAGGGCGTACTTGACCTTCGGTTTCACCTTGGCGGCCGGGGCGACGCTCGCCGGACGCTCGTCCTCGATCCAGGTCGACATGCGATCGGGTTTCGAGCCCGAACTGGGCGTGACCTCCATCGCCTGACCGGTCGACTTGATGTTGGCGCCGCCCTTTCGAGCGACCCCGCCCCACCCCTGGGCGCGGCCGTAGGAATCGGCCTTCGCGCGTTCGATCTCTTCGGGCGTCAGCTCGCGGGGCCGACGTTCGAGACGCCCGCGACCGGCTCGCGCGCCGCGGGGTGCGAGACTCGGACGTCGATCGGGCGGCACTCGGTCGTCGCGGTGCTCCGGACGGACCGTGCGTCCCTTCGACGAGAAGGAGCCAGAGTGCCCAGGGCGCGCGTCACGGTCGCGTTCATCGCCGCGGGAAGCTCGAGGTCCGGCGCCTCGGGGTCCTTGTCTCGAGGGACGATCGGAACCTCGAGGTCGGTCGCGCTCAGAGCGACGGTCCGGTCGCGACGAACGCGGTGACGTTCCGTCGCGGCTCGCGCTCGACGGCCGTGGTCGTCGTGCTGCCCCGTTACGCGCACCTCCGGCATCGACATCATCGCGGTCGTAGCGACGAGGCGGACGCTCGCCGGCGACTTCTCGGTCCCGGGCGCCGCGTCCCTCGGCTCTGGGTGCTCGGGCGGAGCGTCGCGGGTCGTTGCCGGCTCGATCGATCCGTCGTTCGGCACCGTCGCGGCGCGGTCGCTCCTCGCGGGCGCGCGCACCGGAAGCGGAACGAGGCGAACGTTTGACCCCGTCACGGGGTGCGCGGTCGGATCCCGATGTCGGTGCGGCCCGTTTTCGTCCACCCGCAGGCGAAGTGGCGCCAGAAGGGGCACGACGAGGCGTGGGATTTCGAGCTGGCACCCATCAATGCTACTAAAGGTTGCGCGCGGGCCATTCTGGTCGCGTCCTTAAGGCGTGGCCTTCTTCCGTGCGAAGCGAGCACGCCACGACGCGCGGCCACTCTGTCCCGGTTCCAGGTGGATGCTCGGGCGACGTATTTGATACCCCACTGGGAGTAGTTCGGTGTGGAAGCGGTCTCGGAATGCCCCCCACAGTCCTCGGGGCTGCCACAGCGCGATGATGACCGCCAACGATCCGAAGATGACGAGGTACCACACGCCGTATTGCTGCAGCGACTGTTGGAGTGCGAAGAAGATGATCGCACCGATGATCGGTCCTTCGATGGTGCCGAGGCCCCCGATCATGGAGACGAAGATCATCTCGGCGGACCATTGGATATTGAACACGCTCGACGGCTGGATGAAGGGCTGGCTGACCGCGAGGACCGCGCCGGCCGCCCCGCAACCCGCCGCGGCGACGATGAAGATCCATCGGCGTGCCGCCTGCACGTTCACGCCGGCGCTGCGTGCGGCCAACTCGTTGTCGCGTATCGACGCCAGCACCAGTCCGAGGCGACTGCGCAAGAGGAGGTAGGTGCCGACGACGACCACGAGGGCCACGAGCCACGTCGCCAAATAGGTGTAGTGCGCCGTCTGCGAAGGGCTCAGATACTGCAGGCCCGGCATGAGTTTCCCGGTACCGCCGCCGAAGTAGGCGATCGCGCCAATTATCAGTAGCGCCGTGTCCGACACGACCCACGTTGCGATCGAGAAGTACCCGCCGCGGAGCCGCAGCAGCAGGTAGGTGATGGGCACGGCGAGAACGGCGCAGACGATGGTGGCCAAGGGAATGGTCAAGAACGGGTTGACGCCTTTCAAGGCGAAATACAGAGTCGCGTACGACCCCAGACCGATGAACGCCTGCTGGCCGATCGAGACCATCCCGGCGTAACCCGCGAGGAGGTTCCACATCGTCGCCATGATCACCAGGATGAAGAAGTTGAGGAGGACCGATGCCCACTCCGAGGGCACGATCCACGGCGCAATCGTCAAGAACACGATCACGATGACCGACCCGGCCAACGTGAAGAACGGTGACGTGTTCGATCGCCGCACCAAGGGACCGTCCACGAAACCTTGGTGCGCGTTATCGAGGCTCACGACAGTGACGTCTTCTTGCCGAAAAGTCCTTGGGGCCGAACGGCGAGCACCGCGAGGAACAGTACGTCGCCGGCGAGTCGCTGATACTCAGGGTTGAAGTGGGCGCCAAAGACCTGCGCCATGCCCAGGGCGATGCCACCGACGAGTGTGCCCCACAAGGAACCGATTCCCCCGATCACGACCGCCTCGAAGGCGAAGAGCAGATTCACCCCGCCCGACGTGGGCGCGAACTGGGTCTGCATGCCGTACGCGATGCCCGCCAATGCAACTGTTGCGAAGGCGATGGCCGCAGCGATGCCGAAGATGTGCCGGTAGTTCGCACCACTGAGCTGCGCGGCTTCGCGGTCGTCGGCCACCGCCCGAACCAAGCGCCCGGTGCCGGTGTGGGATAAGAACAGTTGCAGTATGGCCAGCACGGCGACGGCGGCGGCCAACACACCCAGTGACACGTAGGAGATGAAGATGATCGATCCGGGATGCCACGATTCGTAGCCCAGTGCACCCACGTTGACCGTCTGGGCGTTGGCGGTGTAGATCTCCAACAAGAGATTTTCGATCACCACCGACAGTCCGAACGTCACCAACAGCGTCGTGAAGGGATCACGGTCGATGCTTTTCTGGATGAGCGTGCGTTGCAAGACGTAGCCCACCGAGGCGAACAGCGGCACCACGACCAGCAACGACCAAATCTCCGGGATGTGCAGGTGCGGGGTCAAGAAGACCGCGACGTAGCCGGCGACGACCGCCATGTCACCGTGCGCCAGGTTGATGACTTTCAAGACGCCGAACATCAGCGACAGGCCGCAGGCGAAGAGCGCGTAGAAGCCACCGACCAGCACACCTTGAATGACGACGTTGAGCCAGATCACGTGCCACTCTCCTCGTGGCGCGTCGGTTGGAGGACGTCAGAGCCGAAGTAGGCGCGGTCAATCTGTTCCGACGTCAACTCCTTCGGCGTTCCTTCGAGGGAGGTCCGACCTTCGAGAAGGCAGTGGACGCGGTCGGCGACGGCGACGCCCTGTGCCACGTCTTGTTCGACGACGAGAATGCTCACGCCGTGCGAGACGATCTCGGGCACCAGGGCGTAGATGCGTTCGATCACGATGGGGGCCAGGCCGAGCGAAAGCTCGTCGAGCAGCAGGACCTCGGGATTCGCGACGAGTGCCCGACCGATCGCCACGGCCTGCTGCTCCCCTCCCGAGAGCTGCCAGGTCGACTGCTTTCGACGACTCGGCATCCACTCGAAGAGTTCGTATATTCGTTCGATCGTGAACGGACCCTTTTTGGCGCGATGCGCCCCCACGAGGAGGTTCTCCTCGAGCGTCATCGAGGAGAAGAGTCGACGGCCCTCGGGAACCAGGGAGATTCCGAGACGGACCCGACGATTCGGCGTCGTGGTGGTGAGATCGACTCCCTTGAAGGAGACGGTGCCCGTCGAGGGATGATGCAATCCGGCGATGGTGCGCAAGAGCGTCGACTTGCCCGCACCATTGGCGCCGATCATGGCGAGGATCTCTCCTTCGCGCAGGGCGAAGCTCACGTCGTCGACCGCGCACAACTGGCCGTGGTACACGCTGAGTCCGCGTACTTCAAGGACGGTCTCACTCACGAGACACCTCGGGCGCCAGCGTTCGTCCCCCTAAGTAGACCGACCGGACCGCATCAGACGCCAAGACCGATTTGGGATCGCCATCGGCGACGACGACGCCGTTGGCCAAACACAGCAAGCGGTCGACGGTGGTCATCAGCGCTCGAACGACGTGTTCGATCCAAACGACGGCGATACCGGTGTCGCGAAAACTCCGGATGATGTTGGTGAGTTCGTTCACCTCGAGATCCGTCAGTCCGCCAGCGATTTCGTCCAGCAACAGGACCCGAGGTGAGGTCGCCAGCGCTCGAGCCAGCTCCAGACGCTTGCGGTGCAAGAGCGCCAGCGAGCCCGCGGGCCGATTCGCCAGGTCCACGAGCTGCGTTCGCTCCAGCGCGCCGTAGGCCAACTCGTAGCTCTTTTGCCCTCGTGATCGGGCCCCCTGTTGTGCGGCCACCAGGGCATTTTCAAAGACCGTCATGTTTTCGAAGGGGCGTGGGACCTGATACGTGCGCCCAATACCGAGGCGAGCTCGTTTCGCCGAACTCAGTGACCCGACGTCATGTCCGTCGAAGCGTATGACGCCCGAATCAGGCGCGACGTCTCCCGAGATCATCGCAAAGAGCGAAGTCTTACCCGCTCCGTTAGGCCCGACGATGCCCAACGCGTCGCCCTGCTCCAACTGGAATGTAATACTCTCTCCGACGACTACTTGACCATACCTTTTGGAGATGTTTTCCAGCTGAAGCAGCGACACGTAGTGACCGGTTAGGCGTTGGTGGGCTCGAGTGACCCGTTGATCGGGACGTGCTTATTGAGTGAGTTGTCGACCACGACCTGAGACCACGCGTACTTGCGGTGACCGACCAAATCCGTCGAACCCGGCTTCCACTGAACACCGACCGGCGAGATGATGCCGATGCCCTTGGCCGGGCTCGCCAACATCGGGTCGGTGCTCTTCGAATTCATATTGACCGGTCCGCACATTCCGTTGTAGTCCACGGTTTGCAATGCTCGAGCGAGGGCCAAACGATTGTGGGGATTCGTCACCTTCTTCAATCCTTGGATGGCGATCTCGAAGAGCGAATAGGTCGAACCCATCGACTGAACCCATTGGCCGTGCCCCGCCTTCTGGTAATCCGCACAGAAGTTATAGGCCGAGAGCCCCGTCAGCGACGACTTGTAGGGCGCGTACGGCGTGAACCATGCGTCGGTCGCGATGTTGTTCGAAAGCGAACCCAGTGCGTAGGCGTCAGTCGGAAACAGCATGACTTTGGCGACCGTGGCAAGTTTCGGGTTGTAGTTCTGTTGCGACGCTTGCGTCCAGAAGGTCTGGAAGTCGGGCGGCAACGGACAGTTGACGAAGAGGTCACAGGACGCGCCGCCTTTGCCACCCGTCTTGAAGGTCTCGATCATCGTCGTGTAATCCGTGGCGAGATCGGTGTAGGCCCCTCCATCGACAAAGGTGTAGCCCCCGTTGGGGTATATCGCATTGACCGTTGGGGCGTACGCGGCACGAAATGCGTTGCCATCGGAGTCGTTGGGGTACATCTCAGCGACATTCGAGTTGCACTTCGTCGACTTCTGCACCCGCAGCCACATCGGGACGAAGGTGCCCACGAACTGGGGAATGCCGAAGAAGAACGTCGCGTTGTACGTCGGTCCGGTACCGGTGGCCGCACCCTCAGGAGAGATCGTCGCTCCCGAAAAGCCGCCCCAGTACGCCTCCCAGGGCACCACAGTGGAGACACAGGGAATCTTGAACTGCTCACACGTGGTAGCGACCGGGATGACGGTCTCTGGCGCCGAACTGACCAGGATCAGGTCGACACCGGAGTTGATGAGCTCCTGGGTCACCTGAACCGCCACGTTGCCCAACGACTGGGTGTCCTTTTCAGTGATCTCGATTCGGTATTTCGTCTTGCCGATCGTGATGCCCTTGCTATAAAAGCTCGAGTGACGAATCAGATTGAGGACGTACGCGTCAGGGCCGGCAAAGTCCGCGAGGGAACCGGTGCGCGGCGACACGAAGCCGATCTTTATGGTTTGAGATTTGCTTGCGGCGTACGCGTCTGACACGCTTTCGAGCGACATAAGCGCACCTGACGCGACCATTGCGCCAGCGGCTTTGAGACCGAGGCGGCGTCCAAACTCGAACCCTCCCCACCCTGGAATCCCGCCAGTACTTTCGTTTTTGAACTCTTCTGTCATTGACTATCCCCCCGATATCGTTTGCCTGATTCTTAACACACTATTCCGTTCAAAGTGCTAAACGTTGGAAAACCAATAATCTTCAATGCACTGGACTTCAAAAATTATTTAGACAGCGCCGCTTCGCCCATCGCAGACAACATCCGTCGCGCCGCCAAACTGCCCCTGTCGATCTTCACACTTACCTCACTCACTTCCATGAGTTCGTCTGAGCGCAACTGCAAGATATTAAGTGCGTCAACGTCCTCTTGCACGACACCCCTCTGCATATTTTCCAGAAAGCGATCGATCTCAATATCACCCAGGCAGAAGTCCCGTGATAGCGCCCAGAAGTCAAATACCTTGCCCGCGCTCGACGGCGTCAGACCGTAGAAGATTTTCATATGGAACGCGTGTTCATCCGCGCCATTTGGATGTGGCGGCTCACCCACAGGCCCGATGCGCGCGTGCAATAAGTAGTGACCAGGAGGCGAGTACTCAATGTCCTGCCATCGATCGACTTTCCCTTCGAGACCAGTCGTTCGCGAGTAAAAAGGCGGACAGTCGACCGCGTTCATGTGTCGAAAGACCCGAACAACCTTGGTCTGCTCGTCGACCTCGACCTCTATAGGGGTCGTAGCCACTTCCGGCGTTCCGATGGATCCACGGTGCAGATAGGTCTCGTGAGAGAGATCCAGGAGGTTGTCTACGAGCAACTCGAACGAAGCGTTGATTTCTGCAACGCCCGAAACGCACGACCATTGCTCCACGTCGGTCAACCAAGGCGTCCGCGGAAGGCTTGACTCCTCGGCTTCGCTTCGACCCATCCATATCCACACGAACGGACCTTGCTCGACGACGCGATAGGCGCGGACGTTGGCTCGCCCGGGAATTCGATCTTGCGCCGGCACGGCCACGCACGTTCCAGAACAGTCAAAGGTAAATCCGTGGTAACCACAAACGAGTTGTTCTCCCACGACCGTACCCAGGGAGAGCGGATAGCCGCGGTGGGGACACCGGTCGGCGAGCGCGACAGATTGTCCTGCCTCCGTACGAAACAACGCGACGTGCTCGCCGAGGATTTGACGCGACAGTGGCTCCGTCGTTATCTCACTTCCGAGGGCGGCGACGTACCAATGATCACGTAAAAACACACTGTCTCCTATGGTCATGAGTCGCGCCGACTGATCGACCACACGCACACTGACTTGGTCATCGTCTGCGCAGGTTACCAAAACTGTGATAAGCAACCAAGGAGTTTGAACTAGGGAGTACATATGACATTGCTCGACGGTGCCCAATGGCAGGGCAAAATTTCACTGGACGGTTGGCGAGTTGGCGGCGGCGGAGTCGCGGACGTCGTCGAACCGGCGACGGGCGAGGTGCTCGGCGCCTCGGGCCGTGCGAACACCGACGACGTCACGTTGGCTGCTTCGGTGGCATCCGAATCGCAAAAGGCATGGGCTGAACTTCCCTTCACCGCGCGAAGCGCGGTCCTGCGCAGAGCGGGACAGCTCTTCTTGGACAACGCCGACGAACTGTCGGAGTGGATCGTGCGTGAGTCCGGAGGCATCGGACCGAAAGCTGGCCTCGAGATTCAAGTCGCCGCCGAAGAGTGTTTCGAAGCGGCGGCGTTGGCCTCACATCCGACCGGTGACATCTTGAGGAGCGAATTCCCTCGACTGAGCTTTTCGCGTCGCGTGCCAGCGGGTGTGGTCGGCGTCATCGCGCCGTTCAATTTCCCGCTCATTCTCTCGATTCGTTCCGTTGCTCCCGCACTTGCCCTCGGCAATGCGGTGATCTTGAAACCCGACCCGCGAACCGCGGTATGTGGCGGAGTGGTACTTGCTCGGGTCTTCGAAGAGGCCGGCCTTCCCCAGGGCGTGTTCTCGATGCTTCCCGGGGACGCAAATGTGGGCGAAGCGCTCGTGATCGAACCTCGCGTGCGGGTCATCGCTTTCACCGGTTCGACCGCGGCGGGAAGAGCGGTCGGATCACTTGGCGCGCAGCATCTGAAGCGCGTGCATCTCGAACTCGGTGGGAACTCCGCCCTCATCGTTATGGCCGATGTGGACCTGGAGAAGGCGGTGTCCGTGGGGGCCTTCGGATCGTTCATGCACCAGGGTCAGATCTGCATGACCACCGGTCGCCATATCGTTGACGCCTCGATTTACAACGACTACGCAAACTTGCTGGCTGAGCACGCCAACCATCTTCCCGTCGGCGATCCCAAGAGCGGACAGGTCGCCCTCGGCCCGCTGATCGACGCAAAACAGCGCGATCGAGTGCACGCCATGGTCACTGAGACCGTAGCGAGTGGAGCGTCGCTGTTGGCGGGCGGAACCTACGAAGACCTCTTCTACAGGCCAACTGTCTTGACCGACGTCGACACCACGTCGCGCGCATACTGCGAAGAGGTGTTCGGCCCTGTCGCGCCCGTCGTCTCCTTCGCAACCTTGGACGACGCGGTGGCGCTCGCCTCTTCGAGTCCCTACGGGCTCTCACTGGGAATCTTGTCCAATGACGGACTGCGCGCGCTAGAACTGGCGAGTCGTATTCCCTCGGGCGCGATTCACATCAACGACCAAACGGTGGCCGACGAAGCGGTGATTCCTTTCGGGGGTACGGGAAGCTCCGGCAACGGCTCGCGGATGGGCGGAATGGCGAATCTCGACGCCTACACCGAGACACAGTGGGTCACTGCACAGAGCGAACTGCCGGTCTATCCGTTCTGAAGACTGTTCAGATCGACGTAGTTGCGCGCCAATACGGTCGTGGTCTCTTTCGAGGTGACCGCCTGGCGGAGTCGGGCCAGTTGCACGCCGTTCTCGAAATCGTCGTCATAGTACGGGTGCAACATTTGCGTCATGTAGTTCGAGAACTCTTCGGCCCGCCACACCCGTTCCAAACAGGTGGCGGAGTAGGACTCGAGCAATGCGTCGTCTTGCTCATTGATCTTGGAAGTGAACGCCTGGGCGAGCACTCGCACGTCCGCGAGCGCCAGGTTCATACCTTTGGCTCCGGTTGGTGGCACTATGTGAGCGGCATCACCGGCGAGAAAGAGTCGACCGAAACTCATCGGTTCAATCACGACGCTACGCATTGCAGTAATTCCTCGCTCGAGAATCTGCCCCTGACTTACCTCGGGCATCTCGTCCGTTGCTAGTCGGCAATTGAGCTCGCTCCAGATGCGATCGTCCGACCAATCCTCGAGGCGATCGTCGGGTCGAACGCCGAGGTAGAGACGACTCACAGTTGGAGATCGCATCGAATAGAGCGCGAAACCTCGCTCGTGTCGACAGTAGATCAACTCTTCGGTCGTGGGCGCCACGTCAGCCAAGATGCCCAGCCAAGAAAATGGGAACGTTCGCTCGTAGTGTCGCGTCACGCCCGCCGGCATCGACCGATTGGCGATCCCAAAACTTCCATCACATCCGGCGACGTAGTCGCAAGAAATGCGCGTGGGGACGTCGTCGACACGAACCTCGACGAATGGGGTGTCACTGGTGAGCGCCTCGATCGACGTGACCTCCGCCTCGAAGTGAAGCGCTGCGCCACCATGGATTCGAAGGGCGATGAGATCCTTCACCACCTCTTGTTGTCCGTAAACGGTCAGCGATTTGCCATCGGTCAACTCACTCAACGGAATGCGGTGGCCCTTACCTTCAACCCGAAACTCGACACCGTGATGAGTGAGACCTTCACGACGCATGCGTTCACCAGCACCGATCGATTCAAGGAGATTCGCGATTCCGAATTCAATGACGCCGGCACGGGTCCGCTTCTCCACGTAGGAGCGGCTGCGTCGTTCGACAACTATGTTTTCGACACCATCACGAGACAGGAGCTCTCCGAGCAAGAGTCCGGCTGGGCCCGCGCCGATGATCGCTACCTGCGTTCGCAGTTCATTCACTGACATCTCCTTTGGACTCTGTCGTTCGAACCGTTCGTTCATTCGTGATTTAGCGGTCAGCGCGTAGGTATCGTGTACTGTTCAGTTAATTAAAGTTAATACACGAACCGAAGGGATCCGAATACCGGTCGGGACCACGTTCATTTGCTGGAGGATTCAATGGCCCTAGTTGTCCGTCGCACGCCACGTTGCGACCTGGAACTCGTAGACGAATTCCAATCCTTCGGTGTCGCGACGATTCATGAGGCACAGGGTCGGCGAGGTCTGATGGCTTCGCGACTGCGTCCTATTTTTCGACCGATCCACGTCGCTGGCAATGCACTCACCTGTGAAGTGGCACCGGGCGACAATTGGTCAATTCACGTCGCCGTTGAGCAGGCACGACCCGGTGACGTCTTAGTGGTCACGCCGACGAGTCCATGTGACGACGGATACTTCGGTGAGCTCCTGGCAACGAGCCTCATCGCTCACGGCGTTCGAGGACTTGTCATTGACGCAGGTGTTCGAGATATTGCTGCGCTGACGGCGATGTCCTTTCCCGTGTGGGCTAAATCGATCAGCGCCCAAGGCACCGTCAAGGAGACCCCGGGGAACGTCCAGGAGCCCATCGTCTGTGCGGGAACGAGTGTTCGTCCGGGTGACGTCATCGTGGCTGACGATGACGGCGTCGTGGTGGTGCCTCTCGAAGAGGTGACGACGGTTCTCGAATCCTGCAGGGAGCGAGAGCGCAATGAGGACGAAAAACGACTACGTCTCGCTGCCGGTGAACTCGGCCTTGACCTTTACGACATGCGACAGAGACTCGCCGAACACGGTCTGCGCTACAGCGACGAGTCGCCCGAGTGAACAGCCAGATCGCCCTGCCGTGTTCCGTGATTCGTGGTGGTACCTCAAAGGGGCTGTATTTCCACGCGGGCGACCTTCCCTCTGACTCCGGCGCACGTGACACCGTCTTGCTCGCCGCCTTGGGTTCGCCCGACGTCCGCGAGATCGACGGCATGGGCGGTGGTCATCCGCTTACCTCCAAAGTGGCGATCGTGAAGTCGTCACACCGTCCGGACGTCGACGTCGACTACCTCTTCCTGCAGATTTGGCCTGACCGTGCCGAGGTGTCGGATCAGCAGAACTGCGGGAACCTGCTCGCGGGCGTCGGCCCGTTCGCAATCGAGGAGGGACTCGTCGCCCCGACGTCTCCAGTCACCACGGTTCGGATTTGGATGGAGAACACCCACACCGTCGCCGTGGCCACCGTGCAGACCCCTGACGGAAAGGTCCGTTACGACGGTGGCACGCACATCGATGGGGTACCGGGCACGAGCGCCCCGATACCGATCGAGTTTCTTGACATCGCCGGATCGAGTTGTGGGAGTCTGTTACCCAGCGGCAACGTCGTTGACGTCGTGGAAGACGTGCGGGTGACGTGCATCGACAACGGCATGCCAGTCGTCTGCGTTAAGGCTGGCGACCTCGATCTCAGCGGCGACGAAAAGCCCTCGGACATTGAGAGCAATCGTGACGTGTGCGACAAGGTTGAACGAATTCGCCGCGCCGCCGGATACCTGATGAACCTCGGCGACGTCACGAACGCGACGGTACCCAAAGTCAGCCTGCTCTCCCCCGCGATGCACGGTGGCGCGATCATGACCCGCACCTTCATTCCCGCCAAGGTCCACGAGGCCATTGGAGTCTTCGGCGCCGTGTCCGTGGCGACCGCGTGCCTCGTCGCCGGTTCCGTTGCGAGCGAGGTCGCTGACGTGTCGTTACACCAGTCTCCGATCACGTTGGACATCGAACATCCTTCTGGTTATTTCAGCGTCTCCCTCGTCGTCGATCACACGACCGCGGACGTCGTCGTCACCTCTGCGGCGTTGGTTCGCACCGCGCGACTCCTCATGCGCGGCCAGGTGTTCGTGCCACTTTCGTCATGGTCGCGATCGTGATCATCGACTGTCACGGCCACTACACCACGGCGCCCGACGCCCACAATCTTTGGCGCGCCAGCGAAGTTGCCGCCTTCAATGCCGGTGAGCCCTTTCCGGCGTATCCCATTATTTCTGACGACGAGATCATCGACTCGATTGAGAGCAATCAACTGCGCCTTCTGCGCGAACGCGGCGCGGACATGACGATTTTCTCTCCGCGTGCTTCGGCGATGGAACAGCACATCGGAGACCAGCGCGTCAGCGATGCCTGGGCGCGTGCGTGCAATAACTTGATCGCGAGAGTCGTCACTCTCTTTCCCGATCACTTTGTAGGCGTATGTCAACTCCCCCAATCCCCCGGTGTTCGTATTGAGGACGCAGTAGCGGAACTCGAACGCTGCGTCGTCGAACTCGGGTTCGTCGGACTCAACTTGAACCCCGACCCGAGCGGCGGGTGGTGGCAGGGGCCGCCCCTCACCGACGTCACGTGGTATCCCATGTACGAAAAGATGGTCGAACTTGACGTGCCGGCGATGATTCACGTCTCAGCGAGTTGCAACCCAAACTTCCATGCAACAGGCGCGTACTACCTGAACGCCGACACGACGGCGTTCATGCAATTGCTCCAAGGCGACCTCTTCTCCGATTTTCCAGATCTTCGACTGATCGTTCCCCACGGCGGTGGCGCGGTGCCCTATCACTGGGGAAGGTTCCGAGGACTTGCCGACATGTTGAACAAACCACCGCTATCAGAGCACGTAATGAAGAACGTCTATTTCGACACGTGCGTCTACCACCAGCCCGGCATCGATCTTCTCTTCGAGGTTATCGACCTCGACAACATCCTCTTTGGATCAGAGATGATGGGGGCCGTGCGTGGAATCGACGCCGAGACCAATCACTACTTCGACGACACCAAACGCTACGTGGATGCTCTCGATCTGTCGAGTGCCCAAAGTGAGCAGGTCTATTCGGGGAATGCGCGACGCGTCTTCCCCCGCCTGGACGCCATACTGAATGATCGAGACTCGAAGTGACCACCACCTTTACGATGGATGCCGATTGGTTGCCCTTTGATTCGAGCCCGACCAAACCGACCTTTCAACTTCCCGCCGGGTCCGTCGACGCCCACTGTCACGTCTTTGGTCCCGGCGGTGAGTTCCCGTACGCTCCCCAACGCAAGTACACGCCGTGCGACGCGGGCAAAGACGAACTCTTCAAACTTCGTGACTTCCTCGGATTTGATCGAAACATCGTCGTTCAGGCGACGTGTCACGGTACCGACAACTCGGCCATGCTCGACGCCCTCGACGCGGCGAAGGGCCGCTGTCGAGGCGTCGCGACGATTGCACCGTCCACGAGCACGGGCGAACTCCTGGAAATGCACGAACGAGGTGTTCGAGGCGTGCGTTTCAACTACGTGCGGCGACTGGTTGAGCCCGAACCCGATGAGTACTACCGGCGCATCGTGGAGAAGATCGCGCCGCTGGGCTGGCATGTCGTCGTCTACTTTGAGGCGGCCGACCTCGGCGAACGAAGTGATCTCTTCACCTCGTTCGAGACGCAGGTCGTCGTCGACCATATGGGTCGTCCCGATGTCACGCGGTCAGTAAACGGCGACGAATTTCGCAGCTTTCTTCGCCTCATGGATGAACACGAGAATTTCTGGGCCAAAGTGACCTGTCCGGAGCGGCTGTCACGGTCCGGACCTCCGAACTACGACGACGTCGTCCCTTTCGCGCGAAGGGTCATCGAACGATTCCCGGACCGAGTGTTGTGGGGCACTGACTGGCCGCATCCGAACCTGAAGGAGTACATGCCCGACGACGGGAACCTCGTCGATTTCGTGCCACGCATCGCGCAAACGAAGGAACAGCAGTACCAGTTGCTCATAGACAATCCCACTCGTCTCTACTGGAAGGACGCACGTCATGGTTGACGATGAAGAGTTTGACGACATCCCGGGCACGACCGTCTTCACCGCCCAGCGCTCGCACCAAGGATTTCAGCTCAATCAGTTCTGCATGAGCCTGATGTCGCCGGAGAATCGTCAACGATTCAAAGCCGACGAGGGCGCCTACCTCGATGAGTGGTCACTCACACCGGGACAGAAACAGTCGGTCCTCGATCGCGACTACAACGCCCTGATTGCACGCGGAGGAAACATCTATTTCCTCGCGAAGATCTTCGCGACCGACGGCATCAGTTTCCAAAGTGCGGCCGCCTCGATGACGGACATGTCCGAAGAGGAGTACGCGCAAATGATGCTCCTCGGAGGTCGCTCACCCGAGGGTCAGCGCTCCATACGAGAAGGTCGCTGAACATGGCCCGTATCACTGCCGGAGTTACGACGAGTCACGTGCCGGCCATCGGTGCGGCGCTCGACCAAGGCAAGAGCGAAACCGAGTATTGGGCGCCGCTCTTCGCGGGCTACGAGTGGTCGAGAAAGTGGATTGCCGAGGAGAAGCCCGATGTGATCGTCCTGGTCTACAACGACCACGCGTCCGCGTTCTCGCTCGAAGTGATTCCCACGTTTGCGATCGGCTGCGCGGACGAGTACGCGATCGCCGACGAAGGCTACGGTCCACGACCGGTGCCGTCGGTGCTCGGCCACGTCGACCTGTCGTGCCACATGGCCGAGTCGCTCATTCTCGACGAATTCGACATGACCGTCATCAATCAGATGAAGGTTGACCACGGGCTCTCGGTCCCCTTGTCGCTGCTCTTCGGTCAACCACGGTCGTGGCCGGTCAAGGTGGTTCCCATCATGGTGAACGTCATTCAGTATCCACCACCCACCGGTGAACGATGCTTCAAACTCGGCCAAGCGATTCGACGGGCCGTCGAGAGCTTTGACGAGGACTTGAATGTGCAGGTGTGGGGTACGGGCGGCATGAGTCACCAACTGCAAGGACCACGCGCCGGCCTCATCAACCAACCCTTCGACAACGCCTTTCTCGACAACATGGCCGACAACTCGAGCGACCTACGGAAGATTCCTCATCTGGAATATGTCCGTGAAGCCGGCTCCGAAGGCATCGAATTGGTGATGTGGCTCATCATGCGCGGCGCCTTAGGTGACGCCGTCGAGGTCCTGCACCGCTTCTATCACGTACCCGCTTCGAACACGGCGGTCGGTCATCTCGTTCTGAAAGCTCACTAGGAGGTCGAAGGAATGCGAATCGCACTTGCCGGTGCTGGCGCCTTTGGCATCAAGCACTTGGACGCGCTGGCGCGCATCGACGACGTCGAGGTCGTCGCCATCGTCAGCCGCACAATCGAACAGGCTCGCGATGTCGCCAACACCTACGGAGCGTCACAGGCGACCACCGACCTGCACGACGTACTTGAGAATCCAGCGGTGGACGCCGTCATACTGTGCACGCCGACGCAACTGCACGCCGAACAGACCATCGCGACTCTGAGAGCCGGCAAGCACGTCCTGGTGGAGATTCCCCTCGCCGACAGCTGGGACGATGCGCTGGCCGTCACTCGTGTCGCCCGCGAGGCGCGTCTGGTGTGCATGGTCGGTCACACCCGACGATTCAACCCTTCCCACCAGTGGATCCACCATCGGACCGCCGCCGGCGAACTGACCGTTCAACAGATGGACGTTCAGACGTACTTCTTTCGTCGCACGAATACGAACGCACTCGGCCAGGCGCGAAGTTGGACCGACAATCTCTTGTGGCACCACGCGGCGCACACCGTTGATCTCTTCGCGTATCAGTGTGGTGAACCGATCACCGCGGCGAACGTCCTTGCCGGGCCGGTCAGCACGGAACTCGGCATCCCCATGGATATGTCGATTCAACTTCGCAGCCCCAGCGGCCAAATCTGCACCCTTTCGCTGAGTTTCAATAACGAAGGACCGCTCGGGACCTTTTTCCGATACATTTGCGACAACGGCACCTATATCGCTCGCTACGACGATCTGACCACGGGCGCGGGCGACATCGTTGACATGAGCAACGTCGCCGTCTCCATGGACGGCATCGAACTTCAGGATCGTGAGTTTGTGCGTGCCATACGTGATGGCGACGATCCGAACTCCTCGATCGACGATGTCTTGGGTTGCTACAAGACGCTTGGCTCACTGCAGCGCCAACTCGAGGCCTAGCGGCGCTCGTCGCGGTCTGGGACCTACTCCGGCGCACTCAGCAGATACTGGATGACGACGTCGCCGATCATCTGTCGGTACATCTCTCGTCGGCTCGCCTCGACGAGATTGCGATTGAAGTTCGCCGCGAAGGTGTACTGGTTGTTGATCCTGAAAAAACAGAACGAACTGATCAGCATGTGCACGTCGAAGACGTCGATATCGCGGCGAAAGACACCCTCCAGGCGACCTTGCTCGAGCGACTTCTGCAACATCTTGATGACCGGTCGGTCGAGGCCGGGGAACCCACCGTCCGCGTTGATGAAGTGAGCGCGCTGGGTATTCTCGTGGCTGACGAGTCGACTAAAGTTGGGGTTGGCTTCGTGACGATCAAAGGTCAACTCTGCGAGTTTTCGTACGGCGGCGACCGGATCGAGGTTGTCGATGTCGACGCTCTGCTCAGTGATGCGAATGGCCTCGTACGCCTTTTCCAGGGCGGCGATATACAAGACCTCTTTCGACCCGAAGTAGTAGTAGATCATTCGTTTGGTGGTCCGTGTCCGTGCCGCGATCTCATCCACTCGGGCGCCGGCGAAGCCACGATCGGCAAACTCCTGCGTGGCGACCTCGAGAATCTCCAGCCTCGTCCTCTCCGGATCGCGCTGGCGCCGAACTTGATCGGCTGGCTTCTCTTGATCGATCACCATGCGTTCCCCTCACCGTGAACTATCTAATGGGTTACTACCAACCACTGTAACGAGCGGGACCGTCCGATTCATCTCCTTGACGGTCAGTGTTGCGTCGTAAGACACCCGCCCGATCGCGCACTCGCAGGTAGACTGACGATGAGTGCGCACTCTCGGCTCCCTAAACATGAAGCGATCACGCGCGTGACGAGCCCCTCCCCACCCAGACCCATCTACGTGCTGAAGCAGCTGGAGCTCGCTGTTCGTGCCCGACTCGACGCGATCTGCCGCGAAAACGGCGTCACGACGACGCAGTACACGGCACTGAGCGTTTTGTTCGTCAAACCCGGAATGTCGTCGGCGCAACTCGCACTTCGGTCCTTCATAAAGCCCCAGTCGGCGCATCAAACGGTCCGCGAGCTTGAAACGAAAGGCTACATAGGTCGAGCCACCGACGTAAGCAACCGGCGAATCTTGCGGATCAACCTGACGGCGAAGGGCGAGGCACTACTCCGGTCTTGTAATCGTGCGGTCGATGAACTCGAGAGGCAGATGTTCCAGGACTTTCACGTCTCCGAATCCGTGGAGTTGCAACGTCTCTTGAGTCGCTGTCTTAAGAATCTCTCGCCTCCGGTATAAGCGCGGATCACTCACTGATCACGGCCAACGCGAGAGCACCCGGATCTACAAGAGCTTCGGTGTCCCTGGCAGAAGCGCGGCGTCGACATGTCGTCGACGGCACCGACCGCGCTCAGGTGACGATGAGAGCGTCGAGGACGACCACCCCTTTACCTTCGGGGAGCACCGCGAGAGGATTGACCTCAATCTCGGCGCACTGCGGTGTCGATCGAAGTAGACCGCCGATCAATTCCACCGCTCCGACGAGAGCATCAATGTCCGAACGCGATCGGCCTCGAGCACCGCGCAAGGTGACAGCACCCCGAAGCGACTCGATAGCTGCACGAATCTCACTTCTGTCGGCGTCCGCCGCAGTCACTACGGCGTCTTCAACGTATTCAGCCCAGATGCCACCCATGCCAATAAGAACGGTCTCTCCCCAGTCAACGTCTCTGCGCGCCCCAACGATGACCTCAACGCCGCCCTCGATGACCTCTTCGACGAGAACGCCGTCGACGACGACGTTGGGATGTCCGGCATGGATCCGAGCGAGCATGTCCTCGAACGCTCGACCAATGTCCGCTTCATTGGTGACGGCGAGGACACCACCGGATTCGCTCTTGTGAAGAATCTGCGCAGAGACGATCTTCAGCATTACGGGATAGCCAATTCTGGCGGCCGCCGCCGCAGCGGTGGGCGCGTCGGTGGTCAATTCACTTCGGGGAACGCGCAGTCCCGCTTCAGACAGCAATCTCTTTGCACCGTATTCGTTGCACCGTGAACTGCCATCAAGACCCAGTGGTGCGATGTCTTTCGGCGCATGGCGCATCTCCGCGTCGCGCACCACGCGCGAACGTTTCATCACGTTTCGCGCTGCGCGAAGTGCCCGGTCGGGCGATCGAAACAGGGGTAGGCCGGCATCAAATACCTTCAAGATGTTCTCCGTCGGCAGAGGTGAATCACCTCCCATGATCGTGTAGATGACCGGCTTGTCCGCATCGGCAAGGACGGGCAGGAGTGCGTCGACTTGCTGGGTGCCTTGTGTCCTTGATCCCGGCATCGCCGAGACCACCAGGCAACCGACGTCGTCGTCCCCGAGGAGCGTCGAAGCGACGCGTCCGTAAAGAGAGGGATCGTTGAGACCCATCGCCGTGATGTCCACCGGATTGCTCGCGATGGCGAACGGGGGGATCTCCTCCGTCAATCTACGTAAACTCGACGCTGAAAGCTCCGGCAACCAAAGACCGATGTCGTCACTCACGTCGATGGCGTAGGTCTTCGCCGCGCCCGAATCCGTCATGAAAGCGACACCGTACGCTCGTGGTGTCGGACACTTCACGAGGACGCTCGCGGTGTCGATGAGTTCGTCGAGTGAGTCGATGAAGAGGACGCCCTCTCGGCCAAGAACCGCACGCATGACGTCCTGATCGCCAGCAATCGCTCCCGTATGAGAAAGCGACGCCGCCTTCGCGCGCTCACCGCGACCGGTGTGCAGAACACAGAGGGCGATCTCGCGTCGACGCGCCACACGCGCTAACTCGAGGAACGCAGTTGGTCGTCGAATCTGCTCGATGAGGAGTGCCACCGCGCGAATGCCGTCCTCCTCGAGAACCTCACCCAGATAGTCCTCGATGCCCAGGACCGCTTCGTTGCCAGTGGAGATGGTGTAGCGCACGTCAATGTCTTGCGCCATCGCCGCGTAGGTCAAGGCCAGGGACATCGCCCCGCTCTGGGCAATGATGGCGAGACCTGACTCGCTCGCTCGACGGTTCGGTGAAGCGTCACCAAAGGTCAACGGGGCCGACTCCTCGAAATTGATGAGACCGAGACAGTTCGGTCCTGCAAGGGCCAAATCGTGTCGTTCGGCAAGCGCCGCAAGCTCCGCCTGTTGGGCGGCGCCGTCGACATCGGCCTCGGCGTAACCAGATGAGAAGACCACCGCCCCACCCACTCCCCGGCGCCCGGCCGCTTCGACGGCCTCGAGGACCCCGGACTTGGGAATGGCCAGCACGAGGGCATCGACGCCGTAGGGTAGGTTCTCTATCGAATCGATACAGGGCCGGCCGTTGATCTCCGAACGCGTGCGGCTCACGCAGTACACCTCGCCCGCGTAGCCGAAGCGCTCAAGGAGGGCGAGAGGCGCTCCTCCAATCGATTCGGCTACGTTCGACGCTCCCACGATCGCGATGGAGCGTGGGTGCAGCAGGCGTTGAACCGCTGCCCGAGAGACCGTGCGTTCGGGTGATGCGTCAGTCACGCTTGTAGGCTCCGAGTCCGGGCCGAAATGACTTGGTGTCGAGGAACTGGCTCATACCCTGTTCGCGTCCGTGCTCAGGGTCGTTCGCGATCGACTGGTCAAGCTTGGCATAGAGATACTCCTCGGACGTTTCCCACTCCATCGAACGGGCTCGCTTGAAACCGGTCTTGGCGGCTTCAAGAACAGTTCGGTTCATCGACGCGACACTCTTGGCGAGGTCAATCGTGCACTCTCGAAGTTTCTCACTTGGAACGGCCTCGTTCACGAGGCGCATCTCGGCCGCTTGAGCTCCCGTGAAGGTCTTACCCGTCATGATGTAGTAGATCGCGTCTCGGGCGGGGATCATCTCCGCCAGCGATCGCGAGACCACGGATCCAGGCGGGATACCCCAGTTCACTTCGGATAGTCCAAAGACCGCGTCCTCGGAAGCGATTGCGAGATCACAGGCCACTAACGGCGTAAACGCGCCACCGAAACACCAACCATTAACCATGGCGATCGTGGGTTTTGCGAAGAACATGAGACGGCGGTACTGCCACTCGTTGGAGTGCCGACGAGAACGAATGCGCGCGATCGGCCCTCCAGCGTCAATTTCACGGAAATACTCCTTCAAGTCCATGCCCGCGCAGAATGACTCACCGGCCCCGGTGAGAACAAGGACCCTGACACTATCGTCGCTCTCGACGACATCGAGGACGTCGAGCATCTCCTCATTCAACTTCGGATTCATGGCGTTTCGCTTCTCGGGCCGATTCAATGTCACCCACCCGATGCCGTCTTCGTCAACTTCGGCGAGCACCGTACTCCACGTTCCAAGTGACCGACCGTTCGATGTTGCGTTTTGCTTCGTCGCCATATGAACTCCCCTATGTTTGGGTGGTGAAATTCAACGCGGAGCGAGAGGAAAGAGTTAAGCCAAAGACTTACTCCGCTCCGCCTGTTCGCCGTGGAGAGATCGCCACCGATTGGACCTGGAGCGTATCAGGTAACCTGATACAGAGCAAACAAGCACGACGTGGTTCTCGACGACTCCCCGCGCAGATCGCAGGCCATCGAGAATCTTCAATCCATTGCAATTCGAAACCTTCGCGATCAAGCCGAGACGCTGAACGTGCTCCAGACGAACTTCTTTCAGATGCGCGGACATGAACGTATTCGGCGCGCTACGAACTCAGCTTCCGTCACCCGATGCCTCGGTCGGCCGTGTGCCGATGCGCAAGCACATGATCGATCGTTTCGATCAATCGATTCGGCCGTAGATGTCATTCGTCGTATCGCGAACGGCCAAAGCGGTAGTCTCTGGCGCCCAGGGCGAACGTTACGAGCCGGCGGTGGGCTTCGTCATCACCGGCGTCATGGCCGCCGGCAAGTCGACGGTGGCCGAACTCCTCGCGCAACGATTCGATCGTGGCGTCCACGTGCGCGGCGACGCCTTTCGCAAGATGATCGTGCGCGGTCGCGACCCGATCACGCCCGAATTGGGTGACGAAGCCCTTCGCCAACTGGACCTGCGCCAACGCATCGCCGCCAGTGTCGCCAACGACTACTGGCGCGATGACTTCACCGTCGTGCTCCAGGACATCTACGTGGGTGGCGCCTTACCCAACGTCGTCGGACGACTCGAGATCTCGCCGCTCTACGTGGTCATCCTTCATCCTCGCGCCGACGTCGTGGCCGAACGCGAACAGCTGCGTGAGAAGTCCGGCTACGGCGACTGGGATGTCGAAGCGTTTTGCACTTCGTTCGAAGATGAGACGCCGCGAATCGGCCTGTGGCTCGATACGTCGGAGATGTCGCCCGAAGAGACCGTCGATGAGATACTTCATCGACGACACGACGCACGAGTTCGCTGAGCTGATCGCTGCCGACGTCGACGTCGACGTCGATGCAGTGATCTAGTTCGAGCTCACCCGCTCGTAGAGCCCGAATCCGTCACGGCTGTCGACGAGTCGAAAGTCATGTGAGATCTTCGCGAGGACCGTCGGATCGGTGCCCGAGTCCAGGGGAATCGGAAGCAACAGGTACTGCACTTGGCTGGCGACGCTCAGTCTCGCCCCGGTGTCGGTTCCGGCTCCCCAGTTTTCCGCGTAGAAGGGTGTCGGCCACACATAGATCTGGGCGCGGTCATCGATGTGCGACACCAGCGGGTACCACGCCGACACCACCGCGTTCGGTGGCAACTCCTTCTCGAGATAGTTCAGACCTTGAATCGAAGTCGGGGCGACCGTGTACGTCACCACCTGATTGTCGGAGAACGGCGCGAAACCCCAGAGCGTGCACGTCCAGATCGCTCCGGTCAGGGCCACGACGGTGAGGAGGTTCCGACGCCACAGCGCACTTTGTTGGGCGATCGCAAAGAGTGCTCCCACGACCAGAATCGGGGCCAGCGTCATCGTGTATTGGTAGAGGATTTGATGCATGTACCCGAAGCTGCTGATTTCGTTCTCGGCTACGAGCAACAGTCCGATGGATGCGATCTCCGGCGAGAACAAAAAGACGAAGCCAACGGTGGCCCCGAGTTGCCACAGGTAGAACGGGCGACCCTGTGAGCCGAGATACGAGAACAGTTGACCGGGATGATGAAAGAGTGTGCTGATGATGCCCGACACCCCACCGAAGGGTAGGTAAGTGCCATAGAAACTGGAGTGTCCGAGAATCGTCGGAATGATCAGCCAGTTGGCGAGCATCGCCCAGGCGATCGCGCCCGCGATGACGAAGAACCCGAGACGGCGATCCCTTCGCGCGGCGACCCAGAGACCCAACGGGACGACCAGCACCGCCGCGTCCTCTTTCACCATCAAGGCGAGGATGACCATCACGATGAGGAGGCCGTTCTTGCTCTCGATCGCGGCGTAGATCGCGAGACTGATGATCAAGACCTGAAAGGCCTCCGGATGGAACTGATCGAGGTTCCCCTGTTGGATCAGCGGACTCAACAGATAGATCGCGACGAGCGTCGTGGCGATCACGGTGCTCTTGATGTACTTGCGCGCGAGGATATAGATCGGCACGGCCGGGCCGGCGAGCAACAACGTCTGCAGGACGAGCAGTCCCTGCGGTTCGGGGAAGAGCCGATAGAACGGAGCGAAGAGCAGCAGTACGAACGACGTGTGGTCGCCGAAGAGGTTGCGTCCCATGATCGTGACGAACGGGACGTGGAAGTGTGTGGTCAACCACAGGCCCTGGTCGAAGATCGCGAGGTCGAAGGGTGGTTCGCCGTAGGTGTAGTACGACTGGAGGTTGAGGTGGATGAAGTAGACGACGTAGGCGACGACCAGGAGGATGGCGACGGCGTTGCGAAGACGAACCAGCCGCGTCCAGAGACCGAGGACTCCGCGCGGCGTGTCGTCCACCGCCGATCGCTCGGCGTCGACGTCGACGAAGAACTCCGAGGTCGGCGGTCGCTCGCTCATCGCGACGGGCACTCCCCCGGCGAGCCGGGACAACGTGGCGGGTCGACGACCGGGCGAACGTCGTGGAGCCGTGAGCGACTGAGCATCCTACAAATGTATGTTGTGGTTATCACCAGCTGAGGGAGAGGCGTTGGGTCTCAAAGCCACCATTAGTCAACGGAACCGCGAACACCAGCGTTCACTGCTCGCTCGACGCGAGGCCTCTCGCCGACTCGTGCGCGAGGGACGGATGACGAGCGACGCCCTGGTCGAGTTGGCCTCGATCGATAAGACCGTCGCCTTCTACGACGACCGCGTCGAATATCGCAGTCGCATCGGGTCCAAACATGGCGTCATCCCCTATCGGCGGGTCAACTCCATCGCTCTCGTCGAAGGATTTGCCGTCCCCATCGTCGTGACGACGAAGGACACGCTCGCCGTGACACCGGCGACGTCAAAGAAGGTGGTCATCGCACTCAAGTCGAGACGTCGTCCGCTCATCTTCGACTTCCGAGGCGAATCGACCGAAACGATCAACGCCGCCATGACGGTCGTGCAACAACGCCTCGCGCGAGCAACGCGCGAGGACAACGATCACGGGGTCGATGACGGCGACCGGGAACGTCGACGCAGGGCCGACGAACTTCTCACGACGGCCGAACTCCATCGTGCCGGTGTCTTGAGCGACGAAGAGTTCGAACGAGCAAGGGCCCGAATACTGGAGCCGTGAACCGGCGTCGGTACTACTTCGACAGTGCGAAAGGCCCCCACCGAAGTGGGGGCCTTTCAAGAAATCCCGGCGGCGACCTACTCTCCCAGGGGGGGACCCCCAAGTACCATCGGCGCTGGTGGGCTTGACTGCTGTGTTCGGAATGGGAACAGGTATATCTCCACCGCCATAACCACCGGAAACTGTGCGCCCGATCTCTCTCGAGATCAGAACCGGCGTCGCCGGCTCCTTGAGCGTCCTAGAACGAGCACGAACATCAAACTCCAAGCCCTCGGCCGATTAGTACCGGTCAGCTGAATGCATTGCTGCACTTACACTTCCGGCCTATCAACGTGGTCGTCTGGCCACGGGCCTTACCTGGTTAACCCAGTGAGTGAATTTATCTTGAAACGGGCTTCGCACTTAGATGCTTTCAGCGCTTATCCCACCCGAAGGTCGCAAAACAGCCATGCCCTTGGCAGGACAACTGTCACACGAGAGCTTCGTTCGTCCCGGTCCTCTCGTACTAGGGACAACCTTTCTCAATTCACTTACGGCTGCATCGGATAGGGACCGAACTGTCTCACGACGTTCTGAACCCAGCTCGCGTACCGCTTTAATGGGCGAACAGCCCAACCCTTGGGACCGGCTTCAGCCCCAGGATGCGACGAGCCGACATCGAGGTGCCAAACCTTCCCGTCGATATGGACTCTTGGGGAAGATGAGCCTGTTATCCCCGGCGTACCTTTTATCCGTTGAGCGACGGCGCTTCCACAAGCAACCGCCGGATCACTATGCCCTACTTTCGTACCTGCTCGACCTGTAAGTCTCGCAGTCAAGCTCCCTTGTGTCATTGCACTCAACAGCTGATTGCCAACCAGCTTGAGGGAACCTTTGGGCGCCTCCGTTACATTTTAGGAGGCGACCGCCCCAGTCAAACTACCCGCCTGACGCTGTTCCTGATCCGGATTACGGACCAAGGTTAGGGTTCCGGCGCAGAAAGGCTGGTATTTCAACATTGACTCCACGCTGACTAGCGCCAACGCTTCAAAGTCTCCCAGCTATCCTACACAAACTGAACCAAAACCCAACATCAAGTTGTAGTAAAGGTGCACGGGGTCTTTCCGTCCTGATGCAGCTAACGAGCATCTTTACTCGTACTTCAATTTCGCCGGGTCTCTAGTTGAGACAGTTGGGAAGTCGTTACGCCATTCGTGCAGGTCGGAACTTACCCGACAAGGAATTTCGCTACCTTAGGACCGTTATAGTTACGGCCGCCGTTTACTGGGGCTTAGGTTCTCAGCTTCGCCTTGCGGCTAACCGATCCCCGTAACCTTCCAGCACCGGGCAGGCGTCAGAGCGTATACGGCGTCTTACGACTTAGCACGCTCCTGTGTTTTTGGTAAACAGTCGCTCCCCACAATTCTCTGCGACCCTCTCGCGCTTCGGACGCGAAGTCCTACACGCTAATAGGGCCATCCTTCTCCCGAAGTTACGGATGTATTTTGCCGAGTTCCTTAACTAGAGTTCTCCCGATCGCCTTGGTATTCTCTACCCATCCACCTGTGTCGGTTTGGGGTACGGGCGCCATGTCAACTCGCTAGAAGATTTTCTTGGGAGCATGGAATCAGTGACTTCGCCTATTGGCTCGGCATCGTGTCTCAGGCTTCATGAGGTGCGGATTTGCCTACACCTCGCCCTACACACTTACCCCAGGACAACCAACGCCTGGGCTCACCTATCCTCCTCCGTCCCTCCTTCGCTAACCGCCGCGGGATTTGTCAGTTCGACCCGAAGGTCAGCCCCTTAGTACTCCCACTTTGGTTTGGACGTGTACATGGCGGTACAGGAATATCAACCTGTTGTGCATCGACTACGCCTCTCGGCCTCGCCTTAGCTCCCGACTTACCCTGGGGGGATTAGCCTTCCCCAGGAACCCTTGGATTTACGGCGGAGGGGTTTCTCACCCCTCTCTCGCTACTCATACCAGCATTCTCACTCGAATACGCTCCACGTAGGTTTACACCTCCGCTTCACAGCAAATTCGACGCTCCCCTACCACTACGCAAATAAATGCGCAATTCTAAGCTTCGGCTCTGGACTTGAGCCCCGTTACATTGTCCGCGCAAGACCACTCGACCAGTGAGCTATTACGCACTCTTTAAAGGATGGCTGCTTCTAAGCCAACCTTCTGGCTGTCTGAGCGTTCTCACATCGTTTTCCACTTAGTCCAGAATTTGGGGCCTTAGCTGTAGATCTGGGCTGTTTCCCTCTCGACCAACGAAGCTCATCCCCCGTGGTCTCACTGCCAGTCTCTGGAGCATCGGCATTCGGAGTTTGGTTGGGGTCAGTAAGCTTGTAGGCCCCCTAGCCCATCCAGTGCTCTACCTCCGATGCTGAACGACTGACGCTGCACCTAAATGCATTTCGGGGAGAACCAGCTATCACCGAGTTTGATTGGCCTTTCACCCCTTACCACAGGTCATCCCCCCCATTTTCAACTGAGGTGGGTTCGGTCCTCCACGGGGTTTTACCCCCGCTTCAACCTGCCCATGGCAAGCTCACTCGGCTTCGGGTCTGCAGCACGCGACTGAACGCCCTATTCAGACTCGCTTTCGCTTCGGCTACCCCTCCCGGGTTAACCTCGCCACGTACCACAACTCGCTGGCTCATTCTTCAAAAGGCACGCTATCGAGGCCATAGTGCCGTAACGCATGACGACTCTCTAACTGATTGTAAATCAACGGTTTCAGGTTCTATTTCACTCCCCTCCCGGGGTACTTTTCACCTTTCCCTCACGGTACTTGTTCACTATCGGTCGTCTATGAGTACTTAGCCTTATCAGATGGTCCTGACAGATTCACGCCGGCTTTCCCGGATCCGGCGTTACTCGGGTGTTCACTCAGAGATCTCAACGTTTCGCGTACGGGACTGTTACCCCCTTTGGTTTACCTTTCCAGGTAATTCTGCTACGTATCAATTTTGTAACTCTGTGAAGGTTGCTGGTTCCTTCTAGTAAATCCCACAACCCCGAACTGGCAACGCCCAGTGCTTTAACACCAGCTCGGTTTAGGCTCTTCCCGTTTCGCTCGCCGCTACTCAGGGAGTCACTTTTGTTTTCCTCTCCTCGGGTTACTGAGATGTTTCAATTCACCCGGTTCCCTCTACCCGCCCTATATATTCAGGCGGGAGTTACACCCCATAACGGGTGCAAGGTTTTCCTATTCGGACACCCATGGATCAATGCTCGGTAGACAGCTCCCCATGGTTTATCGCAGTCGCCCACGTCCTTCTTCGGCTTTAGACGCCAAGGCATCCACCGTTGACTCTTTGTAGCTTGGAGAAATTGATATTTTTAGATATATAGATGCTCGTGCTCGTTCTAGAATTCTCAAAGATCAGCGCTACGACGCTCAACCGATCGAGCAATCTCCGCTCAATCAGGATCATCGTGGAATGAGAGGCCCGTAAGGGCATCATTCAAGGAGCAAACGTCGCTCCTCCAAAACGGAAGACGAGAGTCAAGCTGCGTAGCAGTCACCTGACGGGACCAGTGCGAAGTACAAGTACTTGGGACTGGTATCCCCAGTGGTATGACCACGTAGCCAACTAACCAGCATTCAACTCGGTAGCTGTCTGTCCCTTGTGGACAGATGTGCTCCTTAGAAAGGAGGTGATCCAGCCGCACCTTCCGGTACGGCTACCTTGTTACGACTTAACCCCAATCACTGACCCCACCTTCGACGGCTCCTTCCTTGCGGTTAGGCCACCGGCTTCGGGTGTTGCCAACTTTCGTGGTTTGACGGGCGGTGTGTACAAGGCCCGGGAACGTATTCACCCCGGCAGTGCTGATCCGGGATTACTAGCAACTCCAACTTCATGCAGGCGAGTTGCAGCCTGCAATCTGAACTGAGAGCGGTTTTAGGGATTGGCTCCACCTCGCGGTTTAGCAGCCCTCTGTACCGCCCATTGTAGCATGTGTGCAGCCCTAGACGTAAGGGGCATGATGACTTGACGTCGTCCCCACCTTCCTCCGAGTTGACCCCGGCAGTCTTCTACGAGTCCCCACCATTACGTGCTGGCAACATAGAACAAGGGTTGCGCTCGTTGCGGGACTTAACCCAACATCTCACGACACGAGCTGACGACAGCCATGCACCACCTGTGCTGAGCCCCGAAGGACACCACATCTCTGTGGCTTTTCCCAGCATGTCAAATCTAGGTAAGGTTTTTCGCGTTGCATCGAATTAAGCCACATGCTCCGCTGCTTGTGCGGGCCCCCGTCAATTTCTTTGAGTTTTAGTCTTGCGACCGTACTCCCCAGGCGGGGCACTTAATGCGTTAGCTGCGGCGCGGAAACCGTTGAAAAGTCCCCACACCTAGTGCCCACCGTTTACGGCGTGGACTACCAGGGTATCTAATCCTGTTCGCTCCCCACGCTTTCGCTCCTCAGCGTCAGTATTGGCCCAGATCACCGCCTTCGCTACTGGTGTTCCTCCTGATATCTGCGCATTCCACCGCTACACCAGGAATTCCGTGATCCCCTACCAAACTCTAGTCACAACAGTTTCGGGTGGCGGCCCCAGGTTGAGCCTGGGGGTTTAACACCCGACTTGTCGAACCGCCTACGAGCTCTTTACGCCCAATAAATCCGAATAACGCTCGCACCCTATGTATCACCGCGGCTGCTGGCACATAGTTGGCCGGTGCTTCTTCTACAGGTACCGTCACAATCGTTCCTGTCGAAAGAGGTTTACAACTCAGAAAGCCTTCGTCCCTCACGCGGCGTTGCTGCGTCAGACTTTCGTCCATTGCGCAAGATTCCCCACTGCTGCCTCCCGTAGGAGTCTGGACCGTGTCTCAGTTCCAGTGTGGCTGATCGTCCTCTCAGACCAGCTATCCGTCGTAGCCTTGGTGGGCCGTTACCCCGCCAACAAGCTGATGGACCGCGAGCCCCTCCCAAAGCGAAAAAACATTTCTTTCATCGATCATGCGATCATTGAAAGACATCCGGTATTAGCACCGGTTTCCCGGTGTTATCCCAGTCTTCGGGGCAGGTTGCTCACGTGATACTCACCCGTTCGCCACTAAATATTTCGGAGCAAGCTCCTTGTATTCCGTTCGACTTGCATGTGTTAAGCACGCCGCCAGCGTTCATTCTGAGCCAGAATCAAACTCTCCATCAAGATTTTTCCAAGGACCGAAGTCCTCTTCGAATCAGAGAGCCAGATGAGTGACTCTAATACTCACCTGACGACAACGAGTTTCCACGGGGTGGTCTCGTTGCCTACTGCAATACTTCTTTTGACGAACGACGCGTCCTGTTAGATCAGTCCATCGTCGCCCGTACTGGCTTTTGGCTCTCGTTCTTCCGTTTTCAAGGAGCGACGACACACGTGAGCGAACTCAGCGGTGCGACGTACACCATCTCGGGATTTCTCCGTTGATTCCGCGGCCAAATTACCCGGCCACGGGGATGCCCACCTTATCAGCGCCGTCTGCCAAGTTGCAAATTCACAACTGACCGCGGTCTCTGCGATGGGATAACCAGTGTAACAGAATCCCCCACTTTGGTGACGCCAATCTGATCGCTTGAAGTCCTTCGACTCCGTACACATTGTCGAGAAGTCACGACGCGCTCGCGTACTCCACGAAGGCGCTCAAGGTCCCGATCAGGCGCATCTCGTCGATCGTGCGTGCGCGCGAGTTGAGCAACTCCTCGGTGCACACGAGGTACGCCAAACATCTGGCGCGCGAAATCGCGACGTTGAGTCGATTGCGTGAGAAGAGGAACTCCGGTCCGCGCGAGATGTGCTCGGCCGAGGAGGTGGTCATCGTGAAGAACACCACCGGTGCTTCACGGCCCTGGAACTTGTCTACGGTGCCAACCTCGACCCCGCGAAGCGTTCCGGTGGCGTCAAGAGCTGCCCGCAAGAGGTCGACCTGATCGTTGTAGGGCGCCACCACCATGAAGTCCTCGGCGCGAAGTGGGGAACGCTGACCGCGCTGATTGACCCACTCGGTACCAATCATCGATCTGACTTGGGCGATCACGATCGCTGCCTCTTCCGGCGACTCGGTCGAGCGCCCAACGTGGTGTGCCGGGAGCCAGCGCAGGCCGGTCCCGAACTGCGTGTTCTGTTGGGCGCACGATTCGTGACTCGAGAGCCGTCCCTCATAGATCTGATTGGAGATGAACCGGCACACGTCGGGGTGCATCCGTCGGGTGATGGAGATGAAGATGCCTTGGTTATCGGGCAGCGTCGCGCGCGCTCCCAAAACGTGCTCGAGCACGCTCGCGCCGGATCCGTCGGGGTGTTCGGCCTGGGCGACCTGACTGAGCTGCAGGGGATCGCCGAGCAAGATCAAATTCTTCGCGGCATTGGCCGAGGCGACGGCGTCAGCGAGCGCCAGTTGACCGGCTTCGTCGATCACGAGTACGTCGACCGGGAACGCGTGAAGTTGTTGTCGGGCCCACAACCACGTCGTACCCGCGACCAAGTTGTACTTCGCACTCTCCGCCTCTTTGGCCGACTGGGTGTAACGGACACCTTGGAGAGGACCGCTCTTGGGCTTGTCACCCTTTCGCAGCGCGTGAAGTTCGCTCAGTTCTCCCTTGTCGGCGAAGACCTGATGGGTCGCGGCGAAAAGATTATCGATGGCTGCGTGACTCATCGCGGCGATGCCAACGCGCATTCCGGATTTGATGAGTGCGTGGATGATGTGCGAACCGCTGTAGGTCTTGCCCGATCCCGGTGGGCCCTGCACCGCGACGTAACTTTCGTCGAGCTGTCCCACCCACTCCAACGTGCTCTCGAGATCATCACTGAAGAGCCCCCTCGGTGGTCCGGCGCCGTCGATGAATCGCGGCCGTTCTCGGGCCAGCAACGCCATCGATACTCGACTGGGCGAATCGGCCGCGTCACCGAGAACCTGCTCTGCGAGGTGCATCAGCACGCCGGGCTTCGGCTCAGGACTGACGTAGTCGTCGAACGTCATCACCGACGCGAATCCTCCGGACTCGTCGTAACGGTCGTACCATCGCATCCGCAGTTCGCGCTTCGCGAAGTCAATCGCTGGCAAATACCCGAAGCCGCGTTCGATCCCTACGCCGGTGAAGAGAACCCGGCGTTTCTCACCGAAGACCTCGCTGACCGGCTGCTCTGGCCAGGTGTAGAGCGCGTCAATCGCCGGGGCGCCCCGGCTGACGACGTTCTCGAAACCTTCGAATCTGAGGTTGGTGATGAAGTCGGGATCGTCGTAGAGCGTCGAGAAATCTGACGCCGCCTCAGCGAACTTCGGCTCCGTGTTCGCGCGGCGTTCACGACGCCAGTAGTTCAAGAGATCGCCCAGTAAGTGCTCCGGACTGTGTTCGCCGAAGTTCTTGAGTCGCTCCACCAACTCGTCGGTGTTCAATGGGTCTTCGTACAGTTCGAGCGAGGCGTCGCGCCACGTCAGGCCATCGGGGCGCCGCTCTAGGATCCAATCACGCAGCGCCATTGTCGCAGCGACGTCATCTTCGTTGTAGCGCGCGATCTCGTCGAGCAGCGCGGGATCCTTCGACGTCATGTAGCGGTCGTAGACCACGACCGCACCGGCACCTTGTTCAATGCCGCCGTGGCGTACGAAGCCGGTGAGGTGCTCGAGCGACTTCAAGCCGTAGGACTCGGTACCCACTTGGAATGCATTCTTCGCAACGATGTAGAGGTCCACGAACAGACCGGTCTCGGCCAGCACGCCGAACAGGCTCTCCGTCTCGGTTCCTCGGGTCAAGCGCTCCAAGGAGGACCGCTCCGTGTGGTTGTAGTGGTACACGTGCATATTGGGGAACTTCGATCGTCGTTCGGCGAAGAACTCGACGAGCTCCTTCACCATCCGGGCCTGGGCGCTCAGGTCGTGCGCCCACCGGGGGTCGTACGACCACTTCCCTACCTCGTCGCGGTAACGCAGTCCACTCAGGAAGAAGAGGTCGTGCTGCGCACTCCAGAACGGGTGACCTTCGAAATCGAAGAAGACGTCGCCGTCGTCGGGAGCGGGAAGTAGCTCGAATCCGTGACCGAAGACCGGGTCGTCACTCGGTGCGACAATTTCATAGGCCGGTGGTTCATCGGGGTGCTCGCGCGACGTGACCTGGAGTGAGGCCTGCTGAACGAGACGTCCCAGATTCTCATCGTGCAGCTCGCTGACCGACCCCGCGCGCCGCGATAGTGCCACGACGCTGCGCACACCCTCGCCTTCTAGGACTCGGCGATCGGACGCGCGGATGTTCGCGACGTAGACGAGGGAGTCCTCCTCGCGCCACTGCGAATCACAGAGCGGTTTGAACTCGCAGTAGTCGCAGTGCGTGCACGGCTCTGGACGCGTGTCGGCGATCTCGTCCTCGTTCAACAGCGTGGCGAGTTGACGTCGTAGACGTCGCCAGTACGGGCGGAACTCCTCGACGCGCAGCGATTCGCACACGCCCGACCCGAGCCACAGGTGCATGTCGCGAGGCACGCGACCCGTCAGTGCCTCCAACGCATCGGCGTAGAAGCACAGCTGCAAGACGTGGCCGGGCTTACCTTCGACGCGCGTCAGCTTCGCGTCGACCGGCTCGTACGAGCAGTACCCATGGGGATCGTCCACGCGCACCAAGAAATCAGCGATACCGCGGATGCCGTCGTGGACCAACGGCATCTGATAAATGACATCGTGGCCCTTCTCCATCGGATTGCCGACGCGCGCGGCCCACTGTAAGAACGTCTCGTCGGGGTTTCGCCCCGGCACCTGATAGACGCTTCGACCTTCGTCCTCGAGCTCTTGAAGGCAGTTGCGCTCGTGCTGGGCACCTTTTTCGATCAGCAGATCCGCCAGCGAACCCAGGGGCCGCGGCTCGACCAGCAAGGTCCCCGCGTCGGCTCGATTCCTTAACGAAAGGAAGTGCGAGCACTCCAACCACGCCGTGATCTTGGACGGGGTTATGAGTCGTTCAGTCATTCAGCTCCACACTAGATATCGGCGCTCGCTTGGGCGTCTCTTCCAGTGTGACGACGGACTGTGACAGGCGGTGTCGCTGTTGGCTACTCGAACGGTCCGATGGCGTCTTCTTCGACGACTTTGCCGCTCTCGCCGAGCCGCGCCGCCGCTTGAGAGAGCGCCGATATGAGGAGATCGTGCTGCACGTCGGCACTCATCGGTCCCGATCCGCCCGGGGAACGACGACGCGCCAGTGCGACACCTGGATCAAAGAGGGGTGTGAATCGTGCGAAGTCGGGACTCTGTGCGACGACGTCGCCGAACGTGCGACCGGACGTCACCGCATCGCCGACGAGCTGACCGACGCGTTCGTGGGCCTGGCGAAAGGGAACGCCTTCGCCGACCAACTCTTCGGCGATGTCGATCGCGACCATGAAGGGATCGTCGGCGGCCGTCGCGGCGACGTCCGAGTTGAACGTCATCGTTCGATAGGCGCCACCCAACGCGGCGAGAACCATCATCACCTGCCGGTAGGAGTCGAAGAGCGGCTCCTTGTCCTCTTGCAGGTCACGGTTGTAGGAGAGCGGTAGACCCTTCAACGTCACGAGGAGGCCAGTGAGGTTGCCCACGAGTCGGCCACTCTTGGCGCGCGCCAGTTCGCCGACATCGCTGTTCTTCTTCTGCGGCAACATCGATGAACCCGTGGCGTACTCATCACTCAACACCGCGAAATTGAACTCCGCCGTCGTCCAAAGGACCAGCTCTTCGCCCATTCGCGACAGGTGCACACCGACCATCGCGATGTCAAAGAGCGCCTCGGCGACGAAGTCACGGTCACTCACGGCGTCGAGTGAATTCGCGAAGACCGATTCGAAGCCCAACAAGCCGCCGACGAACGACGGATCGATAGGCAGTGACGTACCCGCGAGTGCGCCGGCGCCCAATGGTGAGACACTTGTGCGGTCCCGGGCGTCCAGCAGTCGGTCGATGTCACGCAACAGTGACCAGGCGTGCGCGTTGAGGTGATGGCGCAGGAGCACCGGCTGGGCACGCTGCAAGTGGGTGTAGCCGGGCAAATAGGCGTCACGGTGTTCGTCGCCCAGGATCACGAGGACGTCGACCAGATCAAGGACCGCGGCGGCAATTCGTTGCAGGGCGTCCAAGGTGAAGAGTCGAAACGTCGTCGCTACCTGGTCGTTACGGCTGCGCGCCGTATGGAGCTTCGCGCCAACGTCACCGGCGAGTTCGATGACGCGACGTTCGATGGCCATGTGGATGTCTTCGTCACTGGGCGAGCGCTCGAACCGATCGTCGGCGAACTCCGACAGGACGTCACTGAGCGCGGTGAGCAGCGTCGTACCCTCGCCCTCACTGATGAGTCCGGCGCGCACGAGACCTTGGACGTGCGCCTTCGACCCGGCGATGTCAAACGGATAGAGGACGTGATCGAAGGAGTAGCTCTCTGAGAGATCCCAGAGACCACTACCCATTCCTGTGGAGAACCGTCCACTCCACAGGGTCATGAGCTGGGCGGTGTCGCGTTCTTCGCGCCCTGGCGCTGCGCCCAGGTCTTCACGCCGAGACCATAGATCCGCACGAAGCCCTCGGAATCCGCGTGGCGGAACGTGTCGGCGGCGTCGTAGGTCGCGAGGCCGTAGTCGTAGAGCGCCTTGGGACTGCGCCGTCCGACGATCCGCATCAACCCGGGCGCTTCGAAGCGCAGTCGCACGTCGCCACTCACGTGTCGTTGCGTGTCGGCGATGAAGGCGTCGAGCGCCTCCTTGAGCGGCGAGAACCACATGCCGTCGTAGACCAGTTCGGACCAGCGCGTCTCCAGACGGCCCTTCTCGTGGGCGACGTCACGCTCGAGTACGAGGTCTTCGAGGTCGGCGTGTGCGGCGATCAACGCCAGCGCGGCCGGGCACTCGTAGACCTCGCGACTCTTGATGCCGACGCGTCGATTCTCGACCATGTCGAGGCGACCGAAGCCGGTCGCGCCGGCGCGCGCGTTAAGCGCCTGAATCAAGTCGGCGAGTTTTATCTCGACGCCGTCGAGGGCGACGGGCACGCCCTCGTTGAACGTGACGGTCAACTCGACCGGATCGTGGTTCGTGACGCGCGTCAAGGTGTACGGCTCTTCCGGGGGCGCGGCCCACGGGTCCTCGATCGCCCCGCACTCAATGGCGCGGCCCCAGAGGTTCTCGTCGATCGAGTAGATCTTCTCCTTCGTCGCCTTGATCGGGATCTCCCACTTCTCGGCGAAGTCCACGGAATCGGCCCGAGTCATGCCCCAGTTGCGCGCCGGCGCGAGCACTTCGAGGTCAGGCGCCAGCGCGTGCGTGCCGACTTCGAAACGAACCTGATCGTTGCCTTTTCCCGTGCAGCCGTGCGCCACGGCGTGGGCCTTGAAGACACGGGCTTGGGCGACGAGGTGTCGCACGATGACCGGGCGCGACAGCGCCGACACGAGCGGATACTTGTTCTCGTAGCGCGCGTTGGCGGCGATGGCCCTGGCGCAGAACTCCTCGGCCATCTCGTCTCGCGCGTCAACGAGCACGCAGTCAATGGCCCCGGCGACCAATGCGCGCGCGCGTATGTCGTCGAAGCTCTCGGCACTCTCCACGTCTTGACCAACGTCGACCAGCACGCAGACCACTTCGACGCCCCACTCCTCGATCATCCATCGAACGGCAACCGACGTGTCGAGTCCACCGCTGTAGGCGAGCACGACTCGTTTGGTCACGACTGTTTGTCCATCTTGATGGGAATGACGGAGTCGTCGAGTCCCGCGAGGGAGCGAAACTCCGTGGCGAGTGACATGCCGCCGCGCTTCTCGTCGGCGATCACCAGGACCGTATCGTCACCGGCGACGCTGCCCAGGACGCCGTCGAGGGCGCTGCGGTCCAGGGCGCTCGCCACCACGTGCGCACAGCCGGGAGGCGTCCGAACCACCACGAGGTTCTCCGAACTCTCGACCGAGACCACCCACTCGCCCATCATCCGGCGAAGGTGATCCAGTGGCGCGTGGGTGAACGTCGATGCCGTCGCCGCGACGATGCGCCGAACGCCGTTCTCATCGCGGACCTTGATCGTGCCGAGTTCTTGGAGGTCGCGGGTGACCGTCGCCTGAGTGGCGGAGATACCTTCGGACTGCAGACGCGTCACCAACTGGGCGGCCGTCGAAATCCTCTCTCGCTCGATTAACTCGCCAATACGATGCTGGCGCTGTGTCTTTGTCATGAACTTTCCCCTTTGATCCAACGTAAAACGCCGATCATCGCTGAACGACGGTGAAACACTTGACGCCACACGAGCGATTGGGCGCTGTCGAGCACCATGTTGGTGATCTCATCGCCGCGGTGCGCGGGCAGACAGTGCATCAGCACGGCGCGCGTCTTGGCGAGTTTGAGGAGGTTCTCATCGACACGAAAGGCGGCGAGGTCGCGACGACGCTGTTCGGTCTCGCCCTCCATGCCCATGGAGACCCAGGCGTCGGTGTAGACGACGTCGGCCTCCTTCACTGCTTCGGTCGGCGAGGCGGTGAGGCGAAGCGTTCCCGGTCCGTTGACGGCCGCGGGATCCTCGGGTCCACCGGTCGCGAGTTGGTAGCCCGTCGGCGCTCCGATCGTAACGTTCACACCCAGACGCAGCAGCGCGACCGCGAGCGACCGCGTCACGTTGGTGGCGTCGCCGACGTAGGCCACGTCGAGCCCGGCCAGGCCGTGCACGTCGCCCTTGGCGAACTGGTCGGCGATGGTGAGCACGTCGGCGACCGCCTGGGTGGGGTGCGCCGCCCCGCTCAAGAGGTTGATCAGTGACATGCGATCGTTCGTCGCGGCGCGCATCCGCTCGAAGACCGCGTGGCTCCGCACGCGCAGTCCGGCGATTGCGTACATCTCGGCCAGCGTTCGACCGACGTCCTCGGCGCACTCGCGGCTGTCCAGACCAATCTCCTCGTCGCTGAAGAACGTGGCGTACCCGCCGAGTTCGTGCACCGCGGCCGAGCTCGAGGCCCGCGTTCGCAGACTCGGACGCTCAAACACCAGCGCGACGCCCTGGCCCTTGAGGGTCTCGTCGTCGAAGGGCGACGTGGACAGTTCGTAGATCGAATCCATGTCCGCTTGACTCTGTTGCTCGATGGTCAAGAAATGGCGGGTCACCGCACCACCTCCGTCGTGGGAATTGAGCGCGCCAGCGCGTCGCGCAGGGCGTGACGTCGAGTCCCGTTGGCCAAGAGAATCATCTCGGCGCCGCCGTGCAACGCATCCAGGGCCGCCGTCATTTTGGGACTCATGCCGTCTCGGACGGCGCCGGAGTCCTTCATGGACTCGATCTCGGCACCGGTGACCGATGACCTCGCCGACGTGGGATCGGCGACGTCGCCGCGCAGCTGATCGATGTCGCTCAAGAGCACGAGTACGTCGGCGCCCAACTCGGCGGCGAGGGCCCCGGCAACCGCGTCGGCGTTGCAGTTCAGTGGCTGGGCATCCTTGTCCAGGGCCACGGGATTGACGACGGGCGTTATGTCGGCCGACCACAGTGCGTCGATGACACCGCGGTTCACGACGGGAGCCAGTCCCACGCGATCGAACGGCTCTCCCACTGACTCTGAGCGCAAAAGCGTGGCGTCGGCGCCACAGAGTCCGACGCTCGCGAGCCCGGCCTCGTTCAAGGCGGCGACGATCTTGATGTTGACGTCGCTGAGTGCCATCTCGACGTAGCGCATGGTTTCGGTGTCCGTGATGCGAAGTCCGTCTTGGAACCTGCTCTCGAGACCGACGCTTTCGAGCAACGCCGCAATCTGAGGTCCGCCACCGTGCACCACGACGACGTTCACGTTGTGTTCGCGCAACTCAGCGACGTCTCGTGCGAGGTCGATCAACACGCTCGAGGTGGGCTCGAGTGAGTCAAGAGCGTGACCGCCCACTTTCACGACGACGCAGTTCACGGCGTCACCCCCGTCAGCGGCAGTCCGAGCGTCTCCTCTCGAGCGTTCGCGACGTTCCAGGCCTGAATGGCCTGACCGGCGGCGCCCTTGATGAGATTGTCGATCGAACTCATGACGATGAGCCACCCCGTACGCGCGTCGACGCGTGCACTCACGAAGCAGAGATTGCTCCCCACGGGGTCCTTCAGCGTGGGTGGTTCATCGGTGACGACGACGAAGGGGTCCTCCGCGTAGGTCGTTCGCAGCAGCGTGAGCGCCGACTCAGTGGTGAGTGACGAATCAGTGAGACGTCCGAACGCGGTCACCAACATTCCTCGACTCGTGGCGACCAGGTGTGGCGTGAAGAGCAACTCGGCGTCGAGTTCTTGTTGGATCTCCGGCGTGTGGCGATGCGTCAACAGACCGTACGCCTCGGCGTTTCCGGCGAGACGTGAGAACTGCAGTCGCTCGCTCATCGCCCGACCGGCGCCGGAGGTGCCGCTGAGTGCGTTCACGACGATGCCGTGACGCTCGATGAGTTCGGCGTCGAGGAACGGACCGAGGGCCAGGATGCTCGCCGTCGGATAACAGCCCGGTACCGCGATCAACGTCGCGCCGACGAGCTCTTTGCGATGTCGTTCGACCAGACCGTAGACCGAGGTCGCCAGTAAGTCCGCTGCGACGTGTGCCGCCCCGTACCACTGCTGATAGGTCTCTTTGTCCTTCAATCGAAAGTCGGCACCGAGGTCGACCACACTCACGTGACGCTCGACGAGCTGCGGCACCAGGGACTGACTGTGCCCGTGCGGCAACGCCAAGAAGACGACGTCAACGTCGCTGGTGAGGACCTGATTCGTCTCTTCGAAGACCATTGACGGATACGCGGCGGCGAGAGCCGGCACATGATCCGCGATTCGCTTGCCCGAATTCGATTCGCCGGTCGCCACGACGACCTCGAGTTCACTGTGGCCCGCGCAGAGTCGCAGAACCTCTGACCCGGCGTACCCTGTGGCGCCAACGACTCCAACACGCATAATGCCATTTTATGCACATGGAGACATAAAAACGCAAGTCTTTTCGGAGATTTACTAGGATGTTTGCCATGTCGCGACGCGGTTGGACCCTTTTTTTGGCGATGGCCGTCATTTGGGGCATTCCGTACCTGCTGATTCGCGTGGCCGTGCGCCAACTCGACCCCGGCGTCATGGTGCTCTTGCGCACCGCTCCGGCGTCGGTGCTGTTGATGCCGCTCGTCATCGCGAAGCGTCAGATTCCTGTCCTGGTCAAGAATCTCCGCTGGATCATCATCTTCGCCGTGATCGAGTTCGGCATTCCTTGGTACTGCATGGCGACCGCGGAGAGGCACATCTCGAGTTCACTCACCAGCCTGTTGATCTGTTGCGTGCCACTCTTCGCGGTGATCGCCCAACGGCTCCGACACACCGGCGAACACATCTCCCAACGCCGTTACTTCGGACTCGGAATCGGCGCCGTCGGCGTGGCCCTGCTCGTGGGACTCGACCTGCGAGGCGGATCGATTACGTGGATCGGACTCATGATGGTGGTCTGCTTCGGCTACTGCGTCGGACCGATGATCCTCGCGACCAAGTTGTCGCACGTCCCGGGCGTGGTGGTCGTCGCGGGCGCTACGGCCTTCGTCGCGATCTGTTGGATTCCCTGGTCCGTCGTGCACTGGCCTGCCCACGTCTCGGGCGAGACCTGGAGTTGCATGGCGGTGCTCTCGGTCGTGTGCACCGCCACGGCGTTCCTGGTGTTCTTCGAACTCGTGAAGGAAGTCGGTTCGTCTCGCTCCGTCGTCGTCACGTACTTCAACACGGCCATCGCGGTCGTGCTCGGTGTGGTGGGACTACACGAGACGCTCACCGCCGGAATCGTCTTCGGCTTCCCCTTGGTGCTCGTCGGATGCATCTTCGCCACGAGTGGCCCGAAGGTGGCGGCGACGTCTGAGTTACTCGGCGTACTCAGCGGAGACGCGGACCTCGCCGTCGACCAACAGCCAGAGTGAACCGGGTGCGTGCGCGATCTGCACGTCGTGCCCGCTTTCGACCGCACCGTGATGGACGACGCTCACCCACGAGACCGGCGTCGTAACGACTTCGGTCACGGCCTGCCACACTGCGGCGTTGTTGACGTGACCGACGATGTCCAGGTCCGCTCGTCGAAGCGGCCACGCGATCCGTTGCGCGTCGTCGTCGACGATCGGAGCCGCGATCCGACCGGAGACCTTGCGTCCCTGCATCGCCTCACCGTAGACGTCGAAGAAGGCCGGCTTGATGCGCACGGGATGACCCGAGGGGTCGACCGGCACCCACAGCGCGACCGCCTCGACCAACAGTTGGCCGTGGGTCGAGATATTCGTGCGACGCTCGGCCCAGGCGGCACCCGTACCGCCACACCACGTCGTCACGGTCATCACCTCTTTGTAGCGCGGCCAGCGACCGCCGTCGGCGACGCGAATGGTCGTGCGTCGAACCACCCACGTGTCGGTCGATTCGAGTCCGGTCTCCTCCCAGTCATCGGTCGCCACGTCCTGAAGGACTCGGGCCACGCCGTCGAGACGAAGTACGCCACGGGCGTCGGCGTCACCGAGACGGACGCGAAACTGTCCGCTGTAGCGACGTCCGAGGTCACTCAGAGGTACGAACTCAATCACGATCGCAACCTAGCGTCGGCGACGCGGCCATTGGACTAGCGAAGCGTCGCGCCGAGGGACTCCGCACGCGCAATCAGTTGTCCGCGAGCCGCCGCCACGTCCTTCTCGCTCAAGGTGCTCTCGTCTGAGTTGAGGCGCACGCGATAGGCGAGGCTTCGGGTACCGTCGGGCAGATTCGTTCCCCGATAGACGTCGAAGAGCTCGACCAGTTCGACCGACGGTGCAGCCCCACGCAACTCGAAGGCGAGGTCCTGGGCGTGCAGGGTGTGCGGGGTCACGAAGGCGAGGTCGATGACCGCGCTCGGAAAGCGGCTCGGGACCTTGGCGAACTCGTTGCGTCGCGTCGCGCGCGTCGGGTCGCACAGCGCATCAAAGTCGATATCGAGGAGACCCAGTCGACGTGCCGGCACTGACGCCATGACGTCTTCGACGAGCACGGCGTCGACCTCACCGACGAATCCGAGGACCGCCCCCGACGTTCGGTCGACGAGTTGCGCGACACGTGTCGGATGAAAACCGACGATGGGCATCTCAGTACTTCGAGCCACTACATCGGCGAGACCCAAGCGTCGGGCCAACGTGTTCCAGAACGCCACGGCCGTCATCGCGTCATCGAATTGACGACCCAGGACGACGGTCAGTCGCTCGTTCTCCTGGGGCAGCGCCAACGTCACCGCGCCGCCCACGCCGCCTCGGGTCATTCGCGGCGTCGCGGTCGCGTCGGGATGAGCAAAGACGTTGCCGATCTCGGCGAGCACGACGTCGCCCACGCCACGTTCGAGGTTCTTGCCCCACACCCGCACCAAGCCGGTGATCAAGGTCGGTCGCAGCACTGACTCGTCTGACGCCAGCGGGTTCGTGATGCGCACCCGCTCGACACCCGCTCGCAGGAGGTCAAAGTCGGCGTCACTACCGAGCGTCGGCGTCCAGCATTCGCTGGCGCCCAGGTCGACGACCACGTCACGAACTCGACGACGCAGCTTCTGTCGTTCGCTCAGTCCCCCCGGTTCGGGCCAGGTCGGGGTATGTCGGGGCAGGCGCCGGTATCCGTACAGTCGGGCGATCTCCTCGATGACGTCGGCGCTGCCGGCGGCACCGCTGCGCACGTCCGGACGCGCGGTTGACGGCACGACGGTGAAGAGGTCACCGGCCACCGTGACCTCGAAGCGCAGTCCCTCGAGAATCTGAGTCACGTCGTCACTCGCGATCTCGATCCCGAGCACGCGTTCGATATCGTGCTCGTTGAACGCGACCGTCGGCGGCGTCGGCAACGTGCCCTCGACGTCGAGTGGGTCACGGAGCCACTCCAACTCGGGACAACTCTCGCGGAGGATCTGCACGAAACGCGCTGCGGCGCGTAGGGCCCCCTTCGGATCGACGCCTCGTTCGAATCGATTGGAGCCTTCGGTGCGCAGCGCGTGCCGCTTGGAACTTCGCGCGATGCACATGGGGTCGAAGTAGGCCGACTCGAGCAACACGTCAGTCGTCGCGTCACTGATTTCACTCGCCGCACCACCCATGATGCCCGCGAGCCCGAGGACGTTGTCGTCGCCGTCGACGATGACGCAGTCCTCCCCGGTATCCCCGAGTCCTCGACCGGCGGTCGCGAGCTTGCGCTCCACGCCGTCAAGGGTCACGAGCGTCTCACCAGATCGGGCCCGTCGAGCGCGAAGCGTTCGTCCGGCGACGTGCTCGGCGTCGTAGGCGTGCGTCGGTTGTCCGAGTTCGAGCATGACGAGATTCGACGCGTCGACCACGTTCGAGATCGCTCGCATCCCCGCGCTCTGTACTCGCGCGGCGACCCAGGCCGGTGATGGCTGGACCACGACGTTTTGGAGGACCGACACCGTGAGGCGTCCACACAGATCGGGTGCGTCGATGGCCGCCGAGGCGAAAGTCGCGCTCGATGTGTCACTGTTCGTTTGGGCAACAGGTGGCGACGCCAAAGGACGGCGCAGTCGAGTGGCCAGGTCACGCGCGACGCCCTCGACCGACCAGGCGTCGGGACGATTCCCTTCAACGGTGATATCGAAGACGACGTCAGGCGTGATCGAAAGCGCTTCGAGCAGGCCCTCGCCGACGACGGGATCGATGAGGTCATCGAGCAACAACAGTCCCCCGTGGTCATCGCCCAACCTCAGTTCACGCGCCGAGCACAACATGCCATTTGACGTGACGCCACGCATCTCTCGTCGCGCTATCTCAAATCCACCGGGCAGCACGGCACCGATCGGCGCTAGCGGCACGTGGTCGCCCAGGTCGATGTTCGTCGCCCCACAGACGATCTCTAAAGGGCCGTTTCCCGCGTCGACGACGACGAGGCGGACTCGGTCCGCGCCTTCGATCGACCGAATCTCATCGATCCGGGCCACGACCACGTCCTCGAGTCCTTCCCCAACGTGGTCAATGCCCTCGACGACCAGGCCGAGGTCATCGAGAATCGCGCGGAGTTCGTCGGTCGACTCAGTGAGTTCGACGAACTCACGCAGCCACGACAGTGAGATCTTCACGAGAACTGCTCCAAGAACCGGACGTCGTTCTCGATGAGTGCGCGCATGTCGGCGATCTCGTGGCGCATCTGGGCGCAACGATCGATGCCGAAGCCGAACGCGAACCCACTCCACTCGCCGCCGTCGATGCCGACCGCGGCGAGCACCGCGGGGTCGAGGACACCGCACCCACCGAGTTCGATCCACCCGGTGTGCGAACAGGTGCGACAACCCTCCCCGCGACAGATCGTGCACGTCACCTCGAACTCGGCCGAAGGCTCGGTGAACGGGAAGTAGCCGGGGCGAAGTCGTGACTCGATGTCGGGTCCGAAGTACGCGCGCGTGAAGGTCTCGATGACGCCCGCTAGGTCCGCGAAGGTGATGCCGCGATCGACGACCAGTCCCTCGATCTGATGGAAGGTCGCGAGGTGTCGGGCGTCCGGCGTGTCGCGCCGGTAACAGCGCCCGGGCATCACCGAGTGGATCGGTAGGGAGTCGTGGGCGACCGCCGCCTCCATCAAATGGATCTGCGTCGGCGAGGTGTGCGTGCGCAGGACCACGGTCTCCGGCTCGCCGAGATCGACGTAGAACGTGTCCCAGAGTCCGCGCGCGGGGTGGGCCGGTGGGATATTGAGCGCTTCGAAGTTGTACCAGTCACTCTCGACCTCGGGTCCCTCGGAGACGGTGAAGCCCATCGCTACGAACACGTCTTCGAGTTCGCGCTGGGTGATGGCGATCAGACTCGGGTGCCCGACCGACGCCGGCCAGCGCACGTCGGCCACGACGACGTCGCCCAAGTCCAAGCCGTCCTCGAGCAGTATCTGGGCGCGCGCCAGTTGACTCAGCTCGCGTCGACGCGCCTCCAAGGCCGCTTCGACGACGCGACGTGTCTCCTGTAATTGGGCCCCGGCCTCCTTTCGGTCCTCAGGTGCCAGCACGCCGAAGGACTTCTGCAGGGCCGAAAGGATCGATCGTTTGCCGGTGATCGACGGCTCGGCCTCGCGTAGCTGATCGATGGTGGCCAAGCCCGCAATGGTGGCGAGCAGTTCGGCCGTCTGATCGGCGAGATCGGCGAGCGGCGATGAGGTCATGACGCTTAAAGGCTACGGGGTGGCGGGACCGCGGCGGCGTCTCTGCGTTGCCACAGGGCCTCGAAAGCGATGAGTGACGCGGCGATCGCGGCGTTCAGTGACTCACTGCGTCCGTCCATGGGGATCGAGATCGATTCGGCGCAGCGCTCGACCGTCGCGGCGTCGAGGCCGTCGGCCTCGTTGCCGATGACGACGACGCTGGCGCGCAGGTAGTCGACCTCACGGTGACTTCGCCCACCGTGCACCACGGTGGCGAGCACCTGCGTATCGGCGAAGTAGTCCAGGCTCGCACCGATGGAGGCGACGACGACCGGCAGGTGGAAGATCGAACCGGCGCTGGCGCGAAGCGTCTTGGGATTGAAGGGGTCGACCGACTGTCCGGTCATGACGACGGCGGTGGCGCCGGCGGCGTCGGCCGATCGAATGATCGTGCCGACGTTGCCCGGATCGCGAAGGTCGTGCAGGACCAGGATGAGACCCGCTTTTGGAATCGAGTCGACGTCGCGTTGTTCGAATCGCACGGCGGCCAAGACCGGCTGGGGTGTTTGGGCGTCGGCGATCTTTTCGATGACGCCCTCGGCGAGGGCGAACACCCGAACGCCCTTCGCGACAGCGTTCTCGATGAGCGCCGTGATCGCGGGCCGTTCGAGCGCGCCGGCGTCGACGTAGACCGCCTCGAACTCAGCGCCACTCTCGAGTGCCGCGTCGACGAGGTCGGGTCCTTCGAGGACGCAGACGCCCTCGCTCCAGCGCAGCGAACGTTTCTGGACGAGTCGCCGGAGCCGGCGAACCCGTTGATGTGACGAACCCAGCGCCTCGATCAGGGCTGCCTACTTCGAGAGCGCAGCGCCGGCCTGCGCGACGATCGCGGCGAAGGCGGCGTTGTCACTCACGGCCAAATCGGCCAAGATACGACGGTCGACTTCGATGCCCGCGGCGTTGAGACCGGCGATGAACCGGCTGTAGCTCATGCCGTGCGCTCGGGTGCCGGCGTTGATCCTCTGGATCCAGAGTCGACGCATGTCGCCCTTGCGCGCGCGGCGGTCGCGAAACGCGTACACGCCGGAGTGCTGGACGGCCTGGTTGGCCGATCGGAAGGTGCGACTGCGGTCACCGTAGTAACCCTTCGCCTCCTCCAAAATCGCCTTGTGGTGCTTCTTGGCGTTGACCGCCCTCTTTACTCGTGCCATAACAGTTCCTCTTTCGACTCGATCTCTAAATGCCCATCAGGCGCTTGGTCTTCTTTTCCAGCGCCGGCGAGAGGTCGGTCTCGCGACCGAGTCGTCGGGCGCGCACCGACGACTTCTTCTCCATGAGGTGACCTCGAAAGGCCTTGCCCCGGCGTAGCTTGCCGCTGCCGGTCACCTTGATGCGTTTCTTGGCCCCGCTGTCCGTCTTCATCTTTGGCATTTCAACTCTCCTCTACCGATACTTCGGCCGAAACACTCGGCGCGACTGGTTGTACTTCTTCGACTTTCGGGCTCTCGGCCACCTTGGGCTTCGCCTTCTTTTCTGGTCCGAGGACCATGATCATGTTGCGACCATCGAGCTTCGCGGCCGACTCGACCTTGGCGACGTCGTCCAGCTTCTCGACGATTCGGTCCAGGATCTTGCGTCCGAGTTCGGGGTGAGCCGACTCGCGTCCGCGGAACATGATGGTGACCTTCACCTTGTGACCATCGTTGAGGAACTTCTCGACGAGACGAGTCTTGGTATCGAAGTCACCGGGACCGATCTTCGGGCGGTACTTCATCTCCTTGACTCCCACGTTGAGGGTCTTTCGACGCGACTCCTTGGCCTTTTGGGCCTCGTCGAACTTGAACTTGCCGTAGTCCATGATGCGACAGACGGGCGGTTGCGCGGTGGGCGCGATCTCTACGAGGTCCAAGTCGAGGCTTCGGGCCAACGCCAATGCATCACGGGTCGCCATCACGCCACGTTGGTTTCCCTCGTTGTCGATCAGGCGTACAGTCTCCACGCGAATTCGTTCATTGACGCGGTGGTCTCCAGGCACTGTTGCGATAACTCTCTCCTTGCTCTTCGTGACGCCGTCGTGGCGTCACCACGGCAAGCGGGGCGCAAAACTCCTGGGAACCTGGCGCACATCGGTGGCCCGGTGGACGTTGGTCTTGCCAACCTCACTTGCTGAACTGCCCAATTACGTTAGCAGACCTGGTCCGAGGGTCTCTCGGACCTCGCCACGCGTGTGCGCGGCACTACGTTATTCCCGTGAGCGATTCGAACGAACCACCAATTGACGAGTCCGCAGAGATTGAGTACCTGCGCTCGACTCCCGTCGAGACCGTCCTCGGCAATCATTTCTTCGTCTTGTTGCAACTAGCGGCACTGCAACTCTCGACGACACCCCCGAACCTGTCGAGCGCGCAACTGGTGATCGACACCATCGCCGCCATGCTCCAGGCCGGCGGAGACCGACTCGGCGAACACGTCGCCCTCTATCGAAACGCCCTGGCCGAAGTCCAACAGCTCTACGTCCGCGCCGCAGCCCCTGCGACCAGCGACGAGTGAGCTCGGTTTAGGGTTCCAGCGCGAAGCTGAACGTCAGCGCCAGGCCCCCCAGCGAGCTCTTGGAGGTCGTCATGGAACCGCCGAGGCTTTCGGCGATATCGGACATGATGCTCATGCCGAGCCCCGAGCCCCCGGTCTCGCGTGAACGCGATTGATCGAATCGACGAAATCGCTGGGGCCGCACACCGTATTCGGGCAGTCCCCCGCCGGCGTCTTCCACGATCAGCACGGCGCGCGAGGCTTCACGTCGCAACGTGACTCGAAGGGCGGCGTCGCTTTGCGTGTGGCGAACGATGTTGGAGAGCGCGTTGACGAGCAAACGCTCGAGTAGGTCCTCTCGCCCGCGCACGGCCAGGCCGCTCGCCACGTCGTGACGCAGGTCGCGTTCCGGATGATCGTGGCCGAACTCTTCGATACGTGACTCGACCAGTTCACTCAGTTCGACCCGTGTGTTGAGGTGGGTGGGCGCTTCGCGCACCTCGGCCGAGAGCAGTAGGTCGGCCACCAAGAGGTCCATCCGGTCGATCTCGCGACGTACCCGTTCGACGGCGCGAGCTCGTTGCTCGTCATTGATCGAGGGGTTCGTCAACAGTTCGTTGTAACCCTTGATGACCGTCAGGGGGGTTCGCAGTTCGTGGGACGCGTCACCGACGAACTGCTGCATCGCTTCGACGCTTCGGGCCTCGATGGCGATTCGTTCGCGCAGCGCCACCACCATGGTGGCGAGCGCGGCCTGAAGTTCGCGCACGTCGCGACTGCCCGCACTCGGAGGAACGTCGCCGATCTCGTCGCCGCGCGCCACCCCGCTGGCAAATCCGATCAGGTGTTCCATGGTGCGCAGGTCCTTGCGCATGACGAGGCGCGCGAGCACCAGCATGACGAGGGCCACGACGAACCCGATGAGGGCCACGTCAAGCGCCAATCGGCGACCCTGTTGCGAGATCGCACTCGTCGAGCCGGCGACGACCAGGTAGTCGCCTCCACCGACGTACAGCGAACGAATGCGAAAACCGGGAAGGTTGGACTGCACGCTGACCTTGGCGAGCGTCGCGTGCACGTTCGCGAGCGTCGGCTTCTTCTTGAGTGCGATGAACGCCGGGGAGTTGACCTGGACCACCGCTCCCGACGGATCCACCACGTCGAGGGTCAGGTCGTAGGAGTTCTCCTGGACGACGTTGAGCGCGTCACTCAGTGCCGCGTCGGGATGACCGACCCCGCTCAGGATCACCGCGTTGATCTGCTGGTCCAACGACGAGTAGAGCGAACGGGTGCTGGCGTCGACCGCGAACCAACCGACAGAGAGCGCCACCAAGACCGTGAGGACAACGAGGAGGAGCGTCAGTCGTGTGGCAATCTTCACTTTCCAGGGGTCCACGTAACGAGCTTGAACCCGACTCCCCTCACGGTCGTGATCGGGGCGAAGCCGTCGTGGTGGATCTTTCGTCGCAGGTACGAGATGTAGGTGTCGAGCACCGACGTCTCGGAGTCAAAGTCGATGTTCCATACCTCGCGCAAGAGCAGCTCTCGGGTCACGAGTCGGTCCTTGCGCTCGAGCAGGACTTCGAGGAGCCGGAACTCCGTCGCCGAGAGCGTGATCGGCTCGGCGTCGACCGTGATCTCGTGGGTGTCGACGTTCATCTCGATCGGCCCCGAGCTGAGCACCAGGTCGTCGGTCGATTCGACGTTCGAGCGGCGCAGGATCGCCGTGATGCGCAGCAAGATCTCCTCAAGGGAGAAGGGCTTGCGCACGTAGTCGTCGGCGCCGTAACGAAGGCCCTTGGCGACGTCGACCGGTGAGTCGCGCGCCGAAAGCATCAAGACCGGCGTCTTGGTGTCGTGCTCGCGCAGTTTGGCGAGGAATTCGAATCCGTCCATGGTGGGCATGTTGATGTCGACGATGCACAGGTCACAGTTGTGGCGGCGCAGTAAATCCAGGGCCTCGGCGCCGTTGGAGGCGAGTTCGGTCTGGTAGCCCGCGACTTCGAGCGCGTCACGTAGGAGGTCGCGCACCCCGGGCTCGTCGTCCACGATGAGAATCGTCGTCATAGCGTTGCTCGCATTCTGTGAGCGTACCGCCCATTTCTGGCCTTTGATGAGGAGTTGTTCACTGAATCAACTTCACAGTGAATAAACAAGCACTTCACAGGGTTTTCAAAATCTGGAATTTTACAGTTGGTCTCGTTCCTTTGAAAGGGGTCCACATGAAGAAGTTCACTACACGAAGCGTTGTGGTGGTGGCCATGATCGCAGGCCTGGGTATCAGTGCCCCTGCCATCGCGACCGCAGATACCACGACAACCGCACCAACGACAACCACCACCATTGCCCCGACGATCCACAAGACGTCGGACACGCCGTGGAAGAAGTGGCGCAAGACCGAGAACGCCTATATCGCCCAGCTGAAGGTGATTAACCGCACCTTTCACGCCAGCGTTGACGTCGCTCGCAAAGAGTACTGGGCGGCCATCAAGGCCTCCAAGGGCTCGGGTAACCGTCAGGCGGCTCGTGCCGCGGCCCGTGCTGCACTGACGCTGTCGATCGCAAACGCGATGGAAGCTCGTGCCACGGCGCTCACCACCCTTGGTGCCCCTCCGGCGCCTCCGGCCGGCACCGCCCGTTCGACGTACATCGTCGCACTGCAGGCCATCAACCAGACCTACCGCAACTCGGTGGCGACGGCTGATGCGGCGTTCGCCGCTGCCTTCCCCGGTGCTACGACCGCCGCCGAGCGACTCGTGGTTCGCGACACGCTGAACCTCGCCGTTGCTCAGGCCGCCGTTGTCCGTGCCGCTGCCTTGGTCGCGCTTGGACCGCCCCCGGCCTCATCGGGTGGCACCACGCCAACGACCACGACGACCGTGCCGGCGACCACCACCACGATGTAGTCACACGTAGTTCATCGATCAGCGCGCTGTTCCTTCGGGAACAGCGCGCTGACTGTTTTTCAACGACTTTCACGAGCGATCTTCACACCCGATATTCATTCGATTCACAGGAATTTCAAAGGATTGCTCGGTACGATTTATGTGTTCCCTTGAAAGGTCAGCCATGACGAGCATCGCTAAGCGCACCATCGCCACGGTGGCGATTGTCGCGACACTTGCTCTCGGTACGCCGATCGCCGCCCTCGCTGGCACCGCGACCACCACGACCACGACGATCGTCGCCAAGACACCGGTGATCACGACGTTGAAAGAGTGGCGCGCGGCGGACAAGCTCTACCTCGCGAAACTCAAGGTCATCAACCTGACCTTTCTCTCGGCGGTGGCCGAAGCCAAGTTGAACCTTTCGACGTCGCTCGGCGTCGCCACGAACTCCACTCAGCGCATCAGCGCCCGCGCAACGTACCGGTTCGCGATCACCGAGGCGACGATTGCGCGATCGAACGCCCTGACGCTGCTGGGCAAAGCGCCCATGAAGCCCGGGCACAAGACCGCGGTCACGACGACGACGCTCTAGTCCCGCCGTTTCTCAATCGCGAACGCCTCGTCGTGACCCAGGTGTCCGACGCCTCGTCGCGCGCTAATGCGTGCGCCGACGTCAATACTGCGTGATCCGTCGGCGATTTCCACGCAGTGGAAGTAGAAACGCTCGCCTCCGTCAGACCGTACGGTCCCGTCACCCCGGGCATCGTCAAACGACTCGATTCGACCCTCCATGGCCCCTACGTGCCCAGCGATCCCTGTCGCAGGACCGACACCATCTCGAGCGCGGTCGTGGCCGCCTCTCGACCCTTGTTGTCCTCATCCTTGGCCGAGCGCTCGAGCGCCTGCTCGAGGGTGTTGACGGTCAAGACGCCGAAGACGACCGGCACGCGGGTGCTCAGTTGGACGTCTTGGACGCCTCGAGCACACTCGCCCGACACGATCTCGTAGTGCGTCGTCGCTCCTCGAATCACCGCCCCGAGCGTGATGACCGCATCGACGGGTCGATCGCCGTCGGCGAAGGCCAGTGCCATCAACGGGATTTCAAAGGCGCCCGGCACCCAACCGACGGTGATATCGGTGCGATCGACGCCGGCATCACCGAGGACGTCGAGAACGCCCTCGAGAAGCCGCGTCGTGATCGCGCCGTTGAATCGGCTACAGACGATTCCGATCCGAACGCCCCGCCCGGCGAGCGTGCCTTCGAGATGTTCGCCGACGCGTTTGCGCAGATCCTGGACCCGACGAGGATCCAACTGCGTCTCGTCACTTGACGTCATCAAGTCCTCCGAGCATGTGGCCGAGTCGTTCGCGCTTGGTGCGCAGATAGTCGATGTTGAACGCCGTCGGACTGCTCTCGAGCGGTACGCGCTCCACGATATTGAGTCCGAAGCCTTCGAGGCCGCCGTACTTCGAGGGGTTGTTGGTCATGACCCGCATCGACGTAACGCCGAGGTCGACGAGGATCTGAGCGCCGATGCCGTACTCACGTGAATCGACGGGCAGACCGAGTTCCAGGTTCGCGTCGACGGTGTCGCGCCCGTCTTCTTGCAGGGCGTAGGCACGGATCTTGTGTCCCAGTCCGATCCCGCGTCCCTCGTGACCGCGAAGGTACACGACGACACCGGCCCCTTCGGCCGCGACCTTGGCGAGCGCCGTTTCCAACTGCGGCCCGCAGTCACAGCGCATCGAACCGAAGACGTCACCGGTGAGACACTCGGAGTGCACGCGCACGAGTACGTCGGTCCCGTTCGAGATGTCACCGTAGACCAGCGCCATGTGCTGTTCGCCGTCGAGCACGTTCTCAAAGACGTAGGCCTGGAACTGTCCGTGTTCGGTTGGAAGCGAGGCCTCGGCGATTCGCTTTACGAGCTTCTCGTGTCGACGACGGTAGCGGATCAGGTCGGCGATCGAGATGATCGGCAGGTCGTGCGCCGCGGCGAAGGCCTCGAGTTCGGGGAGACGCGCCATTCCCGACTTGTCGGCCGTGACGATCTCACAGAGCACACCGGAGGGCTGCTTGCCCGCGAGTCGACAGAGGTCGACCGTGGCCTCGGTGTGACCCGCGCGCTTCAAGACACCCCCGGCGCGGTAGCGAAGGGGGAAAATGTGTCCCGGACGATTGAGGTCGCTCGGGCGCGTCTCGGGATCGATCAGAGCCCGCACGGTCGCCGCACGGTCGCTCGCCGAGATGCCGGTCGACGTGCCGTGGCGATAGTCGACGGTCACCGTGAAGGCCGTTCGTTGGGCCTCGGTGTTGGCCACCACCATCAGGGGCAGATCCAAGGCGTCGGCGCGCGCCGCCTCGAGCGGCACGCAGAACACGCCTGAGGTGTATTCGAGGAAGAACGCCATGCTTTCGGGGGTGACGTCTTGGGCCGGCATGATGAGGTCGCCCTCGTTCTCGCGGTCCTCGTCGTCGACCACGACGACCATGCCGCCATGACGCAACTGATCGATCGCCTCTTCGATGGTTGACAGAGCCATTAGACCTCCACGTCTATTCGAATATCTTCGCCGACCCGGTTGACGTCGACAATTCGCCCGCGACGCAACGCCGCGATCGTCGAGGTCGAGAGCCCTTTCAGGGCCCCGAGCGTTCCGTCGCTGCCGGCGAATGACGCCGACTGGTACCAGACAATGTGATTCACGAGTCCGGCCTCGAGGAACGCGCTCGCGGTCGTGGGGCCACCTTCAACGAGCAGTTGCAGTACGTCATGATTGCCGATCTCGTCGAGCACGTGCGAGAGATCGCCACTGAGTTCGAGACAAGGCCGCATCTTGGCGCCGACCGGCGCCGTACCCAAGACGATGCGTAAGGGCTCGACGACGAGGTCGCCCAGACGTGCCGTCAGTGCGGGGTCGTCACTTCGTGCCGTCCCCGCGCCGACCAGAACGGCCTGGCTCTGGGCGCGAAGGACATGCGCGTCGCGGCGAGCCGCCTCGCTGGTTATCCACTGGCTCGAGCCGTCGGCCATCGCCACGACGCCGTCGAGCGTGCTCGCGACCTTCAGGACCACATACGGGCGACCCGTCACTCGGTGCCATATATATGGCGCGAGTTGAGCGCGGACCGCGGTCTCTTCGATTCCCACCTCGACGTCGACGCCCGACGCCTTCAATAGTTCGACGCCGGCGCCCGAGACCCTAGGGTCCGGGTCGATCGTTCCCACGATGACTCGCGACACGCCCGCTTCGACGATTGCCTCGACACACGGACCAGTTCGTCCCACGTGTGAGCACGGCTCCAAGGTGACGACCATCGTTGAGCCGCGCGCACCATCACCGGCACGCCGAAGGGCCTCGATCTCGGCGTGGGACTCACCCGGGACCTGCGTATGGCCCTCGCTCAAGACGACACCGCGATCGCTCACGATCAGTGCACCGACCCACGGGTTCGGCGGCGAGAGGAATCGGGCCTTGTCGCCGGCGCCGATCGCCATGGTCATCAACTCGGTCGTCGAGAACTTCATGTTCGAGCCATCCTGGCGACCGCTCGGAGTTCATGGGCCGCTTCGAGCGGATCCGGACGATGGAATATGGCCGATCCCGCGACGAGAACGTTGGCGCCTGCTTCGACCGCGATGGGAGCGGTCGCGACGTCGATGCCACCGTCCACCTCGATGTCGAGCGCTAACGCATTCACGTCGACTTCGCGACGAGCCTCGTTGACCTTGCCCATCACGTCGCCAATGAACGACTGCCCGCCGAATCCGGGAAAGACCGTCATCAACAAGAGGAGGTCGATATCGCCGAGGAACGGCGCGACCATGGTGAACGGCGTGTCAGGATTTGCCGCCAATCCCACACGAAGACCCATCGAGCGGGCCTCGTCGATCAAGGACGCCGTCGAGCCCACCTCGACGTGCACCGTGCAGCCGTCGGCCCCGGCCTCGCGAAAGGCCTCGAGGTAGCGTCCCGGTTCGCTCATCATCAGGTGACAGTCGAAGAATCGGTCGCTGTAGCGGCGAAGTGACTTGACGACGGGCGGACCGATCGAGACGTTGGGAACGAAGTGACCGTCCATCACGTCCACGTGCAGCCAGTCCGTTTCGGCGTCGATTTCTCGGACGGCGCTCGCCAGTGAACCGAAATCTGCGGCCAAAATGGACGGCGCGACGCGAAGCGCTCCGGAAGGGCCAGCGTCGATAGAACTCACAACGGCAGCCTATTCGTGGCGGGCTTTCTCTACGTCCATAGAGCGACGTTTTGATCAAAGCGCGCACCGGTCCACCACGCCACGGCGCCCATGGATTTAGCGCTTTCCGGACGCACCCGTTCCAACACGATGGCACCGTCGGCGACACCCATCGCCACGCGACCGTCGCGCAGCACGATCGATCCACCTGCGATTTCATCGCCCTGGTACGGCGACGCGTCTTCCACGAGAATTCTCCGACCGGCGACGACGGCGAACGCCTGACCCAATCGGACGATGCGCAGGTTTTGCTCGACCCTCGAAGAGGCCGACAGGTGGAAGTCCTCTTTGGTCAACTTCTCGGCGTAGGTGGCCACGCCTTCTTGCGCGTGCGGATTCGCCAGCAGTTCGCTCGAGTCGAGGACCTCGGTGAGCGCCTTGGCACCCAGGGTCGCCAGCTCCGCGAGCAGCGTCGCGAGCGTCTTCTCACCGATCTCGACGCGCCGTTCGAGATGAACCGGACCGGTATCCAGGTCGACGTCGAGCGTCATGATGCTGACACCCGTCTCGGCGTCGCCGGCCAGTATCGCGCGTTCGACGGGTGCTGCACCTCGCCACCGCGGAAGTAGGGAGAAATGCACGTTCAGCATCGGAACCTGTTCCAAGAGTTCGCCCGGAATCAGACGGCCGTACGCCACGACGACGCCACGTTCGACGCCGAGATCGTCGAGGTCACTCAACCGGTGTCCGACGTTCAGTCCCAGCTCCAACGCGCAGGCCTTCACGGGACTCGCCGTGAGACGGCTCCCGCGTCCGCGCTTACGGTCCGGTCGAGTGATAACGATTGCGACGTCGTGGCCGGCGTCAACGAGTGCACGAAGCGACGTGACGGCTGCCTCGGGCGTTCCGAGGAAGGCGAGACGCACTACTCACCCAGCAGTAGATGCAACCCGTCGGGATCTGAACCGGAGAGTTCGAGATTGCGTTGACGAAGGATCTGTTTGGCCTCGCGTCGTTGGTCGGCGTCGAGGCGTTCGATGAGCAAGACGCCGTCGAGATGATCCATCTCGTGTTGGAAGATTCGTCCCTCGTACTCGTCGGTCTGGAGGTCGATCTCATTGCCGTCGAGGTCGAAGCCGACGAGGTGCACGGCGTTGGCCCGCGTGATCTCCCAGCTGAGACCGGGCACCGAGAGGCAGCCCTCTTCGTAGGTCCACTCGCCGTCGGTCTCGAGGATCGTGGGATTCACGACCACGTGAGGGCCCTCACCCTTGTCGTAGACGAAGAGGCGTTTTTGAACCCCGACTTGATTCGCCGCGAGACCGACACCGGGGGCCTCGTTCATCGTCTCGATCATGGTTTGGGCCAGCGCCGCGATTCGGCCGTCGATGTTCTCGATCTCGGTCGTGACCTGGTTCAAGACGGGGTCGCCGTAGATCCGAATAGGGAGCGTTGTCACTCCCCCACGTTATCGCTGGCGCCTCGCCACGGGCCATCGATGTAAGGCCCGACGAACCCTACTGAACGGCGACGCGCACTTTGTCCGGCGGCCGCGGCGCCGCGCGCAGCGCGGTGGTCAGCGTCGTGACGTCGTTTGCTCGCACGACAAATCCCGACGTCGACGTACTGATTGTGACCATGGCGTCCTTAAGTCCCTCAACGAAGGCGGCGGCGCCATCGCCGGACACCTCGGCCTCCGCGCCGTATGGTGCGAGCCCGAGCACGCGAGCGGTCGTCACGTCATCGTCGATGATTGTGTCGAAGTTGCCTTTCACGAGGGCGTCCACGACCGGGTCCTCACTGCGTCGGGTCTGCAGGACGACCTCACCGCGACCCTCACGTCGTGAACCGACCAGTCGTCCAGCTTTCCCCACGGCGGTGACGGCGCTTCGTCGCGCTGACGATCGAGGCGCCAGCAGATACTGGTCGAAGTCGACGAAGATGACGACCCCGCAGTGTCGAACGCGTTGCCACACCGCTTCGGTTCCCACCACGACGCGTTCGTGCCTCGCATCGAGATCACTCGATGCCGTCAATTCGCTCACCGGCTGAGCGAGCTGTGCCGAAACGTCGCGCGCGAGCGTCGTCACACCGACGCGCAGCCGCTTCAAGTTGGTCGCTCCGCAGTTTCGACAGAAGTTGGCGCGCGGGTCGTGTCGCTCGCGACAGACGAGTTGGCCCCCAACCTCTTCTTCGGCCTGCGAACACACCGCACAGCGTGCGAGTTCGCCACACTTGGCGCACGCCACGAGTCGTCCGTCGCCGAGGCGCTGTAGGACCACCACGACCGCCACCGGCTCGTCACCCTTGAGCGCACGGTGGGCGGCGTCGAGCGATTCACGGGCCAGCACACCATCGTGCGGATCGCTCTGGCGTCGATCGACCACCGTGATTCGTGGCCAGGCCCCGGCGACGTCGCCCCACGAGCGATAGGCGCCGTCGTTCAAGAGGCCCGGCGAGGGGACGCTCGACGTACACCACAACGGGGCCGCGTCGCGACGACAGCGCTCGCGCAGCATCGACACGGCGTCCCACGTCGGCGCACCGGTGCTGCGGTAGGCCTCGTCGTCGGCGTCGACGATCACCGCACCGCAGACCTTCGGTACCGGCGCGAGCGACGTGCCGCGAGCACCGACCACGACGGGCCAGCCGGCACGCATGCGGTCCCACTGATCGTCCCCCGACGCGACAGCGCAGCCGCGTTGTTCCAGTCGTCCGCGCAGTCGACCGGCCCACGATTCGGTGGGCACGAGTACCAACAGCGAGCCCTCGTTCTCTCGAGTTGCTTCGTATGCCGCGAGGACGAGGGGCAGGAGGTCCGTCGTCGGACCGACCTCCAAGACGCCGGGTTCGACCTCTGACACGCTGGCCAGCACCGCGTCGGCGAGCGCGTTGGCTGACGGCGCGACAGGAAGTTCGGTGATTAGACGCTTGGGCGAAGTGGAGAGGAGAAAACGACTGAGCGGGCTGTACCAGCGTTCGGCGGCCCAGGACAACAGCGCGAGCAGCGATGCTGGCGGACCGTAGCCCAGCCATTTGGCCAGCGGCTTGAGATCGGCGCTCACGTCCACCTCGCCGATGACCCATCCACGAACCGAGCGCCCGTTGAAGTCGACCCGGACCCGGTCGCCGACCGCGGCGCGATCCGTACGCTCGGTGACGAGGTAGTCGAAGGGACGATCGACCGCTGCGACCTCAGTGATGATGCGAACCGCGCGCGCGGCCACCGCTACAGCGACAGTTCTCGACGCAGGTCGTCCACCCGTGAGGTCTGCTCCCAGGTGAAGCCCTGGTCGCTACGGCCGAAGTGGCCATAGGCGGCGGTGCGCTGGTAGATCGGGCGACGAAGTTCGAGGTCGCGGATGATCGCCGCGGGGCGAAGGTCGAAGAGTGCGTCCACGGCCTTGGCGATCGTTCGTCGATCGACCCGCTCGGTGCCGAAGGTGTCGACCAAGACCGAGACCGGCCGCGCGACGCCAATGGCGTAGGCGACCTGGACCTCGCAGCGTTCCGCGGCGCCGGCCGCCACGACGTGCTTGGCCACCCAGCGAGCGGCGTACGCGCCGGAGCGGTCGACCTTGGAGGGGTCCTTACCGGAGAACGCGCCGCCGCCGTGGCGGGCCATTCCTCCGTAGGTGTCGACGATGATCTTGCGGCCGGTGAGGCCGGTGTCGGCGTGGGGTCCGCCCAGCACGAACTTCCCGGACGGATTCACGAAGACGCGCATCGAACTGGCGTCGAGGTCGGCGGGCAGCATCGGTGTAATCACGTGCTCGAGCACGTCGTTCTTGATGGTCGTCATCGAGTCGATGCCGTCTTCGTGTTGGGTCGAGATCAGTACCGTGTCGATGGCCACCGGTTTCCCGTCTTCGTACACGATGGTCACCTGGGTCTTGCCGTCGGGACGCAGGTAGGGAATGAGTCCGGAGCGGCGCACCTGTGCGAGGCGCATCGAGAGTCGGTGCGCGAGCCAGATCGGCAGGGGCATGAAGTCGTCGTTGTCGTTGCAGGCGTAGCCGAACATCATGCCCTGGTCACCGGCGCCTTGGGCGTTCAACACGTCCTCGTCACCCTCGCCGGAGCGATGTTCGAACGCGACGTCGACGCCGTCGGCGATGTCGGGGCTCTGCTTGTCGAGCGACACCAGGATGCCGCAACTACGTCCGTCGAATCCCATCGCGCCGTCGTCGTAGCCGATACCGATGATGGTCTCGCGCGCCAAGTGATTGATGTCGACGTACGCGCTGGTACTGATCTCGCCGGCGACGACGCACAGTCCGGTCGTCAACAACGTTTCGCACGCGACGCGCGCCAGGGGATCCTGGGCGAGAATGGCGTCGAGGACCGCGTCCGAGACCTGATCGGCGACTTTGTCGGGATGCCCTTCGGTCACCGACTCCGAGGTGAAGAGGGTGCGATCACTCATGAGTCTCCTTGGATAACAATGACGCCACCCTAGCCAATATCGCCATCGCGACGGCCTCTTTCGAACGCAACGACACCGACTCCTTGAGGCCATCACGCCCGAAGAGAATGACTTCATTCGTCTCGTGTTCGAAACCTGCGCCGGGCGCGACGACGTCATTGGCGACCAACAGATCGACGTCCTTGCGGAGCAGCTTCGCTTGAGCATTCTCGAGGACGTTGGTCGTTTCGGCGGCAAAGGCCACGACGATCTGACCGGCGTTTCGCGCCGCGACGAGATCGAGCACGATGTCGGGCGTGGCTTCGAACGTCAGCGTGGGCGGTCCGGCGTCCTTCTTAATCTTCTCTTGCGCCGGTGTGACCGTGAAGTCCGCCACGGCCGCCGCCATGATCGCGCAGTCGTTGTCGGCGAACCTCTCGAGCATGGCATGACGCATCTCGGCCGCGCTCTCGACGTGCACGACCTCAATGGAACCGGCGACGTCGAGCGCCAGTGCTCGATCGACGGTCGACACCAGAGTCACGACCGCGCCGAGACGGCGGGCCACTTCAGCGAGGGCGTACCCCTGTCGGCCGGACGAACGATTGGCGATCACACGTACCGGGTCGATCGCTTCACGGGTCCCACCGGCCGAAATCAGCACGCGTCGTCCGCTGAGCGCTCCGCGAAAGCCCCGGATGATCTTCTCGATCAGCGAAAGGATTGCCACCGGTTCGGCCATGCGCCCGACGCCCACGTCGCCGCCCGCGAGCGGGCCGACGTCGGGTTCGAGCACCAGGACACCGCGCCGTCGCAACGTTGCGAGATTCTCCTGCACCGAGGGCTGGGCCCACATTTCGGAGTGCATCGCCACACAGAGCAACACCGGCGCCTTCGTCGCGAGCAACGTGGCGCTCAAGAGGTCGTCGGCGAGACCTGTCGCGTAACGCGCGATGAGATGCGCGGTGGCGGGGGCGACGACGATGAGGTCGGCATTTTGACCCAGGTACGTGTGCGGGATCGGCGTGGTGGGATCGCCGAAGAGTTTGGTGCGCGCCGGCTCACTCGCGAGCGCGCTGAAGGTCACCTCGCCGACGAATCGAGTGGCGTCGGGAGTGAGGATGGGAGCGACGTGATAGTTCGCGTCGCGAAGGAGTCGGAGCAGTTCGACGGACTTGTAGGCGGCAATGCCGCCGGCCACGCCGAGGACTATGCGAGGGTTCGACGACTCAGGCGTCGCGGAGGGCATCGGTGAAGGCGTCCAGGTCGTTGTTGGCGTCCTGACGGGCCTCTTCCAACGCGACCGCCTGAAGGCGCTCTTCTTCGAGCTCTTCGGGGGTCGGGCGGTGGAACTCCAGCTTGCCCTGATAGAGCTCCTCCATCGCGAGCGACAGAGACTTGTTCGACAGCGACGTCACCTGCGGCGGGATCAAGGCGCCGTGGCCCGAGCCGAGTCCGTTGTAGTACTCGTTGATCTCGCGGGCTCGGATCGCCGAGACGGCCACGAGCGTGAACTTCGAGTCGCCGACCTTGTTGAGAAGGGTCTCAATGGGCGGGTCAACGAGGGTGGGGCGTTCGGCCATGGTGGCTAGTCCTTTTTCGAGGGGGATCGCCCAGACGGGCGGAGTTCTTCCAGTATAGAGAGGATTTCGCTCGTCGCTCGGTCCAGGTCGTCATTGACGACGACCCGCGTAGCAATGGCCTGGCCTTTCGCCAGTTCGTGCGGAGCGCTCGAGAGACGCTTTTGGACGTGCTCCTCGGCGTCGCCGCGACCCCGGAGTCGATCCTCCAGTTGTTCCATCGACGGGGCGACGACGAGCACGACGACCGCCGATGGATCGTGCGCGAGGACCTGCTCGGCGCCTTGCACCTCGATCTCGAGCAGCACGTCGCGATCGCCGGCGCGTGGACGCGGCGTCCCGTAGAGGTTGCCGTGGAACTCGGCCCACTCGAGAAACTCGTCGTCGTCGATCGCTCGCTCGAACGTGGCTCGATCGACGAAGTGATACTCAGTGCCGTCTTCGGTCGCGCGCACCGGTCGCGTCGTCCAACTCTTACTCAGCCACAGACGATCGTCAGCCTCGACGAGTCGACGGGCCAGAGTGCCTTTGCCAACGCCGCCCGGACCGATGAGAACCGCAATGAAAGGTTCAGCGGACAAGAGCTCGAAACAGTTCGGCGCGTTGCTTGGGACCGAGTCCCCGGATCCGGCGAGTCTTGGCGATCGACGCGTTGTTCATTATCCGTTCGGCCTTCACTTCGCCGATAGCCGGCAGCGCACTGATCAGGTCGTAGGCGCGCATCTGCGCGACGCACTCTTCGCGTGCCGCCAGTTCGAAGAGCTCCTCGAGCGAGAGCTCGCCCGACTTCACTTGACGCTTCACTTCGGCGCGCCGACGACGGTTCGCCACCGCCAAACGCGAGGCCTCGACGCGCTGTTCTTGCGAGAGGTTCGGAGGAGTGGGAGTCACACCCTCAGATTACTCCCCTACGCCGACTTTTGTTCAGGCCAACGCCTGATTGAGGTCATCGCGCCATCGACGTGCCGCGTCGCGCAGCGCATTGCGCTCTGGACCGGCTTTCAGCACGGATCGTGCAACGTTCACAAGCACGGTGTGCTTCGGGCAACGAGCGAACAGTCGCGCGACGTCCTCCGCGCTCGCTCCTTGCGCGCCGACGCCGGGCACCAGATACGGGCCACCGAGATGGGCCAAATCGAACTCCGGTGCGTCGCGGGTCGCCCCGATCACCACGCCGAACGATCCCGCACCGTCACTGCGCTTGTTCAGTTCCGATATCGAACGAAGAACGAGGTCTTCGACGCGTTCACCCTCGGGCGTGCGCGCTCGCTGGAGTACACGTCCCTCCGGGTTCGATGTCGCGACGAGGACGAACACGCCCCCAGCATTCTCCTGGGCGAGCGAGAAGAGCGGCGCAAGGGCGTCGACCCCCAAATACGGACTCGCCGTCACCGCGTCAACGCGAAGGGTTGAGCGCTCGGCCAGCCACGCTTCGGCGTAGCCCGCGTTCGTGATGGCGAAGTCACCCCGCTTGGCGTCGGCGACGACCATGACGTCGGCGTCGCGCGCGTCACTGATGAGTTGTTCGAGCACACGGTATCCCGCGGATCCGAATCGCTCAAAAAATGCGACCTGAGGTTTGATCGCCGCCGCCGTGCCGACCACCGCGTCGAGCGTGGCGCGCGCGAAGAACTCCACACCGTCGACCGTGTCGTCGCGGTCCCAAGACTCCAGCAACTCTCGACTCGGATCGACGCCGACGCAGAGCGGTCCGAGTGCTCGAATCCGTTCGCGCAGCCGCTCGCCAAAGGTCTCATCCATGTGCCGCCCCCACCATCTCACTCACTCGTTTCACGTCGTGACGCTGCATCCAACGCGTCAGGCCTTGCTGGATCATCCACGGCGCGCGTGGATTGGCGAACGTCGCCGTGCCGACTTCAACGGCGTTGGCCCCGGCCATGATCATCGATACCGCGTCCTCACCACTACTCACTCCCCCGACTCCGACGATGGGCGTGTCGGGGAACGCCGCGCGACATTCGTAGACGCTGCGCAGGGCGACCGGCAAGATGCCCGGTCCACTCACGCCGCCGCCGCCATTGCCAAGTGACGGACGTCGGGCCTCGATGTCGATGGCCATTCCCAGCACGGTGTTGACCAAGACCAGTGCATCGGCGCCGGCGTCGATCGCGGCGCCGGCGATCTCGATCAATTCGGGCGTGTTCGGACTGAGCTTTATCCAGATCGGCAGACCGGCGACCTTCGAAGCGCGAACGATCTCGGCCGTCGCGAGCGCCGAGTGAGCGAAGATCGACGAGCGGCTCTCCAGATTCGGACAGCTCGCGTTCACTTCCATCGCCACGACGCTGGCGCCGCGCATCGCCTCGGCCGCTTCGGCAAACTCCGCGACCGTGCGTCCCCAGATCGAGGCCACGACGTCACAGCCCCGGCGTTCGAGGTCCGGCAAGAAACGTTCGCGCCACGCCGCGACGCCGGGACCCGCGAGACCGACGGCGTTGAGCATGTGCTCGCCCGAGGCGGCGACGCGCGGCGCGGCGTTTCCTTCCCACACGAAGGCGGCCAGCGACTTGACGACGACCGCGCCCAAGGAATGCAGGTCCCCGTAGCCGGCGAGTTCGTCGCCGTAGCCCGAGGTCCCGGCGGCCGTCAGGACCGCCGAGCGCAGCGCCACGGTGCCGACGCGCGTCGAGAGATCGCTCATCGGTGCAGCTCCTGGAGCGACGCGACGCGCCATCCCTGGGCGCGGGTGTCGGCGATGCCCTTGGCGGCCGCGAGGCCGGCGCTGATGGTCGTGAGACACGACACCGCGTGCACGATGCACGCTCCGCGGATGAGGGCGCCGTCGGCGCGTGCGCCACTGCCCGAGGGCGTGTTGATGACGAGTTGCACCTCGCCCGCGGCGATCATCGAGACTGCGTCGACGCCCATCTCGGCCAATCCCACCTTGCCGACCAGGGTGTCGACCGCGACGCCATGGGCGCGCAAGTAGCCGGCGGTGCCGACGGTGGCGGCGAGCGTGAAACCCAAATCGGTCAAGAGACCGGCGAGTTCGAGGCCCTGCACCTTGTCGCGATCGGCGAGGCTCATGAAGACCTGACCACTGTCGGGCAGTCGCGTCCCCGCCGCCAGTTGGGCCTTCGCGAAGGCGATCCCGAAACTCTCGCCCACCCCCATGACCTCACCGGTCGAGCGCATCTCGGGACCCAGCACCGTGTCGACCCCGGGAAAGCGGTTGAAGGGTAGGACGGCCTCCTTCACCGACACGTAGGTCGGCACGGGCGTCGCGGCGGGCACGACGCCACGTTCGACCAGGTCAGCGAGTGTTTCGCCCATCATGACGCGAACGGCGACCTGGGCCAGGGCGACGCCCGTCGCCTTGGCGACGAAGGGCACCGTACGCGAGGCGCGGGGATTCGCTTCGAGCACGAAGACCTCCTCGTCCTTCACCGCGTACTGCACGTTGATCAATCCGACGACGCCGAGCGCTTCGGCGATCTTCATGGTGTGCGAATGCAGCGTCGCTTGGACCACGTCACTGAGCGTCTGAGGCGGCAGCGCGCAGGCCGAGTCCCCGGAGTGCACCCCGGCCTCTTCGACGTGCTCCATCACGCCCGCGATGAAGACGTCGCCGGCGACGTCGCGCACGGCGTCGACGTCGACCTCGATCGCGTCCTCGAGGAAACTGTCGATGAGGATCGGCCGACTCTGTGACGCGCCCCCCTCGCGGGCCAATGAACCGTGCAGGCTGGTGAGGTCCTTCATCACCCGTTCCAACGACGCATCGTCGTAGACGATCTCCATCGCGCGGCCCCCCAAGACGTAACTCGGTCGAACGAGCACCGGGTAGCCGACCTCGCGCACGACGGCGCGCGCTTCGACGAGGCTGAGCGCGACGTCACCGGGAGGCTGGCGCAGTCCGAGCGAGGTGCAGATCGCCGACCACTGCTCGCGGTCTTCGGCGGCGTCGATGGACGCGACCGGCGTCCCGAGCACCAACGCCGGATCGATGGAGTGCGAGAGCTTGAGCGGCGTCTGTCCGCCGAGGGACACGATGACGCCGAGAACGCGCGCGCCGTCGACGCAGGCGGCCTGCTCGGCCGCGAGGACTTCGGCCACGTCCTCGGGCGTGAGCGGTTCGAAGTACAGCCGGTCCGACGTCGAATAGTCCGTCGACACCGTCTCGGGATTGCAGTTCACCATCACGGTCTCGTAGCCCATGTCGCGCAAGACGATCGACGCGTGCACGCAGCAGTAGTCGAACTCGATGCCCTGACCGATGCGATTCGGGCCGGAGCCGAGGATGATCACGCGGTCGCGCGAGGAGGCTCGCACTTCGCTGCTGTCCTCATAGGTGCTGTAGTGATACGGCGTGGACGCGTCGAACTCCGCGGCACACGTGTCGACCGTCTTGAAGGTCGTGGCGATCCCGGCCGCTCGGCGAAGCGCCGTCACGTCCTCGACGCTCCGCGCGCACAGGTCGGCGATCTGGGGGTCAGAGAATCCCCACTGTTTGTAGCGTCGCCACTCGCGCGTTCCGAACTCCTCGAGCGCCACCTCGGGCGTCAGCTCTCGTTCGCGTTCGATGATCTCGCTCAGTTGTTGGATGAACCAACAGTCGATGCCCGTGCGCTCGACGACGTCGTCGATCGACGCGCCGCGCCAGAGCAGTTCGTGCAGCGCGAAGAGGCGTTCGGGGGTCGCGACGACCGAACTGTGCCAGAGCCGCTCGAGGTCGAAGTCCACGAACTCTGAGTGGCGCCCCAGGGCGAAACCGGTTCGCCCCTGTTCGAGCGAGCGCACGGCCTTTTGCAGCGACTCGGCGAAGTTGCGACCGATAGCCATCACCTCGCCGACCGACTGCATCCGGGTGCCGAGCTCGGCCGTCGCGCCGGGCAACTTCTCGAAGGCCCATCGCGGGATCTTCGTGACGACGTAGTCGATCACCGGCTCGAAACTGGCCGGCGTGACTTCGGTGATGTCGTTGCGAATCTCGTCCAACGTGTAGCCGACGGCCAGTCGAGCGGCGATCTTGGCGATCGGAAAGCCGGTGGCCTTCGAGGCCAGCGCGCTCGAACGACTGACCCGGGGGTTCATCTCGATGACCAGTCGCTCCCCGCTGTCAGGATCGACCGCGAACTGTACGTTGGATCCGCCCGTTTCCACGCCGACGCGTCGCAGGACCGCGAAGGCGTCGTCACGCATCTCTTGGTACTCCACGTCCGACAGCGTCTGGATGGGCGCGACCGTGATGGAGTCCCCGGTGTGGACGCCCATCGGATCGAAGTTCTCGATCCCGCAGACGACGACGCAGTTATCCGCGTGGTCGCGCATGACCTCGAGTTCGAACTCTTTCCAACCGGCGACCGATCGCTCGACCAGGATCTCAGAGATCGGCGAGGCCACGATGCCCTCACCGGCGAGGACCCGCAGCTGTACTTCGTCGTGGGCGATGCCGGTGCCCGAGCCGCCGAGTATGAAACTCGGACGAATCATGACGGGCCAGCCGATTCCGATCGCGACGTCGAAGGCCTCGTCGACGCTGCGCGCGAATCCCGACTCGGGAACCTTGAGTCCGATGTCGGCCATGGCCGATTTGAAGAGTTCCCGGTCCTCTGCCGTGGCAATGGCCTCCGGTCGCGCGCCGATGACCTCGACGCCGAAGCGCTCGGTGACGCCGCGTCGAACGAGCTCCATCGTGAGGTTGAGCGCCGTCTGACCTCCCAGGGTCGGGAGCAACGCGTCGGGCCGTTCGCGTTCGATGATGTCAGTAAGGACGTCGGCGTCCAGCGGTTCGACGTAGGTGACGTCGGCCGTCGCGGGATCGGTCATGATCGTCGCCGGGTTGGAGTTCACCAGGATCACCTTGAATCCTTCGGCGCGCAGCACCTGACAGGCCTGGGTCCCCGAGTAGTCGAACTCACAGGCCTGACCGATCACGATCGGGCCGGAGCCGATGACCATGATCGAGTTGATGTCGGTGCGCTTGGGCATCACAAACCTGTCGTCACACGTCCGCCGAGGACGTCTTCGAAGCGTTCGAACAGATAGCGCGCGTCGTGGGGCCCGGGACCGGCCTCGGGGTGGTACTGCACCGAGAAGCACCGTTCGTCGGGCGCCGACACACCTTCGATCACGCCGTCGTTCAGATTGACGTGGCTGACGACGCCGCGTTCCAGCGAATCGGGCTCGACCGCGTAGTTGTGGTTCTGAGCCGTGATCTCGATCCGTCCGGTCGCGAGGTCACAGACCGGGTGGTTGCTGCCATGGTGACCGAAGGGAAGTTTGAAGGTGCGTCCGCCGAGGGCCTGAGCGAGCAGTTGGTGACCGAGGCAGATGCCGAAGATCGGGACGGTCCCGAGCAGTCGTTCCAGTACCGCCACCTGTTCGCCGAGGGCCGCGGGGTCGCCCGGACCGTTCGACAGGAACACACCGTCGGGGTGCAGTGATCGAATCTCGTCGGCGCTCGTGGCAGCCGGCACGACGCTCACGCGAAAGCGTTGGGCGAGTTGGTGCACCATCGTCGTCTTGATGCCGTAGTCCAACGCCACGACGTGACGCGCACCCACACCGAGCGAGTAGATCTCCGGGGTCGTCACTCGACGGACGAGGTCGGTGTTGTCGGTTCCCAATGCGCGTTGCGCGGCCGCGGCGACGAGATTGGGATCGCCGTGACCGAAGGCCCCGGGCAGGGCACCGTGGGAACGCAGGTGCCGGGTCAGTCGACGCGTATCGACACCGACGATCGCCGCGACGCGGTGTTGACGCAAGAATCCCTCAAGCGGGCCCACCGAACGCCAGTTGGAAGGGACGTGGGAGAGTTCGCGCATCACGACGCCGTCGCACCACGGGTGCAACGACTCGTCGTCGAGCGGAGTCACGCCGTAGTTGCCGATGTGCGGGTAGGTGAAACTTATGATTTGACCGGCGTAGCTGGGGTCGGTGATGACCTCCTGGTATCCCGACAGCGCGGTGTTGAAGACGAACTCCCCGCTCGTGAATCCGTCGTCCGGGAGGTGACCAGCGGCGTAGCCCTCGAAGGTGGCGCCGTCGTTCAACACGAGTATCGACGGCTGTCGGGTCATGTGAGGCGCCCTTCATCGACGACGAGGTGCCCTTTGGCGATCGTCGCGCGAACGCGCCCGGTCATGGCGCGTCCTTCGTACGGGGTGTTCATCGAACGGCTCGCCAACCTTGTGCGGTCGACGACCCATTGCACTCCCGGGTCGAAGACGGTGACGTTCGCGTCCTCGCCGGCCAACATGTTCGCACCGTGCGCGCTGTGTCGCACGCGATGGTCGTCGCGGCGAAGTTGCGCGATGCGGGCCGGACCTCGGCTCAACAGTCGGAAGAACTCGAGCGGGTCGGGTGACGCGCCGAGCGCCTCGAGGGTGAGCGAAGCGGCCTCTTCGAGTCCGAGCATTCCCGCCGGGGCCTCATCGAAGGCGAGGTCCTTCAGCTCCGGCGCGTGCGGCGCGTGGTCGGTCGCCACGGCGTCGACGACCCCACGGCGAAGCGCCTCGACCAGGGCGTCCACGTCGCTGCGGGCCCGCAACGGAGGGTGGACCTTAAAGACGGGGTCGTAGTCGGTGCAGGCACTCTCGTCGAGCGTGAAGTGGTGCGGCGCGACCTCGAAGCTGACCGCCAGGCCCTCGTCGCGCGCTTTGCTCACCAACGCTACGGAACGACCGGTCGAGAGGTGCAAGAAGTGCACGGAGCCGCCGGTCAAACGCACGAGTTCGATGTCGCGCAACACCATCAACTCCTCGGCGAGCGCCGGGCGTCCGACGAGACCGAGGCGACCACTCAACGCACCTTCGTTCATCGTCCCACCGGCGGCCAATCGTTCGTCCTCGCAGTGCTGAGCGAGACGCACCCCGAGCGGCGTCGCGTAAGTGAGCGCCCGTCGCATCACCGAGGGGTCTTGGACGCCGAGGCCGTCGTCAGTGAAGAGTCGCACCCCGAGCGCGGCCATCTCGGCCATCGGCGCGAGCGACTCGCCGGCGCGGTCCTTCGTGATCGCTCCGGCAACCGCGATGTCGAGCGGCGTGCGCGCGCCTCGTTCAAGGACGTAGGCGACGAGCGCGACGCTATCGAGGGCCGGTTCAGTGTTGGGCATCGCCACCAGGGCGCAGTACCCGCCGAGGGCACCCGCGCGAGCGCCACTCTCGATCGTCTCGGCGGCCTCGCGACCAGGCTCACGAAGGTGCGTGTGGAGATCCACGAAGCCGGGGCCGACCCAACAGTCACGCGCATCGATCTCGTGCGCCGCACTCGGGGCGTCGATCGTCGTCGCGACCTCTTTGATCTGACCGTCAACGATCAAGACGTCGGCGACGGCGCCGGAGTGTTCCCCGATGACCAGACCCTGGCGAATGATGATGACGCTCACAGTGGCGACCCCTCTCCTGACCCGGCGACGCTCAGGTACAGCACCGCCATGCGGATCGGCACACCGTTGGCGACCTGTCGCTCCACGATCGCCTTCGGGGAGTCGACGACGCGCGAATCGACCTCGACGCCGCGGTTCATCGGTCCGGGGTGCATGATGAGGGCCCCGGGCTGCAAGAGTCGCGCCCGTTCGACCGTGAGGCCGTGGGTGAACGTGAACTCATCGAGGCTCGCAACGAAGGCGCCCGAGCCGCGCTCACTCTGGAGTCGCAGCAGCCCGACGACGTCGGCCCAGCCCAGCGCCTCGTCGAAGTCCCGCACCACCGTGACCGGCCACGTGGCGACGTCGTCGGGCAGGAGCGTTCCCGGGGCACAGAGCCGGACCTCGGCCCCGAGCGCCGCGTAGGCCGCGACGTCACTGCGCGCAACGCGGCTATGGCGGATGTCACCGACGATCAGAACCTTGAGTCCCTGGAACAGTTCAGCTCCGGACTCGAGCCCGGTCGTGTCGTGGCGCTCGCTCAACACCTGTCGAACGGTGAAGGCGTCCAACAGGCCCTGAGTCGGGTGTTGGTGTTGACCGTCGCCGCCGTTGATCACGCGCACGTGCGGCACGTAACGACTGACCTGCAACGCCGCGCCACTCGAGCGGTGACGCAGCACGACGGCATCGATGCCCAGGGCGTCGATCGTCGCGATGGTGTCGCGAAGGGACTCACCCTTCTTGACGCTGCTCGAAGCGACGGCCAAGGAGAGGACGTCGGCACTCAGACGTTTGGCGGCGGTTTCGAAACTCAGTCGGGTGCGGGTCGACTCTTCAAAGAAGAGCGAGGCGACGACGCGACCCTTCAGTGCGGGAACCTTTTTGATGCTCCGGCGATTCACCTCGACGAACGACTCGGCGGTGTCGAGCACCTCGACGATCGCCGCTCGAGAGAGGTCGTCGAGCGAGAGCAGGCTACGGCCGCGGATGGAGTCGATCATGACGATTCCCTCGAGCCGATCCACACACCCTCGATCGTGGCCACGATCGCTTCGTCGAGTGAGGTCGGGAGATTTTTGCCGACGTAGTCGGGTCGGATCGGCAGTTCGCGGTGACCGCGGTCGACCAACACGGCCAGTTGCACGGCGCTGGGACGACCCCAATCAGAGAGGGCGTTCAAGGCGGCGCGGATCGTTCGACCGGTATAGAGGACGTCATCGACGAGTACGACCGTGCGATCGGTCAGGTCGTGGTCGATGTGCGTGGCCGAAGACGTTGGAATGGGATTTCGAGATAGGTCGTCGCGGTAGAACGAGACGTCGAGCATTCCGGCGGTGATCGAGCTTCCGGCGACGTCGCTCAGAATCGACGCCAAAGTCGACGCGACGTCCCTACCGCCCGTCTGGAGTCCGATGATGGAGAGTGTTGAAAGGTCGTGGTTACGCTCCACGATCTCGTGAGCCATGCGCGTCAGGGCGCGTCGCACGTCGTCGGCGCTCATGAGCTGGCTCTTCGCAGTGAACGCCGCATCGCGCGTTCGCGCCTGGCGTTCGTCCTCGTGGCTCATCGCTCTCCTGTCGTACGGGCCTCACGGGACCCGCTTCACGACAACCCCTCGTCGGTCTATTCAACCGGGTTCGGGGCCGCTTTGTTCATGAATCGTGTCAATCGTAGTCGTTGCGGCGACGGCGATCGCTCACGGGGAACACGCCCAGATGAATCGCACCGTGCACGCCAGAAAACATTGATTGTGAACCTCGTTGAAGTCGACCCTCGCCCCACGGACGGAGCAATATCGTTGGTAAATGAAATCTGCACGTGTCCTTCTCGTCGCTGCCCTCAGCACGCTGGGGCTCAGCGCCTGTGGGTCGACCGCTCACGAGGGTTCGCCTTTCGTAGCGTCGAGCAGTTGCGCGGTCAATGTCACCAACGTCGACTACGCGGGATGCGACCTCGCACATCGCGACTTCAAGGACCTCGACCTATCGTCGGACGACTTTCGTCGTGCCAACCTCTCCGACGCCAACATGGACGGCGCGAACCTGCAGGGAGCGGACCTGCGTGGGGCGAAGACGGTTGGCGTGCAAACGAACTCCTCGACCGTGTGCGAAAACGCTTCGTTCGGTCCGTGTACCGAGCCCGGCCTACGCGGCACGTGAGCGGGGCGCGACGGGTCGTCCGCGACGGCGGTGAACCGACGGTGTCGCCCACGACCCTGTTGGTACTCTACGGAGAGCGAGCGGTCACGCGAGAGGTGGTGAGCATCATGAATCGACTGGAATCTGCGCGTGACGCTGGCCAACATCGTCCATCATGGTGTCGATCGTGAGTTACCTCGCGCATCACTGGGGCTATCCGGAGATCGCCTTCATCGCGCTCGTGATCGTCGCCGTGCACGAACGCGGCCTTCGCGTCCTCAACGCCCGTTCCACCCCGAACCATGCTCGCTCGCGACGTCGCCGGATGTGGCTGAGTTACGCCGGCATCACCGTCGCGACACTCAGTGTTGTCTCACCACTGCAGTACTGGTCGATGGAGTACTTCTGGGTTCACATGATCCAGCACGTCACCGTCATGCTCGCCGCTCCCGCGCTGTACGTCGCCGGGGCGCCCGCGATGCCCCTCACCTTTGCGGTGCCGGTGGCGACGCGCCGACGCCTTCTTCGACGAGTGTTCCTTCGACCGGGGCGCCCGCTGCTTCGAAGGATCGGCGCGGTCGTCTTCTCGCCGCTGTTCGCGGTCATCGCCTTCAACGCGGTCATGGTCGTATGGATGGTGCCGAGCGTCTTCAACCCGGTCATGGGCAATCCGAAACTTCACGTTGGTCTGATGTTGACCAGCTTCTTCGTGTCGGGGCTCTTGTTCTGGCTGCAGTTCATCCCATCGCGCCCGTGGCGACCAACGCTGACACCGTTCGCGCGCGTCGGCGCCCTGCTGGTCACCAACCTCGTCATGACCATCGTCGCCATGTCACTGAGCTTCTTGGCCTCGGGTCCCTTTTACGACATCGGCAATTCGATGCTCCATATGGCCAATATGGCGTCGATGACGCCGACCACGCTGAACCCCTTCGCCGACCAACAGATCGGCGCCGCGATCCTTTGGGTGTGCGGCGACTTCTGGTGCTATCCGGCGATCGTGATGGCACTGCGTCTCGCGACCAAGAACGACGCCAACTCCACCGCAATGGACAAGGTCCTGCGGGGACGTCACTCGATGACGGTCGATGAGTACCGGGCTCTGGCGCACGACGAGACCGTCATCTAGTTCGTGGCGCTGCGGACCGCTATCACGTCGATGGTGACGACGTCGACGGCGCTACCGAAGGTGTTTCGTCGATCATCGGAATGAGGTAGCCAAAAAACGCCACGGACACCCCGACGAACATCAACGCCATTCCGAGCAGTCGCAGCGGGTGAAAGAAGCACATCGCTCCACCGAGGGCGCCGACGAACATGCCGCAAAGCCCACTGATCGCGGCCACCCGGTCGATGCGATGACTCTTTGACTGGCGCAACACGTGAAAGACGACGGCGAGGGCCGCGAGGGCCAACACGCCACCGAGTAGTGAGTGCAGAAGGTAGATCGCCTCTCCTCGATGGACCAGCCACCCGTCGGGTCGATTGAACGGTACGTAGAGCATGCCGAGAAGCCCGGCGAAGAACTCGACGCCGACCGCGACCATCAAGGCCACCCATACGCCGCGCGGCACCCTTGGGGGTTGCGCTTCTCCCTCGAAGGCTCCGACGCGACTCGATCGAGGCGTGGACTCGGCCGTAGTGGCCGCCCCACGCATTGCCACGGGTGCGGCGAACACCAAGAGGTTATAAGTGATGAGCGCCACGGTCAGGTGCATGAGGGCAAGAAAGAGCACGGCGCGCGTCGGCTCGTGCTTGACGAGGATCCAGACGTCGGGTGCCCACAGCACCAACGTCACGGCGATCGCCACGCGAAAGAAAACGACGCGGGGTGTAGCGAGGTATCGCGAGGCGATGTACCACGCCACGCCGGCTCCCGCGACGCCGACAACGCTGAGCGTGCCGTAGTCCCAAAGGCGGAAATGCGAGTAGTTCTGCAGTGAAGGGTTGGCGACCTTGGCGATCCACACGATCACGGCGTTGACGAAGACTGAGCCGATCGCCGCGACCGCGGTGATCAGGCCGACGCGTAGACCCGAAGGCGGCGCGGACACCATCGCCATCGGTGGCGACTCACTCATCGTCGAGCGTTACGCCGCTGGCGGAGTCGCGCACGCGCTCGGCCTCCTCGGCCTGGCGGCTGATCTCGAGTTTTCGGACCTCGCTCTGCCAGGCCTCGAGCATCCCTTGATACTCGGGAGCGACGGCTGGCCTCTCGCGCACGCGCCGGAGGGTGAATCCCGGATGGAGTAGTTTCCACCACATATAGACGGCAAAAATGGCCAGCAATGGCCATTCGAACACGTAGGCCCAACTGAGTTCGTTGCCCCCTTCCGCGCGGCCCAGCTCAAACCAAAACGCCGCCGCACAGAGGGCGAGGCCAACGACCAAGGTGAGGTGCGTCTTCATCGCCGACGCGCCCGTCATCGGGGAACTCGCCTCTTGCGCCGGTTGCTCATCGGGCACCTTCTCGGCGTCGCTCACGCTCCCAATGTAGTGGGCACCGTTGCCGTCGCCCTGGGCGCCACAGCGTTGCGCAGCCTCCACTGACAACGAAGCGCTGTGGTCGCCATGGTAATAATGACGACAAGCGAGGGGTAGCGAGATGACCGATGACAGCGAGGGGATCTCGAAGGAGTCCGACGAGTTAGCCGAGGCACGGCGTCTCGCGGTCATCGCCGCCGCGAACGCCCCAAGGGACCGACACGGCGTCTTGCAGGACCGGCGAGTGACGATTCCGCGCAAGTTCATCGCCTGGTTCATCGTCGCGATTCTCGTCCTGGGTTTCGGTGGCGAGGTGGGCCAGCATTTCTTCGAGACCAACGGCAAGGCGCCGCGGCCACCGAAGACGCACGTACTCCAGGGCACGCCGACGACGAATCCCCACCTCCCTGCATTGATCTCGCTCCAGGTGTTCATCGGTCTGAAGGACATCGGCGACGCACGGGCCCCCGACTTCACCTTGCATACCCAGGACGGCCGCAAGTGGCGGCTCGCTTCGCACAAGGGCCAGGTCATCGTCCTCGCCTTCTACGACGCGATCTGCAATGACATCTGTCCGGTCGTTGGTGCGGAGATAAAACTCGCATCGCAGGAGCTCGGTTCAGAGGGCAGCTCGGTCCACTTCGTGATCGTGAACACCGATCCCAAAGCGACCAAGATCTCCCCACGCAGTCCCGCACTCACCGTGCCCGGGCTGAACGGCGATCCGTACGTGACGCTGCTGTCGGGCAACGTCGACACGCTGAATCGTGTCTGGTCGGCTTACGGGGTGCGAGTCGCGGTCGGGGCCAAAGCCAATGAGGTGTCCCATAACAACGAGCTGTACTTCATCGGACCCAACGGTAATCTCTCGGCCTATTCGGCCCCCTTCGGCGATGAAAACAAGACGGGTCTGTACTCGCTGGACCTCTCAAGTCTGAGAACCTGCGCCCGAGCGATCGCTGAGACCGCCGATAGTCTTGTCCAGTGACTGACGACCTCTCCGGCTTCGAAGACGTCCCTTTCGACCCGGCGTCGATGCCAACGTCGTCGCTCGGGATCTCCAAAGCCGTCTGGTATCGGCGTCCGTGGGTCCTCGCCACGCTGGCGCTGATCGTCGTCATCGCCATCTCGGTCGTCATCGACCTGCCACGGCCGATCACCAAGGCCCAGGACGTCGCTTCCCAGAACGCTTCGATCAAGGAGATCAATACCGACCTCGCCGAATGCGCGTTCGCCGTGAAGGAGTCGTTCAGTTTCTACAACAAAGAGGTCAACGGCGAACTGACGCCGTCGGACCTGGCCCTGGTGCCGACCCTGCTCACCGGCGACGAAACCGCGTGCTCATTCGCGAGTGAGCCGGTCTACGACCTCACGAACAACATCCAGGTCGACGACACCAAATCGGGTAAGCACATCGACAGAATGCTGAGCGTGGTGGAGCGTTGGATCACTGACGATGCTTTGGCATCGATTCGCGACATCCAATATCTCTTCAATCATCCCGGTGATGCGCAAACGATCCGCCACCTCGCCAGCCAAGAGCTACAGCTCGCGAGCGAGCGCGCCAAAGCGCTCTACGACGAGGCCCAGGCAGACACCGCGATCGGACAACAACTGATCGCGCTCAAGATTCCCCAGCTCGAGCACCTGAAGGGCACTTAAACACCCGAGTCAGAGGTAACCCGAAAAGCAGTTCGCTCCGTTCGCGCTAACGTTTGCTATGAAGAAATCGGACCCCGACGGCGTCCACACGATCGACACCAACTCGGTGATTCGCTGGCTCATCATCGCCATTGAGTACGCCATCGTGGCGAGTCTCATGTTGGTGGCGGCGATTGTCCTGGTGCGATCGCTCGTCAACTTCTTGGACGACTGGAACGAGTTTCCTCAATCCGTGGTGTCCGCCATCGACGGAATCCTCGTCGTGATCATCTTGCTCGACATCGCCCACACGGTCTTCGGTCACCTGCGTGCGTCCGTCTTTCCGGTACGACCGTTCCTCATTATTGGGATCTTGGCCGGGGTTCGAGACATCTTGAGTTCTTCGGCTCACCTCGCGCTCAGTGGCACCTTGTCGTCGGTCGACTTCCGCGACACCATGATCTCACTGGGTGTCGGAGTCGGGGTCGTGGTCATCTTGTTGCTCGGACTGCTCATCTTGCGCTTCGCCTCCCTGCCCGGAGATGACGAACCGACCTAAAGTCCCGACACGGAGTCATAGACGAAGTCGAGTGACGGATCCTGAGACTAGGGCTTGGTGCCGAAGAACCCTCGCGTGCGCTCACGTCGAACGAGATGGTAGAGCTCCTCGTCGGGATCCTCCTCAGACTGCAACCATCGATAGAGATTCGAGAAGATGATCGGTAGGAATGCGGCGGCCGTGATGAACCACATCAACGCTGTCGTCACCTGTTGGTCGATCGCCAATGAGAACAGTCGTCCCGAGACGTGTCGAAATCCCGTGTACCACGTGTTCGGCGCCATCGCCATGAGATAGGCGATCACCCACACCGTCCACATAGCGGCGGCCGAGACGCCTATGCGGTACGGGCGCGCCGTCGTGGGTCGAAAAGGCGCCGACTCCACCAACTCGAGCCACAGGAACGCACCACCGATGACGAGGGAGAACGACTCCGCTATCGAGATCCACGGGTGTCGGATCAACGCGTCCACGACCGGCGCCGAGCGCCACAGGATCGACTGGCCTACGAAGATGAGAACAAGCGTGACCACGCGTCGGTAGCCCATTCGCGACGAGCGACGCTGCACCCAGCGATCGAGTGGACGAGTCGGCGCCACGGCGATGCGCCGGCCGTCGTTGTCCGTGAGAGGCGTCTCGAGGGACGCCAGGTCGAACCACCGCCACGGAGCACCCACGATGAGCAGAGCGGGAATCACGACGGCGAACAAGCAGAACTGCGTTGATTGGACGAACTCGTACTCGCTCGTCAGCGCGAGCGCGGGTGGCGTCAACACGATCACCCACAGGAGTAGAGCGGTGCAGGCGAGCAAATCGTGAAAGAGAACGCGATGCGTTGAAAGCGACCGGCGAGCCGGCTCGACGCTCACTCCGAATGATGACGCTGGAAGAATCCCCAGATCAGGACGACGAACAGCGTACCGAGGAGGATTGCCATCGTTTCGATTTGTGGGCCGATGTAACTATCCACGCTATGCATCACGACCCCCTCGACACTCGAACGTCAATCCGTACCATGTTCATCACCTTATGACTCCTATGTTGCGCCGTTACAGCAGGTAAAACATTGCGAACAACAACGTGCTTGCGAGCGCGACGAAGCCCAAGAAATAGGTCATCGATGCGACGTTCGCTCGGAACGCCTGCGCCGAAGGGTGCATCGAAAGCTGGGGCGCGACGCCACCGATCTCCTTGTTCATTCGAATCGAACGCGCGACGGTCGTCTCCAACCAGTACGCCACGATGAAGATCGTCAGGATGTTGATGACCGAATAACCGATGAACGTCGAGGCATAGCCACTCGAACCCGGGTAGAAGGGCACCGCGGTGAACTCCCACACTTGCAGGAACAAGGCGAGCAGCGAAGCCACAACACCGACCCAGACGGCCGTCTGCCACTCCGACACGCCGCCCTTGCGCAGTCGGGACTGACCGAAGATCGCCATGAGGGCCGCGAGCAGGATCAGCGTGTAAATGGTCCACCCGTATGCGGTGGGTGCCGTCACGTGATCCGGTCGCCAAAGGAGCCCGTTGTTACTCGAGCGGAGATAGAAGTAGCTGAAGGCCAGTGACGCGAGCAAGAAGGTGTACATGCCGATGAAGAGTCGGCCACCGCTCCAGATCGCGCCGATGTGCGCACGTAGTTCGAACTCGCGTTCTTCCGGCGTGTCGCTCATCTGGTGTGAGTTCTTGATCATGTCCGTCATGTCGTTACTCTCTACTCGCCGGGTCAGGATTTGAGGCGGTACTGGCGTGAACCGGTGGTCCGCTTCCGGAGTCGACGAGCGCGGGCGCACCGACTTCGCTGTAGTGATACGGGTCGGTCATGATGACCGGAATCCGCTCGAAGTTGTACGGCGGTATGGGAGTGGCCGTCTGCCATTCAAGGCCAAGTGAGTCCCACGGATTGGCCGGGGCCTTCTGCGGTGCGATGAACTGCGACCACATCAGGTTGGCCACGAATATCAGGAACGACGCACCCAGACAGAATGCCGCGATCGACGAGAAGTCGTTCAAAGTCTGCAGGTCCCTCGCGTACGTGAAGACGCGTCGCGGTTGCCCCAACAGTCCGATGATGAACATCGGGAAGAACGTCAAGTTGAAGAAGACGAACATCGTCCAGAAGTGCCACAGGCCGAGTTTCTTGTTCATCGTGCGACCGGTCATCTTCGGAAGCCAGAAGTACAGTCCGGCGAAGAACGCGAAGATCAGTCCGCCCATGATCGTGTAGTGGAAGTGCGAGAGCACGAAGAAGCCACCGTGCACCGTCACGTTCACCGGGACGTCGGAGAGGAACACGCCCGAGACACCTCCGATGAGGAAGTTGAAGTACACGGCCATGCAAAAGAGCATCGGCACTTCGTATCTGATCCGGGCTCTATAGAGCGTGCCCATCCCCACCAAGAAGATGAACCCGGTCGGAATCGAGATCAGTTCCGTCGTCAGCATGAAGAGCGGCCGCATGTCCGGGTTGATGCCACTCTGGAAGAGGTGGTGTTGCCACACGAAGAAGGAGAGCAACGCCACGCCGATCATTCCCGCCGCGGCGATTCGATAGGCGAAGAGTGGTTTTCTCGTGAAGACCGGGATTATCTCACCGACGATGCCAAAGCCCGGCAGCGCCATGATGTACACCTCGGGGTGCCCGAAGAACCAGAACAGGTTCTCCCATAGGTACGAGCTCCCTCCGTGTTCGGTGACGTAGAACGCCGTCTGCGCGGTCTTGTCGAGTATTCCGAAGAGGCCGGCTGCGAGCAAGACGGGTGAGGCCAAGGTCAAGAGCGCTGCCGTGGCGATGATGGACCAGACGAAGACCGGCACCCGGCTCCAGGTCATTCCCGGCGCACGGTAGTTGATGATCGTCGCGGCCAAGTTGAAACCGGCCGCCATCATGCCGATGCTGATCACGGCGAATCCGAAGAGGTAGGAGATCATTCCCGGACCGGCCTGGGTCTGGAGTGGCGCATAACCAGTCCATCCCGTCGGGAACCCCCCGAAGAACAGGGCCGAGAAGATCACGAAGTATCCCGCGACGAAGGTCCACAGACTGAATGCCTCGATTCGCGGATATGCCATCCGTCGAGCCCCGATCATCAGCGGTACGAAGTAGTTGCCCAGTGGGCCAACGACGATTGAGGACGCCATCATCATCATGATCGTTCCGTGTTCACTCACGATCTTGATGTAGGTATCGGCACTGAAGACGTGGGTCGTCGGGCTCAACAGTTCGGTGCGGATGGCCATCGCCAGGAGTCCGCCCGTGAAGAAGAACATGAGTACGCCGACGACGTACTGGATACCGACGACCTTGTGGTCAAGGTTGTAGCGGAAGTACTTCGTCCATCCGTGGTACTCGACCTCGCCCTTCGCCTCTCGGCCCACGATCTTGGCGAGCGGATAGTTGAGTGCGCCGATGCCGAGCAGCCACCCGACGACCATGAACAGCAGGGCCAGGAGAACAGCGAGTGAGTTCTGTCCACTGTTCGCGATGTAAGGGTACGCGCTGCCTATGTAGTTGCCGAGCCAGTGGCCCAAGATGTAGCCCAAGAATCCGCAAACGGCGGCTGTGCCGACGTGCTGGCTCAGCCAGCCACCGCCCCAGCCCTTGCGTGGTTCGATGAACGCGGGAGGCGTATCGGCCTCGACGTCCGTCGGTCGTTCTGCGCTGATTGTCATCGCGCGATCTCCGTTTCTTCGCTCACGAAATCCAGAATGAAATTACGACGGTGACACATCATGAGGGCTGCTTCGAGCCGTAGATTTCGACGGTGCTGTAGGGAGTCACGTTGCCGTCGGGGTAGTAGCCGCCCGCTGCTCCGTTGGCGTCGGGCACGTAGGTCCAGGCGAAGGGCGGCAAGTTCTTCGTGTTCTGAGCGTTCTTCGATTCCGTGTTCGTCGCCCAGGTCATGAACGCCGACTCCGAAACGACCTGGCCGGAGTTGAACATCGCGCCGTGCCAGATGCCGCACAACTCGCTGCAGCGAACCTCGAAGCTGCCAAGCTGTTCGGTCTTGGTGAAGGCGACGTTGTTCTCCAAGGGGTTCGCGTCGGCCTTCACCTCGAGTTGGTAGGCCCAGAAACTGTGGATGACATCGAGCGAGGTCACGTTGAACGCGATCTGGGTGTTGTCGGGAAGGATGAGGTCCGGCGACTCAAACCCGCCAAACGTGGGGTATCGATACGTGAACTTCCACTGCTGAGCGATGACCTGGACGGGAAGTACCTCATTGCTATTGGGCGACCACGAACCGGTGCCTTGAATGGCGTCGGTCTCGGCCTTCACGGCACCGGCGGGCTGCTGGATCGGGTTCGGTCCCTCACCCCCGCCTGAACCGTTACCCGCGTACAGCGCAACGATTCCGAAACCCGCGAGGAACAACACCACGACCGTCGTAATGACGATCCAGGACACCTCGGCACGCTTGTTGCCGGCCGCCGCTGGGCCGCCCACCGATTCGGGCGTGTTCTTGCCTTTGGCGTTCCACTTGATCGCGGCGTAGGCCAACCACTCCCAGACACCTATCAGGACCGGAAGCCCGATAACCATCAGGACGTTGAAGTCAAATTGATTGTCCTTCGCGGTCGAAGTCATACGGCCCGGGGGAATGTGTGGGCCTACGGCGAACCAGAACACGAGGTCGAGCACGACCGAAAGTGCGACCCAGATGTAGAGAATGCGTCGAAGGTGATTCTCTTCGCTTGCCTGTGGACCCTCGACCGTCATTGGTTCACCACTTCCAACTCGCCGCCCATGTAGTTCTGCGTTGACATTGCGCCCCCGTTTCCGAATAAGTAACCCAGCGCACATGGCACGAAGCACTGCCAGTTGTAACTGCCGGGCCCAGGGGTCTTAAAGCTGAAGGTCTCGATGTTGTGCGGAGAATTGAAGTGACACGGCGCCACAGCGCACGGATTGCCACTCACCCCGACCAAAGGAACACTGATATTGAGCGTCGGAATCGCAAACGTGTGACCGACACCGTTGCCCGTGTTCGAGTTGTAGGTCGAAAAGGTCTTGCCGTTGAGTGTCGCGGAGTGCCCGATGGTGCCCAATACCTGGCCCCACTCCTGGTTACGCAGTGGGCTGCCACTGTCGTACTGATACACCGTCATGTCGATCACGGTGTGTGCGGGCAACTCCCATGACGTGTCGTGAACCCACTTGCCGGACTTCGGGTCCTTGACGAGATACGACACCCACGTGGGGTGAGCGCCAAAACCGATCGACCCGACCGTTTGTACCGTCAGGTGCACCGGCTGACCCTTTGACTGGGCGTTCGTAAAGTTGACCACGCCACCTGGAACCCCGGGCACTAAGAGGGCGGCCACTGCCCACACCACGAGGCCCACGACGACCAGGAACAGCGCGGTTACCGTCGCTAGTCTCCCCCCCTTTGACATAACTCAACTCCTTGTTAAAGGGCGTCCCGGGTGGACTCCGACCATAGATTATCCACAACCACCACTTTTGGAAGGATTTTGTCGTTGAAAAGATATGGAAATTCTTGGGAATCGTTTCGACAGGGTGTGGCTGACGAAACATTGATACCCGCATCTTCCGCGGGCGTGTTCGGCCTATTCGAATTTGCGCGTCGAACTGCTCCGAGCGCAGGGCGCCCGGCGCCAACGCCTCCCACGTGACCCGTGGAACCTTGCGATTCAAATCGAAGTAGCTCGAGATCTGAAAGGTGGCTCAACGAACACCCTCGTCTGCGAGTAGATCGCGAAGTTCGGCTACGGCCGAGGCCTGGCCAGAGGAACTCGATATCGGGTCATCGGGAACTATCCACCTCAACTGTCGTTTGGAATTGATGACGAACATGTAGTCCGAGTGGATACTCATGACGTCGGACTTCGTCATGGTGACGCCTATGCCGTACGAGGCCCACACCTTCCGAACGGCCGCGAGTTTGCCGGTGACGAAGTAGAAGTGCTGCACGTGGCTCAGTCCTCTGATCGCGATGAAGTGGCGAAGGTCACTGAGCTGCTCGTGGTACGGATCAGCAGCCACCGCCACGAGGTCCAATTTCGTGCTCGAGGGCAGTTCCAAACGCAGCGACTTGAGCTGTTGGGCGAGCAGTGGGCAGTCGGTCCAACAGCGAGGATCGAGGAACGTCAACAGCGTCACGTACCCCGGGTGTTCACCGAGGGAGTAGGTCTTGTCGAACTGGTCGGTGAGCGTGAAGGTGGGCGCTTTCGTTGATGTGGCTGACGCCACACCATTTTGCGCTTGGTAGAGGGTTGTTTCGGCGCCGGCAAACGAAGACGTGGCCATGAGGGCGCTCGAGTAGACGATCATCGCGGTGGCGAAGATCGCCACCACCGCGCCGGTACTGGTCGTGAGTTCTCGAGGGAGCCGGCGTTCGCGCTTCGGAACGTCGAGCAACGCCGGCGACGCACACCACGCGAGCACCGCGAGCGGTAAGAGGGAGTTGAAGTCGGTCGAGAGCCCCCCGAAGAGTGACGTGTCCTCCGAGGCCAGCCAGAAGAAGAGGCAGCCCGTCACGAGTGTCCATACGGGCCAACGCCAGCCGCGCTGCGTCGCGAACCAGAGGCCTCCAGCGCTTACCGCGAGCCAGAGGACAACGATGATATTGAATCCCCCGCCGATCGATCCAGCGACTCTTCCCACGCCGCGAGGTAGCCACGCCAACCAGTGAGGCTGCGCGATCTTGGTCATGTACGACGTCATCGTCGTCAACGCGTTGGAGTTGCCACCGTGCCAGAACTCCGTCGAGGGCAACAACTGCAGAACTGCTCCCGCGGCGACGATCACAGCGATGATTCGAAGCGTGACTAACGAGAACCATCGTTGGAAAGTCTCGGGTTTCAGGAACAACCAAAGACCCGCGATCGCGTAGAAGACCGTGGCGCCCGGCCAGCCGAAGAGGAACGACGCCCCGCTCACGAAGATGCCACCGGCACCGTTACCGATGAGCCAGACCAGGCCGGCCCACAGCGCGGAGACCAGTCCCGCGATTCGCCCGGTCATACCGTTCGAGACGAGCAGCACCAGACCGAGACCAACCTGCAGCCACGCCACGCCGACAGCCATGTTGATCGGGTGGGTGTTCCAGACGAAGATGCCGTGATTCATCAACGAGTGGAGCCACGACGGCGTGTTCGCGGTCAGAGGCGCCACCACGTTGTTGGCCAGACCCAACGGCATCGAGACCTGAAACTGCAAGATGCCGTCGACGAGCCAAATGAGGCCGAAGCCCCAGCGAAGGTAGGTACGCGCGCGGGGTTCGTTCGTACCGTCCGGTGAAAGGTTGAATTGGAGGATCCTTCGCGAGAGTACGAGCGCGAACATCAACACCATGGCGATGACCGTGAGACGCAATAATCCGGTGACGAACAGTGCGTGGCGAAAGAGCGAGACGATCAGCGGGTTACTCAAGTTGTAGACGTTGGGATTCATGCCCGGCATGAAACGCTCCTGGTGTTGTCGGTAGACGCAACGTTACGTCGGCGTGATGTCAAGAGCCTCACGCCCTCAAAATCGCCCGATTCAGAACCGGTGTCGAGCCTTGTGGAATCCTCAAAGATGAAACGGCGCGATCATCGATCGCGCCGATTTCGAATGGCCGAGAAGTCCCACGTGCAACAGTGTCTCGATCGTGCGCAAGAGTGAGTAGTGATTGAATCGCAGGTGCACCCGGTCGCCGCGCGGGGTCGACGGCGCAATCACGATGGTCGGGACTTGATTGGACGCCATCGAGTCGTTCTCATCGAAGGTGATGAACAGAACCAGGGATCGCGATTGATACTGCGAACTTGCCACTATCGAGGGGACGATTCGACGAAGCCAAGCGTCGCCCACGGACACGGGACAACTATGCATGTCATCGCAGATATTTGGCACGATCATCGTGAAGCCGGCGTTGAGGTCCAACGGCAAGCTCATTGGCAGGTCGTTTCGCCGACAGGACGAGACAATCCCCGTGTAGTAAACGGCCGGATTGTGGCGCGCGGCATACTGTCCACTCGTGACGCGATCGCACGCAGAGGGCATCGATTCAATCTGAGCCCTCCAGTTCGAGCCCAGTTCGGAAAAGATGCTCGCCGTGCGGAGGGGATGCGAACTGGGCTCAGCGTCGTCGGTAATCCCTTGTGTGGATCCAGACGTCAAGGCGACGTAATTCGGCAAACTCGGATGTGCGACTGCGAGATAGTTCGTTGCGAGCCCGCACTTCTCCGTGAGTCGGTTGAAGTAGGGAGCGTCGGATGACCCGACGATCGAGTAGCCGACATTTTCGAGCATGATCACGACGACATGGTCGTAGTGCGAATCCCCCGCGACCCCGCACGGTGACATCACAGGGATTCCTTTCGAGACAGTGCCATTCGCAGGTGACGCGATGAGCGTGAGAATGTATCCCACTACGACAAGCGCGCACGTCAATGTTCGCAGTCTCATTCCACGATTCTTGCGCGCTCGATGCCCGACGTAGCTGTTCACCTTCGTTAAAGAGTGAGCCAAACCATCACGAACGTAGCGAACATTGTGGTGGATGGCGGTTGTGTCTTGCTGTCAATGATCAATTCATTGCTTTGAATGGTGTCAGAGTATCGGCGAGGCACATCACGAGCATCTCCTCATTTTTGACTCGCCACATTCGTATATGCGAAACAATCGACGATCGTCATTGCTAAATTCCAGGTCCGCGACGCAGCGAAATGAGAACACCGTAAGCAGTTCGTAAGGTTCGACACTGCAAAGTCAAGGCGAACGTTCGACGGATCATCCGAAGATGAAAGTTCGAATGAGTTGCCCAACGAGATGACGTCGAAAGTACTTTCGTCCCGGTAGCTCGTTGGGGACCCACGAGTAGCGTTGATAGTCGTGACCACGTCTCTCGCGCAGAAACGTCGTCCGCTGCGAGCACTCGTCTCGGCGATGCGACCCGCCCAGTGGGTAAAGAACGGCCTCTTGGTCATCGCCCCCGCGGCGGCACACCAGATGACGCACGCTGGCGTCTTCTGGCGCACCGTAACCGCGATCATCGCGTTTTGTTTCATGGCGTCCGGAATCTACATAATCAATGACCTGCGCGACGCGCCATCGGATCGCCTTCATCCCACCAAGCGACTTCGGGCCGTGGCCGCCGGGGAACTCTCGAGCGCAGCGGCACTTGCGAGCGCCACCGTACTTATCGCGATCGCCTTTGCGATTCCCTTCGCGTTGTCGCAATCTCGGGGACTGCTCCTCATTCTCGGACTGTATTTCGTTATTTCCATCAGTTACTCACTTTGGTTGAAGAACCTCGCGATCATCGAACTGGGCGCCGTGGCGAGCGGATTCTTTCTGCGCGCTTACGCCGGCGCGGTCACGTCCCACATCGCCGTCTCGACGTGGTTCCTCGTCGTCATCTCATTTGGGGCGCTCTTCCTCGTGGTGGGCAAGCGCACCAGCGAACTGAAGCGACTCGGTGTCAACGCCACGCGCCCGGTGCTCGGGGAGTACACGTTGGAGTTCCTACGCTCTGCGCTCACACTTTGCGCCACGGTCGTAGTGACCGGCTACTGCCTGTGGGCGTTTGATACGTCGAAAACCGGTCTTTCGTCTACCTACAATGATTTCGTCCCGATTCGCCTGACGGTCGTCCCGGTCGTCTTTGCCGTGCTCTTCATACTTCGATCGGCCGACGCCGGCAACGGCGCGGCACCCGAAGAGTTGCTCCTGCACAACCGCGTCGTCCAGGTGCTCGCCATACTCTGGGTCGTCCTCCTGGTCTGGGCCGTCTACGGATGAGTCGCGTCGCCGTATCAGGATGGGGTCGCACCTCCCCCGCTGTCGGCACCCTGGACGATGTGTCCAGCGAGTCAGAGATTACGGCCCGGCTCCTTTCGTCACCGGCGGTCATCGCGAGAGGACTCGGACGCAGTTATGGCGATGCCGCCCAAGTGAGCGGCGGCTCGATGCTCCGCACTCGCATCAGTACGGTCGGTCCAATCGACGAACGTGGCGTGGTACTCGTGGGCGCGGGGGCGTCACTCGATCAAGTGCTGAACGTTTGCATCCCCCAAGGATGGTTCCTTCCCGTGACGCCCGGCACCCGTCAGGTGACGGTGGGCGGCGCCATCGCCGCTGACGTGCACGGCAAGAACCATCACGTTGACGGCTCGTTCGCGCGTCACGTGCTGGAGTTACGCATCGTGACGCCCCGTGGTGTCGCCACGATCTCACCCACGAGCGATGGCGAACTGTTCTGGGCGACCTTCGGTGGCATGGGCCTGACCGGTGTCGTGACGAGTGCCACGCTCGCACTCCTCAAGATCGAAACCGACCAGGTAATGGTCGATACACAACGGTTCTCCCATCTCGACGAGGTCATGAGTGAAATGAGCCGCAGCGACCAGAACCATCACTACTCGGTGGCCTGGGTCGACTGCATGACGCGTGGCGCGAACCTAGGACGCGCGGTGTTGACTCGAGGTGAGCATGCCCGAGCGAACGAGGTCGATTCGCCGTCGCTTCATGCGCCCACACCCGCGAAGGTCAGAGTTCCGTTCGTCGCACCGAGCGGTCTGCTCAACGCTCGGACAGTGAAGTCCTTTAATGAGGCATGGTTTCGCACTTCACCGCGGCTGGAGGTCGCCAAACCGAAATCACTGTCGTCATTCTTTCATCCGTTGGACGGTGTCCGCGACTGGAACCGGCTCTATGGCCGACGCGGATTCGTGCAGTACCAGTTTTGCGTTCCCGAAGAGTCCGGTGAAACAGTCCGAACGGTGATCGAACATCTCTCGTCATCGCGCGTCACGAGCTTCCTCGCCGTTTTGAAGCGCTTCGGGCCCGCGAGTCTTGGCCCGCTCTCGTTCCCCATGCCGGGCTGGACCCTTGCCCTTGATATGCCGATCGCCAACACGTCGCTACCTCGACTGCTGGATGATCTCGATGAGATGGTGTTGTCGTCGGGTGGACGTATCTATCTCGCGAAGGATTCGCGCGTAGGACCAGACACGATGAGGGCGATGTATCCACGGCTCGACATGTTCCTCGACGTCAAGAATCGAGTCGATCCCGAGCACATTCTGACGAGCGATCTCGCTCGACGTCTCGATCTCGTCGGGGTGTGACGTGCAGGACGCTTTCGGACAACCCCAGGTCGTGGTCGTGCTGGGCGGAAGTTCCGACATCGCTCGCGCCCTCACCAGACGACTCTGCGCGTCGCGTACCCACACGGTGGTGCTGGCAGGACGGAACGAACAACTCTTGGAAGAGGCACGATCCGAAGCGCTCGACTGTGGCGCGCGTCAGGCCGATGTCGTCCACTTTGACGCCCGCGACCCATTCGACGCCGGGCGCACGGTGAACGAGTCCTTCGACAAGGCCGGCGGCGCCGTTGACTTGGTGGTGATCGCGGTGGGCCTACTTGGCGACCAGGAGCAATTCGAGAACGATGCCGTCCTGGCAGCGGAAATGGCGAACGTGAATTTCACGTGGCCCGTCGCAGCACTCGCTCAGATTCGCGATCTCTTGGTTCGTCAAGGCAGTGGCCGCATCGTCGTCCTCTCATCGGTCGCCGCCGTGCGCGTACGCCGCGCGAAGTACCTTTACGGCGGCGCCAAGACCGGCCTCGATCGACTCTGCCTCGGACTGGCCGACTCACTGGAGGGCACCGGAGTCTCATTGCACATCGTGCGTCCGGGACACGTTCGCTCGAAGATGACGATCGGCGCGAAGGAGCCACCCTTCGCGACCGACGTCGAGCGCGTCGCCGACGACGTGATGATCGGGCTCGCCGAGCGAACACCGATCATCTGGAGTCCTGCGATCCTGCGTTACCTCTTCTTCGTGCTGCGACACTTACCGGCGCCTCTGTGGCGCGTGGTGACCGATGGTGTCGATCGTTAGTCGCGGGCGTTGCCGAGCCGGTACTCGCGCGAACGCTTTGTGTCTCGCTCCGGTGGTCACTCCGACGCGACGTACCGCAAACGCGTGTCGCTTCGAAGTTCAGTCGCCACGCAGGTTCACCGACGATGTTGGCCCAACGTGAGAATTCTCGTCGCCGAAGATGACCGGACGCTTCGAGAGGTCCTCCAACGTGGTCTGACCGAGGCCGGGTACGTGGTTGACGTGGCCGCTGACGGTGAGGCGGCGACCACGATGCTCAAAGTGAACGAATACGAGGTCGCCGTCTTGGACTGGCGCATGCCCAAGCGCAGCGGCATCGAAACGCTCGCCCTGGTTCGAGCGAGTGGCGTCACCACGCCGATCCTGATCTTGACCGCGCGCGACGCGCCGCTCGATCGCGTCGAGGGACTCAACGCTGGCGCGGATGACTACCTGGTAAAGCCATTTGATTTCGGCGAACTCGTCGCGCGGCTGCAGGCTCTGCAACGACGTCCGGCACTTCGGTTCAACGACGTGATCCGTTGCGGTGACCTCGAATTTGACGCGTCGACTCGCGAACTACGTGCCGCCGGCAGAGACGTCGAACTCACCTCGACCGAACGACTCCTCATCGAACTACTACTGCGACGAAGCCCGGCCGCCGTCTCACGGAGAACGATCGCCAATCAGGTATGGAGCGAGCAGGCCGACGCCGTCGGATCGAACACGATTGAGGTGCATATCGCTCGCATTCGCTCCAAGATTGCACACTGCGACACCAAGATTGAGACCGTCCGGGGCTTTGGCTATCGAATGATCGCGTCGTGAAAACCGAACGCTCCGATCGGATCCGCGCGAGCAAGGTTGCTGTCGTCGCCACGATGGTCGGCATGGGCAGCTATGTACTCATCGCACTCATCTTCAACTACTCCCTGATCAATCACATGACCAGTCAGGTCGACGCGCGATTAGGCCAACGACTGGTCCTAGCCGTCAACAGCGGCGGTCAACACGAGGGCGCGATTACTGGAACACCACCGAAGGAGTCCGGTGACCTCGACGACGATGACGCCCCCGTCTTCGTATGGAAGGTCTCGTCGAGCGGCGTGGGCGTCGCAATCACCGCTGGCGCACCGCGACTCCCACCGACGAGATGGGTCGCCGGCAACGGTTCGTTGCTGCTCGGCCACTCGACGTTCGGTGTGCGCGCCGTGTCGTTCGACTCCGGTTGGCTCGTGGCCGGTGAGAGTCTGGCCGACGTCGAGCGCGTTCGAGATTCGCTGATCAATGCCGAGTTGATATTCGGCGCCGTGCTACTCGTCTTAATGTACGGCGCATCGTTCGTGGTCGGCATCCGGGCCCTGTCGCCGATCGCTCGAGCGCAACGCCGCCAACGTGAGTTCACGGCCGACGCGTCACATGAATTGAGGACGCCGCTCAGCGTGATCGAAGCCGAGGTGTCGATCGCCCTCAGCCAAGATCGAGACGCACAGTCCTATCGATCCACCCTCGAACGAATCGGCGGCGAGGGCCACCGCTTGCGGCGAATCGTCGAGGACCTCTTATGGCTCGCCCGTTCCGACGGAGAGCGCGAGGCGCACACCGATGAGATCGTCGATCTCGGAGCCATTGCGTTCACGTGCTCCGAGAGATTCCAGGCCGTCGCTGAGGCCTCGCACGTCCGTCTCATCTTTTTGAAGTTGGGCGACGAAGACCCGTTGGTTCGGGCTCCGCACGAGTCCATCGAGCGTCTCGTCGGGGTCCTGGTCGACAACGCTTGCAAATTTGCCGGCCCGGGGGGCCAAGTCGAAGTGATCGTTGCGACGAACGGCAATATGGTGACCCTCGAAATCGACGACAGCGGACCAGGCATCGACCCCGCAGAACGGGACCTCATCTTCGACCGATTCCATCGCACTTCAACCGCAGCGGGCGGAACCGGTCTCGGACTGGCGATCGCCGATTCGATCATCCGCGCGACGCAGGCCCACTGCACCATAGGTACCGCGTCCGTCGGCGGCGCGAAATTTGAAGTCGCCTGGCGACTCGCCGCTATGAAGTCGACGAACCGCACGACGGACGACCACGAGACATGATCCGCGATACTCGCGCCCAATGAAGCCGCTTCGGCCTCGCCAGTCGATGATCAGCCGATTCGAATGTAAGAATTCGTGAAGAGTCGTTGGGCCTTAATGAGGCCGTAAGGTTCGGTCTTTAGCCTTTGATTCATGACGAGCGATGACTGTGGACCCTGCGCGTTCAAGCGCTCCCTCTTGAGCCGTCTCGCTAGCAACGAATCGTTCGGGACCGCCCAACGATGACGATCGACAGTCAGCCGGTGTTCGAACGTCGACCGAGCCCGTCAAATGTCCATCGAGTGCCAGGTGCGCGTCACTTCGGTACCGAAGCGAACGCGCGACTGACGAGTTCGACCGCACTCGTTCTCCTGGTGTTGCTCGCGATCGAAGGCGTCACCGTACTGCGCGTCGGCTCACTTCTCACGCTCCACGTGTTCATCGGCATGCTGCTCGTGCCACCCGTCCTCGTGAAGATGGCTAGTACCTTCTGGCGATTCACGAAGTACTACACCGGGTCTCGTGAGTACCGTGAGAAGGGCCCACCTCCCGTGGTGCTGCGATTGCTCGGACCGTTCGTAGCACTCCTGACCGTGATTCTCTTCGGGTCGGGGATCTCGCTCCTCTTCGTACCGCACGTGTGGCGCGGCAACATGTTGCTCTTGCACCAGGCGAGTTTCGTTCTGTGGTTCGGCTGTATGACGATTCACGTGCTGGGCCACGTCAAAGAGACGGCGCAGCTGTCAACGAAGGACTGGGTGCGGCGAACGAGGGTTCGAGTTGCCGGCTCGCGATGGCGTCGACTCGCGATAACGACAAGCCTCGCCAGCGGCCTGGTACTCGCCTTCGTGACGATTCCCTCCGTGGGTCCCTGGCTGAGTGCCCGCTAATCGACCATGGCGCAAACAACCGTAAACCGATACCGACCGCCACGCGATGGTGCGAACCGTCCACGCCACGTCTATTCGACGCGGAGGCGACGCCAATTTCTTCGCAGGCACATCGCGGCGGTGATCTTGCTTGCCCTGATGGCCTTCCTCATCTGGCTGACGTTCTCGCTCGGTGGCGCGTTGTTGAATCCTGCGCTTGGAAGTTCACTGGGCTCACGTTTCGCCGAGTGGGCCCGAGGTCACGGCGCGTCCAGCGTCGTCAACTGGACGGAAAACGAGTGGTACAAGCACCATCCGCCGCCCGTCGGCGGAACGCTTCCCCCGGGTTCGATCCGCACGCCTAGTTCGTCGAATCCAACGAACGTGATCTCGAGCTCCTATCTTCCGACCCCTAAACCGATCGTCCCCTTCGCGTCACCGGCCGTCCCTGGCGAGGGCGACTGGTCACCGGTCGGTCGTCGCGTCGACGGAGTTGCGGCAATCTACGAAACAGCGCTGCGGCCCGACGCCGTGCACACCAGCTACGTGGTGGGCGTCGCGTGGATGGACACGAAACTACTGCGCGCCTCGCTCTACTCGGGTAGTCAGATTCCCGGAGGCGGTCCCTACCCACTGACCGCGCCAATAAAGACGTCGGCGGCGCGCACACTCGTCGCCGCCTTCAACGCCGGCTTCTTGATGAACAATGCCGAAGGCGGCTACTACACGGCGGGCAAAATGGTGATGCCCCTTCGAAAGGGTGCGGCATCGTTCGTGGTGTACCGAAATGGTTCGAGCAACGTCGTGTCGTGGGGCGATGGCACGACTCTGAATCATTCGATCGTGTCGGTTCGCCAGAACCTCGACCTCCTGGTCAACGACGGTCGTCCCGTCACCGGGCTCAACGCGAATGACACGACGAAATGGGGCTACACGCTGGGCAACGCGGTGTACGTTTGGCGTTCGGGCTTGGGGATCACCGCCGATGGCGCCCTCGTCTACGTCGGTGGGCCGGGGCTCAACATCACCGATCTCGCAAATCTTCTCGTTCGCGCGGGCGCCGTGCGCGCAATGGAACTCGACATCAACACCGACTGGGTCAATTTCTCCAGCTACAAGCCCTCGACGGCCCACGGACTCGCGGCCGCATCGAACGGCAGAGAGCTCCTGCAGTCGATGACCGGCACCCCCGCGCGATACTTCGAAACGTGGTGGGCTCGCGACTTCATCACGATGTCCGCCGTCACCAACCTCAAGGGCACAAAGGGCTAACAAATGTCACGATCCGTACTTCGTCGAGGCGAACGACACTCAACGTCGAATTCTCAACAAACTCATACGCGACTTGTGGGGTGCCTCTTATGGTGACGCCGTATCGTCCCAGCATGACCGACGTCACCACCCAACGGATCTCTGAGAACACCACCTTCGAATCGAGGCGCCGACCATCGCGTGCTCCTCGCCGAGCCGCGCGAGCGCCGCGCCCGCAGGTCGCGAATTCGCTCGCCGTGATCGCCGGCGTGGGACTTCTCATTTCGATCGGCCTCGCATTCGTCGGTCAATCGGTTTCGTCGTTCACGTCGGCCGGTGGCTGGTTCACCTTTGCCGGACGCTTGACGGGATTGAGCGGGACGTACCTATTGATCATCATGGTCCTACTGGTCACGCGACTCCCGTGGCTCGAAGAGACGGTAGGACAGGTCCGACTCGTTCACTGGCACCGAACGGTTGGCGGGTGGCCAATCGCCATCATCGCGCTGCACGTGGTCTTCATCACCCTCGGCTACGCCGAGGCGTCGCACGTCGGGTTCTTGAGCCAGTTCTGGACGTTCATCAAGCACTACCCCGACATGCTCACCGCTACGGTCGCCTTCGCGCTCTTGGTCTTGGCCGGCGTGACCTCGATACCGGCGGTGCGGCGCATGATGAAGTACCAAACGTGGTGGGCCGTTCACCTCTATCTCTACCTCGCACTGGTCTTGTCCTTCGCCCACGAGATAAAGACGGGCGTCATGTTCATCGGTCATCCACTGACGTTGGACTTCTGGATCGCCGTATCGGCCGGTGCCCTCGGCGCCGTGCTCGCCGTACGGACGGTGCGGCCCCTCGCGCGTAACCTGCGCCACCAGTTGCGAGTGGTGAACGTGCGCGAGGAGGCCCCCGGCGTGTACTCGGTCATCATCAAGGGCCGCAACATGTCGCGATTCGAGGTCTCGGGAGGACAGTTCTTCCAGTGGCGTTTCATGGCTCGGGGACTGTGGTGGCACTCGCACCCGTACTCGCTGTCGGCGTTGCCGCGCCCACCGTTCATTCGAGTCACGATCAAGCGTCTCGGACTGCAGAGCCTGGCCGCGACCAGGCTCAAGCCAGGCACGCGCGTCATCGTCGAGGGGCCCTACGGTGTCTTCACCCGCCACGCCCGCCGAGGCGGTCGCGTCGTACTCATCGGTGCGGGCGTCGGCATCTCTCCGATTCGGGCGTTGCTCGAGGACCTCCCCGAGGGAACCGACGTCACCGTGCTGTTGCGGGCCTCCAAGACCGACGACCTCGTGCATCGCAAAGAGATGACCCAGCTCGTGAGCGAACGAGGCGGCACGATCCACGAGATCGTCGGGTCGCGCAAGAAGGTCCACATCGACGGGAACGCCCTACGAAAACTCCTGGGCAACGTAAGCAACTGCGACATCTACGTCTGTGGACCCTCGGGCTTCAGCGCGAACATCACCGAGACGCTGCTGCGACTGGGTGCCCGACGCGAGCGAATCCATCAAGAGGCGTTCGCCTTCTAGGACTTGGAGAACTGGACATGACGAAACGACGAGGACGGAACCTATGAAACGCGCACAGATCGTGATCGCGGGCACCATCGTGGGGCTCGCCGGACTCTTGAGCTTCAATTCGACGGCGGTCAATCTGTCGCTCGGATCGCTGTCAGCTGCCACATCGCCTCCGCGTTCTACGACCACGACTCCGAGCACCACCACCACGACCGCGCCTCACTCGAGCGGCTCGACGCCACCACCCACGACGACCAGAGTGGTCCCCACTACGACGACGACGGCCCCGCCAGCCGCCGCGCGCAGCGCGACCGGCACGTCGTCCAACTACAGCTACGGAATACTGTCGGTCAAGGTCTCCGTCTCGGGTACCACCATCACGAACATCTCGATCGCCTCGATCAACGATGGAGGCAATCCGCGCTCCCAGTACATCGACCAACAGTCGATCCCGCTGCTCGAACAACAAGCGCTGAGCGCACAGAGCGCGAATATCCAGGGCGTCTCCGGGGCCAGCTACACGAGCGCCGGATTCGAGCAGTCTCTTCAGTCGGCCCTCTCGAAGTTGGGTCTGTGAGGACGAGTCGGTGATGGACCGTAGGACGCGCCGGATTCTTCACCACGATGAACTGGTCATGGGCACGGTCGTGACGTTCGATCTCTACGACGAGAACGAGCCATCCGAAGTCGTGTTCTCCCTCCTGCAAGAGGCCATCGACGTGCTCCACGAAGCCGATGATGTCTTCAGCACCTACAAGGACGACAGCCCACTATCGAGGTTGCGCCGCGGCGAGATCGCCGTCGAGCAGTGTCCCAAGGACGTCGGTGACGTGTTGGAGCTGTGCAAAGTAGCGCGAACCATCACCGACGGTTGGTTCGACCCGTGGTCGATTCCCGGTGGCGTCGATCCGACCGGCTACGTCAAGGGTTGGGCCGCACAGCGATCCCTCGACGTGCTTCGACATGGCGCGATCCACGGCGCTATCGTCAACGCGGCCGGTGACACCGCCAGCTTTGGGGGCCCGCAGCCTGGCGAACGTTTTCGCATTGGGATTGTCGATCCGGCGTCAACGCAGCGCCTCGCGTGCGTCGTCGAAAGCCCGGGTGCGGTGGCCACCTCGGGCATGTACGAACGTGGCTGCCACCTCATCGACCCCCACACGCGACGGCCCGCATCGCGTGCGATGTCGGCGACGGTCACGGGCACGGACCTCGGCGTGGCTGACGCTCTTGCGACGGCACTCGCCGTTGGCGGAGTACGGGCGCTGTCACTCTTCGAAGCCCTTGACGGATACGAGGCACTCGTCATCGACGTCGACAACAACTTTCATACGACCGCCGGTTTCCCTACCGTATCGCCACATTCGAACGCCTCGACGTGATCAGTGAGGGTCGTTCGTCCTCAAACTGAGTGAAACGATGACCTGTGGCGACTCCCCCATGCAGGCGACAGTCATCGCCGCGGGGTTCGCCCCGAGCGACACGGATCGAGCGACGTCTTGGGTTCACCGTCGTTCCACGAACCCTTCAATTGACGGTGAAGGTTCCGGACATGTAGCCGAACGTTGACATGGCTTCGCCGAAGTGTCCCTCGCGCGCTCCACCACAAGGGAACTCGCAGTTGAATTCGTAGATCCCTCTGCTGCCCGTCTTGAACGAGAACTGGACGACGATCGGCTTGTTGTAGCGCACGCCGTTCACGACCACCGAGTCATCGCTGTCATTATCGGCCGGCAGCGGCACGGAGACGAAGAGCTTGGCGCCGCTGCCCGGGATCCCGCGCAGCGTGAAGGTGTGACCGAGGTAGTCATCGTCGAGGTTCGAGACGGTCTTTCCGTCAATCGTTGCGGTACCACCTACCGTGCCCAAGATTTGGCTGAAGAAAGTGTCGTTCAACGAACCTTCGGCGTCATACTGGTCAATCGTCATGTCGATCGTTGAATTCGACGGCACGATGACGTTGTCGTTGGAGTACGTCACCCAGCTCGGATGGGGTCCGCCGTCCTTGCCGTGGACGCCCTCAGCGGAATCCGGGTACGTTGCCAGGGTGAGGCTGCACGTATCGGTCTGACCGGGCACCGGTGCGCAGACCAGCGGCGTCTGGTGGGGACCGGTGTTCGCGAGGGCGAATCCGGCGAGTCCCAGTGCCGAAGCGACGACGAGCACTGAGGCCAGCGCGATGCCGAGGGAGTTCGATCGGTCCATGTGCTCTCCCTAGAACACCCCTGAGCAGTACCACGACACTGATCGCGAACGCCGTCTTCCTAGAACGTAGTGGAGGATGCAAAATAAGCAGGTCTAAAATCACGGCAATGACCGTTGAAACTAAGAATGCGTTCAGAATCAACTTCGGACTCTTCCTCGCCGAATTGATCTGTGTTCCGGCGTTCATCTTTGAGTTGAAACGTGCGCTCGATGGCAACACCTTGTCGTGGGCCTACGTCTTTGAGTGGCCACTCCTTGGTCTCTACGCGGTGTACATGTGGCGTAAGTTGCTCCAGGACGAACGCGGTAGTGCTCATCACCGTCCCGTCGTCTTCGATGAAGACGACCCCGAACTCGACGCGTGGAACGCGTACCTGGCGAGCGTGCACCACAACGACGAGTCGGCGCCCGACAAGCACAGCACCTGACCCACACGATCGGCGAACAGTGCTCCTCGTCGTATCGCGGCACGAGGAACACGTGAGCGCCGCAGGACGACCCGATTAGTGCACGCCCGACTGATGGAGCAGGTTCAACAGTTCGCTTTCGGCCGAGTGCTGACCGGCCCAATTGGCGAGCGGTTCGTCCGGGATGACCCACTGGAGGCGATCGCTCGGCGTGATGATGAACATGTAGTCGGAGTGGATGCTCATCTTGTCCCTGGGCGTCATCGAGACCCCGATGCCGTAGTGGGACCAAATCCTCTGGACGGCCGACAGCTTTCCGGTCACGAAGTAGAAGCCCTTCACGTTCTTCAGGTCATGGATGTCGATGAAGTCATTCACGTCGGCCAGAGTCTCGTGGTAGGGATCGGCCGCCACCGCGACGATGTCGAGATTCGCGTTCGCTGACAGATCGGCGCGCACCTGTCGCAGCTGAGCGGCCAAGAGTGGGCAGTCGGTCCAGCACTCAGGGTCGAGGAAGGTGAGCAGTGTGTAATGGCCGGCGTGCTCGTTGAGCGAGTAGGTGACACCGTGCTGATCGGTGAGCGTGAATCCGGGCGCGGGGACGTTGTTCCCGGACGCCGCGGGACCGTTCTGGGCCAGGTACAGCGTGCTCTCGGCGGCCGCCCCCGTAGCCCAACCCATCGAGACGACCGCGAACAACACCATCGCCGAGGCGAATGAGGCAACGACCGCACCCGAACTCGATCGCATCTCGACGGGCAAATGTCTGGTCAGTGGACTCGGCGACCTTCGGGCCGGGCTCGCGCACCAGGCCAGAACAGCTAGGGGTACCAACGAGTTGAGGTCGGTCGCGAGTCCTCCCCAGAAGGGAGCGTCCTCGCCGACGACCCAGAAGAACAGACAACCGATGACGAGCGCGCGCACCGGCCACCTCAGATCGCGGTCACTGGCCAACCACAGACCAACCGCGCAGACGCCGAGCCAGATGATCACGATGAGATTGAACCCACCGCCAATGGTCCCGGCGAGGTCTCCGATGTGTTTCACGGTCCATGCGAGTACGTGCGGCTGCGGTGTTTGGGTCATGGTGGACGTCATCGACGTCAACGCGTTCGTGTCGCCACCGTGCCAGAACCCTCGCGAGGGCAGGCACTGCAGTAGTGCCCCGATGGCGACGAGGGCACTGAGACCTCGCAGGGTGTAACGAGAGAAGCGTTCCGGGAAGTTCGACGGCGACAGCGCGAGCCACACCCCCGCGACGAGATAGAAGATCGACGCGCCGGGCCACCCGAAAAGTATCGAATTGGATGTTTGGAATATCCCGCCGGCCCCGTTACCAACCAACCAGATCAGTCCGGCCCAGCCCACCGATATCGCTGCCGCGATGCGTCCCACGGACGCGTTGGAAACGAGCAGTAGTAACCCAATGCCCACCTGTATCCACGCCGTGCCGACCGCTAGGGCGATGGGGTGATTATTCCAGATACCGATGCCGTCGAACATCAGTGTGTGGAGCCAACTCGGCGTCCCCGCGGCAGCCGGCGCGACGACGCCGTTGGCCATGCCCAAGGGCATCGAGGCCTGGAACTGCAAGATTCCGTCGATGAGCCAAATTATTCCGAAGGAGATCCGCAGATACGTCCGGCTTCGCGCCTCACTCAGTCCGCCGGATGAGAGGTTGAACGTGTTGACGCGGCGAAGGATGCTCGCGATCACGAGCGTCACGAGCGCGAGGGCGATGATCCACGAGACGCTCGTCTGAAAGACACTGTGATGGAAGAGGGAAACGACGAGGGGGTTGTTGGTCGAGAATGACGAACCACCCATACCCGGCATTCCTAGGACTCCCTTAACTAGCTGTGTAGGTGCTCAGCGATCGAAGACAACACGCCGTTTACGAACTTAGGCGACGCGTCCGTCGAGTAGACCTTCGCCAGTTCCACCGCCTCGTCGAGGATGACCGCCTTCGGTGGAGGGTCGTCCATCAACATCTCTCCGACCGCCAAGGTCATCACCAATCGGTCGACCAGAGCGATGCGATCGAGCGGCCAATCGATCGAAAACTCGCTGATGAGCTCGTTCGCCCGAGGTTCGTTGCGCTCACTCGACGTGAGCAGCGCCAGCGCGTAGTCGTCGGGACGCAGGTTGAGTTCTTCGACGATGACGAGTACGGGACGCTCCTTCATGGACGCCTCGTACATGATCTCGAGTGCGCGCTCGCGAGAGTGGTGCCGTTGGACGCCGAGTTCGCTCACGCTAGGCCCGGGTCATGTATTCACCGGTGCGCGTGTCGACCTTGACGAGTTCGCCGGGTCCGACGAACAAGGGGACCTGGATGACGAGCCCGGTCTCCAACGTCGCCGATTTGCGCGCGCCCGAAACGCGGTCGCCCTGAATGCCTGGTTCCGTTTCGGCAATCGTCAGTTCGACCGAGGCGGGAAGTTCCACGCCGATGATCTCGTCGTCGTGCAGGATCAACATGGCCTTGCCGGTCTCTTTGAGGAAGTTGGCCGCCTCGCCGAGACTCTTGGAGGACACCGGCACCTGGTCGTAGGTCGACTGGTCCATGAAGATGTAGTCGTCACCGTCACGGTAGAGGTACTGGGTGTCGCGCTTGTCCATCATCGCCTGCTCAAGGCGTTCGTCCGATCGGTAGGTGCGCTCAATGACGGCGCCCGAGCGCGCGTTGCGCAGCTTGGTGCGCACGAACGCGCCGCCCTTGCCCGGCTTGACGTGCTGGAACTCGATCACCGTGAACAGCCCATCGTCGAGCTTGATGGTGATGCCGTTCCTGATGTCCGACGTTGATATTGCAGCCATGGGCGTAGCGACCTTTCGCGAATCGTGCGTTGCCTAGTCTAGGCAGCGCGCTTCGTCACCCGATTACGACGAAGGCGACGTCAAGCGGCGAACCGCGTCCATCGCGAGTTCGTAACTGGTCGCCCCGAATCCGGCGATGCTGCCGTTTACCGATCCGGCGAGCGTACTGAGGTGGCGAAAGGGCTCGCGGGCCGCGGGGTTCGAGATGTGGACCTCCACCTTGACCCCGTCGAACGTGTCCAGTGCGTCGGCGAGCGCCCACGACGAGTGCGTCAACGCGCCGGCGTTGATCACGATCGCGGCCGCTCCATCACGCGCGGCGTGCACCGCCTCGATGAGGTCGCCCTCGAAGTTCGACTGCACGTGACGGACGATGAAACCGGCGTCCTTCGCGAGCTCGCTGAAGCGTTCGACGTGCTCGGCCAGCGTGGTCGTCCCGTAGATCTCGGGATTGCGCGTGCCCAACAGGTCGAGGTTCGGACCCGACAACAACAGAATCTCGTTACTCATTTCTCTCCTCGAAATCTCTCCAGTACGTCACTCACGAGTTGTGGGTCGACGTCGTGCACGGTCTCAAATCCCTCGGCGCCCGCGAGCACAAAGGTGAGGTCGTGGTGGGCCTTTTTATCGTGCGCCATCGCTTCCAAGAGTGACGACGTCGGGAAGTGTCCGGGAATGCGACGTTGGAGCCCAAAGAACTCCAGGACGTCGTCGTGACGCTCGACCTCGCGCTCATCGACCCGACCGAGCGCCGCGGCCAACCTCGCCGCGAAGGCCAGCCCGATAGCGACGGCCTCGCCGTGTCGCAGTTCGTCCTGGTCACGCGCGAGGGCCACTTTCTCCAGGGCGTGCGCCAGGGTGTGGCCATAGTTCAAGAGCGCGCGTCGACCTCCTTCGCGCTCATCGGCCCCGACGATCGCGGCCTTGAGTTTCACCGACATGACAATCAGGTCATGCAGTGAGACGTCGGTCAACTCGGCCGCGAAGCCGCCCTCCAAGAGCCAGCACTTGGCGACTTCGCCCAAACCACTCAAGCGTTCGCGCTCGGGCAGCGTGGCGATCGTCTCGAAGTCGTTCAACACGCCGATCGGTTGATGGAAGGCGCCGACGAGATTCTTGCCCGAACGCAGGTTCACGCCGGTCTTGCCACCGATCGCGGCGTCGACCTGACCGACGAGCGTGCTCGGGATCTGCACCAGTGCGATGCCGCGCAGGTACGTCGCAGCCGCGAAACCCACGAGGTCAGTGACCGCGCCACCGCCGACGCCGACCAGGACGTCACTGCGTGACAACTCGAACTGCGCGATCTCTTCTAACAACACTTCGAGGACGTCGAGCGATTTGGCTGCTTCGCCATCGGGGACAACGAGCACGTGCTGATCGATGCCGCTGGTGAAGTTGAACCACGACAGAGCGGCGATCGACGGCGACGTCACGATCACCGCGACGCGGGCGGTCGGCGCTCGTTCGGCGATCAGTCCGGCGAGTCGATGACGGGCACCTTCTTCGAGCACCACGTCGTAGGAACGATCGCCGAGGTCGACGCTCACCCTCATCGCGACAGACCTTCCACTTGGTGGTTGACCTGTGCGAGCGCGTCCTCGATCGACGTCGAGGCGTCGATTCGAGCCCGTGACACTTCTTCGTACCACGGTGCTCGTTCGCGTCGCAGTTGCGCGAGCACCTCGGCCGGTCGCTCGCTCAGCAGCGGTCGCTCACCGTCGCCGAGGCGAGCCAGAATCACGTCGTCGTCACAGTCGAGCCATAGGGTGACCTCGCCGCTCAAGAGATCTCGAGCTTCCGGCGAACAGACGATCCCGCCACCGGTCGCGATCACCACGTCGGTACCGCGGATGAGTGCAGCTCGAAGTGCCTCGACTTCGCGTTCTCGAAACGGTGTCTCACCCTCGTCGCGCAGGTACTGAGCCGCGGTCACGCCGACGTTGGCCGCCACGAGTTCGTCGGTGTCGAGTGCTTCGCCGTTGCGCTGTTCGGCCAGCGCCCGTGCCAACGTCGTCTTTCCCGTCCCGGGAAGTCCGACGAGCACGAGATGGGCCACGGCTAGCTGGGGCGAGCGGACGACGGCGTCGAGCCGAGATTGGCGAGGTACGTGGCGTGATTGCGCGTGAACTCATCCACCGTGTCGCCGCCAAACTTGCGCAGGGCCTCGTCGGCCAAGACGAGCGCCATCATCGCTTCGGTCACGACGCCCAGGGCCGGTACCGCGGTGACGTCCGTGCGCTCTTTGAAGGAGATCGCGGTCTCGTGCGTCACCACGTCGACCGTTTCGAGAACCGGACGGTTCAAGGTGGAGAGGGGCTTCATGGCCGCTTTGGCGATGATCGGCGCCCCCGAGGAGATCCCGCCCTCGGTGCCACCGGCGTGGTCGGAGCGACGTATGTATCCGCCCCCCTGGACGAAGGACTCGTCGTAGGCGATCGCGTCGTGGGCGACGCTGCCACGTTGGGTGGCCTGGATGAAACCATCACCGATCTCGACCGCCTTGACCGCCTGGATGCTCATCAGCGCGTGCGCGAGTAGTCCGTCGAGTTTGCGATCCCACTGCACATGGCTGCCGAGACCGACCGGCACGCCGTAGGCGATCACCTCGACGATCCCGCCGAGCGAGTCGCCGACCTTCGCGGCGGCCTTGATGGCGACGATCATCGCTTCGGCGCTCGCGGCATCGAAGCAACGAACTTCGTTCTCGTCGACGGCGTCCAGGTCGCCCGGCATCGGTCGGCGCTCACTGGCCGTCGCGGCTTCGCCGATGCGAATGACGTGACTCACGATCGCTATACCGATGGTCGTCAGGAGCGCCTTGGCCAGCGTGCCGGCGACGACGCGCGCCGCAGTCTCTCGGGCGCTGGCGCGCTCGAGTACGTCGCGCGCGTCGTCGAAGCCGTATTTCTGCATGCCGGCCAGGTCGGCGTGACCCGGGCGAGGTTTCGTCTGTTTCTGCGTGGGGGTGCCCGGAGCCGCGGACATCTCTTGTTCCCACTTGGGCCATTCGGAGTTCAGGATCTCAATGGCGACCGGTGAGCCGAGGGTTCGACCGTGACGAACGCCGCCGATGATCCGCAGTTCGTCACGCTCGAAGCGCATGCGCGGGCCGCGACCGTAACCGAGTCGACGGCGAGCTAACTCGTCGGCGATCTCGTCAACACCGATCGCCAGGCCCGAGGGCAACCCTTCGACGATGACGCTGAGCGATGGACCGTGACTCTCTCCGGCCGTGAGGAAGCGCAACATCTAGTAATTCTAGAACGACCGCAGAGCCACTTACTCTTTGGCGTAGAAGGGATTCTCTCCCGAGGCGTGGTCCGTGACATCGATCACGCCGGTCAGTTCCGGGATGGCTTCGATGAGTTGGGTCTCGATGCCTTGGGAAAGGGTGAGTCGACTCATGGCACAGCCCTGACATCCACCCGAGAGCTTGAGGTACGCGACCTTCTTCTCTTCGTCGAGCGCGATCAGATCGGCGCGTCCTCCGTGGGAGGCGATCGCCGGGTTCACACTGGACTCGAGGACTTCGATCGCCAACGTGGCGAGCGGTCCACCGATACCGAGCGCCAGGATGTCGGGCGGCACGCCGGGGTTCATCTCTTCGGGCGTCGGCGCGTTCGGGTTGACCAATACCAATCCCCCGCCACCTTCACTCGCGAACTCCAGTCGGCTCCCGCGAAGACGATCGACGCTCTTGGGCGGTACGACGATCGTCACGTCGCCGTCGTTGCCGATGGCGGCACCCTCGGGTGCGTCGGCGCGGTCCGAGAAGTACAGGTCGTAGGCGTAACCGGCACCGCGCGTCCCCGTCACCTCGATGTAGAGCGCCAACGTCTCGGAGTGCTCTTCGGCGTTGAGGGCATCGAGCACGACATTGCGCGCTTCGTCAGTCAAGGTGAGTACTTCAAACGTGTCGACGGTAGTCATGACTTGATTCTATGGGCATGACTCGCCGATGGACACCAAGTAAGTTCTCTGCGTGAGTTCTATCCCTTCTGACGCCCACGAGTGGATCAGCTTCGAAGACACGAAACGCCAACGAACGTGGATGTTCGACGTGACCTTCCTGGAGAGCAATTGGAAGTGCATCTTCGGAGCGGGCTGCCAGGGCGTACTGACCGAGGCGACCCCCGAGCTCGTCCAGGGATGCTGCAGCTACGGAGCGCACTTCACGGACGAAAAAGACCAGCGCCGGGTGGAAAAAGCGGCCAAGCGCCTCACCGCGGACCAGTGGCAGTTCAAGTCCAAGGGCCGCCAGGGTACGACGCGCGTGAAGAAGAACGGCGAGATCGTCACGCGGCTCGTCCAAGACGCGTGCATCTTTCTCAACCGACCTGACTTTCATCGCGGGCCGGGATGTGCGTTACACGTCATGGCGATCGACAACGAGGAGAGTTACATCCCGTTGAAGCCCGAGGTCTGTTGGCAGCTCCCTTTACGACGCGACGACGAGGTCGAAGACGACGGTCACGTGATCACGCGGATCTCCCAGTGGAACCGGAGTCACTGGGGCGCCGGTGGCGCGGACTTCCACTGGTGGTGCACCGAGGACCCGGCGGCCTTCATCGGAAAGGACCGCGTCGTGGACTCCATGGGAGAAGAGTTGGTCGCGATGGTCGGGCAACTCGTGTACGACCAACTTCTCGCCTACATGAACAACCGTTCGGCGCAGCCCAAAGGCACGCGACTTCCCCACCCCGTTATGCGAAAGCGTGACTAACTCTCGGCGGCGAGGGGGTCCTCTTCGTTGAAGGTCGTTCTCGGCAGTGAGCCGAGAATCTCGTCGTAGCGGTCCTCTTCAGCGAGACACCACTCCGCGTGGACGTCCTCGGGCGCGGCGCCACATTCCACACATGTGGTGGCGCGAGGTCCGGTCGAGCGTTTGAGTTCGCGAGCTTCAACAAACCGACGATGGCGGCCTTTTTTCACGTCCACTCCTCACTGGTCGCGGGCCATAACTGGCGGCGACCACAACCCAGGAGTACTGAGTTGAGTATCCATGATACCAACTGGAATCTCATCTGAAGCCTCTATCATCGCGTTGTGAGCCCTGCCTTTGATCCCAATGAGATGGTGTTGCGTTTTCGCGAACGGGCCGACGCGGTGAAACGTCGCGGATTCCCGCCGGTCGAAGGACCCGAGCGCCAGCGCTTCATTGAGGCCGCCAACCTCGACTTCCAGGACTTCGCGATGCTCGGTGACGCGACCGCGACGCTCGACGACGGCATCTTGCGACTCGAGATCGACCTACGACCGCCGAGTTCTTAGCGGCTTCTTAACTCTCGGCCGCCACCACGCGGGCGCGCGCCTCGGAGAAGATCGCGGCGCCGTCACTCAAGGTGGCCAGAGCCTTCGCCCGATCACCCACGACGGCAATTGCGCTGTAACACTCGACCGCGGCCGTCGCGAAGTCGCGGTACGACTTGTTGAGCAGGCTCGTCGCCTGGGCGTCGGGCGTCGGCAGCGATGACTGCATCGAACCGTCGTCCACGAAGAGCACGTTGCAGAACGTATGGAGATCGTTACTCGAGAGTGCGTCGTTGCGAAGGTCCTTGGCGGAGCTCTTCACGTCAGAGAAGAGCGATCGGGCATTCGCGTTGAAACCGCTCTGTTTCACCCAGCCCGCCATGGCCGCTCCCGGACTGACCGAACCACACGCACAGAGCAGCGCGCCCGCCGCGAGCAGCGTCGCGACGCGCCGGATCACGCAGCGACCACGAGATGCATCTGGCGACGACCACGACGCAGGATCACGTAACGCCCGTGCAGCAGCTGCGAGGCGTCCACTTTGGCACTGACCTCGACACGAACATTGTTGACGTAGACCCCGCCTTGTTCGACGAATCGCCTCGCCTCGCCGAGCGACGTCGCGAGCTCACAGCGCGTCAGGAGTTCAGCGACGTCGATACCGTCGTCGAGCTCGCTGCGAGCGACGTTGGATGACGGGGCGTCGGCGACGACCTGTAGGAGCGTCGCTTCGTCGAGTTCGGCGATCGTTTCGGCGAAGAGCGCCGCGCCAGCGCGTTCGGCGCGCGCGGCGGCCTCCTCGCCGTGCACCATGGTCACGATCGCGTTCGCCATGGCACGTTGGGCGCGACGTTCCTGCGGGGAGCTGCGCGTCGCTTCGTCAAGCTCGAGGATCGTCGCATGATCGAGGAAGGTGAAGTAGCGCAGCATCTGGGGCGCCGCGACGTCATCGGCGTTCAAGAGGAACTGGTGCATGGCGAATGGCGATGTCATCGTCGCGTCGAGCCACACGTGCTCGTTCGTGATATCGGACTTACCGAACTTCTGTCCGTCGGCGCGAAGCAGGAGCGGCATCGTCAGGCCATCGGCGTGATGTCCGGCGGCCTTTCGCACGAGTTCGGTCCCCACGGTGATGTTGCCCCACTGATCCGACCCACCGAGTTGCAGCGAGCAGTCGTAATCGAGGTTCAATCGCAAGAAGTCGTAGGCCTGCAACAGCATGTAGGAGAACTCCGTGAACGAGAGCCCCACGTCGTCTCGGTCGAGCCGACTCTTCACCGTGTCCTTGGCGATCATCTGGTTGACGGTGAAGTGCTTGCCGACGTCGCGTAAGAAATCAGTCAGCGACACGGTCGTGAGCCAGTCGGCGTTGTTCAACAGCAACGCTTGGTTCGTTCCCGCGTCGTTCGAGAAATCGAGGAATCGCTCCAGCTGCTCATGTATCCCGACCAAGTTGTCATCAATCTGTTCGAAGGTCAGGAGTGGCCGTTCGACCGCCTTGAAGCTCGGATCGCCGATGAGTCCGGTGCCACCGCCGGCCAAGACGATCGGGCGATTACCGGCCAACTGGAGGCGGCGCAGCGTGCAGATCGGCATGAGGTGGCCCAGGTGGAGCGAGCGAGCGGTCGGGTCGAATCCGATATAGGCCGTGACACCGCCCGAAGAGAGGCGGTCCAGGACTGCGTCGTCCGTGGTCTGGTGGACCAAACCTCGAAACTGCCAGTCGTCACGTAGTTTCATCAGTCCAGTCTACGAGGCGAGCCTGCTCAGAAAGGAGCCGTCCACGACGGAAAGCGCACCTGCAACCAGATGACGAACGAGTGCCACGCGCCGGTCACTTCGAGAATGCCGATGGTGATCAAGAGCATGCCGCCGATTCGACCGATCGTGCGTTGGTGGCGGCGCAGCCACGACGACGCCGTTGAAACCCACTCGGTCGCGAGCGCGGCGACGACAAACGGGATGCCGAGTCCGAGACAGTAGAAGAAGGCCAAGATCGAACCGCGCAGCGCCGTTGCGCCGGAGTTCGCCGCGAGAGCGAGGATCGCGCCCAGCGTCGGACCGATGCAGGGTGTCCACCCGAGCGCGAAGAGGAAACCCAACGCACCGGCGCCGAGGATCGAGGCACGGGGCAAGTGGTGGATCCGCTGATCGCGGTTCAACCAACTCGACGGCCACCATCCGGCGAAGAACATTCCCAACAGAATCGTGATCGAACCGAACGCGATCGAGAAGGCTCGTTGGTCGTCACGGACCAAGCTCCCGAAGCCTCCGAAGAGGGCACCGAGGCCGACGAAGACGATCGCGAAACCCATGATGAAGGCGACGGCCCCAATGACCGCGCGACCACGTCCCGCACGTCCCTCGAGCGATCCGGCCGCCCCACTCAAGAAGGCGAGGTAGCCGGGCAGAAGCGGCAAGACGCATGGCGAGGCGAACGAGACGAAACCGGCGGCGACCGCGATGGGCAGCGCCGCCAAAAGTGAACTCGGGAGAGTCGCTATCACCGAACGCCCTCGAGGATGCTCGCCACTTTCGCGTTCCAGGCGTCGTGCAGTTGAACGTTCACGTCGCGCGACGGCACGTCAGCCACTATCACGCTCAGCCCACGTCGACCCAGGGCCGACTCGAGAGCGGCCTCGAGGTCCGAGCGCGTCGTCACACGATCAGCGTCATGACCGAAGGCCCGAGCGATCGCGACGAGGTCGTGGGGCCGAGGAGTCCCAAACAGTTGTTCGAACCGGGACTCATCGAGTGATCCGCGCTGCGAGAGAAACGAGAAGATCCCTCCTCCGCAATTGTCAGCCACGACCAACACGCAGGTGCCACCGGCGTCGCCCAAACCATCGACCAGTGCTGACACGTCGTGCAGCATGGTGATGTCGCCTACGAGGCCAATCGCCCTGTCGCCCGCGGCGACGCCCAGCGCCGTCGACACGACACCGTCGATGCCGTTGACGCCACGGTTGGAATACGTGGGCGCGATCCTCGCGGGCGTCCACCACTCGACGTCACGAACGGGCATCGACGAACCGATCACCAGGGCGACGTCGCGTATCGAACTCTGCGCGACGACACATCGAGCGACCGAGAGCTCGTTCAGCGAGTCGTCGTCGTCCACCTTCGCCAACCACTCGCCGACGTCGGTCGATGCTTCACTCCACAGTCGCAAGTACTCGCCGTCGGCTTTGGGCTCGTGCTCGGGATCCGGGAGCCCCACCAAGTGGTCGCTCACGAGTCGATCGGGGTCCGAGACGAACCCGGCCCCGTCGAAGCCGATGGTTCGAACGCGCCACTCGCGCAAGCGCTCTTGGAGCACGCGGGAGGCGGGCAGGCCCCCGAGGCGTACGACGACGTCCGGCTTCACTTGCTCGGCAAAGCGTGCGTCACGCAGGAGCGGATCGAAGTACGACATCGTGCCGAGCGCCGTGGCGTCGCCGACGACCACCCAGTTCAGCGCACTGCAGTCATCGACCATTCGCGCCAACACGCCGTGACCGGCGACGCACAACACGCGTTGGTCTTGGAGACCGGCGATGTTCACGCTTCGAGAAGGCGCGACCGATGTCATCGCGACCAGTGGCGGGAGTTCCAGGGCGTCGGCCACGAGCGGTTCAACGAACGCGGCGTTCAGATGGACGGGACCGGGGCAGGGAGAGAGCTGGTCTCGTTGCGTCGCTGCGTGCCAGAGACGTTGGGCGAGTGCGCGCCAGGTGGTCGCGTCCTCGATTCGGGCGACGCCGGGATCCTCGAAGAGACGGACCATGTCGCCGAAGAGCTCGTGTTGGTCAATTGTCTGGGGCGCACCGACGCCGTGCAGTTCGGGCGGCCGGTCGGCCGTGAGTACCAGGAGTGGCACGAAGGCCTGTGACGCTTCGGCCACGCAGGCGTGGAGTTCGGCCGCCGCGGTACCGCTCGTCACGACGATCGCCACCGGTTCGCGTGTGACGAGCGCGCGACCGAGTGCGAAGAACCCCGCGCTTCGTTCATCGATGCGAACGTGCACTTGCAGTTCGGGGCGACTCGCGCACGCCAGTGCGAGCGGCGTCGAGCGTGAACCGGGGCAGACGACCACGTCGCGTAATCCGAGTCGAACCCATTCATCGAAGAGCGTCGCCGCGTACGTGGCCTGCACCTCACTCGGGCTCGGTACGCTCTTTGGCAATGTCACTCCTCGGTGTCCAACGTCACGGCTCGGGCCCACTCCTCGTGTGGCTGCACGGCTTCACGCAGACCAAGGACTCGGCACATCAGTTTCGTTCCATTCTGGCAGGAACGAACGAACTGCTGACTCTCGACCTGCCGGGTCACGGCGAGAACGCAAGTATTTCGGCGTCACTGGACGAGACCGCCGAGATGCTCGCCGACGTCCTCCCAAAGGAACCGTTTGATCTGGGCGGCTATTCGTTCGGAGCACGCGTCGCACTGCACTTCGCCCTTCGCTTTCCCGATCGTTTGAACGTACTGGTCCTGCTCGGTGCCTCGCGCGGCATCGAGGACCTCGCCGAACGCGAGGAACGAGGGCGAAATGACGACGCGCTTGCCCAACGCATCGAAGAGATCGGCGCCGACGCGTTCCTCGACGAGTGGCTCTCGCGCGAGATGTTCGCGTCGCTACCGCACGACGCACTCGAACGAGCGGCGCGAAGCACGGACGCCGTGGGACTTGCGGACTCGTTGCGCTGCGCGGGGACGGGAACGCAACGTTGGCTGGGACCCGAGCTGGCCACCCTCTCGAATCCGATCGTGACCGTGGCGGGCGAACTCGACCTGAAGTTTTCTCTCGAAGCACAGTCGATCGCCGACACCGTGGCCGACGGAAAGGCGGTCTTCGTACCGGACGCGCATCACGCTGCGCACCTCGAGCGACCTGAATCGACAGCGTCGCTCGTTCAGGGATTCATACGCCGATCCTGAAGACCAACACCGCGGCCAGCAGCACGCCGATCTGCAACTGTGTGCGCGCCGAGATGATCAACATCGGCAGAAGCTCTCGCCCGTTCTTTTTCGAGTAGGCCAGCCGTACCGCGGGCACGTAGAGCAGGATCGCCACGATGCCGACCACGACGTGTCCGGACCCGGCGATCCCGACGAAGACGCCGATCACGCAGATCGCGAACAGCCACGGTGCGCGAGCACGATTCATCCGCGCGGCGAGCGTCTTCTTGCCGGCGGACTGGTCACCGTGGACGTCGCGCAGATTATTGGCCTCGAGTAGCGCACAGGCCATGAAGCCGGCCGCGACGCCCAGCCACCACGCCCGACTTGGAATCGTCAGGTGCTGCACGTACGCGGTGCCGACGGTCGCGACGATGCCGAAGTAGATGAAGACGAAGAGCTCGCCGAAGCCGTAGTACCCGTAGGGCTTAGGGCCGCCGGTGTAGAACCACCCGGCGCCGATCGCCGTGGCGCCGATCGCGACCAACCACCACGACGTCTTCGACGCGAGGAGCAGTCCGGCTCCGCCGGCCACGACGAAGGCGGCGAAGGCGGCGTTGCGAACGTTGCGGGCCGCCACGAGCTTCGAGGCCGTCAAGCGAAAGGGTCCGACGCGGACTTCGTCGGTGCCGCGGATGCCGTCGGAGTAGTCGTTCGCGTAGTTCGTGCCGACCTGCAACGCGAGGGCCACGACGAGGCAAAGCGCCGAGTTGCCCCAGTTGATGGTCCGCGGTCGAATGAGCGCTACGCCCACGATGACCGGGACCATCGCCGCGGGCAGCGTTCGCGGACGTGCCGCGAGCACCCAACGCCGGAGCGGCCCGGGAGCCTCGGTCATGGACGCTTAGGAAACTTCGAGAAGTCCGGATTGCGGTGTTCGACGAAGGCGTTGCGGCCCTCTTGACCCTCTTCGGACATATAGAACAACATCGTCGCATCGCCGGCCAACTGTTGGATCCCGGCCATTCCGTCCTCGGCGGCATTGAATCCGGCCTTGAGCATGCGAAGTGCGATCGGCGACAGTGTCAGGATCTGTCGGCACCACGCCACGGTTTCACTCTCGAGTAGATCGAGTGCGACGACGGTATTGACGAGTCCCCACTCCAGGGCCTGTTGCGCGTCGTACTGACGACAGAGGAACCAGATCTCCTTGGCCCGTTTCACACCGATCGTGCGGGCCAGCAGTGACGACCCGTACCCGCCGTCGAAGGAGCCGACCTTCGGTCCGGTCTGGCCGAAACGCGCGTTGTCCGCGGCGATAGAGAGGTCGCACACCAAGTGCAAGATGTGTCCGCCGCCAATGGCGTACCCGGCGATCTGGGCGATCACCGGCTTCGGGAGTCGCCGGATCTGGATCTGGAGGTCGAGGACGTTGAGTCGACCGACACCCTGTCGAGCGACGTCGTCATCTCCTATATAGCCGTCGTCGCCGCGGATGCTCTGATCGCCCCCGGAACAGAACGCGTCGGGGCCGGCGCCAGTCAAGATGATCGCGCCGACGGTGACGTTGTCGCGGGCCATTTCGAAGGCCCGCGAGAGCTCGAAGAGCGTCTGAGGACGAAAGGCGTTTCGGACCTGCGGACGGTTGATCGTGATGCGAGCGATCCCTTCGGCGACCTCGTAGATGATGTCGTCGAACCCCTCGGACCGCTGCCACTGCGGCGCCGGCCAACTCCGGAACTCCTCGACGGGATCGATTGGTGAACCTTGGATAACGGATTCGGCCATGTCGTCCACGCTATCGGGCTCTCACGGCCCCAATCCCAATTGGACGGCGGTGGTCACCCGAATCAATAGTCTGCGTGGCATAGTTTGAACTTGCTCGTCATCCGCAAAGACTCGGACCCGGCCACTCGTCACTGCGTTGTGGTCACTCGTGGCCCAGTCGTCGCGCGCCGAGGCGATACTCATCGATTCGAAGGAACGACGACGGCACTTCGCCGTTTGGCCAAAGTGACGCTCACGCTCAGCGTGGCCCTGGCCACGTTCGTCGCCCCATCGTTGGCCGATGCCTCCTCTCGGTCGATTGTCGCGTTCAACGACATCGGGCTCGCCTATCCGTATGCCATCACGGCGCACGGTCGGTACGTCTGGATCGGCAACAGCCTGGGGGGCGGTAAGCGTTCGCAGGTGATTCGTGTCAACGCTCGAACCGGGGCGCACCTCACCATCAACAGCCCGCTGCTCACCGACCCGTACGGCCTCGTCTCCGACGGAACCTACGTTTGGGTGGAGAACGCTGCCTCTTTCGCCACGTCGCGAGGGAACATCTCACGCATTGACATCGCCACGGGAAAAGTGACCCTCGTGAGAAGGCTTACCGAGCAGGTCCATCTCGCCGTCGCGGGGCCTTATCTCTGGGCTGTCAATGGTGCCAACGGGACGCTGCTGCGCATCAATAAAACGACCTTGGCGGCGACGACGATCTCCTCGCCGCTCCTGGACGAAGCCTCCGCAGTCACCGCCGATAAGCACTACCTCTGGGTCGCGCGCGATGGAGGCGGACCCCTTGACCGAGGTTCTCTCACCAAAATCTCTCTGGCCACCGGAGCCATCACCGCAATCAACTCCCCGTACTTCAACGACGCCGTCACCGTCACCTCGAACGGAGGGTTCGTCTGGATGCCGGCGAGTAATCACGTCGTGGTGAAGGTCGACATCGCCACCGGCAAGGTCATCAAGATCTCGTCCAAGTCGTTCTCGGTCTCGCTCGCGATAACCTCATCGTCGCGTTACACCTACGTGGCGAGCGAGAGTGGTAATCCCCATCCAGGTCAGGACCACAGCGACGCCGACATCAGCCAGATTGACGACGCGACGAGCTCCGTGCACGTGATCACCTCAAAGTTCATCACCGGTCCTACAGAGATTGCCGTCTTGGGTCCCCACGTGTGGGTCGTCAACCAGTCCTCAGCCCTGCCAGGCACCACCGCGAAGAACCTGCTGGTGCGCGTCACTCCCTGATTTCTGTTTGTCTGAAATTGAACAGACGCTCTCAGACGGGCGCCATCAAGACGCCGGGCGCGGCACGCTCGCCGGGGCGACGTTCGTGGTCCTCGAGTCGTTCGGCCAACGCGGCGCGAACGCCAACCATTGCCGGGTCATCGAAGCGGTTGACGCGCTGCAGTGGGTCATCGGTGAGGACGTAGAGCTCGCCCTCGCTGCCGTCGTGCACCGTGCCTGGTTGGTACTCGGTATAGAGATGGTCGTGCGTGAGGATCGTTCGCACGTGCACGTCGACGCCGAAGATCGACGAGTCCCACTCGGTGACCGTGGACTCGAACGAACGCTTCGACGCGTCGGCGTCATCGATCGGCAAGGCAGCCCCCTCGACCCAGTGCGGCGCGCGCTGGCCCGCGATCGCAAGGAACGTTGCCGCGAGCGAGACGAGGCTGACGGGCGCGTGCACGACGCTCGGCGTGGGTGCGGTGGCCTTGGCCGGGCGCCAGATCAGCGGCAGTCGCATCAGTCCGTCGACGTGATAGGGACCCTTGAAGAGCAGTCCGAAGTCACCCTGTAGTTCGCCGTGGTCACTCGTGAAGATGACGTCGACGTCGTCGCCCCAGCCCTTTCGCTCGATGCTCGCCAGGACGCGCCCGATCGCCTCGTCGATCAGTTCGACCTCGACGGCGTTGAGGGCGTTCACTTCACGCACTTGATCGGCGGTCATCGTCGCGGGGACCCACTTGGCCGGGGCCTCGTAGTTGCTGACCAGACTCCCGTCGTACCAGAGGCGCCAGTGGCGGGCCTTCTGGTCTAGCAGCGACTCTCGCTCGGCCGCGCTCGTCGGATAGTTCTCCGGTAGGGCCACGTCGCGCCACGGCACGCGACCGACCTCGGACGCCGGCGGATCCCACGGGTGATGCGGATCGGGAAAGCTTATCCAACAGAACCAGTCGCGGTCCGACTCTTGCTCCTCGAGCCAACGAATCGTCCGATCGGCGACCCAGTCCGTGTGGTACCACTCGCGCGGCACGGTGTTGTACTTGACCTGGGGCGCGTTCGTGTCTCCCCCACCGGCGGCGTTCACGTTGAACTGGGCGTCGACGACTTGGTAGAAGCCGCGAATCGCCTCGGGGTGTTCCTCGCGCATCCACTTGGCGTAGTGCAGGGCACCCATCACGCCGTGCGTCGCGAACTCCAGATAGTCGAAGCCGCGGTGCACGCCACGGCGCCCGTCGAACCAGTCCTGTTCGATGGTCGGGATGCCGAGACTGGCGAGTGAGTTCTCGGCGTAAAGACCAAAGGGGTCCATGAAGGGCTCGAAGTGGGCCTTACCGATCAGCGCCGTGGCGTACCCGGCGTCGTGCAGGGTCTCGGCGACCGACGGCGCGTCGATCGCGAGGGGGACGCCGTTCATCCACGCGCCGTGGGTCGAAGGGAACTGTCCGGTCAACATCGACGAGCGTGAGGGCATGCACACGACCGAGGTCGGCTGCGCTCGTTCGTAGCGGATGCCTTCTCGCGCCAATCGGTCGAGCACCGGTGTGCGCGACAGGGTGCCACCGTTGGCGCCGACCGTGTCGTAGCGCTGTTGATCGGTCGTGATGAACAAGATCTTGCGACTCATGAGGGGACCGTCGTCGCTTCGGCGAGGCGTTGGATCTGCTCGAGCGCGCCCAGCGTCCCACCGGCGATGAGTATGGCCAACGTGTCCGGCATCGCGGTCGTGGAGTACACGCACAGCGAATCACCCGGAGCGATCGCGATGACGTCGATGACCCCAAGGTGAAAGGAGTACTGCGGCGCGGTGATCCGGTAGGCGAAGTGTCGCGACGCATCGTCATTCGCCAAGATCTCCTCGGGCATCTCGAGACCGATCGCGGTCGTGATGACACGAAGGTTTCCCTCCACGGTGCACGAGACGATCCCGGGGAACCACTCGGGGATGCTCTCGGGGCGCCGAACCACTTGCCATACAACGTCGGCGTCAGCCGCAATCCTTCGTTCGTGACGTATCGAGGCCACGGGTACCACCCCCAGTACGACCAACTTAGTTCCTAGACATCTAGTCTGGTTTTGTGACTTCCCTGCTCGCGCTCGATTTTGAGCTGGGACCGGACCTGGAACACGCGATTCGCGACGCCGTCGAGACTTCGAGGGCATTTTGCGTCTTGGATCAGCGAGCGTCGCCACGTCGGCGCCTCGAAGATCTAGAACGCCTGGGTGCGAGTGCGGTACGTGACCGCCACGGTGTCACTGACCTCGCGGGCGGGACGCCTGTCGACGACGAAATCGGCCTGGTCATGTTGACGTCAGGATCGAGTGGCGAGCCCAAAGCCGTCGAACTGACCTGGGCGGCACTGCGTGCCAGCGCCGAACTGACGCAGGCGGCGCTCCGTGGCGAGGCGGCCCCGGTATGGCTGCCGTGCCTGCCGCCGTGCCACATCGGAGGTCTCGCGGTGATCTTGCGGGCCGTCCTCGGTGACGCCACGTTGCGGTGGGGTGACGGCGACGACCTCGAATCCGGGGCCCGTCATGGCGCCACCCACGTCTCGGTCGTTCGTGCCCAACTCGCGCGTCACGACGTGAGTGGGTATCACGCGGTGCTGGTCGGAGGGGCTCGTCCACCGAGCGCCGTCGCGCCGAACGTGATCGCGACGTGGGGCATGACCGAGACCGGATCGGGCGTCGTCTACAACGGCGAGCCACTGCCCGGTGTCGAGGTCGCCAGTGTGGACGGTGAGATCTGCGTGCGAACGCCGACACTCTTTCGCTCCTATCGAAACGCAGAGCGACCACGCGCCACCGGTCCCGATGGTCGAGACGATTGGTTCCCGACCGGCGACGCGGGTGAGGTCAACGATGGCCGCGTCTCGGTGAAGGGTCGACTGGGCTTCGTCATCAACACCGGCGGCGAGAAACTCTGGCCCGAGGAGCTCGAGGCGCTACTCGCCACACTCGACGGCGTTCGTGACGTCGCCGTAACCGGGGTCGACGACGACGAGTGGGGCCAACGGGTCGTGGCTCTGGTGGTGAGTGACGGGACGCACTTCGACGAACGAATCCGAAGCGTCGCCGACGAACGAATCGGACCGTGGGCCAAGCCCAAGGAGATCCGATACGTCGCGGCGATTCCGCGCACCGCCAATGGCAAGATCCAACGGCCCGCGCTGATCAATCTCCAGTGACGCCAGCCCATGGAGGACGCCAGGGATCGCCGCGTTCACTTGCACCTCACAACCCAGACTGTTAGCGTTCGCCTATCGAACTCTGGTTGGGGACTCGAGCTTCTTTTAGGCGTTATCTCTTGGGTTACTGGCCAGACACGGTACCTACGAAAGTGACGTCACCATGACAACTGGCACCTATGAACCCCAGCCCGAAGACCGATTCACATTCGGTCTCTGGACGGTCGGCAACGTCGGACGCGACCCGTTCGGCGTCGAGGTCCGCGAGGCCCTCGACCCGGTCGACATCGTCCACCGTCTAGCGGACATCGGCGCCTACGGCGTCACCTTGCACGACAACGACCTCGTCCCGGCCGACGCGTCGGCCTCGGAGCGCGAAGCGCTACTGAAGCGATTCCGAGAGGCGTTGGACGCAACAGGACTCAAGGTACCGATGACGACGGTGAATCTCTTCACGCGACCGGTCTTCAAAGAGGGTGCGCTGACCGCGAACGACCCCGACGTCCGTCGCTTCGCGCTCGCCAAGGCCCTGGACGCCATCGACCTCGGCGCCGAACTGGACGCCGACATCTTCGTACTCTGGGGTGGTCGCGAGGGGACCGAGGCCCACGCCGCCAAGCCGGTCGCCGAGGCGCTCGATCGCTACGCCGAAGCGATCAACGCCATGACCGCCTACATCGCCGAGCGCGGGTACAAGACGCGCATCGCGATCGAGCCCAAGCCGAATGAACCTCGAGGCGACATCTTGCTCCCGACGGTCGGTCACGCGCTGGCCTTCATCGAGAGTCTCGACACGCCGGAGATCGTGGGCGTGAACCCCGAGTTCGCGCACGAGACGATGAGCGGACTGTCGTTCCATCACGGCGTGGCGCAGGCGCTCTGGTCGGGCAAGCTCTTCCACATCGACCTCAACGCCCAGCGGATCGGCCGTTTCGACCAAGACTTTCGCTTCGGCTCCGAGGAGATCAAAGAGGCGTTTTACCTGGTCCATCTGCTCGAGACGTCGGGCTACGCCGGAATGCGCCACTTCGACGCTCACCCATACCGAACGGAAGGTCCCGAAGGCGTGTGGGACTTCGCGCGCGGATGCATCCGTACGTATCTGATCTTGAAGGAGAAGGCGCTTCGTTTCGAGGCCGACCCCGACATCAAGGCCGCGCTCGCTGTAGCGCGCGTACCCGACCTCGCCACGGCGACCAAGGTCGGCGACGGTTCGGCTGAGGCCTTGCGCAGTTACGTCAAGTCCCTCGACGAGAGCGCACTGGGCCGGGCCCACTACGGTCACGAACAGCTCGATCAATTGGTGACCGAGTTACTACTCGGCGTCCGCTAACACACCGCTGACGTGGCCCTGGTCGCGGGGGTCGATTCGTCGACCAAGAGCACGAAGGTCGTCGTCGTCGACACCGACGACGGCACGATCGTCGCTTCGGCGACGTCACGCCATCCCGCCACGTCGCCGCCACGCAGCGAACAGGACCCGACCACGTGGTGGCGCGCGCTCTCCAAGGCCTGGTCGAGCTGCGGCCCGATCACCCGTTCCGTCAAAGCCGTCTCCATTGCGGCCCAGCAACACGGGCTGGTGGCGCTCGACGGCAACGGTGAAGCGGTCCATCCAGCCAAACTCTGGAACGACTCGGAGTCCGCCGTGCAGTGCGCCGCCCTCACTGAAGAACTGGGCGCCGACCAGTGGGCGAAGCGCTGCGGCAGTGTTCTCACGCCGTCGTTCACCATCACCAAACTGGCGTGGCTGCGAGAGACGAATCCCGACGCCTTCGCCGCGATCCGACGGGTGCTCCTCCCCCACGAGTGGCTGACCTGGCAGTTGCTCGGGTGTCCGGTGCGTGCGGTCGGCGACCGCGGCGACGCGTCCGGGACCGGTTGGTGGTCGCCACGTTCGGGTGACGTCGACGAGGGGCTGTTGGCGCTCGTGGGCGCTCAACGCGAGTGGTTGCCAGAGATCCTGGGGCCGAACACCCTCGCCGGACAGGCGACGACGATGATCCGTGGTGCCGCGGTCGGACCAGGAACCGGTGACAACATGGGCGCCGCGTTGGCCCTCGGTCTCACCCCCGGCGACGTGGCGATCTCCTTCGGCACGAGTGGGACCGCCTTCACGTCGTCGAACAGTCCGTCCTTCGACGCAGAAGGTGAGGTCGCCGGCTTCGCCGACGCGGCCGGGCGCTACCTGCCACTGGTGTGCACGTTGAACGCGACCAAGGTCACGGAGTGGGCCGTGGGACTCTCCGGCGGGAAGGTGAATGACCTCGACCGCATCGGGGCGCTCGCTCCCCCGGGCGCCAACGGCGTCGTCCTCGTTCCGTATCTCGACGGCGAGCGAACGCCGTTGCTGCCCGATGCGACCGGCACATTGAGTGGACTGCGTACGACATCGAGCGTCGCCGACATCGTGCGCGCGTCGGTGGAAGGCGTCGTGTGCGGTCTACTGAACGGCGTGGACGCGCTCGAACGTTGCGGCGTCGACGTCAGCGGACGACTGCTCGCGGTGGGGGGTGGGGCGCGTTCAGTGCTCTATCGTCAGGTGCTCGCCGACCTCTCCCTGAAAGAGGTCGTCACGCTCGACCCCGCGGTCGATCGGGTCGCCGTCGGGGCGGCCGCGCAGGCGGCCGCTGTCTTGTTCGAAACCAGTCCCGACGCAGTCGGCGCCCAGTGGGCCAGCAACGAAAAGGTCATCGTCGTGACGGAGCCGAAAATCGACGCCGCGCTGTCAGCGCAGTTGCGAGATCGCTACCGTTCGCTGGCCAATCGCCAACTTCGCTAAGGCACTCGCCGTCCTGGATGATTCAGTGCGATCGGGGGGAACTACGATCCGGCGAGCTTGGCTGCACCGCGCCGAGCGAGCGAGTCAATCGCGATGGCGGCGACTAGGACGATTCCCTCGACCATGAGCTCAACCGAAGCACTTACCTGAGTGAGCGCCATCCCGTTGTAGATCGTCGCGATTACGAGTCCACCGATCAATGCGTTGATCATGCGGCCCCGACCACCGTAGAGACTCGTGCCGCCAATCACGGCCGCAGCCACGGCGTAGAGCACCAGCGTGCCGCCAGGAATGGAGTCCGCTACACCGTTTTGTGAGGCGTAGACAATCCCGGCGATACCCGACGTCAGCCCCGAGAGGGCGAAGGCCAGGAGCCGATACTTGTTGACGGACACACCGGCACGCCGCGATGCTTCGACGTTTCCGCCAATGGCGTAGAGATAGCGGCCTGGCCTAGTCCGGGCCAGAATGAAACTGAAGACGCCCAGCACCACGGCAACCAGGGGAACGCAATACGGCATGCCTTCGATCACCGCAAACGTCGAGCGGTCTTTGTTGAAGATCAGCACGAGGACGATCGCCAGAGCAAAAAGTGCCGCGACCTTGATGGCTGTTTCGTAGACCGAGACGCTGTCGAGACCGCTTGTGCGCCGCGAGCGGTCCTTGGTGAAGATGAGCAACGACATTCCTCCAGCTGCGGCGAGGCAGACGATCCACGTCCACAACGTCGACAGATTGAGATTGACTATCCCGTAGATAACTTTTTCATGGACTGAAATCTGGCCACCGTTGTTTTGACCGTCAATGAGCCAAATGGCGACGCCTTCCCAGAAGAGGGAACCGGCCAACGTGATGATGAACGACGGCACTTTGAGCACAATGGTGATGGCTCCTTGGATGGTGCCAATTGCCGTCGTCGCGGACATCGCCACGAGAAGTGCAGCCCACCACGGCCAGTTGAAAGAGGTCTGCACGAGGATCGCGCCGATGGCGGCACCGACGGCGGCGATCCAGCCGGCCGAGAGGTCGATGTCACCGAGAAGAAGCAACCAAATCTCCGCCAGGCCCAACAGAATGAAGACACAGGACTGGACGAAGAGGTTGACGAGGTTGCCGGCCGAAAGGAAGGTGTGGCTTCGGAGCTCGAAGTAGCCGCCGAGGATGAGGAGGCCGACGACGATCGGGACCATCCCGGTGTCACTACGACGTATCTGCTTCCAGCGCGTTTTGAGAATGCTTAACGGAGCGTCGGAGTCGTCGCTTTCGAGAGTGGGGGTCACAACTGCGTCAGACACGGGAGGAACCTTTCCGTGCAGTTAGAGGTCGGAGGAGTGGGAGGAGCGATCTCTCGTCGTCCCACCGGTAGTAATCAAGTCGACGGCACTCGCAGTGTCGTAGTCCGATGATGGACCACTGCTGATCAGCGTGCCGAGGTGCAGCACTGCGATGCGATCGGCGACCGCGAAGACGTCGGTGAGGTTGTGAGAGATGACCAGGACGGCAATGCCTCGTCCCGCCAGCGTCTGAATGAGGTCGAGCACCAGTCGAGTCTGTGACACGCCCAAAGCCGCCGTCGGTTCGTCCATGATGACCAATTTGGCGTCGCGCATGACGGCCCGGGCAACGGCGATCGCTTGACGTTGGCCACCCGAGAGCGACCCGACCAATTGACGTACCGATTGGACAGTGAAGACCGACAGATCGTGTAGGAGCTTCTTGGTCTCAAGCTCCATGTTGATCTCATCCAGTAGCCCAGCTCTTGTTTCTTCGTGCCCGAGAAACATGTTCTGAACAATGTCGAGATTGTCACAGAGGGCGAGGTCCTGGTACACGGTCGTGATCCCGAGATCGTCGGCTTCGCGCGGTGAGCGGATGTGGACTTCTTTTCCTTGCCAGAAGATCTGTCCGCTGCTCGGAGCGTAGATTCCCGCAATCGTCTTGATCAACGTCGACTTCCCAGCGCCGTTGTCCCCGATGAGTGCGGTGACCTTCCCCGCGGGAATGTCCAGGTCACAGTGACGCAGCGCCTCGACAGGACCGAAGTGCTTCGTGAGCGCGCGAAGACTGAGGAGTGGTGTCTCGTCCAAAACCGAAGTCCCCGAGTCACGTTTCGCCTCAAGCCCAATATTGGGCGCGAGGGTAATCGGTGACTCGGGGACGTCAGTCATGTTCGGATGTTACTTAATGCCGTACTTCGTGCAGTCTGCAGCGTACGTCGGGATGCCTGAGTCACCGGCAACCGTAGGTGCCGTGGCTGGGCAAATCTGCGAAACCGTCAACTGCTTGGACGCGATGACCTGTGATTCGATGGTCGATGCGGTCTCCCACAGCGGCGTCAACAGAACCGAAGGAACATTCTTCAGCGACGAAATGGTCGCACCCGAGTCAGTAACCGAGCCGTTGAGGATGCCCTTAGCTGGCTTTACGCCCGCACGTAGGTAGATCGCCAATGCAGCAGTCGCCTGAGCTTCAATGTAGGACGGCTTGAAGACCGTTCCGCACTGGTAGCCAGAGATGATGTTGTCGATACCCGCAGGTGTTGCGTCTTGACCGGTGAACGGAATCGTGTTCGGCTTCAGACCTTGCGACTGCAAGTAAGTAATGATCGGCGCAGCGTTCTCGTCGTTCGGCGTCACAACAGCGTTGATCTTCGAGTTAGCCGAGTAGGCACCCTGGAAGTCCGTGAGCGCGACCGATGGAGTCCACGTTCCGACGCTCTCCAGCACCGTGTTCGAAGAACCGGAAGTGGTGTTGTAGCCAGCACCAGACAACACGGCGTCGTAACCCTGTGCGAACAACGTTGCGTTGTTGTCAGTGGGCGAACCCTTCATGACGTAGACAACGGGGTCCGAGACGTTCCATGCAGTGATGCACGAAAGCAGTCCCTTGCCGATCAGCGTTCCAACCGCCACGTTGTTGAAGCTCACGTAGTACGTGCGGTCTCCACCAAGCGTCAAGCGGTCGTAGTCGATGACTTTCACGCCACGAGCGCGAGCGTACGACTCAATGATTGCACCGGACGAACTGTCAAGCGACGTCAAGATAAGAACCTTGGCGCCCTTGGCGATGTCGCCTTGTGCGTCGGTGAGCTGCTGCTGCGGGCTGCCGTGGCCGTTCTGAATGACGAACTGCTTGGTCTTCAGACCCGCGGCCAAGAACGCCTTCTTGAAGGCCGGAGCGTCGTAGTCCTGCCAACGAGCAGACGACACGGTGTCGGGCAAGATAACGGCAATGCTGCCCTTACCCTTCGCAACGATCGTCTTCAAATACTTCATCGTCGTGAAGCTCGGATTGAACGTCGCGTCCGACACGGTCTTCGTTGCTGCGGAGCTCACGCCCGGCATCAACGTGACGACCATACCGCCGACCAACGCTAGGCAGGCAAGAGCCCTTCCTGTTTTGAATTTCATAGTCCCCCAACCAATTAGAGGCATCAACACGATGCCCGATTTCAATTTACTTCTCTGTGAACATCCTGTGAAAAGCAATGTCGACATGTGAAGTTAGCATGACCCAACGCCTCGCACAGTTCACCACCGCAAGATTCCTCAGGTGTCGAGCGACCTCCGCTTCCGGCATTCCAAATCCATGGCGGAGTCGACCACACCGAGCACATTCGCCCCGACGACGTACCTGGGTCGCGTTGTGGTCCGTTGAGCAATTCCCGGATCAAAACCCTTGCGGGACTTGCGCTGGCGCGCCGTGAGGCATCCCTACCGACGAGTAGTCCGATGCGGCAGCGCCCCAATTGCGCATAGCGACCGAGTGAGAATTGTTCAGATTTTTTGTCGCCGCCATGTGAGAGGGCGTCTCGACGGTTTCACTTCGAGGCGAGTACCGACTCCATTGTCTGCATGATCGAAATGGTTTCGTCCAGTGGCATCAACGGACTCTCGCGTAGCCCCTCGCGAAGACAACGCGCCACCTCCGCTGCTTCGTAGTGGAGACCTCGCCCCTGCGTGGCGAATTCGTAGCGTCGAGATTCACCGGCGCGCTCGACGAACGTGAACGACGACGGTGCGTAGAAATCGCCATCGACCTCAATGCGAGCTTTTGTGCCCGAGATCGTCGCCGTCGTCGGCGTCTTGGCAGCGGTCGTGGTGTTGAGATAGGCCTGGGCGCCGCCGTCGTAGCCGAAGATCATCGAGACCTGACGGTCAACGCCCGTGGGCGCGAGGTCGATCATCGTGACCATCTTCGACGGCCTGCCGAGCAGCATCGACGCGAAGGACACCGGGTAGACACCGAGGTCCAGCAACGCGCCGCCACCGAGTTCGGGGTTGAACCAGCGCGAGGATGGATCGTAGTCAAAGTGCTGGCCGTGATCGGCCTGCACCGAGACGATGTCGCCCAAGGCTCCTTCCGCAATCAGCTGGTTGAGCGCGGCGACGTGCGGCAGGCACCTCGTCCACATGGCCTCCATCAAGAACAGACCCTTGGCGCGGGCGATTGCCACCAACGCAATGGCGTCCTGGGCCGTCATGGTGAAGGCCTTTTCCACCAATACCGGCTTTCCGGCGTCCAGTGCGAGCATGGCGTTCTCGAAGTGCATGGGATGGGGCGTCCCGACGTAGACGGCGTCCACGTCGGGGTCGTGCACCAACTCCTCGTAGGAGCCGTACCGACGCGGTATTGCGAACCTGTCGGCGAACGTGTTCGCCGCCTCAAGGGTTCGCGATCCGACCGCGGCGGCCACCCCACTGTCGGTGTACTGGAGGTCGTTGACGAACGTGCGCGCTATCCCTCCGGTACTAATGATCCCCCATCGCAACGGCTCGCTCATGGCTCCATCCTGATCTGTTCATCTCGACGACGTCGATACGAAGATGAGGCTATCCACTCACGCAGGTCACATCATCATCGAAGGCCGATCGACGTCAATGAGCATCACGTCGCTCACGAGAGGAGATTTGAGGATGGCCATAGGCGACACGAGATCGACGCTGCGTAACGGCCAGTGGCGGCGTCGACGCGAAAAACTCCGCGAATCGACCCCTACGATTGCTCGGTGACCAATCGACTGAGCGGTGCCTCGAGCGCGTACCTGCGCCAGCACGCCGACAACCCCGTCGACTGGTGGACGTGGAACCGCGAGTCCCTCGATGAAGCGGCTCGATTGGACCGGCCCATATTCCTTTCGATCGGTTACGCCGCCTGTCACTGGTGCCACGTGATGGCCCACGAATCCTTCGAGGACCCGAACGTCGCAGCGCTACTCAACCAGTTCTTCATCCCCATCAAGGTCGACCGAGAGGAGCGCCCCGACGTCGACGCCCTTTACATGGCCGCGACGCAGTTGGTCAGCGGACACGGCGGCTGGCCGATGTCGGTCTTTCTCCTGCCCGACGGGCGACCCTTCATGGCTGGCACCTACTATCCGCCGGTCGAACGCCACGGCCAGCCCGGCTTCACGACGCTGCTAACGGCGATGAGCGACGCGTGGGCGACGCGCCGCGACGACGTCGAGCGACAAGCGGACCAACTCTCGCGGGCCCTGGAGCGCGAGGTCAGTTTCATCGATCATCTGGCGCCGTTCACGGACACGCTCGACCTGGTCGCGTCGCGACGACGGCTCCGCGACGAACTGGTCGGGCGCGTGGACGTCGACGGTGGTTTCGGCGACGCGCCCAAGTTTCCGCGTTCGAGTTACGTCGAAGCGCTCTTGGAGTTCGACGACGACGAGGCGCGTGGCGCCGTCGAACGCACGCTCGACGCGATGTCGCGTCGCGGGATCTACGACCACCTGCGCGGCGGATTCGCTCGCTACAGCGTGGACGGCGAATGGCACGTTCCCCACTTCGAGAAGATGTTGAGCGACCAGGCGCTCCTGGTACGGACGTATCTGCGCGCGGCGCGTGCGCGGCCGGACCACGTCGAATGGCGAGCGGTCGCTCTCGACACCATAGATTTCGTGGTGAGCGACCTCGCCGTGGCGAGCGGCTACGCCTCGGCCCTCGACGCCGACGCCGGCGGCGTCGAGGGTTCGCACGCAACCTGGACACCCGAGGAGGTCGCCGTCGCTCTCGGTGTCGACGGCCTCGGCGAGGACCTGGCCGCGACGCTGCGGCGATGGCGGATCGACGAACCCGGCGCCTTCGAAGGTCGTTCCATTCCCCGTCTCGCTGACGCCGAGCCGTTTGTCACGCCCGCTCGACTCCTTCTCGCGCGTGAAGCCCTTCGCCGAGCGCGCGCCGAGCGTGTCCAACCGGGCCGGGACGAAAAGGTCATCCTCGAGTGGAACGCGATGTTCGCGTCGGCACTCTTCGAGGCACGCGAACAGGGCTATGACGAGCGAGCGACGTCACTGCTCGAATCGTTGCGGCGCACTCATTTTCACGACAATGTGTGGTGGCGCACGGAAGCCCGAGCGGCCCACGCCGGGGCGAGCGACATCGCGTGGATGCTCGATGCCTCGATCGACGCGTTCGAAGCGACCGGTGACGATCGGTGGATCGGCGACGCGCGGGACCTCGCGCGCTACCTTCTGGATCACTACTGGGACGGTGCGGTGCCGACGCCACGATCACCCCACGTCGGCGGGGGCGTCTTCGCGCGTAGCGATCTGGTCACCGATCTTCGCGCACAACCGAAAGAGATCTTCGACGGCGCGACGCCGTCGAGTCACGCGCTCGCGTGCCGGGCACTGGCACGACTGGCCCTGTGCACCGGCGACGATGAGTACCTGGTCGTCGCCCAACGCCTCGTCGAACTGGCGGCCTCTCTCCTGGCGACGCATCCCGGCGCGGTGCCCGACCTGCTCGAAGCGGCCGGCTTCGCCTTATCAGGCGTCGAGGTCGTCATCCCCGGTGACACGAACACGCTCACGGAGTTCGTGCGCTCGTCATTCACGAGGCGCTCCGTCGTGATCATGGGCACCGGCTCGTCGCCGTTGTTGGTCGATCGGCGCGCCAGTGTCGCCTACGTGTGTCGCTCCGGCGTGTGCCAGTTGCCGGTCGAGTCCGTCACGGCGCTCGAGCGGCAGTTGCGTAACGTGGGAGCCTGATGCCGATCTTCTCTCGCGACCCCGCCGCGCGCGCCAACAAGCGCCTCGTCGAGCGCATGCCCCAGCGCAACAGCGTGGAGTTGACCCCTGGCGCGACCGTCTACGGACTCGTGCTCGGCTCGACGAATGAGACGACGACCGTGGTCGATCTCAAATCGCAGGCCATCGTGCGCTGGCGCATCCCGTGGCCGTCGGACTACGTGACGGACCTCGCGGTCTTCGACGTCGTCGAAGGAGAGCTGGCCGAGGACATCGAACGCAACGACCTCGCCCAGCCCGAGTCCGTCACCCTGGCCGACCTGCCGCGTCGCCTCGGCACCTACCGCGGACGTCGCGTACGTCGTTGGCTCGAACAACTCGCCAGTCCCGCCGACGGACCACTCTTCGGCTTTCGCGGTCCGAGCGCCCCCTACTGGGAGTTTCGGGGCGAACGACCGAGCGTCGCGCTGATCGCGGCCGACCGCGGTCCCCAACTCCTGCGTCGACACGACGACGGCTCGACCTGGGTCCGATTCGGCTGGTTCGGCGACGACGTCTGGCTGCTCTGTGAGGACGCGCACGCGATTCGAACGATGGAGGCGACGCGACGGCCGTCTCTCGCCGGCAAGGACCTCGCCTCGGCGCTCGGCTTTCGACCGACGTACGTATTGACGACGCTCTCGAAGCCCATCGACGGACACTGCTACAAGAGCTGCACCGGACTGCTGCCGCGCGGTTGAACTATTTCGGCAGTTTGCCCGAGGCGAGTGACTCGGCCATCGCCCAGCCAAAGACCACCAGGCGCTCGCCCTTGTGGGCCTTGAGGCCCGAGAAGAAGGTCTCGACGCCGTCGGGGACCGGACCCTTGGAGGCCGTGTAGTCGAGCCCACCGACCGGGCCGGGGCTGACCGTCATGATGAAGGTCTTGTCGTCGATCGATTTTTCCGAACCGAAGCGCTTGGCGAGGCGTCGCCCCCAGGCGCGGTCCTCACCGGTCGGCTTGTAGCCGAGGCGCGGCACGACGTCCTCGAGTCCGGCGAAGGCGCGAAAGCCGTCCGGTGAGGTGAGACGTGAACCCAACAGGACGTCCTCGTCCGGGAAGGCGAGCAGCGCGCGACGGAACTGGTCGTGCAGGATCGCCTTGAGCGTCTGGTCGGACTTGGCGTTGCGGTCGACCAACAGCAGTCCCACGAGCAGTGAGGGTGTGCCCCCGATGCGTTCGAGTGTGCAAAACGAGTAGCCGCGTAGCTTGTTGCCCTCACGGACCTGGGTGACCAAGACCCAGTCTTCACGCTGCTTGGAAAGGAAGCCGATATCGAAATTCGGCTCTCGATCAACGCAGAGATCGGCCATCTCGGCGAGTTCTGCGTCGCTGAGCGCGGTGGTGTCCTTCGTAGAGACGGTCATTGCCATAGGAATACATTCTACGACTCTTTGGACACCGGTTCGGCCGGCTCAGGCCTTTATGACGTTTCGACCGAATTCCGTGCGTAGATCGGCCACGACGCTCGCGATGTTGACGTTGAACTCCGGGCCGAGTTTGAAGGCCTTCCCGGCGGTGCCGGTCTCCACGATCACCGGTGAACGACCCGGGTATCGCGACAGTATCTCGCGCAGGGTACCGATGGAGGTCTGGGTGAGGTCCTCCGGGCGAAGCGCGAGACGTAACTCCTCGTTGCCTCGTTCCACGCTCAAGAGTTCGACGTCCATCGCGCTGAATCGCAGCTCCTCTTCGAAGCCCGGGCGCACCTTCACGAGCACGATGTTGTCCTTCGTGAGAAAGCCACTGAACTTCTCGAAGTTGTTGGCCGAGAAGTTGATCTCCATCGACGCGCCGAGGTCTTCGAGCACGACGCGCGCGTACTGCTTGCCCATCTTGGTCGTGCGGATCTGGACTTCGGCGAGGATGCCCCCGACCGTCACCGCCTTGCCGGTGCGCGCCAACTCCTCACCGCGTTCACGAACGCTGATGATCGAGCCGTCGGTCTTGGTCGCGAGCTGGCTCTCCACTTCGTAGAGGGGGTGGTCCGAGATGTAGGTCCCCAGCATCTCGCGTTCGAAGTCGAGTTTCACGGCCTTGTCGAATTCGATGTCCGAGAGCGGTACGTCGGTCCCCTCCCAGTCGTGGCCGTCACCCTCACCGAAGGCCGCGAACAGCGTCGTGATCCCCAGTGAGTGGTCGCGTCGACGCGCGAGCGTCACGTCACAGATCTCATCGACCTTCAACAGGAATCCGAGTCGGGGCACACCGAGGGCGTCAAAGGCACCGGCCTTGATGAGCGACTCCATCGACCGGCGATTCAGCACCATCGGATCGACCCGGCGCACGAAGTCGTAGATCGACGCGAATCGTCCGTTGGCCTCGCGTTCGGTGACGATCTTCTCGACGAGTGCCTCGCCGACGTTGCGCACCGCCGCCAGGCCAAAGAGGATCGTCTGATCCTGGGACAGGCTCGGGGCGTACTCGGCGAAGGACTCATTCACGTCGGGCACGCCGACGGTGATGCCCATCTGTCGCGCCTCATTCAGGTAGACCGCGGCCTTGTCCTTATCGTCGCGGAACGACGTCAAGAGCGCCGCCATGTACTCGACGGGGTAGTTCACCTTCAGCCACGCGTTCTGGTAGCCGAGCAGGGCGTATCCGTAGGCGTGGGACTTCGGGAAGGCGTAGTCGGCGAACGGTTCGATCTTGTTGAATATGGTCTCGCCGAGGTCGCGACCGTAGCCCTCGCGTTCGGCGCCGTCGACGAACTTCGAGCGCTGCGCGCGAATCATCTCGCGGATCTTCTTCGAGCAGGCCTTGCGCAGATCATCGGCCTCGGTCATGGAGAATCCGGCGATCAGTGTCGCCACACGCATGATGTCCTCTTGGTAGATCATCAGACCGGACGTCTCGCCGAGGATCGCCTCTAAGTCCGGGTGGTCGTAGCTCACGGGTTGGCGGCCGTTCTTGCGGTCGGCGAAGTCGTTGTGAACGTTTTCTGACAACGGCCCCGGTCGGTACAGGGCGTTCAGTGCCGCGATGTCATCGAAGCCCGTCGGCGCGAGTCGTCGCATGAGTTGGCGCATCTTGTCGCCCTCGAGTTGGAAGATGCCGATCGAGTTGCCGAGTCGCAGCATCTCATAGACCTTGGGGTCATCGAGCGCGACGCCGTCGATGTCCACCTCAGTGCCGTGTCGGCGCCGAATGTTCTCCAGGGCGCGTTCGATGATCGCTAAGTTGCGAAGACCGAGGAAGTCCATCTTCAACAGGCCGAGCTTCTCGATGGCCGTCGCCTCGTACTGGGTCACGATCGGCGCGTCCTCGCCCGATCCCGACGGCCCCGACTTTCGCTGCACCGGCACGTAGTCGAGCATCGGCTCCTTGGTGATCACGACGGCGGCCGCGTGGATGCCGTCCTGGCGTCGCTTGTCGACGAATCCCATCGCGACGTCCACGGAGTGCTTCACCTCGGGGTCGTTCTCATAGAGCGTGCGCAGTTCGGCCGCTTCGACGAAGCGCCCTTCGTAGCCGGGCGTCGGTTGGAAGCAGGCCTCGAGCGGGAGGTCCTGGCCCATGACGAGCGGCGGCATCGCCTTGGCGATCTTGTCGCCGAGTTGGGGCGGATAGCCCAGCACGCGCGCGGCGTCGCGCACCGCGGCGCGGGCCTTGATGGTCGAGAACGTCACGATCTGGGCGACGTGATCCGAGCCGTAGCGCTCGGCGGCGTAACGGATCATGTCGCCGCGATAGCGCTCGTCGAAGTCCATGTCGATGTCCGGCATCGAACGTCGACCGGGGTTCAAGAATCGTTCGAAGATCAGTCCGTAGCGCAGTGGATCGAGGTCCACGATGCGCAGGCAGTACGCGATGCAACATCCCGCCGATGAACCGCGCCCCGGTCCGACGCGGATGCCCTGTTCGCGCGCGTGGCGGATCAGGTCCCAGACCACCAAGAAGTAGTCCGAGAAACCCATGTCGGCGACGACCCCGAGTTCGTTCTCGAGGCGCGCCATCACTTCGTCGCTGAGCTGCTCGCCGTAGCGTTCGTGGGCGCCGCGCACCACGAGGTCACGCAGCAGTCGGTTCGCTCCCTCTTTGTGCGTCGCCGCACGGAACTGCTCGGGAATCGGGAACTCCGGCAGGGCGTCGTTGTCGAACTCGATGGTGACCGACGCGCGTTCGGCGATGACGAGTGTGTTGTCGCAGGCTTCGGGCAGGTCCCGAAAGAGATAACGCATCTCCGCGGCCGACTTCAAGTAGTGCTGATCGCTGTGGAAGCGGAACCGGTTCGGGTCCGCGACGAGGGACCCCGTGCCGATGCACAACAGCGCGTCGTGCATCTCGGCGTCGTCGTGGTGCACGTAGTGCAGGTCGTTCGTCGCCACCAACGGCGCGCGCAGTTCCCTCGCGATCGTCAACAGCTGCGGATTCGTGCGGACCTGTTCGGGGATCCCGTGGTCCTGGAGTTCGATGAAGAAGTTCTCGCGACCGAAGATGCTTTGGAGGCGACCGGCGAGTTCCAGCGCCTTGGCGTAGTCGTCGTGCAGCAGTGCCTGCAGGACGACACCGCCGAGGCATCCCGAGGTCGCGATGACTCCGTCGTTAAAGCGCTCGAGCAGGTCCCAGTCGAGGCGCGGCTTGTAGTAGTACCCCTCGAGGAACGCGAGCGAGGAGAGTTCGCGCAGGTTGCGATAGCCCTCATTGGTCTCGGCCAGCAACGTCAGGTGGTGATAGAGCTTCTGTCCGCCCTCGGTCTCGCCGCCGGTGTCGTCGATCTTGCCGCGTCGCGGCGGGCGGTCGAAGCGCGAGTTGGCCGCCATGTAGGCCTCGAGACCGATGATCGGGGTCATCTCGTGCTTGCGACAGGCCTCGTAGAAGTCGATGACCCCGTAGAGGTTGCCGTGGTCGGTGATGGCGATCGCGCTCTGTCCGTCGGCCTTGGCCGCGAGGACCATCTCTTCGACGCGCGCCGCGCCGTCGAGCATCGAGTACTCGGTGTGGTTGTGGAGGTGGACGAAGCCCTCAGCCATCAGCTGATGATCCCTTTCGCGACGTGACGAGGACGGTGCCCGCCTCCCGAGGGTAGTGAGGACGTGCGACGCGTCACGCTAGAGGTACGTGCCGGCGCGGGGCTCGCCGGTCCCCGGCGGCAGTGATCGATCCCGCATCTTCTCGAGTTGTGCGGCCGCGGCGGCCTGTTGGGCGAAGAGCGAGGCCTGGATACCGTGGAACAGTCCTTCGAGCCACCCGACGAGTTGGGCCTGGGCGATGCGCAGCTCGGACTCGGTCGGCACCTCGGCGCTGAAGGGGATCGCCATCTTCGAGAGTTCGGTGCCGAGGTCGGGCGACAGCGCGCCGGACAGTTCACTGATCGAGGTCTCGTAGATCTCGCGCAGTCGCGCTCGGCCGGCCTCATCCAGCGGGGCGCTGCGCGCCTCGTCGAGGAGCGATTTGACCATCGAGCCGATTCGCATCACTTTGGCTGGCTGGCTGATGTAGTCCGAGTTCTCGTCCTCGCTGGCGCTCTCGTCGTGGCCCGGAGCGAGCACTTCGTCGGGGTTTACGGTCACGTTTTCGTTGGGGGTGTCTTCCACCCTTCCACTGTGCCAGACAAACGTTCGCGTTCGTGCATGCCCCGCGTTTTCGCGACCTTTCGACAGTACAATGGATCGGTGAGAGTTTCGACCAGGGGCGACTACGCCAGCCGTGCGCTGTTGAGCCTCGCCCTAGGCACCGATCTCGCCGCGCCGACCTCGGTACGTGACCTCGCCAATCGAACGGGCCTGCCCCAGCCGTACCTCGAACAGATCCTCTTAAGCCTCAAGGGCGTCGGACTGGTGCGCTCCAAGCGCGGCGTCGGCGGCGGCTACGTGCTGGCGCGACCGGCCGAGCGCATCACGCTCGCCGAAATCGTGGCGGCGGTCGACGGACCGATCGTGGCGGGCGACTTCGGCGAACCGCACAAGGACGGGGCCTGTGACCACGAGGGCCAGTGCGTACTCCTGGGGGTCTGGGCCGACGTCGGCAACCACATGCGCGAGCACCTCTCGAGCTTCACGCTGGCCGACATGGTCGACCAGGCGCGCGGCGGTCGGCCCGTCAAGCGCACGCATAGCGCGTAGGCGGATTCTTACGATTTTCAGAGGATTCCGGCCTTGAAGAATGCTGGTCAGCGTGGTAAATTAGATACACGTTCGTAGGAGAAATTACCGCCCACGGGCGAGTTGTCTATGAATTTGTGAGGAGATTCAAATGATTGCCACCCCCCGACGATCAGCCGTGAATACCAACGACATGTTGGGTCTCTTGATGCGAGACCTTGACCGTTACCCCATGCCCAACTACGACGAACAGGTCGAACTCGCCAAGCGAGTGACGGCCGGCGACGAAGAGGCCAAGAAGCAGATGGTCGCGGCGAACCTGCGACTCGTGCTGCACTGGGCCCGTCGCTACCAGGACCGCGGCGTCGAGATGGTCGACCTCGTCCAAGAAGGCACGTTCGGCCTACTTCGCGCCGTCGAGAAGTTCGACTGGGAGCGTGGGTTCAAGTTCTCGACCTACGCCACCTGGTGGATCCGCCAGGCCCTCCAGCGCGCCGTCCAACAGCACGGTCGCACGATCCGTATCCCCCTCGAAGTCGGCGAGCAGCTCCAGCGCCTCGAGGCGACGACGGCCGAGCTGACCTCGATCTTCGGTCGCAAGCCGACCGACGACGAACTGACCGAAGCGACCGGCATGTCCAAGGCCGTGCGTGACAACCTCCACGGACTCGCCGGTGTCACGGCGAGCCTCGATCAGCCCGCGTCGTCCGATTCGGCGACCACCTTGGGTGACCTCGTTGCCCCGAGCCAGCACGACTGGGTCGGTGACATCGAGCAGACCATGATGGACGACCAACTCCACGGCGCGCTCGAGAAGTTGAACGAACTGCAACGTGAGGTCTTGAGCCTGCGCTTTGGACTCAACGGGGCCACTCCCCTCTCGCTCCAGGCCACGGCCACGAAGATGGACATCGGCGTTCGTCGCGTGCGTCGCGCCGAAGAAGAGGCGCTGGCGCTCCTTCGCGAGGACTCGGCCGTCGTGGCCGCGCGCGAAGTCGCCTAGAACTCGACCGACTCCGGGACCAGTACCCGCAGATCGGCCGGTAACGGCACGCTCGTGGTGATCCACTCATCCGTTCGCGGATGGGCGAACGCCAACGTCGTTGAGTGCAAGAAGAACCGGTCCTCGGGAAGTCGCTTCTCGCGCCGATGACCGTAGCGCGGGTCATTGACGACGGGGTGTCCGATCGTCGCCAGGTGCACCCGGATCTGATGGGTGCGACCGGTATCGAGTTGCAGGCGCAACAGGGTCATGGCGTGTGGCTTTTCGATGCGCGCCATGACCTCATAGCCCGTTCGAGCGGCTCGACCGTCCGAGCGCACCGCCATGACGGTCGGTGTTCTCGTCGAACGGCCAATGGGCGCGTCGACGATGCCGCGCTCCTCGGCGACGTGACCTTCGACCATGCCGTAGTAGGTACGTTCCATGAGGCGCTCGGCCAACTGAATGCTCAGGTTTGAGAACCCCTCGGGGGTCTTGGCGACGACCAGCACGCCCGAGGTCCCCTTGTCCAACCGATGCACGATGCCCGGGCGCATGGGATCACAGAGTCCCTCGTCACTGAGGTCACGCATCTGGGGATAGAGGGCCAACAGTCCGGCCACGAGCGTGCCGTCACGATGTCCCGCCCCGGGGTGTACTACCTGGCCCGGAGCCTTATTGACGACGGCGAAGTCCTCGTCGTCGAGCACGACGTCGACCACGACGCTGGCGTCGGCTTCGACGTTGGCGCTCAAGGGCGCCGGCAAGACCGCCACGAGGTGCTTGCCCTCGCGCACCGGCGTCGAGGGTTTCGCGATCACTTTGTCGTCCAACGTCACCGCACCGCTCGCGATGATGTCACTCGTCTCAGAACGCGACAGTCCCGTCAAGAGCGCCAGGACGCGGTCGAGGCGGATCTCGTCGAGCGTCCCCGGGACGATGAGGTCCAGGACCTCGCCGTCGAAGGCGTCCAGGACGTCGTCGTCGCTCACGTGAGGAGTCGCTCGCCGGTCAAGGCGGCCACGAGCAGCGTGATGAACCCCGCGGTGATCGCAACGTCGGCCAAGTTGAAGACGGGGAACGATCCCAGGGCGATGAAGTCGGTCACCCGGTGGGGATTGGCGGAGAGCCGGTCGACGATATTGGCGACGCCGCCACCGAGCAGCAACCCGAAGCCGGTCGTGGGCAGTCCTCTGCGTGCTCGCAGTCCCAGTACGACCACGACGAGCGCGACGATAACGGTCGCGATCGTGGTGAGGAGCGTGCGCGACTGGTTGAAGGAGAACGAGATCCCCGAGTTGTACTGGAGGCGCAGCCAGATGTCGCCACCAATGTGAACGGCGTGGGTGGCGAGGGCGTGGCGGGCCCAGACCTTGGAGAGTGCGTCGATCGCCGTCACGACGAGGGCGATCACGATGACCGTGGAGTTGATCCGATCAATTAGACGCTTGCGCGGCACGAGACACACATAAAGACCGGCAGTTGCGCCAAGAGGCGGGGCTTGGAGATCGCCTCGTAGCACTCGTCGCATCGCCCGTAGCTGCGGTCATCGATACGCGCCAACGCGACGTCGATCTCGTCGACCTTCAGGCGAAGCAGCGACGCGAGGTCCTTCTTCTGGTCGCGCTGGATGTCCGAAGCCACGCTGGAGCCGTCCTCGTCGTCGTATTCGAGTCGTTCGCGGTCGACCAACATCTCGTCGGCCTCGGACTCCATCACGACGATGTCGTCGTTCGTGGCGCTTCGCGTCTCGAGCAGCAGTCGACGGAGCTCTTCGAGGAACTCCGGCTCGTCGGCGTAGGGCTTGGAGTGCATCTTTCGTTCGAGGGCCTCGAGGCGCTTGCGCTCCTCGGCCTCGCGACGTTCTTGGCGCTTCAGCTCTTCTTGGTTTCGTCGTTCGATCTCTCGGATCTTGCGCTGCTTCTCGGCCTCGATGGCCTTGCGCTTCGCGTCGACTTCACGCTGCTTCTTGGCCTCGGTCGCGGCCTTCTCGCGGGCCTTGCGCTGGACCTCACGTTCCTTGGCGGCGACCTTGGCCTTGGCGTCGCGCTCCTTCTTCGCCTTGGCGGCGGCGATGGCCTTGGCCTTGGCGGCGGCGGCCTTGTCCTTCGCGGCGGCCTTGGCCTTGGCCTCGCGCTCTTTCAACAGCTTCGAGGCGGCGGCGGCTTTGGCCTTGGCGGCGGCGAGTTTCTTGGCCGCGGCAGCCTTTTGCGCCGCGTTGAGGGTCGCGGCCTTCTTAACGGGCTTGGCCGGTGCCTTCTTGGCGACCGGCTTCTTCGGGGCGGCCTTCTTGGCCGGGGCCTTCTTCACTGGCTTCTTGGGGGCGACGTTCTTCGCCACGGGACGCTTCGGAGCGGTCTTCTTGGCCGGGGCCCTCGTGACCACGCTCTTCTTGGCCGCCGCCTTCTTGGCCGGTGCCTTTTTCGTGGTTTTTCCTGTGGACGGCATGATTACTCCTCGACGTTGCACAACAAGTGCGCGCCGACCCTACCAGTTTGCAGTGACTTTACGGTCGATCGTCGTGTGAGGGCGCTTCGAAGTTGAGCACCTGACCGATGCTCTCAGAGACCGGCGCCGGTGCCGGCGGTGGCTTCATCGGACGAGGGGCCGCTTCGGGTGCCGCGGCGACCGACGCGCGCGCACCGCCCACCTGCAACGAACTCTCCACCCATCGAGAGAACTCGGCGAGGGCACCGCTGAGACGCTTGCGCTCGGAGTCGAGTTGGCGCGTGAGCGTTTCGACGTCCTCGCTGAGTCGCTGTTTGAGTCCGTTCAAGCGATTGACCTCGTCTTCGGCGCGACTGCGCGCCTCGGCGACGATCTCGCGGGCGCGCTCTTGGGCACTGGTCGTCATCTCGCGGGCCTTGTTCTCGGCCTCTTGCTGGGCCTGCTCGATGAACTGTTGGGCCATGACGATCATCGCGGTCACCTGTTCGGCACCGGAGACGCTGACGTGCCGCGGCGCCGGGGCGGGAGCGGGCGCCGGGACGAACGTCGACGCGTCGCTCGCCGGACGCGCGTCGAGTTGGCTGATCCGTTCACCGGCCTGGCGCAACTGCTGGCGCTGTTGTTGGACCAGTTCTTTCAGTTGGTGGACCTCGCCCGAGAGTCGCTCGAGGAAGTCGTCGACCTCATCGACGTTGTAGCCGCGAACCCCGATCTTGAAGGCCACCGTATCGATGGCGTCCAGCGCTGAGTAGGCGGAATCCGTGCTATCCATGCGACCACCCTACAACGCTGCCTCTCCGAAATCGTTCTATTGACGTATCAGATGTAGGCGCGGATGATCGAGAGAATGACGACCGCTACGAGCGGCGAGAAATCGACGCCCGAGCGCGTGCGCGGCACGATCTGTCGTAGTGGACGAAGGACGGGTTCAGTGAGTTTGGCGAGCGCGCGTTGCGTCGTGGCCAAGCCGTCGCTCGAACTCCGTGGTCGAAACCAACTGAGTATCGCTGCTGCTACGAACACCAAGATGTACAGCCACAACAGATCCTGAATGAATCTCATGCGTCGCCGAGGTCGCGGTAGTTCGCCTCTCGCAGTCGATCCTTCGCTTCGGGGCCAAGGTGCATACCTTGGGGGCTCATCAAGTAGAGGCTGTTGCCGAGGATCTCGATCTTCGCGTTCAACGCGTAGGCCGTACCCGAGGCGAAGTCCACGAGTCGGCGACCGAGGTTCGGGTCGACGGAGTTCACGTTCAACACGACCGCTCGATTCGATCGCAGCAGGTCGGTGATGCGACGCGATTCGTCGTAGCTGCGCGGCGCGAAGATCGCCACGTCGCGCTCGGGTGAGAACGACGAGACGCTGCGCGGCGACGCGCTGGCCACCGGACGCACCCGTGAGGCCTGGCCCGAGGAGTCCAGCACCGAGATCGACGAAGGACGAGCGTTCGTCATCGGGCGTAGCGGCGCGGAGTTCGTCGAGGACGTCGGGAACTGGCGCGCACTGGTGGCGGGCGCACTCCACTCCGGCTCGACCTCGGGTGTCGAGGAGTCCGTGAAGGGACGCGCCGGCGCCGCTCCGGTGGAGCCGTATTCGCCGTACTCGTCTTCGATGAGGCCTAGGAATCCTAAGAACCCGCGCAACTTATCTTTCATCGACATCTCCTTGCGGTTCCGGCGCTTTGCACCATGTTAGGTCAGGAGACGACGTGAACGACCCGCTCCCCGAAGAGCGCGCGGCCGATGCGCACCTCGCTCGTTCCCATTTCACAAGCAATCTCCAGGTCGTCGCTCATTCCCATCGAGCACTCCTCGAGTCCCTGATCGACGCGTAATGCCTCGAGATTCGCGAAGGCCGAACGGGCCTTGGCCCCATCGGGCGCCGCGACGGTCATCAGACCTCGAACGTCGAGATCGAGGTCGCGTGCTCGTCGCACGAGTGAGGGCACCTCGGCGGCGCTCGCACCGTTTCTCGTCGCGGCGCCGGTGTAATCGACCTGCACGTAGAGCGTCGGTCGATGCGGTCCCGACGCGATCTTCTCGAGCTCCTTGGGACGCGACACCGTGCAGAGCACGCTCGCACACGACGCCACGCGACCGATCTTGTTCGACTGCAGTGGGCCCAAGAAGTGCCAGACGAGTTCGAAGTCGCGACTCTGAGCGAACTTCGACTCGAGTTCGTCGACGTAGTTCTCACCCAGGTGATCGAGTCCGTTGGCCGAGGCCGCGCGAACGGCGTCGAGGCCGAAGGTCTTCGTGACCGCGACGATGCGAATCGATGCGGGGTCTCGTCCGGTGACGGCGATACGTGCGCGAAGCGCCGCCAGGTTCTCAGCGACGCGCGCGACGAGTTCGGGGTTAGCGGAGGAAGCTGGGAAGGTCGTCATCGCCACCGACGTCGAAGAAGTCGTCATTGGTGGTGCTGGTGAAGATGTCGCTGCGCGGACCTTCGGTCATGGTCGGCTCTGAGGTCGTCAGTGGCGAGACCTTGGCCGGTGCGTTGTGGTCGAAGCCGGCGGCGATGACGGTGACGCGGACGGCGTCACCGATCGAGTCGTCGATCACGCTGCCGAAGATGATGTTCGCGTCGGGGTGCGCGACGGAGTGGATGATCTCGGCGGCCTGGGTGACTTCAGAGAGCGTGACGTCGGGCCCACCGACGATGTTCATCAAGATGCCGCGGGCGCCGTCGATCGAGGCCTCGAGCAGGGGCGAGGTGATGGCGGCGCGTGCCGCGTTCACGGCGCGTCCCTCACCGGTTGACGTGCCCACGCCCATGATCGCGGTGCCCGCGTTTCGCATGATGGCGTTCACGTCGGCGAAGTCCGTGTTGATCAGCCCGGGCACGGTGATGAGGTCGGTGACACCGCGAACGGCCGAGAGCAGGACGTCGTCGGCGATCTTGAAGGCGTCCAGCATCGAGGTGTCGGCCGCGGTGACCGAGAGGAGACGGTCGTTCGGGATGACGATGAGCGTGTCGACCTTCTCACGGAGCGACTGGATCCCCTTCTCGGCCTGGGTCGCGCGTCGCTTGCCCTCGAAGGAAAATGGCCGCGTGACCACGCCAATCGTCAAGATGCCCAGCCCGCGCGCGATCTCGGCGACGACCGGCGCCGCGCCGGTCCCGGTGCCACCACCCTCGCCAGCGGTGATGAAGACCATGTCGGTCTCCATGAGTGCCTCTTCGATCTCGCCGCGATGGTCCTCGGCGGCCTGTCGCCCGATCTCGGGGTCACTCCCGGCGCCGAGTCCCTTGGTCAACTCGCGACCGATGTCGAGCTTCAAGTCGGCCTCACTCATCAAGAGGGCCTGGGCGTCGGTGTTGGCCGCGATGAATTCGATGTTGCGAAGTCCCGAGGAGATCATTCGATTGACTGCGTTCACTCCGCCCCCACCAACGCCGATCACTTTGATCACGGCGTGGTAATTGTTCTGATTGAGACTCATGAACTCCCCTTGGGTTGACTCCTCCATTGTGTCGCACCTCTGACGAGGGCGCGACCATTGGCGAACAAACGTCTTTGAAGGCTAGTCAGACCTTGGTTTTTGGTCAAATGGCGCCCTACGACGGCGGCCCTCCGGTGACCGCCAGCTCACCCGGAACGGTGGCGTCCACGACGTCGCCGGGTCGCAGCGTGGAGTGCGCGATCACCGACGCGATCGCGACGAACTTGGCGTGCAACTGCGTCGGTGGACCGAGGATGAAGGTGACCGGTGTCGTCATCTTGAACGTCACCACACCGTGATCGTCTTCGGTGATGACCGAGACCTGCGACGCGAAGGCCGGTGGTAACTGCGACGCGACGTACGCCGCCGATCGGCCCGCGTGGGCGAAGGGCCACAGCGTGCTTCGCGGATGCACGAAGTCCAACGTCGGGAGATTGGCGTGGAGCGGCGCCGTCCCGAGGTCGCGCCCCCGACGGTCGACGTACTGGAGCACGTGATGGTCGTTGAAGGCCACGGCGACCGCGGTGCTCTCGTGCACGGTCACCACGACAGTGTTGGGCCAGTGCTTCGTGAGTCGCACCGAGTCGATCCACGCGAACTGGGCCAGGTTGGCCTTGATCGTCGTGGCGTTGACGTCCAACATGGTCGGGTGCGCTTCGAGTCCGGAGGCGGCGAGAACGAGCGCCAGCGGTTCGTGACGGACGCCGACGAACGAGATGTGCTGGACCCGAAAGTAGGACTGGCGAAGCACCCACTCACCGGCGACGGCGAGCGTCGCGAGGACCAACACGGTGACCACCACGAAGCGCGTGAGGCGCACGAGCGGACGCCGGGGACGTCGCACTCGCTCCTCGCGCGGCTCCCTCGATTCGGAGCGTTGCACGCCACGCGGCCGCGTTGTCGCGAGGTCGGCCGCGCGTTCACGCGCGGTGCGTGACGCGCGGCTCACGGCGACTCGAATCCGAGGAAGCGGTGCTCGCTCACGAGTTCGACGCCGGAGTGCTCTTTCACCAACGCTCGAATGGTCGTGAGGAGCTCATAGACGTCATTGCCGCGGCCCCCCGCATCGGCGATGATGAAATTCGCGTGCTTCTCAGAGACCACCGCGGTGCCGATGCGCATCCCCTTGCAGCCGGCCGCTTCGATCAGTCGCCCGGCGTGATCGCCCTCGGGGTTGCGAAAGGCGCTGCCGGCGTTGGCGCCCCCGGGTTGGTGTTCGCGCCGCCAACGGACGATCTCTCGGATCCGCTCCTGGGCCGCCTCGCTGTCCCCGGGGCGCAGGTGCAGACGTACCGCCGTGACCAGGTCGTCGCGGCGAATCGAACTCGTGCGATAGCCGTAGTTCAACAGTTCTTTGGACCACGTGCGCGTCTCGGCGTCATGCCAGAGCGTGACCGAGACGAGCGACTCGTCCATGTCGGACCCGTGACCACCGGCGTTCATGACGGCCGCTCCGCCGAAGCTCCCGGGAACCCCGACGGCCCACTCGAAGCCGGTGACCCCGGACTTGGCCAACCGACGCGCCGCGATCGGCAGGTCGAGGCCCGCGCCCGCGTCGACGACCACGACGTCGCCCTCGTCACGGGTACGGAGTTCTTCGAACTCCCCCACCAGGTGAACACCGAGGACCTCGTGCTCGCCGTCGGCGACCAAGAGATTCGATCCGTTGCCGAGCACGAACAGCGACAGGCCGCTCGCCACCATGAGGGGACCCAGCTCCTCGAGGTCCGCCGTCGAGGCGAGCGTCACCATTGCGCGAACCGTGCCGCCGACGCGGTACGTCGTGCGCGCCCCGAACGGAGCGTGCTCGATCACGCGCGTGCCCCCGACCTCGATGAGTTCGGCCAGCGTCATCGGCGCATACCTCGCAGCGTCGCCGCGACCGACGCGACGTCCCCGGCCCCGAGCAGCACGACGACGTCACTGTCCTCATGCACACCCTCGAGCACGTCGGCGACGTCGCCGGTCGAGGCGCAGTACGTCGCGGCCACTCCGGCGCCGCGCCGGACGATGGCGTCGGCGACGACTTCGCCGGTGACGCCCGAGGGATTCTCTTCGCCGGCCGTGTAGATGTCGGTCACGATCACCGTGGTCGCGAGGTCGAAGGACGGCGCGAAGTCATCGGCCAGGGCGATGGTCCGCGTCACGCGGTGTGGCTGGAAGACGGCGGTGATGCGTTCGTAGCCGGCGGCTCTCGTCGCACTCAGAATCGCAGCAATCTCCCCCGGCAGGTGTGCGTAACTCTCATAGACGTCGACCCCGCGCCACGACCCGAGGAGGTCGAAGCGGCGAGGCGCGCCGACAAAGTTCGCGAGTCCGGTCTCAATCGCCTCGGCCGAGAGACCCAGTTGGAACGCCAGGACCGCGACGACCGCGGCGTCAGCGACGTTATGGACCCCGGTCAGGCGCAGTGTCAGGCGCCACTCACCGTCCGGCCCCGAAAGCGTGAATGCCGCGCCGTGACGCGTGACCGCGACGTCACGTACGCGCCAGGTGTCACGCGCACCCGTGCCGACGTGGAGGACTTCACGCGAGGTGAATCTCGCGACACGCCGGGCTCCCTCGTCGTCACTCCAGATCACGACCGGGCCGCTGGTGCGTTCGATGAGTTGGGCGAAGGCGCTCTCGAGCGCCGCCAGCGTGCCGTAGTGATCGAGGTGATCGGGCTCGACGTTGAGCAGCCCGAGTGCACTCGGCGACATGAGTGCGAAGGTCCCGTAGCTCTCGTCGACTTCGACGACAACGTCGCCACTTCCCCAGTGTCCGTTGGCACCGACCCCGAGGACGTCGGCCCCGAGGAGGCGTCCGGCGTCGCGTCGCGCCGCGGCCATGACGTGCACCATCATCGACGTCGCCGTCGTCTTTCCGTGGGTCCCGGTCAGTCCGACGACCGGGCGCGCTCGCGCCAGTTCGGCGAGGACCTCGGCGCGCGACAAGAGAAGGGCACCGCCGGCTCGCGCCGCCACGAGTTCCACGTTGTCACTCGCGACCGCCGGCGACCAGAGAACGACGTCCGCGTCGCGTGCGTTCAGCGCGTCGTGTCCGAGCGCGACGCGCACGCCCGACGACCGAAGCGCTTCGAGCGACGGGGAGTCCGCGAGATCGCTGCCGCTCACGATCGCTCCGGCCTCGACGAGAAGTCGCGCCAGACCGCTCATTCCCGCGCCCCCGATACCCACCACGTGGACGCGCACCCCCGTGGCAAAGACGTTCACGACCAGCCGCCCACGTCGGCGACGACGCTCGCGATTCGTTGCGCCGCGTCACGCCGTCCCAATGTTCCCGCGGCCTCAGCCATCGACGCGAGCGTCGCCGGCGCGGCGATCGACTCCACCACCTCATCGAGCCTGGCGCCGGAACATTCGGCGTCGAGCACCAAGCGCGCGCCCCCGGCTTCGACGACTACGAGGGCGTTCTTCATCTGGTGATCACCGGGCGCGTGCGGCAACGGCACGAGCACCGAGGGAATCTTGAGGGTCGTCAACTCGGCGACCGTCGAGGCGCCCGCCCGACAGATCGCCAGGTCACAGATGGCCCACAGCTGCACCATGTCACCGAATTCGAGGATCCGGTAGTCCAGCCCGTCGGTCGCCGGGGCGTCGCGGCGCACGTCGGCGATGTCGCGACGACCGGTCACGTGGATGATCGTTCGATCGTGACGATTCGACCAACGTCGCGCGAGTTCACTGACCGCGCCATTGACCTTCGCCGACCCGAGTGAGCCCGTCATCACGACGACGACGGTGCGCTGCGCATCGATGGCCGGAATGCTGTTCGCGCGCGCCGCCGCGACCGCATCCGCGTCACGATCGATCGCGACGATGCGCTCGCGAAGTGGTGTGCCGGTCACGACGGCCTTGGGATCGTTCGTGGGGAAGGCGCAGCACCGTGCCCGCGCGACCCGAGTAAAGAGTCGCTGGGCCGCGCCCGGTTCGGCATCCAACTCGACGAGCACGAGCGGACGCCGCCACACCACGGCGGCGAGGGATGTCGCGAAGGAGGCGTAGCCACCGAGTGACACGACAACCGACGGTCGCCACCGTCGTACGGTGGCCAGCGCGATCGCCACCGCCGCGACGAGCGACGCCGCGGCGCCGAGGTTTTGTCCAAGCGCGCCCAGACCGAAGGCGCGGCGAAAGCCCCGCCCGGGCAGCAACGTGAGCGCGACGTCTCCGTCACTGAGCAGCGTCGCCTCTTGACCTCGGCGGCTCCCCACGAATCGCAGGTCGCTCGCGGCGATGCCGCGCGCGCGTAACTGATCGGCCACGGCCTCCATCGGAAAAATGTGTCCCCCGGTCCCACCCCCGGTGATGACGATGGGACCGGCCATTAGCGGGTCCGGCGTGGATCGTTCGTCGAGCGCGAGCGCTGCGCCGGACGCGGCGCGGTCTTTCGTTCCAGGGTCTCGCGGAAGTTGGTGATGCGGTGCTCACGAATCGTCACGTCGCCACTGTGGCTGCGGTCGTGGGCGATGTTGTACAGGAGTCCGACCGCGGCCAGTTCGGTGATCAACGCCGTGCCGCCGTAGGAGAAGAACGGCAGGGGGATTCCGGTGACGGCCCACCAGCCCACGACCGAGGCGATGTTGATCAGTGCTTCGACGGCGATCCACGTCGTGATGCCCACGGCCACCAATCGATAGACCGAGTTCGTGCACTGTTGGGCGATGCGCACGGCCGCGAAGAGGAACGCGACGAAGAGCGCGATGACCAACAGGGTACCGATGAGACCGAGCTCTTCGCCGATGATCGTGAAGATGAAGTCGGTGTGCGGATTCGGTAGGAGGCCCCACTTCTCGCGACTGTGACCGAGTCCGAGTCCGCCGACGCCACCCGCGCCGAGTCCGATCCGGCTCTGCAACAGTTGGTAACCACTTCCGAGCAGTTGGGTGTTGGGGTGCAGGAACGACAACAGTCGTCCGGCCGAGTACGGCTTATAGGCGACGTAGGCGCCGAACGAGGCGACACCGAGGATGGCGATTCGCCCGAGCATCTTCCTCGAGAGCCCCCCGACACAGAGCATGGCGACCGCGATCACGGCGACGACCGACGACGTGCCGATGTCCGGTTCGATCACGATGAGGGCGCAGCCGAAGGTCACGGGCACCGTCCACACCGCCAACTGTCGCCAGTGACCGAGTTCGTCGTGATGGTGTTGGACCAACCACGCGATGAAGAGCACCGTGAAGAGCTTGAACAGTTCGGAGGGCTGGAGGTATATGACGTGGAGGTTCAGCCAGCGCTTGCCCCCGTTACTCGTCACACCGATGGCGCGCACCGCGATCAAGAGCCCGAGTCCGAAGACGATCAACACCGGCGCGGCGCGCACGAGACGGTCGAGTCGCACGCGCGACGCGAGACAGAGCGCGACGATACCGAAGCCGAGATAGACGAGATCGTGGATCATGATCGACCACGCCGACCCGCCGTTGGCCGACGCCTGCCCCTCGCTCGCCGACGCCACCGCGATCGTGCCGAAGGTGACGAGCAATGTCGTGATCAACAACAGCACGCGGCCACTCGCGACCCCGCGCGGCATCGGTTGGAAGAGACCTCGCTCCTTCGTGCGCGTCGCCGGTACGCTTCGCGTCGGCCGGGTCTCGGTCCGTAGGTCCCTTTGACGAATTGCCATGATCACACCACCTTGGCGATCTTCAAGAAGTCGCCGTAGAAGATGCCCAGACCGAGCATCGCCAGTAGCCCGGCCACGATCCACAGACGAACGATGATCGTGAACTCAGGCCAATCGAGCATTTCGAAGTGGTGGTGGAAGGGCGCGATACGAAAGATCCGGCGACCGAAGAGTCGAAAACTGATCACCTGGATGATGACCGACGCCGTCTCGGCGACAAAGAGACCGCCGATCACCGGGAGCAGCAGGTCCAGGTTCATCAGTAGACACAGCGCACCAAGTCCGGTGCCGACCGCGAGGGAGCCCGTGTCGCCCATGTGGATGCGCGCCGGCGCGGCGTTCCACCAGAGGAAGCCGAGGCACGCACCGACCAGACCGACCGCCACGAGTCCGAGGTCGAGCGCGGCGTGCAGGTGGTAGATCGAGAAGTGACGGAACTGCCAGTAGCCGATGATCGCCAGAACCCCGAAACAGAACGTTCCGGAACCGGCCGCGAGTCCGTCGAGTCCGTCGGTCAGGTTCACCGCGTTCGAGCTCGCGATGATGACGAGCAGCGCCAAAAGGACCCACCCGACCGACGTCAGGTTCCATCCGGGCAGTGAGAACCGAGTGAAGGACAGGTTGGTCGACGTATGGACCCAGTCGATCGACAGCACCGCGAAGGTCGCGGCGATCAACAGTTGACCGACGAACTTGCCGCGCTTGTTGAGCCCGAGGTTGCGCGCGTTGCGGATGCCGATGTAGTCGTCGATGAATCCGAGTACTCCCGACGCGACGATGACCGCGATCACCAATATGCCGCTTCGCGTGACCACCACGGAGGTTCCGACGTGACCCATCAAGTAACCCAGCACCGCCGCGATCACGATGATGACACCGCCCATCGTCGGCGTACCGGCCTTGACGAGGTGGGTCGACGGCAAGTCTTCGTGAATGTTCTGACCGAGCGAACGACGAGCGAGGAATCGGATCCATAGGGGCGTCACGAACAGCGAGAACAAGAAGGCCACACCTCCGGACTCCATCAGACTCAGCACGGTGACCTCATCGCAGTAGCTCGCGCGCGACGACGCGGTCATCGAACGGCACCACGAGGGCACCGATGGTCTGGGTCGTCTCGTGTCCCTTGCCGGCGACGACGACGACGTCACCGGGCGCGGCCTCTTCGAGTGCGCGCGCTATGGCACTTCGGCGGTCGACGTCACGAATGACGTTCGCGCCGCTCACGACGCCCGACATAATCGCGTCAATGATCGACTCCGGTGACTCCGAACGGGGATTGTCCGAAGTGACGACCGTCACGTCCGAATAGCTCGAGGCGACGAGACCCATCTCCGGTCGTTTCGCTCGGTCGCGGTCCCCGCCGCACCCGAAGACGGTGATGACGCGGCCTTCGGGCATCATGGCGTGAACGTCCTCCAATAGGCGCCGCAGCCCTTCGGGGGTGTGGGCGTAGTCGACGATGACAGTGACGTCGGAACCGCGCACCACGTCGAAGCGACCAGAGATCGACGAGACCTCCCCCATCGCCGCCGCGACCTCGGCGTCCTCGGCGCCCAGGACGCTCATGATCGTCATCGCGATGAGCGCGTTGTCGACGTTGTAGTCACCGAGCAGAGCGGAGTTGACGAGGTGGCGGCGCCAAAAGAACGTCGTCCCCTTGAGCGTCGTCACGACGTCCGTTGCGTCCCCACGTGAGACGCGCGTCACGGGCAACGACGTCGATAGGGCCAATCGTTCACCGTAGGGATCGTCGTCCCAGATGACGGCGCGCTGGGAGTGCTCGGTGGTGAAGAGACGTGACTTGACGACGAAATACTCCTCCATCGTTCCGTGATAGTCGAGGTGCTCGTGGCTGAGATTGGTGAACGCCGCCACGGTGAACTCGAGTCCGTCGACCCGGTGTTGACTCATCGCGTGACTCGACACCTCCATCGCCACGACCGAGTGCTGCTGGGCGGGATCGAAACCTTCGACGAGCGAGGCCAGGGTCCGGAACAGCTCCGGCGCCGCCGGCGTGGTGCGCTCGTTGGTCAACGTGCCGATACTGGCACCGTTCCACGACAGGGCTCGCGCCAGATCGGCGACGATCGTGGTGACACTCGTCTTGCCGTTCGTTCCGGTGACGGCGACCAATCGGGTCTTGGTCTCGGGGTGACCGACGACGGCGGCACTCGCGTGCGCACACAGCGCACCCAGTTGCGTGGACGGCACGACGACGACCGGCGCCGCGACCTGGACCGGGGCGCTCGCGACGACGCAGAGTGCGCCGCGCCCAACGGCGTCGGACGCGAATCGCGCGCCGTCCGTCGTCGCACCGGGCATCGCGAAGAAGAGCGAACCGGGAACGCAGTCACGTGAGTCGATGTCGACGTGCGTGATCTCGAGACCCCCCGTGGCCACGTCGAGCGTGAAGTCATCGAGGATGTCGCCCAACTGCATCAGGTCACGTCCGAAGCGATCGAGGCGCCGGATCCCTTCAGCGGCTTCTGGTAGGTCCCATTGGACGGGATGTTGTAGTGGTGCAGCGCGTAGGACATGACCTCTTGGAAGATCGGCGCCGCCACTGCGCCACCGAAAATCGTCGTTTCGGGACGCTCCACCACCACGATCATCGACAGTACCGGGTCGTTCGCGGGGGCGAAGCCGACGAAACTGGCGTTGTAGTCCCCGACCAGGAGTTTGTCCTTGTGCGGATCGTACATCGATGCGGTGCCCGTCTTGCCGGCCACGCTGTAGCCGGGGATGATGGCGTTGGTTCCGGTGCCCGAGAGCACGACCTGCTCGAGCATCTTGACCATCGTGGCCGACACGCTCGCACTGACGGCGACGCGCTTCGCGCTGGGAGCGGTGGCCTTGACCGCGCCATTCGCGTAGACGTAGCCGCGCACGAGTTTCGGTTCGACGAAGACACCGCCGTTGGCGATCGCGTTGTAGGCGTCGAGGATTTCAATCGGCGGCACGGCGTCGACTTGACCGATCGGTAACGCGACCTGGTCGCTCGCGTACCAGTCCGCGGTGTTCACGAGGAGCCCGGCCGACGAGTCAGGGAAGTTGAGGCCGGTCGGCTGTCCGAAACCGAGTCGCGTGACTTGCGCCAGCAGTCCGGTCTCTCCGACGCGCGTGCCGATCTCGTAGGTCCCGATGTTGGAGGAGAGGGCGAGTACTTGGGTCGCGGTGAGGTGTTCGAGCCCGTGACGCTCGGCGTCGTGGAAGAAGCGCCCGCCCACGACGACCGAACCCGGCACCGTGATCACCGTCGAGGGCGTGATGAGCCCGGCCTGCAATGCCGCCGAGAACGTCACGATTTTGAAGACCGATCCGGGCTCGTAGGTCTGGGAGAAGGCGAGGTTGTTCACGGTCTGTTCGATGCCGGGAACGCCGACGCTGCGACCCCAGACCGGATCGTTGCCCAGCACACCGGGATGGGACTTCGTATTGGCGAGCGACGCGTCGGCGAGGATCTCACCGGTCTTCACGTCCATCACGACCGCGACGCCCGAGACCGCATCGGTGGCCGCGAGTTGTCGAGCGAGGTCGCGTTCGGCGACGAATTGGAGTGAGGTGTCAAGCGTGAGCTCCAGACCGACACCGGGTTGCGCCTTTCGGATGACCGTGCTGAACGAGCTAGGGAGGCTCACGCCGGACGAGGAGACGAATTCGCGCGTGATCCCGGTGCTGCCGGCCAGCAGTTTCTGATACTCGGATTCGAGACCGGCCGAGCCGGCGCCAGCGCCGTTGGTGCCACCGATCACCGACGTTGCGAGCGGTCCGTTGGGATACGTACGCACTGACGAGTTCTGTACGACGATCCCGGGAAAGTCCAAGGAGGACAGTTTGCGTCCGGCGTTGAGGTTCAACTTGCCGTTCAATATGACGTAACCATCTTTGGGTTTCGACAACAGCGGGACGAGTCGGCTCACGGGCATTTGAATGATGGGCGACATCGCTTGGGCCTCGCGCGTCGGATGCTTGATCTGGATGTCATCGGCGATGACCTTCGAGGTCGGACGCGAGACCGCGAGGATCTGACCGTTTCGGTCATAGATGCCGGCGCGCAGCGCCGTCGTCGTGAGATTCACCCGGACCTGCGCGACCGAAAGTTTGGCGTAGTGCGCGTGATCGACGACCTGAATGAAGAAGAGTCGAACACCGAGGGCGACGAAGGCTAGGGCCAGCAGGCTCCGCAACATGACCAGACGTCGCGGGCCACTCGCTCGACGACGGGTGGGGTGATGCAGAACTTGGGTGCGCGTGTGAGTCGGCGAATAGTGCGTGCTCACCGAAGCGTCCTTGATGTAGCCGGTGCATAACCCAAGAACTTCGGTAGCCGCAAAGGCTCATCAAGTGACGTGGACGGGACTTGGGTCACCGAGACGGGGTAGACCAAGTGCAGTGCGCCGGCCTTGGTCGCCACGAGACTGGGGGCGGCGAGGTTGGTGTTCGATCCCACTTGTTCGGCGTAGGTGGACTGCGCCTGGAGAAGCTGGCTCTGCAGCGCGTGCAGTTGGACCTGGCGGTTGGCGACCACCATGCTGCCGGCCATCGACAACGCGAGCGCGACGATGACGATGACGCACGACTTGCGAAGTGACGAAGCGTCGCGCCACCTCCTCGTGACGGCCCTACGACGTGGAGCGACCGCGACGTGCGTCGGACGACGACGAACGTTCGGTTCGCTCTGTGGTCGCGTTAGAGGACGTGTCTGGGGCCGCGAACCCGGGCGTGGACGTCCGGTATCGACACGGCGGGGAAAGGTAATGATGCTCACGGGAGTTTCCGCGCCACTCGCAGTCGGGCCGAACGGGCCCGTGGATTCCGGTCGATTTCATCAGGGCTCGCGAGGCGTGCGCTGGCCTTGAAGACAACGACGCGAGGCACGGCGCCGCAGACGCAGCCCAGTTCGGGCGGACAGTGACAGCCCCCCGTGGCGGCTTCGTGCAGAACCGACTTCACCACTCGGTCCTCGCCCGAGTGATACGAGATCACGGCCAACAGTCCGCCGACGGCCAACGCGTCGAGAGCCGCTTCGAGCCCGCTGTCCAACTCGTCCTCTTCTGAGTTCACGGCGATGCGCAGGGCTTGAAAGACACGCGTCGCCACGTGTCCGCGGCGACGCGCCGCCATTGGGACCGCCCGTTCGACGGCCTCACTCAGTTCATTGGTCGTTCGGGGCTGGCGTTCGAGGACCGACTTGGCGATGGAACCGGCGAAGCGGCTCTCGCCATTTTCGCGAAGCAGGCGCACGAACTGGTGCTGATCGACGTGGCTGAGGAATTGGGCAGCGGTCTCGCCCCGAGTCGGGTCCATGCGCATGTCCAGAGGTGCGTCGGCACGGAAGGAAAAGCCTCGACTGGCGTCGTCGAGCTGGTGCGAGGAGACCCCGAGGTCCATCAAGACGCCGACGATCGCACTTTCACCGATGAAATCGGCGTTTCGGTCCAAGGCGTCGCGCAGTTGGCCGAAGGTCGCGTCCACGATGCGGACGCGACCTTCGAACTCGGCGAGTCGCTCCGCGGAGGCGGCTCGGGCATCTGGGTCACGATCGATCCCAAGGATGCGAAGTTGCGGGGCGCTCTTCAAGAGCGCGTACGCGTGACCCGCCCCACCCAGCGTGGCGTCGACGAGGACGCCAGTCGGTTGACTGGCGAAGAGCTCGACGATCTCACTTTCGAGCACCGGTACGTGAAAAAGGTCCTGGGCCATCTGCAGCCTTTCAATCGTCAAGACGGGCGAGCAGGCGGAGGAGGATTCTCTACCCGTCTTGACGATTGCCAGGCTGCGCATGGTCCGCGGCCGATAATTCTGTTCCACTCCATTCATTAGTCACTGCCCTGCTTAAAGAGCTCCTCGGCCGAATTCACCTTCTCGGCGTACGTCGCGGGGTTCCAGAGTTCGATGTGATCGATGGCGCCGACAATTAATACGTCACCGCTCAGTTGCCCGTAGTCACGAATCGCGGCGGGCAGCGCGAATCGACCCTGCTTGTCGAACTCGACGTCCGAGGAGTTCGCAGCCCAGTAGCGCATCTGCTGACGCTCGACCGATCCGCCCGAACGACTCTGCTCGAGGCGCTCGTCGCTTTGACGCGTGAACTCTCCCGGCGTCCACAGGGCAATGCACCCTTCGGTATTGGGACTGAGGTGACCACCTCGCTCGAACTCCGCGCGGAACTTGGCGGGCAGGATGAGTCGACCCTTGGCGTCCAGCGAGTGCTGGTACTGGCCAACGAATCCGAGCATCGACGTTCCTCCCACGGGTTCACCACTTTCCCCCATTTCGTGACACATTACACCACCTAACCCCACCTGAATGCAAATCGAAACAAATTGCAGCCAATTCTCGGGGCTGGGACGTGTCGCGCCACGCGGGCGAGTGAGGAGCGAGACGGCGACCCTAGGAGTGCAGTGACACGGCGTGGAACTGCCAGGGGACGTTCTCATGACGAAGCGCATCGAGCAACGTCGTGGGATCGGCGTCGGTGATCGACGAGAGAGTCCGAGAATCGAGGGCTCGGTCGAGCCCTTCGGGCACGTCACGGAGATAGTCCAGGACGTCATTCGAGGCGTGGGCCGCCAACACGGTCGAGAGGAGGATTCCCTCTCGCACACGCCACTGGGTCACGCCGACGGCCTTCTTGCCGTCGACGAAGACCTCACCCGGGCCACGTCCCGCGAAGCAGACGAGTCGATAGGCCGGGTCACCTTCCAAGGGACCGTCGTGGACGGTGACGTCGCCGGCCACGAAGCGTCGTAAGACGTCGGCCCAGGACTCCCCCACCATCCGAGAGCTCGCGTGCACGTCACTGCGCCAGCGTCGGTCGCCGGCCGGGATCCACCAGTCGACCCAGAGGTCACCGGGACGCACGAGCACGAGCCCGCCCCCGCCTCGACGACGACGGATCGGTATGTCGCCGAAGCGATCAGGGTCGAGGATGTCGGTGGTCTGCGTGCTGCCCAGGACGAGCGTTCCGCGTTCAGGGCTAATGGCGTACATCGTGGCTTCGCTCTCCTTGCGAAGTTCGTCGTAGTCGTAAAGCTCGCGGAACTGCGCTTTCACGACGCCCGGGGCAGGTACGGCGCCCACAGCGGGTCCGGATCGGGAAGGTGGCGCCAACGCCACCACGGCCCTTCGGGCACACGTGGTTCGAAGTGCATGCGCCATCCGATCTCCTCGAGGAGTCGGTCGCCCTTTTGCATGTTGTGTCGTCGACAGGCCGCCACCACGTTGGTCCATTCGTGGCGACCGCCGCGACTTCGCGGCACGACGTGATCGATCGTGTCGGCGTGTTCGAGGCAGTAGGCGCAGCGATAACTGTCGCGTAACAAGAGCGATCGTCGCGTCAGTGGCGGCGTGCGAACCTTCGACGGCAACTTCACCATGTCGTGCAGTCGAACGATCGCCGGAATCTCCACCACGACCGACGCCGAGCGACAGACGTTCGGATATTCAGGCGTGACGATCGGCTCCGCACGACCGGCGAGCATCAGAACCACGGCGCGTCGTTCACTCACGAGTTGCAGCGGCTCGAACGTCGCGTTCAAGAGCAGGACCCGACTCATGTGTCGTGCCCTATGGGTTGGGCCAAGGCCCACTCGGCGGCCTCCACCATCGACGCGGGACTGAGACTCGCGCCCGAACTCCCGTTCACCGTCACCATGCGAAAGTGCCAGTAGTTGGAATCGGGAACTGGCAGATACGGCGGGTGGTACTGCCAACCGTCACGGCGAAGCCGCCAACCGGCACGCGCGAGAGTCCAGACCTTCGCGGGATGGCGACTGAGGTAGCGGCCGAGACCCGGCGCCCACTGCCGTTTCACGATCGTCTCCGCCGCGCGACGAGTGCCGCACCGAGGAGCGGTCCGTCGACGCCGAGGCCGGAACGGAAGATCTCTAGATTCTCTGAGTACGGCAGTCGGGCCATCGCACGCGCCGACTTATTGGCGACGTCGAAGAACTCGTCACCGAATCCCAGCGCCACCGATCCGGCGATGTAGCAGTGAGTGAAGTCGAGGACCGACGCGAGAGATCCCACGGCACGTCCGACGAGGTCCGCGGTACGCAGCCGAGTAGCGGCGTCCGCGTCGGCCGGGCTCTTCCCGGTGAGTGACTCGATCGCCCAACCGGACGCTTCGGCCTCGAGGCAACCGAACGCGCCACACGAACACAGGTTGCCGTTGGGCACGACGTTGAGGTGTCCGATGTGACCGGCGTTGCCGGACTCACCGTCGAGTAACTCGCCGTCGATCACCAAGCCTCCCCCAACACCGGTCGAGACCACCATTGAGAGATACGAGGTGTCGTCGCGCGCCGCGCCGAAGGCACCCTCGGCCAAAGCGAGCGCGCGCGCATCACCGTCGATGTAGACGTCAAGCCCCAGCGCGTCGCGCAGCGTTCGTCGAAGTGGGAACGAACGCCACTGGGCAATGTTGAGTGGAGAGACCTCTTCGCCGCCGCGAGTCATCGGTCCCGCGCATCCCACGCCCACGACCTCGACGGGGCCTTCGGACATGACGCGTCGGGACAGTTCGACGATCGCCGAGATCAAATCGTCATGATGATCGGCGTCACTGATACGCGCCCTCGCGTGCAACGTCCCGTCAGGTTCGACGAGCGCCGCTTCGACTTTCGTCGCACCGATATCCAGGGCCAGACACGGGGGCGCGTTGCGCGCTACCCCGACGTCGGTCATTCTCGAGTGCGGCGCTGACGCGACAACCAGTCGCGAAGCGAACTGGTCCGTGGACCGTAGTTCGCGCGGGTGTCGTCACCTTGGCTCGGACGAGTGATGTCCTGCCATGATGCACGGCCCATAAGACGAGCGTTTCGCTCGATTACTACTGCGGATATGAACATCAATGCCACTCCAACGAGGCCCAAGAGCACCGAGGTGGAAAAGCACAGAATCAGGATTACGAGTCCGGCGATGAAGCCGGCAATGCCCCATCGCACGCGCCGACCGCCGTGTGAATAGACGTTGGTCTCGCGAACGTTTTTCGCGAATCGCGGATCCTGTTTCGAAAGTGATTCTTCGAGTTCGGCGAGGATTCGCTGTTCATGCTCTGAAAGTGGCATCGCGTCTCCCTTCCTTGGATCCTGGACCCATAGTAGTAACTCGCGCTCGGCCCTGGCACGTCACTCACGCACTCCTTAGTCCCCTAAAATACGGTGAGCCAAAGGAGTCCGGTGGTCGAGCCGCGCTTACGAGTCGCCATGATCTGCACCGGGAACATCTGTCGCTCACCCATGGCCGAGGTCGTCATGCAACATTTCGTCGACGCCGACTCGTCGCTGCGTGGTCGCGTCGCCGTCACGAGCGCCGGCACCGCCAACTGGCACGTGGGCTCGCCGATGGACCGACGAGCGCGAGGCGCACTCGACCGCGCCGGCTTCAGCGGTGCCGGTTCACTCGCGGCCTACGCCGACCGGGCGTACCTCGACCATCAGGACATCGTGATCGGGATGACTCGTGAGCACGTTCACGAAGTGAAGAAGCGACTCTCCAATCGTTCGACCCACGTGATCTTGTTGCGCAACCTCATCGAACCGGGACGAGAGCTCGATCTCTTCGATCCCTACTACGGCGACGACGCGGAGTTCGACGAATGTCTCGAGACGCTTAGAGCAGGGGGTCAGCGTTTGACATGGGAATTTCGTCAGCGACTGGATGCAGGCTCGTCCGAAGTTTGATCTCCGGCAACGTCAAGGACAAGATCACCGCGAGCACACCGATCGGGATCGCGAAGCGGTAGATCTCGGCGATCGAGCCCGACACCGCGTGAACGATCACCGAGAGTTCGTTCAACGGCAGCCGGCGAAGGTTCTTGGGGGTCCACTTCAAGGGCGACGGCAACGACGTGACCGACGGATTGGCACGAAGCCCCACCGCCAGCTGATGCGGCAGCGAGTTCACGTAGAGCGCGCCGAAGACCGCGGTCCCGAACGATCCACCGATCGAACGAAAGAAGTTGGCGCCGGCCGTCGCCGCGCCCAGGTCTTCGTGTTGCACGGCGTTCTGCACCGCGGTGATGAGCACCTGCATCACGAGTCCGAGTCCCGTTCCAAGAATCAACATGAAGAAGGCCAACGTGAGTTCCGACGTGGCGACACCGATCGTGCCGAACAACGCGAGCCCGATCGTCATGACGGCCGTGCCGAGGATCGGGAACGGACGGTACCGCCAGCCCTTGGAGACGAGTTGACCCGTCACGATCGAGGCGATGAGTAGCCCGGCCATCATCGGCAAGAGTCGCAACCCCGAACTGGTCGGTGTCGCACCGCGAACGTCTTGGAAATACAGCGGCAAGAACGTGAGAGCGCCGAACATCGCGAAGCCCACGACGAAACCAATCGCCGACGCGGAGGAGAAGACGCGGTTCGCAAAGAGTCGAGGGGCCAAGATCGGCTCACTGGAGCGTCGTTCGATCATTACGAAGACCACCGCGGTAACGAGACCGACGACCAGCAACGTGACCGATTTCCAACCGAGCCACGCGAGCGACGTCCCACCGAGCGACGTGAAGAGGATCAGAGCCGATGCCGAGACCGTCAACACGATGATCCCGGCGTAGTCGATGACGTGCTGCACTCGCGCGCCGGCACTCGGCAAGACTGCCGCGGTGACGACCAACGCGAGGATGCCGAAGGGGACGTTGACGTAGAAGATCCATCGCCACGAGAAGTATTCAACGATGAATCCGCCGATGAGCGGTCCGATCACCGTGGCGGCGCCGAACGTCGCGCCGAAGAACCCGGCGTAGCGACCACGCTCTCGAGGCGGCACGATGTCGGCGATAATCGCCTGCGCGCCCACCATGAGTCCGCCACCGCCGAGTCCCTGTAGGGCGCGGAACAGGATCAGTTCGAGCATTGATTGAGAGAGGCCACAGAGCATGCTGCCGATCAAGAAAAGGATGATCGCCGCCTGGAAGTAGACCTTGCGTCCGTGAAGGTCACCCAATTTGCCCCAGAGAGGTGTGCTCACCGTGGAGGACAACAGGTACGCGACAACGACCCAACTGAGGTGGCTCGCGCCGTGCAGGTCCCCCACGATCGTCGGAAGCGCGGTCGCCACGATCGTGCTGTCGAGGGCAGCCAACAACATGCCCAACATGAGTGCGCCGAAGACGAAGTACAACTCCCTCTTGGGCATCGGGACGGCGAGGTCAGTATCCATGCAAGAAAATCACTCCAGAACAGACGACGGGGGCAAACACCACTCGTGAATGATTCTCACCCTAGTGGGGCACGGTGACATTTGGCCGACACGCAACGTCCTCACTAGTTTTGTCCAAAAGGAGACCAATGAAAACGAGACTCACCGAGATGTTGCACATCGAGCACCCCGTGATGCTCGCCGGCATGGGTGGCGTCGCCTACAGCGCGCTCGCGGCCGCGGTCTCCAACGCGGGCGGCTACGGCTGTCTCGGCGCTTCGACGATGTCCAGCGAACGACTCTCCCACGAGATCGCCGCCACGAAGGAGCTCACCTCCAAACCGTTCGGCGTCGACCTCTTGACCGCTTTCCCTGAGACGCTCAAGGGGAACGTCGAACTCTTGATCGAAGGCGGCGCCAGCACGTTCGTCGCCGGGCTCGGTGTGCCCGCACACGTCATCGACCTCTGCCACCAACACGGTGTACTCGTGGTCTCGATGTGTGGCAAGGTCGAACACGCCAAACGGGCGCTCGACGCCGGTTGTGACCTCGTCGTCGCCCAGGGGACCGAGGCCGGCGGCCATACCGGGACCGTGGCGACGTTGCCGCTCGTCCCACTGATCGTCGACGCGATGGACGGCGCGATTCCCGTCGTCGCGGCCGGAGGGATCTTCGATGGTCGTGGGCTCGCTGCGGCGCTCGCCCTCGGTGCGGCGGGCGTGTGGATTGGTACGCGTTTCATCGCGACGCCCGAGGCGCGCGCCATCCCGGGCTATCGCGAGACGATGCTCGAGACGCGCGAAGATGGGACCGTCGTCTCGCGCGCGTTCAGTGGCAAGACGATGCGCGTGCTGCGCAACGACACGACCGATCGCTACGACGCCGATCCGTCGCTGCTCAAGAAGTTCCCGGATCAGTTGGCGGTCGCCTTCCACGACGGCAGCTTTCACCTCGGTGGTGACGAGAACACGACCGGGATCGACCCGCGGCGCGAGGGCTACCCCGCGGGGCAGGCCGTCGGCGCGATCACGTCAATCATCCCGGCCGGTGAGATCGTGCGCTCGATCGTCGACGAAGCGCAGCGTGTGATTGACGGTCTCGGCGTTCTGTAGGCCGTAACGGACCTAGTGTTTTTCTATGTCCGCCGCGAGCCCCGACGTCAATGAGATCCTCTCGGCGATTCGTGGCGCCACCAAGCGGGTCACCGTCGCCAAGCGCACGGTCGCCGAGGTCCTCGTCGCCGCCCCCGGGCATCTCACGGCCGAAGAGATCACCCAAGAGGTGCAGTCACGCCAGCCCGACGTCAGCCCTTCGACGGTGTACCGAATCCTCGAAGAGCTCGAGGCGCTGCAGATCGTCGTGCACGCGCACCTCGATCAGCACGCCGCGGTCTTCCACCTCGCCGGCGCGGTGCACGGACATCTCTCGTGTGACGAGTGCGGAGCGACGTTCGAAGTCCCCGCCGTCCACTTCGACGCCTTGAGCAAGGACCTCATGCGTACGTTCGGGTTCATGCTGGACCGTCACCACATGGCGGTGACGGGAACGTGCGAATACTGTCAGGCAAATCGACGGCTGTAGCAACGCGGACTCTTACGTCGTTCTTACCGCCTCACTCCTCGAATGCAAAACGTCATCAGTAAGGTTTGAAGAGGAACTCCATGATCAAAGTCGACCACCTCACCAAGCGCTACGGCGCCACGGTCGCCGTCGATGATCTGGACTTCGAGGTAAAGCCCGGCGTCGTGACCGGCTTCCTCGGACCGAACGGCTCGGGGAAGTCGACCACGATGCGGATCATCCTGGGACTCGATCACGCGTCCAAGGGCCAAGCCACCGTCAACGGCGTGCGCTTCGCTGACTTAAAGGACCCCATTCGCGAAGTCGGTGCGCTGCTCGACGCCAAGGCGGTGCACCCCGGCCGAACGGCGCGCAACCACCTTCGCGCGCTGGCCGCCTCGAACCAGATCAAGCGCTCGCGCGTCGATGAGGTGCTCGACTTCGTGGGCATCGGTTCGGTCGCCAACAAGAAGGTCGGCACGTACTCACTGGGCATGAGTCAGCGACTCGGCATCGCCGGCGCGTTGCTCGGCGATCCCGGTGTGTTGCTGTTCGACGAACCGGTGAACGGGCTCGACCCGGAAGGGATCAAATGGATCCGCGATTTCTTTCGGGCCTTGGCCAACGAGGGCCGCACCGTCTTCGTCAGCTCGCATCTCATGAGCGAGATGGCCGTCAGTGCCGACGAGATCATCGTGATCGGACGAGGTCGCTTCATCACGTCGGGATCCGTCAACGACCTCACCAAGAACGCCGAAGGCACGGTGCTCGCGCGCGCGTCCGACCACGACAAGCTCGCCGCGCTCATCACGTCGAACCACGGCACCGTCCAGGACTCCAACGACGAGGGCCTAACGATCGGCGGACTCACGTCGGACCAGGTCGGTCAGCTGGCCTTCGACGCGGGTATCGCGATCTTCGAACTGACTCCCCAACGAGCATCCCTGGAAGAGGTCTTCATGGACCTCACCGCCGGCGCGGTGGAATACGGCGCACAAAAGCAGGAGCCCGCTCATGGCGAATGAGTCAACGCTCGCCGCGACCACACGCTCGGAGTGGATCAAATTCCGCACCGTGCGTTCGTCCATCATGGGTGTCATCGTGACCGTGCTGCTCACGATCGGCCTCGGCGTGCTGATCACCACCTTGGTCCGAACCCACTGGAGCCAGCTCAGCCCACTGCGGGTCGCGACGTTCGACCCGGTCTCGAGCAGCCTGCGCGGGAGCCTCTTCGCGCAGTTCGCCGTCGGCGTCATCGGCACACTGTTCATTACGAGTGAGTACACGTCCGGATCGATTCGCACGACGCTGACCGCGGTGCCGAATCGATTCCGCCTGATTGTCGGCAAGTTGATCGTGCTCTTCGCCACGATGTTGATCCTGGGTGAGTTCGTGTGCTTCGCCGCCTTTCTGATCGGACAGCGGATCTATCTCGGCGTCGTGCCGACTGCGTCGATCACGAACGGCACGGTCCTTCGTTCGGTGATACTCGCCGGGCTGTACCTGGCGCTCTTGTCGCTCTTCGCCTTCGCGCTCGGCCTCATACTTCGCCAAAGCGCGGCGGCAATCAGTGTCTTCGTTTCCGTGCTCTTGATCGTGCCCATCATCGGACTGTTCTTCCCGCAGAACTGGCAGAACGACTTCATGCGTTTCGAGCCCTCCACCCTCGGCGTGTCGATGCAGTCCCCCTTTGCGCCGTCGAACTCCTTCGGTGCCTGGAGCGCCACCTTCATCTTGCTCGCTTACGTCGTGGGCACCATGATCGTCGCGGTCGCTTTGTTCCAACGACGAGACGCCGGGTCCAACCAATAACCCAGTCCTAAGGTGACCTCATGGAACTGACCGACGCTCTTCGTACAACCGGTTCCGTTCGGGCGTTCCTCGACGAACCGGTTCTGGATGACACCCTCTACGCGATACTCGACGACGCACGATTCGCACCCTCGGGCGGTAATCGGCAGGCGTGGCACGTGATCATGGTGAAGGACGTTCGGCGTCGACGCGCGCTGCGCGATCTCTACCTCGATGGCTGGCACGACTACGTCGCGCACGTCCTGGCCGGACTCGTACCGTTCTCCCCTCTCGCCAGCGACGAGGACCGAGCGGTCGCGCTTTCGAAACGTGACGCGGCGATCGCCGTCTCCGATGCGGATGGTTTTCCCGAGACCCTCGAGAACGTGCCCGTGATGTTGGTGATCTGCGCGGATCTCTCGGCGCTCGCGGCGACGGACCGCGACCTCGGTCACTACCAGATCGCAGGCGGTGCCTCGATCTATCCCTTCGTGTGGAACGTGCTCCTGGCCGCTCGATCGCGGGGTCTGGGCGGCGTGATGACGACGATCGCCACGCGCAATGAATCGGGCGTCCGAGAGGTCCTGGATTTGCCCGACCACCAGATCGTCGCCTCGATCGTGGCGCTCGGTTATCCGGCGCGTCAGGTGACGAAGCTGAAGCGTCGAGCGGTCGAGGAGTTCACGACGATCGACTCCTTCGACGGCGAGCGTTTCCGGTCGACGAATTAGTCGCCGAAGACCTCTTCGGTGTCCTCGCCGAGTCGACGCGGTCCCCGACGAATCGTCGGTCGCGTTCCGTCGATGACCAACGGCGTTCGCATCGCGAGAACTTCCCCACCGGGCGTCGCCATGGTTCCCACGAAATCACCGTCACGAATCTGTACCTGGTCGAAGGCGCCCGCGACGTCCAGGATCGGTGCGTGCGGAACACCGGAACCCTCCAAGAGACCAAGCCACTCGTCGGTCGAACGCAACGAGAAGATTCGATCCAGTTCGTCGCGCAGTTCATCACGGTGCTGGACGCGCGCCGCGTTCTCACTCCAGAGGGTCCGATCAGAAAGTTCGGCGTCGCCGAGAACCTCGACCAGGCGCGCGAACTGTTGGTCGGTCCCGACGGCGAGCAGCATGAATCCATCGCCCGTCGTCACGGGCCCGTAGGGCGTGATACTCGGGTGGTCGTTGCCGAGTCGTTGGGGGTTCGCACCGGTGGCGAGGAATCCCTGGGCCTGATTTACGAGTGCCGTCATCGTCGACTCGAGCATCGGTGCCTCGAAGCGACGTCCGGGACGACCTTGTTGGCGCGCGAACAGTCCGGCGAGCAGTCCGATCGCGCCGTACAGTCCGGTGACGACGTCGGCGATCGGCGCGCCCACTTTGGTCGGCGCTCCATCGGGTTCACCGGTGACGCCCATGATCCCGGAGCGGGCTTGGGCCAGTAGGTCGAAGGAGGGTCGTTCGGCCACTGGGCCCCCGAGCGTCGCGGGCGTGATGCTCACCCACACGCACTCGGGATTCACTGCGCGGAGTCGCTCGATACCGAGTGAAACGAACTGGCTCGGCAAATAGTTCTCGACCACGGCGTCGGCGAGGCGGACCAGTTCGGCGACCTTCGCAAAGTCCGACGCATCTCGTAGGTCGGCCACCACGTTGCGTCGATGACGGTTGACGGCCAAGTAGTAGGTCGCGTCGTCGCCGAATCGCGGTGGCGCCAGCGAGCGCACGGGGTCGCCGCTCGGTGCTTCGACCTTGATCACGTCGGCGCCGAGGTCGCCTGCGATCATCGCGCACAGCGGCCCCGCGAGGACCCGGGAGAGGTCCAGGACCCGCACGCCCTCGAGGGGCAGTCCCGTACCGACGTTGGTCTGTTCGATGGTCCAATCCATCAGAGGACTTTGGAGAGGAAACTCTGAAGTCGTGGGGACGAGGGTGACGTCAAGATGGATTTCGGGTCGCCCGATTCTTCAATCACTCCCTGGTCTAGGAAGTAGACCGTATTGGCCACCTCTCGCGCGAAGTTCATCTCGTGCGTGACGACCACCATGGTCATACCGCTGCGCGCCAGGTCCTTCATGACGTCCAGGACCTCGCCGACCAGTTCCGGGTCGAGTGCCGACGTCGGTTCGTCGAACAACATCAACTTCGGCTCCATGGCGAGTGCCCGCGCGATAGCGACGCGCTGTTGCTGACCGCCGGAGAGTTGCGTGGGGTAGTTCTTTTCCTTGCCTTCGAGACCCACACGCACCAGGAGTTCTCGTGCGCGCTTGTTCGCCTGCTCCTCACTGAGGTCCTTGACCTTCGTTGGACCGACGGTGAGGTTCTCCAGAACGTTCAGATTTTGGAAGAGATTGAAGCGTTGGAAGACCATCCCTATCTGGGAACGTTCGTGGCAGATCTGACGGTCGTTCAGTTCGTAGAGTTTGCCACCGCGTGCCTCGTAGCCGACCAGCTCGCCGTCGACACGCAGTTCCCCCGCGTCGTGCTTCTCCAAGTGATTGATGCAGCGCAGGAGTGTGCTCTTTCCGGAACCGGACGGTCCAATCAAGCACGTCACTTCACCTCGAGAGACCGTGAGGTTGACGCCCTTGAGGACTTCGACGCCGCCGTAGGACTTGTGCAGTCCGCGCGCTTCGACCATGGGCACCGTCATGGCGCGGCACCAACCTGCACGCCGCGACGCGTCTTGTACTTCGACGCGATTCCACGAAGGTCGCGACGCAGGCGCTGTGTCGGGGTGAGCGGCGGCGTGCGCAGGGCGCCACGCGCGAAGTACCGCTCAAGATAGAACTGTCCGATCGAGAGAACGGTCGAGATGATCAAGTACCACATGCTGGCGAGGATGAACATGGGCATCGGCTGGTAGTTCTGTCCGATGATGTCCTGAATCGCACCCAAGAGATCGAGCACGGACAGCGCCACGACCAACGACGTCGTCTTCAGCATCGATATGACCTCGTTGCCGGTCGGCGGGATGATTACGCGCATCGCCTGGGGTAGAACGATCGATCGAAGCGTCTGACCCCGCGACATGCCGAGTGACATGGCGGCCTCAGTCTGGCCTTCGTCCACCGCGATCAAACCGGACCGCACGATCTCGGAAAAATAAGCACCTTCATTCAGCCCCAGCGCGATCACGGCGGCGTTGAACGACGTGAACACCGAGTTCGCTCCGAAGTGGAGCAGATAGATATGGGTGAACGGGATGCCGATCGCGATCTTCGGGTAGAGGTAGGCGATGTTGCCCCAGATGAGAAGCTGGACGTAGACGGGAGTGCCGCGAAAGAGCCAGGTGTAGGACCACGCCGCCGCCGACAACAGCCGGTTCTGGGATCGTCGCATGATCGCGACGATGACGCCCAGTACGACGCCGATGATCATCGCGTAGATGGTCAATTCAAGGGTGACCACCAAACCCTTCAAGACCTGATCGTTCGTGAAGTAGTGGAAGACGAGGTTCCATCCGAATCGCCACTTCATGTTGGCGTGACAGCGATAGCGCCCATTCACCAAGTGACACGTCCGCGCGCCGGTGGGAATCTTCGACCAGAACGTGTGGATCAACATCGCGAGGAAGAGCGCGAGGAGAGCCATGCCGAACCACTGGCCGACGTGACGAACGGGGACGACCTTTACTGACTCGTCCCCGTTCATACTCACGGTGTTAGTTTTTACTACGACTTAGTAGATCGCTCCGTTGAGCACGATCTTTGACGACGGAAGTCCGCCGGCGGTGACGCCATACTTCTTCAAAATGGCGCCGTAAGTCCCGTTCGCGATCAAGGTCTTGATCGCCGCCTGCATGGCCACGGCGAGCTGCTTACCGTTCGGAGTCTTCGGTGTCGCGATGCCGTACGGCGCGACCTCGATGGCCTTGCCCACCAACTTGAACTCACCCTGGGACTTGGAAACGACATAGCCGGCGACCTGGCTGTCCAAGAAACCGAACGTGGCGTGTCCCGAGCCGACCGCCAGGTTGGCCTCGGTCTGTGTCGGGTACGACAGGACCGTCAATTTCTTGCTGGCCGGGCAGGCCTTGGCCGTCTTCTGTGCGTCACTCTGCTCGGTGGTCGTCGATTCCACGGCGACGGTGAACCCACAGAAGCTCTTGAGACCAGTGAACTTGGCCGTCGACGAACTCTTGGCGTACACCCCCTCGCCCGCTTGGAAGTAGTCGACGAAGTTCACCTGCTTCTCTCGACTCTTTTCGTCAGTGAACGACGAGTTGCCGATCTGGAACTTATTGTCACCGATGCCCAGCAGAATGCTGTTGAAGGTGATGTTGTTCTCCTTCACCTTGATGTCGAGCGTCTTGGCGATTGCGTACATGAGGTCCACGTCAAAACCGACCATGACGCCATTGTTCATCGACTCGTCCGGCGCGTAGGTGGCGTCAGTCGCGACCTGGAGGGTGGTGCCCTTGTAGATCGACGGAACCAACTTGGCGTCGGCGGCGTTGTACTTGCCCGACAGCGAACTGGCCCCCGCGCTAACGCTGGTGGCCAACATCAGCGAAGCGACTCCCGCCATGACGAGAACCCGACGGTATCGTGTTAAGTGCAGCATGAAATCTCCCTGTTTTTCCCCTCGCCGAGGTCGGCGTCTGGAGTCCATTGTTACCAGATAATCCGGTCGCATTGGCCGCAGCATGCTCGGGGCCGCTCAGTGCTCGAAGACCAACTCCGATTCGGACAGCGATTCTCGCGACGGTAGGTAGCAGAACACCACCACGGCGACGACGACGGCCGTTCCGGCGGCCACGAGGCATCCCCGATGGAATCCGTTCATGAACGCCGAAGTGAGCTGGGGCGCCAGGGTGACCTGTGCCGCGGCGGAAAGGTGGGCTGCCGTCATCTTGGCGGCCTCCATGGAGCTTTGGGCCACGTTCAACTGATGAGCACTGAGACCGTGACCCAGCAGCGGGTCGAAGGCTCGGCGGATCGCCGGACCGAAGAGTGACGCGAAGACCGAGCCGATGATCGCCACGCCCATGGTTCCTCCAAGTTCGCGGGTCGTCTCGTTGCCCGCGGCGCCGGCGCCGATCTGGCCGACTTCGAGAGTCTCCATCGTGGCCGCGACCGATGGCGCGTTCACGAGTGAGAAACCCACGGCCAGGATGATCATGGAGCCGATGATGGGACCGAGGTACGCCGCGTCCGCCGCCAAGCTCGACATCCACACCAGTGCCACCGCGGTCACGAGCAGGCCCAGCGCGACGATGAAACGAGTCCCAAATCGAAGCGCCGCGAGCGCCCCCAAGGGCGTCGCCACCATCACCGCGAACGCGAACGGCAACGTGTGCTCACCGGCCGACAGCGCCGAGTAGCCACGAACGAGTTGGAAGTACTGCGTCACGAGGAAGATGAAGCCAAAGAGACAGAAGAAGTTCGTGGCCATCGCCCCGGAACTCGCGGCGTAGGTCCGATTATTGAAGATCCGAACGTTCATCATCGGACCTTCACGACCCAATTCATGGTTGGCGAATCCACTCAGCAACAAGACCGCGGCGCCGAAGAGCACGAGGGTCGGCGACGATCGCCAGCCCCACGACGGTCCTTGAATAATCGCCAGTATCAACGCCGTGATCCCCATCGTGCCGAGTGCGAGTCCCGAGAAGTCGAGCGGGTGACGTTCGGGATTCGTGGACTCCGGCACCACGGACGCGATCGCCACGACACCCACCAGTGCGACCGGCACGTTCACCAAGAAGATCGAACCGAAGAAGTAGTGCGTGATGAGCGCGCCGCCCGCGATCGGTCCCAGCGCGATCGCGATACCGGTCGTGGCGCCCCAGTAGCCGAAGGCCTTGGCCCGCTCACGACGGTCCTCGAAGACGACCGTCAACGTCGAGAGCGTCGCCGGAAAGATGAACGCCGCGCTGGCCCCCATCAGTGCGCGTGCCGTCAGGAGCGTCGAGACGTTATGGGAGAAGGCGGCCAGTACCGAGAACACGGAGAAGGCGAACAGTCCCATCTGCATGACCCGCTTACGTCCCCACCGGTCCGAGAGTCCCCCGCCCGCGAGTAGCAGACCGGCGAAGGGCAGCGAGTAGCCGTCGACGATCCACTGCAACGAGGAGTTCGAGGCGTGCAAGTCACGAGAGATCGTCGGCAGTGCGACGTTAACGATCGTGTTGTCGACCACGACGAGGAACACCGCGATGCAAAGAACGAACAGCACCAACCATCGCCGTTCACTGGCAAACGTCGGCACAAACCCCCCATTGGATGTCTTCGTTCGTATTGCGTATCAAGCAGGTATTCGGCCCAACCGAACACTGTCGACCTTACCCAACACGACGGGTGTGTCCCGGCATTACAAGATCAATCGTGCGTGGCAATTCTCTTGTCGATTACGAATCGGCCGTGGCGAACGCAGCGTCCTTGAATCCCGTCGGCCAACGACCCGGTCGACTCGGTCGCAACAACATGTCGGTGAGGTCACGACGCAGGTGTTCTTGACGCCACACGAGTTGTTCTTGCGCGCCGCGCATGATCCGTTCGGCGTCGTGACACTCCGTTCGCCAGGTGGGATCGGCGAGAAGATCGAAGCACCGGTACGTCCCGTCAGCGAACTGGACGTACCCGAGGTCGTCGCTCACCGAGGCGGCGAGATTGGCGAGCGACAGGCTTCGGTCCCTGGGCCATTGATTCGTGGCGTGGCGGATGAAGTAACTGCGGTAGTCCCACTCGTAGTGCGCGGCGCTTCGCCAGGGTACGTCTTCGCCGTCGAGTAGCGGCGTGAGGGAACGGCCGTCACTCTGGGCCGGTTCGTCGATCGCGAGGACGTCGGCGAGCGTCGGAAGCAGATCGACGTTCTCGCTGAACCGGGTGACGACCCGCCCGGCGTTGGCGGAGTGGGGATCGCGCCAGAGACCGATGACGTGATAGCTCTGGGGAAAGAAACCCAACTTCTCCTTGAGTCCGTGGTCGCCTAACTGTTCGCCGTGGTCCGCGGTGATGACGACCAGCGTGTCCTCCCATTCACCACGCTCTTCAAGCTGGCGAACGATGCGACCGAGTTGAGCGTCCACTTCGCTGATCATCCCGTAGTACTGGGCCCTGAGTGCTCGCATCTGATCGGGGTCGGTCGGTGCGGCGCTCGCCTCGATTCCCATCGCGGCGTCGTGAATAGCGTGTCGCTGCGCCGACGGGACCGCGGCGATGGGCATCTCGACGTCGGCCGGGTCGTACATGCGCGAGAACTCCCCCGCCGCCGCGTACGGCGGGTGGGGCCGCAGGTAGCTGAGGTGAGCGAACCATCCGCTCTCTTGGGTGCCGAGCCAGTCCAGGAAACGCGTCGTGAGGAAGCCACTGAGCGAGAGTTCGGCGGGACGATCAGGCTCGCCGCGTGCGGCCACCTCCCAGCCGTAGGGCACGTCGTAGCCTTTCGCGCGCAGGAATTGGATCCAACCGGCCTGGCTCTCGGGCAGGTAGAGACCGACCGAGAGACCGGGCAACACGCCGTCGTAACTGTCCAACCGGGGATCGTCGCGGCCCTCTGCGCTCGCGGGATCGACGCCCTGGTCGGTGTAGCCGAAGAGCGTCGGGTCGAAGCCCGCGCGACGCGCGACGTGGGCGATGTTGTCGAGCCCCTTGGGTAACGGGGTGCCGTTCGCGACGACGCGATTGTTCATCTGGTAGGTGCCGGTGTAGATCGCGGCGCGTCCCGGGGAGCACGGCGCGGCCTGTGAGTAGTGGCGAGAGAGACGCACGCCTTCGCGAGCGATCCGGTCCAGCGTCGGCGTCTGCACGAGCGGATGGCCGGCCGCCGCGTAGGAATCGCCGCGGAACTGATCGAGGGTGATGAAGAGAACGTTCACTTCGCGGCCTCGACGTAGCGGTGCATGTGGACCGCCAGGTCGTCGATGATTTCGAGCGCCTCGGGCACGAACGACGGCAGCCGCAGGAATCCGTGGATCATCCCTTCGGCCTCGAGTAACTCCACACGAACACCGAAGTGCTCGAGCAGCCCGGCGTAGGCGACGGCTTCGTCGCGCAGCGGATCGCACTCGGCGACGACCACGATCGCCGGCGGCGCTCCGGTGAGGTCTTCGAACATGAGCGGCGTGACGCGCGGGTCACTGTGATCGGTCCAGCCGTCGAGGTAGAGCCCGTAGTCGTGGCGCAGGTGATCGATGTCGAGCACGTGGCCCTCGCCGTATTTGTGTACCGAGTCGGTGTACAGGTCCGGTCCGAGCGTCGGATAGATCACCACCTGGGCGGCGACGCCCAAGTCCTCATGTCTCGTCAAGGCGCACGCGACGGTCATCAAGGTGGCGCCGGCCGAGTCGCCCATGACGATGAGCTCGGCGGCGGGGTCATCGAAGTCGCCCAGGTTCGCGCTCACGTGACGGATGGTGTCGACCGCGTCGTTGATTCCGCACGGGAAGGGGTGTTCCGGTGCGAGTCGGTACTCGACCGCGAGAAAACGCATCCGAGTATCCGAGGAGAGTCGACGACAGAGGGCATCGTGTGTGTCGAGGTCGCCCACGACGAATCCGCCGCCGTGAAAATAGACCACGAGCGCCTTGCCTTCGTCCTGGAGTGGTGCGTACAGCCGTGCTCGAAGCGTGCGACCGTCGAGCACGAGTTCGACGTCACGAACCGAGTCCACCTCTTCGGGTTCACCACGAGCGGCCAGCGCGGTGTCGCGATAGGCCGCCCGGCGTTCGTCGGCACTCAGCAGTGACGGATGGGTCGCCGGTTCGGCGCGTACCGCATTCACGTACGGCTCGAGCGAGGGATGGACCATGGCTACCTCCTTCGTTAGAGACTACGGCTCGACCCTCGTTGCGTCACCCGAATGAGGCTTTGAGATCGTGCCAGTTCTCCTCCACGTCGTCGATCAAGCCTTTCCATCCGCGCTTGGCCTCTCGACGGGCCTCCTCGTGGAAGGCCCGAATCGCTCGAAGCGGCCTTTTCAACTCGGGCAGGAGCAACGTCAGCGACTTCAGCCACGCGCGCGCCACCGCTTCATCGTGGACGACGCCAAGTTTCGTCTGTGCGAGGTTGGTGGCACGCACGAGGTTCACCGCTGGCTCACCGGTTACCAGACCCAGTACCTCACAGGCGCACTCCATCCGCTTTAACTCCTTGCGAAGCTCGTGCAAGTTCTCATTGTTGGCCTGCGCCCGCGCTTCGTGTTCGGCCTTTTCTATGTCTCGCCACGAGCCGTGTAACTGCGCGGTGAGTACTTCGTCCGCGGGATCTTTCGCTCGGGGATCGAAGACAACGTCGATGCCGATCGTCGCGATGTCGCCAACGAGCAGCGCGTAGCGTTTCGTCGACCGCTCGACGGCGTTGCGCTCGTGCGTCTCTTCGATCCGACGATCGAGCTGATCGATGATCATGGATTGGATGTCTTGATCCTCAACCAACCACAGCGATTTCGTGATTCCCTTGCGCAGGACGTCGAGGTCTCGACTCTCGCCGAGGACTCCCCCGAACCACGAGAGTTCGCCCAGGATCGAACGCGACCACTCGGCGTCGAATAGTCCGGGAAATGTTTGCAGTACCGAGCGCAGTCGTCGAACACTGCCGCGCGCCTGATGGACTCGGCCCACCTCGGATTTGCGACGTCGAGGTTCACGGTCACTCAAGCGATAGACGACGTCGACCTTCGTGGCTTCGAGCAGTTTCCCTGATTGATCAGGCGCCAGATCGTTGAGCAGAAAGTTGCGAGCGAACTGATCCAGTACGTCCGCAACGACCTGGTCCGCGCTCGCGGAAGAGTCCTTCAACGCGCCGCTCCCAAAGTCGGGGTCGCGCTGTGCGTTCGTCGTAACTGGATTCGTGAGGGGCCCCTCGCAATCATCGGCTTGATGGATAGGGATTTGAGTCTACGACCCGCCCGGATTCTCGTTGTCGAGCACTAATTCTCCGGGTTCTCGGCGATCGGTACGAGTGGCGACGACGCGCTCTCGATCCGCGAGTGACGAGTGACTCTTCCTGAAAAGCACGCAACCCAGTCAAATTGACCGGGTTGCCACATTTTTTGGAGCGGACGACCGGGCTCGAACCGGCGACCTCGACCTTGGCAAGGTCGCGCTCTACCAACTGAGCTACGTCCGCGTGGTCACCAATAGTAGCCCAGGTGCCGATCGAAATCGACTTCGGTTCATTCGACGACCGTATCGATGAGCCGATAGGCCTCTTCCTTCAAATAGTCACGAAGCGTGGCCAGATCAGGCATGGTCCGTGCGCACCCCAGCACTCCGAACTCAAGATTCTGTTCAAAGCCGAGCACGGTGACGTTCAAGCAGAACGGACCCAGGAGCGGGCCGACCGGCGCCGCGGACACCACGCGGTGGCCGCTCAACCAGAGCGGGATCGGTGGGCCCGGAACCGACGACAACATCAAGTTCGCCATCGGTGGCACGACGTCGAACAGTCCGAACGCATCGACCATTTTGCCGCCGAGAGAGAGAACAGTCGGACCGAGCACCCGGGGCATTTCCTGGAACATCCTCGCGCCGTTGTCGCGCTGCACGCCTACGGTCTTCGCGGAGTCCCGGGCGATGGCTTTGAGTCGCTCGACCGGGTCGTCGATGTCGGTATGGAGCGCCAACAACATTCCCGAGATCTGATTGCCCATCGCGGCGGCATCGCCGTCACCACGCACGTTGATCGGCACGAACGCTATGAGATCACGAGTCAGCGTCTCGCCGCGATCGTCCAACAGCCGGCGCAGCGCTCCACTGGTGGTTGCCATCACGAAGTCGGTCACTGACGCGCCGTGGTGATTCGCGGCGCGTTTCGCATCGGCGAGTGGAACGCGCATCCGGTGATAGACCTTCTCCACACCGGCGCGACCATTGAGCGACGTGCGGCGCGCCTCAAAGATCGACGGCTGATCGGGCGTCGTTCGCTTTCGGCCCCGCGTGACGGACACCCGCACGAGCGTCCGGAGCACGTCAAAGACCCGCGACAACCACGACGTCATGACCGTCAGCGCGATACCCGGCTCGGCGCGCACTCGGCGAAGGGCTTCCAAGACCAGCGACATCGGATTCGTCGCGAACGGTGCGTCGTCGGTGTCGTCAACCTTCGGTGTCGGGGCGCGAACCTCGGGCGAGATGTCAAAGAGACTGGCGAAAGTCTCGGCGCCCGAGACGCCATCGGCCAGTGCGTGGTGCACCTTGAGCACTGCGGCACCTCGATCGTCCTCGAGGCCCTCGATGATCAAGAGATGCCACAGCGGACGGGTGCGCACCAGCGGCCGTGACAAGAACTCCGAGACCACGGCGTCGAACTGGTCGGCCGACCCCGGTGACGGCAGTGCCACGCGTGTGATGTGGCGATCGAGGTCAATCTGGGTGTCCGCCACGAAGGCCGGCCAGGTGAGGTCAAAGGGCGCGCGGATGACCCGCTTGGTCAACACCGGGATCTCGTGGAGTCGTTCGGCCACGTTCTTGCGGATCAGTTCGAAGCGCTCAGTCGGATCGGTGACGCCGCCAAAATCGAGTTCGATCACCGCGCCGATGTTCATGGCCGACCCGGGGACCTCGAGCAGGATGAAGGCACTGTCGAGCGGTTCGAGGTACTGCGTCAACGCCCGCTGCTTCCGAAACCGCCCTCGCCACGCTTGGCCGCGGGGAGCTCGTCGACCGGCGTGAACGTCGCCACGGGCACGGGCAAGACGACCAGTTGCGCGATTCGGTCGCCCTTCTTCACTTCGTAGTCATGCGTCGGATCGAGGTTCACGAGGGCGACCATCACCTCACCGCGGTAACCGGCGTCGATGAGTCCGGGGGCGTTGATGCAGGTGACGCCGTGTTTGGCGGCGAGGCCGCTGCGCGGTAGTACGAATCCCCCGTGGCCCTCGGGAATCGCGACGGAGAGCCCCGTCGAGACCATGGCTCGACCTCCGCCGGCCCCGATGACGCGTGATTCGACGGCAACCAGATCGCATCCCGCGTCGCCCTCGTGCGCGTACTTCGGCAGTGTCGCGTCGGGGTGCAGGATCCGAACGGGGATTTCCATAGGGCGAGGCTATCTGGGCGTGACGGACATCGGTTGAAGGTTGGGTAGTGTCGCTTCGTGCTCGTGTGGATGGACTTGGAGATGACGGGGCTCGAACCGTTACGCCACGTCATAATCGAGATCGCGACACTCATCACCGACGATTACCTCAACGTGATCGCCGAAGGACCGGACCTCGTCATCCACGCCTCGCCCGAGCAGATGGCCGAAATGGGTGACTTCGTGACCGAGATGCACACCAAGTCCGGCCTGATCGAGGCGATTGCGAAGTCGACGGTGACCAACGATGAGGCCGAGGCGCAGACCCTCGCGTTCCTCAAGGAACACATCTCGGAGCCTCGCTCGGTCCCGCTCTGCGGTAACTCGATTGGCACCGACCGTCGGTTCCTCCAGGAGTACATGCCCACCCTCGAAGAGTTCCTCCACTATCGCAACGTGGACGTTTCAACGCTGAAGGAGCTGACTCGCCGTTGGCACCCCGAAGTCCTCGAGTCGCTCCCAGAAAAAGAGACCACGCATCGGGCCATGGACGACATCCGCGAGTCGATCGCCGAACTCCAGCACTACCGCGACACACTGTTTCCCAAGGCGCCGCTGAACCCTCCCACGCTCGATGAGTGACGACGTCCTCTCGATGGCGGACGCCACGGCGCAGCTGACCGCGCCGGGCTCGATGTTCGAAACCGAGCGCGTGTCGGTCAACGGCATCGAGATGACCGTGTGGAAGCACGCGCCGGAAACGCTGCGCCAAATCCTCGACCTCTCACTCGCTCACGCCTCGCGCGACTTCTTGGTCTACGAAGGTCAACGCTTCACCGTCGACGAGCACTACCGAGCGGCGTCGACGTTGGCGCAGCGTCTCATCGATGACGGTGTCACGAAGGGCGACCGGGTGGCCATCGCGTCGCGCAATCTTCCCCAGTGGGTCATCGCGTTCTGGGGAACGGTACTGACCGGTGCGGTGGTCGTGCCCATCAACGCCTGGTGGACGCCCGAGGAACTGCAGTACGGGCTCAGTGACTCCGGCTCGTCGGTCCTCTTCGTCGACGAGGAACGTCTCGAGCGCGTGCGCACCAAACTCGACGAACTGCCGACGTTGTCCACCATCGTGGTGATTAGCGAAGATCCCTCGCGACCGGCGCGACTGGGTGCGGCACACGAGCGTATTCGCACGGTCGATTTCAACGACTACGTCGGCGAGATCAGCGCCACGGCGACGCCGCCCGAGGTTGCTATCGCCACCGACGATGACGTCACGATGTTCTATACGTCGGGCACGACGGGCCACCCCAAGGGTGCCGTCGGCACGCACCGCAACGCCATCACCAATCTGATGAACCTCTTCTTCGTCGGCACGCGCGCGACGATGCGCTTCGGCAGCGGCAATCTCGACGAGGCCGGCGAGAGCATTCCCAACGCCGGACTTCTGAGCGTGCCGCTCTTTCACGCCACCGGTTGCCTCGCGACGATGATCACCAATACCGCCTCGGGCGGAAAACTCGTCATGATGCACCACTTCGACGCCGGTCAAGCGCTCGCGCTCATCGAGTCCGAGCGACTCACCACGTTCGGTGGGGTGCCCACGATCGCGATGCAGATCCTGGACCATCCGGACTTCGCCACGTTCGACACCTCGAGCGTGAAGTCCGTCTCCTACGGTGGCGCGCCCGCGCCCCCGGAGCTGGTCCGACGGATCCAAGCGGCCTTCCCGGGTGGCATGCCCGGCAACGGCTACGGACTGACCGAGACCTCGGCCGCCGTCTGTCTCAACGGCGGCCCCGACTATCTCGCCAAGCCCGATAGTTGCGGACCGGCCGTGCCGGTCGTGGAGATCGCCATCGTGCCCGAGGACTTCGAGGGCGACGAACCGACGGCCGATCTGCCGAGCGGCCCCGACGTCGTCGGCGAACTGTGGATCAAGGGTCCCAACGTCGTGCGCGGCTACTGGAACAAGCCCGAGGCGACCGCCAAGACCTTCACCAAGGGGTGGCTCCGTAGCGGCGACATCGCGCGCATCGACGAAGAGGGATTCGTCTTCATCGTGGACCGCGCGAAAGACATGATCATCCGCGGTGGCGAGAACGTCTACTCGGTGATCGTCGAAGCGGCCATCTTCGAGCACCCCGACGTCGCGGACTGCGCGGTCGTCGGACTCCCCCATACGACCATGGGCGAAGAGGTCGCCGCGGTCATCGTGCTGCGGCCGGGTCACGTCCTCGAGGCCGAAGAGATCAATCGTCACGTGGCCCGACACCTCGCGCGCTTCGAAGTGCCGACGAGAATCTTCTTTCGGGCCGACCCGTTGCCGCGCAACCCGCAGGGCAAGGTTTTGAAGCGCGAACTGCGCGCGTCGCTGGTCGAAGAGATCGAGCGACCCGCCTAGTCGTGCATCGCGTCGAGCGCGTCGAACGTCTCGTCGTCCAGCGTGACACCGGCCGCCGCGCAGTTCTCCTCGACGTGGGCGACTTTGGACGTGCCCGGTATCGGCAACATGACCGGGGAGCGACGCAACAACCAGGCGAGTGAGAGTTGACCGACGGTGATGCCGTTCCTCTGGGCCAACTCGTCGAGCGGACCACCGCTTCGCGCGAGCGAGCCCGCGGCGACCGGGTACCAGGGGATGAATCCGATGCCCTCGTGTTGGCAGTACTCCAACACCGCTTCACTCTTGCGGTTCGAGACGTTGTAGAGGTTCTGGACCGTCGAGATCGTGACGACGTCGCGCGCGGCCACGATCTCTTCGACGCTCACTTCGGAGAGTCCCACGGCCTGAACCTTTCCTTCGTCCAGCAGTTCGCGAAGCAGTCCGAACTGGTCCTCGCGCGCCACGGCGGGATCGATGCGGTGCAACTGGAACAGGTCGATCGACTCCTGACCCAGACGACGCAGTGACATCTCGCACTCCTGGCGCAGGTAGTCCGGTCGGCCGCACTCGCGCCACGCGTTGGGACCGATGCGCAAGAATCCGGCCTTGGTCGCGATCTTGACGTCGCCGTACGGGTGGAGGGCTTCGCGAATCAACTCTTCGGAGATGTAGGGACCGTACGAGTCGGCCGTGTCGATGAGGTTGACACCGAGTTCGACGGCGCGCTTCAAGACCGCGCGACACTCGTCGGGGTCCTTCGGCGGTCCCCAGATGCCTTCACCGGTGATGCGCATCGCTCCGAAACCGAGACGATGCACCGTCTGATTGGCGTAGGTGAACGTGGTCACGTCGCTCATAGATCTCCTTGTCGAACTTTCACCTTACGGTGCGTCAAACGAAGAGCGGCCACCCGAAGGTGGCCGCTTCGCGAGTCTGTCGTAACTATTTGTTGGGCTGCGGGGTGTAGCGCAGGTAGTCCTTCACCTTGCGAAATCCCTTCGGGAACTTCTCCTTGGCGTCGTCGTCGCTCACGGCCGGCGCGATGATGACGTCATCGCCGTCCTTCCAGTCGACCGGTGTCGAGACCGGGAACTGGGCCGAGAGCTGGAGCGAGTCGAGGACGCGCACGATCTCGTCCACGTTTCGTCCGACCGAGGCCGGGTAGGTCAGCGTGAGCTTCACCTTCTTGTTGGGATCGACGATGAAGACGCTGCGGACGGTCAACGTGTCGTTCGCGTTGGGGTGGATCATGTCGTAGAGGTCCGCGACCTTGCGGTCGGCGTCGCCGATGATCGGGAAGTTGAGCTCCGCGCCCTGGGTCTCGCTGATGTCGCTCTTCCAACGCTGGTGGGAGTCGACGTCGTCGACCGACACCGCGATCAACTTGGTGTTGCGCCTGTCGAAGTCCGCGCGGCGCGCGGAAAAGGCGCCGAGTTCGGTGGTGCACACCGGCGTGAAGTCCTTGGGGTGCGAGAAGAGGATGCCCCAACCGTCGCCCAGGTAGTCATAGAAGTTGACGGTGCCTTCGGTGGTCTCCGCCGTGAAGTCCGGGGCCTCGTCGCCGAGTCGAATCGCCATGCTTTGCTCCTTGTGGGTGATGTCAGTCCCTTGACTGAACGAGCCAACCCTAATGGGAACGATCCGAATGGTGTCAATATCTATCGGATTTGTAGGAAAGTGGAATCGCAGTGAGCACAAAGGCTGTGAAACTGGCTCCATGGAGTCCCCACCCCCACCGGTCGTGGCCGCGTTCGATCTCGACGGCACGCTGACCGAAGGTGGCAGTGTCTTTGACTGGCTGAAATCAATCGCCGGTCGCGGGCGAGCGTGGCGCGCGGCCCTCTCACTCGTCGTCCCGCTCACCATCGGCGCACTCCGCTCGAGCCGTTGGGCCGACAACGCGAAGGAGCGACTCTTCAAGAAGCTCCTCGCCGGCATCGACGAGGAGGTCGTCATCGCCGCCTCGCGGACCTTCGCCGTCCATCACCTCGAAACCGAGAGCCGACAACTATTACTGGACCGTCTCGGTTGGCACCGCGACCAGGGCCACGACGTCGTCATCGTCTCGGCGTCACCTCAGGTGTACGTCGACGTGATGACCGAACTGCTCGGAGCCCAGGGCGGTCTCGGGACGCGACTCGCGGTCGACCCACGCGGTCGCCTCACCGGCGGGTACCTCGGCAAGAACTGTCGCGGGACCGAGAAGCTGCGCCGGCTCGACGAGTGGGTGCTGAGTCGCCACTACCCGACTTCCCCGGTCATCTACGCCTATGGCAACTCGCGGGGCGACCGACGGATGCTGAGCGGGGCGACACGCCCCTTCAACGTCGGCAAGATGGGTCTATTCGGATCACTTCGACGGTTCCCGCGACTGACCTCGGCCGAGCAGTGACTACTGCTGACGGATCGCGGCGCCGAGCTCGACGAGGCCACCCTCGCGCCCGTCGTAGGTCACTTGAATTGACGCCGCCTGCTCGCGCCACGCGATGACCGTATTGCCCCGAGGATCGACGACACCGATGTTCACGTCGTAGATACCGTCGAGGAGCGGTATCTGCGCCAGGTCGATGCCCACGCGATTTTGACCGGGCGTCAGGTTTACCGGCGAACCCTTGGCGTCGCTGCGACTGATCAGCAGACCCTTGCGCGTGAAGATCTCCATCACGAAGTTGCCGCTGTAGGCGCTCTGGGACGTGATGTTGACGTCGAAGTGCATGCCGGCGCCGCTTCGCACGTCAAAGGAACCCGACGGCGTGGTGATCGAGTCGATGGTGATCGACGCCAGCAGTCCGCTGCGATCGTGTTCGACGGCGCTGTCCATGAGGTGCTCGCGGAAGATTCGCAGTGAGTCGTGCGTCGGGCCGTCGGCGATCATGTGTCCGCCGTCGAGCACGATGGCGCGGTCGCAGATCGCACGGACCTGATCGGCGTTGTGGGTGACGAACAGGATCGAACGGCCCTCATCTTGAAAGGAACGGATCCGGTCGATGCACTTCGCTTGGAATCGTTCGTCACCAACGGCCAACACTTCATCGACCACGAGGATGTCGGGGTCGACGTTGACGGCGACCGCGAAGGCGAGGCGGACGTACATGCCGCTGGAGTAGAACTTCACCTGCGTATCGATGAAGTTCTCGATCTCGCTGAACTCCACGACGTCCTCGAAGATACCCTCGACCATCTTCTTGGAAAATCCCAGCATCGCGCCGTAGAGGAAGATGTTGTCGCGACCCGAGAGCTCCGGCTGGAACCCAGCCCCGAGTTCCAACAGCGCGGCCAGGCTGCCGCGGATGTGGATCTGGCCCGACGTCGGTTGCAAGACGCCGCAGATGCACTTGAGCAAGGTTGACTTGCCCGATCCGTTGTGGCCGACGAGTCCGACGGTCTCGTTCGTGTCGACCGAGAAACTGATGTCTTTGAGCGCGTTGAACGTCTCCGTGGTCCCCGAACGCGGATGGAGCATTCGCTCCTTGAGTGACTGATGACGTTCGTGGTGGATCTTGAATGTCTTCGAGATCCCCTCGACCTTGATGACCGTCGTCATTACAACTCCGACTCGAAGTTGCCCTGAAGGCGCCCGAAGAGAATCTCCGCCAATAGGAAGACAACGACCATGATGGCGAGCAGCGCGAGGTCCAGATAGAAGTACGTCGACATCGGCCACGAAGGAAGGATCTGCAAGATCATCGGCACGACGTGGCCGTGGACGACCACGGTCGCGGTCGTTGAGGGAGCCCTGGTCGCCACGTAGAAGGCTCTTTGGAACGTCAGCATGATGAGCGTGATGGGGTTGAGGAAGTACAACCACGCCACGCCCCACATGTGCAACTTCGGAGCGATGGAGTGTTCATAGGAGTAGACGACCGGCGAGAGGAAGAACCACAACTGCAAGATGATCAGGATGAAGTGCTCCATGTCGCGCATGTAAACGGTGATCGCCGACATGAGAATCGCGAGTGCCGCCGTGAAGAAGTACAGAGCGAGGAACGCGATGGGCAGCAACCAGAAGTAGGCGTAGTCCGGTGAATGCTGCACGAGGAGGAGATACGCACCGAAGACGCCGAGTTGGATGAAGAAATAGAACGTCGCGGCGCCGACGTTGGCGAGCGCGAGGATCTCGCGAGGGAACGAGACCTTCTTCACGAGACCCGAGCGCACGACGATGACTCCGGTCGCCGTCGAGAGCGACGTGTTGAACATGTTCCAGACGATCATGCCCGCGAAGAGATAGACGACGAAGTTGGGAATGCCGTTCTTGAGGACTTCACCGAAGACCAACCAGTAGATGGCCAGAAACAGAGATGGCGTCAACATCGACCAGACGATGCCCAGCGCCGAGTTCTTGTACTTGATGCGAATATCGGACCTGATCAGGCTGAACAGCAACTCGCGACGGTTCCAGAGATTGCGGAGCCGCGTGCGAAGACTGTCGCGGGCACTGACGACGCGAAAGGCGTCGTTGGCTAACGAGCGTCGAGCGACTCGCGTCGTCGAGCCTTCGCTCACTAGGCGCCTAGACGAACGGCCGAATGTTCAATGACGGCGTCAATGAAGCCGTACTCCAATGCTTCTTGAGCGGTGAACCAGCGGTTGCGATCGGAGTCCAGTTCGATCTGCGCGAGCGACTTGCCGGTGTGAAAGGCAATGCGCTCGGCCAGCTGCTTCTTCATGAAGCCGATCTGTTCGGCCTGGATGGCGATGTCCGAGGCCTGCCCCTGCATGCCGCCCATCAAGGGCTGGTGCATCAGGATGCGGCTGCTCGGCAATGAGAAGCGCTTCCCTGGTGCCCCGGCGCACAGTAGGAACTGACCCATGGACGCGGCCATGCCGATGCAGATCGTGCGCACGTCGGCGTTCACGTACTGCATAGTGTCGTAAATTGCCAGCCCATCAGTGATAACGCCACCCGGGGAGTTGATGTAGAGGCTGATGTCGCGCTCGCTGTCCTCGGCGTCGAGCAGGAGCAGTTCGGCGCAGATCCGGTTGGCCGAGTCGTCGTTCACTTCAGATCCGAGGAAGACGATCCGCTCGCGCAGCAGTCGTTGATTGAGGTCGATGGCGCCGAAACCGTCGGCTCTATTGGAGATACTCATTGCACCAATCTACTGGCCGAGACTCCGTTCACCTCAATGTGCGCCGTAGACTGAGTGCTCTTGCGGGCGTGGCGGAATTGGCAGACGCGCTGGTTTTAGGTACCAGTTCTTCGGAGTGTGGGTTCGAGTCCCTCCGCCCGCACGCACGCCGAACTCGCTGCGCTCACCGACAGCGGAGCCTGCTAGAGTGGAATGACTGTTTCGCCGCACATCGCGGTGGAGACCGATTCGACTGTAAAACCTCGAGTTGGGCTCATCTCAACTTGTAGGAGTTATATGTCCATGTCCTTTGCCGCGCTCGGCGTGCCGTCCAATCTGGTCGAACACCTGAAACAACGCGGCATCACCGAAGCCTTCCCCATCCAAGAGGCCGCGCTTCCCGACGCCCTCGCCGGACGCGACGTCGTCGGCAAGGCCGTCACCGGCTCGGGTAAGACCCTGGCCTTCGGACTCCCCCTCATGGCGCGTCTCACCAAGGCCCGACCGCGCAAGCCCGTGGCCCTCGTGCTCGTGCCGACGCGCGAACTGGCCGCCCAGGTCCAAAAGGAACTGGCGCAGCTCACCGACGACCGCGGTCGTCGCGTCATCTGCATCTACGGCGGCACCTCGTACAACGTCGCTCGCAAGGCACTGAACTTCGGTGTCGACGTCGTCGTCGCGTGCCCCGGCCGCCTCGAGGACATGCTCGAGCAGGGTGCCTTGGACCTCTCGTCCGTACAGACCGTCGTCGTCGATGAAGCCGACCGTATGGCCGACATGGGTTTCTTGCCGTGCGTGCGCCGCATCGTCGGCGCGACACCTCGCGATCGCCACGTGATGTTGTTCTCGGCCACGATGGGACCGGACGTCAAGTCACTCGTCAAAGAGTTCACCAATGATGCGGCCATTCACGACGTCGTGGGTGACGAAGCCCCGAACGACGTGGACCATTACTTCTGGCGCGTCGCGCGCGAACAGCGTCCTCAGATCACCGCGGACATCGTCGAGGAGTACGAGCGTGCGCTCGTGTTCACTCGCACCAAGCACGGCGCCGACCGGCTGGCACGCCAGCTCGAGGAGCGCGGCATCTCGGCCGTGCCCCTGCACGGCGACCGCACGCAGGCCCAGCGCGAACGAGCGCTGCGCAGCGTGAAGAACGGTCAGGTTCAGGTGCTGGTGGCAACCGACGTCGCCGCCCGAGGAATTCACATCGAACTACTCCCTGTCGTCATCCACTACGACCCACCGGCGCAGGCGACCGACTACCTGCACCGCTCCGGTCGCACGGGCCGAGCTGGCGCCACCGGCGCCGTCATCTCCCTCGTCGGCGAGGACGTCATTGGTCAGGTGAAGCGACTCCAGAAGGCGCTCGGACTCGAGACGTCGATCGAACGTCGTGAAGACGCCCGGCCCATTCGACTCGGCGCCGTCGACGACGCTGTCGCCGCTGAGAGGTTGGACGACCGTGGCGGCAAGGGCCGTTCCGAACGTCCGACGACTCGCAGCGAGCACGGTCCGCGTGGATTCGAGCGCGGCGCGCGAAGCGAGCGGAGTTTCTCCGATCGCGGACCCCGTCCCGAGCGCGGCGCCACACACTCTCGTCCCGAACGCGGCTTCTCCGACCGTCCGGACCGCGCACCTCGCGTCGAGCGATCCTTTGCCGACCGTGCACCGCGTCCCGAACGAAGCGACCGAGCGCCCCGGAACGAGCGAGTCTTCACCGACCGCGCACCGCGCACCGATCGATCGAGCGTGCGCAACGCACACTTCACGAAGGGTGCCAATCCGGCGCGCGGTAACGAAGCCGTCGTGAGCTTCTTCAATGACGCCAAGGGCTTCGGATTCGCGAGCGACGACAAGGGTGATGATCTGTTCATTCACTTCTCGAACATCGTCGGCGACGGATTCAAGTCACTCGCCCAGGGGCAGAAGATCACCTTCGAAGAGGCCAGCGGCCCCAAGGGCCGTGAGGCTCGCAACGTTCGTGTCGTCGGTGGCGGCCGCGAGCGTCGTCGCTAGGATTTCTCCTCATGTCTGAGAAGCCACTCGTAGATCCACACCTCGGTCCGGCCCCGGATGACCTCCTCATTGAGGATCTCATCGTGGGGACCGGCGAAGAGGCCACGGCGGGTCGCACCGCCGTCGTTCACTACGTCGGTGTTGGCGTCTCGAGCGGCGAGGAGTTCGACGCCTCGTGGAACCGCGGCGATACGTTCGAGTTCCCGCTCGGTGCCGGTCACGTCATCAAGGGTTGGGATCAGGGTGTCGTGGGCATGAAAGTCGGCGGACGACGCCGACTCGTGATCCCGGCGCGCTTGGGCTACGGCAATCAGGGCGCCGGCGGGGTCATCGCACCGGGTGAGACGCTGATCTTCGTCGTCGACCTGATCGAGCTTCGTTAGTCGAAGGGACTGGGTGACGAGTCAATCGCCACCATCCGCTGGTAGTCGCCGTAGCGCTCGCAACAGATCTCGGCGACCAGTCGCAGGCGATCATTAGGGTCACTCAGGCTCAAGACCTTGAACTGATCAAGCGTCGACATCGGCGTCATCGAGCACAACTGCCAACTGCGCACCCACGGATCGGGGTCCATCTCGCAGTTCGACTGCAGACATTCGTCGGCAAAGAGTTCACTCTGCAGCGCGCGGATCGCTCGCACCGCCGACTCCGTTGACTTCAACAGTGCGGCCATCACGTTGTCTTCGTCACAGCAGCGGTCTTTGACACTGGCGCGGGGATAGGGATCGTCCTCGAGCCAACTCGCAACTTCGAAGCACTCGACGCCCTCGGCCATGACGACGGTCTGTCCGTTGGGCAGGACCTGTGCGCCCAGTATCTGCATCAGCGTGCCGACGGAGGTTCGCTCGTCGAACCCGCCGACCTCCGAACCACGCGCGATCAGACACGTGCCGAATCGTTGCTGGGACTCAATGTCCTCCAACATCTGGTGGTAGCGCGCCTCAAAGACGCACAGTCCGACGACTTGATGCGGGAAAATGACCATACCCAGAGGAAACATGGGCAGTACCTGGTCTTTCACGACTCCACCCTAAGGTGAAATCTTCGTGAACTGACTTATGTTTGGGCCAGTTCTTCGAACAACGCTCGAAGCGCGCGACCGCGGTGCGAGAGGTCGTTCTTCTCTCGCGGCGTCAGTTGCGCCAACGTCCGTCCGTCGCCGTCGTCGGGCATGAAGACCGGGTCGTATCCAAAGCCCTGGTCACCGGCGCGCGAACGTGTGATCACGCCGGTCAACTCCCCTTCCACGCAGAAGTCGGTCGCATCGGGATAGGCGACCGCGATGACGGTGACGAAGCGCGCCGTGCGCGGCTCGGGCACCCGATCCAACTCGGCCAGTAGTTTGGCCACGTTGTCGTCATAACTCGCCGCATCACCGGCGAAGCGCGCGCTTCGAACCCCGGGACGACCGTCGAGGGCGTCAACGAACAGACCGGTGTCGTCAGCGATGGCGGCACGCCCGGTCGCGGCGACCAAAGCGCGAGCCTTTAACAACGCGTTCGCTTCGAGCGTGTCGCCGGTCTCTTCGACATCGGGGACGTCGAGCGGGCGATCCACTAACTCGACGCCGAGCGGATCTAAGACTGCGCGCATCTCCTCGGTCTTGTGAGGATTCGCCGTCGCGAGGACGAAGGTCGTCACGAACGAGGTGAAGGTGGGTTCTCGAGGACCTGACGCTGGGCCGCGTGAATCGCGGCGATACCCGTCGCGGCAAGGTCCAAGAGTGTGTCCAACTCTTCGCGGGTGAAGGCCTCTTGTTCGGCGGTCCCCTGCACCTCGACGAAGCGCCCCGCGCCGGTCATGACGACGTTCATGTCGGTATCGGCGCGCGAGTCCTCTTCGTACGGGAGGTCGAGCAGCGGAACGCCGTCGACGATGCCGACGGAGATGGCCGCGACCAGATCGCTCAACGCGTGTTCTTTCACCGTCCCTTGTTGCACCAGGCGGGTGATCGCATCGTGCAGCGCCACGTATCCCCCACAGATCGACGCCGTGCGCGTGCCGCCGTCGGCCTGCAAGACGTCGCAGTCGACCGTGATCTGGACGTCGGCGAGAAGTCCCAGGCGAGTGACCGTGCGCAGCGATCGACCGATCAGGCGCTGAATCTCCTGGGTACGACCGGACTGCTTGCCCCGGGCCGCCTCGCGGCTCGCGCGCTCCGGCGTCGAGCCGGGCAACATCGAGTACTCGGCCGTCACCCAGCCCTTGCCGGTTCCTCGTAACCAACGCGGGACGTCCTCTTCCACCGACGCGGTGCACAAGACGACGGTCCGACCGAAACTCACGAGGACCGAACCCGCGGCCATTTCGGTGTAGTCACGTACGAAGCTGAGTGGTCGGGCCTGTTCGGGACTGCGTCCGTCGGCACGGGTCATTGACATGGAACTCCTCACGATTATTGGCGCGACCCAACGGTAGTTGAGGTTCGCAGTCGCGAGGACCTAGAAGTAGATGATCGACTTGGCGCGTTCGACCACGTCGTCGATGTTGTCGCTCCAGGCGCCGGTCGAGAGGTACTTCCATCCATCGTCGGCCACGATCGTGACGATCGTGGCATTGTCATCGTCGGCGATCGTGTTGGCGCACTTGATCGCTCCGGCCATGATCGCACCCGACGAAAGTCCCACGAAGAGTCCGACCTCGGTGAAGCGACGCGTCCATTCGATCGACTCCCTCGGTCGCACGATGACCCTCCGATCGAGCAGTTGTGCGCCGTCGTTGTCGATGAATATCGGCGGGACGTAGCCGTCGTCGAGATTGCGCAGTCCGTCGACCATCTCGCCGGCCGGCGGCTCGACGGCCCAGATCTGGACGTCGGGTCGGTGTTCGCGAAGATAACGTCCGACGCCCATCAAGGTGCCCGACGTGCCGAGTCCGGCGACGAAGTGCGTGATCTCGGGAACGTCGGTGAGTATCTCGGGCCCGGTATGCAGATAGTGCGCCTCGGGATTGGCCGGGTTGGCGTACTGGTAGAGAAACGTCCACTCGGGATTGTCGGCGCTGAGCGATTGCGCGAGGCGGACCGCTCCGTTGGAGCCTTCGGCCCCCGGCGAGTCGATGATCTCGGCCCCCCAGGCGTAGAGCAGTTGGCGTCGCTCCGGTGAGACATTCGAAGGCAGGACGACCTTCAGGTGATAGCCGCGGAGTCGACAGACCATGGCGAGCGCGATCCCGGTGTTGCCGGAGGACGGCTCGAGCAGCACCTGGTCTGGTTTGCCCGGGATCAAGAGTCCGTCCCGCTCGGCGGCGTCCACCAAGGAGAGTGCAACGCGGTCCTTCACCGAGCCAGCGGGATTGCGGCCTTCGAGTTTGGCCAGGATCGTGACGTTCGCCTTCGGCGACAGCGCGCTGACGTCGATGACCGGCGTTTGGCCGATGAGATCGAGCACCGACGCGAAGCGCGTCACTACAGCGTGCCTCCGGCGACGGCGGGCAGCAACGTGATCTCGTCGCCGTTGGTAACGGGCGCGTCAACGCCACCCAAATAGCGCACGTCGTCGTCGTTGACGTAGACGTTCAGGAATCGGTGCAGGGTGCCGTCACTGTTGAGCAGCTGGCCCTTCACGTCGGGGTGATTCGCGGTCAGGTGGTCGAGGACCTCGCCGACCGTGGAACCTTCCACCGTGACCGAGGTGTCGCCGCCCATGGCCGGTCGTAGGACTGTGGGAATTCGAACTAGTGCCGTCATTCGCATCTCTTCCGGTTTGGTTGATTCCTGACTAACCAAGTCGACATTACTAGCCGGGTGTCACCCCGTGACCCGCAGACGTCATTTTCGGCCCCCGACGTACCTCCTGTTGAGGCGTTAGGGGGAGATTTCTTCTTCGTCGATCACGCCGTCGACAACGTGAAAACTACGCATCACCGTGGGGACGTCGCGCAGTGACACCAAGACGTAGTGCCACGTTGGATCGGGCGCCTGGGCGACGTCGGTCGGACTGGGATAGGCGTCTGAGTGCGTGTGCGAATGGAAGACGCCGATGACCGAACGGCCATCCTCCTCGCTCTGTCGGTAGGCCCGAAGCAGCACCCGACTGTCGATCTCGTAGAGTTTCGCCGAGTCCGCGACGTTGGGACTGGGTAGTACGTCAGTCACCGTCCCCTCCGATGTACCGAGCAACAGGCCGCACCCCTCGTTGGGCAGCGCGCGGATGCACGTCGCCACGATGGCGTCGCGCTGGTCCATTCGAAGAGTGAGCACAGGAGAACCCTATCGACGCCCCCTGGGGCGTCCAAGCACCTGTCACTACGCTTGAGCGATGGCCCGAGCCAAGCAGATTCAAGAAAAGCGTGCCCTAAAGAGGGTCGAGGCGAACACCGGCGACCGAGTGGTGGCCACCAATCGTCGCGCCCGATACGACTACGAGATCATCGAGACCCTCGAGTGCGGCATCATGCTGAGCGGCTCCGAGGTCAAGTCACTTCGCGAGGGCAAGGCCCAGATCGCCGAGAGCTACGCCCGTTTCGATGACACCGAGCTGTGGCTGTACCAGATGCACGTACCTCCGTGGGTCTACGCGACTGGCTTCGGCAGCCACGATCCCGATCGTCGCCGCAAACTACTCGCCCACCGACACGAACTCGATCAGTGGCAACACGAGACGCGCACGGAGCCGTTCACCATGGTGCCGCTAAAGCTGTACTTCAAGGACGGCAAGGCCAAGGTCGAACTCGCGCTCGCCAAAGGCAAGAAGTCACAGGACCGACGTCAGGCCATCGCCAAGCGAGACGCCGCACGCGACATGGCGCGCGCCGTCCGCAATACGGAAAAGTATGGCTAATACGCGCTTTTAGTAATGGCCGGTAGAGTGGTTATTCAGCCAAATCGGTTGAAAAGTATCGAGGGGGTGAATGGTCTCGACAATGGTCGTCGAGGTGAAAGAAGCGAGCCGTGGTCTCCGGAACCACGTTAAAGAGCCGGAAACAATAAATAAACGCCAAGCCTTCGCTTGCGCTTGCTGCTTAGGTAGCAACATCCGCCTAGACCCAGCCCTGCGGTTTAGATATCGGGTGTCATGAAGTAGGGCTTACCGTCAGAACTCGTTAGTGGTTCCGTCGGGACAATTCAGCTAACTACGGAACGTCATAGGTGCTGGCAGCAGTGACGATCCCGACAATCTCCTGTTAGCTGCGCTCGGAGAATGTTCACTAAGAAGCCGTTGGACCGGGGTTCGAATCCCCGCACCTCCACTCAGTAGTTCAGTTTTAGAAGTTCAGCTTTAAGGCACAGCAGGTGGTCCGCAATGGAAGGGGTGGGTACAGACCCTTTGGACCAACACTGTGTAGACCAGGGCCCGTTCGATCTGGATCGCAGCGTTTGGGCCGAATGCCACTCCAGGACGGGTTCTTTTGGCCTCGAGCCTGCGCAATTTGGCCTTCCTAGCCATGTCATCGAGGCAAAGGTGGATACCCTTCATCTAACTGACGTTCGGTCAACTGGAGGTTGAAAGTGCTCGAGGTGAAGCCCTTCAGCCTCCTCCTCGCGTACGGCAAGGGCGCCTCGTCGCAGTTCGAGGACGACGGAGCGCCAGTGGCGACCGCCAATCGTGGCAAGGCGTGTTCGACACGTGAAAGTTTCAAACCGTGAGTGACGTTCCGAGCGGGCGCCAACTAGAGATGCTCCAGCGTGAAGCGCGCGAAGAGGCCGACGATCGCCGCACCATCATGCGCGTCCAGGTGACGGCCTCGCTCTTGCTGACGGGCGCCACCTTGGCGGCGTGGGAGCGACATCCCCGCGTCAGACACCGCGGTGGAGCCCAGCCCGTTTACTACGTCAGTGAGGTGAGCCACTCCATAGGCCTGGCGACACTGCCGGCGGGCCCACTCGTGCTCGCGCTGGGCGTGGCGTTGCTCGGCGTGGCGCATCTCCTTCGCAAGGCGAACGTCCGCGCCGGCTGGGCCTCGCTCGCACTCTCCCTGGGCGCCCTCGCTGTCTGTACCATCGAGATCGTCCAACTGTGGCTCGGCCGGCGCAATTGGTTGGACTCGCTCTCGAGCCGGGTCGGACCGTCGCCATGGGATCAAGCCGTCGGCGTTGGCGTGTGGCTGGCCACCCTGGCCGCGGTGGCGCTGGTGGTCAACGCTTTGACATACGTATGGCTCCGCCACCGCTTATGGAAGCATCATCCCTTGTACGAATCAATCACGGCCGACCACGAGGACCCTTCGGGCCATGACTCGCGCCGCGCGACCTGAGAGCTGAACTAACTCGGCTTCTTGCTTGGAGGAATCGGCGCCACAGTTCTGGAGTGACCCGTACAGCCGCGTGTGCGAACATCGACCCCATGGAATCGCGGCCCACGTTGTACGTCATGGTGGGACTCCCGGGTGCCGGCAAGACGACCCGAGCCCGCGAGATCGAGTCGGAAGCGCGGGCGCTTCGTCTCACGCCCGATGAGTGGATGATCCCACTCTTCGACGGAATACAGCCGGACGGGAAACGTGACGTCCTCGAGGGCCGCCTCGTATGGCTGGCGATGCGAGCGCTCGCTCTCGGGGTCAATGTGGTCGCGGACTTCGGCGTATGGGGCAAGGATGAGCGCTCGGCTCTTCGCTCGATGGCTCATGGAGTCGGAGCCGATTGTGCGTTGATATATCTGGACGTCGATGAAGTCGATCAACGACGTCGCGTGGGCGACCGCGTGGGGACCCAAGCAGGATCGACGTTCGCAATCACGCCCGAAGAGCTCGATCGGTACAGGACGCAGTTCCAGATACCAGACCGCGATGAACTGACCGACAACACGCTCGACGCTCCCCCGGGTGGTCACGAGACGTGGGGGTCGTGGGCGGCCCAACGCTGGCCGACGTCCCTACCGTAAGGACGTCGCCTCCTAAGCGCTCGCGGGCGGCTGCTTCACACCTATGAGATTGCCGTCGGAGTCACGGACTTTGGCGACCAGCAATCCGGCCGCGACGTCCGTGGGTTCTTGGACGACCACGGCGCCGGCTGCCTTGAGAGCCGCGAGCGATGCGTTGATGTCCTCGACGTCGAAGTACGCCTCGGGACCGGCCATGCCCTGGTCGTGACCGTTCGGGACGAGTCCTATCTCGTGACCGTCGACTTCGTAGCCGACGTAGTACTTCGAATCGACGTGTGGCTCGACACCAAACAGTGCGGTGAACGTAGCTTTCGCCTGGTCGAGGTCTTTCACAGGATAGAGAACGGTGTTGAGTTCGATGGGCACGAAAATCTCCTCTTGTCACGTTTCGCCACGTTCGTGGGTCAATATAAATGACACCGTAGCCCTGGAGAATGTGACACGTGGAAAGCGATGATTTTCTCGAACGACAGTTTGAGGCGAACCGGCCCCATCTACGCGCCGTGGCCTATCGCATCCTCGGGAGTACGCACGATGTCGACGACGCCCTGCAAGACGCCTGGCTCCGACTCTCGTCTATCGACATCGAACAGGTTGAGAATGTCACCGGCTGGTTGACGACGGTCGTCGCGCGGATCTGTCTCAATACTCTTCGCTCGCGTCAGCGTCGTGCCGCCGGATCGATCGACGAGGCCACTTCGAACATTGACCGATTCGCGGAGCAATCAGCCATGACCCCAGAAGAACAGGCCGAGGTCGCGGACTCCATTGGTGTGGCGCTCCTGGTGGTGCTCGAAAAGCTCTCACCGGCCGAACGGATCGCCTTCGTGCTCCACGATATGTTCTCCTTCTCCTTTGACGAGATCGGGGGAATACTCGGCAAGTCGACCGACGCGAGTCGACAGCTCGCGAGTCGAGCACGCCGACGAGTTCGAACCGCGGACGATCCGTCGGTCGATCCGCAACGCCAGCGAGAGGTCGTCGACGCGTTCCTCGGCGCATCACGGAGAGGCGATTTCCAGACGCTGCTCACACTGCTAAGTCCCGACGTCGAACTCGTCGCCGACGCGGCCGCCATCGCCATCGGTGCGCCCGAGCGCAAGGACGGCCCCTTCGACGTCGCGACGAGATTCTCGGGGGGTGCGCAGTCCGCGCGCACGGCCCTCCTTGATGGTCTGGCGGGTCTCGTGTGGGCACAAGGTGGCAAGCCAAAGGTCGCCTTCGATTTCACCGTCATTGCTGGCAAGGTGACGAGGATCGACATGATCGGTGACGAGGAGGTGCTCAGTGAAATGAACATCGAGTACGTACGCCGCGAGAAGGGCGGCTGATCTACGCGGTATCCTTGTCGTGCGGCCCGCACTCATCATGTGGGCCGCACTTTCTTGTTCAGATAAGAACACACCGCGCACTGCGCACGTCTCGATACTCCAAACGCCAACGCTTTCGTTGACACCCACTGCGTAGCGACCAACCTCACTCGTTGTTGACGTTCGGTCAACCGATACAGTCTTCGACATGACAAAGCGAACCAGTCCACCATTCCGCGCCGATCATGTTGGGAGTCTCCTTCGGCCTCCGAATCTGTTGGAGGCACGTCGAGCGTTCGCCGATGGATCAATTGATGCCGACGCATTACGCGAAGCGGAGGATGGTGCGATTCGTGACGCGGTGAAAATGCAAGAAGATCTTGGGTTTCAAAGCGCGACGGACGGCGAGTTCCGCCGAACGTCGTGGCACATGGACTTCATCTACCAACTCGGCGGCATCAGCAAGACCGATGAGCAGTTTCAAGTCGCCTTCAAGAACGCGGAAGGTTCGACGTCGTTCACCTCCGCCGCACTCATGGTCGACGGACCGGTTCGACTCGATGACACGATCTTCGCTAATGCGTTCGAGTTCTTAAAGTCCGTGACCACGACCGCGGTCCCCAAACTCACCATCCCTTCGCCGAGCATGGTCCACTATCGCGGGGGCGCTGCGGCGATTGACCCCGCGGTCTACGCGAGTGTCGACGAATTTTGGACCGACCTCAGCGCGGCCTACGCCGAAGAGATCCGTCGTCTCGGCGAGCTTGGCTGCACGTACCTTCAACTTGACGACACGTCACTCGCCTATCTCAACGACCCCGCCCAACGCCAAATGATCTCCGAGCGCGGTGATGACGCCGATCACCAGCACCTGCGGTACATCAAGCAGATCAACGCGGCGATCGCTGGACGTCCCGAGGGCATGTCGATCACCACGCACTCCTGCCGGGGCAACTTCCAGTCGTACTGGGCCGCCGAGGGTGGCTACGACTTCGTCGCCGAGGCCCTCTTCAGCGAACTCGACGTCGACGGATTCTTCCTCGAGTACGACGACGACCGCTCGGGAGGCTTCGAACCCCTCCGGTTCGTGCCGAAGGGCAAGTTAGTCGTCCTCGGATTGATCACGACGAAAGCCGGAACTCTCGAAAGCAAGGACGACATCAAGCGACGGATTGATGAGGCCAGCCAATTCGTTCCGCTCGAACAGCTCTGTCTGTCTCCGCAGTGTGGATTTTCTTCCACGGTTGAAGGCAACAGCCTCACCTTCGATGAAGAGGTCGCCAAGCTCCAACTGGTTCGCGAAGTCGCCGACGAGGTGTGGGGCTGAACTTAGCGTTGTTCACGCGTCAAAGGGCGCGACGACACGACGCAACAATCCGGTGAGTGCGTTACGCTCTTCCGGCGACAGCGACGAGAGGATCGCGTGTTCACGGTCAACCAAGTCGGCCAACGCACTGTCGACACACTTTCGGCCGGCCGCCGTTATCTGCACGCGAACCGAGCGGGCGTCCACTGAGTCCTGATGCCGTCGCACCAGGCCACGCTCTTCGAGACGATCGAGACGGTTGGTCATCGTGCCGGAAGTAACCAGTGTCTGTGCCGACAATTGGCCCGGTGAAAGGTTGGGCGGTGCAGTGGCGCGGCGCAGAGCCGACAGGACATCGAAACTCCAAATCTCGAGATCGTGACGCGCGAAGATCACACTCCTTTGGCGGTCCAGATAGCGCGCCAGACGCGAAACACGAGAGAGCACTTCGAGCGGACTGACGTCGGCCTCGGGTAACACCCGGCGCCAACCTCGGAGCAGTCTGTCAACCTCATCTTCCATGACTCTCCCTCGGTCGATAGCCACAATCATATCTTGACATCAAGATACTTTGAGATTATTATTATCTTGACATCAAGAGATATTCGGAGGAGATACCGTGACACCTGAAGAAAGTAATTCCACTCAAGTCATCGATGAAGGCAAACAAGTACCCGTTGACCAGGGAGATTACTTAGCACTTACGCACTACGCGAGGCTCGCCGATCGAGTGGCGGAGGGTCGAACACGGTTCCGCCGGCCACTCACTTTTGCCGAAAAAGTGCTCGTGAGTCATCTTCGACGACGTGACCTTGACCAACCAAGTCGGGGTGAGACCTATGTCGATCTCGATCCCGACCGGGTGGCTCTTCAAGATGCACTCGCTCAGATCGTGGCGTTGCAGTTCATCACGGCCGGTCTCGACGAGGTCGTCGTGCCCACGACGGTCCACTGTGACCATCTCATCACCGCTCGAACCAACGCGACGATCGACCTTCGATCGGCCAGGGACACCAACGCCGAGGTCTACGACTTCTTGCGTTCGGTGTGCTCCAAGTTCGGCATCGGCTTCTGGGAACCGGGTGCGGGCATCATCCATCAGGTCGTCTTGGAGAATTACGCCTTTCCCGGCGGCCTGATGATCGGCACCGACAGCCATACGCCCAACGCCGGCGGCATGGCGATGGTCGCAGTCGGCGTGGGTGGCGGCGACGCGATCGACGTGATGACCGGACTCCCCTTCAACCTCCGGTGGCCCCGACTGATAGGTGTTCATCTCACGGGTGCTCTCTCTGGATGGTCCTCACCAAAGGACGTGATCCTGGAGGTTGCGAACCTGCTGACGGTCAGCGGCGGTACCGGCGCGATCATTGAGTACTTCGGTCCCGGCGCGGACACGATCAGCGCGACGGGCAAGGCCACGATTTGCAACATGGGCGCCGAGATCGGTGCCACGACCTCGATCTTCCCCTACGACGCCAACACCTCTTCGTACCTGCGAGCAACTTTTCGCGCCGACATCGCCGATGCCGCCGACGTCGTGGCCGGTGACCTTTGCGCCGATCCCGAAGTTGTCGCCGATCCGGAACGATTCTTCGATCAAGTCATCACGATCGACCTTTCCGAGTTGCGACCGAGGATCAATGGCCCCGATACGCCCGACCTCTGTCACACGCTGGGCGACGTCGGCCCGTGGGCGCGCGAACACGACATCCCAACAACGATCTCGGTGTCGCTCGTGGGATCGTGCACCAACTCCTCCTACGAGGACATCTCCAAGGCGGCGTCCGTCGCTCGGCGCGCCCGCGAATTGGGACTGCACGCGAAGACGCCGCTGCTGGTGACCCCCGGTTCGGAACAGATCCGTGCCACCGTCGAACGTGACGGCTTTCTCGACGATCTCGTCGCCATCGGTGCCACGGTTCTCGCTAACGCCTGTGGTCCGTGCATCGGACAGTGGGATCGTCAGTTGATCGATCCCACCGTCGTGAACACAATCGTCACCAGTTTCAATCGAAACTTCGCGCGCCGCAATGACGGCAACGCCGCCACGAAGGCGTTCCTCACCTCGCCCGAGGTCGTCGTCGCTTTGGCCCTGGCGGGGACGCTCGACTTCGATCCGATGAATGGCGTGATCACCAATGACGCTGGGCAGAACGTTCGCCTGGACATCCCTTCAGGTTCGGTCCTCCCCCCAACAGGCTTCATCCGTTCGACGCCGCCGCCGCAATCGTCCGCCGATCCAAGCGTCGTCATCGAGGTCTCGCCGACGTCGAAGCGACTGCAGCTCTTGGCGCCCTTTCGCGCGTGGGATGGCACCGACTACGTCGAGCTGCCGGTGCTCGCGAAGGCCAAAGGCAAATGCACGACCGACCAGATATCGGCCGCCGGGAAGTGGCTCAACTACCGCGGACATCTCGAACTCATCTCCGACAATCTTTTCTTGGGGGTCGTCAACGCCTTTACCGGTGCGACCGGTACGGGCAAGGATCCGCTCGACGGTTCAGTTCTTCCCTTCCCTTCAATCGCCAAGCACTTGAGTGATGAAGGTGTCGGCTGGTGCGTCGTCGGCGACGCGAACTACGGCGAGGGCTCCTCAAGGGAGCACGCGGCAATGGAGCCGCGTTACCGAGGCGCACTCGTCGTGATCGCCCGCTCGTTCGCCCGGATCCACGAGACGAACTTGAAGAAGCAAGGAATAGTGCCCCTCACGTTCGTCGACTCCGTAACGTACGACGACATCGGTGAAGATGACCGGATCAGCGTTCTCGGGCTATCCGCACTTGCGCCTGGTAGCGACGTCCGTTGTCTGATCACCAAACCCGATGGGCGTCGCTTCGAGTTTCTGGGCCGTCACACGTTCAGCGAAGATCAGCTGACGTGGTTCGCGGCGGGCAGCGCCCTCAACGCCATACGCAATGAGAGGGTTCGGGATCAACATATCGCTACAACGCCGAACTGACCTTCACGTCGCCCGAGACGGTTTTGGCACTGATGGACACGGCGTCTTTGCTCGAGCCACCGGCAGTTCCATCGAGCGGCATCGTCGACGTGAGCTGCCCCGAGACCGATGTCGCGTCGACGTCGACTTCGAGACCCCGCGCGACGGAGACCGCCACGTTGCCCGAGACGGTGCGCACCGAGATCTCCGAAGGGACATCGACCGATAGGCGAATGTTGCCCGAGGCGGTGCGAATCTTGGTCGAGGTGCCCGCGCCGTCACAGCGCACGTTGCCGGACGCGCTGTGACACGTCAGGCTCTCTCGAACCGTGGCCGTCGTGACGTCACCGGATGCGGTCTTCATCTCCAGGACTCCCACCTCATCGGCAATCGTTACGTTCCCGGACGCGCTCGTCACCGACGCCTTCGCAAGTCCCCCGATGATCTCGGTGTCGCCCGATGCGGTCGTGACCTCCACGCTCGAACCTTCGGGGAGCGCGATGTGCACGTCGGGGTCCGATCCAAACCACGTGCCACGACGAATCGCCGCCGTAAAGCCGCGCATTGAGTTGAAGTTGTCGTGTGTGCGAGTTCGCACGACGAGCGTGTTCTTCGAGCGGTCAAAATCGATGACCGCCTCGTCGGGCATTCGCTGATACGCGGGATCCTTGACTGACAGCGTCACCTCGATCACGTTGCTCTCGGAGGCACCGATCGTCACGTCACCACTGGCGGTGGTCACGCGGGCGTGGCCGGGACCGGACGTCTCGAAGACTTCATGGCGTTCTAGTTTTTTTGACATTGATTCTCCCCCTCGGTAGTCCGACGACCTGTCGAACATGGTGTTGCGTAACATGGTTCCCCTCCTCATTCGCTTACGCGCGGCCCCTGCCGCGGAGTTGACGAGAGTTGCGTGACCCGGAATCGGTCGAGTCGCTGCGCACGGATCGCTCCAAGGTGCGTACGATCCACGAGTTCACCGACGAGCCGACGTCAGTGGCGAGGTGTTCGATGTCCTCTTTCAGGCCATCGCTCAGACGTAGCGCGATTCGCGCGGACAGGTCACTCGGTGTCAGTGGGACGGCGGTGCCGTCGTTCGCGACGACGCGATTCATTCGGATCTGATCACCTTCGAGGTTCAACGTGAGAGCGACACTGTCCTGGAGATTGAACTCCTGGACCACGCTGTCCATGGCCTCGAGGAAGTGCGTGCGCAGCGATGGCTCGATGGCCGCGCTGAGTCGCTCGGCGATCGAGGCGGTCTCGGTTCCCCCGAGTTGACCCAACGCATTGAAGTCGGTCCGGATGCCTGCTAGCAGTTCTGATATCAACATGACATCATTCTAATATTACTTTGATATCAATGTCAAGCAATTTCGAGAAAAGCTGAAATTAAGCCTTTTTCTTCTTGGTCACCCAGCCATCCACGTTGCGTTGTGAAGGCGAGACAATCTGAAATGTGTCCCCTACGGGCACCGATTGCCAGCCCTGCCACGCGAATGTCGACAACGCGTCCAGGCCCTCGACGAGCAGTGTTCGCGCCAGGATCCCCTTGACCGCCTTCGCGTCGTGACCGACCGTCGTGCCGCCCTCCCCGTCGATGAACTGCACCCGGATGACCCGGCGCGTACGCGCGAGTTCCGTGAGATCGATCGCCGCTTCATGCTCGAGAGGCAACAGGTTGACTATCGCCGAGCGCTTCGCGTGCGCGGCGACGGCGGGAGTGACCTTGGACTTCCAGAACGTCGACATCGTCCCGAGCGGTGGGACACCGATATTCATCTTGAGTCGAAAGTCTGCGATTCGGTCCTCGGCCGTCGTGACGCCGTAGAGGCTTGACGGGACGAGGATTCGTCGTCGCTGACTCGCCTCCAGGGACGCGGCGCCGAGATGCGACCACACCACGCCGCTGTAGCGTTGCCACGCGGCGAGGCGCGGAACCCGGTCATCCGCCAACTGCCTGGTCGATTCGAGCGCTCGTTCCATCAACGACCCGCGCGCGTTCAACATGATCTCACGACGACGGAGGTTCGATGAATTCAGAGCGTCGATCAGCGCTTCGATCACTCGACGGCGGTCATCACCGAGCGCCTCGTCAAAGGGACCGACGTTGGTCCTCGCGGTGCCGCCCGGCGTCTTGGCTTCCGACGGAGGTACGAGGACGAGAATCGGTGCGCTCACGACCCCTTACGGTACTTGGCGCGTGCAACTAGGCCGCTTGCAAGAGCTCCTTGGTCACGCCGAGCGAACGAAGGAAGTGGCGAACCTTCACGACTTGATCCTCGGTGAGGTCGCGCGAACGAGTTGAGCCAAACGACGTTGTCTCGCCATCAATGGTGACCGCCCAATTCCCACGATGCGTCTCGAACACCTCACCAAAACGTCCGAGTAACGAACAGACGTCGTGCCATTGGATGTTGTGGCACAGAGGGTGGCTAAAGAGTTTCTGGGCGGTAATTCGATGATGGTGATCCAACTTGTATGGCATGCTCAAACCCTTCCGAGGGTCGAGGTCATCTCGCCCTCACCAAGACTCTCTACCCCCTAGGGCGTGAAGTCAAGGCTTGCGACAAGTTCCACATGCTCGGTCATCGGAAACAGGTCAAACGCCCGAATTTCGCTGATCACGAAGCCGCCGATGAGCAGAATCTTTAGGTCTCGCGCAAATGTCGCGGCGTCGCACGAGACGTAAGTGACCCGTCGGGGCCTGCGTCGCACCAAGGTCTCGGCAACGCCCTTGGCCAGTCCGGCGCGCGGTGGGTCGAGCACGACCAGATCACCCTCGCTCACGGAGTCATTCACCGACCTCGGCGTCACCGACCATTCGCGCACCTTCAGGTTTCGAAGTCCTTCCGCGTTCTGTCGTGCATCGCGTACGGCGTAGGGCGATGACTCGACGGCCGTCACGCGTCCTCCCGGTCCGACGACTTTGGCCAGGGGCACCGCAAAGAGACCGACCCCGCTGAAGAGGTCGGTGACGTGATCGTCGGCCTGCGCGTTCGTCAGTTCAAGAACGGCGTCGAGCAGCATGCTTGGCGCATCACGGTGTGATTGCCAAAATGATCGTGGTCCGACTGAGAAGACGTGGCCGCCCACACGCACGCGCGACTGCGTCGACGGTTCGAGCGGCTCGCCGCGCATAGAGCAGAGTTCGTGCATCGTTCCTCGGGGCGTCAGCCGGCGAACGACCGCGAAGGGATCACCGTCGCCAATAGCGCGCAGTTCCACCTCTTCGGCGCCGTGCCAGGTCGCGGCGAAGGCGGGTGTGAAGGTCCGGTTGGCGATCCAACAGGTGTCGAGGGCGACGAGATCATGAGAGCGAGCGGCGCGCAAGGCGAGCCGTCCATCGTCGTCGACCGCGCAGCGAAGTCGAGTCCGCGAACCCTGGGCGTCGCTCGCCGGCACGGTGATCGAGAAATCGGTTTCAACGCCGGCGATACGGCGCAAGTGCTCAGCGACGAGCGTCGACTTCCAGGACAACTGCGCGTCACCCGAGGCGTGCTGCAGGTCGCAGCCGCCGCACCCGCCGGGATGCGCGTAACGACACGGCGGCGCCACGCGTTCGGGGCTCGGCTCGAGGACTGCAACGGCATCACCCCGTGAGAACTTGGACGTCGTTTCGGTGATGTCGACGCGAACCAATTCGCCGGGCAGTCCGTGACGCACGAAGACCACGCGACCGTCGTCGAGTCGTCCGACGGCTCCCCCGGTCGCCGGGCGTTCGAGGCGCACCGGGCCGGAAACATCGCCGATATTCTCGCTACTCACCACTGCAGCCTACAGAGGCGTTTTCCGTCGCCCTTCGCCGCAGCGAAGCGCTAACTCTTGATGTGCGTGAGAAAAAGGTCGACGAGGTCAAGTGCGCGTTCGCGCGCCGCCGGGGTCTCGAGTCGAGTCTGCTCGACGAGCGCGTCGGCATCGACGCCGAAATCACGCGCTTCGTCGACTCCGTTGGCGAACCAATCTTGAAGTTGCAGGTGATCCACTTCCGGGTGAAACTGGACACCCACGTTGCGTCCCACGCAAAAGGCCTGCACCGCGCGCGGCGACGTGGCCCACAACTCGGCGCTCTCGGGCAACTGACAGTGGTCGAAGTGGAATTCGAACCACGGACCCGTCGCGATACCCGACTGGTTGTGCGCTTCGACCTCGTACCACCCGATCTCCGGTTCACTCGAGCGCTCGACCACACCGCCGTGGAACAGACACAGTGCTTGGGCCCCGAAGCAGATTCCGAATACGGGGATGCCGCGGCGTTCAGCGTCACCGATGAGTTCGAGTTCGCGTCCGAACCACGCCTGTTCGACCTCCTTGTCGTAGACCGCGCTCTTCGATCCGAGGATCACGAAGACGTCGTAGCCGTCCAACGTCGGCGTCGCGCTCTCTTCATCCATCATCCGCAGGTCGATCTCGAAGCCGCGTGATTCGAAGGCCTCGCCGATGAGTCCGGCGTGATCCTCGAGGTGGTGCCGTAGTACGAGTGCGCGCGTCATGGACGTTGAGCCTACGGGAGACATAGTCCAAAGTCCCCTAACTGGAAGGGAGCGACCAACCCATGGACTGTGCGATCTCCTTGCACGTGGGACAGATCGGGTACTTCTGGGGATCGCGGCCGGGTACCCAGACCTTGCCGCAGAGCGCCATCACGGGCGTGGCGTTGATCATGGCGCCGACGACCGAGTTGTCCAGGGGGACGAACTCACCATCCTTGGGCGTGTAGCCCTCGAGGACGATGTGCGTGAAGCGCTCGTGGTCCTCGTCGTCGACCTGCGTCGACGAGGTCACGATCGCTGCGGTCTCGATCTGGGCGCTCACGTCTCAAAGAGTATCGATGTCGCTAGTCTCGGGGCCATGAAGCGACGACGAGCGGCCAAACCGATGACGAAACCACTCGGACGAGTCGCCTCGCACTTCAATCGCGACGGCCTCCCGAAGAACTCGTATCGCACCGAGAGTGAAGCCAAGAGCGCGGCGCAACTCGCCTGGACGCTGAACGGCGTCGAGCTCAACAGTTACCGTTGCGACCACTGCTTCCAGTGGCACATCGGGAAACGATTTCGCGAGGATTAGCGCGGCGCCTGACGAATCGGGCAATATGGAGGGACTTGAAACGAAAGGTCCTCCATGGGAGTTCAGGCGTACATCTTGATTCAGTCCGAAATTGGCTCGAGCGAAGCGGTCGTACTCGCCACCCGTGCCGTACCCGGCGTCCTGGAGTCCTTTGAGGTGACCGGTCCCTACGACGTCATCGTTCGCTGCGAGGCAGAAAGTGTCGATGACCTCGGAAAATTCATCGTCGGCGCCATCCAAAAAGTGCCCGGGATCACCCGCACCCTGACCTGCCCGGTAGTGAATATCTAACCGAAGGCGCCGTTCTCGCGCAGTTTCTCCTGGCGCTGCGCATCGATCCCCCAACTGAGCAGTCCCTCGCGCGTCCCCGAACCGGCTTTGCCGGGTGAACGACCGATGGCGCCCGGCGTCTTGGAGAACCGCGGCGCCGGCTGAGGTTGGATGTCACCTTCGAGTGAGAACACATTGCGCTCGGTGTTGTAGCGATGCCCTGCCGCTTCGCGCGGCGAGAGGACCGGCGTCACGCAGGCATCCACGTCGGCGAATATCTCGGTCCACTCGTCACGCGTCTTCTCTCGAAAGCGCGCCGCAAATCGCCTCTTTGTGGCAGGCCACGCGTCGCGGTCGAACTGCGCGGGCAGCTCGCTGGCCTCGATGCCGAGTCCGCGGAGGAGTTCGTCGTAGAACTTGGCCTCGATCGCCCCAACGGCGACGTACCTCGCGTCCTTCGTCTCGTAGACCTCGTAGAACGGCGCGCCGGTATCGAGAAGGTTCGACCCGCGCTCCTCGTGCCAGAACCCGGCGTTCATGAGCGAGTGACTCAACGCCATCAACGACGCCGAACCGTCCACCATGGCCGCGTCAACGACCTGACCTTCACCCGTCGTTCGCGCCGACAGGACCGCGGCCACGACGCCCAGGACCAGGAACATCGATCCCCCGCCGAAGTCGCCGACGAGGTTGAGAGGTGGCACCGGCGCCTCACCTTTGCGACCCATGGGCCACAGGGCCCCCGAGACCGCGATGTAGTTGATGTCGTGACCGGCGCGTTGTGCGTTCGGGCCGTCTTGGCCGTAGCCCGTCATGCGGCCGTAGACCAAGCGAGGGTTGCGCCTCGCGACATCCTCGGGACCCAGACCCAATCGCTCGGTCACGCCCGGTCGAAATCCCTCGATGAGCACGTCGGCCTGTTCGCACAGTTCGAGCACGAGGTCACGACCGGCCGGATTCTTCAGGTCGATCGCGACCGAGGGCCGCGATCGATTCAGGATCTCCCACGTCGTCTCGTGATCGGCATCGGCATCGCCTCGTTCGAGACGTAAGACGTCGGCGCCGAGGTCGGCCAAGAGCATGCAGGCGTAGGGACTTGGACCGATCCCCGCCAACTCGACCACCTTCAATCCGTCAAGGGGACCGCTCACTCAGTCCCACCAGAGATCGTGACCGAGGACGCCTTTCGCGATGAGCCCGAGTTGGATCTGGCTCGTGCCTTCGACGATGGTCAGTTGGCGCGCGTCGCGGTAGTACATCTCGGTCGGGTGCTCTTCCATGTACCCGGCCGCGCCCAGTAACTGCACCGCGAGACCGGACGCCTTCACGGCGACCTCGGAGGCGTAGTACTTGCACATCGAGAGCATCGGCACGTACTCCTTGGTGAAACATCCCTGGTCGGCGAGCCACGCGCCGCGATAGGTGAGCAGACGCGCCGCCTCGATCTCGGTCGCGCACTTGGCGATCTCCCACTGAATACCCTGGAACTCAGCGATCGTTTTGCCGAAGGCGGCACGATTCTTCACGTACTCGGTCGCGTACATCAGTGCGCCTTCGGCGAGGCCGAGTCCGCGCGCCGCGACGATCGGTCGCATGGCGTTGAGGGACTGCATGACGAGGGCGAAGCCGCCGCCGATGACCTGACTCGCGGGGACCTTCACGTCGGTGAAGACGATCTCGGTGGTGTCGATACCCTTGACGCCCATCTTCTTGTCGACGCGCGGCCGGGTCACGCCGGCGCTGTCCGCGTCGACGATGAAGGCGCCGATGCCGGAGTGGAGTCGCGACGCCGGGTCGCCGGTCTTGGCGAAGACGACGAACCAATCGGCCTGCATCCCACCCGATATCCAGCACTTCGTGCCGTTGAGGACGTAGCCACCGGCGCCGTCGTCTTGCGCCCTCGTCTGCATACCGGCGACGTCAGAACCGGCACCCGGTTCCGAGAGACAGAAGGCCGCGCGGTGCGTTCCCTTGGCGATCCCCGGCAAGTAGCGCAGCTTTTGTTCTTCCGTGCCCGCGATCATTATCGGTCCCGTGGGCAGTCGGGTCAGCAGCAACATCAGGCCGAGCACGTTGGAGTACTTCGTCACCTCTTCAATCGTGAGCGCGAGTCCCATGATGCCGGCACCCGAACCGCCGTACTCCTCGGGAATACAGAGGCCGAGCAGGTCGGCCTTTCGAAACTCCTCGAACAGATCCAGGGGGTACTCCCCCGTCGTATCGATCGCTCGGGCGCGGGGTTTGATCTTCTCCTGAGCGAGGCGACGCACGCTCTGTTGGAGCCCGAGGAGTTCGTCGGAAAGTTGAAAGTCCATGCCACTTAACGTACTCGCGAGCCTGTGCCAGCATTGATCCGTGGCCACTTTCCAACGCGAGCGCGCGCTCGAATCGATGGCCCACTCGGCCTACGACCTCGTCGTCATCGGCGCCGGCATGACCGGAGCGGGTGTGGCGCTCGACGCGGCCTCGCGCGGCCTTCGCGTGGCGCTCATCGACAGCGGTGACATCGCGTCGGGCACGAGTTCGAAATCGTCCAAGATGGTCCACGGCGGACTGCGCTACTTACAGCAACGCGAGTTTCGACTGGTCTACGAGAACCTGCGCGAACGTCAACGACTCCTCGAGAACGCGCCGTTCCTCGTCCGCCCACTCCCTTTCCTCGTACCCCTCTTCGGTCGCGACGGCGTCGTGTCGAAGGCGCTGGTGAAGGGCTACTCGACGGCTCTTCGCGTCTACGAACTCAGCGGCGCGTGGCGAATCGGACAGCGCCATCGCAAGATCACGCGTGATGAGGCACTCGCCCATCTACCGACACTCAACGTCGATCGCCTCGTCGCCGGCTTCCTCTACTACGACGCTCGAGGCGACGACGCGCGCGTCGCTCTCGCGATCGCCAAGACCGCGGCACTCGACTTCGACGTCGACGTCGCGAACTATGCACGCTGTGTCGACATCCTCCACGACGGCTCGGGTCGAGCGAACGCCGTCGTCGTCGATGACGTCCTCGCCGACACGACGCTCACCATCACCACGAAGACCGTCGTCAACGCCACGGGCGTCTGGGCCGACGACCTGTTCACGATCGCCGAGCACCAAACATCGCACCGGATCACTCCTGCCAAGGGAATCCACATCAGCGTCGCGCGCGAACGACTACCGGCCGACGTGGCCGCCGTCTTCAGCGTCCCGGGCGATCGACGAAGTATCTTCGTCGTACCCTTCGAGGGCGCTGACTTCACCTACATCGGCACGACCGACACCACCTACGTCGGATCACTCGATGATCCGCGATGCACTCCCGAGGACGTCGAGTATCTCTTGGCGGCCGTCAACGCGTCCACGTCATCGAACCTCACGACGAGCGACATCACGGGGCTCTGGGCCGGTCTGCGACCACTGCTCGCTCCCGTCGCGGGTAAGGCGGTGAAGGAACGCACCTCCGACCTCTCGCGCCGACACCAGGTCACTGACTCGCACGACGGCGTCGTGCACATCACCGGCGGCAAGTGGACGACGTACCGACAGATGGCCGAAGACACGGTCGACGCCCTGCGTCCCTACCTCGACGGTCTCAAGTCCACGCGCACGAAGAATCTGCGACTCCACGGCGCGGGGCCGTGGCGACCGACCACGGAGCGAGAGAGCAGCCTCTATCGACGATTCGGCGACGAGGCGACGATCATCCTCGAGATGATCGCGACCAACGATGAACTGGGCGAGATCCCCATCAATGGCCAGCCCTATGTCGCGGCCGAATTCCTCTTCGCCGCCCGCTTCGAAATGGCCACGTCCCTCACCGACCTACTCACGCGGCGCACGCGGTCCCACCTGCACGATGCGCGCGCCACCTTGCGGGGTGCGCCGCTCGTCGCCGCCCTCGTCGCCGATGAATTGGGATGGGGCGAGGCCGACGTACGGCGCGAACTCGCCGAATACGAATCACTGGTACGAAACGAGTTCGGTAGCGCCGGTCTGACTTTGTAGAGTTCAACGGTGACCCGAGCGTCGATGCCGAATGACTATCCGGCGGGGTCGCTCGTCGACTCCCCCACGACGCTCGCGACCGAGGCGCTGCTCGAGGATCTCCGAGACGCCGGGGTCGCCTTCGACACCGCTACGGCGGCACGGGCCGATCACGGTCGTGATTGGTGGCCGCTCACGATCCCCGACGTCGCTCGGGGCCGCGTCCCGCGATGGCCCGGCGTCGTCGTGCGACCGACGTCGAGTGAGGACGTGAGCCGGGTGCTCACGATTGCCTCGAGGCATGGTGTCGCGGTCACGGCCCAGGGCGGACGTTCGAGCGTGGTCGGCGGAGCGGTCGCTCCCGAAGGCGCCATTGCGCTCGATCTCACGGGGCTCGACCGCGTGCTCGACATCGACGTGAAGTCGGGAACCGTGAGCGTCGAGGCCGGCGTCTTCGGCCCCGAACTCGAACGCGCCGTCGCCGTCGAAGGCTTCACGGTCGGCCACTTCCCGCAGTCCTTCGAGCTGGCGACCGTCGGCGGATGGATTGCCTGTCGCGGGGCCGGTCAATACTCCAACCGCTACGGCAAGATCGAGGACATCGTGCGCGCACTGACCGTCGTGCTCGCCAGCGGCGACGTGATCGAGCTCGGCGGTCGTGCGCCGCGACAGGCCGTGGGACCAGACCTCATGCAACTCTTCATCGGATCCGAGGGAACGCTCGGCGTGATCACACGTGCGACCCTCGTGCTGCACCCCACGCCCAAGAGCGAACAACGCGCGGCCTACGCCTTCACGGACTTCGACGCGGGTCTTGACACCTGTCGACTGATCATGCAGCGCGACGCACGTCCGGCCGTGCTGCGCCTCTATGACGAGACGGAGTCGAAGCGGTCTTTTGGAGTCGAGTCGTGCGTATTGATCGTCCTCGACGAAGGTGATCCACTGCTCGTCGAAGCGACCATGAATATCGTCGCCGAGGAGTGCGTCTCGGCAACGGAGTGCGACGAGTCACTGGTCGCGACGTGGCTCGAGCATCGAAACGACGTCGGCGCCTTGGCGCCACTGTGGGAACGTGGCTACGTCGTCGACACGATCGAGGTCGCAGGCATGTGGTCGACGCTGCCATCGATGCGTCGCGCGGTCATCGACGCGCTTGGCCAGATGCCGGCGATCACCGTCGCATCGGTGCACCAATCGCACGCCTATCTGGACGGTGCGTGCCTCTACTTCACGTTCGCCGCTCGACCGGACGAGGACGTGACCGACTTCTATCGGCGGGCGTGGACGTGCGTCACCGAAGAGGTACTCGCTCACGGTGGAGCGTTGAGCCATCATCACGGGGTCGGACGCAATCGAGCCCGATTCGTTCCCGAGGCGCTAGGCGGCGCGTTCGGTGTTCTCCAGGACGTGAAGCGACTCTTGGATCCCGACGACATCATGAATCCCGGGGTCCTCGGCATCGGCGGTGCGCCGTGGTGAGCGCGCTCGCCATCGACGTCGGCACGACCTCGATCCGCACGGCGATCGTCGGCACCGACGGCGACGTCACCCATGAACACCGACAGCGACTGCGTCTGACGACACCCAATCCCGGCGAAGTGGAACTCGACGCCGTCGAGATCGCTCAACTCGCGCTCGAGCTCGCGACGCGCACGTTGGATGACGCCGGGGGGGCCGACGTCGTCGGCATCACGAACCAACGTGCGACGACGATTGTCTTCGACCCGGTCACCGGCACGCCGGTCGGTCCCGCCCTCGGGTGGCAAGACCTGCGCACGGTCATCGACTGCCTGGTCTTGCAGGGCGACGGTCTGCGACTGGCCCCGAATCAGTCGGCCACGAAGGTCCGGTGGCTCGTCAACCACTCGGGACGCGCGTCGAAGGATCTTCGATTCGCCACCATCGAAACGTGGTTGGCGTGGAACCTAAGTAACGGCGCGCTCCACGTGAGCGACCGCTCGAACGCCGGCATCAATGGTCTCGCCGCGCTCGGCGTCGAGGAGTGGGACCAGCACGCGCTGAGCGTCCTCGGGATCGATCCCGCGATGATGCCCACGATCGTCGACACCATGGGGAGCTTCGGTCGCGCTACGGCGCTGCCGGGTGCCCCGATGATCACGGCGCTCGTGGGCGACCAATCGGCGTCACTGTTCGGTCTCTCCTGTGTCAACCGCGGCGCGAAGATCACCTTCGGCACCGGTGCGATGCTCGACATGGTCCGTGGGAGTGACGGACCGGACCGAATGACGCGTTTTGCGTCGGGTTGTTTTCCCGTGGTCGCTCGCAGTCACAACCACCAACTGGTGTGGGGAATCGAGGGCATCGTACTCTCGGCCGGCGCGTGCATCGAGTGGCTCCGCGACGACCTTGGGCTCATCGGCGACGCCGAGGAGACCGAGTCCCTCGCCGAGTCAGTGGCATCGAGCGACGGTGTGAGCTTCGTACCGGCGCTCTCGGGACTCGGCACGCCGCAGTGGGACTTCGGAGCGCGCGGCGGCTTCTTCGGCATCACCCGCGGAACGACGAAGGCGCATATGGTCCGCGCGGTGCTCGAAGGCATCGCCCAGCGTGGTGCCGACCTCGTTGACGCCGCGCAACGAGAGACCGGCCAGGCGCTCGACGAGGTGCGCGTCGACGGTGGCATGAGCGCCAACCGATTCTTGATGCAGTGCCTCGCCGACTTCACGGGACTGCACGTGGCGGTATCGGCGGAACGTGAGGCCACCACCCGAGGCGCCGGGCTCATGGCGCTGGTCGCCCACCGGTCACTATCGATCGAGGACGTCGAGGCACTGTGGTCGCCGTCGCTCGTCGTCGCGCCATCACTTTCGAACGAAGAACGGGCACGTCGCCGCGACGAGTGGGCCGTCCTCGTGAGCCGAGTCGAAAAGACGATCCCGGAACTGAGCGCGGTCGAGTTCTAGCCCGCCCACGGCGCGTCGTGCAGCGCCTTTTCGAGTGTCGACGGTGATTCCAGCAGGTGCTTGGTCAACATGAGGGCACGCGGCTGGGAGAGCGTCACCATGCCGGTCACGACGCCGTCACGCGAGTACAGGGCGAGCCACTTCCCCTCGTCCGCGCTGCCGTGCACGAGCATGACGTCATCGTCGGGATGCGGGTGACCGAGCATCTGGATCTTCTTGGCGTACTGATCGGACCAGAAGTAGGGCACCATCAACGCGCCGCTGTCCTCACCGGTCATCCAGTAGTGCGCCAGGGAGTTCGCGTGGACGTTCGCGATCTCCCAGTGTTCGACGCGCACCAGTTCTTCACCCATGACATTGGGCCAACTGAAACGCGCGACGTCGCCGATCGCGGCGATGTGTTCGCGCGCGAGGAGGTTCTCATCGACCACCACGCCGTTGTCCACGGTGAGCCCGGAGCCTTTCAGCCACTCGACGTTCGGCAGGGCGCCGACCGCGACGACGACGTGATCCGCGCGAAGGTCGTCCGCGCCGTCGATTCGGACCTCGAACCCTTCGGCGTCGCGTTCGACGTCGCTGATGCGCTGGCTCGTCCGAAGTTCGATGTCGACGTCGCCTGCGAGCCGTTCGAGCAACGAGGAGACGTCGGACCCGAGGATGGTGAGGAGTGGGCGGGCGAGGGCTTCGAGCACGATCGGGACGAATCCGCGACTCTTCAGTTGCGTGGCGACCTCGGCGCCGACGAAACCACCACCGATCACGGCGATCACGCTGCCTTCATCGAGAGGACCCAGTTCCTCGCGCATGCGCAGTTCATCGGCACGGTTGCGAAGGGTGAGGATGTCGGCGTCGGCGCTGAACGGGAGTCGCCGGGCGCGCGTGCCGGTCGCGATGACGATGTGCGTGCCCGAGAGTGACGAACCGTTCTCCAGGTGCACTTCGTTCGCTTCAATATCGAGGCCGACCGCGCGAACGCCGAGGCGCAAGCTCACCTCGTGCTCCGCCACCTTTTCGGGCGTCGCGAGCGTGGCACGCTCGACGTCCCATTTGCCGACGAGCACTTGCTTGGACAGCGGCGGGCGGTCATAGGGGGCGTAGATCTCCTCGCCGAGCAGCGTGATCGCGCCGAGGAAGCCCTCTCGTCGAAGGGCCTCGACCAGACGCCATCCCCCGAACCCCGCCCCGACGATTACGACGTGGTCAGTGCTCTGCAGCGCCATCAGGCGAACATCGCGAGCCACTGCTCGGCAGTCGCCGGGACCAGCGCGCGATTGTGTCGGCGCACGTCACCCATCGGCGCGCTCGGATCGGCCGAATACAGATGACCCGGGAAGAGCACGGTGTCATCCGCGATGTTCGACAGTCGCTGGGTCAGCGTGCGATACATCTCGTTCGGGTCTGAACCCGGCAAGTCCGTGCGACCACAGCCGTCGAGGAACAACGTGTCACCACTTATCAGTCGTCCGTTCACCAACAGACACTGACTGCCCGGTGTGTGGCCCGGGGTGTGGATCAGGGCGACCTCGAAGTCGCCGACGGCGACGACGTCGCCGGGCTCGTGAGCGACGAGCGAGTCCTCGCCGACCCCGGTGACCCGCGTGACCCACTCGACTTCGTCGCCCTGGACGTGGATCGGGACGTCGATCCTCTCCAGCAGTTCGGTGATGCCGTCGATCTGCGCGCGACCGCCAAGATTTCCGCCCACGTGATCGGGGTGATAATGAGTCGCGAAGACCGCGCTCACGACCATGCCGTCGGATTCGACGAGGTCGACCAGTTCCGAGGGCCTATAGGCCGGGTCCACTAAGACGGCGTCACCGGTTTCGCGGTCCCCGAAGGCGTAGGCGAAGTTGACCATCTGCTCGGCGACGGGATCGTCGAGGGCGAAGTCCAAACCGCTCAAGAGCTGGCGGAAGTAGAAACGATCGGTCATTCGCTCTCTAAGACCCTCGACAGTCGCGGCGCTAGTTCGTCGACCTTCGCCTTCGTGGCGTCGAGTCGGGCCTCCAGCGTTTCGATGATCGCCGTCGCCCGTTCGAGCTTCACGAAGAGTTCGTCGACCGAGACCTCGCCCTCGTCGAAGGATGCGACGATCGCGTCGAGTTCCTTGGCCGCGTCGTTCCAGTCGCCGACAGTACTCATGGCAGTGCTCCAGTCTTTGCATTCACAGTAGATTCAAACGACCCGTCGCTCACGAGGACCGACACGCTATCGCCGAGGCTGACGTCGTCCAAGGACGTCACGGCCCGACCGTCTCGGTTCGTGACGATCGACCAACCCTGGGCGAGTCGTCGCTTCGGGTCGTAGGCCGAGAGGAGCGCTCGGTGGCTGCTCAGCATCTGCGCGCCGGTATTGAGGAGGTGGCGACTGTGCATCAACAGTGCGCCACGCGTACTGGCGAGGTGGCGCTGCTCGGCGCGGAGGCGATCACGAACCGCGAAGATCATGGTGCGCCGACGCTCGGCCGCGTACTCGGTCGCCTCATCGAGGATCGCCGTCGTCGCGTCGAGGACTCGCTGGGCGGGTACTCGAACGTGACGGGCGTGCCAACCGTCGACGATGGCGGCGATCTCCTCGCCGAGCTTGGTCGGGGTGATCGCTCGGGTGTGCGCGACGAGGTCGGCGACCGACTCGTCGCCGGTGTGACCGATACCGGTGAAGACCGGTGTCGCGCACGCCGCGATCGCGCGCGCCACGCGTTCGTCGTCGAAGCACGCGAGGTCGCCCTTGGAACCGCCACCGCGCACGACGCAGATGATGTCGACGCCATGGAGGTCGAGCGCTTCGATCGCCGCGACAATTTGGCCCGGTGCGCCTTCGCCCTGCACGGCGCTCTTCACGAGCACGATCTCGAAGCCGTAGCCGGAGTTGAGCAACTGTCCCGTGAAGTCGCTGTACCCCTCGGTGCCGGGACTCGCTACGAGGCCCACGCGAAGCGGCACCGGTGAGATCGCCACGTTCTTGTTGGTCGCCAGGAGTCCCTCGACGCTGAGGCGCGCGATGAGTTCGGCGCGTCGTCGTGCCACGTCACCGAGCAGTCCCTGCACGTCGATCTGGAGGATGGTGAAGCCGATCCTTCCTTGGGGCGCGTAGACGTCGACGTAGCCGTAGAAGTTGACGATCAGACCAGCCGAGAGCGTCACGCCCTCGGCGGCGAGCTTCTTCTTCAGCGGCGCCCACGGCGTCGCCCAGCAGTGTGCGTTCAGCACCGGTCGTTTGGTGTCCGAAGAGGCCGATCCCGCGTCCACCAGGTCGACGTAGACGTGACCCTTCTCGTAGACCTTGGCGATCTCGCCGCGTACCCAGTGCGGGTGACGACGGCCAAAGGCAGACTCCAACTGCGCGGTCAGCAGTTGGTAGAAGGCGCCGACCTCCAAGACCTCATCTGGTTCTCGTACTTCTTCATCCACGTGGCGAGGTTATCTGTCGGTTACAACATGTTTACGACTCTTGTCGGTCCAACGGGTGTGTGACAGAATTGTCCTGGATGGTGAGTCGGCTGGGTGGCCGCACCGCTTGGCGACAGGCGGTGAGGAAAGTCGGGGCTCCACAGGGCAAGGTGCTCGCGAAATGTGAGTCGCGGTGACGTGCAGGACAGTGCCACAGAAAACAGACCGCCGATGGCTCGGGCAACCGAGCACAGGTAAGGGTGAAACGGTGCGGTAAGAGCGCACCAGCATTGTGAGTGATCACAGTGGCTTGGTAAACCCCACCCGGAGCAAGATCAAACGTGGGAGCGCGTGGCCCGCATGCCTTGGAAACAAGGCACTCCCGAGGTAGATCGCTGAGATGGATGGCCGCCCATCCTTCCGCAAGGAAGGTGGACAGAACCCCGCTTATAGGTCGACTCACCGTCCAACCCCCTTTACGAAAGTCGAACCGTGTTACACCTGCCTTACCGGGAACTGCCGACCGCGAGACCCGGCACGCCCGACACGCGTTCGCCGCTGCGCTATCTGATCTGGATCGCCTCGCAACAGAAGATCACCTTGACCTTCAACGCCCTCTTCGGCATCGGGTGGATGGTGAGCCAGGCACTTATCTGGGCGGCCGTCGGCGCCGCCATCGACCACGGCGTCATCGACAAGAACACGGGTGAGTTGTTCTTGTGGGTCGGTGTCGTCATGGCGCTCGGACTCTTCCAGGCGATCTGCGGCGCACTGCGGCACCAGCTGGCCGTGACCAACTGGATGAACGCCTCTTACAAGACCGTCCAGGTCATCGGCCACCACGTCGCCAGGACCGGCACCGCCGTGACCGACGAGATCCCCTCCGGTGACGTGGTCAACACCGTCGCTTCGGACGCCATGCGCATCGGCGGCGCCTACGACGTCCTAGCGCGATTCATGGGCGCGATCGCCGCCTGGGTCGTGGTCTCGATCATCCTCCTCTCGTCGTCGGTCGAACTCGGCCTCATCGTCCTGATCGGTGTGCCGATTCTGGCGTCACTCACGACGCCGTTGATGCGGCCCCTGCACGCGACCCAGGCCGCCCAGCGCGAAGCGGCCGGCCGCCTCGCCGCACTCGGCTCCGACACGGTCGCCGGACTGCGCATCCTGCGCGGCGTGGGCGGTGAGGAGGTCTTCCTCGACAACTACAAACGACAGAGCAACATCGTGCGACTCGCGGGCAATCGCATCGCGTCGCCCCAGGCCGGTCTGGAATCGGGCCAGGTGTTGCTGCCAGCGATCCTGACCGGCATCGTGACCTACCTCGGTGCCCAAGACGTGATGCACGGGACCCTGGCGCCGGGACAGCTCGTCGCGTTTTTTGGCTACGCGACGTTCCTCACGACACCGCTTCGCACGGCGGTCGATTACGTGATCGCCACGACGCGCGCCTACGTCGGCGCCGGACGCGTTCTTCGCATCTTGAACATCGAGCCGTCGGTTGTCGAACCGGACGCTCCCCTGCTCTGGCCCGCCCGCATCGATTCCATCGCCGACCGCGTCAGTGGCGTCTCGCTTCATCGCGGCCAACTCGTCGCCTTCGTCACCGAAACGCCGGCGGAGGCGTCGCTGCTCGCCGATCGACTCGGCCGCTTCGTGCCTGACGTCACCGGCGTCACGATCAACGCGACACCACTGGGCCTGTTCTCGGTCGCCGACACTCGTCGCAACATCGTGGTGAGTGAGATCGAACCGCGACTCTTCTCCGGAGAGTTGCGCTACGAACTTGTCCCGCACGGCGACGTCTCGGACGGCAACATCATGCCGGCGTTGGAGGCCACCAGCTCACTGGACATCCTCGACGCGTTGGAAGACGGTCTCGACACCCTGGTCGAAGAGCGAGGCCGGAGTTTCTCCGGTGGACAGCGCCAACGACTGAGCCTGGCTCGCGCCATACTCACCAACGCCGAGGTGCTCATTCTCGTCGAGCCGACGTCCGCGGTCGACACCCACACCGAGGGGCGGATCGCGGCGCGCCTGCGCGAGGTTCGCGGCGCACACACGACACTGGTCGCGACGACCAGTCCTTTGCTGTTGGAGAAGATGGACATGGTCTACGTCGTCGTGGACGGACGCGCCGTCGAGCACGGCACGCACGCTGAACTGCTCGCGACGTCCTCCGCCTATCGCCAGATCGTGTTGCGCGAGGACGCCTGATGCAACTTCCCGTCGCCGACACCGCCACCGTGCGGACCTACGCCAAGCGACTCATCCGCCACCACCGTTCGCAGTTGGTGCGGATGCTGTCGATCTACGCCCTCGCGGCCTTCATGGCGCTCATACCGGCATACATCATCGGTGAGATCACGAACTTCGCGGCCGATCACCAGCTGACGGCCCATCGCATCACGCTCTACGTGTCGATCCTGTTCATCTCGTCGATCCTCGGCGCCGGGCTCTCGTTCCTCGCGCGACGTCGCAGTTACCTCTTGGGCGAGACCGTCTTCGCGCAGCTGCGCGAGGAGTTCCTCGAGAGCGTGCTCGGCCTGCCGTTGGCCGAAGTGGAGCGCGCGGGCACCGGCGACCTCTTGAGTCGAACGACCAACGACATCGAAGCGTTGTCACGCACCGTGCGCTTCGCCATGCCCGAATGGCTCGTGGCCATCGTCCAGGCCGTGTTGACACTCATCGCGATGACCGTCGTCAGTCCCTTGGCGGCCGTCGCCAGTTTGGTCTCGATGCCAATCCTGTTCTTCTCAACGCGCTACTACTTGCACTACGCCACGCCCGGCTACCGACGAGAGCGCATGAGCTACGCGACGATGTCGGGTTCGGTCTCTGAGACCGCCGAAGGTGCGCGCACGGTCGATGCGCATCGACTCGGCAAGCGCCAGGGAGAGCGCATCGAGGGCAACATTCGCGAGTCGTTCTACTCCGAGATGTACACACTCTTGATGCGCTTGGTCTGGTTTCCCATGGTCGAAAGCGCCTTCGCACTCGCGGTCGCCACCACGCTCGCCTGGAGTGGGTGGCTGGCGCTCCATCACGACATCACCATCGGCGCCGCCACCACGGTCACGCTCTATGTCGTGCAGATCAACGACCCGATCGACCGGATCGTCTCGTGGCTCGACGAGCTCCAGATCGGCCAGACGTCCTTGGCCCGACTGGTGGGCGTGTCGGTCGTACGCGATGACCGCCCGACCGAAGGTGTGGAACCGGCCAACGAGACCATCACCATGAACGACGTCCGCTACGCCTACCGGCCGGGCTTTGACGTGTTGAACGGACTCTCACTCACGATTCGCCCGGGTGAACGACTGGCCATCGTCGGCCCCTCAGGTGCCGGCAAGTCCACCATTGGCCGCCTACTCGCCGGCATCGACGCGCCGCGTAGCGGTTCGGTGATGGTGGGCGACGTGGCGCTGGCGGACATGCCGCTGTCGATGTTGCGACGACACGTGGCTCTCGTCACCCAAGAGCACCACATCTTCATCGGAACGGTCCGCGAGAATCTGGCTCTCGCCAAGCCCGAAGCGACCGACGACGAAATCATCCAAGCCCTCGACGCCGTCGATGCACTCGAGTGGGTCGAAGCCCTGCCCGAAGGGATTCTCACGGAACTCGGCACCACCGGATACCAGGTGTCGCCCGCTCAGGCCCAGCAGGTGGCGCTCGCGCGACTCGTCTTGAGCGACCCCCACACCCTCGTCCTCGACGAGGCCACGGCGATGTTGGATCCGCGAGCGGCACGTCATCTGGAACGTTCATTGGTCGCCGTTCTGCGTGGGCGAACAGTCGTCGCGATCGCGCACCGACTGCACACGGCCCACGACGCCGACCGGGTCTGCGTCGTCATCGACGGCAAGATCGCCGAGTTGGGTACACACGACGAACTGGTGGCGCTTAACGGTGAGTACGCGTCCCTCTGGAGCTCCTGGCGGAACGAGAAGCCCAGCCCGTCGTAGGATTTCTAGAGCATGGTGACATCCCCCCTTCGCGGCGCCGAGATCGACGCCTGCGTCCACCGAATCACCCTGTCCCGTGCGGAGCCGACCTACGCGAAGCGCACGCCGGTCACGCCCGAGATCGCTCGGCGCCGCGACGAAGCCGATCAGCATCGCCGCGAGGTCGTCACGCGTTTGGTGGAACTGCATCCCGACGCGGTCACAGCGAGCGGACATCACCACACCGAAGAGCTCATGGCACAGGGCGTCGAACTGATCCTCGACGCCCGCGTGGCTGACGTCGCGGCTCGCCGATCGGTCCGGTCCCAGGCGTTCGTGCGGGTCGGGCGCGTCGACGAGCGCTTCACGTACGCACCCCTGGTGATCAAGAATCACGAGGTGACGGAAGCGGCCTCGACCCGCCATCTGCACGAAGGTTCGCTCGAGCGACTCGTGCCCAACGACGTCGTCGTGCGCGACGGGCTCGGACTTCGTTCCACGGCCACCGTTCGCCGTGACGTATTGCTCCTCGACGGTGCCACGCGCATCCTCCAGACCTTTGGTGCCGCGGACCCGTCAACGCGAGGTGCACTGATCGATCGCAACCTGCGGTTGTGGTGGCTCGACCTCGCCAGTGCGAGCTATCCGCGCAGCAATCTGAAGGCCTACGACGGGTACTACCGCGAACGTGTCGAGGCGCTCGAAGCGCTCGATGAATGGTTCGACCTCGGCGGGGAGTTCCCGACGTCGCCCTACTGGCACCGTGAGTGTCTGACCTGTGAGTTCTCCGAACACTGCCAGGGCGAACTCGAGGCGATTGACGACGTTTCGCTGACGCGCTTCTCGTCACTGGATCAACAGTTCGCGCTACGCGACAACGGCATCCAGACGCGGAGCCAGCTCGCCCGGCTCGACCCCGTCCGGTCGATGGCGGCGCGCGCCAAGGCCGTAGTCCCCGGTTCGACACTCACCGTAGAGGACCGGCTCGGACGAAAATTCGACCGCCTCGATGAACTCATCTATCGAGCCCGTTCCCACGTTCGTCACAGTGCCCTTCGAACGCTCGACCCGTCGCTCATGGGCTGTCCGACCGCCGACGTCGAAGTCGACGTCGACATGGAGAGTTACGACGACGCGACGTATCTCTGGGGGGCGAACGTGACGTTGAACACACCCGTCGATGGGATCGTCGCGGGTTACTACGCGTTCGTCGAGTGGGACGAACTGACGATCGAAGCCGAAGCGCGCAACTTCGCGACGTTCTGGTCGTGGCTGAGCGAACTGCGACGACGCTGCGCGACGGACGGTCGAACCTTCGCGGCGTACTGCTTCTGGGCCCAGGCCGAGGACGGCGCCATGAACCGCGCCGTCGCCACACCGGTCGACGACGGTCCGAGCGTCGAGGACCTCGAGGCCTTCCGCCGGATCGTCGCCGCCGGCCTGGATCGACCTCCACGACCTCGCCAAAGAACAGATCCAGACCGAGGGCCAGCTGGGTCTGAAGCAGCTGGCGGCGTCGGCCGGCTTTCAGTGGCGCGACGTGAATCCGAGCGGTGAGGCATCGATGCTCTGGTACGAAGTGGCGACGCGCGGCGGCAACGACGAGGCGGCGACCTCGCGTCAGCGCATTCTCGACTACAACGAAGACGACTGTCTCGCGACCAAGGCGCTACGCGACTGGCTCAACGGTCCGGCGAAGACGTTGGCGCACCGCGACGACCCTCTGTAGGTTTTCGCGCACTCATTAGCATTGGTCGGTGACCTCGGTGACACCAGTACCCGTCCGCGAGGCCTCGTACCAGTCCAGCGCCCGATTGCTGGGAGTGCTCAACACCGCGCTCGCTCTCGCGTGCGCCGTGTTCCTCGCCATTGGACTCAGTTACCTCGCTGAAGGTCGTGCGCCGTCGGGGATATGGCTGCTCCTCGGCGTCCTTGGTCTGCGGTGGGCGTCGTCGACGTTGATCACGCAGTGGAGCGTTCACGCCGCTGCATCGTTGCGTGCGCGCTGGCGGGCCACGCTCGTCGAGCACTTCACGATGCCCCAACCCGAGGGCGAGCGAGGTCGCGGCGACCTCGCACTCGCCATCGAACAGGCGTCGGATCGACCGATGCTCGACCTGCTCGAGACGAGCGCCGTCGTCGCCCTCGCGGGCCTCGCCGTACTCTTCTGGTCCGGCGGTTGGCTGGCGACGTTGATCACGGTCGCCCTGTTGGTTGCCGCGATACCGCTCTACCGCCGCGCCGGCCAGCGGAGCGAGGCGACCGCGCTCGACTACCAGCAGCGTCGCAGTGTCCTCGAACGCCGCCAACTCGAGCTGCTCCACCACACGACCGAACTGCGCGCCCTGGGCGCCGTTGAGTACGGCGCCAACGAGATCGCGGCGATCTCGGACTCCGAGCACTCAATCGCGATACGCGCGATACGAGTCGCGCTCGAGTCCTCGCTCGTCACCGAGTTCTTGAGCGGTGTGAGCATCGGCCTCGTCGCGATGGTCGTCGGCTTCGCTCTCCTGGGCGGTCGGATCACACTCGAGCACGCCCTCATCGCCGTACTGGTCACGAGCGAGATCTTCACGAACGTTCGGCGCTACGGCGTCGAGTTCCATCGACGCGAGGACTCCGCACGCTCGCTGCTGTTGTTGGACACCACCGTGCCATTGCCCGGTGCCCGGTCGACAGAACTGCTCCTCGCCACCGAGGTAGTCACCGCGGCGAGCGATCGACCCATGAACGTCAACCTGGACCCGGGTCAGTCGCTGCTGGTCACTGGACCGTCGGGCTCGGGCAAGACGACACTCCTCGACACGATGCTCGGTTGGCGTGCACCGCAGAGCGGCACCGTTGCGCGCGCCGACGTGCGCACCGGGCACGTCAGTGTCGAGAGTTCATTGTTCTCAGGATCGCTGCGTGACAACCTCACGCTGGCACAGCCGATACCCGACGGTGACGTGCACTCGTGCCTCTCGTCGTTGGGACTCGGGCCACGTTTCGAGAACCTCGACACCGCGCTCCTCGCCGACGGCAAGGGAATCAGTACGGGAGAGAAGGTCCGACTCGTGCTGGCCCGAGCGCTGCTCGCCCAGTGTGACCTGTTGTTCATCGACGACGTGGCCGGCGTCCTCGACGAAGCGGGACGTCGTCGGGTGCGCGCGGTCCTCAGCGCGCGCCCGTCGCTCGGTATCGTCGAGGCGACGGTCGACACGCCGCTCTTGGCCGACGTCACCTACCGGATTGACTTGACGCCGTGAGGGACGACGTGCGCCGACTGCGTCGTTGGCTGCGCCGGGCCCAGCCGCCTCGCGCCACGCTCCTGCGCGCAGTGGTCGCCGGTGTCGTCGCCTCACTGGTGAACGTCGCGCTGCTCGTCGGCGCGGTCGGTCTGCTCGTGGAGAGCGCGACGCGTCCGGGACTTCGCACGGTCCTCGGAGCGTTGATCGTGATCGAACTGTTCGCCTTCCTTCGCTCGCCGCTTCGCTTCATCGAACGCCTCAGCGCCCATCGCTTGGGTTTCGCCGCCGTCTCGCGCTGGCGGCGCTGGTTGGTCCTGACCGTGGGCGCCTTCAGTTTCTCGCGGTGGCGCTCGTACGCCGCGGGCGACCTGCTCGAACGATCCCTTCGCGACACCGACGAACTCCAAGACCTGTGGCTTCGATGCGTGATCCCGCTCGTCACCTCAGGCGTGGTGATGCTGACGAGCGACCTCGTCATCGGTCTCATGGCGCCGCACGGGAAGTGGTGGTCGTACGCCGGCGACCTGCTCGCGGTCCAACTGCTCGGTGTCGCGGCGCTGCTGGCCAACGTCGGTCCGTTGCTGCGCCGCGACCGCGCGCTTCGAGGGGCCCGCGCGACGTACCGGGCACAACTCATCGAACTCAGCGCCACCACGCCAGCACTGGTCCTGCTCGGTCGAGTCGACTTCGCGCGGGCGCGCGCCGTCGAGTCGGTCGAACGGCTGCGCCGAGCCGAGCGTGCGCTGTCGAACCAACGCGGTCTCTCGAACGCGGTCGCTCCGGCCATGACCGCTCTCGCACTGGGCGCGCTGGTGGTGCGACCGCACAGTGCTCCGCTTTGGATCGTCGTCGCGGCCCTGCTCGCCCTCGCAACCTCTGAGTCGCTCAACGTCGTTCGAGACGCGCTCGACACCGCGGTCGCCGTCAACGCCGCGGCCGAGCGCTTGGAAGAGCTCGACGACACACGCCATCACGGCGTCGCGCCGTGGCCCGCGGATTCGACGGTCCGCCTCGAACACGTCACGATTGAAGAGGCGAGCGAGACGTTGGTCTCCGACGCGTCCCTCGTCGTCACCTCCGGAGCGAAGATCGGCCTCACCGGCCCTTCCGGCGTTGGAAAGTCAACACTGTTGCGAGCGATCGCCGCGCTCGACGACGTGGCCGCGGGCACTATCACGATTGGTGACGTGGCCGTGACGGAGATCGATGAACGTGAACTGCGTCGCCAAGTCGCCTACGTCGCGAGCGAGCCGGGTCTCACGCGCGGATTCGCCGTCGACGTCGTGAATCTCGGGCGCGCGCCGACGCGCGCCACGCACGAGGACCTCGCGGTGCTCGGCATCGCGAGCGACACCACGACGCGATGGGACGACCTCTCTCGCGGTGAGCGCGCCCGGGTCGGTGTCGTGCGCGCGATGGCCACGAGTCCGCTGCTCTACCTACTCGATGAACCCACGAGCGGACTCGGTGCAGTCGAGACCGCCGCCGTACTGTCGCTCCTCGCTTCGACCGGCGCCACGGTCATCGTCGCGACGCACGATCCCCAGGTGATGGCGTGGAGTGACGTGGTCCTGGAACTGCGTGACGGCGCGCTGATCGAGATCAGGCGTTGACGTTCTTCATGCCGGCCGCGACGTAGCGCTCACCGGCGACCGCGTCGCGCGGAATCGCCGATTCCAGTGCGGCGACGTCGGCGTCGCTCAAGACGATCTCGTCGGCGGCGATGTTCTCGCGCAGCCACTTGCGGCGCTTCGTACCGGGGATCGGCACGACGTCGGCGCCGCGCGAGAGCACCCACGCCAGGGCCAGTTGCGCCACGGTCGCGCCCTTGGACTCGGCGATCGCCTCGAGGTTCGCCAAGAGCGCCAGGTTCTGTTCGTAGGCGTCGCCCGAGAAACGTGGCTGGTGCTTGCGAAAATCCCCCTCACTGGTTCCCTCTCGATTGCTCACTTCGTTGGTTAAAAAGCCCCGACCGAGCGGGCTGTAGGCGACGAAACCAACGCCGAGTCGACGACAGGTGTCGAGGACGCCGTCTTCAGGGTCGCGACTCCACAACGAGTACTCACTCTGCAACGCGCTCACCGGGTGGACCGCGTGGGCGCGTTCGATCGTGGCCGAGGAGGCTTCGGAGATCCCGAGGTGACGGACCTTGCCCGCCTCGACCAGGCCCTTCATCGCGCCCCAGGTCTCTTCGATGGGGACCGTGCGATCGACGCGGTGCTGGTAGTAGAGGTCGATCACGTCGACGCCGAGACGACGAAGTGAGGCGTCGCACGCTTCGACCACGTACGCCGGGGTGCCGTTGATGCGGATGAAGGAGCCGTCATCGGCTCGCTGGTTGCCGAACTTCGTGGCCAGCACGACGTCGTCACGACGCCCCTCGATGGCTCGTCCGACGAGCACTTCGTTCTTGAACGGTCCGTACATGTCGGCGGTGTCGAGGAAGTCCACCCCGGCGTCCAACGCTTCGTGAATCGTGGCGATCGATTCGTCGTCGTCACCGGCCCCGTAGAACTCGCTCATGCCCATGCAGCCGAGGCCCTGTGCGGAGACTTCCAGGCCCTGACCCAACGTTCGTCGATTCATCGCGACTCCTTAATGTGAAATTGCTCACAAACCTTTGTTTGCAAGCATCTGGTGACAGAGTAGCGGCTCGATCGCGATTATATTTTTGTGTCATTGGCTGGGGGGGCCAAACATCGAGGGCCCGCTTGTTCTGGATACGCGGAACAGGCGGGCTTCGTTGTTCATGCGCGCGAAACTGACGAAACATTCAAGCGCTCTAGGGTTGAAGCGTGAGTGGTTCGGTAACTTCTTCGAGCACGGTCACCCCAACGGTGCGCCCACTGCTTCGCGGTTGGCTCCACCTGGTCGCGTTTTTCGTACTCTTCGCCTGCTCGCCGATCCTGTTCGCGCGCTGTCGAACGTGGTCCCAGGTCGGCTGGGTCCTCTGCTTCCTCTTCGGTGTCGGGGCCATGCTCTTGACCAGTGCCCTCTTGCACCGCGTGAATTGGACGCCGTCCCAGCGACAGGCCTGGCGGCGGGCCGATCATTCGACGATCTTTCTCGCGATCACCGGCACGTACTTCGCGATCGCCGGGCTGACGATGCACGGGACGATTCGCCTCGTGACCTTGATTGTCATCGGCATCTCGACCCTCGTCGGGATCACCATTCGTCAGCTCTCGATGAACGCCCCGAAGTGGGCCAATACGATCCCTTTTTTGGTCATGAGCTGGTTCGCGGCGCTGGTCATGCCCCAGATCTACCGTGGCGGGGGGCCGCTGTGCTTCGCCCTCATCGTCGGCGGTGGCGTGGCCTACTCCGTCGGGGCCGTCTTTTACGGCACGAAACGACCGAAACTCTCACCCCGGGTCTTCGGCTACCACGAGTTGTTTCACGCCTTCACGTTGATCGGCGTCGGTCTGCATTTCGCCGCGATCAGCGTCGCGCTGCGCTAGGTGGTCAAGACAGCTAGGGCTCGAGCGGCGGCACGACGTTGTAGTTCAGCAGCGACGGCGTCCACATCCTCGAGCCGATCGTGGTCATCGAGCCGTTACTCAGGTTCATGCGCCAGGCCACGGATCCCGAGACCCCGAGCGCCCAGGTCATGGCGGACTTGATCGGCGACATGTGACTCACGATCGCCAGATGAGCCTTCGCGTCGTGCATCAAGCTCTTCTGGTCGACCAACAGCGCGTCCAGTTCCACGTGGACCCGTTGATCGACCGACGCGAGCGACTCGCCGTCGCCGAAGGCCGTGTTGTGGTCGTGTTCGAACGCGCGCCACTGCTCTTCGGTGACGAGGCTCAGGGGCTGTCCGTCGAGCGAGCCGTAGTTGACCTCGACAAAGGACTCCTTCACGAGCGCGCGAATCTCCGGTAGGGCGAGGGCCGCGGTCGATCGCGCGCGCTGCAACGGCGACGTCCACACCTCGACGACGCTGGCGAGATACGGGCGCAGCGCCATCGCCTGGCGTTCGCCGAGATCGGTCAGTGCCGGGTCACTCTGTCCGACGAGGAGTCGCGCGGCGTTGGACGTCGTCTGTCCGTGACGGATGAGGATGATCACGGCAGCAGCAGGCGTCCGCACTCGGGACAGTTCATGAAGGATCCTTGCGGCTGTCCCTTCCAACGGTCGAGATCGAGGGGCGACAGGGCGATGCGACAACCGTCACAGTGGCCCGAGACGATCTGGGACGCTCCCGATGTACCGACGCGGACGAAGGCCGCCTCGTAACGCTTCAGCAGTTCGGGGGCGAGCGCGGCGGCCGTGGCGGCCCGCGAGGCGCGCAGGGCGATCATTTCGTCGTCCAAGCTGGCGTGGAGTTCCACGATCGCGGCCTGGAGCTCACCGCGGCGCGCCACCGCCGGCTGCGCCGCGGCCTTGACGGCGGCGACGGCCTCGTCGAGTGGCTCCACGGCCATGAGGTAGTCGAGTTCCTGGTCGTCGCTTCGTTCGAGTAACTCACGCACGTGCTGGAGTTCGGTCTGCAAGGCCGCCAACTCACGGGCGTTCGCGGTCGAGTTGCCCAGGGTTTTGTCCAGACTCTCGGCGCGAGCTCGAAGACGTTCGCCCTCACGCTGGGTCTCTTCGTACGCCGAACGCACCGGCGCCAGAGCGGCCTGGGCGTCGTTGAGGGCCTTCAGTTGCGCGCGCAGTTCGACTTCGAGCGCGGCCAGTTCGGTCATCTCGGGCAGGTGGGTCTTTTGGGCGTTGACGCGATCGATCCAACGATCGGCCTCCATGAGTGCGCGAAGGTCGTCGGTCTCACTCACGTTTTCAGTCTCGCACGTCGCGCGCTTTATACCACCGGGCGAGTTTGGCGACCGCGGGTGCGAGCGCCGGCTCGCACCGTGTTTGGGCGTCGTCGAAGTCGAACCATGCCACCTCGGGGCTCTCGTTCGGGGGTGGCGTCGGGTCGAGCGGAGGCGCCAGAACGGCGAATCGTAGGTCGTAGTGCATGTGGTCGGCCGGACCGCGATGTCCCTTCGGACCGGGATGGACGTCGACGTGGAAGAGTTCGACGGGATCGAAGTGTCGCGCGACGAGACCAGTCTCTTCGAGCGTTTCACGCAACGCCGCCGACTCGGGACTTTCGTGCGCGTCGACGTGGCCACCGGGTTGGATCCACATTCCGAGGAGCAGGTGACGGTGCAAGATGACGCCTCGCGACGACACCACGAAGGCCGACGCCGTGACGTGGCCAATCTCCATCCGTGAGAACGGATCACGCGTATCACTCAACAGTTCGAGCGTCGCAGTGATCGAGTACCGCTCGCGCAGGTCGACCGGATCGATCCGCTCGATTTGTTCGCGCAGTGCGCTCAACGACGTCACTGAGAGTCGAGGAGTCGGTGCACCGACGCCGGCACCGCGATGGTGCCCGCGCCCATGGCACCGTTGGTGTCTGGAATGGGTGCCTCGAAGAGGATCCTGGCCGGCACCGTGCCGGACCACACCGGCAACTCCACGTCCTCGTCGGAGTCGTCCGTCGGACCGGAGGAGAGTTTCGCTGACGCTTCGTCAATCCTGACCGCGATGACCATGGTGAGTCGTCGCTCAGCGTCGCTCATCGCTCGCACCTCGCTCGCACGCCCGGGTAGCACCGCATCGACGAACAGGTCAAGGATCCGGGCCTTCTCGACGTCGTCGCTCACCAGCGACGCGGCACCGAACACGACGACCGAACGGTAGGCGATCGACGATTCGAAGCCGCTGCGCGCCAATCGCAGTCCGTCGTAGAGCGTCACGGAGATGCACGCCTCGCCGCTCGCGACGACGGCCTTCATCACGACGTTCGACGGACTGCCGTGCAGGTAGATCGTGTCGCCCTCGCGCGCGTGCAACGTCGGGATGACCATCGCGCTGTCCTTCACGATCGCCGCCACATGACACAGCGGTGCCTCGTCGATGACGGCGTAGATGACGTCGCGTTCGTAGTTCGCTTTTTGCGGCAGTCGACGAACTCTCGTCTTCGGGCCCGGCCCGAGTGGGTCACTCATGCGCGAAGGTCGCCACCGAAGAAGGTCCTCGCCATCCCGGCCACTTCGACGTTCTCCTCGAAGAGACGCGCGAACATCACGCCACCGCGCGCCGACGCCTGATGGACCGAGACGCTCGGTTCGCCGACGCGTTGGGCCCACCACGGCGCGACCACACACATTGCGCTCCCGGTCACGCTGTCCTCGGCCAGACCGAGGCGCGGCGCGAACACACGAATGGACACGTCGACGTTCGGTCCACCGATGCAGGCCGCGATCACCATCGAGCTCGGCACGAGGAACAGGTTCATCGAGTCAACCGCGAGGCCACAGAGCGTGTCGAAGTCCTTCACGACGGCGAGTACGGCGTGACTCCCCGCTCGAAAGACCTCAGTGACCGGCCCGAGTGTGTCGTTCAGCATCGACGGATCGGCCTCTTCGAGCGCCCAGCGTGGGAGGTCGATGCCGAGGAGTCCATCGCTCATCCGTCGTCCGGACAAGATGCCGGCGCGGGTCTGGAAGTAGATCTCTCCCCCGGGCACGCCCAACTCGTTGAGCAAGACGTGCAGACTGGCCAGGGTCGCGTGACCGCAGATGTCGACCTCGACGGTCGGCGTGAACCAGCGCAGCGTCCACTGATCACCCGAGCGTCGAACGAACGCGGTCTCAGAGACACCCAGTTCAAAGGCGATCTGTTGGAGTTCGTCGTCGGGCATCAGTCGCTCGAGCAACACGACGACCGCCGGATTTCCACGTTCGGCCTCACCCGTGAAGGCGTCCACCCACCAGAGTCGATGACCGAAGGCCACGTTGACAGAATCCACGTGTAGAGCCTGCCACAACGAGACCGGAGACCACCTAGGGTTTTGACGTGCGTGTCGCGACGTTTAACCTTCACGCCGGTGTCGACGGCTGGGGTCGACCCACGAAGGTCCTCGACCACGTCGTCAGTTTGAACGCCGACGTGCTCATCCTGCCCGAACTGTGGCGCGCCGAATCAGGCGTCGATTTCGTGGCCGAACTCGAAGACCGTCTCGGCATGGAAGGGCTCTTCGTCCCCTTGGCGTCCGGTCAGCGCGTCACGTCCGGAACGGGCGGTTCGACGTGGCAGCCACTCCTCGCCCACTTCAGTGGTGAACGCGGTCTCTTCTTCGACGAACACCGGACGCTCAGCAAGGCCCAGCGCATCCGTCGCGCGACGGCCGAAGGTGTCGAACACGGTGAGTGGGGACTCGGTCTCTTGACGCGACTCCCCATTCGTGAGATTCATGCCGAGTCGCTCGGGCGACTCCCGCGCGAGAAGGTGCAGCGAACACTCATCGTCGCGACACTCGAAGACGAGGGGCGCCCGTTCTACGTTCTGGCCGTGCACGGCGCACACCTGAGCCACGGCTCGTACCGCCAGTACCGACGAGTGAGCGACATCGTCTCGCGTCTCGATCCGACCCTGCCGATTCTGCTCGGTGGCGACTTCAACTCGTGGCGACCGCTGTTGCGAGTGCTCTTGCCGGGCTGGCGTTCGCTCGTCAACGCGCGAACGTGGCCGGCGCGTACACCGCACTCACAGATCGACCATCTGTTCGTGCGCGGACCTTGGGAGCGCCTCGGCGGCTTCGCGAGCGACGGCGGCAGTGACCATCGAGCGCTCGTGGCCGACGTGCGATTGCGCTAAGCGACCGTTCCGCCGGCGTCAGACCAACTGGATCGAGTCGTCGACCACCACGAGTGTCTTGCCGTGGTTCCCGCCGGTGAACAACAGGTTCAGCGCGTCGGGCGCGTGCTCGAGACCGGACACCAAGTGTTCTTGGTGTGCGATTCTTCCGTCGAGCACCATCGTCGCCAGCTCCAGATGGGCTTCGGCGTAGCGGTGGGCGAAGTCGAAGACGATGAAGCCCTTCATCTGCCCGCGGCGCACGATCAACATCGACGTATTGGCGACGCCGTTGCGATCGGTCGCGTTGTACTGGGATATCGCGCCGCACATGACGATGCGCGCGTGCATCGCGATGTTGGCCAGCGCCGCGTCGAGGACCTCGCCGCCGACGTTGTCGAAGTAGAGATCGATGCCCTTCGGGCACGCCTCATGAATGCGCTGAGTGAGACCGGCTTCGCGGTAGTCCAGGCACTCGTCGAAGCCGTAGCGCTCGACGACCTCGACGCACTTCTCGGCCCCGCCCGCGATGCCGACGACCCTCGAGGCCCCTCGTGCCTTGGCGATCTGACCGACGACCGAACCGGTCGCTCCGGCCGCGCCCGACACGACGACGACGTCACCCTCCTGGAAGGCGCCGACGTCGAGGAGTCCGAAGTACGCGGTGAGGCCCGTCGCGCCGAGGACGTTCATCACCGTCGCGAGATCGAGGCCGAGGCCCTTCGGCAAGACCGTGAACCGATTGGTCTCACTGGCGATCGCCCACTCCTGCCAGCCGGTCATGCCGTTGACGACGTCACCGACGTGGTAGCGCTCGGTTCGTGACTCCACCACGACACCACTGCCCCCAGAGCGGATGACGTCGCCGATACCGATGGGCGGGAGATAGCCGGGTGCGTCGTTCATCCAGGTACGGATCGTCGGGTCGATTGAAAGCAGACCCACCTTGATGAGCGCTTCGCCGACGGCGCACTCGGGCATCGGAGAGTCGATCAACGACGTCGTCGATTCATTGACCATGCCGATCGGGCGCTGCGCGAGTGTGACCTGTCGATTCCCCATGTGCTTCCCTTCGTCTGTCGTCACGATACGGCGGAACGGGGTCCCGACACTGACGAACGTTCATACTCAACCACGTTCATCAGGTAAATAACGAAATTATTGCCAATACATGACTAAGTAGGTAAGGTTTGTCATGATTAAGGCGAGAGCGAGGGGCGAGCGCGGTGAGCACCGAGACGAAGCAGGAAACTGCGGTCGAGGACATTAAGAGATCAAGTAACTACTTGCGCGGAGAAATCGGCCGCGAACTCGACAACGACGTCGCCAGTGTGTCCAACGAATCCGAGCAGATACTCAAGTTCCACGGCGTCTACGCCCAGGACAATCGCGACGTGCGACGTGAGCGCGCCTTGAACAAAGAAGAGCTCGACTACATCTTCATGATCCGCGTCGCCATCCCCGGCGGACGGCTCTCGACCGATCAGTGGCTGGCGCTCGATGGCGCCTCGAGCGACATCGCTGACGACACCATTCGATTGACCACCCGTCAGGCCGTGCAGTTCCACGGCGTGGTCAAGGACGGACTGCGGCCGCTCGCACGCTCACTGGACGATCACCTGATGACGTCGTTTGGCGCCTGTGGCGACGTCGTTCGCAACGTCGTGTCGTGCCCGGAACTCCAGAGCGACGACACCGACGAACGACTCCGCGAGATCTCGACGCGACTCACCAAGGTCTTTCGTGCCACGACCCAGGCCCACTGGGAGATCTTCGTCAACGGGGATAGGGCGGCGTCGCGCGAAGACGTCGCGGAGCGGCCGTTCTACGGCGAGACATACCTGCCGCGAAAGTTCAAGATCGCCGTGGCCCATCCCCACGAGAACTGCGTCGACGTCTTCGCCCAGGACGTCGGTCTCATCCCGGGCGAATACCCCGGCGTGGGTGCCGGGTTCAACCTCCTCGTGGGCGGCGGCCTCGGTCGTGCCTACGCCAATCCCGACACCTTCGCTCGACTCGGCGATCCCCTGGCCTTCGTCACCTATGACGAAGTGGAAGAGGTCATCGCCGCGGTGCTGGTGACGTACCGCGAACTCGGTGACCGCACCGATCGCAAACGCGCGCGCATGAAGTACGTCGTGGCCGACATGGGTTTCGAACAGTTCCGCAAGGAGATCGAAGTTCGACTGGGACGCGAACTTCGAGAACCGTTGGAGGTGCCGACGCGCTTCGAGGCCAGTGACCACCTCGGGTGGCGAACACGCGACGACGGGACCCACCAAGTCGGCGTTCGCGTCTCGGCGGGACGGGTCCGCGACGACGCCGCCGGACCGAGGCTCAAGTCGGCACTACGACTCATCGCACAACGTCACCCGGTGACGTTCTTCCTCACCGCCCAACAGGACATCGTGATTAGCTCGATTCCCGGCGACGCGCGCGACGACATCGAAGCGATCTTGACCAACCACGACGTGCGCGGCGACGCGCAACTCGGCAACGTCGAGCGCACGGCGCTCGCGTGCCCGGCCCTGCCGACGTGCGGTCAGGCGCTCGCCGAGGCCGAGCGACGCCTGCCCGAACTCGTCGACACTATCGAGGGCGCACTCGCCACTCGACAACTCGGTCGACGCAATCTGCAACTTCGCATGACCGGCTGTCCCAACGGCTGTGCCCGACCGGCCGTCGCCGAAATAGGCATCGTGGGACGGACGAAGTCGACGTACGACGTCTACGTGGGCGGCGGTACGCGCGGCGACCGATTGGCCACGCTCTACCGCGAAAAGGTCCCCTTCGATGAGATCGCCGTCGTCCTCGGTCCCCTCTTCGATCGCTGGGAGGTCGAGGGCGACGAGGCAGAGTCCTTCGGCGATTTCGTCACGAGAGTCGGTGTCGAATGACGGTCTATCTCGTCGGCGCCGGACCGGGTGACGCCGACCTGGTGACCGTGCGCGGGGCTCGTCTGATCGCTGCGGCCGAGGTGATCGTCCACGACCGTTTGGTGGACCCCTCGGTCCTCGAACTGGCCTCGCCGAGTGCCGAACTCATCGACGTCGGCAAGGAACCGGGGCGCTTCACGTCGCAGTCGATGATCAACGACCTGCTCGTATCGCTGGGTCGCCGTTACGAGAACGTCGTGCGTCTGAAGGGCGGCGACCCGTTCGTCTTCGGCCGCGGGGGCGAAGAGATGATCGCGTTACGCGCCGCCGGGGTGCACTGCGACGTCGTGCCAGGCGTCACGTCGGCCTTCGCCGGGCCGCTCGCCGCCGGTATCCCGGTCACGTACCGGGGCCTCTCACGAGGGGTTACGGTCGTCACTGGTCACATCGAGGGTACCGACGACGGCTACTTCCGACGTCTCGCCAACCCCGATCTCTCGCTGGTCGTCTTGATGGGCGTCGCTGCACGCTCGTCCATCGCGTCACAACTCATCGACGGCGGCCTGTCGAGTGAGACGCCGGTCGCGGTCATTGAGAGCGCGTGGACGAGACGCGAATCGGTCACGCGCGCGTTGCTTCGAGACCTCGGAGCGCTCGCGGTCTCCTCCCCCGCCATCATCGTCATCGGTCCGTGCGCCGCGCTCTCGGTGCGCGAGATCTTCGACGAGACCTCCGCACTGGTCTGAGCGTGCTGCCTCTCGCTCTCAAGTTGACCGGGAAGGACGTCCTCGTTATCGGCGCCGGTCGCGTCGGCACGGGCAAAGCCGGACTGCTCGTGGACGCCGGCGCGCGCGTCACGATCATCACGCGCGACGTACTGGCCGAACTGCCGCGCGGACTGACGTCCCTCGAAGAGCGCGAGTACCGCGACGGCGACCTGCGGGGCTACGCGCTCGTCGTCTCGGCGACCGGTGACGCAGCGACGAATGACCGCGTCGTCGACGAGGCTCGTCGCGAGAACATCTGGCTGAACGTGGTCGACGATCCTCAGCGTTCCGACTTCTATTTCACCGCCGTGCACCGCGCCGGTGACGTCACCGTGTCGGTGTCGACCGAAGGTGCCTCACCGGCCCTCGCTCAAGAGGTGCGATCGATGATCGCGCGCTCGTTACCCGACGACCTGGCCGACGTCGCCCAGACCTTGCGTCGGGAACGAGACGATCTCCACGATCGCGGTACGAGCACCGAGGGAATCGATTGGCGACCAAGGATCCGAGAACTCCTCGACGATTCGCAGGACGCGCGCGAAGGATTACCTCGCTAATCTCCCGAGGGACACTCGGGTGCCACTAGCTAGGAGTTCGCATGACTGATCGAGTTCTCGTGACGGGCGCGACTGGCTTCATCGCCCAACACTGCATGCTGCAACTGCTCGAGGCCGGATATGACGTGCGCGGCACGGCTCGTTCGGCCCATCGACGCGACGAGGTGGTCGCAATCTTGTCGCCGCATCTCAGCGAAAGCGCCCGAAAGCATCTGGGAGCGCTCGACGTGGTCGCGGCCGATCTCACGAGCGACGACGGATGGTCGAGCGCCGTCGAGGGCTGTCGCTTCGTGATGCACGTCGCGAGTCCGTTACCTCGGGGTGCCGCGAAGGACGAGAACGAGTTGATCGTGCCGGCACGCGATGGAACGCTCCGCGTGCTGCGTGCTGCTCACGATGCCGGCGTCGAACGCGTCGTCCTTACCTCTTCTCTCAGCGCCATCGTCTACGGCAACGATCGATCGCGGACGTTCACCGAGGCCGACTGGTCGAATCTCGACGGTCCTCGCATCGGCGCCTACGACAAGTCCAAGACCATCGCCGAGCGAGCGGCCTGGGATTACATGGCGTCCATCAAGGGCTCGTCGCCCATGGAGCTCGCGGTGATCAATCCCGGTCTCGTGCTCGGTCCGTTGCTGTCGCACGACTGGGGCACGTCGGGTGAGATGGTCAAGAGGATCCTCGAACACAAGGTCCCGGCGATTCCCAACATCAACTTTTCGACCGTCGACGTTCGTGACGTGGCCAGCGCGCACGTCGCGGCGATGCTGAGTCCCGACGCCGCAGGCCAACGCTTCATCTGTGCCGAAGCGAATCACTCCATGATGGAGATCGCCCAGATTCTGAAGGCCAAGTACAGCGCCCGGGGATTCAAGATTCCGACGGGTCGACTTCCGTCCTTCGCCGTGCGAACCATGGCGATCTTCGACAAGACCATTCGATTGGCGCTCAATGACCTCGACACATCGCAGAACGTCGACAACACAAGACTTCGAACCGTGCTGCACTGGCAACCTCGTGACCTGGCCGAGATGACGACGTCGATGGCGGACACCATGATCGAATACGGGGTCGTTCGAGCCAAGCGCTCGACGTCATGAAAACATCGCTGTAACGCCAACATGTAACTTTGGGCACTATGACGACGGGCCCTGAGACATCACTGCTCGAACTCGAACATGTCTCAGTTCACTTCGAGGGCCTTCGAGCACTTGACGACGTCTCCTTCGACGTGTCCAAGGGTGAGATCGTCGGTCTCATCGGACCGAACGGTGCTGGCAAGACGACCGCCTTCAACGTCGCGTGCGGTTTCGTGAAACCTTCTCGAGGACACGTGCACTATCCGAGCGCTGGAAAATCGAACCTACGGCCGAATCAACTCGTCGGCGCCGGCGTCGCGCGCACGCTGCAGGGCGTGGGACTGTTCCCGCACTGCACCGTGTTGGAGAACGTGATGGCGGGCGGTCACCTGCGACCGAACGGCGGCTTCATCGCCAGCTTCTTGTCACTGCCGAGCGAAGTTCGTTCAGAGCGAGCGCTTCGCAGCGACGCGCTCGCCATGTTGGAACGACTGCGGATCGCCGACATGGCCGCGCGCCTGCCGTCGGCGATTCCCTACGGCATCGCGAAGAAGGTCTCGGTCGCGCGCGCCCTGATGAGCGATCCCACGCTGTTGCTCTTGGACGAACCGGCCTCGGGACTTGATGAGGCCGAACTGGACGATTTTGCGCGCCTCATCGTGGAACTTCGTTCGTCAATGGGCGTGTTACTCGTCGAACACGACATGGAGTTCGTCATGCCCCTCGTCGACCGACTCGTGGTGTTGAACTTCGGCCAGGTGATCGCCCAAGGCGCGCCGGCCGATGTCCGAAAGAACGACGACGTGATCGCCGCGTACCTCGGGGTCGACGAATGATCACGATCGAGGACCTGACGGTCTCCTACGGTGCGGTACAGGCGTTGCGCAACGTCTCCTTCGTCGCCGAGACCGGCAAGATCACGGCGGTCCTTGGCGCTAACGGCGCCGGCAAGACCACGCTGCTGCGAACGATCAGCGGGCTGAAAGAGCCCAAGAACGGCTCGATCCGGATGGGTGAACTGTCCCTGGTGAACAAGCGAACCGAAGATATCGCACGACTCGGCATCGGCCACGTTCCCGAGGGTAGGGGCGTCATCGGCGAATTCACCGTCGAGGAGAATCTCCGTCTCGGCGCGATGATGGCCAAGGTCAATCTCCGCCAAGGCCTCGACGAGCAGTACGCGCAGTTCCCGGTACTAGGCGAACGTCGCAAACAGCACGCGGCAAAGCTCTCCGGTGGCGAGCGACAGATGTTGGCTATGGCCCGAGCGCTCATCGCCAAACCATCGGTGCTCTTGTTGGACGAACCGTCCCTCGGTCTCGCACCGCTCGTCACCGCCCAGTTGATGCACACGATTCATTCGCTGTGTGAGACCAGTGACCTCACCGTGATCCTGGTGGAGCAGAACGCCTCGTCGGCACTGCGAATCGCGCACCACGCCGTCGTGTTGCACGTCGGTAAGTCCGTCGCCAACGACACTGCCGAAAACGTGGCGGCCGACGAGAATCTCCGTCAGTACTACCTCGGATTGGTGGAGTGATGGATCCGTTCCTCACGTCGCGCATCGTCTCGGACATCCTGACCGGCCTCACGAACGGCGTCATCTTCGGGATGGTCGCTCTCAGCCTGGTGCTCATTTGGCGTTCCACCGGCATTCTCAACTTCGCCCAAGGCGCCATGCCGATGTTCGCCACGTACGTCGGCTTCGCCTTTTTGTCGTATCACTGGGGCTACTGGCCGTGCGTCGTCGCGTGCGTCATCGCCGGTCTGCTCCTCGGTGGATTGACCGAGCGACTGCTCGTTCGAGGTCTCTACGGGAAACCGGAGATCAATCCGATCGTCGTCATGGTTGGATTTCTCATCGTGCTCGAAGCGGTCGCGGCTTCGATCTGGTCTTCGACACCGCGCAGTCTACCCAGTCCGTTCTCGTCGTTTGATTGGCATCTCGGCGGCAAGCCACTTTCGCTTTCGCCCTTTACGGTGTACGAAATTGCCACTGCACTCATTGTCATGGCCGCGGTGGCCGCCTTGTTCCGGTTTACGAAGCTGGGGCTCCAACTGCGCGCGTCGGCGTTAGCGCCCGAAGTGTCACGACTCCTTGGTGTGCGTGTCGGCCGACTTCTCACACTGGGCTGGATGCTCGCGACCGTCGTGGGTGTGATCACCACGATCCTCGTCTCCGGCGGGTTCTTCTCGGGCCTCACGCCGCAGGTCATGGACGGCATCTTCGCCTATGGTTTCATTGCGGCAGCCATCGGCGGACTTGAGAGTCCCGTGGGCGCAATCGTCGCCGGCGTGGTACTGGGCATCGTCAATCAGTTCGTCGATGACTTCGTGAACCAGAACGCGGTGATCATCATTGCCCTCGTCATTCTTATCGTCTCGCTGATGATTCGACCGAGCGGCGTCTTCGCCAAGAGTGTCCAGAGGCGGGTCTGATGAATCTCGGGACTCGTCAACGGCTGCCGATTGCGGTCGGCGCCGTAGTGGTCGCTACGGTGCTGTCATTCGTGAGCGCGGCGACGACGAAAGAAGGCGTCGCACTCAGCATTGCCTTCGATGTGGCGATCGCGTGTCTCACTGCACTCACGCAGGTCGGCTTCAAGGCGAACCATCCCGTGGTGGCACGGGCGGCACTCACGCTGCTCGGACTCGATGTCGCGATCTTCATCACGTTCTTTCTCGGTTCGAGCGCCAACTTCAATCTCGCCACAGGCGCGGCGATGTCCATCGTGCTGCTCGGTCTCTCGTTCCTGACGGGCGCTTCGGGACAGATCTCGCTGGGCAACGGCGCGTTCATGGGCGTGGGTGCCTTTGTCATGGCGATCTGGGCCAATCATCACGCGACCACCCCGATCTTCGTCACGCTCTTGATTGCCGTGGTGTGCGGAGCCGTGGTCGGACTGCTGCTCGGACTGCCCGCCACTCGCCTACGCGGGCCGTACCTCGCGGGAATGACCCTCGCCTTCGCGGTCGCCTTCATCTTCATCCTCAGTTCGTTCAGCTCGTGGACGGGGGGTGACTCCGGACTGCAGTTGCCCACCGAGGCGACGGCGCCGCGGTGGCTCCTTGGCCTCTTCCACGCCGGTACGGCGCCACTGACGACGACGACGCTGTATCTCACTGACGTCGCGATCGTCGTCGCCGGAGTGGCGTTCTTCTTCATGGCCAATCTCTTCGCCAGCCGCATCGGCCGCTCCATGCGCCTGATCCGCGACAACGACGTGGCGGCCGAACTCGTGGGGATCTCACTTCCGCGAGCTCGCGTCGTCGCCTTCATCGTGTCCTCGGCCTACGCCGCGCTGGGCGGCGCGCTCTTCACACTCATCAACAATGCCGTGTCGCCGTCGACGTACTCCTTCGCTCTCTCGGTCACGATTCTCTCTCTCATCGTGATCGGTGGCATCGGCACGATCTCCGGCGCCTTGATCGGTGGCATCGTCTACGCCTTCTCGGCGAACGTCATCACGTGGATCACCACGCAGACCGGTCTCAATCCTCAGGGCAATCTCGCCAGTCAACTCAACGGCATCATTTTCGGTGGTCTATTGATTCTGACGATGTTGTTCGCACCGCACGGAATTGCAGGCGCGGTACGACACTTGTGGCAACGGATACGTTCAAGAACTCCGGGGTGACTTGCAACGGCCTTTGACGACGCCTACGCTCACGCAACAAGAGTTCTACTTCATGGGAGATAATACAAATGGTTAAAACAAAGTCACGTCGCGTGACGATTACCGGCACGGCGCTGTTGTTGTGTCTGGGCCTCGTCACCGCGGGCAGTTCAATCGTCAATGCCGGTGCGGCGACGAAGAAGGTTCCCGGCGTCACTGCCACGCAGGTCACCGTCGGCGCCACGGAGCCATTGACAGGCATCGCGTCCGCGGGCTACGACCAGATCGCGCCGGCCATGTCGGCGGTCTTCAAGTATGTGAACGCCCACGGTGGTGTCAATGGTCGCAAGATCAAGTTCGTCGTGAAAGACGACTGCTACGGCACACCCGGTAGCGGTTGCACAATCACGAACCCGAACACGGCGACCGAGACCCACGCGTTGCTCGGCATCCCGGTCTTCGCCACGGTCGGTTCGCTCGGAACGCCGACGCAGGACTCCGTGCGTGCGCTGCTGCGCGGTGACGACGTCCCGCAGACCTTCGTCGCCTCTGGATCGCAGGACTGGAACAACCCGCAGACCTACCCAGGTCTGTACGGCTGGCAGCCCAGCTACAACGAGGAGAGCAAGATCTTCGCGAAGTACATCAACGCCACGTATCCGGGCGCTCAGGTCTGCTTCTTGGGTCAGGATGACGACTTCGGTACCGACGGTTTGGCCGGTTTGGTCGCCGGTGGCGTCAGCCTCGCCGTGACGGACCTTTACTCGGTCCCCGCCTTGGTGACGTCCGCCGGCGCCTCTGTCGGTCCGTACGTCGCGGCCTTCCAGAGTGCCAAGTGCACGGTTGTCGTCCTCGATACGATTCCCGGTGCCACTGATGCCACACTCGGCGCCGCCCTGCAGTTGGGGTACTCACCGCAGTGGATCATCTCGAGCGTGGGCTCCGATCCCCAGACCGTCGACGCACCGTTCGTGGGCAAGGTTCCGACCGACCCCGAGATTGGCGCGGTGACGTTCAGTTACCTGCCGGTCACGACGAGCAACAGCCCATGGATCCCCTGGATCCGCAAGGTGATGACCGCCGATGACTCGGAGTTCACTTCGGCAAGTTATGCCAACGGTGTCATCAACGGCAACGTCGCCTACGGCGCCGCCGTGGCGGTCTCCTTCGTGGAAGCGTTGAAGGCGGCGGGTCGAAACCTCACGCGAGCCAGTTTCGAGAAGGCGTTGAATTCCACGACCTTCACGCAGACCCCGTCACTCACGCCGTTGCGCTACACGCCCAGTAACCACCAGGGACTCAACGGTGGCTACCTGACGACGGTCATCAGTGACACCGCGGAGAAGACGCTCACGGGCACCATCTACACGACCGAGAGTTCGAACACCTCTCCGGTGGTCGTGGCGAAGTCCCACAGTGCCGGTATCCCCGCCTGGCTGAAGTAAGCCACCCGGTTTTAACGCAGCACGGTGCCCGGTGCAATGCACCGGGCACCGTGCTGTGATGGCTCATCGGATTGTGACGCATCCGGAGTGCAACAACGCCGGAATTCAGTCCTTCGTGATTTCGAAGGCGCGCAAGCCGCGGATTCGCTCTTGTCGGCGAGCGCGCAGTTTGCGCTCCGAGAGTTGGGCCAGTTCGATGTAGGAGGTCATGATCGACGCATTCAGCCGTTCGATCGTCACGAAGGGATTGGGATCCTCGGGAATCACTTCGTCGATCAGACCGAGGTCTAACTGGTCCTTCGCGGTCGATCGCATCGTGGCGAGCGTGATGCGCACTTCGTCATGGGTCGGATTCGGCGTCTTGTAGAGGATCGAGGCAGCCGAGCGTGGTTCGGCGACGTAGGCCATCGCCTTTTCCAACATCATGACGTGGTCGGCCATCGGCGTCGTCGCGAGTCCCCCGCCACTCCCAAGGGCGCCGGCAACAAGTGAGATGACGGGCTCGGAGTAGTCGATGCCCTTCAGGATCGAACGCGCGATCGCTCGCGAGAGACCTCGACGTTCGCTCTCGAGTGTGGGTTTCGCCCCGAGCGTGTCGGTGATGAAGAGTGCCGGTAGATGCAGGCGCTCGCCCATCTCCAGCATCCGTTCCATGAACGCAAAGTCCTCCGGCGCGGGATTCGACGGGCGCTTGATGACGGTGTCGCCAAAGCGCTGGTACGACGGCTGGGTCCCGATGATCACGAAGGGCTGCGCACCGATCTTGGCGAAGGCGCCGACGATAGCTGGATAGCGCTTGTACTCGCTCTCCTGGACGTAGTTGTACACCGCGGTCGCTTCGGTGAAGCAGTAACGCACGATGAACTCCAGGTCGACGCGGTTCGCGTCGGTCATCAGGTCCTGGTACTGCTCGACGAGGGCGTCGGAGTCAGAGCTCACGTGCGCCTGGCGCGGCGCGGCGGCGGGCACCGGTTCGCCACCCTTCATGTCGTCGAAGCGCGGTCCGTAGATGCCGACCGGCCCGAAGTCGAAGGAGCGGCGCTGGTCCGACGCGGTCACGTTGCGCATGAGCGGTGGTGTCTCGGCGCTCAGTTGGTGGTGCTTGTCGGGCCTCGCCGTCGAGGTCAACACGGCCCCGAGGTACCACACGACGTCTTCGACCTCCGAGAGCACCACGTCGATGTTGCGATCCAGCAGGTTGGCCTCGGCGCTCTGGGAGTCGGCCGGGACCGAGACACCTTCGAAGGCTTCGATGACGTTCGGGCCGGCGAAACCGAAGTTGGTACCCGACGTCGCGACGATCAAGTCGGCGTTGGGAACCGCGCTCGCCGAGACGCCGCCCCACACGTTGCCGAGCAACACGGCGAAGTGCGGTAGTTCGACCCGTTCCTTGTAATTGCGAATGGCCTCGACCATCCTGGTCATTTGGGTCAGTCCGGCGAAGTTCTCATGTTGGCGAACGCCACTCGAGGCGTAGACGCTGACGAATGGCAACTTCCTCTGAATTGCCAAGTCGGCCGCGGCTTGAAACTTCTCGCCCGAGACGACGCCCAGTGAGCCCGCGAAGAAGTCCCAGTTCATGGCGTAGAGCACGACCTGGTGACCGTCGAAGTCTGCGAGGCCGTACGTCGAAGACTCGGTCTTGCCCTTGCCGCGCTCGCGCTGCAACTTGTCACCGTAGGATTCATCACCTTCATTCGCCTGTCCCCGACGGACGAGTCCGATCAAGTCCTTGGCGATGCGCCAGCGACCGTGACTGGACTTGTAGTGGACAAGTTCTTGGAGCGTCAGCAACTGAGACGGACTGTTGACCTTCTTACGGTTGCGCAGGTGCGCGCCGACCGGTGCTTTGAAGACTGGCAGCCCCGACGGGTGTCCCTCTCCGAAGAACGAATCGAGGTCGTCTTCGGGAAACGAAGCGTCGAAGTCCGCGAGATCAGCCATGTAGGGCCATTATTGCACGAGGCGCAATTTTTGGGAAAAGCGAACGGACACCGCTCGTGCGCATCGTGTGACCGGTCGCCGTGATTCGCGGGCGACGATCAAAGACACCTACCGTCGGGTAACGCCGAAGAACAGCGTCTTCTTGTCGGTATCCTCTTGCACTGTGACCGACGATTCGAATCAGTGTGCGGTGAGTCGAAGGAGTACTCCTTGAGCCAATCACAACGCCACGTTCGCGCCTACGACGAGGTCCTTGACCAACTGGGCGAAGTGAACTCCCGGCGGCTCATTCCCACGCCGGCGCTCGTGTGCGATCTCTCGATGCTGCTCTCGAACATCGAACGCATGGCGGGCCTCGCGCGCGACGCCGGCGTCGGCCTTCGACCCCACGTGAAGTCGCACAAATCGGCCTTCATCGCGAAGCACCAACTCGATGCCGGCGCGGTCGGTCTCTCCTTCGCCAAGTTGGGCGAAGCCGAAGCGGTCGTGGAGCGACTCCGGGCCGACAGCGATCACACGGTCTCGGCGTTGTTGACGTCGCCGCTCGTCGGACGCCACCCGGCCGAACGTGCCGCTGCGCTCGCCGGCCAGTGTGACCTCATCGTCGTCGTCGACCACTGCGACGGTGTCGATGAACTGGAAGCGGCGGCCGTCGCCGCGGAGACGACGATGTCTGTGCTCTGTGACGTCGACGTGGGACTCGGTCGAACGGGTGTCACCGGACCGGCCGAAGCACTCGCGGTCGCCGAACGGGTGAACGTCGCAACTCGACTCACGTTCAAAGGCGTTCAGGGCTACGACGGACTCACACAGCACGTCGTCGGTCGCGAACATCGGCGTGCGGCGACGATCACGTCGACCAAGCGTCTCACCCTCGTGATCGACGCCCTCGAAGCGGCCGGGTTCAACGTGTCGATCCGAAGCGGGGGCGGTACCGGCACCATGGGAATCGACGTCGAGATCGGTGCACTGAACCAACTGCAAACCGGGAGCTACGTCTTCATGGACCGCCAGTACCGCGACGCCCTCGGCGATGACCTCGAAGGCCGATTCGCCCAGAGCCTGACGTTGCTGACAACGGTGATCTCGGCCAATCACGACGGCTTCGTCACGGTCGACGCCGGACTTAAGTCAATGTCGACGGACGCGGGCGTACCTGTCGTCGTCGGCCACGAGACCGCGTCCTATCGGTTCTTCGGCGACGAGCAGGGAGTGGTGACGAATCCGGACGGTCACTCGTTTCGTCGAGGCGAGCGACTCGAGCTCGTGCCCCCGCACTGTGATCCGACGGTCGATCGCTACGACGTCATCTGGTTGGTCCACGATGACGTCGTTCTCGACGTCATCGACGTCACTGCACGCGGTCGTTCGCAATAGAACGACGTACGATTCGCCTGTCATTGCAGCGATGTCGACGGGTGGGCTGTACACGGGCGAACGAGGTCACTACGCTGAGTAGTGATACTTCGGGATCGAAATTGGTCCACAACGAGCCCGTCAACGTTCGGACATGGTCCGGCGATACGGGAATGAGTGGGACACAGCAATGACACCAACTCGACATTCCAGTTCATCAAGCGGCCACGACGGCATCCACTCCCTCGACCCTTCGACCGCGTTCGGATTTCGTTCGCTGAAGGATCAGGGGTCGCCACCACCCTCGACGCCCGAGGCGCTCGAGTCGATCTTCCCGCCGATTGGGGACTACGCCTTCTTGTCGGACTGTGAGAACACGCTTCTCGTCGCACCGACCGGCTCGATCGAGTGGATGTGCCTGCCCAAGCCGCACGACCCCAGTCTGTTCGGCACGATCCTGGACCGCTCGGCCGGATCGTTTCGTCTCGCGCCGGTCGAGAGTTCGGTACCGGCGCACCGTCAGTACCTGCCGGGCACGATGGTGCTCTCGACGACCTGGCAGACGCGCGGCGGCTGGCTCGAGGTCAACGACTTCTTGGCCATCGGTCCGTGGTACCGCACCGGCGAACGTTCGACGCTGCAGCGTCGAACGCCGGGTGACTCTGACGCACGCCACGTTCTCGTTCGCACGGCCAAGTGCCTGCACGGCAGCGTCGACGTCATGCTCAACTGCGAACCGTCGTTCAACTACGGACGGGTGGACGCTGAGTGGGAGTACACCGGCACGTCCTACGACCACGTCTCGACGACGAACGCCGACTACAACCGCATCACCGTCACTGGTGACATGCGCTTCGGGATCGAGGGCCGTGCGGTGCGCGCGCGTCACCGCTTGGTCGAAGGCGAATCCTGCTTCGTCGTCATGAGTTGGACCGACGCGCCGCTGCCCACGACCCAAGAAGAGGTCAACCTCTTCAAGAGCGAGACGTCACGCTTTTGGCGGGGCTGGATCGACGGCGGCCAGTTCCCGGATCACCCGTGGCGAGAACTCCTGCAACGAAGTGCGCTCACGCTGAAGGGGCTCTCGTACGCCCCGACCGGCGCGATCCTCGCGGCGCCGACGACGTCGCTGCCCGAGAACCTCGGCGGCTCACGAAACTGGGACTATCGCTACACCTGGATTCGCGATACCGCCTTCGCGCTGCGCGCGCTGCACGCGCTCGGCTTCCACACCGAAGCCGACGACTTCCTCGCCTTCTTGGGCGACGTCCTCGAACCGCCACGCGGCGTCGCCGCCACGACCGGCGTGCGAACTCGGCGGGCCCTCCAGGTCCTCTATCCGGTCGACGGCGGCGAGTCCCCCGTCGAGGTCGAACTCGATCACCTCACGGGCTACGTCTGGAGCCGACCGGCGCGCGTCGGCAACGGCGCCTACAACCAGACGCAGTTCGACATCTTGGGCGGCGTCGTCGACTGTATCTATGAGCACACCCGCTCACGCGACGCCTTGAGTGAGCGTTCGTGGCGGATCGTCGTCCAGGCCGTGGAGACGGCGATGCAGTGTTGGCGCGAGCCGGACCGCGGTATCTGGGAGGTGCGCGGCGAGCCGCGCCACTTCACGTACTCCAAGGTCATGTGCTGGGTCGCCGTCGAGCGTGGGGCACGACTCGCCATGTTGCGCGGGGAGAAGGCCCGGGCCGAACAGTGGTTGAACGAAGCCCAGATCATGCACGACGACATCTGCGCGAACGCCGTCGGCTCGCGCGGGTGTTTCACGCAGTCCTACGGCAGCGACGAACTCGACGCCTCCTTGTTGGTCTTGCCGATGCTCGGTTTCCTGCCCCCCGACGACGAACGGATCCGTTCGACCGTCTTCGCGATCGCCGATGACCTCACCGACGGTCCGTTCGTCTTTCGCTACCGACCCGAGAAGACCGACGACGGCTTCGACGGTGAAGGCGAAGGCAGCTTCACGGTCTGCTCCTTCTGGCTGGTGTCGGCACTGGTCGCGATCGGCGAACTCGACAGCGCGCGCGCCCACTGCGAGAAGTTGATCGGAGCCGCGAGCACACTGGGGCTCTACGCCGAGGAACTCGATCCAACGACCGAACGCCATCTCGGCAACTTCCCCCAGGCCCTGACGCACCTGGCGCTCATCAACGCGATCATGAGCGTGATCAGTGTCGAATCGCGCGAGGGCGAGGCCTCGACGGGGAACGCCCACTCGCACAGTTGGTGGAACGCGGGCAAGGCCAACAGCGCGAACACGATCGCCACCAATGAAATCTGGACCGAAAGCACCGGTTCGGTCGAGATCATCAAGACCGAGCGAACACCGAGCTAGAGGTATTTGCGCTCTTTCGGTAATTGTCTTCGTTTCGTCACATGTACGTTCCGTCCACGCAACACGGTCTTGAGAATCACCGAATATCGCAGTACGTTCAGGGATACACGCCAAGGGCACGTGTAGCCAACGAAGTTCCGGCCCGAGCGACGACGAAAGGTGCAACCTAGGCTCCGACCAGGTACCTCTCATGAGCGAACACTCCTCCACCCCAATCGAATCGGCCGAGCCGGACATCCCCGACGACCCCTTCGTCGATCCCTCCTACGAGCCGGCCGACTTCGTCGTCGTGGCCAATCGACTGCCCGTGCGCCACGCCGGCACCGCGGGCGAGGAGGGTTGGCTGCCGAGTCCCGGCGGTCTCGTCTCGGCCCTGACCTCGGTCCTGCAGAACCGGCAAGGACTGTGGATCGGCTGGCCCGGGACGTCAGAAGACCAGGAGCCCCCATCGTCCTATGAGGGGATCCGGCTGAAGACGGTGTCGATCAGTCACGAGGAGTACGAGGAGTTCTACCTCGGTTTCTCCAACGCCACGATCTGGCCGCTCTATCACGACGCCATCCGCTCGCCGTCGTTCCACCGCACGTGGTGGCACACCTATCGCACGGTCAACATGCGTTTCGCCACGACCATCGCCGAGAACGTGGCTCCCGGGGGCACCGTGTGGGTGCACGACTACCAACTGCAACTGGTACCGCAGATGCTGCGCGAGTTGCGACCGGACGTCCACATCGGATTCTTCTTGCACATCCCGTTCCCCCCGAGTGAACTCTTCATGCAACTCCCCTGGCGCCGTGAGATCCTGGCCGGTCTCCTCGGCGCCGATCTCCTCGGCTTTCAGGTGCACTCGTCGGCGTCCAACTTCTCTCGCCTGGCCCGTCGGCTCACCTCGGCGACCGGTACGGACTCGGGACTCGATTTTGAAGGCCGCGCCATTCGCGTCGGTTCCTTTCCGATCTCGGTCGACTGCGATCAGATCATGGAACTCGCGGCCGATCCGACGGTGCGCGCCCGGGCCCGCGAGATTCGCGAGGGCCTCGGCAACCCGGAGTTCTTGTTGCTGGGCGTCGACCGCCTCGATTACACCAAGGGGATCCAGCAGCGAATCAAGGCAATCGCCGAAATGCTGGACGACGGTCTGTTGACCGCTGAGCGTCAGGTGATGATCCAGATCGCCGTGCCGAGCCGCGAATCGGACGCCCACTACGAGCAAGAGCGCCACGATTTGGAGCGCGCGGTGAGTGAGGTCAATGGTGAACACGGCCTCGTGGGTCATCCGGCCATCCACTACCTCCACAAGAACCTTCCCTTCGATGAACTGATCGCGCTCTACCTGGCGGCCGACATCATGTTGGTCACGCCGTTCAAGGACGGCATGAACCTCGTCGCCAAGGAGTACGTGATGACGCGTTCGGATCTCACGGGCAAACTGATCCTGAGCGAGTTCGCGGGGGCGGCGACGGAGTTACGTGGCGCCTACATGGTGAATCCCCACGACACCGACGGCATCAAGGAGTCAATCCTCTTGGCGATGAACGCCGGTCCTAAGGAGACGCGTGACCGCATGGCGCGAATGCGTCGGATGATCTTCCGGCGCAACGTCTACGACTGGGCCAAAGCCTTCCTCGCCGCGTTGGCGCTCACCACGCAGTAGTCGCGCGCTGCGCCCCGGTTCACTTAGAGTTCGTCGACCAGATCGGCGACCGAGTCGACGATGCGTGAGGGCTGGAAGGGGTAGCGATGGACGTCGGCGGCGCGCGCGACACCCGAGAGGACCAGGATCGTGCCCAGTCCGGCCTCGGCCCCGGCCTGGATGTCGGTGTCCATCCGATCGCCGATCATGATGGTCGACTTCGAGTGAGCCTCGAGGATGTCCAGACCCTCGCGAATCATAACGGGGTTCGGTTTCCCCACGAAGTACGGGGCGACACCGGTCGCGCTCTCGATCATGGCGGCCAGTGCACCGCAACCCGGCAGCGGTCCGAGCGGTGACTGTCCGGTCGGTTCGGGATTCGTCGCGACGAAGTGCGCACCCTTTTCGATGAGGCGCACCGCGGTGGTCATCTCATCAAAGGAGTACTCCTGGGTTTCTCCGAGCACGACATAATCGGGATCACGGTCATCCGGTCGATAGCCCACGTCATGGATCGCCTCGTGCAAGCTGGCCTGGCCGATGACGAAGGCCGTGCCGAAGGGCCGTTGCGTCTGGACGAACTTCGCCGTCGCCAACGACGACGTCCACAGGCGGCTCTCCTCGACGTTGAGGCCCATCTGGGCAAGCTCCTCGCGGATCTCGCGCGGTGTGAAGAGCGAGTTGTTGGTCAGTATCAAATAGGGTCGACCGGTCGAACTCAAGCGGTCGAGGAACTTGTCAGCTCCCGGAATCATCGCGCCGTCTCGTATCAACACGCCGTCCATGTCGCAGAGCCAACTCTCGGCTCGAGAAATTAGGTCCATATATCCAGTATGGACGATGACCACGTCACCATTGGTCGCGGAACCGCCCAACGCATCATCAATTCGCGGAGTTTGCACGCAACCGTCCTTCGACGTGACGGGTCGTCGGTCGATAAGTGACGTCCATGGTCGAGTCATCGCAAACTATTGACGGGGTGCTTGTATAGCCGTCTCGAACCTGCGTAGTATTCGCTCAGCAGTTCGGGGGGCACATCGACGAGCCGTCGTCCCAGCATGTGGTGTGGCCAAATCAATAAGGGAGAGATTGATGAACGCACGTACCACTGCACCAGGATTACGTCGGGGGACACCGTGGCGGGCAAAGTGCGCGGCTGGCGCGTCACTGATGCTGGTGCTCTCACTCGCGACGCTGGTCACGAGCGCGACGCCGTCATTCGCCAGTATGAAGTCGGCCAACGGTTCGACCTACTGCAAGTTGCTGACCTCCTATGACAAGAAGCAGACCGCCGCGAACAAGGCGCTCGAGACCCCCGGTGCCGCGAAGGCCGCGATGGAGTTGGCGTTCAAGAACTTGAAGCCCGAAGAGGCGCTGGTCCTAAGCGTGGCGCCCTCGTCGCTGCAGAGCAGCTACAAGTTGCTCTTCCAGGACATCAATCTCTTGTACGCAGATCTGTCCAAGGCGAACTTCAATTTTGAGAAGCTCACGAAGCCCCAGATCGCGAGCTTCGAGGCCCTGTCCAGGAAGATGGCCCCGGCCTCCGACAAGATCACGGCCTACAACAAGAACGTCTGCGGCGTTAAGGACTAATCAGCGCCGTTCGTGCGAAGGCACTTCGGAAGAATCGCGTACGCCTCTTCGATGTCCATACGTTCGGCCGCGCGTAGCACCTCGACGGGCACCCAGTGGGGAAAGGCAACCTCGAACGAGCGGTGAGCGCCGCTCGCGGTGTGCTCACTGTGAATTGCCGCGAGTCGATCCGCAGCGAGAAACGCGCTGACGCGAACGACGCTCGGCCATACGCGCGCATGCAGCAAGGTGACCTTGGCGTTGATGAGCCGCGTCGCGACGATATCGGGAGACTCGTCGAGAACGTTCAGTATGGCGTAGATCTCTTTGCCGGCCGGGTGTCCCCACCAGCTTCCGCGTATCGACTCACCGGCGATGAACTGCGCAACGTTGGGCACCGGTCCGCGCGCCGATTGCAGCACCACGCCGTGTTCGCGAATCCACGTCATCGTCGCCTCGGCGCGCTCTTCTAACTGTGCCTCGGGACTGCCCACCTAGGCGGCCGGTCGCCAACCGGGGCGACCCAGAACGAAACGAAGTCGCTCGCGCGTCGTCTTGGCGGATCGAACGTCGCGCACGATGTCACCGAACTCGTGATAGCCGATACTGACGGGATTGAACGTGTCGATGTTCTTGGTCAGCCCGTAGCGCACTCGACGACGTTCCATCTCGAACGTGCCGAAGAGTCGGTCCCAGACGATGAGGATGCCGCCATAGTTCTTATCGAGGTACTGACGGTTCGTTCCGTGGTGGACGCGGTGGTGCGAGGGCGTGTTGAAGACCAACTCGATCGGATCGGGCAATCGATCGATCGCCTCGGTGTGAATCCAGAACTGGTAGAGCAGGTTGAGTTGGCCAGCGCGGTGCACTTTCTCGGGCGGGAATCCCAACAGGGGCAGCGGTGCGAAGACCCAGAACGTGAGAAACGGCGACCAGGGCTGGCGAAGCGCCGTCGTCAGGTTGTAGCGCTCACTGGAGTGATGAGAGACGTGATTGGCCCAGAGGAGTCGCACCTCGTGCATCCAACGGTGATCCCAGTAGTAGCAAAAGTCCCATAGGACCATCGCCGCCGCCATCGATCCGCGTCGCGATCCGACGTTCGAGATCCGGTGGCGAAAGAGGATTTCGTCGATCTTGATCAGGGCCGGCGCGAAGGCCAGCTGGACCGCGACGTTTCCCGCCAGCATCGAGATGCTGGCCCTCGAATCCTGGCGTTCGAAGCCGATGGGCACCAGTGGATCGGCCGGCAGTTGCGCGCCCGAGAGCGTCTCGTCGTCCGCGTCGAGAAGATCGCCCAAGGTTCGCTTGTCGCGATTCCTCAAAGCGAACGACTCGGCCGCGATGCTGAGGGCGAAGAACGGGAAGGAGAGCTTGTCGATCAGGTCGATCGTTCGTCCCTTTGTCGCCATTGTTTGCAAGATAGTCCGGGACTCGAATCCCTCTACGGAACGCCAATCCAACGAAATATACATAGGGAATATATTTCCAGTTCCAATTGGGTCTGTGTTGGGCCGATGTGGGTCCTGATTTGAAGTTGCTGATTTACTTTTGAGCCCACGATTCTTCCGAACAAAGGACGTGAGGGGGTAAAGCCATGGCCATCGCTCTACGAGACGACCTCCGACGCAACGACGTTTCGCCACTCACATCGGTCGTGGCGCGCACGACCACTCCGGTTGTCGGTGGCGATTCGGGCACTCCCGTCAAAGGCGAAAAGTCAAAGGTCGACGTCACGACCAAGTGGGTGTGGACCGCCTACGGCGTTCTCAGCGTGTTGATTTTTGCCTATCTGATCTCACTGCTCGTTCGCACTCCCGCTCAACAGTGGACGTGGCTCGATGGTTGGTCGACCGTGGCGATTGAGGTCGTCGCGTCGTCGTTGTGCATTGCCCGCGGTCTCTACAAGCACCCTGGACGTTCGGCCCCCCTGGCCCTCGGCTTCGGCCTGCTCGCGTGGTCGATCGGTGACGCGCTTTTGACGTATGAATCCCTTGGCGGCAAGACGCCGTCGTCGCCGTCGTGGGCCGACCTCTCCTACGTATGCTTCTACCCCCTCGCCTACGTCGCCGCCGTGCAACTACTGCGCAAGGCGATGGGGCGGCTGTCGCGACCGAACTGGCTGGACGGCGTGGTCGCCGGACTGGGTGCGGCCGCGGTGTGCGCGGCGTTCGCGTTCCACGACATCGTGCACGCCGCCGGAGGCAGTGCGCTCTCGGCGGCGACGAACCTCGTCTACCCAGTCGGCGACCTCCTCCTGCTCTCACTCGTGATCGGTGGGACCGTGCTGCTCGCGGGACGAGGGACGGCGCCGTGGTTCCTCTTGGCCGCGGGAATCTGTCTCAACGTCTTCGGCGATACGTTCAACCTCTTCTCCAACGGCATCGGCGCGTCCCGGCTCGGCGTCGACTTCAACGCCTTCGCCTGGCCCGCCTCGATCGTGCTGATGTCGATGTCCGTGTGGTTGAAGCCGCGCACGCTCGATCCGATGCGCGAACAGCGCACGGCAGGTTTCGTTTTGCCGAGTGTCGCCGCCGTCGCGGGACTCGCCGTCCTGGTCAGTGGAACCGTCCACCCCGTGACGCGCGTCGCTCTCGGACTCGCGACCGCCACCGTCGTCGTCGTCGGAATCCGACTCGCACTGTCGGCGCGCGACCTGCGTCTGGTGACCGAAGAGCGTCACCGTCAAGCCCAGACCGATGAACTGACGGGCCTCGGCAATCGTCGCCACCTCCTGCACGTCATCGACACCTACTTCGCCGACTTCAACGATCCGTGGACGCAGGAGCGCACGCTCGCGTTCCTTTACATCGACCTCAATCACTTCAAGGAGATCAACGACTCCTTCGGTCACCCGGCGGGCGACGAACTGCTTCGCCAACTCGGACCGCGTCTGATGCGCGCCGTTCCCACCTCCGGCTCCGTCTTCCGGTTGGGCGGCGACGAACTCGCCGTACTACTCGTCGACGTCGACGCCGAAGGCGCGGCGCGCGTCGCCGAGAGCATCCTGGCCGAAGTCGTTGAACCGTTCTACCTGCAGAAGATGAGCGCGAGCGTGGGTGCCAGTATCGGCATCGCACTCTCGCCGCAGGACGCCACCGAGGGCATCGGTCTGATGTGGTGCGCCGACACCGCGATGTACCGCGCCAAGTTGGGCGGCGTTCCTCACGTCTTCTACGATCAAGTCGTCGACGGCGATGAACAGCAATTGGACCTCGTCGACGAGCTCCGCGACGCCGTGGAGGGCGGTCACTTCGTCCTCCACTATCAGCCGCAGTTGGACCTTCGCACCGGAGAGGTCCTCGCCGTCGAAGCGTTGATCCGCTGGCCGCACCCCCGCCTCGGATTGGTCCCCCCTTTGACGTTCATCCCCCTCGCAGAGAACTCCGGTCTTATGCAAGCAATCACGGCCTGGGTGTTGGGTGAGGCCATGGCTCAATGCGCTCGCTGGCGCGACAGCGGTCGAATGTTGGCGGTCTCGGTCAACGTCACGACGACAAACCTGTTGGAAGAGGGATTCACCGATCTCGTGGTCCGCCTGCTCCAGCAGAACAATCTGCCCGGAGATGCGCTCGTCATCGAAATCACCGAAACGAGCATCATCACCGACTTCGCTCGATCGAAGGCCGTGATCGAGCGTTTACGCGACCTCGACATCGTGGTCTCGATCGACGACTTCGGCGCCGGCTTCACCTCACTCGCCTATCTCTCTAGCCTCGCGGTCGGTGAACTGAAGCTCGATCGCACCTTCATCACGGGCTTGAGCGGCGAAGGCAAGGAGCGCGACCTCGAACTCGTTCGCGCCACGATCCAGTTGGGTCACGACATGCGCCTGCGCGTCGTCGCCGAGGGTATCGAAGACGAGGACACCTTGACGCTCCTGAACGAGTTGGGCTGTGACCTCGCCCAGGGTTACTACATCAGTCGACCGATGCCCGCGAACAAATTGGCCTTCATGTCGAACGCACCAATGCTGCCGGTCGGAGCCTCCTAGACCGCAACCGGCGGCACTACCTTCGACGCCGCGTCGCGCACTTTCGTGTCTGTCAGGCGCGCCAACGATCGATTCGTTCGTCACACACCCGTCTCAGCGCCTGTGGGAGTGCTGACACTCGCTTTGGTCATATGAAGAACGAGGCACACATTCGGTACGCTATGAACGGTCCGGCAACAGCCGCTTACGAGGGAGAACAGGTGACGATCGCCAATTCTTCGGTTGGTCGATCGAGAAATCTCGTGCTCGCCGCGATGATCTTCGCCGTGGCCATGACCTTCATCGACCAAACGATCGTTTCGATTGCGGTGCCACAGATTCAAAAGGAACTCGGCCTCACGAGCACGGGCGTTCAGTGGGCCGTGAACGGATACCTTCTTGCCCTCGCGGCACTCTTCGCCTTTGGTGGGCGCCTCGCCGACACTGTCGGTCATCGAAGGATGGTGACGCTCGGCGTGATCATCTTCGCTGCCTCGTCGGCCCTGTGTGGACTGACGCCGAAAGGTTCGATCGCCGAAGCCTGGATCGTGACGTTCCGCGTGGTGCAAGGTGCTGGCGGAGCGATCATGTTCCCCGCCGCGCTCGCCATCGTCGTGCAGACCTTCGCCCTTCGTGAACGCGGCAAGGCCCTGGCCATATTCTTCGGCATCGCCGGAGGCCTTACGGCCATCGGTCCGGTGCTCGGTGGCTACCTGACGGAATGGACGTGGCGAGCGATCTTCTGGGTTAACATTCCTGTCGCCGTCATCGCCCTGATTTTGATCGCCATCTCCAAGCCGGTCACCGAGCACGTCCCGGCGCGGATGGACTATCGCGGACTCGTCTTGATCGCCGGCGGCGTCGCACTCAGCGTCTTCGGATTCCAACAGTCCACGGTGTGGGGATGGAGTAATCCCGGCATCGGTCTCTCGATCGCCGCCGGACTCGCCTTGATCGTCACCTTCTACTTCGTCGAACTGAAGACCGACTCGCCGCTCATGAAGGTGCGCATCTTCAGCAACCGCGCCTTCTTCGTCGAGAACCTGGTGCTGGGCATCGCGATGTTGACCTTCGTACCGATCTTCTTCTTCGCCAGTGAGTACGCGCAGATCGCGTTGGGCAAGACGGCCCAACAGGCCGGGCTCTACCTCTTGTACTTCTTCGCCGGCTTTGCCACCGCGTCACAGATCGGTGGACGAATCCTCGACAAGCGCGGCGCGAAGCGGCCCGTGGTGATCGGTTGCGCAATCGCGGCCGTCGGCTTCGGTCTTTGGGCGAGCAAGGTCACCGAACTCAACTTCAGCAATCAGATCGTCTACGTCGTCCTCGCGGGCTTCGGCATGGGACTCATGCTCACCCCCGCGAGCACCGACGCCGTGAATCGCGCGTCACGCCTCTCCTACGGCGAAGCGACGGGTATCACCCAGACGGTGCGGAACTTCGCGGCGAGCTTGGGACTCGCGATCCTCGGCACCGTCCTCGTCGACCAAATGCGCTCGCGCGTCACGACGTCACTGATGACCAAGGGCCTTTCGGCCAAAGCTGCCGCGGCCGCGGCGACGAAGATCTCTCAATCACAGGGAGGGAGCCTCGGCGCGATTCCTCACTACGTCGAACTCGACTTCGCCGATGCGATCCGGACCGTGTTCTACGCGATGGCCGGTGTCATGGCCGTCGCGGCGATCGTCGCCAAAATCGGCCTGCGACCGGGTGTGCAAGAGGAGACCGAAGAGGCTCCGGCCGACGAGTCGTGATGCCGTCAAAGTTACTCCGACGTGACGTGAATCTTCGGCCGGGCTTCGATGGTTGACGGTGCCGATAACGCGAGCGGAACCACCACGAAGCTGAGTCCTTTGACCGTCGATGAGACGGTGAGGAAGTTCCTCGAGATTCTGGAGTCACATCGTTTGAAAGTGTTCGCGGTTATCGACCAACAGGCCGAAGCACGTTTGGCGGGACTCGCACTCCGTGCAACGACGCTCGTCATCTTCGGCAACCCGATCGCCGGGACACCCTTATGGAGTCATCCCCGCTAGCGGCGCTCGATCTGCCTTTGAAGGTGCTGGTGTGGGCCGACGGCGCACAGACCAAGGTCTCGTACACCGCGACAGATTCTCTGATGGCGAGGTTTCGCATTGCCGACGCACTGCGAGGCAATCTCTCGGCCATCGACGCGCTCACGGACGCTCTGATCGCTGATGCGACGACTGATCAGCCAGATCCTTGAGCCGCTCGGGAGGTCAATCATCAACGAATTGACCACTATCTCGAGGCGGCTCTAGGACGCATGCCTCGACGTTCGTCGCCGCCCATCGGTCGTTAGAATTCGACGTATGCGGGACCTCCTACGAAGGCGAAGGGCTGCCCGGTGGTTTGGTGTGGCAGTCGCGAGCGCTACCTGCGCAGCCCTACTGCCGGCACAGTTCGCGTCCGCGGTCAGTTCTTCGAGTGCGCTTGAATTTGACGCGCCCTCGGGCCTGGCCTTTGGCGGTGGTCACCTGTGGGTGACCAACCAAGCGGGTAACTCGGTGACTGAGATTGATCCGTCGAATGGATCGTGGATCGCAACGATCAACTCCACTAAATACGGGTTCCGGCAACCAACAGCGATCACTCGCGATGGTCCGTATCTCTTCGTGGCCAACGCGGCCGGATCAGTGAGTGAGCTGCGAGCCAGCAATGGCGCATTCATTCGAACGATCTCGGGATCGCGCTATCACTTCGTCAACCCGGTCGCGATCGAAGCGGACGGCAGTGTGGTCCTCGTGCTCAATGGCGGTCGGCCAAACTCGTCGGGGATGAATATTGGTTCGATCACCGAGATTCGCGTCAGTAACGGATCGCCCGTTCGCACGGTGTCTGGTCCCTCCTTCGACTTCGCCGATCCGATGGCGCTCGCCGTGTCGGGGTCCGTCGTCTTCGTCGCCGACAAGGGCGCCAACGCAGTGACCGAAGTGCGCGTCGCCAACGGGCGCTTGGTTCGACTGGTCGCCCAACAGGGGTTGAACACTCCCGACGGGCTCGCCGTACAAGACGGCAACGTTTGGGTGGCCGACAGTGGCGCCAACGGGGCGACCGAAATCTCGGCGGCGACCGGCGCCGTGATCACCACCGTCACCGACGCCGACGGTAGCTACGGCTTCGGTACACCATCGGTCGTCATCGGCACCGCGGGCTACGTGTACGTGGCGACGCCCTTCGGAAGCAGTCCTATGGTCACCAAGGTCTCGGCCACCAGCGGCCAGCCCAGTTGGTACATGTGCAATACGAACGGTCCGTACTACTTCAGTCTGTTATCGGCCTTCGCGGTCTCCGGGACCGATCTCTGGGTAGCGAGTCGATCGGGCGCCAACAGCAAGACGCCGGGCGCGCAAACTGGATCGCTCACCGAGATGTCCACGGGCAGCGGTGCACTGATCGCCACGTACCCGTCACCGAATTCCTCGACGACCACGTCGACGGTCGCCACGACGACGACCCTGCCCTAGCGAACTAGGCGCTGACGGTTCGACCGAACACTGTTGACGAGGTGACGTCAATCGCGTACCGTACTCGCATGACAATGTTCACGATGGTCTGCCGTGTCCGGGGAACGGACACGATGGGGTTGGCATCGACTCGATAGTCGATGGGCCGAGAGGCTCGTTGACAACGCCGGCGTTCGTACCGGCGACCTCGTGCTTGACGTCGGGGCTGGCTCCGGGGCGATAACCGGACCGTTGGTTCGTCGCGGTGCACGCGTCATCGCCTTCGAGCTGCACCCCGCCCGGGCCCGCGAACTTCGGGAGAAGTTCGTCACGACGAAGGTCGTCGTCGTCCAGGCCGACGGCGCTGACCTGCGGCTACCGCGTCGACCCTTTCGGGTCGTCGCCAATCCACCTTTCGCGATCTCGGTGTCCCTACTGCGACGACTGACGGCACCCGGCAGTCAACTGCTGCGTGCCGATGTCATCGTTCCGTGGCACTTGGCCGAGCGATGGGTCTCGGGCAAAGCCCCGGGAGCCGGTCGATGGGGCAAGGACTTCACGTGTTCGATTGGACGTCCCATCCCCCGCTCGGCCTTCACACCGCCGCCGCCCAACGGCGTATCGGTCTTGATCATTCAACGGACGCCGACGCTGGGCCGACGCAGCAGACGATGAAACGTGATCGCGATGAGTTCCCTCACGAGTGAAGGCGCGCGAGACGACCTAGTACTGCACCGAGATACGTTGGGCCGGTCCGTCAAGTGTCATAACGCCGCCGAAGGGAATCACGTACTGGGGGTCGGTGTGTCCGAAGTCCGGTCCGTACACGAACAACGCGTCCGGGTTGTACATGGCGAGGGCGCGCAGTACCGCCGATTCCTGGTCGGCGCGGAACGTGGCCCGTTCGGCTTCGTCTAACGGTGCGTGCGTGTGCCACGCCTTCGCTTTTGCGAACACCACCGCCGGGAACTCACCGAGCATTCCTCGTTCGCCAAGATTTCGCATCATTTCGAAGACCGCCTCCGCTGAGGGCATCTCCTCAGAGGTTTCCAGCATCAGCACGCTGCCGGTGTACTGCTCATTCGGAAGGATCCATCGGTTCGCGGCAAGATTCCAGTGCACGATTTCGAGATTGCCACCCCACGTCGGACCGCTCACGACGCGTGTCGCGTTGTGCCAGTGCCACCCTGGTTCCGGCGTCGTCGGCAGCGGATTCTCGAGCGTCGATACGTCTTCCCACCGGCACTGCAAATCCGTGAACTGTGCTACCGGCGCCACCTCGACGAGGTCGTGGTCAAAGAGCGCGTGTCGCAATGATTCGAGCGAGACGCGATGCACGCCACCGGGGCGAGCGAGATGGACGAGGGTCGAACCACCGTGATAGCCAATGATGCCGAGGTTCCACAGGAAGTTCAAAAGATTCGTGTTGTCCGAGTACCCGAAGAAAGCTTTCGGATTCGATGCAATCAGCGCTGCGTCCAGGTGCGGAAGCACGGTGATCTGATCAGAGCCTCCGATGACCGCCATGAGGGCCTTGATGTTGGGATCGGCGAAGGCGGCGTTCAAATCACGCGCCCGCTCGGCGGGCGTCGCACCGACGAGGCGCGTCGTCGGGTACTCGATGGGCACCAGACCGAACTCATCGCGTAAGACGCTGACGCCGATGTCGTGTACCTGCGGGAAGGCGCCCGCGCCGGCCCACGACGGCGAGACCACGGCGACCTGGTCGCCGGGACTCAGTTTCGGTGGTGACAACAGCGAGTGAGCCCTATTCATATTCGTCATCTCTCATTGGAACATTCCTCGTGGTGGTCCTTGGAGACACACTACGAATCGCGAGTTCGTTGGGCGGAACGTCACCGTCGGGGCATCTCGAACGATGGCGATCAGGGATCACTCAGCACTAACATCTCGGACGTTTGAGATGTCGTCGAATGAGGCTGAGACGCTGAAGAGTCCGGCGTGTCCGCCGGTTCTGTTTCGCTTGAGCCATCGGTTGGTAGTCGTTGGTTGGTATGAACGTTTGTTTTACTTTTTTACCTTCTTCTTGATTTCGACGCTATAATGTAAAAACGTAAGGGTAAACCAGTCCAAAAAGGACCGAAATGTCAAAGAAGAAGAGGGCGGCGTCGCCGATCATCTCTGTAATCGAGCGATTGTTGTCGACCCAAGACACTGTGACGTCAGGAGACGTCGCCGAGGCTGCCCACGTCAGTCGTCAAGCTGCGCACTACCAGTTGAGTGCGATGGCAGCGCGTGGCGAGCTCGAACACGAGGGCGCCGGACGAGGGAGCCGATACCATCGGCGGGCGCTTCTCACCTTTCGCTACGAGCTCGACGGACTGGCAGAAGACACGGTGTGGGCCGAGGAGAAGGCCGAACTTCAACGTCGTGACTTGGAGATCTTCGACAATCCACGTCTGTTACCACTTCTGAACTTCACCTTCACAGAAATGGTCAACAACGCAATTGACCACTCACGCGGATCGAACCTCGACGTGCGTTGGTACCTCTCCGAGGAACAAGTCACCTTCGAAGTGATCGATGACGGCATCGGCGTCTTTCGCAACATGGCTACCGAGCGACGATTGTCCACCGAGTACGACGCCATTGGTGAAATCTCCAAGGGCAGGCAGACCACTGCACCTCAAGCACACAGCGGGCTCGGAATCTACTTCACATCGAGGATGTCCAGCCGATTTGTGCTCACAAGTGGCCACCTCTCTTGGATCGTCGATTCTCATCAAGACGACGTCGCCGTCGAGTGGCTCGAGAATGAACGGCTTGGAACTGTAGTGCGCTGCGAGTTCGATGCCAACACGACGCGGACCCCACTTGAAGCGTTCAACACGATTTCGATGTCTGATCGACCCGGAAAACAGCGTTCTAGCGTTCGCGTTTCACTCTTTGAGCATGGCGAGAATTTTGTCTCGCGCACAGAGGCGAAGCGCCTTGCTGCCGAGCTCGAGCACTACGGGGAAGTGGAGGTCGACTTCAAGGGAGTGGGCCAGATTGGTCAAGGATTCATCGACGAACTCTTCAGGGTCTGGCAAACTGCGCACCCCGATACTCGCCTTCTGTGGAAGAACACGAACCCCGCGATCGACGCACTGATTCGTCTCACGCTTGATAGGTGAAGCCAGCGCTATCTTCGATTTGAGTGCAGAGATGATGAGTGGTGGTAGCGCGACTAAGTTCGAACTCCCTCTGGGTTCCAACTCGCGCAAAATGCAGCAAGAGACCCTGAGAAGCATGCTCAAGGACTCATGGACGCCCCTACAGTTAAAAAAGTAGATGCGTTGGGGCCTCCGACCTAGACCCTTGAGATGTTGTAACTGGTGGTCCACTAAACGGGACTGTCGGGTCAACGAGTGGCCCTATCCACTGCTGACTCAAACAAATGGTTACTTCTTAAAGAAGGCCATCTGGAGAAGCAAACCCCGGAAGTTATCACCTCCTCTGATTATCAACTACTTGGCCCAATCAGTCAACGACAGAGACGGCTCACTGCGGCTCAGGTGGCCGAAATGACTGTCAGATACGAGTCAGGGGCCACGGTGTACGAGTTGGCTGCTGAATTTGGCTGTCATCGCGCAACCGTCGCCGAACGGCTCAAGAAGGCAGGAGTCGTACTGAGGGGCCAGCGTCCAACGCCCGAAGCTATTGACTCAATGGCAAATCTGATCGCGTCCGGACTTTCACCCCAAGCCGTGGGCAAGCAACTTGGGTTCTGTGCAAACACAGTTCGGAATTGTCTGCGTGAACGACTAACTATCGCCACCACCTGGCCCGACGAATCCTAGAGCTGCGAAGGCAATGAAGGGGTCGACCAACAACCGAAGGTCTTCGTGTTAACGAGTGATGACCAATCCTCGGTGCATTGCGAACGGCCTGCTAGTTGTCTTTGGGCTCATCTGCCGACGGCAAGGTCGAGGACGGTATTGACCGCAATTTCGAACGGGCGGATGCTCCGTTGCACCTGGGCAAGCAGAAGTCCTCCTTGGAGCGTGGCGAGCAGAGTAATCGCGAGGTCGTTCGAGTCAATGTCGGGCGGAAGTTTCCCGTCGGCGTGAAGGGATCCGAGTGCATCGCCGATAACGGCTGCCCACTGATCGAAACCTGCCGCGATGAGCGCTCGCGCCTCGGGGTCACTCTCGGCGAGTTGACCACCGAGCGAGCCAAGTGGGCAGCCCCCGATTGCTTTGGTGTGCTTCGCCGCCGTGATCACCATGTTCCGCCAGGCTTCGACTCCGTTCGCACTGCTAAGGACGCGCCCCTGGTGATGGACGATGGTTTCGGCTTGGTAGTCGATGACCGCCTGCACGAGTTCGTTCTTGTCGGGGAAGTAGTGGTACATCTGAGAGCCGCTGACTTCCGCCGCAACCTTGACATCGTCCAAGGTGGTCGCCGCCACTCCACGCTTATGGATCAAGGCAGCAGCCGCCTCAACTATTCGTGCCCGGGTACGAGCTCCTTTCGGGGTGAGCTTCGGCCGCTCGTTCGATTCACTGTCCATGAATGAATTTTAACATGATTTTGAGTTTGACAACCCAATATCGAATTGATAAAGTGAGTTGCACAACCCATTTCAGAACACAGATCACAACTAACAAATAACTACGAAGGAGTAGCAACATGAGCGCATACCTAATCGTCGAATTCACGGTCAAGGACCCAGATGTTTATCGTGAGAAGTACGCGAGCAACGCTGGAAAGACTGCCAAAGAGTACGGAGCTGAGGCTCTCGCCAACAGTGACTGGGAACTCTTGTACGGCGAAGGCTCGCTTACTTCAGGAGCACTCATGCGATTTCCGGACCGTGAGACGGCCCTCAGGTGGTACAACTCGCCTGAATATCAGCAACTGATCGGAGTCCGAGGTGCCGCTATGGAAGTCCGTTTCAGCTTGCTCGACGGCCTCCCTACGTCCACAGAAGCTGAGAGCCAAACCAAGTGAGCACACAGCCAGGAAAGGCAGCCCTCATAACGGGCGCCAACGCCGGTATCGGCAAGGAGGTGGCCCGGCAACTGGCATTACGTCCCGAGTTTTCTCGGATCTACTTGGCGTGCCGGAAGCAAGATCGTGCGAAATCGGCAAAGGCCGAACTCGAAGCCGTGACTGGCCGACACATCTTTGACATCATTCTCATGGACGTCGCCGATCTGCGTTCGGTCCGGGCCGGCGTTGCGGCCATCGAAGGATCCGTCGACGCGGTGATCATGAACGCCGGTGTAATCGGCGACAAGAAGTTGATGAACTTGACGGCTGACGGTGTGACCACCCTGTTCGCAACGAACGTTCTTGGTCACGTAGTTCTCCTTGATGCGCTCCTGATGGAGAACCGGCTTGGCGAGGTTGCGGTCTTTGTCGGAAGTGAAGCAGCCAGAGGAATTCCGAAGTCTTCACTTTTCGGAGCAATGTTAAAGATGCCACAGCCTTCCTTCATCTCAACTTCTGCCGATGAACTCGCCACCGTCATGGACGGCAGTTACTTCAATGGCAGAAAATTTGAACCCAACATGGCCTTCGGACAGGTCAAGTACATCGGGGCGCTCTGGATGGCCCACATGGCTCGCCAATACCCTGACCGACGATTTATCACGGTGAGCCCCGGAAACACCAGTGGAACCCAAGCCCCCGACGGCCTTGGGCTACCACTACGAATAGCGGCCAAATACGTCATGCCTCATATGGGTATCTCCCACGAGCTTGACGTGGGCGCGAAGCGACTGGTCGACGGAGTCACCGACCCGACCCTGTCGAGTGGCGTGTTCTACGCCAGCCCGGCTGGCAAGTTGAAGGGTCCCTTAGTGGACCAGACGGACATCTTCCCCGACTTGGCCAACACGACCTTCCAGGACCACGCCAACGAGGCCATCCACCGCTTCATCACTTGATGCAGTCTCCGGAATAATGCGAGGCGCTGTCAGAGAGAAGTAACAGTTCGAGTAGTGATGCAAGAGAGTACCTTCGGGGAGCCAACTAAAACTTGGTGGACCTATCCACTGCTGACTCAAACAAATGGTTAACCCTTCTCAAAGCCTGTTTGGAGGGCCAAAAACCGGGTGATTCCACAGTTTCTGGTTGTCAGCTACTTGGCCCACTCCGTCAACGACATAGGAGGCTGACTAAGGCTCAGGTATTCGAAATGGCCGCGAAGTACGAGGCAGGAGCCACGGTTTACGAGTTAGCCGCTGAATTTGGCTGTCATCGTACAACTGTCGCTGAGCGGCTCAAGAAGGCAGGAGTCTCGATGCGGGGCCAGCCTCCGGCGCCTGAAGCCATTGATGCGATGGCAAACCTGATCGCGTCCGGACTTTCACCCCAAGCGGTGGGCGACCAACTTGGATTCTGTGCGAACACGGTTCGGAGTTGCCTTCGCCGAGATTGATATTGACCAAAATTCATAAAAATGATTCCATAAGATAACCATGAGTGATGCAAAATACGCCGTCGTCATAACGACAACTGCCAACCGAGAAGACGCTGAAGTAGTTACCAGGTCGCTTCTCGAACAGAAATGGCCGAGCTAGGCAAAAGTCTCTACGAGGACGAACTGGGCCGGTTGGCCCCACCAAGTTCGATTAGGACTCGTCGAACCTTTCTCACAATTCCGACGGCGCTGTAGATCACTTGACCACCCGATCGGACTCGAACTCGCGTGCTTCCACGCCACGGGCGCACAACCGTCACCTCGGCTCGCAACAGACCGCTCGCTCCCCCCGTTACTACGGAGACGTCAGGTCCTGCTGGCTGCGTGCTGTACCCGAACAACCGACCCTTGAACTTCGTGGCGGGCTGTACCTCGAAGCGACTGGGCAATCCGTCACGTAATGCCCGTGACACCTGCTCGCCACTCACCTCTCCCGGCAGGGTGACGCTTCGCGTCAGAGTGAGCAACGCGAGGATTTTTCTGCGTACGGTATGAGGTCGCTCGACGTCCCAACGGAACCAACGGACGGCGATCGCGATAAACACGACTCCGTAGGCGGCGAGGACACCAAACGTTGTCCAGCCGGGAAATAGCCCTCCTAGCGACGTTTGGAGAGCGTTGAATACAGCACCGGTGGGCGTCCACTTTGCGATCTCGCCGACCACCCTGGGGTACACGCTGAGCGGGCCGTACATCCCCGCGAAGAATGCCAACGGGTAGAAGAGAAGGCCGGCGATGACGAGGGCGACTCGTGCCGAGCTGGCGAACGCCGCGATGCACAGACCAATCCCGAACATCGCCGCGACTGCAAGAGCCAGGGAGAGGACGAGCCAACCGAACTGAACCGGGAGGACGAAACTGAAGACACCGGCCCCCACACCGAGGATCAGAGCGAACGAGACCAGGGCGAAGAGGACGTTGACCGCCACCTGCGCTCCGAGCAGCGCGGACGCGGGAACCGGCGTCGTCGACATCCGGTGGAGCACGCCCTGTTGACGATAGCTGGCCATTTGGGAGGGCAGGCTTAACAGGCCGAGGACGATGAGCACGAGCACCATGAGCGTCGGCGTGTAAATCGTGAAGAAGGAGACACCCCCGAAGTCCTTTTTCGGCTGCGTGAGCGACGGGATACTGCCGAAGATGATCACCAATAGCACGGGTATCCCGAGTGCGACGATGAGGTAGCTGGGGGTGCGCCGGGCGAGTCGCAATTCGGTGAGCACGAGCATGCGGTAGGCACGTCGTCGCGATGGCGACAAGGGAGTGATCGAAGTACTCATCTCTTAGGCCCGTCCGTGTTGGCGTCGGCGGCGTCGGTGAGTGCCAAGAACGCGTCTTCCAGTGTGGAGGTTTCGGTTCGGACGTCTTCAGCGACCAATCCTGCGTGGTCGAAGGCAAGGACTACGGCGCTCACCAGGTTGCCAGTTCCGATGACGACGAGGTCGGAACCGTGATGCTCAACGGAGCTCACCCCAGGAAGCGCCTCGAGGACTTTGTCGGGCAGCTCATCCGATGCTCGGAGACGGACCCGTTTTGAGGTCGAAGCCTGTTCGCCGAGGTGCGAAGGCGGACCGAAAGCGATGACTTTGCCATGGTCGATGAGCGCCACTTGGTCGCACAGTCGCTCGGCCTCTTCCATGAAGTGAGTGACAAGCAGGATCGTGACTCCGCTGTCGCGCACACCCTCGATCAGTTCCCACGTCTCGCGCCGAGCCTGAGGATCAAGACCCGTCGTCAATTCATCCAAGATTGCTATCTCGGGCTGGCCGATGAGTGCGAGGACGATGGACAACCGCTGTTTCTGCCCGCCGGAGAGATCGCGGTAATACGAGTCCCTCTTCTCGTCGAGTCCAAGTACTTCGAGAAGATGGTCGCCCTTTGCGGGTTGCCGATAGAAGGATGCGTACAGTTCTACGGCTTCGCCGACTCGAATCTTCGGTTGCAGGGCGCTTTCTTGAAGCTGCACGCCAACCTTCTCGTGCAGCTCACGGCGCTCCACTTGTGGATCGAGGCCGAGGACTTCAACGTGTCCGCCATCTGGTGCTCGCAAGCCAGAGAGACACTCGACCGTCGTCGTTTTACCCGCGCCGTTTCGCCCAAGGATGCCAAAAATTTCGCCAGCTCGGACCGAGAAACTGACGTCATCCACCGCCGCAGTTGTTCCATAGGTCTTGTGAAGGTGCTCGACACCGATGACTACAGGGGCTTTCTTGGTCCCGGCCCCACCTGAAGTCAAGTCCGTCATCATGAGAATAAGATATCATTTTGATATCACTTAAGCAACTTGACTCGTAGGGAGGCTTCATGAGCCAATCTGTCCAACCGTACCAACGTATGGACGGCACCTCAGTCGGACCGGCGGGGACGCGCGTCCAGATCCACGAACACGAGGCGTGGACTATCAACGGCTGGTTCGGCGTCTTAGCCGTCGCCGTCTGCATCGCCGTCGCCATCCCGATCGCTACTAGCTCCGCTAAGGGCTTCATTGCAGTTCCGATCGTGGTGGCCGTCATCATCCTTGGCTCATTGGTCGTCGTGCAGCCGGGCCAGACCAGAGTGGTTCAGTTTGCCGGCAGTTACATCGGTACCGTGCACAAGACTGGTTTGTCCTGGATTCGCCCTCTGACCAAACACCGTGACGTGAGCATCCGGGTGAGGAACTTCGAAACGAACCACTTGAAGGTGAACGACGCGGACGGTAATCCCGTAGAGATCGCCGCCATTGTTGTCTGGCAAGTGACCGATACTGCCCGCGCCCTCTTCGCCGTTGACGATTATCACAACTTCGTTCGCGTCCAGGCTGAGTCGGCGTTGCGACACGTCGCGACCACCCATCCGTACGACAATCCCACCGAAAACGGCATCTCGCTGCGCGGCTCAACCGACACGGTTGCCGATGAACTGGCATCAGAGATGGCCCAGCGCGTCGCCATCGCCGGACTGGAGATTGTCGAGGTCCGAATAAGCCACCTGGCGTACGCTCCGGAGATTGCCCAAGCCATGCTGCGACGTCAACAAGCCAGTGCCGTTGTCGCCGCACGTTCGCTGATCGTCGATGGCGCGGTGGGAATGGTGGAGCTCGCGCTCGCTCGCCTGACGGAGCGCGGCATCGTCGATCTTGACGAGGAGCGCAAAGCGGCGATGGTGAGCAACCTAATGGTCGTTCTCTGTAGTGACCAACCGGCATCGCCGATCGTCAACACCGGGACGCTGTACAACTAATCCGTGAGTGACCGCAAACCAGTCCTTTTGCGTATCGATCCCGCAGTCCATGACGCCTTGGCCAAGTGGGCATCTGACGATTTCAGAAGCGTCAACGCCCAAATCGAAATGCTTCTACGCCGAGCCCTCGACGACATCGGTCGTATGCCTAAGAAGGCTGGACCTTTGCCCAAGCGCGGTCGACCGCCCACCGCGTGAAAGTGGCCCGTGTGGGTCTGGCCGGGGACGCTGCTGTACACGCATCGTTCACCCGTACTCCCATCTCTGTCGCATTTGAGGTACGAAACTGGTTGCTGCGGCTGTGCGAGACCGAATTGTTCTCGTAGAAGTCGTGAGGAGAACCCTCGGGGACGGTACTAAAACTTGGTGGCCCTATCCACTGCTGACTCAAACAAATGGTTACTTCTAAGAGAAAGCCATCTGGAGAAGCAAGCCCCGGAAGTTATCACCTCCCCTGATTATCGACTATATGGCCCAATCAGTCAACGACAGAGACGGCTCACTGGGGCTCAGGTGGTCGAAATGGCCGCTAAATACGAGGCTGGCGCCACGGTGTATGAGTTAGCCGCTGAATTCGGCTGTCATCGCACGACTATCGCCGAAAGGCTCAAGAAGGCAGGAATTTCGATGCGAGGCCAGTCACCAACGCCCGAAGCCATCGACTCGATGGTGCGAATATACGTGTCCGGACTTTCGCTGCTGGAAGTCGGCAAGCAACTCGGATTCTGTGCGAATACTGTACGGAACTGTCTACGAGAACGACATATCCCTGCTCGCGATACACATGAAAGAAGTTGTTAAGCGTTCGCGGTTTCAGAGGTTGCCAACACCCGGTGCTGGGTGATGCGGGCACACGAGCGTCGGTGCGAGCACTTCATTGAAGATCCACAATTTCACAAGAGTTCCGTTCTAACTTGAGTGACACAGATTTGTGTTATTTCAGATATATGTGTATACTGAGGCAATGGATCGAGACAAAGTACTTGTGTTCTGTGACCACCTAGGTCGTTTCTACGCCGAGCGATACGGCTTTCCGCCGGTCGCCGGTCGCCTGATCGGCTATCTGTATGTCTGCGAGCCTGCGCAGCAAACAATCAATGAGATTGCTGAGACCTTGTTAACGAGCCGAAGTGCCATCAACAACGCCGTCAAGACACTAGAGACACAAAAACTGATTCGTCGTTCGAGACCCGCTGGCACCCGGGCCGACCTGATCGGTCTGAACCCACTTGGTCGGGAAAACATGGGCTTCGACCCGACTGAATACCAGCAAATGGCAAGTTTGGCGCGTGAAGGGCTTGAGCTTCTGGGGAACGCCTCGCCGGAGCGGCGCCAAGCACTTGAGGTTGTCATTTCTCTCAATGATTTCCTGGCAGAGAGATTGCCCCAGCTTTACGGGGAATGGAATACCTATCACCAAAAGAGTCAAACGGCGAAGAAGACCAAGGGCAAATGATGGTAGCAGCAATTACGGTTAGCGACCTCAGAAAAGCCTACAAAAAGAACACAGTCCTCACGGGAGTCGACTTCACGGTTGAAAGTGGAACGGTTTTTGCATTGCTCGGCAGTAACGGCGCCGGTAAGACGACCATCATCAATATCCTGACCACGCTGATTACAGCAGACGCAGGCAACGCCGCAGTTGGCGGTTTCGATGTTGCCAAGTCCCCAAATAAAGTGCGTCAGCATATAAGCCTGACCGGTCAGTTCGCCGCAGTAGACGACATTCTCACGGCTCGGGAAAACCTGGAACTCATCGGCGATTTACGGCACGAGACTGACTCGAAGCAGACGGCCGCTGACCTTCTGAAGAAGTTCAATCTCACCGACGCTGCTGATCGACGAGTCGCGACATTCTCTGGCGGCATGCGACGACGACTGGATATTGCCATGAGTCTCATTGGCAGCCCCTCAATTATCTTCCTGGATGAGCCGACGAACGGACTTGACCCCGAAGCACGTAACGAGATGTGGCAAACGATTCGAACGCTGGCTAAGAACGGCACGACCGTATTTCCTGACGACCCAGTACCTCGATGAGGCCGACGAACTGGCCGACACTATCGCCGTGCTGCATCGGGGAAAGATCATCGCCAAGGGCACAGCTAATGAGCTGAAGCAACTTGTTCCCAGTGGCCTCGTCAAGTTCACCTTTCATGACGAAAAGCAGCTCGCAAGAGCCATCGGCGCATTAGAAGATGGCTTCGAAATCACCGAGAGAGATGACTTGACGCTCGCCGTCGCGACCGGTGGAAGCGCTTTGAAGATCGCCGAAGTATTCATTCGTCTCCGCGACGCGAATCTCGAGCCGACCGATTTCTCCCAGCAAATACCGACCCTTGACGACGTGTTCTTCAAGCTGACGAGCAACAAGAAGGAGGAGAACTAATCATGCGAGCGCTCAAGGACACCTGGACGATGGCGAAACGAAGTCTGCGCCACATTGTTCGCAGCCCAGATACCATCATCACGGTTGTGTTGATGCCAATAGCGTTGATGCTGATGTTCGTCTACGTCTTAGGCGGCGCACTCGCTCATCAAACCGGTTCGATAAAGTACGTTGACTTCATCACGCCGGGCATCATTGTCATGACAGTGATTAGCGGTATTGCTTACGCGGCTTTTCGTCTGAACACGGATATCCAAAAAGGAATCATCAACCGGTTTCGCACGATGCCCGTTACGCCGTCCTCGATTCTGAGCGGGCAGGCATTGTCGTCGACTTTGTCCAACCTGTTTTCATCGGTGTTAGTCATGGCGGTGGCCTTTGCCATTGGCTTCCGTACCAGTGCCGGTCTCGTTGAGTGGCTATATTTGCTGGACTGGTCGCCCTTCTGACACTGGCGACGACATGGATGGCAATATTCTTCGGCTTATCGGCGAAGTCGGCAGAGGGCGCAGGTTCGTTTAGCTACATTCTGTTGTTGTTGATCTTTATTAGCCCATCATTTGTTCCGACAAATTCTATGACGCCAGTCTTACGTGGCTTCGCAGAAAACCAGCCGTTCACTCCGATCATCGAGACCATGCGTTCGTTGCTGACTGCTGGTACACCCGGCAACAAAGTCTGGCTCGCACTGGTGTGGAGCGCTGGCATTCTCGTCATCATGTATGCCCTTGCGATCTGGCAGTACAAGCGAAAGACATTCGTGACTAACAGTTAAGTTTCTCTACAGGTCCGGCAAGTCGCTCGCCACAAGTCCATAGCGACGGGCTTGCGACCTTGGTCATTGTGACGCGCTCGAACCCAATTGTTCTCGTAGCAGTAGTCGGCAGAACCTTCGGGGACGGTACTAAAACTTGGTGGGCGCTGAGGGACTCGAACCCCCGACCTGCTGAGTGTAAATCAGCTGCTCTAACCAACTGAGCTAAGCGCCCGAGAGTAAAAGCCTAGATGGTTCCAATATCGAGCATGTAGGACAAGAGTTCTTGCGACCCGGCGAACAGCGGGTGTCGAATCACGCCATCCGTCGTGACGAGTTCATCGCCGTGATAGTCGGCAGCGAACGCTCCCGCCTCGCGAACGATTAGAAGTCCCCCGAGGTAGTCCCACACATTGAGTCCCGAGTGTTGGGCAACGCCGTAGACATCGAGGGATCCATCGGCGACGAGACAGATCTCAAGACTCGCCGCGCCGAGGGATCGGTTCTGCGACCAACCGACGTTGTGCGAGGGATAGCCCGACGATCCGACGATCGCCTTCGCGATGTCCGTTTGGCCACTCGGTGCGATCGGTTGTCCGTCTCGAAGCGCGCCACTCCCCTTCTCCGCTTCGAAGATGGTGCCGGTCGCTTGATTCATCACCAACGCGGCCACCAGTTCGCCGTCGTGCAACACGGCGAGGCTCGTCGAGTAAAAGGGGATACCACGATCGCAGTTCGTCGATCCATCGATTGGATCGACGACGACGGTGAACTCCCCGTCACCCGTTACACCGGACTCTTCGCTCACGACCCGGAATCCGGCGCCACCAAGGACGCGCCGCGCGACCTCATCGGCCGCGACATCCAGGTGATACTGCGTCGCGCGATCGCCGGAGAGACCTCGTCCACGATGGACCAAGACCGCTTCGCCGATCTCTTGTGCGCACGCGCGAAGCGGGGTCAAAAGCGAGTCATTCACGCTGCCACGGTACTGGTCGAAGGGGGTAACCTGATGGTCAATGGCCGCAATTGACGTCGCTGGTTTCGTCGCAGACCTTAAGGACCATGCGGTGACGCACGGTTTCCACGTGCACGACGAGCGTCACTTCGTCGAGACCTACTCCCTTCGCCAGGCGTGGGAGGTCGACCTCCATCCCGAAGACGGATGCGGCGGACCCGTCGATTTACATATCGAACTCGACGTCGACCCACGAACGCTCCTCGCCTTCGAGGACGCGGTGTTGGGTCTGCCCGATGAAGTCGATCCGCCCGATGAGTTCCATTTCCCCTTGGTGCTGACCTGGAGTCTCCCGCCGATGCCCCACAGTCCGGACCTGCTTCGCCTGGCCATCGACCTGGCGCCAATCGGCGGCCTCGAAATGCCGCTCGAAGTCACCGCCACCGACGCGTTCGCATCCCCGACGGAGAGCAGCGAGCGTCGCATCTCGATCGTCGCTCGCCGCGCGATCTCACTGAGTCAAGTCGCCAAGGGTGAAGATCCCCTCTGCGACATCTTCGAACGCGGGCGCAGTGTCAGCGACTTCTTGTTGCAGGCTGCCGACTCGTGGCTCGGGTAGTTCGACTCCTCGTTCCCTTCAGCGCGCTCGCCCTCTCGAGTGTCGTCTTCAGTGCGTGCGGCACGAACGGTGCCGTCGCGGACGCGCGGGCCTCGTGCGTGCTGGTGAAGCGCGCCGTCGCCCTCGAGTCCCAGAGCGAAGTGCCGACGCTCACGCCGACGCAGCGCAACTCGCTCGAGGGTCAGGCCATGAGTGAACTTCTGAAGGCCACGCCGAAGGCGGCCGACGCGACGTCGATCGACGGCAGTTGGAACGCGTTGATGACGACGATCAATGAATCCGAGCGGGTACCGCTGAAGAACTTGGTGCCGTCGTTGACGCGACTGTGCAAAGTCGCCGACTCAACGACGCCGTATCTCTAGTCGTTCGTCGTCGGAAAGCGTTGATGGAGCCAGACGAGCGAGTTGGGCTCGAGCATCGCGTCTTCCCATCCCAAGAGGGTGTCTTCGAGCGCGGCCAGTGACGCCGATTTGCCGATGATCACGACGGTCAGGTCCGTGACGACCTCGCCGCTGGTGTAGAACTCCCCGAAGGCGCCCTCGGTCACCACGGCGTCGGGCTCCACCATCAGGTAGAGCTCCCCGGTCGCCTCGACCCACGAGAGCTCGTACTCGTTGTCGACGATGTCGGTCCACTCACCGCCGAATTCGAACTCCGCGCTCTCGCGACGCGCCTCATTTTGCTCGTAGAAAGATTCGATGTCCATCCGAACAGCCTACGTCTCGGTTATGTGCGCTGTCATGTGCGTGGACCCGCGCATCATTAACGGCGTGAGAAACGTACTGCGCCGTGGCGTCCATCGAGGGGTCAGACATTGCGTCGTGCCACCTGTACTGGGCGCCATGACACTCAAGAACGACCTCCTAGGACAGATGCGCTACGAATGGCTCCACGTGGGGCATTCGACCCGCGCACGAGCGTCGATGACGACGCTCGCCCAACGACACCCGGACTTGGATCTCGGCGGACTCAACGACCTCTGCGACATCGTCACCCTGCTCGAAGCGCGGGGAGGTCGCAGCGTGCTCGAGCGCGCCGAGATCGTTCGCGCGCTCTTAGAAGAGGCGGGGGACCCTGAGATCCATCGAGCCCTGTTACAGACGCTCATCCCGGGCATCGTGAGCGTCTGTCGTCAGTTGCGCTTCGGTGACGGCATCGTCGAGGACCCGAGTGAGGCGGTCGGCGTGGCCCTCGGCCTGGCCAGTGAGCTCCTCGTGGACTGGGCCGGACAGTCGCGACAGTACGCGGCACCGGACATCCTGTCGGCCTTGCGGGGACGACTCCGCCGTTGGCTGCTCAAGGAAAAAACGGCCCGGCGCTCGATCTCGAACTTCGATCAGCACGATGAACCGGCCACCGAAGGGTCACCCCTGTTGACACGACTCGACAGTTTTCGAGGCAGTCAGTACGACCGGATCGCGCGCCTCACCTACGCCCGCGTCTACGAGGGGCTGTCGCTACGTGAAGTCGCGGCCCAAGACCATTCTTCTCCCGTCGCGTTGCAGAAAGAGCTACAGCACTTCGCTGTGCGCTTCCTTATCTGAATGAAACACAGGTCCCGAAATGTCGAATCGCTATTTGAACCCTCCACCACTACCCTACGAAAACAATGTCGCGCTCACCCTTTTCGCTGAAGAGCGCCCACCTCTTGATGTGGTCGAGTCCACTCCTGTTGCTCGTTCTCGTCTTCACGTTGACGGCCTCGTCGCCCAGCGCCCCCGAGGTTTCGTTGCGCCCACCCTCTTCGACGTCACCGGTCACCACCCAGGTGCCGGACACGGCGACGACGACGACCCCGACGACGAAGACGTCGACGAAGACGTCGACACCGGTGACCGTGACGGCGAAGATAACGAAGACTACGTCGTCAGTCGTCAGCAGCTTCTCGAGCGTGACCACCTCGACCGCGAAGCCTGTCGCGCCGATAGCGAACGTGAACGCGATGAGCGGCGCGCTCTCCGGAACGCTCGAGCCGGGATTCGAGTCGGTCGACGTACCCCTACTCGGGCCGGGAAACTGGACGCTCAGCGCCAGCGCGGCAACGGACCAATCCCTGAACTGCGGCGCCGACACCAGCCCCGTCGCCAGTCAGGTCGTCGTGGGCTCCGGCCAAAACTGTCAGCTGGCGATCGCTTCTTCCTCGGTGGGAGCGTCGCTCACGTGGCAACTAACACCGAACAAATAAAACGCCTCGCCGCCCCGCTCCAGGGATCGGCCCTGGCGATCTACTTCGTGTTGTTGCCTTACGTCGTCGTCACCAAGTGGCACCGCACCCAGCGACAGAACGATGGGACGCTCGTGCGTGCGCTGCTCGTCGCACTCGCGCTCTTCTGGCTGGTCTTCCTCTATCAGGTCGTACGCGACGTGTGGCGCCTTCGCCGCGGCGGGCACACCGGCACGGGTGGCAGCGCGTGGCTCGCCAGCGGCCTCGTCGCGCTCCTGTCATTCTTCATCCCCTCGTCCGCCGGCGCCGCTACGACGCCCGTGACGGCACCACTCGTGAGCGCCCCTCATTCACTGGCGTTGTCGAAATCTCTCCACGCACCGGCGAAAGGGCCGACGCACATTCCGGTACCTTGGTCGGGCGCGGCCGTGATGCCGCTCGCGCTGATGGCGAAGCGACGAAGCGACTTGATCCGTCAACAACAGTTCAGCGACAACAGTTTCGACGTCGATGAGTCCATCGAACTGTTGCGGGCCTTCAATCCCGCGTTGCTCCTCCAACTGCGCCAGATGATCGGCGAACGTCGCAACGGCGTTCTCGACGTCCCCAATGCGACAGACGTCACGACCTCAGCGACGGTCAGTATCGACCCGTACGTCGTGTGCGCCCTGGCATCGACACCGCTCGGAACGTTGGTCAGTTTCGCGCGCGAAGGTGGCACCCTGGCGATACTTCCGTCCTGGAGTAACGGTGACGTCGTGAACGCAACCGTGGCACTGCACAACGGGAAGCTGGTGTTCGCGGACAGTGAGTACGAACTGTTGCGCGCACTGGCCACCCGCAGCGTGCACAATACGGTCGTCATCTACCTCGGGGACCGAGGTGAACTCGACGACGAACTGGTCGCCTGTTCGATCACCCTCGCGCCGTACAGCGATCAACCCCGGACGGTCCCGACGTCCTCGTGGTCGAGCGTGGCTCCGGCGCCGCGTCACGGTGGGATTCGCGTCGAGCTGCTGCGGGCCGAGCCACAGGTGGTGGGACTGGTCGAAGCACTGACGCCGACGCTGCGGCGACGGGGCATCGAGATGCTCGCCTACCTGGCCATGCACCGACACGAACCAATCACCGGTGATCGACTGCGCTCACGAGTCCTTACCCACGCCGACGTCGACGCCTCACTGCGAACGCTCGCCAACACCGCCAGCGTGGTGCGACGAAGTGCCGGATCCGACGACGAGGGTCCGCGGCTCCACGCCGTCACCTCGTCCGGCCTCTATGTGACTCACGGCATCACCAGCGACGTCGAAGTGTTCACCACACTTATCGCTCGTGCTCGCCAACTCTCCAACGCCGAGGCCGCGCCCCTCGCGCACCAGGCCCTGACGATGGTCAAGGGCGAGCCGCTCGCCAGCGCCCTTCGCGGCTTCGAGTGGTTCCTCGCCGAAGGCTTCGCGGCCCGACTCGCGCGCGACGGCGAATGGGCCGCGCTGGCGCTGCACCACGACGCGCTCGCCAACGGACGCTACGAGATGGCCTTTTGGGCGCTCCAGCAAGGACTGCTCGTCGATCCCTACAGCGACGTCCTGAAGGAGGCCAGCGCGCGCGTACCGCGTCTACGCGAGTTTGGACGCGATGGAAGTGGCCTTGCGCAGGACCTGTCCGTCGGCCCCAGCCGCGCTGTAGCGATGAGCTGGTCGCTCTACGGCTTCAGCAATCAGGTCACCAAGTAGTCGAGCGAAGGCGAGCGGCGGCTCCACGAAGAGGTGCTTGGCCAGTGAACCAGGAATCGTGTTGATCTCATTGACGAACAGTTCGTCGTCGCCACAGAGGAAGTCAACGCGCGCCACACCGCGAACCGACGCGACGTTGCAGATCATCGTCGTATAGCGCCGAACGGCGTCGGCCTGGGCCTCAGGCATCACGGCCGGCAACTCGCGCGGCGCCGACACCATCCCCTCGCCGCCGACGTATTTGTCGCGGTAGTCGAGGATCTCGGAGCGCTGGTTCAGACGAAGTGGACGCTCGATCGCCGAGAGGTCGAGCGTGGGATAGCTGCGCACGGCGATCTGAATGTCCGCCAGGTCCGAACGATACGGCTCCACCACACATCCGAGGGCCAAGTGCGGGTTCGAAGCGAGGCGCGCTCGCGCGGTCGCGAGGTCGGCCACGACGTCGATACCGATCGAGGACCCGCCATAGCGGGGCTTCAGAATGTAGGGGCCGTCAAACGACAGTGACGAGGTCGTGTTCGCAAGCAGTGCGCGCGGCAGCGTCGGGATGCCCACCGATCCCATGACGGCGCCGAAGGACCATTTATCCATTCCGAGGGCTGCACCCGCGACGGTCGGTCCCGTGTAGCGCACGCCCGCGAGGTCCAGCGCGGCCTGCAAGGAGCCGTCCTCACCCGGTCCCCCGTGCGTCGCGAGGACCACGGCGTCGAAGTTGACGGCCCGGTCCCGGCCCACGCGAGCACTGGCGTAGAAACCACCATCGGTGCCGAGGCGCAGACTGAGCTCACTCGAACCCTTGGGCAGACCGTCGAGGAAAGCCTCCGCCTCGACGCCGCGCGGCACGCTGAAGAAGTCGCCGGTCTTGGTCCAGTAGACACCCACGACGTCGGTGTCCGACCGCTCGAGTTCGTGCAGCGCCAACAGTCCGGTCAAGATCGAGATGTCGTGTTCGGGCGTGGGTCCACCGAACAGGACGCCGACGTTCACCGGGTTCCTCGCAGCCACGCCATGGGCATCAAGGGTAGTGGTCGGGCAGGTCGTTGAGATACAACACGCCGTCGCCCGCGACGAGCGCGGACCGAACCCACGTCACCGCCTCGTCGCGCGTGTTGAATCGGCGCGATGGACCTTCGAAACCGCGCGCGAGTGGCACGGCGTTGGTGCGATTGACGATGACCAATTCGAACCCGTTCGACGCGATGTCTCTCGCCAGCACCAGGTTCTCGCCGTACTGTTCACGACCGAGTTCGACGAGTCCCGGCGTCACGACCACGCGACGACCGCTGAGCGGGCGATCACGCAGTATGTGCAGGGCCGACGCCGCACTCGCCGGGTTGGCGTTGAAGGTGTCGTCGATGACCTCGACACCCGACGCCGCGGTGACGACTTTCGATCGATTCTCGATAGCGCTGATGCGACGAACTCGTTCCAGCAGACCTCCCTCGCCGACGCCGAGTTCGAGCGCCGCCGCCAGGGCACAGGCCACGTTGGTCGCCTGGACGCCCGGGAGCGCTGGCGCCGCACCGATGACGTCGCCGTCGACGCTCACGACCCAGTTCGTCCCCTCGACGCGCACGCGGACCGACGCTGCGTCGTTGATCGATCCAGCGCTACGAACGCGCTTGCCGGATTCGACCAAACGTTGCGGCCAACGCGCCAGCACGGTGTCATCGACGTTGAGGACCACGACCGTCGCGCTCTCGGTGATCTCGTACTTCGCGCCCTCGATGACCTCGAGGCGCTTCATACGCTCCAGATGCACCGGTCCGATCGCCGTCACGACGGCGATCTCGGGCACGCACCACGAACAGAGCGAACGGATCTCGCCGGGGCCGTAGGTCCCCATCTCGGCGATGAACACCCGTGTGCCGTCGGACAGGTTCTCGTTGATCGCCCGTGAGAGACCGGCGCGATTGTTGAAGCTGCGCGGTGTCGCGACGACGCCGTCACCGCCCATGAGTTGGGCGAGGTGGTTCTTCGTCGACGTCTTGCCGTAGGAGCCGGTGATGGCGACCACCCGGGGCCGGACGAGCGCGAGTCGCGCGACCGCCTGATCGACGAACTTCTTCGATCGGCGCTCCTCGAAGGGTTTGAGGGCGCGCGTCGAGACGTCGAGCACGGCGGGCACGGCCCACACCATCACCGCGGCCGGGAACCACGGGCGCGACGCCGCCAAGCCGATCATCGCAATGGCGAGCGAGACCGCCGTCGCCACGACCGCGATCGTGGTCGCCCTTCGAGTCCACACCAACGCTCCGGTTCGCCCCTTGAGGGAGAGTCCCCACGGAGTGAAGAGCCCGTAGACAACGGCGACCGCGACGAACGTGCTCTCGTTCTTCAATAAGAGGGCCCCGACGAAGGCGAAGATCAGTACCTGCGTCAACGTGATCGGTCGGCGGGCGCTTCGTACCGGCCTTCGCCGTTGGCGATCTCGTAGGTGCCGTTGGGCACCCTGGAAGTCATCGCGGGGTGCCTTCAAGACGGCGACGTCCAACTGCGACACGCGAGCCTTCGACTTCGGGATCGTCGCCACCTGGGGTGAGGACCAGCGGCCGACGAAACGGGCCATGGCGCTCGGTTCGTAGTGCTCGCGCTGCAGGACTCGCAACCACCGCAGTAACTGGGCGACGTACGCGGCGCTCAGTCCGATGATGAACAGGACATCGAGCGCGACGTGCACTAGAACTGCGCTCCGACGACGTCCGCCAACTCATCGGGCGCTTCACTGGGCACGAGGTGTCCGATACCGCTCAGCGTTCGCAAGGTGTGCGGGGCAGCCAGCAGCTCGCTGGCCCGCGTGGCGACCTCCAGTGGAACCTCGTGGTCCTCTTCGCCCCACAGCAGCGTCACGGGAACGTTGAGACGCGCCAACTCCTCTTCGTAGCTCTCGTTCACGCTGGCCACCAGGACGTCGCGCATCACGCCACGGGCATTGCGGTAGTCGCGCGAGCCGTACTTCTGTCGAGCCCTCTCCATGCGCGTCGCACTCACCATCGCGTGGGCGTGGAGCCAGCGCACTACCCGATAGGCCAACGGGGATTTGCTTGACGATGGAGTGCGCAGGAGCGGTGCGCCCGTCAGTACCAAAGAGCGCACCATCTCGGGATGATTCGCCGCGACCACGCACGCCACGGTCCCTCCGAAGGAGTGCCCAACGAACACGAACGGACCGTCACCGATCTCATTCAACGCCGGCATCACCAACTCGGCGTAGAGGCGGGCCCCGCCCGCGACGTCGGGCGGGGCCGAAGCGCCGAAACCGGGCAGGTCCAGGGCGACCGAGGCGACACCTCGCTTGGCCAAGTTCGTCGCGGCCTCGCTGAAATCCTGAGCGCTACGCGCCCATCCGTGAAGCCAGATGACCTGGAGCGGACCGTTGCCGTAAGGCTCACCGAAGATGTTTCCGTCGCCGTAGGCTCGCAGCACGAACTCAACGTTACTGACATGGTGCGCGGCCCTCGACCACGTCACGCCGTACCGGTAGCGTCGTAGAGACCATGGACGAGACGACCTTCACGCGCGACCTACTCGTCGGGCTCACGCCCGAACAGCGCGAGGCCGTCATGTCACCGTCGCGCCGCCTGCTGGTCCGCGCGACGGCCGGATCGGGCAAGACGCACGTCTTGGGACTGCGAATTCAGCGTCGTATCGCTGACGAAGAGGTCAGCGCCGATCAAGTACTGGCGATGACCTTCACTCGCAAGGCGGGCGACGAACTCCGCAAGCGCCTCTTTCGCGCCGGGATTCGCGACGTACGCGCCGGCACCTTCCACAAGATGGCGCTCAATATCGTGACGCAGTACCGCGAGGACCACCATCTCAAGGCGCTCACGCTGGAGCCGAGTCGACGCCGACTCGTGGCGGCCCTGGCGGTACAACTGCGCGATAGCGGCGACCTGAAGCTCGAAGAGTGGCAACTCCCCCGCGTGGAACAAGAGATCGGCTGGGCGCTCTCCCAGGGATTCAACGGTGCGCAGTACGTGAAGAGCGTGCGCAAGTTGCGGCGTGAAGCGCCGTTGGCGCCATCGCAGTTCGCCGAAGTGCTGGACCGTTACGTCGGTCTGTGTCGCGCGCGCGGCGTCTTAGACTTCGACCTCTTGCTCTCCGAGGCGATCGCGCTCTTGACCGATGAGCCGAACGTCCTGGCGTCGTTTCGACACCACACGAAATCCATCTACGTCGACGAAGCCCAGGACATGAACCCGCTGCAGTTCTCGTTGTTGCGACAGATGGCCGGTGACGACCCCGACCTGTTCTGCGTCGGGGACCCGAATCAATCGATCTACGGCTTCAACGGCGCCAATCCGCAACTCCTCCAGGAGATCGTGCGCACGTGGCCCGACACCGTGATCCTCGATCTCACGCGCAACCATCGATCGACCGCGCACATCATCGAGGTGGCCAGCACCTTGTTAGAAGACGGCGCCGCCGGGATCGTGCCCGCCAAAGACGACGGCGACGTGCCGATGGTACGCGCGTACAACACGGACGCTGAGGAGGCCCAGCACGTGGCGACGTGGCTGTCGGCCAACCATCAGCCCGGTACGACGTGGCGTTCGATGGCGGTCCTCGCTCGAACGAACGCACAGCTCGAGGTCGTCGCTGGCTACCTCGACGCCGCCGGCGTCCCGAATGAACGAAGAGGTCCGGAGCACTCACCGGCGTCGGACCTCTTCGTGGCGCCCGACACGTCGTCGCGGCGGAGCGACGATGAACAACACGACGCCGTCGCGCTCTCGACGATCCACCGCGCCAAGGGTCTCGAGTTCAAACACGTCGCGGCGATTGGTTGGGCCGAAGGACAGCTACCCAATTACAACGCGACTACCGCGGCCGAAGTGGCCGAGGAACAACGACTGGCCTACGTCGCGCTCAGTCGAGCCGAGGACTCGATCCTCATCACCTGGAGTCGGGGCCGCAACGACCCGCGCTATCCCGACCGCGCACCGTCGAGGTTCCTCGCTCCGATCGAACAGGCCATCGCCGCGATCGACGCGCGTAACGCCCCTCTCACCGGCGAGGCCCGCCGGGCCCGCCTCGCCGCGATCCGCGCCGAGTTGGAGTCCTCTGAGGCGCTCGCGCCGGTCGATCAACCGAGGACGCTGCGATAAAGACCACGGGTATAGTTCGCTCGAGGGACTATTCGGAGGTAGGCAATGACTGACGTAGCGAATCGATTCACCGAAAACCAGGCGCAACTCGTCTTCAACGTTCCGCCGACCTTTGACTCCATCGACGCCGAGCGTCGTCACCGCAAGGAGCGACTCGCCGGCGCCCTGCGAATCTTCGGAAAATTGGGCTTCTCCGAGGGCGTGGCCGGTCACATCACGGCGCGCGACCCCGAACTGCTCGATCACTTCTGGGTCAACCCGTTCGGCATGAATTTCCGCCACATTCGCGTCTCGGACCTGATCCTCGTCAACCACGAGGGACAGGTCGTCGAGGGCAAGCGCCCGGTCAACCGTGCGGCGTTCGTGATCCACGCGGCCGTCCACGCGGCTCGACCCGACGTCATCGCCGCGGCGCACGCCCACTCGATCTACGGCAAGGCCTTCTCCTCACTCGGTCGAGAGCTCGACCCCATCACCCAGGACGCGTGCATCTTCTTCGAAGACCACGTGCTCGTCACCGAAGGCGGCGGACGCATCGTCCTGGACGAGGAGAGCGGACGCATCCTCGCCAAGGGCCTCGGCGACAAGAAGGCGGCCATCCACCAAAATCATGGTCTCTTCACCGTCGGTCAGTCGGTCGACGAAGCGGCGTGGTGGTTCATCACGATGGAGCGCACCTGTCAGGCACAGTTGCTGGCCGAAGCCGCCGGCACACCGAAACTGGTGAACGCCGACGACGCTCGCTACACGTGCGAACAGACCGGCTATCCACTCGCCGGTTGGTTCTCGTTCCAACCGCTGTGGGACGACATCGTGAGGACCGACCCCGACCTGTTCGATTAACTCCTGCGGGCGTCAGCCCGCGAGAAACTACAGGGTGAACTCGCCGATGACCGGCGCGTGGTCCGACGGCTTCTCGCCCTTGCGTTCGTCGCGGTCGACGTAACTGGCGGACGCCTTTTTGAGCAAAGCGTCGTCGACGAAGAGCAGGTCGATGCGAAGTCCCCAACCGCGGTGGAACGAACCGTTGCGGTAGTCCCACCACGAGTAACTCGGCTCGTCGGGGTGAAGCGCTCGCGTGAGATCGGTCAGCCCCGTCGCTTCGATCGCGCGCAGCGCGTCGCGCTCGGGCTCGCTCACGTGCGTGGCGCCGACGAACAGCGACGGGTCGTAACAGTCGAGGTCGCTCGGGGTCACGTTGAAGTCGCCTCCGACGACGATCGACTGACCGGCGTCACGAGCGGCCACCAGTTCTCGCAACTTCTCCAGCCATTGGAGTTTGTAGACGTAGTGGGGGTTGTCGAGCGCGCGTCCGTTGGGCACGTAACACGACACCACGCGCACGCCGCCGCAGGTCGCGGCGATGATGCGCGCCTCGGGATCATCGTCACCGAATCCGCGCGTGACGTCCTCGATGCCGAGCTTGGACAGAATGGCTACTCCATTCCATTGGCCCTGGCCGTAGTGGGCGCTCTCGTAGCCGAGGTCGGCGAGCTCCTTGGTCGGAAACTTCACGTCGTTCTGTTTGGTCTCTTGGATGAGGACGACGTCGGGACTTCGACTGACGAGCCACGCCTCGACGCGTCCGAAGCGCGCCGTCAGCGAGTTCACGTTCCACGTCGCCACTTTCATGACACGTCCGCCAGGATGAAGAGCAAATCGGCCTCGACCGCGAGTTTGCCATCGACGCTCGCGCGACCGTGGCCCTTGCCACCGCGCGCCGAGAGGTGCGTCATCTCGGTCTCGAGCAAGACGACGTCGCCGGGCACGACCTGGCGACGGAATCGCGCGTGCTCGACACCGCCGAAGAGTGGGAGTCGCCCGGTGTACTTGGGGTCAGCGAGCACCGCGACGCCACCGCACTGCGCGAGCGATTCGAGCAGCAGCACACCCGGCGTCGTCGGTCGGCCGGGAAAGTGTCCCGGGAAGAACCACTCGTCGCCGCGCAGTGTCCACAGGCCGCTGGCGCGCAGACCCGGTTCGATCGTCAGCATCTCGTCCAAGAGGAGGAACGGGGCACGGTGAGGCAGCCAGTCACTCGGTATCAATGACAGTTCGCTCACAGCAACGCCAACTCGGCAATTCTTCGTTCGGCGTCGACCGTGACGAGGCGAAACTGGCGACGATCGCCCCGCTTCAATACGTCACGGGCCCGCGCCGGCGCGGGATCGCCGAGCAACGTCGTCGGCGCATAGCACTCGATCGATTGACCATTCTTCAACGCGACTTTGATCACCGCCCCGTGCGACGTGAAGGCGGTCACCTCGCCTTCGATCCTCGAACCGATTCGATACGCGCTGCGAAAGAGGGCGAAGTCCGCTTCCGGGTTGACCGGATGACGGCCTCGTCGAAGTGCGACGGCGGGAGGCGGCGCGACGAGCGCTGGTGGTGCCACGGCCTTCTTCACCTTGGGTGGGGCCTTGGCGACTTTCACGAGTGACTTCTTGGTCACCCTCGCCGTCTTCTTCTCGGCGTCGACGACCTTCAGTGATTTCTTCGCCTTCCTCGGGACCTTCACGGCCTTCGTCGGGGCTTTCGTCGGCACCTTCTTCGCCTTCAGCGTCTTGACCGGCGTCAACGTGGTGCCGATCGACGGCTTGGCCCCGTCTGACAACGTCACCGAGAGCTTCTTCACCGGGCGCGAGGTCTTGATGTTGCGCACCGGCAGGCGCGGCGTGAAGACCCAGCCCACACCCTTCACCGGCTTGCCACCGATGAGTCGTCCCTCGTCAAAGAGCCACGGGTATTCGTCGTGGAACTCTTGGAACGAGTCATTGCTCAACACCACGCCCTTGATACGGTCCGCGATCTTCAAGATGAAGGCGTCCCCACGACCGATCGCGCCGGCCGGCGGGGTCACGATCTCGCCCGCCAGTTCGGCGCCCTTGAAGCGTGCACGTTCGTTCGGCGCGACCCGATGCTCGAAACTCGCGTCAGCCACCACGATCACCTCGGCGTTCGGATGCTCGTCGAGAAAGGCCCGCACCGCTTCGTCCAACTGCGTGAGGCTCGGCGTGACCCGACCTTCGGTCGCGAAGTTCGAGCCGTCGACGACCACGCGAAGCCGCGTCGACCGGATGGGACTCACCCCAGGGCTCGCGTCACGAGATCGGCCTGTTCGGCGATGTGGATCAGGCTGCTCCCGGTCGCCGGGCTCGCCGACTCCGCGCGCGCCACGTGGCCGACCGTCATGCCGCGGAACTGGGAGTGCATCTGGAGGTGGACGAAGGGCCACGCTCCCATGTTCTCGGGCTCCTCTTGCAGCCAGTAGATCTCTTGGATGTTCGGGTAGCGCGACAACGTCTCGTCGATGGCGGCGCGCGGCCACGGGTAGAGCTGCTCGACGCGGATGACCGCCACGGACGTGGCCCCCGTCTCATTTCGACGCGCGATCACTTCGTGCGCGATCTTGCCCGACGCGAGGACGGCCCGGGTGACCACGCCCGCGTCCTCCAGCGTGTCATCGAGCACGCTGGCGAAGGAACCTTGTTCGAACTCCGAAAGGGGCGAGCGCGTCTGGACGGCGCGCAACATCGACTTTGGCGTGAAGACAATGAGTGGTGTCGGGTGCGAACGAAGGACCTGGGACCGAAGGAGGTGGAAGTACTGCGCCGCCGTCGTGGGTTGGGCGACCCGGATGTTGTTGCGAGCGCTCAGTGTCAAGAATCGCTCCAATCGGCCACTGGAGTGTTCAGGACCCTGGCCTTCGTAGCCGTGGGGCAAGAGCATCACCAGACTTGCGAGTTGGCCCCACTTGTCCTCGGCCGCGACCAAGAAGTTGTCGATGATGATCTCGGCGCCGTTCATGAAGTCACCGAACTGCGCCTCCCAGGCTACGAGTGTGTTCTGCGCTTCGACGGAGTAGCCGTACTCGAAGCCCAGGGCCGCGTACTCGCTCAAGAATGAGTCACGAACGGTGAAGAACCCAATGGCGTCGAGACTCGCGAGTGGGACGAACTGCGCGCCGTTGTCGTAGTCGATCAAGGCGGCGTGACGCTGGGAGAAGGTACCGCGCCTCGAATCTTGACCGATGAGTCGCACGTTCGAGCCGGAGGTGACGAGTGATCCGATCGCGAGCGCCTCGCCGAGCGACCAGTCGACCTCGCCCTCGTCGAGCAACGCGCGACGTTGGGCGAACTGTCGCTCCAGTTTGGGGTGAATGGTGAACCCCTCAGGCGCGCTCATGGTCGCGTGGGCAATCTCCAACAACGTCTCGCGCTCGACGCCGGTTTCCGGCGCCGGCGCATCGGGCGGCACCTCGACGAGGGGCACGCCGTGCAATTCGGGGACCGGTACGGTTCGCACCTCGTCGAGCACGCTCTGGAGTCGTTCGTTGAAATCGTTCAAGGCCGTTTCGGCCTCTTCGATCGAGATATCCCCGCGACGAACCAACGTCTCGGTGTAGATCTTTCGTACCGAACGCATCTGGTCGATGATCTTGTACATCTGGGGTTGGGTGTAGCTGGGGTCGTCGCCCTCGTTGTGGCCGAAGCGGCGATAGCAGACGATGTCGAGCACGACGTCGCGCTTGAACGTCTCGGCGGTAGTCGTAGGCGAGTCGAGCCGCGCGCATACAGGCCTCGGGGTCGTCGCCGTTCACGTGGAAGATCGGCGCCTGGATCATCTTCGCGACGTCGGTCGGATAGAAGCTCGAACGAGCCGATTCCGGGGCGGTCGTGAAGCCGACCTGGTTGTTGATCACGATGTGGATCGCACCGCCGATGTGATAGCCCGAGAGCTGACTCATGTTGAGGGTCTCGGCCACGACGCCTTGGCCGGCGAAGGCGGCGTCCCCGTGGATCAATATCGCGAGGTACGGATGGAACTCGATCATCGATTCGACGTTGGTCCCGTCGCTCGGACGAATGACGACGTCCTGCTTGGCGCGCACGATGCCCTCCACGACCGGTGATACCGCTTCGAGGTGTGACGGGTTCGAGGCCATCGAGACGTCGATCGTGGCGCCGCGGGGATTCTTGAACTCACCGCGCGCTCCCTTGTGGTACTTGACGTCACCACTGCCCTGCACGCTTTCGGGGTCCAGGTTCCCCTCGAACTCCGAGAAGATGTCGTTGTAGGACTTGCCGACGACGTTGGCGAGCACGTTCAGGCGTCCACGGTGCGCCATGCCGATGACGACCTCTTTGGTTCCTTCGTCGGCCGCGACGTCAAGGATGGTCTGCAGAGCGACGATGGTCGACTCCGCACCTTCGAGACCGAAGCGCTTCTGGCCGACGTAGCGCGTGTGCAAGAAGCGTTCGAAGACTTCGGCCCCGTTGAGCGCCGCGAGCACGCGGTGTTGCTCGTCGACGCTCAGAGATGAACTCACGCCCTCGACGCGCTGTTGGATCCACTTCTTTTGCTCGGGGTCCATGATGTGGCCGTACTCGATCCCGGTGGTGCGACAGTAGGCTGCGCGAAGGATCGCCAGGATCTCTTCCAACGTGGCCTCGCTGCGTCCGGCCAGACCGTCGACCACGAAGGAGCGTTGCAGATCCCACATCGTCAGGCCGTAGTTCGCGATGTCGAGTTCGGCGTGGAGGGCCGGCGGTTCGCTGTGGAGCGGGTCGAGGTGCGCGTTCAGGTGTCCGCGCACCCGGTACATGTTGATGAGTTCTTGGACGCGAATCTGTTTCAGGATCCGCTCGGCGTCCCCGTCGTTGAGCGACGGGTTACGGTCCGGCGCCCAGCGCGCCGGTTCGTACGGAATGCCGAGTGACTCGAAGACGTCGTCGTAGAAGTCATGCTGTCCCGTGAGACACTCGGCCACGTACTTCAAGAACAGTCCGGACTCCGCTCCTTGAATGATGCGGTGGTCGTAGGTCGACGTCAGGGTCATGACCTTGCCCACGCCCAACTCGGCGAGCGCTCGAGGGTCGGCCGCTTCGAATCCGGGCGGCCACCCGAGGGCGCCGACGCCGAAGATCGCGCCCTGGCCAGCCATGAGTCGCGGGACCGACTGCACCGTGCCGAGGGTCCCGGGATTCGTCAAGGACACCGTGGCGCCGACGAAGTCATCGGCCCCGAAGCTCGACGAGTGGACTTTTCGCACGAGGTCCTCGTAGGCCAAGAGGAACGCACGAAAGTCCATGGTGTCGGCGTCACGTATGACGGGCACCAAGAGATTGCGCGAGCCGTCAGGGCGTTCGACGTCGACGGCCAACCCGAGGCCGACGTGTTCGTGTCGGCGAATGCCGGGCGTGCCTTTCTTGTCGACGGCGTCAACGAACGTCGCGTTCATCGACGGGATCTGTGCCAAGCCCTTGACGATGGCGTAGGCGATGAAGTGTGTGAAGGAGACCTTGGCGCCACTCGAGCGCGAGAGGGACTCATTCAGCGCGGAACGATTGATCTCCAAGAGCCTCGCTGAGACCGTTCGCACGCTGGTCGCGGTAGGGACCGCGAGGCTGGCCTCCATATTGGCCACGATGCGCGCGGCGGCTCCGCGAAGTGGTGTCGCCTCCGCGTCAATGTCGTGCGTGGCGACCGCGGGAGCGACGGGCGTGGACGTCGCGACGCTGGGAACGGTGGAACGTTGATAGTCGGCAAAGAATTCGCGCCAGCTTTCGGCGACCGAGTTCGGGTCGGCCAAGAAACGGTCGTACATGTCGTCGACGAGCCACGCGTTTGGTCCGAACGAGCCTTTGCTCGAGCGCGGCGACGTCGAATCAGGGGGTGGAGTCACCCCTCCAGCCTAGGGGTCGAAGGACGATATTCAAGGGGTTCGCCCACGTCAAACGGGGGTTAAGTTCCTTAGGTGAGTTCCCCACCCACACCGCACGGTCTGCACTTCGTCGCCAAGTCACCGGTACCCGGCCTCGCGGTCGCCGAGCGTCGCGTCGAACATCCCGAAGCCACGATCATCTGCATCCACGGCGGGCTGGACCGCGGCGGCTCCTTCGCCCGACTCGCGCGCCGTACCGATCGATTCGATCTCGTCACCTACGACCGACGCGGTTACCAAGGGTCGCGCGCAGTGGGTCCCCTCGGTTTCGAGAACCACGTCAGCGACCTCATCGCCCTCGCCCGAAACGAACCAGATGGTCGGCCGATAGTCCTCTTCGGACACAGTTACGGCGGTGTCGTGGCCTTCGGGGCCGCGATCGCTGAGGACGCTCTCGCGCGACTCGTGATCACCTACGAAGCGCCGATGCCGTGGATCCTTCGGCGTGACGGCACCGCAACGCCCGTGGGCGACGATCCGCGACTCGAAGCCGAGAGGTTCTTCCGTCGAATCGTGTCGGACAGCGCCTGGAACCGGCTCAGTGAACTCGAGCGCGACTCTCGACGCCAAGACGGAGCGGCGCTCGTCGGTGACCTCTCGAGCTTGCGCGCCATGGTGCCTCTCTTCGACCTCACCCTGTTGAAGGTGCCGGCGGTCTACGTGTACGGCGACATCCTCGCGCCGGACTTCTACCGATCACTGAGCGCCGACCTGGCGTCAATCAATCCGCTCATCCGCAGTCGAGAGGTGATCAACGCCGCGCACGGAGCGCATCTTTCGATTCCCGATCAACTGGCCGCGCTGTTCGGCGAACTCTGGGACGAGACGTGCGCGTCGGCGTAACCGGTTCGTCCGGCTTCATCGGCTCGGCGCTGGTCGACGCCCTGCACGAACGCGGCGACACCGTCGTTCGATTCGTACGACCCGACTCTGCGCGCGCCCAAGGCGAGGTCATTCGTTGGGATCCGTCGAAGGGTCTGCTGGACGAGGAAGACCTACGAACGAACGGCGGCTTTGACGCCGTGGTGAACCTCGCCGGCGTTGGCATCGCCGAGCGACGGTGGTCGAGCGCTCAGAAAGAGGCGATACTGCGTTCGCGAATTGACGCGACGACACTACTGAGCGCTGCGCTCGCAAAGTCCTCGGGCGCGACGTTTCTGGCCAGTGGTTCGGCGATTGGCATCTACGGATCGCGCGATGACGAATCCCTCGATGAGGCCTCCGGCGTGGGCGACGACTTCCTCGCTCGTGTCTGTATCGAATGGGAACGCGCAACATCCTCGCTCTCTGCAGCGGGAGCGTCGGTCGCGCACCTGCGCACCGGCATCGTCATGTCGCGTGGCGGTGGAGCGTTGAAGAAGCAGCTCCCGCTCTTTCGTCTCGGACTCGGTGGTCCCATGGGGAGCGGACGCGAATGGATCAGTCCGATCTCGCTGCGCGATGAAGTGCGCGCGATCCTGTGGCTCCTCGAGACGCGAGCGAGCGGCCCGTGCAACCTCGTCGCACCGGCTGCGTTGACGAACCGGGACTTCTCCGGCGCACTGGCACGCCAACTGCATCGGCCGGCACGACTGCGCGTTCCGTCGAGCGCGCTTCGGGTCGTGCTCGGAACGGAACTCGCCGAGGCGACGGTGCTCACGAGTCAACGAGTCACGCCGACGGCACTGGTTGAGTCCGGATTCATTTTCGAGAACCCGGACATCGCGTCGATACTCTCGTCGGCCCTCGCCTGACCAGTAGAACGCAATGATTGACCAGTAACGTGTCGATGACCCGTTCGTTGCGGGTGCGGTTTCTATGGCCATTTTGGTGGCACGGGTTCAATCCTTTATGCACGTCAAACCCTCGATTCGCCTCGCCATCGCCGCGTTGGTTGTCTCGGGCGTGGCCATCGCCGGTCCGCCGGCCTTCGCCACCGTCACCGGCCAGCCCTCGGGCTCGATCACCTTCGCCGAAGCACCGGGTGCGAATCCGAACTTTATTTTTCCGTACCTTGGCTGCGCCTACTCGTCGGTCAACAACATCAATCAGTTCCAGATGCTCATGTTTCGCCCGCTCTACTGGTTCGGACTCGCCGGATCGGCCAAGTTCGTTCCGTCGCTCTCGCTGGCCAACCCACCGGTCTTCGCCCACGGCGATCGCACCGTGACGATCACGATGAAGGGCTTGCGATTCGCCGACGGCCAGATCATCAACGCTCGCTCGGTGATGTTCTTCCTCAATATGTACAGGGCCGACCCAACCGCCTACTGCGGCTACAACGCGGTGTACGGAATACCGAATCAGGTGAAGAGCGCGGCCGGTCACGGCGATACGATTCGCATCAACTTCACGACCCCGGTCAATCCGACGTGGTTGCTCGACAACTACCTGTCGGAGATCACGCCGATGCCGGACCGCTGGGACCGTTCATCGGCTTCCCAGGCATCGAACTGCGCGACCGGCGCCTTCGGCGCGACGAGTACCGACGCCGCGTGCAGCGCAGTGCTCACGTACCTCACGAAAGAAGGCTCGACGACCTCGACCTTCGCTGGCGCGTTTTGGCAGAGTGGCGATGACGGACCGTGGCGCCTCAGCGCCTTCGACGCCACGGGTGACGCCACGTTCGAACCCAACACGAAGTACCGCGGTCCCCAAAAGGCGCAGGTCGCGTCGGTGAAGGAGGTCGCCTTCACGACGATTCAGGCCGAAGAGAGCGACTTACTCAACAACAAACTTTCGATTGGGTACATCGACCCGAGCGTTCTCACGAGTCCCGCGCCCGCTCCCGGGAAGGTCGGACCGAACTGGGTCCCCCTGGCGTCGCACTATTCGATCGTCACCGGCTCGTCATGGGCCTTCAACTACGCCGCCTTCAACTTCACGTCCTCGGACCCCAATGGCGCGGCGATCGACCAGTTGTACATTCGTCAGGCCCTGCAATACGCCGTGGACCAGCGCGGCCTGATTGAGAGCGTCGACAAGGGATACGGCTCGGCCATCGACAGCCCGTTACCGCCCGCCACGCCCACGACGCTCAGTCGGCCGATCGTCAATCCCTATCCGTTCAACTTCGCGGCCGCCCGAACCCTGCTGAGTGCGCACGGCTGGACCCTCGTCAACAACGTGCAGACCTGCACGCAGCCGGGTACCGGCTCGGGAGAGTGCGGGGCGAACATCGCCCAGGGCTACCAGCTCAGCTTCAACGTCGTGTGGCCCACCGGATCCACGACGCTGGCACAGACGATGACGTCTGAGATCGCCAACTGGCAATCGCTCGGCATCGAGATCACCCACAGCACCGACATATTCAATAACGTCATCACGGACTGTACGGGTGCAAAACCCTACGAGATCTGCGCGTGGGGCTACGGGTGGTCCTACGTGCCCAGTGACTATCCGTCCGGCGAATCCCTGTTTTTAGCCGGTGGGGACTTCAACGTCGGCACCTACGCCAACACGCAGATGACGTCGCTGATCAAGAGTTCGATCTTTGGGAAGTCCGATCTGAGTGCCTACGCGAACTTTGCGGCCCAGCAGTTGCCGGTGCTCTACCAGCCCCAGGCGAACTCGATCGATGAGGTGGCGCACGTCCTCAAGAGCTCCGTCGGGTTCGCGCCCAATCCGCTGGGCGACTTCATGCCGGAATACTTCCACTACTGACCTGGCCGCCGGCCGCAGCATTGCACCGACCAACCCGCCAGATCCGAGCGCACTCTCGCCGGGACGAGAGCGAGCCCGTCAAGGGCACGACGAGCGTCCGCAATCTTTGTACGGGCCCAAACGACCGTCAATCAGGACTTTCGATGCCCGGGGAGCGAAAACCGATGAAATCCCTCGTTAGCAAGGGGGTCCTTCCCCAGAAAATGTCCGTATTTTCGCGAGGGTGCACATTATCGACGCCATTCTTGCGGATACAGTTATCACCAATCCATCTGTGATGGAACGTCAAATTAAATGTGACCACTTCGGTGGTACTGGGAGGCAATATGTTTCAAAAAGGGAAGTTTCGCCTTGCACTAACCCTTGGGTTGGTTACGGCTGCGGCGTCATTGGGGCTCATCGTCCCATCGATAAGTGGCGCGGCAACCCCGCAAGGGACGATCACATTCGCCGAAGGGGCGGGTGCTGGTCCTAATTACATCTTTCCGTACTACTCGGGTCAGTTCTGCTCTGTGGCTAATTCGACACAGTTCCAGATGTTGATGTTCCGCCCCCTGTACTTCTTCGGACTAGGTAACAGCGCTGCTGTCCAGCCGAAGATCTCCACCGGAAATCTTCCGAAGTACTCCAACGGGAATAAGACCGTGACGATCCAGATGAAGGGTTGGAAGTTCGCTGACGGCCAGACCGTGGACGCGGAATCAGTCATGTTCTTCTTGAACATGGCCAAGGCCGTGCCTTCGGACTTCTGTACCTATAGTCCAGGACTCGGCATTCCCGACCAGGTCGCGAGCGCGACGGGTGTCGGCAATACCGTCACCATTCACCTGAAGACCGCCGTGAGCCCACTGTGGTTCTCCGACAATGAGTTGGCGATCATCACGCCGATGCCCAATGCCTGGGACCGCACGAGCGCTTCGCAGACTTCGAACTGCGCCTCCGGACACTACGGCGCCGCTTCGACCATCGCCGCGTGCAAGAACGTCTACACCTACTTGAACGCACAGGGTCAGAAGTTGACGACCTTCCCGGACAAGATGTGGCAGAGCGGTGCTGACGGCCCGTGGAAGTTGACCAAAATGGACGACCTGAGCAACGCGACTTTCGTGCCCAACAAGTCCTACAGCGGACCTGTGAAGGCCACCGTCGGTACCTTCAAGGAGGTCGCATTCACCTCTGAGACCGCCGAAGAGAACGCATTGCAGGCCGGACAGATCGACCTCGGCGTTGTTGACCCGTCGATTCTGACGTCGGACGCGCCCGCACCGGGCAAGGTCGGCGCCAACTGGGGCCAGCTCTCGTCGCGCTACAACTTGACCACCGGCCAGGACTTCGCGGACAATGACATGGACCTGAACTTCGGGAAGAACCCCGGAAGCGCGTTCATCAACCAGCTCTACGTGCGCCAGGCTCTGCAGTCCTCGATCGACCAAGTGACGATCATCAAGGATGCCTTCAAGAACTACGGTGTCCCGACCTACAGCGCCGTGCCGCTCGCAACGCCTAAGGCTGAGTCAGCCCCGTTCGCGGCCCCGTACCCCTTCAGCCTCACCACGGCTGAGTCGGACTTGACCAAGAACGGTTGGACCAACAACGGCGGAACCATCACCTGCACGAGCCCCGGAACGGGCGCTGGTCAGTGCGGCGCTGGTATCACCAGCGGTGAGGACCTGACCTTGAACGTCCAGTGGAACTCCGGATTCCCGTCTGAGGACACTGAAATGAACGGCATCATCTCGGACTGGGAGAGCTTGGGTATCAAGGTCAACCAGTCCCAGGCGACCTTCGACGACGTGATCTTCAACTGCACGGCGGAGTACAACCCATCGACGACTGAAGACATCTGCAACTGGGGTGGCGGCTGGCTGTACGCACCGGACTACTACCCATCGGGCGAGCCACTGAACCTGACGGGTGCGAGCTCGAACTACGGTGACTACTCCAACCCGACGATGGACTCACTCATCAAGGCCACGTTGACCACCAACGTCAACCTGACCGCATACGCCAAGTTCACCGCGACGAACCTCCCCGACCTGTGGGACCCGCTGAACCTTGGCACCGGTGAAGTCATCAAGACGCTGCACAGCTCCATCGGCTGGAACAACGTCCTGCTGACGCTGACGCCGGAGTACTACCGCTACTAAAGCCTGTACAGAAGTAGTGAAAAAAGGGGCCCGCGAGGGCCCCTTTTTTCAACCCTGAAATCCTTTGGACGGGGGTGAGATGGTACCGTTGCGTGGTGTTCTCGTACATTTTGCGGCGCCTCGGACAGTCCGTCATCGTTCTGTTCATCATCATCGTCATTACGTTTTCACTCCCCTACTTTCAAACACACGGCATTCTCGCTCCGGCCTTCGCCGCGCTCGGAAGTCGAAGTAGCAACCACAACGTTCACGTCTGGGCGGTGCAACACGGACTGACCCAGGCGTACTGGGTTCGGCTCGCGAAGTACATCGGACAGCTGGTCTTCCACTTCAACTTGGGCTACTCGTATAAAGAGGGCCTCTCCGTCGTTCAGATCATCGGTCTGTACGTGCCGCGAACCATCTGGCTGGCCCTGAGCGCGCTGATCTTCACGATCATCATCGCCATTCCCCTGGGCATCTTCCAGGCCTCTCGTCGCAACACCGTCGCCGACTACACGGCCACGGGCACGGCCTTCGTGCTCTACGCGATGCCCGCTTTCTTGCTCTGTCTACTCGCCATCGACGCCTTCGGCTTCCACTTCCCGCACCTGCCGATATCGCCGCCTTCGGGCGTCGCACCCTGGGCGATCTTCACCGATCCGAAGTCGTTCATCTTGCCGGTGGGGTGTTTGACCTTGCTCTCGGTGGCGAGCCTGAGTCGTTTCATGCGTGGCACGGTCCTCGAGGTCCTCGTGCAGGACTACGTCCGCACGGCGCGCGCGAAGGGCTGTGGTTCGGTACGAGTCCTCTGGCGCCACGCTTTTCGCAACGCCCTCGGACCGATCGTCACCATCCTCGGTCTCGCGATCCCCGGTCTTTTCGGCGGCGCGCTCATCATCGAATACGTCTTCAACTACGCCGGTCTGGGCCTGCAGACCTACACCGCCGCGCTCAACGTCGACGTGCCCGTCGTGCTCGGGATCACGATTCTCGTGGCGATCTTCACGTTGATCGGCAACCTGGCGGCCGACGTGGCACTGGGAATGATCGACCCACGTATCCGCATTGAGGGCAGTTCGAAATGACCGCCGTCGCCGAGCCGCTGGAACTGATAGAAGACAACGAGACACCGCCGGTTCCGATGTGGCGTCAGCGACTGAAGATCTTCACGGCCAACAAACTCGCGATCGCCTCGTGCGTCTACGTCATCCTCCTCGCGGCCGCCTGTTACCTGGTACCGCACATCCACCCCACGAACCAGACCAACCAGGCCCTGGCCTTCGGGACCCCGGAGAACGCCGCCCCGTCCATCCATCACCCTCTCGGCACGGACAGCAACGGATTTGACGAGTTGGGTCGCATCTTCTTCGCGGGCGAGTACTCGCTGACGCTCGGTTTTCTCGCCGGATTCATCACCATCGTCGTGGGAACCCTCTACGGCATGATCTCCGGATTCCTCGGCGGCGTCGTGGACTCGGTGATGATGCGCATCATCGACGCGTTCCTCTCCATTCCCTACATCTTCTTGCTCATCTCGCTGATCACGATCTTCGGTCGGTCCACGGTGTTTCTCATCTTGGTGATCGGACTGACCGGGTGGTGGGGCAACGCGCGCATCATCCGCGGTGACGCCCTGTTGATCCGACACCTGGACTACGCGAACGCCTCGACCTCGATGGGGGCCAGCAAGTGGCACGTCATTCGCCGCCACGTCTTTCCCAACTCGATCAGCAACATCGTCACCGTCGCCACCTTCTCGGTCGCCGACGCCATCTTGTTCCTTTCGGCCCTCGGCTTCCTGGGCCTCGGCATCCAGACCCCACAGACGGACTGGGGAACGATGCTCCAATCCGGGACCGAGCAGCTCCAAAACGGATTCTGGTGGGAAGTGTTCCCGGTCGCCGTCGTCTTCATCTTGGTGGTCGTGGCGATCAACTACATCGGTGACGCTCTACGCGACGCCTTCGAAGTCCGCCTGCTCGAGCGTTAGTCCACCATCTTTTCGGGGCGATCTGACGACCTCAGCGACCTGACCTAGGCCCGCTCAGCGAGCGGTCCCGGAACTACTTCGAGATGGAGACGGGCGTTCGCAGCGGAAAGTGGCAGGCCGCTTGGTGGCGCACGTCGTAGGACGCCATGGGTGGCTCTTCGGCGGCGCAGACCTCTTGCGCGCGCGGGCAGCGCGTACGGAACCGACAGCCCGAAGGCGGATTGATCGGCGAGGGCAGCTCCCCCTTCACGCGATCGCCCCGGTTGACGCGCGCTTCGCGAGGGTTCGGAATCGGCACCGAGTCGAGCAGACCTTGGGTGTAGGGGTGAACGGGCGTTCGAAAGACGGACTCCGCGTCGCCGATCTCGACGATCTTGCCGAGGTACATGACGCCGATGGAATCGGCCATGTAGTACACCACGGCCAGGTCGTGGCTGATGAAGACGTAGGAGAGCGTGTGCTGGTCCTGGAGTCCCTTCATCAGATTCAGGATCTGCGCCTGCACCGAGACGTCGAGGGCCGAGACCGGTTCGTCGGCGACGATGAGGCGAGGGTTGAGGGCCAGGGCGCGCGCCAGGCCGATCCGTTGGCGTTGGCCGCCGGAGAACTCATGGGGATAGCGTTCGGCCGCGGGGCGGCTCAGTCCGACCGTGTCGAGCAGTTCATAGACGCGGTGCTGTCGATCGGCCTTGGAGCCCTGTCGCTGCACGAGCAGGGGCTCACCGATGATGTCGTTGACGGTCATGCGTGGGTTGAGTGACGAATACGGGTCTTGGAACATCATCTGGCGCTCGCGGTGGTCCGCTCGCGTCGTCTTGTGTTTGCGTTCCGAGACCACCTTGTCGTCGAAGAGTATCGTCCCCGACGTCAGGCGTTCGATGCCCACGAGCATGCGCCCGACCGTCGTCTTGCCGCAGCCCGACTCACCGACCAAACCGAAGGTCTCGCCCTCGGAGATCGCAAAACTGACGTTCGACACGGCGTGGACGGCGCCCACCTTGTGTCGAATGATCCCGCCCTTGATCGGAAACTCCTTGACCAGGTCCTCGACGCGGATGATCTCTTTGCCCGATCGCGCGACGACCGCACGTTCGGCACCGCGAACCCGGATCGGCTCGGGTCCATTGACGGGGAAGAAACAGGCGTAGGCGTGGCTGCCCTCGACGGTGAGCGTCGGGTCCTCGACGCGACAGCGGTCCTGTGCGTGGAAGCAGCGCGGCGCGAACGGACAGCCGACGATCGTCTTGGTGAGGTCGGGCGGCATGCCGGCGATCGAGGTCAGCTCGTTCTTCGTCGTGTTCTCGATATTGGGCATCGACGCCAACAGGGCCTGCGTGTAGGGGTGGTGCATCGAATCGAAGAGCTCGACGGTCGAGGCCTCCTCGGCCTTTTCCCCGCCGTACATGACGACGACGCGGTCGGTGCGCCCGGCGATGACGCCCATGTCGTGGGTGATGAGGAGCAGACCCATATTGAGATCGGAGCGGAGGCGGTCGATGATGTCGAGGATCTGCGCCTGAATCGTCACGTCGAGCGCCGTCGTTGGTTCATCGGCGATAAGGAGCTTCGGTCGACACACCAAGGCCATGGCGATGATGACGCGTTGGCGCAGACCGCCCGAGAGCTCGAAGGGGTACTGGCCGAGACGTTCTTTGGGTCGCGGCATCTCCACCATGTCGAGGACCTCGAGGGCGCGGGCGGTCGCCTCCTCTTCGGAGGCGCCCTCGTGGATGCGCAGTCCCTCGCCGATCTGTCGGCCGATCTTGGTGGTCGGGTTGAGCGAACTCATCGGGTCTTGAGGGATCAGCGCGACGGACTTGCCGCGATAGTGGCGCATCTCCTTCTCGGACAGCGTCGCGAGGTCCTCACCGTCGAGCACGACATTGCCCTCGACGATCTTGCCGTTGGTGGGCAACAGACGCATGATCGCGAGGCCCGTCGTGGTCTTGCCACAGCCCGACTCGCCGACCAGGCCCACGCTCTCACCGGCGTCGATCGTCAGGGAAAAATCGTTCACCGCGGTGGCAAACGTATCTCGGGTAGAAAACTGTACTTTCAGATTGTTGACCGAGAGCAGCGAAGACATAACTGAGAAAGCCTAGTCTTTCAGCCGCTTGTTGGCGTGTCGAGTGGCACCACCGGTGCCGTGGGCGAACGGCGTTCAACTCACTGCCTTTTCCGGTAACGACCACGACCGGCGGTGGTGGTTCGACGGACCTTCTCGACGGAGCGCTTCGAGGTGGAGCGGGGCGCCGTAGCCCTTATTCGAGGCCCATCCGTACTCGTCACGCTCCGCGTCCAGGACGACCATCTCGGCGTCGCGGTGGACCTTGGCCAACACCGACGCGGCGGCGATCGTGGCGCACCGGCGATCACCCTTGACGACGGTGGTCACCGGGAGCGCACCGTAACGAAGCGGCGGCGGAAAAGTGTGACCAAATGCCACGTCGATTGGAGCTCGCAAGAGGTTGAACGATCCGTCGATGAGGGCGTGGGTCGGCACGACCGACAGTGCATTGATCGCTCGCGTCGCGGCCACGGCGAGGGCCAATCGAAGTCCCCAGGCGTCGATTTCGCCCGCGCTGACCGATCCCAGGGACCACGCCGTCGCCCACTGACGCAATGGCTCGACCAGTGACTCTCGCTGCGCCGCACTCAGAAGTTTGGAATCGTTGAGGCCCTCGGGGGGAGCCGAGTCGCCACAGATCGCCACGGCCCCGACGGTCATCGGTCCGGCGAGTGCGCCTCGACCGACCTCGTCGATCCCGACCACGATTTCGCCTCGGGCGAGGAGCGCTCGTTCGAGTTCGAGGAGATCGAGGGGCGCATCCGTCATCGTCCCAAGGGTACCTAGGTCCTCGCCCCATAACATGCACCACTATGGGCGAGGCCGTCGTTATTCCACTCAAGCGATTCGACCTCGCCAAGTACCGCCTTCGAAGAGACGACGATCTCGACGTCACGCGTATTGCGAAGGATCTGGCCCGAGGCGTCATCGAAGCGAGCGCTCCGCGCCCCGTCATCGTGGTGAGCGAAGACCGCGATGTCGCGGACTTCGCCTCGGCACTCGGCGCCGAGATATGGCACTCGAACGCGAGCGGTCTCAATCAGGCGGTCCAGGGGGCCTACGAGGGCCTACGAGGGCGCTTCGAGCGCCTTATCGTCGCTCACGGTGACCTTCGACTCCCCGCAGGTCTGGGCCTCGTTGACGTCGATACGGGACTCACGTTCTACGCCGATCATCACGGCACCGGGACCAACGTGGTGATCATTCCCACGGGGCTGGACTTTCGCTTCGCCTACGGCGCCAACTCACTGGCCCGCCACGTCCAAGAGGCCCAGCGTCTTGATCTCACCTTTCGGGTCGTCACGGACAGCCCGTGGCGCTTCGACGTCGATGAGCGATCGGACCTGGAAGGCCCCTAGACAGCACTCGAGGGGGCCAAAGGGCCCCCTCGAGAACGCAATCTCCAAAGAGATTTGACTACTTCTTAGCGGCAGCCCTCTTTGCGGGACGCTTCGCGGCCTTCTTCGCAGCAGGACGCTTCGCGGCCTTCTTCGCAGCAGGACGCTTCTTAGCGGCAGCCTTCTTTGCTGGGGCCTTCTTCTTCGCAGCAGGACGCTTGGCGGCCTTCTTCGCTGCTGGGCGCTTCTTAGCGGCAGCCTTCTTTGCAGGGGCCTTCTTCTTTGCAGCAGGACGCTTCGCGGCCTTCTTCGCTGGAGCCTTTTTGGCTACAGCCTTCTTCTTCGCGGCTGGTGCCACTTTCCCTCCTTGGGACTCATCGTTGAATCAATTGGGGACCTCGAGTGCACCACCGTGGTGATCTCGACATCGGTACCTCATTGACAAACGTGTACTCGCTCATGTGCCGCCCAACTTCGCAGTTGTACGACGACTGACCGCAGTGCACGGTCCATCGCGGAAAAGCGCTTCGTGAAGACGTCACACGGACGTTTCAATCAACGTTCACCTCCTCCGCAGAAGGACATTTAAAAGTTCACTCGCTTTACACACCAATGTCAAGCATTTCGAAGTTTTTCTGCGACAGATGTTTTTCGTGCACAACGACGTCGGCATCTATTTAGGACGTGGTGCACACGGTGATGCATCGAGTGGTGACGAACGTTCGACACTCGTACTCGGTCCAAGTCGCAGTGGAAAAACTTCATCGTTAGTTGTTCCGAATCTCCTGGTCACCGATCGTTCTTGTGTCGTGACGTCAACGAAGAATGATGTCGTGTCGTTGATGTCGCGCAGTGGACGCGATGGTGCAACATTGCTGTTCGATCCCTCGGGAACAGTGCGCACACCACCCGGTGTGCATCGAATTGGTTACTCACCGATTCGACAAAGTTTATCGTGGGACGGTGCGATTCTTGCTTCGCGGAGCCTTATAGACATCGCGCGACGCGGTCGCGGCGATCGCAGTGACGATCACTGGACCGAACGAGCGGGTGCATTGGTGGCACCGTTGTTGCACGCCACCGCGCTTCGCAACGAGTCGTTAGGACAACTCGCGTCACGAGTCGACGAACGACGCTGCGATGACATCGTGCACGAACTCACCGAACGACACGGCGAGCATCACCCCTCGGTCTCGTTGCTTCGAGGCGTGCTCGCCACCGAAGAACGCGAACGGTCGAGCATCTGGTCCACGACGTCAGGACTGTTCGCCGGCGTTCGCACCGAAGCCGCGAGGGCATCGTCCCGGGAGGCACCGCTCGACCTCGACGCCTTCTTGAGTGGTCCCCACCAGCTGCACATCGTGGCGCCCAGTCGACACCAGGCCGTCACGATTCCCTTGGTCGTCGGCCTCATCGAAGAGCTCGTCCACGCCACCTACGACCGCCACGACGAGGGCGCTCGGCTCCTTTTGGCCCTGGATGAACTCGCCAACGTCGCCCCGCTGCCCCGCCTGGCGAGCATCGTCTCGGAGGGCGGGGGCCAGGGCGTCCTCACGATGGCCTGTTTGCAGGACCTCAGTCAGGCCCGGAGTCGCTGGGGGACCTCGGCCGAGGGCTTCCTCTCGCTCTTCCCGACGACGGTGGTGTTGCCGGGCATCGCCGATCGAGCGACCCTCGAGATGTTGCGCAGCCTCGCGGGTCGCACGCTCTATCCCACACCGACGTTCCAGTTCGGACCCAAGGGCAAGCGCGCTGGTCAGTCCACCAGTTGGGTGGAACGCGATCGAGCGACGATGAGCGAGCTCGCGCACGGTCGTCCCGGCTTCGCGATGGGCCTGGACGCGAGCAAGCAGATGAAGTGGATCGAGCTAACGCCGGTCCACTCGCACCCGCGCTTTCGGGGCTACCTGGAACGCTCCGAACGGTCCCGAGCTTCGTCGCGTGAGCGTTGACGCCACCGCTCGAGACCGGGCGTCTCGAGCGGTCGAGGGCCGTGTGCTCGAACCTGAGCAGTCATGCGCGCCTCGCGCACGCTGATCGCGGGCTCTCGCACTCCCCTGGCGCCCGTCAGATCGGGATAGAGGGAGTCGACGGCGCGCTTGACGGCCTGCGCACTCTGACCGAATCGCGCCGCGTCACTCCACGCGGTAATCAGGTGGCGACGCGCGACGTCACTTCGGCCCTCCAGCGCTGCGGCGAAGCCGTGCTCGTCGAGCGTCATCCGATGACGCGACGGCGGATCGATCACCCCCAGGGACTCGAAACGGCCGCGGTCCTTACCCCACTGTTCAACCGCGTCACGCCGCCGCCAGTGCAGCTTCTCACCGCGCTCCGCGTGATGACCGCCCCAGAGCGCTCGATAGCCCTCGTCGAGTCCGACAACATGCTCGATGCCTTCGAAGGAACGCCACGCCGACCACGGCGTGCGCTCACTGAGTTCGTGACGCAGCGACGTTCGATAGAGCGCGTCGGCCGCGACGAGGTGGGCGAAGAGTCCCCGACTGTCGAGTACGGAACGTGATCCTTCGGGAAGTGCACCGACGAGCACGTGGTCGTGCAGATGTGGTTCGCCATGTCGGTTCACGCCGTGCGTGAATCCCACCGCGCCGGTCCAACGACCGGCGTGATCACGGTCCTCGCCCCCACGACGATCGCGCACCACGAGCGCGTGCTCTTCGAGATAGTCAATTGCCGCTCCGACCGAGGCCCGGTGTGCCGCCACGACACCGGCGCCGTGTTCGGCGTCGAGCGCGAGCAGGATCGACGTCGGACGCGGTGCCGCGACCACGATGTCGTAGCCGAGGACCGACGAGCGTTCGCTCGTGCGCAAAACGTCTGCGACCGAGCGCTCGTCGCGTGCGTCACCATCGCCGCGCAGCCACCACCCCGGCTCCCCGTCGCGCACGCCTTCGATCTCGAGGGCGCGGTCGTTGGTGAAGTAACTAACGTCGTTGGATCGTCGCGACAGGACTCGGATCATTGGACACCCCGGGTGCCCAACGGTCGTTACAGTGAGGCGGCGATCCTCTTGGCGAGTTCGTGTCCGGCCTTGGCGAACTTCGGCGTGGCGACGACCGCGCCTTCGCCGGCGCGCAGCATCAGTTGGTCGAGAAATGGCTCATTGCTTACGCGGAACTTGACGGCGTGTCGACCGTCATCGAGCGTCAGCCACTGGGCGTTGGGGAGAGGTTCGAAGAGCCACCGGAGCCACGCCTCGATGACCACCACGACCTCGTCACCCTCGTCGCCGACCTGGGTGAGCCAGTTGACGACGGTGTCGGGCGGGCGCTCTTCGCTGACGTCGGACGTCGCCACGACGGCGTTGATCCGGTCCACGCGGAACGTTCGCCACGACTCACGGGTTGTGCAGTAGGCCCGCACGTAGGTGTGGCCGTTGAGGACCTTGATCTCGCGCGGCTCGATCGAGCGCGTCCGCGCCTCATCGGCCGTCGCGGCGGTATAGAGGATCTTGATCTGCTGGAGTTCTTCGACCGCGGACGAGACGGCGTCGAGCATGGTCTCGTTCGTCGCCATCTCGACCTGGACGTAGGAACTGGTGGCGCCTTCGATCTTCTCGATCGCCGACAGGATCGCCGGGTCGTGGTACACGCGTGAGGCCTCGCGCAAGGCGATGTTCAGCTCGAACAGGTCGCGCCACATAAAGGGCGACGGTTCGTCGGCCCCTTCGGGCAGGTCGCTGAAGTCGGCCCGGTAGGTCGAGTCGTCGTGGGCCTCGTCGTCCCAGTCGTCGCACTCCTTGAGAACGTGGGCCGGGAAGGCGCCGGTCCCGTCGGTCGAGCCGGCCATCGGCTCGAGAGCCACCAGACGGTCCATGATCAAACGTACGTGATCGTCGTCGAGGGCGAATCGCTTCGCCAGTTCGCTGATACGAAGGCCGTCTTCGGCCACGTAGACGGCGTGGAGCAGCTGCAGGGTCTGGCCCAGGACGTCGTTGGTCGCGGGGCCGGTGAACTTCATCTCGTCGATCGACGGGGCCTTGCCACGGTTGACGTCCTTCAACCAGTCCGCCAGGTCGGACTTCAACGATTTCGGCGACTGGAGGCGGATCCGATCGGCGCCTTCGACGACGAAGCGAAGCGCGGCGCGAGGACTGTCGAAACTCAGGCCGACCTCGACCTTTCCGTCCTTTTTGTTCGCGGCCAGCGAGCCGGGGTACTGGCGCACCAACAGATCGGCGTAGTTCTCGTTCGTCGTGACGACCACGTCCAACGGCGTCGGAGATCGCGAGAACTCCGGTCGCCAGGCTCGCGCGACGTCGACGGCGCTCTCGTCGTGGACGAAGGTGTCGGGCAAGACGATCGGCATGGAGGTGATCCGACTGAACCGGTAGCCCTTGACCTCTTCGGTGCCCTTCACGCGCGCGATCAGATAGGTCACGCCGTTGAAGACGTCGATGAGCAGCGGTTCGACAATTCGGGGTTTGTTCGCTGCGGACTGGTAGTCAAAGGCCAGGGCGCGGTGGAGGTTAAGTGCACGCATCACGGGCGTGTAGTACATCGAGGACTCCAGTCCCCCGTCACTCGCCGGCACCTCGTTGAAGACACTGAACGCACCCGAGGCGCCGAAGCCACAGAATCGCAGCGCGAGGCGCACCACACGCTCCTCATCGGGCGTGAAGTAGATCAGCGGCGCGTAGCCGCTCGAGGGATCGATGCGGTAGCCCACGGCGCCATCGCCCTTCGCGTCGGTCTCGATCTCGAATCCCAGCTCGCGGATCCGGGCCTTGTCGCGCTCGAACTTCTGACGGACGGCGCCCTCATTGCCCTCGTAGGCGGGAACCTTTCGGGGCCCCTTGGCCGAAACGGGGAACTCGTCGATCTTCAGCTCACGGACGATCTCTTCTTGGGTGAGCGATCCGTACTGCCACGCACGCTGCAGCAACAAGACGAGAGCGATCAATCGCTCGCGAGACTGCTCCACGCCACCTCGAATACTGCTCATCGATCTCCCGTCACGTTTTCACCTACGAGGGTACCTGCAATCAACGTGTCATCGGACTTCGATACTGGCCAACTCAATCCGATTGGCAAGAGCCGAACATCGCGGGCACCACCGCTTCCTTGGACTCAAATCGATCGACGGACGCCGGCCGCGAGCCACAGACACAGGGGCGAATACAGTCGCTTGTCCAGGCGCACGAAGGTCGGTGAATCACTTCCCGGAGCGATCGTCGAGGTTCGACCGAGGGCACCGGCCACCCCTCGCGTGGTGAGAACGGCGGTGACGACCCGAAGCGCGATCGTTCGAACCCGCCTCGGAAGTGGAAGGACTCCAGCGACGAGTGCCGCGGCGAGCACGAGCAACCCAGCGACCGCCATGCACGCCTTCGGGGAAGGTACCTCGTCGGTTCCCACCACCGAGTCGGCGAGATCGTCGCGGCTCTGAAAGGGATACGACGATCCCAGTCCCCACGCGACGTGCAGACCAGCGATGGCGACCAGCACCGTCGCGGTGATACGACCGGTGGACGTCGAATCGGACCCGGCCATTCAGAGTTCACCCGGTCCCGATGGCACGTCGACGGCGTGCTCCTGTAGAAACTCAATGGGAACGATCTCGAGTGCACGCTCGTTCGTCGAGGCGAGAACCACGTAGGCCGCGGCACCGTCGTGATGCGCTCGAAGCCAATTCAGCGCGGTGACGCACCACCGGTCGCCGGGAACGAGGCCCGGGAACCCGTACTGGGGCATCGGCGTCGATAGGTCGTTGCCAATGGACTGCTGATGCGCGAGAAACTCAGCGGTCACCACTGCACAGATGGTGTGGGACCCGAGGTCCTCCGTTCCCGTCGTGCAACAGCCGTCGCGGAAAAAGCCCGTGACGGGATCCATGCCGCACTGCTCCAAGGGGCCACCGAGGACATTGCGGTCGGCCAACAGCTCACTTCTCGGTTTCGGTGAGAGCGTCCAAGCCCAACGCGTCTTCGCGTCGCCACGTCCCGGATCGTCCTCCGGACTTCTCCCAGATCGCGATCTCTTCGATGGTCATGGTCCGGTCGGCCGACTTACACATGTCATAGATCGTGAGGGCCGCGACCGTCACGGCCATCAATGCCTCCATCTCGACGCCGGTTCGATCGACCGTGTCGACGCTCGCCTCCACGTCGATGTGGGTATCGGCGATCGTGAAATTGACATGGACGTTGCCGACCAAGACCGCGTGCGACATGGGCAACATCGAGGCCGCGTGCTTGGCCGCTTGAATGCCGGCCACGCGGGCGGTCGCGAGCACGTCTCCCTTGTTCATCGCGTTGGCGGCGACGGCCGCCGTCGTCTTCGCGTCCATATTGATTCGGCACTTCGCCAGGGCGCGGCGAGCCGATACCTCAGAGGCGCCGATATCGCGGGGGAACGCTCCCCCGCTCGACGGCCGACGTAGTTGGTGGAAGTCGTCCACCGCGCAATGATACCGATGCCCCGAACGGCCACAGAAAGCCCGCGAGTAAACTGCAGTGGTTCACGGGCGCTACGGGAGACCGCAATGCCGACTTACGAATACGAGTGTCAGTCCTGCCACCAACGGGTGGAAGCGGTCCAGCGGTTCACGGACCCGGCGCTCACGGTCTGCGAACACTGCGGCGGCGAACTGCGCAAGGTCTTCTCGGCCGTGGGCGTCGTGTTCAAGGGCAGTGGCTTCTACAAGACCGATAGTCGCGGCGCCGAGAAAACGTCGACCCCGCCCACTTCGACGACCCCCGCGGCGGCTTCAACGACGGAGTCATCGTCAACACCGGCCGCGACACCGGCCTCGACGTCCGCCACGACATCGTCGTCGACCACCTCGAGCGACTAGCTACCAGAGACCGCGATGTTGTCGATCGCGACCGTCTGACCGGCGGCGGCACCCGGAAGCCATTCCTGGTCGTTGCCGACCTGTGCGACGTCGAGCAGCATCCGCTGCAACGTCGAGGCGACGGTGATCTCACGTACCGGCTCGGCGAGTTGGCCGTCACGGATCATGAGTCCGGTCACACCCACCGAGAAGTCACCGGAGACGGGATTGACCCCCGAGTGCACGCCGATGAGCGATTCGACGAAGACGCCGTCGCCGACGCGACGAAGGATCTCGGCCTGATCCACGTCACCGGGCGCCAACTGCAGTGCGCGACATCCGGCCGAGGGAGATCCGGCGATGCCCCCGCGCACCGCACTCCCCGTCGATGCGGTGCCGGCTCGGCGCGCCGAGACCGTGTCATAGACGAAGGCGCGCAGCTCACCCTTCTCGATGAGGACGTTGCGGCGACAGGCCAAACCTTCGGCGTCGTAGACACTGGCGGCGAAGTGTCGGGCGTCGGTGGGGTCATCGAGCAACGTGAACGACGGCGTTGCCACCATCTCCCCCACGCGATTGGCGAAGAAGGAGCGACCGCGAACGACCGCTTCGCCACTGAGGGCACCACCGATGATCGAGAAGAGCGTCGCGGCGGTCCGAGGATCGAAGACCGCGGTGCACTTGAAGGACTTCGGCTTGACGGCGCCCAGCATCCTCGTGGCCCGTCGGATGGCGTCGGCCGCCGCTTTTTCGATGTCGAGTTCGTGGGGTGCGCGTCCGGCCGAGAGACCCCAACCGGTCTGGTCGTCTCCACCGTCATTGGCAATCGCCTCGACGGAGACGTAGGCGCCGGTCCTCGCGTAGGACGCGCGGATGCCGGTCGTGGAGGCGATCGCCGCTTCGGCGACGTAGTCCGAGTAGTTGGCCGAATCGACCTGTCGAATGCGCGTGTCACCGCCGCGCACCAATCGTTCGAGTTCGATCGCCATCGCGATCTTCTCGTCCAGCGATGTGCTGGCGACGGCGTCGTCGGTCAACGTCAGCGACACCGCGCTGACGCCGTCGGGCCGCGCGAAGGCGACGAACTCATCTTCCGTGGCGAAGGTCGCGTTGTCGCGGGCTTCGCGCAACGCGTTGACGATCGCTTCGTCGTCGAGCGATCCGGCCCACGCCGTACCGACGCGCGCGCCGCCGGCGCTGTCGTTCAAGATGCGGATGCCGAAGCCGCTGGACGTTGCGGTCGTGAGTTCTTCCACTTCGCCCTGATAGGACTGGACCTCGGTATCGATACCACTGGCCACGTAGACCTCGACCTGTTCATCGCCGCGTGCCGACTCAAGGATTCGCTCCGCACGTTCCAGGAGTTCACTCACGCGGCCGCCCCGCCAATGGTGACCCCGGTGAGGCGCATCGTGGCCTGACCGGTCCCCACGGGAACGCTTTGGCCGTTCTTGCCACAGGTGCCCGGCGTCATCGAGAAGTCCGTCGCCACCGCATCCACGCGTTGGAGCACATCAGGTCCGTTGCCGATGAGGTTGCAGTCGCGAAGTGGCGAGGTGATCTTGCCGTCTTCGATCATGAACGCGGCCGTCATGCCGAAGACGAAGTCGCCGGTCGCCGTGTTGACCTGTCCGCCACCCAGTTGGGCGACGTAGACGCCGTAGGGCGTCTGTGCCACGATCTCGTCAGCGTCGGAGTCGCCCTCGAGCAGGTAGGTGTTCGTCATCCGGACCATTGGTAGGTGTTGATAGCTCTGGCGGCGACCGTTTCCGGATGAGACCCGACCCTCTTTGCGCGAACGCAGGTAGTCCCACATGTAGTCGGTGAGCACGCCGTTCTCGATCAAGACGTTGCGCGTACCGGGGCGACCCTCGTCGTCGATCGCCAGGTAGCCCCACTCGCCTTCCACGGTCCCGTCATCGACCAGCGTGACCAAGGGACTGGCGACCAACTGACCGACCTTGCCGGCGTAGACGCTCGCCTGCTTGAGGATGGCGTCGGCCTCGAGTCCGTGACCGCACGCTTCGTGGAACAAGATGCCCCCCGAGCCGCCGGCCAGCACCACCGGCAAGTCGCCCGATGGGGCGGGGCGCGCGTCGAGTTTCGTTATCGCCTGGCGGGCGGCGCCGCGTGCCGCCTCGGCGACCGCATCGGGACTCAGTAGTTCGAAACCGCGTGTCCCGGCGATCGGCCGATAGCCGGTCTGCATCCCGGTGTCGCCCGTCGCGATACACGAGACGTTGAATCGGGTCCGTACCTGATGGTCACCGGCGAAGAGACCGTCGGAGTTGGCGACGATGAAGTGTCGGGTGGAGTCGCCGAGCGCGACCTGCACCTGCGTGATCGAAGAACCCTCGGAGCGCGCCGCGTCATCGGCGTGGTTCATCAGTTCGATCTTGCGCGCCTTGTCCACGTCACCCGGCGGAACCGTCGCGCGACTCGGATAGTCCCGAAGCGGCCCGAGCGCGATCTCTCGCACACCCCCGCCGCCATCACGCGCGACCGCGGCGGCCGCCCGCGCCGCCGCCACGAGACCGCTTTCGGTCAGGTCCGCGGTGTGCGCGAATCCCGTGGTGTCACCCACGACGACACGGATACCGGCACCGCGGTCGCGACCAGAACTGAGCTGTTCGACGCGTCGCTGGTCCAACATCGCCGACGACGTCGTTCGGTCCTCGACGAAGACTTCCGCAAATTCGCCTCCTCGGGCCATCGCCTCGCTCAGCGTCCGCTCCAAGACGTCGTGTTCTACCAGGGTGCTATTCATTCTTGCGAGCGTACTGGAGCAAATCGCAGTCTCTACGCCACATTCGATGGCCGAAAGTAGGCTGGCGATGTGATTCTCCCCTCGATTGAAACGCCGGCCGACCTCCAAAAACTGTCGTACGAGGAGCTCGACGAACTCAGTGAGGAGATCCGCCAGTTCATCATCGCGACGGTCACGACGAATCCGACCGGCGGTCACCTGGGATCGAACTTGGGTGTCGTCGAACTCACGCTCGCCCTGCACCGCGTCTTCGACTCACCCAAGGACATCCTCCTCTGGGACACCGGCCACCAGGCCTACGTGCACAAGCTCTTGACCGGTCGTCGCTACGGGTTCAAGAACCTGCGCCAACGCGGTGGCCTCTCGGGCTATCCGAATCGCTCGGAGAGCCAACATGACTGGATCGAGTCGAGCCACGCCTCGACAGCGTTGTCCTACGCGCACGGCCTGTCGGTCGCGCTAGAACAGCGTAAGGAACTCATCGGTCACGGAGGCAAGCGCCACGTCGTGGCGGTCGTGGGCGATGGCTCGCTCACCGGCGGGATGGCCTACGAGGCGCTCAACAACCTCGGTCATTCGAATCAGCGTGTGGTCATCGTCCTCAACGACAACGGTCGTAGCTACGCGCCGACGATCTCGAAGCTCTCGGAGTCCCTGACGTCGCTGCGACTCAACAAGACGTACCTGACGTTACGAGGGCGTCTTCGTCGCACCGTCCCGCACCTGCCCAAGGTCGGCAAGGCCGCCTACCTCGGCATCGACGGACTGACATCGGTCGTGCGCGAGATGGTGACGCCGCATACGTTCTTCGAGAATCTCGGTGTTCGCTACATCGGACCCATCGACGGACACGACATCGAGTCGATGGAGAGCACGCTCAAGAGCGCGTCGCTGTGGGACGGCCCGATCCTGGTGCACGTGCTCACGACCAAGGGACTCGGCTACGAACCGGCCATTGACGACGACATGAAGATGCACGACTACAAGCTGCCGCCCCGCCACGACGACGAAGACGTCCCTGCGCAGTCCTTCTCCCAGGCGTTCTCCGACGCGTTGGTGGCCCTCGCGAGCGCCGACGACCGCGTCGTCGCGATCACCGCCGCGATGGCCGGACCGACGGGTCTGCTCAACTTCGAAGCCCAGTTCCCCGATCGATTCTTCGACGTCGGCATCGCCGAACAGCACGCCGTGACCGCCGCGGCCGGCATGGCGATGGGCGGCTTGAAACCGGTCGTGGCGATGTATTCGACGTTCTTCTCGCGAGCGTTCGACCAGGCCCACCTCGACGTCGGCCTCTTAGACCTGCCCGTCGTCTTCGTCTTCGACCGCGCTGGCGTGACCGGCGACGACGGCCCCAGTCACCACGGACTGCTCGACATCGCGCTGTGCCTGGCGATTCCCAACATGACCGTCTTCGCGCCCTCGACCGCCGAAGAGGTCCCCGGCATGCTGGCCACGGCGCTGTCGATGTCGACACCGACCGCGCTTCGTTTTCCGAAGACCCTCCCGAAGCCCTTCGACGGCGAGGTCGGTGACGGCCTCGAGGCACGCCAGGTCCGTCGGGGCGACGGCTCGCTGTGCGTATTGGCAGTGGGCAAGATGGCGCCGGCCGCCTACCGGGCCCTCGAGCTCATGGGCGACGAGGCGAGCAGGGTCACCCTGTACGACGTTCGCGTGCTCCCTCCCGACGCCCTGATGATCGACGACGCGCTCGCCCACGAGCGCGTCATAACGGTCGAAGACGCCACGCGACACGGCGGCGCCGGGACGCTGATGGTCTCGGCCCTTCGGAGCCGAGCCCAGGACCTCTCGCGTCCCTTCCCGACGACGCGCATACTCGGCACGCCGCGCGCGTACCTCGAACAACACCGGCCCGACAAACTGCTCACCGAATTAGGACTCGATCCCGAAGGATTGGCGGCTGCCTTCAGTCGACTCCTCGCCGACAAGCCCGAGTTCGCGCCGGACCTCCCCGAGTCACCGCGTCCGAGCTACCAGTAGGCGCTCGACTCGCGTCGTACCGATACATTGAACCGGTGAGCTACGACGTGGAGAAGTCCGACGAACAGTGGCAGGTCGAACTCTCGGCCGATCGCTACGCGGTCTTGCGTCAGGCGTCGACGGAAATACCGTGGACCGGTTCGCTCTTGCACGTCGACACCGAAGGCGTCTTCACCTGCGGCGGATGCGGCCAGCACCTCTTCACGAGTGCGCAGAAATTCGACTCGGGATGCGGATGGCCGAGCTTCGATGCGTGTGAGCCGGGCACCATCATCGAGCGACCCGACGACTCGTTGGGTGAGCGCAAGCGCACGGAGATTCTCTGCTCGACCTGCGGCGGTCACCTGGGCCACGTCTTCAACGACGGACCGACGTCCACCGGTCTGCGCTACTGCGTGAACTCCCTCGCGGTCGACTTCAACGAGGCGAGCGGCTAAACGTCGAGGAACCGGCGGATCGCGATGGCGGAGCCGACCGAACCGATGACGACGCCCACGATCAGTACGACGATGTTCGTCCCGATCAGTGCACTCGTGCTCAAGACGAACTCGTTGTGCAGGGGATACCAGATATGCAGCGCCGTGACCGCACCGATGGCGACGGCCGATCCCAGCAGTCCTTGGATGAATCCCTCGGTGATGTAGGGAATACGAATGAACCAGTTCGTCGCGCCCACGAGTTTCATGACCGACACTTCACGGCGACGCGCGAAGATCGCCATTCGAATCGTGTTGAGGATCAACACCGTCGCCGAGAGCAAGAGCACGAGCGCGAGCGCCAAGAACACGATCTGCAGAACTCTGATCACGTGATTCATCTCGCGAATCTGTTGTTCGGGCGCCGTCACCGTCAAGATGCCGGGCTGATTAATGAAAGTGGATTGCACGGTGAATGCGTCCGACGGTACGGTCGGGACGCAACTGAATTTCGTCGGAATCTGATACTCCTTGAGGACGCGCGCTTCGGACGGCGGAAGCGTGTTCTTCATCTCGACGTAGTCCTGCGCCTTCGTGCGATATTGACAGTGCTTCACGAGGGGCAGGTTGCTCAACTGGGTCTGGACATTGGCGATCTCACCGGTCGAGGCATTGGGCTCCATCCAGATGGTGACGCGCGTCCCCTGTTCCCACTGCCGGGAGGCCTGAGCGGCGCTCTGCTTCAGCAGCAAGGCCGAGCCCACAAGGGCCAGTGAGACCGCGACGGTGAGTACGGCGGCGATCGTCATCATGCGGTTGCGCCAGAGGTTGGAGAACGTCTCTTTGACGGCGTAGCGGAAGTAGACGCGCACTAGATCGCGACGCTCTCATCGATGCCGTAGACGCCGCGAACCTGGTCGCGGATCATCTCACCCTTGTCGAGTTCGATCACGCGTCGTCGCATCCGGTCGACGAGCGCCTTGTCGTGGGTGGCCATGACGACCGTCGTGCCGGTTCGGTTGATTCGCTCCAACAGCGCCATGATCGATTCGGAGTTCGCCGGATCGAGGTTGCCGGTCGGTTCGTCGGCGAGCAGGATCAGCGGTCGATTGACGAAGGCGCGCGCGACGGCGACGCGCTGTTGCTCGCCGCCGGAGAGTTCTCCGGGCAGACTCTTGGACTTGTCCGAGAGTCCCACGAGATCGAGGATCAACGGCACCTGGGACTCGACCGTGGAGCGCGGGCGCCCGATGACTTCGAGCGCGAAGGCCACGTTCTCGAAGACGGTCTTGTTCGGCAGGAGTCGAAAGTCCTGGAAGACGCAGCCGATATTGCGACGCAGGAACGGCACGCGGAACTTGGAGAGCTCGGTGAGTTCGCGGCCGGCTTCGAGGATGCGGCCCTTGTCGGGCAGTTCTTCTCGCAGGAGGAGACGCAGGAAGGTCGTCTTACCCGAGCCCGAGGCGCCGACCAAGAAGACGAACTCGCCCTTTTCGATGTCGAGTGTGATGTCCTTGAGGGCCGGCGAACCGTTCTTGTAGGTCTTCGAGACATTCTCGAAACGAATCACGCGAACACCCCTTCGGGTACATAGTGGCGGTGCGTCAGCACCCGGATGGACACCAACCATTGTAGTTTGACTAATTTGCGTATTCGCGCCACGAAAGCCTCACGTTAAAGGCCTGTCAGATTTCTTATGAATGGAAACGCTGTCGTCGCAGTTCAGCTTCCATAAAACCGTCGAGATCACCGTCGAGCACCGCCTCGACGTTTCCGGTTTCGTGCTCCGTACGATGATCTTTCACAAGTTGGTAAGGCGCTTGGACGTAACTGCGGATCTGTGAACCCCAGGCGTTATCACCGCGATCACCGCTGAGTGCGTTCATCTCGGCCTGTCGTTCGGCGCGCGCGCGTTCGGCCAGCTTGGCTTCCAAGATCTGCATGGCGCGTGCGCGGTTCTGATGCTGACTACGTTCGTTCTGACAACTCACGACGATGTTGGTCGGCAGGTGCGTGATGCGGATCGCTGAGTCGGTCTTGTTGACGTGTTGTCCCCCGGCGCCCGATGATCGGTACGTGTCGACGCGCAGGTCCTTCTCGTCGATCTCGACCTCGGCGGCGTTGTCATCCAGGAGTGGTGTCACGTCGAGACTCGCGAAGCTCGTCTGTCGTCGCGCCTGGGAGTCGAAGGGACTGATGCGCACGAGTCGATGCACACCGCGCTCCGCTGAGAGCCATCCGTAAGCGAAACGTCCTTTGACGATGAACGTCGATGACAACAGTCCGGCCTCTTGACCTTCGGTCGCTTCGTCGATCTCCACGCCGAACCCGCGGCGCTCGGCCCAGCGCGAGTACATGCGCAACAGCATCTCGGTCCAGTCCTGGGCGTCGGTGCCACCGGCGCCAGCGTGCAACTCCACGATCGCGTCATTCGCGTCGTACGGTCCGCTGAAGAGACTCTGCGCCTCGAGCGCCGCGATCTTGGTTTCGAGTGACGTCACCGTCGCCGACAGTTCGTTCAACAGCGACCAGTCGGCCTCGCCGGCGGCGAGTGACTCGCGCGAGAACTCGGCCAGGACCAACGAGTCGTCGAGCGAACCACGAAGTTCGTCGAACTGTTCGAGGTCATTCGAGAGGCGCCCCAGTTCAGTCGTCACCTCGCGGGCGCGGTCCTGGTCGTCCCAGAGATTCGGATCGGCCACCAGTTCACCCAGAATGGCGTGGCGCTCGCGGCCGGCGTCGATCTTCAAGTACTCGCGCGCCGCGCTCCACCTCGTTTCGAGGTCCTCCAACGTTCCGAGGGCCTCGCGCAGCGCGTTCTCGGCCTTAGGGTCGGCCATGGCACTGCTTGAACTTCCGACCCGATCCACACCAGCACGGCTCGTTGCGGCCGATCTTGTCCCCCTGTTTGGGGAGGGCCTTCTTCGCCGGTCCGTGAGCCGGAAGCTCCGTCGCGCCCGGCGCCACGATGTTGGCGTTGGTAATCGCGCCTTCGAGTCCGTCGTCGGCGGCCGTGGCCTCTTCGATCGCCTCCACGGCGGACATCTCCACGTGAGTGATGTAGCGCACGAAGTCGGCGTCGACGTTGCCGAGCAGGGCCTCGAACATCAGGTAGCCCTCCTTCTGCCACGCCGTCAGCGGGTCCGTTTGGGCGATCTGACGCAGGTGGATGCCGTCGCGCAAGTAGTCCATGTCCGAAAGGTGTTCGCGCCATCGCTGGTCGAGGATCTGGAGCATGACGTCTCGCTCGATCTCCTTGGCGGTGTCCATGCCCCCGGGGTACTCCTCGCACTTCTTTTCGTACTGACCGACGGCCTCATCGATGACCACGGCCAGGATGTCGTCGCGGTCCTGGTACTCCGCCAGCGCTTCGGCGGTGAGTGACGACGGGTAGTAGTTGATGAGTTCGGCGACCAATTGATGAAGGTCCCAACCTTCGGCGTAGTCGCCTTCGAGTCGCTCGTCGACCACGTTGGTGAGGATCTCTTCGATCAACACGATGGTCGAGTCGTGAATATCTTCGCCATCAATGACCTGCTGGCGCCGGCCATAGATGACCTTGCGCTGTTCGTTCATGACCTCGTCGTACTTCAGCGTGTCCTTGCGGATCTCGGCGTTCTTACCCTCGACCGTGTTCTGAGCGCGTTCGATGGCCTTGGAGACCATCTTGGCTTCGATCGGGAGATCGTCGGGCATCGTGCGGTCCATCACCCACGAGACGGCGCCCGTGGCGAAGAGACGCAACAACTCGTCCTCCAAGGACAGATAGAAGCGGCTCTCGCCGGGGTCGCCCTGTCGTCCCGATCGGCCGCGCAACTGATTGTCGATGCGTCGCGAGTCGTGTCGTTCCGAGCCGAGCACGTACAGACCGCCAAGTTCGCGCACCTCGTCGCCCTCTGCTTCGCAGACGGACTTATAGGTCGCCAGCGCGCTCTGGTACGCCGCGTCGAACTCCTCGGAGTCGGGCGCGAAGCCGCGACCGAGGGCATCGCGCGTGGCGAGTCCTTCGAAGTTGCCGCCGAGCACGACGTCGACGCCTCGTCCCGCCATGTTGGTCGCGACCGTGACGGCGTGCTTTCGCCCGGCCTGGGCCACGATCTCGGCTTCGCGAAAGTGCTGCTTGGCGTTGAGGACCTCGTGGGTGATGCCGGCCCGGGAGAGTTCGCGTGAGAGCAACTCGGACTTATCGACCGAAGCCGTTCCGAGGAGGACCGGCTGACCGAGGTCACTGCGCTCGCGCACGTCATCGACGATCGCCGCGAACTTCGCGCTCTCGGTCTTGTAGATCAAGTCGGGCTGGTCGATGCGGATGAGCGGCTGGTTCGAAGGAATCGGCACGACCGAGAGCTTGTAGGTGTTACCGAACTCGGCGGCCTCAGTTTCGGCGGTACCGGTCATGCCCGCGAGCTTTTCGTACATGCGGAAGTAGTTCTGCAGGGTGACCGTCGCCCAGGTGTGGTTCTCCTCTTGGATACGCACGCGTTCTTTGGCCTCGACCGCTTGGTGCAGTCCGTCGGACCATCGTCGACCGTCGAGGGTCCGTCCCGTGAACTCGTCGACGATCTTCACTTCGCCAGCGTCGACCAGGTACTCCTTGTCACGGTGGTAGAGCTCTTTGGCTCGTAGGGCCTGGCCCAACTGGTGCACGTAGTTCGTGGCGACCGCGTCATAGAGGTTCGTGACGCCGAGCTGTTGCTCGACCTTCGCGATGCCGGCCTCGGTCGGCATGACGGTCCGCTTCTCCTCGTCGACCTCGTAGTCGGCGTCGCGGATCAACGCACGTGCGATGGAGGCGAACTGGTAGTAGAGCTTGGTGACGTCCGAGGCCGGTCCCGAGATGATGAGCGGCGTACGGGCCTCGTCGATGAGGATTGAGTCGACCTCGTCGACGATGGCGTAGTGGTGTCCGCGCTGGACCATGTGTTCGGCGCGCCGGGCCATGTTGTCACGCAGGTAGTCGAATCCGAACTCGGTGTTCGTGCCGTAGGTGATGTCGCAGGCGTAGGCCGCGCGCTTCTCTTCCGGTGAATCGAGGTCCGGACCGACGCGGCCGACCGTGAGCCCGAGGAACTTGTGCAGTGAGCCCATCCAGTTCGCGTCGCGCGTGGCGAGGTAGTCGTTGACCGTGACGACGTGCACGCCGTTGCCGGCGAGCGCGTTCAGGTAGACCGGCAACGTCGACACGAGCGTCTTGCCCTCGCCGGTCTTCATCTCGGCGATCCACCCGAAGTGCAGGGCCATGCCGCCCATTAACTGGACGTCGTAGTGGCGCTGACCGAGGACCCGGGTCGCCCCTTCGCGCACCACGGCGAAGGCTTCGAGTAACAGGTCGTCGAGTTCTTCACCTTCGCCGAGTCGAGCGCGGAACTCGACGGTCTTGGCGCGAAGCTCCTCGTCGCTCAGGGCCGCCATCTCGTCGGCGAGTTCGTTGATGGGCGGCACGAGTTCGGCCAGTTGGCGGACGCGCTTGCCCTCTCCGGCCTTCAGAACCTTGCTAAAAACACTCATATCGTGATGTACCCTACCGGTCGTTGCCGCTACTTCGATTGGGCTGCGAGTGCTGACCTGGTCTTTTACCCCACACTTGCCTGCGGCGGTGTCCGTGGGTCACGCCGGCAGCACGAGGCTCTCCGGCGATACGACCACACACTTCACCGGCTCTCTAGGTGACCGCTCTGGCCACCCGGAGGCAGGACTTACTTCTAAACCGCGCCATGCTCAGCGTCGACAAGACGCCTTACGTGGGTCGTTTCGCCCGCGACTGGCATCGACTTTCAACCACAGAACCACTCGCAGCCCGAGGGACATTCTAGACCGGGGCTCCGTCAGGTCGGGGGTCGGATGATCAGCACCACGCACAGACGCAGGCCGAGGACCAGTGTGGCGACCGGCGCCAGGAGCCGTCGCCACCCGCTCGCGGTCTGCCATTCGAAGCGCATCGCACCTCGGTGATGGGCGATCAGCATCTCGCGCGACGCCCGCGCGCGCGACACGCCCTCGATATGCATGACCAGTGCGTCAGGTGTGGCCGCGACGTCGTAGCCGTGGGCGCGCATCTGCCAACACAGCGCCATGTCCTCGGCGAACATGAAGTAGCGCTCGTCGAATCCCCCGACCTCTTCGAAGCGGTCACGTCGCGCCAAGAAAAACGCTCCCGAGACCCAGTCGACCGATCCGTCCTTGCGCGGCGAACGATATCGGCGCGTGAACGGGTTCGAGGCCCATAGCGGCGCCAACAGCGCGTGCAGACCGGCGAGCCAGAAGTTCGGGAAGACGCGTTGGGACGGATAGACGCTGCCGTCGGGTCGAACGATCTGTGGGCCGACGATGGCGACGTTCGGGTGTTCGTCGAGGAACGCCACCAACGCCGCCACGGCTCCGTCGTGCACGACGACGTCGGGATTGGAGACGAGGAGATAACGACGAACGGGCGTCGCCGCCACGCCGCGGTTCACGCCGCGTCCGTAGCCGAGGTTCAACTTCGGTACGACGAGCACGACGTGCTGACCGGAGAGTGACGGCAGCGTCGAACCCTCCTCCCCGTTCTCGACGACCACGATGTCGGTGACGCCGTTGGCGTGGAGTGAGTCGACACAGTCGTCCAGTGCCTGGCCGGCGTGAAAGTCGACGATCACCGCGGCGACGTCGGTCGCGACCTCACTCATTGCGTACCGCCTCGCGCACCACGGTCACGGATCAGTCGCGTGAGCCCATCGCGCCACTCGGGCAACGCGGACCACGTTGCGGCGAACTTCTCACTCGATAGGTCGCTGCGGATCGGTCGAGTCGCCAGTGGGGCCGGATCGAGGTCCGCCGTTGCGATCGCGGTCGCGAATCCTTCGTCACGACCGAGGATCTCCCCGATGTAGTGCGCGACGTCGAACCACGTGGTGGTGCCGATATTCGCAACGTGCCAACAGCCACCGGGACGCTCGCGCACCATCGTGGCGAGCACGCGCGCCAGATCACTCGCGACGGTGACGGTGCCGGTTTGATCGTTCACAAAACGAACGCCTTCTCCCGCGAGAGCCCGTTCGGCGATGACGTGGGCGACGTTCTTGCCGCGCACGCCCATCACCCACGACGTGCGCACGACAGTGTCCTCACTCGAACAGAGCAGTTCGCCGGCACGCTTGGAGGCCCCGTACACATTGAGGGGATTGGTGGCATCCCCTTCGACGTAGGCGCCGCCCTTGTTGCCGTCGAAGACGTAGTCCGTCGAGATCGCGATCAGGTGTGCACCACTCTCCTTGGCGGCCAGTGACATCGACTCGGTACCGGCGGCGTTGACGGCGAAGCACGTGGACTCCTCGACCTGCGCACGGTCGACCGCGGTGTAGGCCGCCAGGTGCACGATGACGTCCGGACGCGCGCTTCGGATCGCGCGGTGCACCGCGTCGGAATCGGCAACGTCGAGATCGTGGCGGGTGAGTGCGAGCACGTCGAACTCACCTTCGGGTACCGAACGACCGTCCGGCTGGAACGAGAGATCGCCGCCCGGCGGCACTACGCCGCCCAGGACGTCGACCACATCGACGCCGACCTGGCCGGAGGCGCCCGTCACCAAGACGCGCGTCGCGCGGCTCACGACTCGCCCTCACGAGTGCGCACGTGCACGACGTCACCGACCGTGATCGCGACCTCTCGGTCGTCGACGAGGACGATAAGTTGCCCGAATTCGTCAACGGCGACTGCTCGACCTACGATGACGTCGTTCGTGCGTTCGACACGAACGAGTTGGCCCAGTGTGGCGAGCGCGCGTTCGTACTCGTCACGCACGTTCACTTGCCCTTCAGCACTATCGAGCGCGGCGCGTCGGGTTTCGAGCTCATCGAGCACGATGTCGAGCAGGGCCGGGGCGGTGATCGTCACGCCCGACGCCGCGCGCACACTGGTGGACACGACGTCCGCTGGTCCCTCGCGGGTGAGGTTCACGCCGATTCCTACGACGACCGCCAATCGCTCGTCGACGGCGACGATCTCGGCCAACAGGCCGGCGATCTTGGCATCTCCAACGATGAGGTCGTTCGGCCATTTGAGCGCCGGGCGTACCCCACTCAGTCGTACGAGGGCCGCGCGCGCGGCGAGCGCCACGCACGCGACCACGAGTTGGAGCTGGTCGGGAGCGACGTCCGGTCGCAGCAGGATCGAGCACAGCAACGACGCGCCGGGGGGTGACTCCCAGCGCCGATCCAATCGGCCCCGTCCCGCGCTTTGAAAGTCCGCGACGGCCACCAGGCCTTCCGGTGCGCCTTCTAGGGCCCGTTCGCCCACCCAGGTGTTCGTGGAGTCGATCACGTCAAAGTGCTCGATACGCCAGACGATTGAACTCACAAGGAAACTCTAGAGTTTCAAGAGCGAGTGGTAGAAAATTACAGGTCCGCTACGGAGGTTTGCGTGTTAAAGAAAGTCCTGATCGCCAATCGCGGCGAGATCGCGGTGCGCGTCATGCGCACCTGTCGAGAGATGGGCATCGCGACCGTCGCCGTGTACTCCGAACTCGATCGCAACGCCCTGCACGTGCGTCTGGCCGACGAGGCGTACGCCCTCGGGGGGCAAAGCGCCGCCGAGAGCTACCTCAACACCGAGGCAATTCTGGACGTCATCGGACGTTGCGGCGCCGACGCCGTGCACCCGGGCTACGGATTCTTCTCGGAGAACACGGAGTTCGCGCGCGCCATCACATCACGCGGCGTCACCTTCATCGGGCCGCCGCCCGAGGCCATTGAGGTGATGGGTGACAAGATCTCGAGTCGACTCGCGGCCGCCAAGGTCGGCGTCGAGGGCGTCCCCGGACGAAGTGAGGCGCTCAAGAACGCGAAAGAAGTCGTGAAGTTCGGCAACGAATTCGGCTGGCCGGTCGCCATCAAGGCCGCCTACGGTGGCGGCGGACGTGGCATGAAGGTCGTGAATAGCGCCGACGAGGCACCGGCGGCGTTGGAGAGCGCCCAGCGCGAAGCCCAGAACTACTTCGGACGCCCGGAGTGCTACCTCGAGCGCTATCTCACACGCCCCCGACACATCGAGATGCAGGTCCTCGCCGACTCACAGGGCACCACACTCTGGCTCGGCGAGCGCGACTGCTCGGCGCAACGTCGTCACCAGAAACTCATCGAGGAGTCGCCGGCACCCAACTTCCCGGACGAGGTCCGACGCGCGATGGGCGAAGCAGCCGTCAAGGTCTCCAAGGCCTGCGGCTACGTCAACGCCGGCACCGTCGAATTCCTCTACCAGGACGGCGCGTTCTTCTTCTTGGAGATGAACACGCGTCTGCAGGTCGAGCATCCAGTGACCGAGTTGGTGACCGGCCTCGACCTCGTTGAATGGCAGTTGCGCATCGCCGCTGGTGAGGCGCTGGACTTCACGCAAGACGAGGTGCGCCGCGACGGTCACGCCATCGAAGTGCGGATCAACGCCGAGGACCCCGCCGGCGGCAAGTTCATACCGACCCCGGGATCGATCACCCGATTCGATCAGCCCTCGGGGCCGGGCGTCCGCCTCGATGCCGGCTACGGCGCCGGCGACACGATCTCCCAGTACTACGACAACCTGATCGCGAAGTTGATCACCTGGGCGCCGGACCGCGAGCGCGCCCGTCGTCGGATGTTGCGCGCGATCGAAGAGACGACCATCGAGGGGGTCGCCACCACGTTGCCCGCCGACGTCGTCATCCTCAGTGACGAGCAGTTCGTGAACGGTACCCACTCGACCAACTGGGTCGAGAGCGAGCTCGATTTCACGACGCTGCCCGAAGTCGTGACGACCGCCGTGTCCGTCGGCGAGGGCCAGGTCCGCAAGGACGTCACCGCCGAAGTCAACGGACGGCGCGTCACGGTGGCGCTCTGGGTGCCGGAGTTCGACGACGGGCTCCCTCGGGCCCAGAGCACCGCCGCCAAACCTCGCCGCCAGCACCACGCCGGCGTTCTGGGCAGCGGATCGGCCAACGTCGTCGTGCCGATGCAGGGAACGATCGTGAAGGTGAACGTCGAAGTCGGTCAACAGGTCGAAGCGGGCGACACCGTCGTTATCCTCGAAGCCATGAAGATGGAGAACTCCGTCAATGCCGAGAAGTCCGGTGTCGTCGTGTCGATCAGCGTGACGGCCGGTGACTCGGTCAGTGCGGGTGACACCGTCGTGGTCGTCGAGTGAGCGCTCGCGAAGCCGCCGCCAGCACGATCCAGCGACACGGCGATGACCTGGTTGCCCTGAGTCACTTCGTCCACGCGCATCCTGAACTCGGCTACGTCGAGTTCGAGAGTTCCGACGCGGTCGCGACCTTGGCCGAGGGAGCCGGCTTTCGAGTCGAACGCGCCATCGCCGACATGCCCACGGCCTTTCGAGCGACGATGGGCGACGGCGACCTGAACATCGTCTACTGCGCCGAGTTTGACGCGCTGCCTGACGTCGGTCACGCCTGCGGCCACAACATCATCGCCGCGTCGTCGCTCGGCGCCGCCATCGGACTCGGTTCGGTCGCCGACGAGTTGAACCTCACCGTGACCCTGCTGGGCACCCCGTCGGAAGAGGGCGGTGGCGGCAAGATCGATCTCATCAACGCCGGCTACTTCGACGACGTCCACGCCGCGATGATGGTGCACCCCTTCCCCACCGAACGTCTCGACGCACTCTGTCTCGCGGTCGATCACTTCGACGTCACCTTCGAGGGCAAAGAGGCACACGCGGCAGCGGCGCCGTGGGTCGGCGTGAACGCCCTCGACGCCTTGACGATCGCCCAGGTGGCGATCGGACTCTTGCGTCAGCAGTTACGACCGGGCGACCTCGTCCACGGCATCGTGCTCGAAGGCGGTTCGGCGGCGAACATCATCCCCAGTCGAGCCGTCGGACGATTCATGGCGCGATCACTCACGAGCGATCGCCTGGCCGAACTGCGGCTGCGCATCAACGCCTGCTTCGAAGCTGGAGCGCTCGCCACGGGCGCCTCGCTGCGCATCGAAGAGATCGGGAGCGCCTTCTCGCACATGGAGTCCGATCCCGACATCCTGTCGCACTATCGCGTCGCGGCCGAGGCACTCGGTCGCAGCTTTGAACTCGATGACGAGGGAGTCGACCGACCGGCGATCTCGACGGACATGGCGAACGTCTCGCTGGTCGTGCCGTCGATCCACCCGCTCCTCATGATTCCCACCAACGGCGCGGTGAATCACCAACCGGAGTTCACGGCCGCGTGCATCACACCCGAGGCCGACCGGGCGGTGCTCGCGGGAGCGATCGCCCTCGCCCATACGGCGATCGGCGTGGCGAGCGACGAGAAGCTGCGCGCGCGGTTGATGGCCCGATCATGATGCTCGAGCACGTCGTCGTGGCGGTGACGCCCGGTCGCGAAGAGGAGTTCGAGGCGTCCGCGCTTCAAGCGCTACCACTGCTGGACGCGGCCTCTGGGTGCTCCGGCGGTGAGTTCCGTCGCCAAGAAGAAGACGGCACCTTGTACCTGCTCCTCATCCGCTGGGAGTCGATCGAAGCGCACATGGCGTGGCGCGAGACCGAGGACTTCCAGCGGTGGCGCGAACTGACGCATCAGTTCTACGTCGAACGTCCCGTGGTGACCCACTTCCACGAGCCGCTCGCCTAGTTCGGCGTGTAGACCCCGAACTCCGCTCGCAGCACGTCGGCCACTTCACCGAGCGTGGCCATTCGCGACAGCGCCGTCTTCATCGGGTAGAGCACGTTCTGAGCTGCCGCGCGCCGCGTCGGCGAGCTCAGCGAGGGCGCCGCGTACAGCGTCGTTGTCACGGGTGGTCTTGAGGGCTCGAACGCGAGCGATTTGGGCGCGCTGTTGTTCTTCGTCGATGGGAAAGACGTCGGCCTTGGTCGTGACACTCTCCTCGAATCGATTCACGCCGACGACGATCGTCTCGCCGCGATCAACGCGACGGGCGAACTCGTAGGCGGCCGATTCGATCTCGTCTTGCATGTAGTGCGATTCAATGGCCGCGACCGCGCCGCCGCGAGCGTCGATCGCCTCGATGTACTCGCGCGCGAGACGTTCCACTTCATTCGTGAGCGACTCGACGAAGTAGGAGCCGGCGAGGGGGTCGACCGTGTCGGCGATGCCCGACTCGTAGCCGAGGACCTGTTGGGTGCGCAGCGCGATCTTGGCCGCTCGTTCCGTTGGCAGGCCCAACGCCTCATCGAAGCCGTTGGTGTGCAGCGACTGCGTGCCACCGAGGGCGGCCGCGAGGGCCTGCACGGTCGTGCGCACGATGTTGTTCTCGGGCTGTTGGGCCGTCAGTGTCGATCCGCCGGTTTGCGTGTGGAAGCGAAGCGTCATCGACTTGGCGTCGGTGGCCCCGAATCGCTCGCGCATGATCGACGCCCACAGACGCCGCGCCGCGCGGTACTTGGCGACCTCTTCGAAGAGGTTGTTGTGTGCGTTGAAGAAGAAACTGAGTCGCGGTGCGAAATCGTCGAGTTGCAGTCCGGCCGCGAGTGCGGCCTCCACGTACGCGACGCCGTTGGAGAGCGTGAAGGCGATCTCTTGAACGGCCGTCGAACCGGCTTCACGGATGTGATAGCCCGAGATCGAGATCGTGTTCCACTGCGCCATCTCCTTCGCGCAGTAGGCGAAGGTGTCGACGACCAGGCGCATCGACGGGCGCGGCGGGTAGATGTAGGTCCCGCGTGCGACGTACTCCTTCAAGATGTCGTTCTGGATCGTGCCACGCAACTGGTCGCCCCGGACGCCCTGTTCTTCGCCGACCAACTGATAGAGCAACAACAGGGTCGACGCCGTGGCGTTGATCGTCATCGACGTCGTCACCTGGTCGAGCGGCAGGTCGGCCAACAGGTCGCGCATGTCCTCCAGGGACGAGATCGCGACGCCGACCTTGCCGACCTCACCCTCGGCGCGAACGTGATCGGCGTCGTAGCCCATCTGGGTGGGCAGGTCGAAGGCGCACGAGAGTCCGGTCTGACCGGCGTCGAGGAGGAACTTGAATCGCACGTTCGTCGCGGCCGCCGTGCCGAAGCCGGCGTACTGGCGCATCGTCCACAGTCGCCCGCGGTACATCGTGGGCTGCACGCCGCGGGTGTAGGGATACTCCCCGGGTCTGCCTAGCTGCGCCGCGGCGTCAAAACCCTCGAGATCGGCGTCGTCGTAGACCGCTTCGACGACAATCCCCGAATCCGTACGGCGCTCGTCTGACGTCACGTGAACAACGATAGGCGCTGCCCATCGTTCCTCTCGGGGACGAACGCGCTAGACCGTCACGGGGTGGGGCATGCAGAGGTCGTCGTACTCGGCGATCACGATCGGGCCGGCGTTCTCACCACAGGCCGGACAGGCCGGATCGCGTCGCACCTTGAAGGTCCGGAAGCTCTCGTCCATCGAGTCGTAGGTGAGGAGTCGTCCGACGAGTGGGTCACCGAGTTCGAGCAACAGTTTGATCGTCTCGATGGCCTGGATCGATCCGACGATGCCCGGCAGCACGCCCAGCACGCCCGCCTCGGCACAACTCGGTGCGAGTTCCGGCGGTGGTGGCTCGGGGATCATGCAGCGATAGCACGGGCCGATGTAGGGATTGAAGACCGTGACCTGTCCTTCGAAGCGGAAGATGGAACCGTGGACGACCGGGATGTTCTTGACCAGCGCCGCGTCGTTCACCAGGTAGCGGGTCGGGAAGTTGTCGGTGCCGTCGACGATCACGTCGTAGCCGTCGATGATGTCCAAGACGTTGTCGGCGCCCAGTCGGGTGTCGTAGGTGAGAACGTTCACATCGGGGTTCATCGCGGTGAGCGTCATCTTGGCGCTGTCCACCTTGCGCATCCCGACGCGCTCCACGTTGTGCAGGATCTGGCGCTGGAGATTGGAGGTGTCGACGACGTCCATGTCGATGATGCCGATCGTGCCGACACCGGCCGCCGCGAGGTAGAGCGCGGCCGGAGATCCGAGACCGCCGGCGCCGAGCAACAGGACCTTGGAGCCCAGGAGTCGCTGCTGTCCCTTCTCGCCCACCTCGGGCAGGAGGAGGTGACGTTGGTAGCGAATACGTTGATCGGCGGAGAGGACCTGCGGCGTCGTCCACGTGAGACCCTCGTCCTTCCACTTGTTGAATCCTCCGGTGATCGAGACGACGTCGCTGTAGCCGAGGTCCTGGAGCGTCTTGGCGGCGAAAGCCGATCGCACGCCGCCCGCGCAGTAGACGGCGATGGGCGCGTTCTTGTCGGGAAGTCGACCCTCGACGGAGAACTCCAGGTTGCCCCGAGGCAGGTGGACCGCGCCGGGCACCGCGCCTTGTTCGTACTCTTCAGGTTCGCGAACGTCGAGGAGCGTGAAGTGGTCGAGTCGTGCGGCGACATCGTTCGGGTCAATCTCGGTAATCTCGGCCTTGGCGGCGTTCAGTAGATCTCGAGGCGTCGACAACGTTCGCTCCTTCTCAGTGATGAAATCTTACCTGTTGGGTCATCAATCATGTTCGGCGTTCTGGTAGACCCGACCCGTGGAACTTCGTGAACTCATCGCCCGGCGCCGGATGGTCCGATCCTTTGACGGAACGCCGGTCGATACACAGTGGTTGAGCGAACTTTGCGCCCAGGCCCTCTGGGCGCCCACGGCCGGCAATAGCGCCGGCGTCCGACTCCACGTCGTGGGACCGGCGTTGACCGCGCAGTACTTCGAGGTCGCGACCGACGAGGAGTGGCGAGCGAACGCGCGTCGGGCCGACGGTCTTCGACGAGCCGGAGCGGTCGTCTTGGTGACCTCGCGGCGCCAGGAGTACGTGGCGCGCTACGCCGAAATGGACAAACGCAGCTCGGGACTGGATGATGAATCGAACTGGCCAATCCCCTACTGGCACACCGACGCCGCCATGGCGACGATGGCGCTGTTGTTGTTACTCGAAGAGAGCGACTGGCAGGCCGCTCTGTGGGGCAACTTCCGTCACGAAGAAGCCATACTGCGCTGGGCTCACATCGATGACGAGGAACTCTTCGCGACGGTACTGATCGGACGCGCCGACGGCAACGACGTGGCGTCGTCCTCGCTCGCTCGTGACGTCCCGAGTCGGGAGTCGCGCGTGGGGATCGTCGCGCCTTAGTCGCGGGCCTCTTCGGCGACGGCCTCGAGGAACTCGACGATCGTGCGAGCACTGAACGCCGTGGCGCCTTTGGTGGTGTAACCGCGGCTCGCGTCCGATCGTCCGGGGCCCGCGATGTCGAGGTGTGCCCACGGTCGTCCGTCAGTGAACTTTTGGAGGATCAAGGCCGCCGTGATCATCGCGCCGTTGCCGGGTCGTCCGATGTTCTTCATGTCGGCGACGTCGGACTCAATCGAGGTCTCGTAGCTACCAAAGAGTGGCATTCGCCACAACAGTTCGCCGCTCCTCGCGCTCGCGACCGCGAAGTAATCGGCCAACTCATCGGTCGACGTGAAGATCCCGCCGACTTCGTCCCCGAGGGCCACGCGCTGCGCTCCGGTCAACGTCGCGACGTCGACGATGGCGTCAGGATTCGCTTCGACGGCCAGACAGAGCCCATCGGCGAGGATGAGTCGGCCCTCGGCGTCGGTATTGAGGACTTCGATGGTCATGCCGTTGCGGATGGTGAGGACGTCGCCCGGTTTGGTCGCGCGGTCACTCGGCAGGTTCTCGGTCATCGGCGCGATCGCCGTGACCTTCACCTCGAGCGCCAGGCGACTCGCGATCGAGATCGCGGCCATGACGATGGCGGCGCCGCTCATGTCGGTCTTCATCGCCATCATGCCTTCGCCGGTCTTGAGCGTGAGGCCACCGGAGTCGAACGTGACGCCCTTGCCGACCAGCGCGATGTGGGGCAGTTCCGCGTCGGGATTCGGGTCGTACGTGGCGTACACCAAGCGACACGGCTGCGCCGAGCCCTCGCCCACGCCGAGCAGCCCCCCGAGACGTTCCTCGCGAATCCGCGGTTCGGTCCAGATCTCGACGCTGACGTGCTCGTCATCGTCGAGCCGTGACTGGACCTGTCGGGCCAGCTCCTTGGGCGGCATGGATCCGGCCGGTGAGTCGACGAGGTACTTGGCCCAGTTGACCCCGCTCGCGATGGCTTCACCGCGGCGCGCGCCTTCCGTGACGTCGTCATGGGTCTCGACCGTCGGCAACGGTGAGCCGAGCGGTACGACGTCGAAGGTCGTGATCGCGTCACCCTGTTTGTACTTGTAGGACGCGAGGAGCGCGCCGGTGACGAGTGCTTGGGCCGCGTCGAGGGGGTCATCGATGCCGTCGGTCGGCAAGAAGAAGCCGACCGATTCGTCGTTGGCGCAACGCGTCGCGGCCGCACCCGCCAGTCGGTAACCCTCGAGCGAGTTGTACGTCGAGCCGAGACTCACGAAGGCGACGTTCGTGTCCTTGAGCGTTCGCAGCACGGTGACGCTCCCGGCGTCGGGTTTGAGTCCCTGTTTGGTGCACCACTCCTTGGAGAGCGTCCGCGGGATGCTCTGGCCACCTAACGTCGCCGGCACCGATTCGGCGATGAACGCGGCCCCGTCATCGAAGACGACCGGCACGACCACCGTCGGCTGCGCCGCGGCCTCAACCGACGTTGCGATGCGAGCTGTGCGGGCCATTCGGTCTCTCCTAGTCGTGGATTCGTGCGGTGCGGTGTTGTGAACCCTCGGCAAATCGGGCCATCGTCCACACGAGGTCACTCAGTCTATTGAGATAGGCCACGACGAACGAGTCCTCGAGCGGATAGCCCACGGCGACGCGCTCTGCTCGTCGAACCACCGTGCGTGCGACGTCGAGCGCCGCCGACAGCTGGTTCTCACCGGGGACCACGAATTCCTTGGGCATCTCGATCTCTTCGGAGAGCGCGTCGATCTCGGTTTCGAGTCGCGCGATCATCTCGGTCGTCACGAGCGACTTCTCGGCGGTCAGTTTGTGGCGGTTGTCCGGCGACGTCGCGACTTCGGCCATCAGCACCCAGAGGTCACGTTCGACGGTGATGAGAAGTTCGTTCAGTCGAGATCCCGGTTCGCTGAGCGATCGCGCCCAACCGAGCGACGACTGCGCCTCATCGACCTCACCGTTCACGTCGATCTGATCCGAACTCTTGCTCGCTCGACCTCCGAAGTAGAGACCGGTCGTGCCGTCGTCACCGTCGCGGGTGTAGATCTTCACATCGCAAGCGTAGTGATTGATAGGTACCGGTAACCTGTGCACTCAATGGAGTCCCCCGCGCGTCCACCCTTCGCTCGACCGAGCGCGAATGACCCCTACCTGAGTGCGTTGCGAGAACGTGTCCTCATCTATGACGGCGCGACCGGCACGAACTTCCAGCTCCAGGACCTGCACGCCGACGACTTCGGCGGTGCGGCGCTCGAAGGGTGCAACGAGATACTCGTCGTCACCAAACCCGACGCCGTCGAACAACTGCACCGATCATTCTTGGACGTCGGCGTCGACGTCATCGAGACCGACTCCTTCGGCGCCTTCTCGGTGGTGCTCGCCGAATACGGCGTCGCCGATCGTGCGCAGGAACTCGCAATGGTGTCGGCCCAAATCGCTCGGCGCGTCGCCGACTCCTACGCCGGTCCCGGTTCGCCGCGCTTCGTGGCCGGCTCCATGGGTCCGGGCACCAAGTTCCCGTCGCTCGGCCAGATCACCTACGACGACCTCTCGGCCAGCTACGAGGAGATGGCGCTCGGGCTCCTCGAAGGCGGCGTCGACCTACTGATCGTCGAGACGATCTACGACCTGCTCTCGGGTAAGGCCGCGATCGCCGCCTGTCACCGCGCCATGGTGAAACACGGTCGCGTCGTGCCGATTCAGGCCCAGGTGACGATTGAGTTGACCGGACGGATGCTCCCCGGTACCGAGATCGGCGCCGCGATCACCGCGCTCAGCCCGCTCGGCGTTGACGTGCTCGGACTGAACTGTGCCACCGGTCCCGTCGAGATGTACGAACCGTTGCGCAACCTTCGCGAGTCATCACCGATACCGCTGTCCTGTCTCCCCAACGCCGGACTGCCGAGCGTCGTGGACGGCAAGATGCACTACGACCTCACGCCCGACGCCCTCGCCGAACACCTGTCGAAGTTCGTCACCGAATACGGCGTACAGGTCGTCGGCGGCTGCTGCGGAACGACGCCCCAGCACATGGCTCGCGTGATCGAGACGGTGCGACCGCTCACACCCGTCGTGCGTACGCCGACCCTGGAGCCGGCGGTCGCCTCCATCTACTCCGCGACGAACTACCAACAGGACCGCTCGGTGCTGCTCGTCGGCGAGCGCACCAACGCGAACGGATCGAAGAAGTTCCGTGACGCCATGCTCGAAGGCGACTGGGATACCTGCGTCGGCATCGGCCGAGACCAGATCAAAGAGGGCGCCCACATCCTCGACGTCTGCGTCGACTACACCGGCGCCGACGGCGTGGCCGACATGAACGAATTGATGAGTCGATTGGCGACGCAGTCGTCGGTGCCGATCATGGTGGACACGACCGAGACCAAGGTCGCTCGTCAGGCTCTCACGTGGCTGGGCGGCAAGGCACTACTCAACTCGGTGAATCTCGAAGAGGGCGACGGTCCGGGCACCCGCCTCGACGGGTTCCTCACGCTCGCCGCGGAGTTCGGGGCGGCCGTCGTCGCCACGTGCATTGACGAAGAGGGGCAGGCCCGCACGGCCGACTGGAAGGTGCGCGCCGCGAGCGCCATCACCGATCTCGCGGTCGCGCGTTACGGACTCGATCCCCAGGACATATTCATCGACACGTTGGCGTTGCCACTCTCGACGGGGATGGTCGAGTCGCGCCGCGACGGCATCGAGACGATCGAGGCCATTCGACGAATCAAGGCCGAGCTACCGGGCGTGCGAACGATCCTCGGACTGTCCAACATCTCCTTCGGACTCAACCCGGGCGCGCGCCAGGTGCTCAACAGCGTCTTCCTGCACGAGTGTTCGGAGGCCGGGCTCGACGCCGCCATCGTGCACGCCTCGAAGTTGTTGCCCCTCAATCGAATCGATGAAGAGGCCCGGAGGGTCTGCCTCGATCTCATCTACGACCGCCGCAGCGACGACTACGACCCGCTGACGGTACTCCTCGGCCTCTACGAGGGCGTTTCGACGTCGCACGCCGCGACGAGCTCCCTGGACGACCTCGAACTCAATGATCGGCTGCGCCGGCGCATCATCGACGGCGCGCGCGTCGGCCTCGAGGGCGACCTCGACGCGGCGATGGCCGACGGCATGGCGCCACTGGACATCGTGAATCAGCTCCTCCTTGACGGCATGCGCGAGGTCGGTGACCTCTTCGCGTCCGGTGAGATGCAACTGCCCTTCGTGCTGCAGAGCGCCGAGACGATGAAGTCGGCGGTCGCGCACTTAGAGCCCCACATGGAAAAGAGCGATCAGGGCGGACGCGGGCGCGTGGTACTGGCCACGGTGAAGGGCGACGTCCACGACATCGGCAAGAACCTCGTCGACATCATCCTCACCAACAACGGCTACGAGGTCTTCAACCTGGGCATCAAGGTCGGCGTGAACGAGATGCTGAGCGCGCTCGAAGAACATCAGGCCGACGCCCTCGGGATGAGCGGACTGTTGGTGAAGAGCACGCTGATCATGCGCGAGAACTTGGAACTGATGAACGAGCGCGGCATGAGCCACGTCCCGGTCCTCCTTGGTGGGGCCGCTTTGACGCGCACCTACGTCGAGCGCGACCTGCGACAGGTCTACAGCGGCCGCGTCTTCTACGGCAAGGACGCCTTCGAGGGACTTCGGGTCCTCGACCGACTGGGCGAACTGCGACGCGGGGACGAAGAGGACCTCACCTTCGGGCGCGAGATCTCCGAACGTAAGGTCTTTCGACGCATTCGCGGCGACGCCGGTGAGGCGCCCGAAGGGCTGCCCAGTCGAAGCCCCGACGTCGAGGACGACAATCCCCTCTTCACCCCGCCGTTTCTCGGCAGTCGCGTCGCCAAGGGTATGTCGGTCGACGAGATCAGTGAGTACCTCAACCTGACGGCACTCTTTCGCAACCAGTGGGGATTTCGCCCGGAGAACGGCGAGGACGACCCGGCCTTCAAGGAACGAGTCAGTGCCACGCTCCGCGAACAGTTGGGCATCGCCAAAGAGGAGTCGCTCCTCGTGCCCCAAGTGGTGTGGGGCCACTACGCCGTGGCGTCGGAGGGCAACGACCTCATTCTCTACGGCGACGACACCCGCACGAGCGAACTGACACGATTCACGTTCCCTCGCCAGCGCGTGTCACCGTTCCTCTGCATCGCGGACTTCTTTCGATCCGTCGAGAGCAGCGACCTCGACTACGCGAGTTTCATGCTCGTCACGATGGGCTCACGGGTCTCGCAACGGTGTCAGGAACTCTTCGCGGAGAACCACTACACCGACTACCTCATGCTCCACGGGCTCGGGGTCGAGATGGCCGAAGCCCTCGCTGAGATGTGGCACAAGCGCATCCGCTCCGAACTCGGCTACGTCGAAGAAGACGGCCCGACGTTGACGGGCCTCTTTCGCCAGCAGTATCGCGGGGGGCGCTACTCGTGGGGCTATCCGGCCTGTCCCGACCTCACCGACAACGCCAAGGTCGCAGCGCTCTTGGAGAGCGAGCGAATCGGCGTCACCGTCTCCGAAGGATTTCAACTGCATCCCGAACAGACGACCGATGCGATCATCTGCCATCACCCGATGGCGAAGTACTTCGTCGCCTAACGCCAACCGTTCAACGTTGACGCGTGGTCATTCCAATGACTTGGCGCACGACTCGATGGCTTTGGCCAGGGCCTTGGCACCGGCCGCCCACTTGGCGTGGTACTTGAGGACACTGGCGTCCAACTTTGTGATGCTCGAACTGCTCACGTAGTACTTCAAGACCACGACGACTTCATTGAGGACCGACTTCGACGCGGCGGTCGGCGCCTCGGAGGCGAGCGTCTCGTAGAAGGGCTCGAGGGACTTGGCCCACGCCTTGTAGGACTTCAGGTTCGTCGGGCTCGGCACGGCCGTCGCGTGATACGTGAAGATCGTGGTGCAAAATGCGCTCGGACTGGCCGACGTGACCGTCCCCGCCGACGCACTCGGCGCGCCAATCCCGAACGAGACGAAGAGGACGGCCGATGCCAGTACGGCGCCGATCGCGCCTCGGGCACGGGCGGGCAAAAAGTTGGTGCGAACTTTCAACGTAACTCCTTCATCTGAGGGCCACGGCCCCGCTCCCTTGGCCGTTCGACGCAGCACGCCGACCGGTACGGCATTTTCTACCAGACGAAACGGCCACGCGCGTGACCACGGTCCATCAAATCTGTCCAACGTCCGAAACGAGATTCAATACCCCGATTTCAACGTCAATTACTCGGGGCTTCCAGCTCCCATGATCGTGACCGCGGTATTCATCACGGGCTCGATGAAGACGCAGATCGCGCTTCCGGGCACCGGCATCTCCTCGAGCACGATGGTGCCACCGAGTTCGCGAATCTTATTGCGGGCGGCTTCGAGCGATTCGACGACGTAGATCGAGTTCCACTGCGCCTGCGGTCGCTCCGGTACCTGGTTCTGGGAGAGGCTCGCGAACCACTGTTCCCCGACGTTGAGTACCTGCATCCCCGGTGACGGCTCGATGACGGTGTGACCGGTTAACGCCGTGTAGTACTTCGCGGCCGCGGCCGGGTCATCCGACGCGTGGTCCCACCATCCCGCGGCACCCGCCTCGTAGGCCGCACCAAAGCCCTCGAATTCACGTGCCTGCCACAGTCCGTGCATGGCGCCCGTCGGATCTATGACGAGTGCCATGATGCCGGCGCCCGGTACCTCCATCGGTCCCGTCAGCACGTTGCCACCCAACTCGGTGGCCGTGGCCGTCGAGGCGTTGATGTCGTCGGTCAAGAAGTAGGGCACCATCGCCCCGACGCCTCCCGGACCCTGACCCATGCCCATCACCGGCGCACCGTTCATGTTCGCCATTGAGTAGTAGCCCATCTGTTCTTCGCCGACGTCCCACGTCCATCCGTAGAGCGACGAGTAGAACTTCATCAGCGCTTCACGTTGTTCGGTGGTCTCGACCATGACGTCGACCCACGACGGTATTCCGATTATGTGCGTTTCAAGTTTTGACATAGCGGCAGTATTCCACAGCCCCCTGACACCGCGCACGGTCGAAGACGATGGTCGCGTGACCGGCTCGTTTCTCCTCCGTGAACGAACCGACTCAGCGACGACTCGGTGCCGCGACCGGCGTTGCGTCACTCAAGGCCTCACGGGCGTGATAACTCGAGCGCGTGAGCGGCGAGGACTGGACGTGCTGGAGGCCGAGACGTCGTCCTCGTTCGGCGAGGTCATCGAACTCCCACGGCTCCCACCAGCGCGCCACCGGCAAGTGGTCGGCCGTCGGACGCAGGTACTGGCCAACGGTGGCGATCGACACACCGACGGCGGCCATATCGGCCAAGACCTCTTCGACCTCATCGGCGCTCTCACCGAGCCCGACCATCAGACCCGACTTGGTCGTCAGTCCGGCCTGGACGCTTCGCGCGAGCACCGTGAGCGAGCGCAGATACCCGGCGCTCGGTCGAACGGCGCGTTGCAGTCGCGCGACGGTCTCGACGTTGTGGTTCAACACGTCGGGACGAGCGTCGATGATCAGTTGCAGTGACGCCGCGTCACCCTTGAGATCGCTGGTCAGCACTTCGACGTTGGTGTGCGGTGCGCGCTCGCGAATGGCGCGCACCGTCGCGGCAATCGCACCGGCACCCCCGTCAGCGAGGTCGTCGCGCGCCACACAGGTAATGACCGCGTGCGCCAGCTTCAGTCGAACGACGGCTTCGGCGACGCGCTCCGGCTCGCTCGGGTCCAGGGCGAACGGCTTACGGGTATCGATCAAACAGAATCCGCAGGCCCTCGTGCACCGTTCGCCGTTCACCATGAATGTCGCCGTGCCTGCCGACCAGCACTCGAAGATGTTCGGACAGCCCGCCTCTTCACAGACCGTCACGAGACGCAGGTCTTCGGTGAGCGTGCGCAGCGACTGGAACTCCGCGCCCATGTGCGCTTCGATGCGCAACCACTCGGGCTTGCGACTGCGCAGCGGCACGCCGGCGTCGGGGTCGACGCCGGCCTTTCGTAGTCGGCGAAGGAGCGGTCGCTCGGAACTCATGATCGCCGGACTTCGATCGACGCGCGCCACGCTGGCGCCGCCGCCAAGGCGAGCCTCGAGTTCGACGCCGAGTCGCTCGTCGACCTCCAAGGAGGTCACGTCGAGTCCCAGAGACGTCATCGACGCGACGGGCTTGTCCGCGATGCCGCAGGGCACGATGGCCGAGAAACCCGACATGTCGATGTCGACGTTCAAGGCGACACCGTGCAACGTGCGACGAAGACCGCGTTCGTTGCGCTCGGTACGGACTCCGACAGCGGCGATCTTGGCGGGTGCGCCGTCGACGTCGGCCCAGACGCCCGGGTAACCCTCCAGTCGATCGACGCGACCAAGTCGACCCTGGCGATCGAAGTGTCGCACGGTCGCGATAACGGCGTCCTCGAGGCGAGTGACGTGTGCCTTGCCAGCGGACGGGTCATCGGCGACGGTGACGATCGCCCACGCCACGACTTGACCGGGTGCGTGATAGGTGACGTCCCCACCTCGATCGGCATCGATCACGACGGCGTTGAGTGACTCCGGCGGGACCAGGAAGTGTTCTTCCATCGTCCGAATGCCACGCGTATAGGTCGGCGGGTGCTCGAAGACCAATATGTAGTCGTCGCTCGACTGCAGCAGGGCGCGCTGGAAGTCGTTCGCTTCCGCGAAGGAGATCCGACCGAGGTGGCGGCGGCGCAGCACTTAGCGCTCGCCTTCGACGTCGAGTCCGGCGAGCAGTTGTCCCACCCGTTCGAGGTACTCGACCGCGCCCACCGGTTCACAGACGCGGTGGTCGAAGGAGAGACCGAGAATGACCCGTCGACCGATTTCGATCGTCGACGCGCCATCGCGCATGACGACAACCGGCACCTCGCGAACTGCCCCGACGGAAAGTACGGCGACTTGAGGTTGAATGATGATCGGTTCGGACCACAATGTGGTGGCGCTCGGGGCGCCAAGGACGGTGAAGGTGCCGCCCATGAGATCGTCGGTCGCGAGTTGACGAGAGACGACACGCTCGTCGAGTTCATTGACGCGGCGCGCGAGCGCTCGCAGCGTCAGTCCGGCGACGGCGTGGACGACCGGCACGAGCATGCCGTCATCGGCGACCGAGCGAACAAGTCCGAGGTTGACGGTGCGGTGCACGACGAGGTCCTCGCCGGTGAACGTGGCGTTCAGGAATTCGAACTCCGCCAAGGCGCGAACGGCGGCGAGGCTCACGAGCATTTCGTCGCTCACGGTGACCCCGTCGCGTGTAAGGCGACCGAGAGCGTCGAGTTTGGCGAAGACGGCGCCGTCGGCCTCGATGGCAACGAAACCGTGTGGCGTGACCTGGGCCGAGACGGCCATGTGTTGACCCATGCGACGCCGACCGTTGGAGAGCGCGACGACCATCTCTTCGGTTGGTCCGTCCAGGACCGCGCGCTCGGCGTCACGACGGGTGATGGCCCCTCCCGGTCCACTTCCTTGCAACGTGGATGGTTCAACGCCTCCGTCGGCCAAGATTCGACGAACGACCGGCGAGACGACGACCCCGTTGGCGGTGTCGACGATCTTGTCGACGACGGATGTAGGCCTGGGTGTCGGCGCTGCGGCGACCGGTTCAGGGCTCGTTGCGTCCGGGCTCGGCAGAGCCGGTGCCGCAGTGCCCGACTCGTCAATGACAGCCACGCGCGATCCGGTCTCGACGGTGTCGCCTTCCACAGCCAAGATCTGCACGAGAACGCCCGCCGCCGGTGAAGGTATCTCGGAGTCAACTTTGTCAGTCGACACCTCGAAGAGTGGCTCGTCGCGGGCGACCGTGTCGCCTACTTTTTTGAACCACTGGGTGATGATTCCTTCGGTGACCGACTCGCCGAGCGAAGGAAGTGTGACGTCTGTCATGGCATCAACTGTACCGGCGTCTATATCGGGTTCATTACGACGAAATTTGCTGCGCCGGACGCTTCCTAGACGCAGATCGAATCGAGAAAAGCCTTCGTCTCCCGCCGCGAACGCAGCACGTGCACCGACGCATGAGACCCGTGCTGGAAGATCTCGGAGCGTGCATAATTCGGTTCTGAACGGCGGTTACGCCAAATCCTCCCAGCGCCACCCCATTCGTCGCGCAAACGACGGTTGACCGAGTCCGGGCAACCCTCGGGCATCTCGCCAACCGGTTTGCGAAGCCCGCGCACAAACGCGCGACTCACGCACAACCTCCAAGGCGTGTCGAGCAAGATGACGGTATCTGCGCGTTCGAGCCGAAGGGCGAGCGTCTCGTTGTAGTTGCCGTCGATGATCCACGCTTCGCCAGCGAGCAGCTCGCGTTGCCGTTCTCGCCACTCTTCGTCCGACGGTCGCACCCAGCCCGGTCTCCAGTAGTAGACGTCGAGGTGGATCACCGGCAAACCGGTCCTTGCCGCGAGCGCACGTGCAAACGTGCTCTTCCCGGATCCCATCATCCCGTCGACGAGGACGCGGTGGCCGATGATCGCAGACTCCTCGTTCATGGTGCACAGTGTGCCACAGGCGCCGCGGACAACCGGGTCCGTCAACGCCGTGCGCTCTAGTCCTCGACCATGTACTGGGTCCCGTCGATGAACTCACGAGCGATGTCCAAATGACCCGCGTGGCATGAGGTTTCGGTGATGACGTGGAGCGTCAGCTGGTACAAGTTCGAAAGCCGCCACGTTCCCCAACGGTCCGGCCACGCCGCCGGCTCATCGTCCGGCGAATGGGCCGCTATGACTTCGTTCGCTAAAGCACACTCTTCGCGATAGCGCTCGATAGCGGCGCGTCCACCACCCGTCGCGACGTCCCACGCATTCGCCGAATCATCGTCGCGCTCGACGGACTGGCCGGCGAACACGCCACGGAACCAGAAGCGCTCGTCGTGAAGGGCCATGTGCTGGACCATGCCCGCCGGCGTCCAACCGCTCGGCGAAAACGGCCTTGTCAGTTCCGATTCATCGAGACCGTCGACTGTCGCGAGAACGTGACTGCGTTGATTTTCAAGGGAGCGAACCAAGAGGCTGAAATCATCCACGCGACATCGTGTCACATGACGTCAACGATTCGCTGTGGCACGTCGCGAAACCGAGAATTCCAAGGTTCAATCGGTTGCCGCGCTTGAAATCAGCTGACGTGGAGACCTCGACCGGCCAGCGCGATCAGCGTCTCACCGAATGTCTCCGACAGCGACGGGTGCGGCTGGATGAGCGCGGCCGCCTCTTCGGCGGTGGCTTCCCAGTTCACGGCGAAGTATCCGGCACCGAGTTGTTCGGTCACCCACGGACCGGCCATGTGCACGCCGAGTATCTGACCGGCCGTTCCGTCAGCGCGCTTCTCCGCGATTATCTTGACGACGCCTTCGGTGTCACCGATGATCTGAGCCCGGCTGTTACCGCCGAAGGGGTCCTTCTTCACGACGACGTCGTAGCCCTTCTCCTTGGCGCTCGCCTCGGTGAGGCCACAGAAGGCGACCTCGGGGTTCGAGTAGATGGCCCACGGCACGCGGTCGTAGTCGACCGGGACGCTCGGCTCGCCGAGGATGCTCTTGATCGCCACGATCGCCTCAGCGAAGCCGACGTGCGCGAGTTGGGGCGTGTTGGCGACGACGTCGCCCACGGCGTAGACGTGGGGGTTGGCCGTGCGCTGGTGTCCGTCGGCGACGACGAAGCCGCGGTCGTTGATCTCGACACCAGTGCCATCGGCCAGGAGGTCCTCGCTGCGCGGACGGCGACCGACCGACATCACGACCATGTCGACGGTGACGTCGTCGCCACCTTCGATGGCGATGGTCGTCGCACCTTTCTTGGGGCTGTGACCGGTGATGTTCACGCCGGTACGAATCTCGATGCCGCGCTTTTTGAAGGACCGTCCGACGACGCTCGCGACCTCGGTGTCACAGCCCGCGAGGATCGCTGGCAGGGCTTCGAGGATGGTGACCGTCGTTCCCATGTCGGCCAACAGCGACGCGAACTCACAGCCGATGGCGCCGCCGCCGATCACCGCGGCCGTCGCCGGCAGCGCCGAAAGGTCGAGAAACTCATCGGACGTGACGACGATCTTCCCGTCGATGTCGAAGCCCGGCAGCGTGCGAGGTACCGAACCGGCGGCGAGGATGACGTTGGCGCCCTTGGCGATGACGCCGGCGTCGGCACCGTCGACCACGATGACCGTGCCGTCGGATTCGAGTCGTCCCGTACCCGAAAAAACCGTCACCTTGCGACCCTTCAACAGTCCCGAGAGACCTTTGAAGAGGCGATCGACGATCTCGTTCTTGCGGTTTTGGCTCACCGCGAAGTCAACGGTCGTCCCCTTGTTGGTGATGCCGAACTCGGCCGAGTGCTCGACCGTGCGACGCACGTGGGCGGTCTCCAAGAACTCTTTGGCCGGCACGCAACCGCGGTGCAAACAGGTGCCACCGACCTTGTCGCGCTCGATGATGGCGATACTGAGTCCGGCCGACGCTCCGTAGAGCGCGGCGGCGTAGCCGCCGGGGCCACCTCCGATGACGACCACGTCGAACTGCTGGGCCTCGTTAGTCACGTTCGTTCCTTCATTCTCGTAGTGGATGACCCCCGGGGGAATCCTAATGTTTTGGGTCCTTCGCTACGTCGTCTCGAGCAGAGCGCACTACGAGTGACGACCTCGTTGGGTGTCGGCCGCCTCGGTCGCGAGAACGTCCACGAACTCGTTCATCGCGTCACCCGAATGCCCCTTCACCCACGAAAAGTGAATGTCGCGTCTCTCGTCCAGGGCGAGCGCGAAGAGCTCCTCCCAAAGGTCGCGATTGGCGACGGGCTTGCCCTGGGAGTTCTTCCAGCCCCGGCGCAGCCACCCGACGTGCCACTTGTCGTTGAAGCACTTCACGACGTAAGAGGAGTCGCTCACGATCTCGAGCGGACTCTCGGCGTTCTCGCGCAGGGCTTCGATGACGGCCATGACCTCCATACGTTGGTTCGTGGTGTGCTCGGCGGCCCCACTGGCGTAGCTGTCGCGACCGCTCGCCCACGCCCAGCCGCCCGGCCCGGGATTGCCGCGGCAGGCGCCGTCGGTATGAATCTGCCTCATATGGTGCGAGTGACCCACGAATCTGATTCGGTCGTGAAGCGCGTCACCGCATCCGGGAGCTCGCCGCGAAGTACCTGGCCGAGCGTCACGTGCTCGAGCACTTCACGCAGGGCGCCACGAACGGCGATCCAGACCTCGCGCAGGTGCTTGGCGTCGCCCTCGTACTCCAGGGTCTCGGGGCGCATGCCGCGCACTCCGGCCATCGGTCCACTGACCACCCGCACGACGTCGGCGATCGAGATGTGATCGGCGTCGCGCGCCAGCCTGAAGCCGCCCTCGGGACCTCGTTGACTCGTCACGAGGCCACCGCGGCGAAGGTCCGAGAGGATCGCGCCCAGAAACTTGGCCGGGAGGTCCTGCTCCTGGGCCAGGTGTTCGGCACTCACCGACACGTCACTCGCCGCCAACGTGAGCAGCGCCCGGATGGCGTACTCGGTCTTGGCGGGAATCTGCATCTATACAGTCTGCCTTAACGCGGCCGATCTCGAGCGACTCCTATGGTGGACCTCGTGTTCACCCTCAATGATCGCCGTTTGTATCTCTGCGTAGCGCACCGCGACGACCTCGCCTCCTTTTTGCCCGCGGTCCTTCGCGGTGGCGTCGACGTCGTCCAACTGCGAGAAAAGGACCTCGATCGACGAGACGCAGATCGGCCGACGCCCGGATAATGGTCCCGATCTGTCGTGATTTCGGGGTGCCCTTCATCATGAACGACTCGCCGGAGTTGGCCGTCACGGTCGGCGCCGACGGCGTGCACGTGGGCCAAGACGACGTCAGCGTGTCGCACTGTCGCGAACTCCTGGGCTACGAGGCGATCGTGGGGCTCTCGACGCACTCGTCGGACGAGTTCGACGCGGCACTCAACCAGATGGCGACGTACTTCAGTGCCGGTCCGATCAATGCCACCCCGACGAAGCCCGGCCGCGCGGGCACGGGCGTCGACTACGCCGTCGCCAGCCAAGCCCGCAGCGATCGCCCGGTCTTCGTCACCGGCGGCGTGAGCGGCGTGAACATCGCGGAACTCGTCGTCGCGGGGCTCCGTCACTTCGTCGTGGTTCGTGCGCTCACCGAAGCCAGCGACCCCGAATCGGCGGCGAGGGCCATCCGCGTCGCGCTCGACGAGGCGCTCTCAACGGTGCCGGTCGAGCCAACCTAACAACGTCGCCACCATTCGCGGATCGGCGCGCAGTTGATGTCCGGCGCCTTGGATGAGTCGCAGTTCCGCGCGACCCTCGGCCGCGGCGACGAGGTCGCGGGCGTCGGAGGCGGGAATCTCGATGTCCTCGGTGCCATGACCGACCATGAGTCGGCGCGGCGGAATCTTGGCGATGGAGACGAGCGGATCGATCGCGAAGACATCGTCTCGCAGTTGCTCGGCCGGTAACAGGTCTCGCTCGTCCCCGACCACGCCGGCAATCTGCACCGCCCGGCGGAAATCCTCGGCGCTGCCACACCACGGCTCCAGATGCGCCGGCGTCGCGAACGTCGCCACGCCGCGGATTCGTTCGTCCTCGGCCGCCGTCGCCAAGGCGAGCGCGCCGCCGAAGCCGAAGCCGGCCATCGATATCCGTCGCTCCCCCTCGTCGACGCGATCGAGGATCATCCGAGGTCGGCGCGCCACTGGGTCGCCGAGAACGTCCCGGTACTGCCCGCCGACACCGGAGAGCGTCCCGGTCGCGACGATCCATCCCGACTCGGTCGCCATGTGCTCGGCCAGTTCCGGCAAAAGACCGGCCGCCTGACGACCCATCCCCATCGCCTTCGGCAGACCGTGGACAATGATCAGCGCGTGACTCGCCAAGGGCCGAGCACTCGACGTCGCGATTCGAAGGTCCAGCAGCGACGCACCACTCTGGAGTTGCTCGTGGGCGAGCACCGAGCTAGATACCTAGGCGCTGAGCCAGAAGTTCGCGGTGGTAGGCGGGGTCGCCGAGGAACAGTTCCGAACTCTTCGCGCGCTTGAAGTAGAGGTGCGCGTGGTGCTCCCACGTGAATCCGATGCCGCCGTGGATCTGGATGTTCTCCGCCGCGCAGTGGAAGTACGCCTCGGAGCAGAACGACTTGGCGAGGCTCGCGGCGATCGGTAGTTCGTCGTTTCGCTCCTGGGACGCCCAGGCGGCGTAGTAGGCGGCGGACTTGGCCGACTCGACGTCGAGCAGCATGTCCGCGCACTTGTGCTTGATCGCCTGGAACGACCCGATCGGGCGACCGAACTGCACGCGATTCTTCGCGTACTCCACGGAGTTGTTGAGCACCCGCTGAGCGCCGCCGACCTGTTCGGCGGCCAACGCCGAAGCGGCCACCTGCAACGTCGTCTCCAAGCCGGCGAGGGCTTCACCCTCGACACCGACGAGCGTCGCCGCAGCGTCGGTGAAGACGACACGGCTCTGCTTCCTCGTCTGGTCCATCGTTGCAAGGGACTCGCGCGCCACGCCCGTCGCGTCACCGTCGACGGCGAAGAGCGAGAGGCCCTTCGCGGTCATCGCCGGTACGAAGATGATCGACGCGGAGTTGCCGTCGGTGACGTAACTGCGCACGCCGTTCAGGACGAAGCCGTCGCCGGACGCCTTCGCGGTGGTCGAGGTCTTGGTGAGGTCCCAGAGCCCGGCGTCGTCGGTGAGGGCGACCGTGGCGATCGTCTCGCCCGAGGCGATGCCTGGGAGGTAGGCCGCCTTGTCGGCGTCGGTGCCGACGAAGAGCACGGCGTTGGCGGCGAGGGCGACGGTCGAGAAGTACGGCGAGCAAAAGAGCGCCGCGCCCATCTCTTCAAAGACGACGTAGAGCTCGACCGGTCCGTATCCCTGTCCGCCGAACTCCTCGGGGATGCCGAGTCCCTGGAGCGCCAGTTCCTTGGCCATCTGATCCCACACGGCGGAGTCGTAGCCCTCGGCGGTGGCCATCAGGCGTCGCACTTCGGATTCCGGCGACTTCTCTTCCAGAAATCGCTTGACCATCTTGCGGAGCTCTTCTTGCTCCTCGCTGAATCCAAAGTTCATCGCAGTCCTTCCGTGCGTACTGGACGGTAATCCCAGCCTCTTCGACAATACTCAACCTCGACACGGGCCATCCAAGTGGCAAAGTGGGTCATGGACAACGTGGAACTGGTCTGGTCCGACGCTCGCGCCGAGGTGCACCGATTCGTCGTGGGACCGATCGAGAACAACGTCTACGTCGTGCGCTGCAAACGGACCGGTGAGGCGACGCTGCTCGACGCGGCCAACGAACACGACCGGCTACTGCGCGTGGCGAGGCGCCTCGGGGTGACCTCGGTCCTGGAGACCCACGGCCACTGGGACCACATCGGCGCGGTCGAACAGGTTCGCGACGCCGGTATCGACGTCTGGGTGCGCAGCGAAGACGCCGGCATGTTGCCGAGCTACGACCACTTGCTCGATGACGACGCGCTCCACCAGGTCGGCGACCTGCGCCTGCGAACGTTGCACACGCCCGGACACACACGCCGGGCAGCATCTGCTTCGCGCTCGAAGAGACGCCGATGCTCTTCACCGGCGACACGCTCTTTCCCGGCGGACCCGGCAACACCAATCAGAACGCGCAGGACTTCGCCACGATCATCACGTCGATCGACGAACGCATCTTCGGCCTCTTCGCCGACGACGTGACGATCTGGCCCGGCCACGGTCGAGAGTCGACCATGGGAACGGAGCGTCCCCACCTCGACGAATGGGTCGAACGGGGCTGGTAGTCACTGGTCTTTGGGACGATTCGGGCCGTTAGGCTCGTCACCGTGTCGACGCCCCTCTTAGAACTTCGCAACCTCCACGCCGAGGCCGAAGGCAACGTCATCCTGCGCGGCGTTGACCTCACGGTGTGCGAGGGCGAGGTCCACGCCTTGATGGGTCCCAACGGTGCCGGTAAGTCAACGCTGGCCAACATCGTGATGGGACATCCGGGCTATACGGTCACCAGCGGCGAGATCTTGTTGAACGGTGAGAACATCGCCAAATGGACGCCCGACGAGCGAGCGCGCGCCGGTATCTTCCTCGCCTTTCAGTATCCCGAGGCGATCGCCGGCGTGTCGGTGGTGCAGTTCTTGCGCCAGGCGATCGCGGCGCGAAAGGGGCTCGACGAACTGAGCATCCTCGAGGTCCGACTGGACCTCGCCGAATGGATGGACCGGCTCGGCATGGACCCGGCCTTCGCCGAACGCCACCTCAACGACGGCTTCTCCGGCGGTGAGCGCAAGCGAAACGAAGTACTCCAGATGGCGCTCTTGGAGCCGGTCGTAGCGTTCCTCGACGAGACCGATTCGGGACTCGACATCGACGCACTCCGCGTCGTCGCCAAGGGCGTGCGCACCGTTCGCGGCGAGCACCCGGGCATGGGCGTGATCGTGGTCACCCACTACGTCAAGCTCCTCGAAGAGATCGAGCCCGACCAGGTGCACATCTTGGTGGACGGCCAGATCGTCCACTCGGGCGACGCGCAACTGGCGCAAACCATCGAACTCGAGGGCTACGACGCTTGGCGTCCGGTGACGACGTGACGAGCTTCAACGCCAAGCGAGTCCGCTCCGATATCCCCCAGTTGAATCGAGTGGTCTTCGACCGCCCGATCACCTACCTCGACACCGCATCGACGTCACTGCAACCCAACGCCGTCATCGACGCCATGAGTCGCTACTACCAACTACGCCACGCCAACGTGCACCGCGCCGTCTACCAGACGGCGAGTGAGGCGACCGCGGCCTACGAAGGTTCGCGAGAGGCGGTCGCGCGCTTCATCAACGCTCCCGGCGGCGCGGGCGAGATCGTATTCACCAAGAACGCGACCGAGTCATTCAACTTGCTCGCCAAGTCCTGGGGCGCGAAGTTCCTGAAGCCCGGCGACGTCGTCTTGGTCGGTGAGATGGAGCACCACGCCAACATCGTGCCGTGGTTCCAGTTGCGCGAACAGACCGGCATCGAGGTTCGCTTCATCCCGACGACCGACGACTTCCGACTCGACCTCTCGCGAATCGACGAGTTGATGGACGGTGTCAAACTGCTCTCCATCACGGGCATGTCCAACGTCTTGGGCACGATCAACCCGATCAACGAACTGGCCGCTCTCGCCCATCGCCACGGCGCGCTGATCGCCGTTGACGGCGCGCAGTCCGTCGCGCACCTGCCGACGGACGTCGTGGCCCTCGACATCGACTTCCTGATCTTCACCGGACACAAGATGCTCGGTCCGACCGGCATCGGGATCTTCTGGACCCGCGAGGACATTCTGGACGCCATGCCGCCCTTCCTCGGCGGCGGCGGCATGATCGCCGACGTCCGTCTCGACGGCTACACACCGGCCAACGGGCCGACCCGGTTCGAGGCCGGCACCCCGCCGATCGCCGAGGCGGTCGGTCTGCACGCCGCCGTGCTCTACCTCGAAGGTCTCGGCCTGACGAACGTCGTGCGACACGAACGTGCGTTGGCGGCCGACTCGCTCGCGCGACTGGCGCTTGAGTTCGAGGGCCGCGTGCGCGTCATCGGGCCGAGCGACACGACCGAACGCGGCGCCGTCATCAGCCTCGACGTCGAAGGCGTCCATCCCCACGACGTCGCCCAGGTGCTCGACCAGTTCGGCGTGTGCGTGCGACCGGGCCATCACTGCGCCAAGCCGCTCATGCGCCGCTTCGACCTCGCGGCCACCGTTCGCGTCTCGTACGGGCCGTACTCACTCGCCAAGGACACTGACGTGCTGATCGAAGCGCTCGGCCACGCGGTGAAGATGTTTGGGTAGCGACGTGTCAAACCTCGGCTCGAACCTCGACGACCTCTATCGCGAGATCATCCTCGACCACTACCGCTCACCGCGTAACCGCGGCGAACTCGAGTCACCGCCGGCGATCCGCGTCGAGGGTTTCAACCCCCTCTGTGGTGACGAGATCATCGTCTACCTCGACGTCGAGGACGGCGTGTTGAAGAACATCAAGATGATCGGCAGTGGTTGCTCGATCTCGCAGTCGTCGGCGTCGTTGATGAGCGCCGCCGTCAAGGGCAAGACGCTCGAACAGGTCCGTTCGACCATCGACATGTTCAAGCAGCTCATGACCGTCCAGGAGTCCACGCTCGCCCACGACGGCGAGGCGCCGAAGGTCGACGTGCGCGCACTCGGCGAACTCGCCGCGCTCCAGGGCGTCATCAAGTTCCCCGTGCGCATCAAGTGCGCCACCCTGTCGTGGAACACGTTGATCCAGGGACTCGATCAGCTCGACTGACTCAGTGCGGAACGCAGGGCACCGGGTCGAAACTCGGTAGGGCCAACGTCGGATTGATGGTCGGTGTGGTGACCGGCGTGTGGTGGTGCTTGGTCGTGGTCGTCGTCGCCAGCGTCGTGGTCGTCGTCGGCGTGATGACCGGCGGCATCTGCGGCACGCCCGCGGCGTTGGGCGGCGGCTTCGTCGGGCGCGCCAATGAGCTGCCGAAGATGTTGACCATTAACTGCTCGGCCTCGGGCTCCTGGACGATTTCGACGTCGGCCCCGCCGATCACCGCCGGGATCTCCGGCATCGTGTAGGTCAACATCGAGTTCGAGTTGTAGCCGTGGAACTTGAGCGCCAGGCCGATCAGTTCATTGAGCGAGAAGGTGTCGTCGATGGTGATGCCCTTGGGCAGGTTGGAGAGGAACCCGTTCATGGCGATCGGGTTGTCGAGCTTGGACTTCACGCGTTCGAACATGGCGCGCAGGAACGACGTCTGTCGATCGATTCGCCCGAAGTCACTCGTGCCGTCGTAGACGAAGCCGTCGTTGATGAGTTCGTTGTTGATCGCGTCGTCCGTCATGTGCGCGAACTCCTTGCGATTCGGCCAGACGGGGTGGTCGTTGGGCGCGTAGTAGTAGTGGCGGCTGCGCGCGACCGCGAGCGCCTGGAAGCCGTTGACGAGCTGGCAGCCCGGGTGCTTTATCTCGAGTCCGGAGTTGGGGTCGATGGCCGGATAGCGAAAGTCCAGGTAGACACCGCCGATGGCGACGGCCGAGTTGATGAGGCCGCTGAAGTTCACCTGGACGACGTGGTTGATCGTGATCCCGAAGTTCGCCTTGATGGTCTGGACCAACAGCGATGGTCCGTTGGCGTAGTTCACGTTGATCCGGTTGTAGTTGCCGTAGAGCGCCTGGTTGGCGAGCAACGTCACTTCGGTGTCGCGCGGTATCGACAGGATCGTGATCGTGCGCGCCGTTGGATTGACTCGGATGATCTTGACGACGTCGCTGCGCTGTCCGCCGACCGAGTCGGTGCTCGCACCGGTCTGTCGCGCGACCGCGCCGCTCAGTCCGGCTCGCGAGTCCGAACCGATGGCGAGGATGTTGAACGGCTGTCCGGGCACCGGGTACTGGGTGCCCAAGACGTGGATCCTCGGGATCTGGTCGAAGCGCCAGTTCGCGTAGAGATAGCCACCGCCCAGGACACCGACGATCAGCACGATGACCGACACGCCAGCGATGAGCCACGTACGGCCTCGGCGCCGACGGCGCCGCTTCGGCGTGCGTCCTGACTGACGGTCGACCGCGTCGCCCAACGCCATCAAACGACTTTCGTTGGCCAGGGCTCGTCGTTTCGCTCCCGGAGTTCTATCCGAAGGGCCCCGAGGAGCGCCGTTGCTTCCGTCAGCCATCCGTCGAGTTTAACCCTCGCCTACCGGGTGACATGGTCAAGCGGACGCCGCGCGGAAGGGCTCATAGCCGTCGCGCTCAAGAATCTCTGAGAGTTCCGGTCCGCCGGTCGCCACGACACGACCTTCACTCAGCACGTGGATCGTCGTCGGTGTGAGCTCTTGCAACAGTCGCTTGAAGTGCGTGATCGCCAGGATGCCGCACTCCCACTCGTCGTTCGCCAGCGACAGTCGTCGCGCGACCGCGCCGAGTGCGTCGACGTCCAGACCGGAGTCGATCTCGTCGAGCACCGCGAACTTCGGACGCAAGATCCCGAACTGCACCATCTCCGCGCGCTTGCGCTCGCCGCCTGAGAGGTCGACGTTGACGAAGCGATCAAGGATCTCGGGACGCAGTTCGACCCGCTCGGCCTCGTCGTGCATGCGTCGACGAAGATTCGTCGGGTCGGCTCCCGCGGCGACCAAGAGATCGATCGGGCGAACGCCCGCGACCTCCATCGGCTGTTGCATCGCCAAGAGAAGTCCGTGACGGGCCCGTTCGGTCGGTGACATCGTCAAAAGTTCAACGTCGTCGATGCGCACCGAGCCGCCGAGGACCTTGTAGCCGGGGTGTCCGCTCAGCGCGTGGGCCAACGTCGACTTGCCCGAACCGTTCGGGCCCATGATGACGTGGACCTCGCCGGTCTGCATCGTGAGGTCGAAACCCTTAAGGACCTCCTTGCCGGCGACCTCGACGCGTAGACCTTCGATGGTCAGGTTCGAGGTCACGGCAGCACCACCTGGAGACGGCCGTCGAAGTGGCGTACGTCGTAGTGCGCCACTGGACGCGTGGCCGGAAAGGAGACCGGTTCGCCGTCCTTCAGGCGGAACATCGCCCCGTGACGGGCACACTCGATCTCCGCGGCCTCGCAGTCCACTTCGCCCTCGGCCAGGCTGAAATCCTCGTGGCTGCAGCGGTCGTCCAGGACGTAGACGTCGTCCTCGATGCGCACCAGCACCAGGACCCGGTTTTCCACCTGGATCTGGTGGGGCACGCCACTCTCGAAGTCGCTCAACTGTCCGATGTCGACGGTCGTCACGGCGTCACCACGTTGACGGTGGCGAGCACCGACGTGACGTCGCGCTCGACCAGTTCGGCCAACTCCGGCGGCAGGTTGGCGAGCATCTCGTAGAAGAAGCCCTGGATCATGAGGCGTTCCGCGTCCTCACGGCTGACCCCACGCGACTCCAGGTACCAGCGCTGCAGTTCATCGAGCGGACCGACGCTGGAGGCGTGGGCGCACATGACGTCGTTCTCGCGGATGTCCAGGTTGGGCACGCTGTCGGCGTGCGCCGCCGGTGAGAGCAACAGGTTGTGGTTCGTCTGGCGAGCGTCGGTGCGTTTGGCGCCCTTCTCGATCTCGATCAAACCGGTGTAGACGCAGCGTGACTCGTCGGCGACCGCGCCCTTGGAGAGGAGCGTCGAACGCGACCGCGGTCCGGTGTGCATCTGGTGCGTACGGAAGTCGTGCACCTGATCGGCCGAGCCGAGGAACGTCGTGCGCAGTTCGTTCTCCGAACCGGCCCCACGCATCTCGGCGTCGTTGCGTGAGCGGTTGTAGTGAGCGCCGATGCCGACGACGGCCTGGCGCAGTCGCGCGTCGCGGTTGACGAATCCGGTCGTACGCGCCACGTGCCAGGCGCTCTGGTCGAGTCGCTGGTACGTGATCAGTTGCAGCGACGAGTTGTCATCGAGCTGATACTCACTCAGTGGCACGACGAGCGCGTCGGCGCCCCCTTCGAAGTATTCGACGATCGTCGCACTCGCACCGCGCCCGAGTTCGATCTGGGTGCGAGAGAACGACGCGGTCGAGTTGGACACGTTGAGGACCACGATTGGCTCGTCGACGTTGACCCCGGCTGCGACACGAATGACCGTCGTCGCTGGCGCGAGCGCGGTGTTGAGTATCGCGAACGTGTCGTTGCGGTACCGATCGGCGAGCGTCATCCCGGCGAGCGAGTTCGAGGACTCCACGACCTCCACATCCACGCCCTCGACCGCCTTGCCGGTGTTCACGCAGAACCCGTCGACGACGCGCACGACGAGCCCCGCGCGCTCGCAGAGCTGAGCAGCGAAGGCGGAGTCGCCGCGGGTGGTCGGCGCCGACACGACCCCGAAACGGTCAAGGTCGAAGTCCTTCAGTGGGGCGTAGCGCCAGACCTCGTCGCTGGTGGTCGGGAGTCCCGCGTCCTCGAAGGCGGCCCAGGCCAGTTGGCGAGGGGCCGCGTCGGGTCGGTCGGCAATGAAGGCGGAGGCTGAATCAGCGAAGATTTTCATAGATATCGGGACGAAGGCAGTGTACCGGGCTCACCTACTTCTCCTTCGTGAGCGGTCATAGGCTGAGGTCGATTCGATCAAGGAGCACGCGTGGAATTCTCGTCCGATGTATTGACACTCGAGGTCGACGGCCACGTCGCGACGTTGTGGCTCGATCGTGAAGCGGCCCGCAACGCCATGGGGAGTGCGTTGTGGCGTGACCTGCCCCTGGCGGCCGCGGCCGTCGCGGGCGATCGAGAGATCCGCGTGCTCATCATCGCCGCGAAGGGACCGCACTTCAGCGTCGGACTCGACTTGAAGGAGTTCGGCGGCGGCCTCGCCGCGGGCACCACCTCGTCATCGCGGGCCGCCTCCAGCGCGAAGGCCTACGACGCCGTGCGAACGATGCAGGCCTCCGTCACCTCCGTCGCCGAACTCCGCGTACCGGTGATCGCGGCGATCCACGGCTACTGCATCGGTGGGGGCGTCGACCTCGTCAGCGCCTGTGACGTGCGCCTGTGCGACAGTCTCACCAAATTCTCGGTGCGCGAGACGAAGGTCGCCATCGTCGCGGACCTCGGTTCACTGCAGCGACTGCCGAAGATCATCAGCGCGGGACACCTGGCCGAACTGGCCTACACCGGCAAGGACATCGACGCGCAGCACGCGCTCGACATCGGACTCGTGAACGCGGTCTACGGCAACGCCGATGAGCTGATGGCCGGCGCGCGCAACCTCGCGCTCGAGATCGCCCAGAACTCGCCGCTCGCCGTGCAGGGCACGAAGGCGGTATTGGCGGCGAACGACGGACGCAGTGTCGACGAGGGACTCGAGTTCGTGGCGCGTTGGAACACGATGTACCTACAGAGCAACGACCTGCGCGAGGCGATGATGGCCTTCGTGGAGAAACGGCCGCCAGTCTTCAACGGCGACTAGCGCTTCCAGAACTTCCAGCCGCGCTGTTTGCGCTCCATGTCGTCGAGCTCCTTGCGTCGCTCCTCGTACATCTCGGGGGCGACGTTGTTGACGATCTCACTGGCCATGTTGAGTAGTTCGCGGCGCTCGTCCAGCGAAGCGCTCGTCTCGGGCGCCTTCTCGACCGGTCGGTCAACCAGCGAGCCGTGGGACCAACCGACGTCGGCCAGTCGGCGCTCGTAGGTGACACAGTTCTCGGGACAGGACCACGGCTGGTCGGGGGCGTTGCCGAGCACGCAGAAGCGCGCTACCTCCCCGGACTTATAGGTCCGGCTCTGAAAGTGCTTGCACTCTTCGCGCATTCCCATGGCTTCATTCTTCCACGTTCGAGAGCAGATTTTGATAAGAAATACCGGTGAACGCACGACGATTGGACGAAAGAGCGCTGGTCGGGGACGATTTGTCGGCCGTCGTGGCGATGTCGAGTCGCGCATTCTTCGACGATCCCTTTTTCACGTATCTGTTACCCAACGACGAGATGCGCCGAGCGCGCCTGCCGTTCTTTTTTCGTGCGGTCTATACCCACATGGGCGAACACGGTCGCATCGTCACCGTCCGCAATGAGGCCGACGAACCTTTGGGCGTCGCGGCGTGGTTGACGACCGGCGGCTACCCGTTACCGATCAGGGTGCAACTCAGTCAGATCCCAACGTCGCTTCGCGCCTTCTACCGACGACCGCGGGCGCTCCTGGCGGGTAACAAGTACATGGCGGTACTGCTGCGTGCGCATCGCAAGGATCCGCAGTGGTACCTGATGGTGCTCTGCGCCGATCCGCCGGCCCAGCGAAGCGGCGTCGGAACGATGCTGCTGGAAGAGGCCCTCACCCGGGTTGACGCCGAGGGCGTCGGCAGTCATCTCGAGACGCCGCGCTACGACAACGTCGCCTACTACCAACGCTTCGGCTACGAGCTAATGGAGACCTTGACCCCGGTCGAGGGAGCGCCACCGTATTACACGATGTGGCGAGCGCCTCGTTAGCCGATCGAGCCTTCCATCTGCAGTTCGATCAAACGCGACCACTCGACGGCGTACTCCATCGGCAACGTGCGCGTCACCGGTTCGATGAAGCCGTTGACGATCATGCCCATCGCCTGGCTCTCGGTGAGTCCGCGACTCATCAAATAGAACAGTTGGTCGTCACCGATCTTCGAGACCGTCGCCTCGTGACCGATGGAGGCGTCTTGCTCGCCGACTTCCATGTACGGCTTGGTCTCAGAGACCGACTGCTCGTCCAGGATCAACGCGTCACAGCGGACGAAGCTCTTGGCGCCGGTCGCGCCCTCTTCGACCTTCACGAGTCCGCGGTACGTCGTCTGTCCACCGTCCTTCGAGATCGACTTCGAGATGATCGTCGAGGTCGTCTCTGGAGCGCAGTGGATCATCTTCGCACCGGCGTCTTGGATCTGTCCCGGACCGGCGTAGGCGACCGAGAGTACCTCGCCCGAGGCCTTGGGGCCCATCAGGTAGACCGACGGGTACTTCATGGTGAGTCGCGAACCGATGTTGCCGTCGATCCACTCGACGTGGGCCTCGGCCTCGGCGCGCGCGCGCTTGGTCACCAGGTTGTAGACGTTGTTCGACCAGTTCTGGATCGTGGTGTAGGTGATGCGGGCCCCGGGTAGCGCGACGAGTTCGACGACCGCGGAGTGCAGCGAGTCGGTCGAATAGACCGGCGCCGAGCAGCCCTCGACGTAGTGAACCTGGGAACCCTCGTCGGCGATGATGAGCGTGCGCTCGAACTGACCCATGTTCTCGGTGTTGATGCGAAAGTAGGCCTGCAAGGGTTGGTCGACGTTGACGCCGGGCGGCACGTAGATGAACGATCCCCCGCTCCAGACGGCAGAGTTCAAGGCGGCGAACTTGTTGTCGTTCGGCGGGATCACCGTACCGAAGTACTTGCGAACCAGATCGGGGTACTCACGCACCGCGGTGTCCATGTCGCAGAACAAGACACCGAGTCGCTCGAGGTCCTCGCGGTTGCGGTGAAAGACCACTTCGGACTCGTACTGCGCCGTGACGCCCGCTAGGTACTTGCGCTCGGCCTCAGGTATGCCGAGTCGCTCGTAGGTGTTCTTGATGTCGTCGGGCAGGTCTTCCCAGCGGTCGACCTGGTTCTCGGTCGGCTTGATGTAGTAGTAGATGTCGTTGAAGTCGAGGTCCGGCATGCGGTCGGCGAACCACGGCACCATCGGTTTCTTCTCGAACTTCTTCAGGGCGCTCAGACGGAAGTCGAGCATCCACTTGTCTTCGTTCTTGATACCGGACATCTCGCGAACGATGGCTTCGTTGATACCCTTCTTCGGTTTGAAGACCGGAATCTGGTCGTCGGACCAGCCCAGTTGGTATCGGCTGAAATCCAGATTGTCGACGGACATCGTGCTCCCTTGGGATAATCCCTACGTCCATAGTACTAACTCACAATCGGGACATGTCAACAAATAGGGCAAAGTAGGACGGTGCCTACTCCCCCTACCGCCCCGAAACGCCCCTTTTCGATCACCCGTCACGGCGACGTCCGAGAGGACCCCTACTACTGGCTGATGGACCGTGACGACGAGGCGGTCCTCGCGCACCTGCGCGCCGAGAACGACTATCTCACTCAAAGCTTCACCGATCTCAAGCCCCTCGAAGACGAACTGTTCGATGAGATCAAGAGCCGCATCGAAGAGACCGACATCTCGGTGCCGGTTCGAAAAGGTGCGTGGTGGTACTTCGAACGAACCCGCGAAGGACTGAACTACCCGCTCAGTTGTCGCGTTCCTGCGCTCGACCAGGACCTCGCCCAGGACACCGTGGACACGTACGAACGATTGGGCATCCCTGAGGCCGAGCGCACGAACGCAGCGAGTGTGACCGCGCCGCCCGAGATCGATCCACTGACGTCGCTCGACGGCGAACAGGTGATCCTCGATGAGAACGAGGAGGCCGGTGACAGCGACTACTTCTCGGTCGGCGTCCTCGCCGTGAGCCCCGACGACGACTGGGTCTGCGTCGGCACCGACTTCGACGGCGACGAACTCCATCACCTCACGGTGCGACCGCTTGCCGGACAGGCGGGAGTGGACGACGAACTCGACGACATCCACTACGGCTTCGCCTGGGCCATGGACAGTCGACACTTCTTCTACACGCGCGTCGATGAGGCGAAGCGTCCCTACCAGCTGTGGCGCCACGAACTCGGAGCCGATACCTCTACCGATCAACTGATCTTCCAAGAGGACGACGCGCAGTTCAACCTGGCCGTCGGTCGCAGTCGCGACGACGCCGTCATCTACGTGCATCTCGGCTCATCGATGACGACCGAAGTGCACTATCTCGACGCCCACGATCCGACCGGCGCACTGACGTTGCTCGAAGCGCGTCGCCACGGCATTGAGTACGGCGTCGAACACTTCGTGGACGAACGCGGTATTGCGTGGTGGTTGAAGGTCACCAATGAAGGCGCGACGGACTTTCGTCTCTTGGCCCGCCCCGTCAGCGATCGCCCGTGGCGAGAGGTGATACCCGAGCGACCTGGCTCACGCCTGGACGGCGTCGACGCGTTCAAGACGTTCCTCGCGATCAGCGAACGACACGACGGCGGCGCCGCGGTCCGACTCGTCTCGACTCTGGAAGGCGACGACCCCTTCGGTGACGATCTCCTGGAGCGATCGCGAATGATCGAGGGTCCGGCCAGCCCGAGCACGGTGCAGCTCTCCGCCAATCCCAACTTCGTCACCGACCAGTTGCGCGTGTCGGTCACGTCCCTCGTGACGCCCCGACTCGTCGGCGACGTCGTCATCGCGACCGGCGAGATGATCGTGCGCAAGCAACAGATCGTCCTCGGCGGCTACGACGCGTCGAAGTACGTGACCGGTCGACTTTGGGTGAGTGCGAGCGACGGCGTTCGAATACCGGTCTCGGTCGTCGGGCGCGCTGACCTCATTGACGTGGGCGATGACGGCGAACTGCGAGCCAAGGCGCCCACACCGTTCCTTCTCTACGGCTACGGCAGCTACGAGATCTCGATCGATCCGTCGTTCTCGTCGCTGCGGCTCTCGTTGCTCGAACGCGGCGTCATCTTCGCGATCGCCCATATCCGTGGCGGAGGTGAGATGGGTCGCTCGTGGTACGAGACTGGGAAACTGGCCCAGAAGCCGACGACCTTCAGCGACTTCGTCGCGGTCGCGCGTGAGCTCATCGAACGTGGATGGACGACGAGCGATCAACTCGCGATCCGCGGCGGATCGGCCGGCGGCTTGTTGATGGGCGCCGTCATGAACCTGGCTCCAGAGCTCTTTCGCTGCGTGGTCGCCGACGTACCGTTCGTGGACGCCCTCACGACGATGCTCGACGCGTCGTTGCCCCTCACCGTCGGCGAGTGGGAGGAGTGGGGCAACCCCGACGCGAGTGCCACCGCCTATCGCACGATGAAGAGCTACTCCCCGTACGACAACGTCGTCGCGACGAATAGCGACGGATCGGCGCGGGTCTACCCGCACCTCTTCGCCTCGGGCGGTCTCAACGACCCACGCGTCGGGTTCTGGGAACCGACCAAGTGGGTACTCAAGATTCGTGATGCGAACGATGAGAACGTCGCGTATCTGAAGACCGAGATGGGAGCGGGCCACGGGGGTCCTTCCGGTCGATACGACGCGTGGCGCGACGAGGCCCAGGTCCTCGCCTGGACGTTGAAGGAGATCGCCGCGCTATGACGAGACGAAGGACAACACCAACGTCGTGGGCAGCGGCGATGGGAACGTCACCGTTTTCCCAGCGACCGTGACGCTCGCGCTCTTGGGCGCGCCGATCGTGATCTGAGAGTCCCCGATCATCTGGAGTGACTCGACCTTGCCGGCTTTGACGTCGCCCTGCCACTCGAGCGTGCTCTGGGGACCCATCTTGTAGACGGCCCACGTCGGTCCCAATGCTCCGTGCACGACGACGAGGTACCTCTTGAGTGGCACCCGATAGGTCGCGGTCTCGCCGCTCGTCGACGTCGCCACGAACGACGAGGGCAATGCCGATGCCGTCGTCGTGGTCGTCGTCGAACGTGGCTTCGTGGTCGTGGTCGTGGTGATCTTCTTAATCGGAACCCCGGGCTTCGGGTGCTGCTGCAGAAAGAGAGCGATGACGCAGACGGCGACGACCACGACCAACGCAATGATGCCGACACGCAGTCCCGTGAACGAGGCCGAACGTCGCGCCGACTTCGACAGTGCCCACTTCTCGTTATGGCGCAGATGCGACGGCACCACCTCACTGTCACCGGGCATCTGGGTCTCGCTGAAGACGTACTCGCGGTCGGTTTCCAGTCGAGGTCGAAGTGGTTCGGGGCGACGCGACGGGTCGAGTGGGCCGTCGAGCAGGCGGAATCCTTTGGACGGCGCGTACGGCGAAGGCGGCGGCGACATCAGTCGGCGTTCGACCGGCCGCGAGAGTTCGCGGATCTCGTCGCGGCGTAGCTTGCGAATCCGCAAGGCGGCGACTCCGACCACCAGAATCACCACGACGAGGATGATGATTTTAAGGGCCAGCGACATCAGTGCCTCGTTCGAACACCTACGGGACTGACGGTCGTCATCACGCAACGAATCGTAGTGAAGGTACCGGTCAGTCGAATCCGCCAAATCCGCCGCGGTAGAAAACGAGCGGCGCGCCATGGTGACTGAGCACGTACTCGACCGCGACCACGACGATGTCGTGGTCGCCCTGGCTGGTGACGAACTCGATTTGACCTTCCAGATGCGCCAGTGCCCCCTCGATCATCGGTGCGCCACCGGGACCGGGCGCCCAGCCAATCCCGACGAACTTGTCATTGCCCGACCTGCCAAAGACCCGAGCGATGGCCTCTTGGTCCGAGGAGAGGATGTTGACGCCCACCACGCCCACCTCACGAGCGCGGGGCCACGAGTTGCTCGCCGATACCGCCGAGAACGCGATGAGCGTCGGCTCGAGCGAGAGCGCGCCGAATGTCTGGCAGGTGAAACCGACGGGACCCTCGGTCGTGCTCGCGGTGACGACCGCCACTCCCGTAACGAAATGGCCGAGGACCTCTTTGAACCGTGCGACGTCGATGGAACTCACGAAGTCGAGATTATCGAGGGATCATCGATAGACGAACATCTCGTGAGTCGCCGCACAGGCGCACGAGTTGCCCTCGTCGTTCGACGAGGCCGTCGGCGATCAATCCCTCTACCAAGGTCTCGGTTCGATCTGCGTTTGCTTCCTCGACGCAGACCACGAGATGTTGCATCGATCGGGGCCGCTCTCGCAGCGCCGCGAGCACTCGACCTCGCACCTGACGATCCGATCCTTGGAACTTCGATTGCGCTTTGGAAACACCCGCGCTTCGCGGCGCGGGATCGGGACCTCCTTCGAGGTTCCATTTGCACGCGCGAGCCATGGGACACGACGCACACTTCGGCGTCGAGGTGCAGAACTGCGCCCCGAGGTCCAACATGGCTTGGTTGAATGCGGCCGCGTCGGATCGTGGCAGGAGGTCGTTGGCCAAGATTCGGGCCTCGCTAGCACGCAGTGTCCGATTGGCAATCGCCCGGGCCAGTACTCGACCGACATTGGTGTCCACGACGGCGACGTTCGCGCCGAAGGCGAACGAAGCGACGGCATTCGCGGTGTACTCACCGACGCCCGGGAGCCGTCGCAGGTCCGCCACCGCCTTGGGCACGCCACCGTCGAACTCATCGCGAATAATCTTCGACGCGTCGTGCAACGCCTTCGCTCGACGGTGATAGCCGAGTCCGCTCCAGAGTCGCAGTACCGCCGAGAGCGGCGCATCCGCGCACGACGTCGGGGAGGGGAAGGCCGCGATGAAGTTCGTCCAGGGACCGATCACGCGCGACGTCTGTGTCTGTTGGAGCATGACCTCGCTCACCAGGACCGCCCAGGGCTCGCGGTGTCGTATCCAGGGGAGGTCGCGCGCGAGTGTCGGGGCGTTTCGACGTAGTCCCCGTCGAAACGCGTCGTGCTCGCTACGACCAGACGTCGCCACTGTACGGACGCCGCCGTTCGGGAGCGAACTCTCGCTTCCAGACCATCACCTTGCGACGGAAGAAGCAGACCTCGAGACCGTCCTGGTTGAATCCTTTGGTCTCGACGGTCACGATTCCCCGGTCGTTCTTGGACGTCGAAGGGGCCTTGGCCAGGACGTGCGTCTCGGCGTAGACCGTGTCACCGTGAAAGGTCGGGTTGCGATGGATCAACGACTCCACCTCCAGATTGGCGATGGCCGAACCCGAGACGTCGGGAACGCTCATCCCGAGGACCAGCGAGTAGACCAGGTTGCCGACGACCACGTTCTTGTGGTGCACCGTCTCGTGTTCGGCGAACCAGGCGTTGGTGTGCAGCGGATGATGGTTCATCGTGATCATGCAAAAGAGATGGTCGTCGGCTTCGGTGATCGTCTTGCCCGGCCAGTGCTTGTAGACGTCGCCGACTTCAAACTCCTCGAAGTACCTTCCGAACGGTCGCTCAAATGAACTCATAGGTCCATTCTCTCGCAACGACCGGCTCGACTTACTCTTCGACGCTTACGGGAACCGCCGGGCGCGTCGTGAACGACACGGTGCCACCGGGCAACGAGTCGCCATCGATGACCAACCGCCAGGTGAACCGAGCGCCGTCTTGGAGGGGGATCGGGCCGAAATTGACCGCGATCGGAACGTCGACCGGTGTGCCAACCGGCACGCCGTCGGGTGCGACCGCGGAGAAGTCACCGCGTACTTCGATGGGCTGCGGGCCGTCCGGCGTGTCGAAGCGCACGGGCTGACCGTCGGCGTCTTCGAGGAACAGTTCCCAGTGATGACTCGAGTTGAACTCGTGCCAATCGACCATGACTTTGATCGCGACGGCCGATGGTGTGGGGTCCGGTCCGGTGACCGACCAACCGCCGCCCAAGATATAGAGCTTTCCGTCGGCCACTTGGGCCGAATCGGCGAGGAGCATTGTCACATTCACGGGTCAAGCCTAGGTCTCAATGGCCGTCACCTCTTACTCGTTAAATTTGACCCATGGCTCCCCCACTCGAACTCGCCGACGCCTCAGAACTGCTCGATCGCGCGCAGTCGGTGATCGACGCTGCGTTGGTCAACCTGAAACGCAGCGGCGGTGTTGACACGCACCAGAGCCTCGCCTACGACGTGGCCCACGCCGCGAGCGCGCTCGCCACGGCGCGCGCCTCACTCCGTTACGCCGCCCAGGGCGAGGTCGAATCGAATCTCGTTGCCGCGTTCCTCGCCATTGCCCTGAGCGACCTCGCCACTCGGATTCTCGGACGTGAGTCTCTCTGGGCCGTCGAGGACGACTGGTACAGGCCGTTCGCTTCGTTCGTCGCCGCGTACCGCGATCCCGAGTTCGTGGCGAGCCTTGCCGAAACTCCCGGACCTCGCCATCTCGGTGAGGACTTCGCGATGGTCGCCGACACGTTCCACCGCTTCGCCCTCGAACAGGTTCGCCCACACGCCGAACACGTCCACCGGGCCAACGCCGACATCCCCCAATCGGTGATCACGGGTCTGGCGGAGCTCGGTGGGTTCGGACTTTCGGTGCCCGAAGAGTTCGGCGGGTTCTCCTCCGGGGGCGAGGCCGAGTACCTCGGCATGGTCGTGGCGACCGAGGAGCTCTCCTGGGGCGCCCTCGGCGTCGGCGGATCGCTGATCACGCGACCGGAGATCTTGACGCGCGCCCTCGTGAACGGCGGCACGCAGGAACAGAAGGAGCGCTGGCTGCCGCGACTCGCCTCCGGCGAGGTCCTCGCCGCTGTCGCGGTGACCGAACCGGACTTCGGCAGCGACGTCGCGGGCGTCACGACCTCAGCGACCAAGACCGATGGCGGCTGGCTGATCAACGGCACCAAGACCTGGTGCACGTTCGCGGCGCGCGCCGACGTCCTCATGTTGCTCGCTCGCACCGACACCGACCGCGGCGCCGCGCACCGGGGACTTTCCCTCTTCCTCGTCGAGAAGCACCAGGCCGAGAGCGAAGGCTTCGAGCTCGTTCAGGGCGCGCACGTCGGCCCGGGTCACGGGCAGGGACGTCTCGAGGGTCGTCCCATCGACACCATCGGCTATCGCGGCATGCACTCGTACGAGTTGGCCTTCGACCGCTGGTTCGTCCCCGACGCCGACCTCGTCGGCGGCGAGGAGGGACTGGGTCGCGGCTTCTACTTCCAGATGGCGGGCTTCGAGAACGGGCGACTCCAGACGGCCGCGCGCGCCATCGGCGTCATGCAGGCCGCCTACGAGGCCGCCCTGGCCTACGCCCAGGACCGCGTCGTCTTCGGTGCGCCCATCATCGACTACGAACTGACGCGCGTGAAGCTCGGCACGATGGCCGCCATCATCCAGTGCGCCCGCCAGTTCTCATTGGAGGTCGCGCGCCAGATGGCGAGCGGCGACGGCGCGCTCGAAGCGTCGATGGCCAAGGCCTACGTCTGTCGCGCGGCGGAATGGGTCACGCGCGAGGCGATGCAGATCCACGGCGGCATGGGCTACGCCGAGGAGTACCCGGTGAGTCGCTACTTCGTCGACGCGCGTGTGCTGTCGATCTTCGAAGGGGCTGACGAGACCCTCTGTCTCAAGGTGATCGCACGACGCCTACTGGAAGAGCTTCCAGATTAGGAACTCAGTCAGCGGCGAACCCAAGTGCTGGACCTTCGAAATCACCGCGAGGCGTGGGGTCGCCGAGCGCACGCTCGGCGCCGTCGAGAATCGCGGTCTCGGTCGGACGCAGCTTCGAGCCCCACTTCTCTTCGATGTTGCCGTGGCGCCACACCAACGCCGCACCCGCAAACGTAACGATGAACATACCGACGATGATCAATCCGGCCGTATTGATGTCGAATCTCTCCATGTAACGCCAGAAGGCACCATGCCAGTGCAGTTCGTGGGGTAGGAGTCCGAAGACTTCGATCAGTCCGATGAGGAAACAGACCGCCACCGACAGTCCTGTGATCACGAGGTTGTAGAAGATCTTGCGCACTGGGTTGTAGAAGGCCCAACCGTAGGCAACGTTCATGAAGAGACAGTCGATCGTGTCCATGAGGACCATACCCGCGGTGAAGAGAATCGGGAGGCACATGATCGTGTACCAGGGCAGGTGTTCGGATGCGAGTAGTGCCGTCGACGCCAGAAGTGCCACCTCAGTGGCGGTGTCAAAACCCATGCCGAAAACGACGCCGACCGGGTAGAGCTTCCACTCCTTGTCGATAGAGCGCATCCACCGGCCGAAGTAGCGGTACATCAAGCCGCGGTTCTGCAACTGCGATTCCAGTTCTGCCTCGTCGTACGTTCCGTCGCGCATCGATCGAAAGACACGATAGATCCCGGCGAGGATCACGATGTTCATCAACCCGATCAGAAAGAGGAACGACGCCGAAACGAGGGTCCCGAAGACGCCGCCAAACTGCTCGAGACCGGAGTTACTGTGCGAGACGGCGTGAAAGACCGCCCGCTCGGCGAAGACCAGACCGATGCCGATCGCCACCACGATGGTGGAGTGGCCCAATGAGAAGTAGTAGCCCAACGTGAGGGGGCGGCTCGTTCCCTCGACGCCGTGGCGTTCGTTGAGCAGTTTGCGCGTGGTGTTGTCGATCGCCGAGATGTGGTCGGCGTCGAAGGCGTGTCGCATGCCCAGCGTGTAGGCGACGGCTCCGAGTCCGATGCCGAAGTTCTTGTAGTGCCCGGGAACCACGAAGGCGATGAGGACGAAGAAGCCGAGAACGTGCAGCCCCACGATTGAGACCATCATGGCGTTGATCTTTCGCCACTCGTGGGGACTGAACGACCGCTTCAGTGCTTGGTAGCGACTCTGTGGTGCCGCCAATTCAATGGTTGCCATGCGCTCGGAATTCCTTTATCACTTGCCCGGTGTTGGAAATTTCCTTGTTGCGAATCTCTCCTATTAAGGAATCTAGCGTCGGGCCGTGACAATAGATAGAGCGGATTCTTTAAATTCTCGTGAACACCAGTCGGGAACTACTGGGGCGAGCGCTTCATCCCCGAGCGTTCCCCTCGAGCCACGAAGGAGTTGGCGATCTTGGCGGAGGCTTCGTCGATCATCTCGTCGCCGAACATGACCGCTCCGGTGTGATCGGTCTCGGTCGCGACACGGTAGGCGTCGAGGATGTCAAAGGACTTGTCGAACAGTTCCTGGCTCGGTGAGTAGACCTCGTTGAGCACGATCGCCTGGTCGGGCGTCAACGCCCACTTGCCGTCGAATCCGTAGGAGGCAGTGATCGACGCCGCGTAACGCAGCGCCTCAAGGTCGCGCACCTTAAGGAACGGACCGTCGATCACGTGCAGACCGTTGGCGCGACCGGCCATCAAGATCTTGGCGAAGACGTAGGTGAAGGGATTCGACGGGGCGTGGTGGATCGTCTCGTCGATCGTCGTGACCGGCATCCCGATCGAGGCCGCGAAGTCGGCCGGGCCAAAGACGATGGACTCCAAACGGGGCGACGCCGCGCAGATCTCTTCCACGTTGATCAGGCCTTCGGCGGTCTCGATCTGTGCCTCGATACCGATGTGGCCCGGTTCCAGGCCGGCGTTTCGCTCGACCTGAGTGAGCAGGAGATCGAGCGCGACGACGTCAGCGGCGCGCTGCACCTTGGGGAGCATCACTTCATCGAGTCGTGGGCCGGCGTCAGTGACGACGTCGATCACGTCGCCGTAGGTCCAGGGCGTGTCCCAGGCGTTCACGCGCACGCACAGGACGCGGTCATCCCAGTCAAGGGTGCGAATGGCCTCGGCGACTTTGGCGCGCGCGTTCACCTTTTCGTTCGGCGCGACGGAGTCCTCGAGGTCGAGGAACGAGAAGTCCGCCGTCGCCGTCGGGGCCTTGGCGAGGAAGCGCTCCGAGGAACCGGGTGTCGACAGACAGGAGCGTCGAGGTAGCGCGCGCGAACGATTCGACATGCGCCGAGCCTATTCTCGGGCGCCAATCTGTCCGACGACACCCCGGAATTACCGACGATGGCGAGCCCATTCACCCGTTCTGATCAGGTTTTAGATGAGTTCTTAGGAAGTCGAGCCTGCACGGGAACGTAACGAACCAGTAACCTTGTCCCGTGACTGACGTCGTGCGCTTTGCGCCTCCGACGCTACGGCCAGCAAGGGAACTCAGGCGCTTCCGGTGGATGTTCTCCATCTTGGCTGTGGTCGCAGTGTGTCTTGGCACTGTGACCTCCTCCTCGCATCTGGCTTCGGCCTCCACACTGGGCACCGACCGCGCTCGCGCGAATCAACTCCTCAAACAGATCAACCGGATCAGCGCCCACGTCGACTACCTCGGTCAAAAGTACGACCTGGCCAAGATCAAGCTGGACAAGATCGCCAGCGAGATCACCAACACCAAGGCCGACGTCAAAATAATCAAGAAGGATGTCACCAAGGGCGACTCACAGTTACGCGCCGAGGCGATCTTCGCCTACGTCACCAACGGGGCGGCGGCGAGCAACAATCCCCTTTTCTCCAACAGCGCCTCGAAGATCGGCGCGACCAACGTCTACAACCAGCTGGCCCAGGGCGACGTCGCCGCCACCCTCTCGAGCCTCAAGAACTACAAGATCGAACTAACCCAGGAGCGCAGCCTCCTGGCCTCTGAAGTTGGCCGAGCGGCGAGTCTCACGCGCGCCGCCGCCAAGTCGTTCCACTCAGCGAACGTCTATCAATCCTCGCTCAACCACGCGCTCGCCCAGGTCAAGGGCAACATCGCCACCTACATCGCCCAGGCCGAAGCGGCCGCGTCGGCCAAAGAGGTGACCTCGTTCAACGCGCAGTCTCTCTCCGATGGCATCACCGATCCGCCACCGGACTCGCGCGCCAACATCGCCATTCGCACAGCGATGACGTATGTGGGCACGTGGTACGTCTGGGGTGGTGCCAGCCGTTCCGGCGTCGACTGCTCCGGGCTCATCATGTTGGCCTACGAAGCGGCCGGGATCGACTTCCCCCACTACTCCGGCGCGATGTACGAGGACACCGAGCGCGTGCCACTCGTCGACATCGAGCCAGGTGACCTCCTCTTCTACGGCTACGACGGCGACCAGCACGTCGCGATGTACGTCGGTGACGGCAAGATGATCGAGGCCGAGATGACCGGCACGCGCGTGCACGTCGTCCCGGTCCGACTCGGCTACGGATTCTTCGGTCTCGGTCGCCCGCGGGGCTAACCGTGTCGGGCGTACCCACTTCGTTTCACCTCGGTCCCCTCGTCTTTCACACCTACGGCTTCGGTCTCGCAATCGCGGCCTACGTTTGCTTTCTCTACGCACGACGACGACTCGCACGCGCTGAGTTCGACGTCGCGCCCTTCGGCAAGTTCGCTTTCGCCCTGATCATCGCCGGTCTCCTCGGGGCACGCCTCGCCAACGTCGCGACCAACTGGGGCTACTACTCCGATCACCCCGCGCGCTGGATCGCCGTCTGGCAGGGCGGTCTCGCGAGCTTCGGGGGCATCGCCCTGGCACTGCCCGTCGGCCTCTTTTTTCAACGTCGATGGTGGCCCGAGAGTTCATTGGCGCGATTCACCGATGCCCTCGTGCCGGCGTTGATCGCCGGCTGGGCGCTCGGGCGCGTACTCGGCCCCCAGTTCATGGTGAACGGCGGAGGACATCTGACGCACCAATGGTTCGGCATCCACTACGCCGGTCAGGTCGGCAGGCGCGTGCCCGTGCCACTCATCCAGGGCGCGGAAGACGCACTCTTATGGCTTGTGCTCCTCGCGATCGAGCACCGTCGCCCCCAACGGCACTTCGGTGTCATCACCGGCGTCGCGATGATCGTCTGGGGTCTCGTGCGCTCGACCGACGAACGTCTGCTGCTCGGCCAAGAGTCCCATAGCGGTTCGCTCGGTGTTCAGATTGCGGGCGTCGTCCTCGCGCTCGCCGGCGCCGTGCTCCTCGTGCGCCAGGTCAGAGTTGTGCGTTCCACTCCGGATCGGTTAGTCGACCCACACGCTCCAGTGACTCACTAGGGGCGACGCCCAACGCGACACGCGTGTCGTCGAGGTAGCAGACGTGATCGAGTCCGAGTCGACGCCACGCCTGCAAGACGTGCCTCGAGGGACCGATGCTCGAGTAAACGGGTCGGACGAGTAACCCGTCAGGACTGGCCGCCACGACGAGGGCCGGGCGTTCCTTCGACTTCTGTTCAGGAGCGATGGGATCGGTGGCGTCGAAGGGAACGTCGACAATGACGACGGTTCCCGCCAGAGCGTGCTCGGGATCGAAGCGATCGAGTTCGGCCGGCGTGAAGATCATCGGTCGGCGGGGCTCGACGACGTTTTCAACAGAACGTTGCGGTTCCTTTGAAGCCGCAGTCGCTTTCGGCAACGGTTTGGACTTCGTCGGGCGCGGTGGGCGCTGAGACGTCGGTCCCCGTTTACGTTTCTTCTCCTCCTCGCGACGGCGGCGCCGTTGCTCTTTGATCTCGGGGTCCGTCTCTTTCGGAGTGAGCAGCGAGGGCGCGACCACGACGTCCGGTAGTTCAGGCAGAGCGAATTCGGCTCGTTCTTCGAAGAGTCGGCGACAGTGAGGCGCCGCCGGAAACTCTTCGACGATCGCGAACGCGAGGACCGCGACCACGTCGTCGATCGACGCACCTTCGCCTTGCACCGAGTCGATGGCCTCACTGAGCTGTTCGAAGTTCGGTGTGTCCGCGTGATCGCCGAGCGCGGCGATCACCTTTTCCAACGTGGTCATGGCGAGCAACTCCAACAGCGCGGTCACGGCCGCGATCGGAGCACTCGCCGCGAACGTCGCGACGTCGTGACGTTGCTGAAGACTTCGTAGCGGCATGCCCACGACTGCGCTGATCTTCGCGTGACCGCGCAGGTCGAGTCCGTCGACGGTGCTGAGGATCGTCGACTCGCTGATCTTGAGCAACCCGCGCCGCGCCACTTCGGCTGCATTACCCGTGATCGGGGACATGATTACTCCCTTTCCAGGACGGTCCATCCACCGGGCGCGACCGACGAGAGTCGATGTTCGCGACGTGGGGCGTGATCTCGAACGTCCTAGATTGAGTGAACGGTGAGGGGATCATTTGAACTCGATGACGATCGGACATAGTCCACGCTATCGCGGCCCAACTCGCTGCGGCTCTGACAACTTCGGTACCAACCGTGGCGTTGAAGACTAGGGAATTCTCACTTTGATCTCTGCCGGCACTTGGAGATTTCGAGCACGGTACCGCCGCGGCGTGATGAACCCGGTGCGCACGAGGGAGGTCGTATGGAGTCACGGCGCGGAGCGAATCAGCTGTCCGGGGCACGCTGGTACGGCGTGAACGGGCGCTGAGACGACCTTGACGCTTCTCGATCGACCTCGACGCGCGAGCGCCCTCGGTATCGGTATTGCGGTCCTGGGACTACTCGGAACACTGGTCATGTCGATCCTCGTGGCGCACACGCACGGCTTTCATCCGTGGACCTTCGCGGGACGCTACCACTATGTGTTCCGTGACCTCATGGGCCGCGTGACCAATCTCCAGACACTGCGACGTACGGGGAACATCTATGTGCCCTTCGGCGTCGAGGCGTTCACGTATCCACCGGGGGCGATCCTCTTGTTCTGGCCGCTGGTGTGGCTACCAACGTCGAGCATTCCATTTCTGTGGACCTGGTGGAGCATCCTCTGTCTCGCGGTGTCGCTCGCGGTCTGTCTCAATCACCTGACGCCTCGACACTGGACGACGAACTTCGGCATCGGGTGTTGGTTCGCCCTGGCGTCGATCGTCGTCTTGCCGTTGGAAGTCGAGTGCTTGATATGGGGACAGACGGCGACGATCTTGTTGCTGCTCGTGGTCCTCGACTCGCTCGTCGTGAAGGGTCGAGGACGCGGGGTCTTGGTCGGACTCGCCACGGCGTTCAAGATCTATCCCGTCGTCTTCATCATCATGTGGCTCTGGCGTCGCCAGTTTCGCGAAGCGACAACGGCGTTGCTCACCACCGCGGTGACGACGTCGATCGCGTGGATCCTCTGGCCCACGAGTTTCGCAACCTTCGTGCGTGTCCTGATCGTCGGTCACAAGGAGTTCGGACGATTCGCCAACGGTGGCGCCGCGACCTACGCGAGCTCGAGCATCACCTCGTTCTTCATGCGCGCGCCCTTTCACATTGGCCTGCTCAACTGGGCCTGGGACGGCGTCTTCTCGATCATGGTGATCACGCTGGGACTGTGCGCATCGCAAAAACTGTGGAAGATGGACTGTGAGATCTCGGCGATGGTCTGCGTCCTTTACGCCAGCGTCCTTGGATCGCCGGTGGCGTGGGACCACTACTTCGCCTTCGCGCCGCTTCTGGTATTCGTCATCCGAGAGGTCGGACTGCACAGTTGGGTGGGAAGGGCGAGCCTCCTCGCGCTCGTGAACTTCTGCATCCCCTGGCTCTTCTTCCACAACACGCTCGAGACCTCGACGTACCTCGCCGTTCGCGACTTCGTCGCTCGCAATGCGATCCTTCTGACCTCGCTGACGGTGCTCGCGTCGGTCTTCGTCACGTCGCGACAGAGCGTCGAACAGAGCTTCGGCCACGTCGGACGGTGGCGCCGAAAGGCCCTGCGTTGAACGAGCGCCGGCGACCCCGGAGCCGTATGGACGTCGCTAGGGCAGTTTCTCCCACACCGAGACGTGTTTCAGACTCTCACTCGTGAAGGGCTCTCGCGTCCATCCACTCCACCGATCGCGTAACGCCATCCCGGCCATCGACGCCATGAGGTCAAGTTCCGATGGCCAGACGTAACGAAAGGGGATCGAGTGCACCGCCATCCGGTCGTCGTGAACGCGGTAATGGTGCGAGACGAGTCCTTGATTCGCCACGTCGTATTCATCAAAGCCGAGTGCATCGGGTTGGACGTTGAACGGACGGAATTTCTCGCCCGGTGGCAAGCGTCGTAGGTCCGGGATCATCACCTCGACCACGAAGCGACCACCCGGCCGCAGGTGGGCCGCGGCGTTGGCGAAACACGCCACCTGTTCTTCTTGAGTCGTCAGATTCATGATCGTGTTGAAGACCAGATACGCGAGATCGAACGTCCGATCCATCGACGTCGAGGCGAAATCACCGAGCACGACCCGTATGTCAGCGCCTCCCGGCTTGCGTCGCATTCGCTCGACCATCGAAGAAGAGAGATCGATGCCTTCGACGTCGAGGCCGAGGTGGTGCAAAGGCAGGGCAATTCTCCCGGTGCCGATGCCGAACTCCAGTGCACTACCGCCGGTCGCCCCGTCCGCCAGAAACGACACGATCGATGCGATGACCGCCGGGTCGAACTCGCCGGAGACGTCCGCGTCGTAGGTCTCGGCGACGTCGTCGCCAAAGTGGTTCTGGCTCACGCGTGTCCTTCCATTGAAGAGGATTCGCGACTTCTCAATACGGTTTCTTCAGTCCCGCGAACATCGGAAAGTGCTTAACGTTGCACGTGAGAAGTTCGCAACCTGCGACCATCGCGGTCGCCGCGATGGCGAGGTCCGCACTATCGATGGCGTGGTGACTCGGTAGCCATCGTCGACCCAATTCACCTGCTCGCTTGGCAATCACAGTGTCGAGGTCATGCCAGACGAAGATTGACAAAAGCGCGAGTGTTCCTCCTTCTTCGTTCGACTTCATACCCGCGAGCACCTCGAGACGAGTGATCTCGCTGGCGTGCAACGGAGCCTTTAGGCGCTCGTCCTCGAGTGTCTTCTCGGCTCCCCTGTCGCCACGAAGATAGTCAATGATGACCGAGGTGTCGACGAGTACCGTCATTGACCGTGGCGAAGGAGACGTGATCCTGAACGCAGTCCTTCAACCGTGGTTGCTCCGTCTTCATCTCGATCGGCCCAGGTGCCAAAGGTTTGACGCATCAGGTCAAGGTCGTCCGCGCTCGAACGCGAAGAGCCATAGGACCTCTCTACGGCTTCTCGAATCAGAGCCGAAAGCGACTTCCCCGTTCTTGCGGACTCGGCGTCGAGTGCCGAGCGCTCTTCAGCCGTAAGGGAGATCTGCGTCCTTTGCATGATGTAAGTATACATCACTTGATAGTCCGCGGGACGGCGGACGTTGACGTTCAAACCTTCTGGAGCTCCATAGTGAGTGTGAAGCATCAATTCAATAGTGGGGACGAAGTAGGGATCAAAGCGAAGAACCGGACCGCTATTGGCGGAAGAAATCCTACTTGAGTAGGTGTTTGGCGATGACCACTCGTTGTATCTGGTTTGTGCCTTCGTAGATTTGCGTGATCTTGGCGTCGCGCATGAATCGCTCGACCGGGAACTCCTTGGTGAAGCCGTAGCCCCCGAGGAGTTGGACGGCGTCGGTGGTGACGCTCATCGCCGTGTCGGACGCGAAGGACTTGGCCGCCGCACCCAGATACGAGAGGTTGCCGTCGGGGTCGCCCGCGTCGATCGTCGCGCAGGCTTGGTAGACCAATGCGCGCGCGGCCTCGGTGCGAATCGCCATGTCGGCCAGCATGAAACGCAGGCCCTGTAAGTCGGCGATCGGTCGGCCGAAGGCTTTGCGACCCTTCATGTAGTTGCCCGCGAAGTCGATCGCCGCCTGAGCGATGCCAACGGCCTGGGCACCGATGGTCGGACGAGAACGGTCCAACGTGTGCATCGCCATGAGGAAGCCCTCGCCCTCGTTGCCGATGCGGTGCGACAATGGCACGCGCACGTCGTTGAAGACCACTTCCCCGGTCGGTGAGGCGCGTAACCCCATCTTGTCCTCGTGCTTCGGGAACTCGACGCCGGGTCCCTTCTCGACTAAGAAGCACGTGATGCCGTGGGTGCGCGCCGTGGGATCGGTCGTCGCGAAGACGGTGTAGGTGTCCGAGACGCCGGCGTTGGTAATCCAGTACTTCGATCCGTTCAAGATGTAGTCGTCGCCGTCGCGAACGGCTCGACAGCGCATCGACGCGACGTCGGATCCGGCGTCGGCTTCGGAGAGGCAGTAGCTCCCTTGGATCTCACCCGAGGCGATACGCGGCAGGTAGGCCTGCTTGATCTCTTCGGAGGCGAAGTTCATGATCGGCAACATGGCCAGTTTGGAGATCAGTATCGTGACCGACGTCGACGCGCAGCCACGCGCCAGCTGCTCGACCATGATGGCCTGGGTCACCATGTCCGCGCCGACGCCGCCGTAGGCGGCGGGGACCTGCATCGCGGGGAGGTCCATCTTCACGCACGCGTCGAAACTCTCCTGCGGATAGGTCTGATCGCGGTCGTGTTCGGCGGCGTACGGCGCGACCTGCTCGTCGACGAAGCTGCGCATGACGTCTCGGAAGGCCCGTTGTTCTTCGGTGAGGACGAAACTCATCTCACTCCTTTGCGTGCTGGGAACTAGAGAGAATCCGGGGAACTCGTCGCGACGAGCTCATCGCCGTCGACGGCGTCGACGAAACGACGTTGCAGGACGTAACTGTGCGCCAGACCGCGAAACGGTTCGCTCAATTGGTGATCGACGGACGAGGCACCGATCAGACCGAAGAGGTTCATGGCGGCCCGTACGTCACCCAACTGGGGACCGCGACCGATGAGACTGGCGCGTTTGGCGGCGACGAGACCGACGCCGAGGGCGACGTCATGACGGTCGTGCTCGTGGTCGAAGTTCAGTTTCGCGCACTCGCGCGCGGCGATCGTCAAGGCGAATCCCTCTCCCGGCGCCTGGGTGCCGCGACCGGCCTGACCGGCGGCCGGCATCGCGTGGAGCAGTCCGGGCTTCGGGGTCCGCGAGAACTCCGACGTACCCGTCTCCATGGTCGGTCGAACCTGGCCCGCCGCTGAGACTGGGGAAAACGTTGGTTGTGTCACGCCACGAGCCTACTGCGACGACTTTTAGACCTTGGTCAGCCAACTCTCGTAGGCCGGTCGCGCGCCACGCACGGCCTGGAAGTACGTCGACTGGATCTCCATCGTGATCGGCCCTGGTTTCCCGGCTCCGACGACGCGGTCATCGACCGAGTCGATGGGAACGACCTCGGCCGCGGTGCCGGTGAGGAAGGCCTCGTCGGCGAGGTAGAGGTCGTCACGTCGCATCGCCTCGAAACTGACGGGATGACCCAGGTCGTTCGCTATCTTGACGATGCTCGACTGGGTGATACCGCGTAGTGCCCCGGCCTCGGACGGCGGCGGACTGATGATCAGACCGTCACGCACGATGAAGAGGTTCTCACCCGTGCACTCACTGATGAGCCCGTCGGTGCCGAGCATGATGGCCTCGTCGTAACCGGCCTTCACGGCCTCGAGCTTGGCGAGGCACGAGTTGACGTAGCCGCCGACGGTCTTGGAGGCCGTCGGCATCGAGTTCGGGTGGTGGCGGGCCCAGGACGAGATCTTCATCCGTACGCCCTTGTCCAAACTGTCGGCTCCGAGGTACGCGCCCCAGGGCCACACGCCGATGATCACGTTCGTCGGCGCGCCCATCGGGTTCACACCCATCTCGCCGTAGCCGAGATAGATCAGCGGTCGGATATAACAGCCGTCGTTCATCTCGTTCACGCGCACCGTTTCGACGGCGGCGTCACACAGCTGGTCGAGCGTGTAGGGGACATCGATCATCAAGATCTTGCAGCTGCGCAGGAGTCGTTCCATGTGCTCGCGCAGACGGAAGATCGCCACGCCCTGGGGCGTCTTGTAGGCGCGAATGCCCTCGAAGGCGCCCATACCGTAGTGCAACGTGTGACTGAGTACGTGCGTGGTCGCGTTCTCCCAATCGACCAACTCGCCGTCCATCCAGATCTTCTTCGTGGGGGTTAATGCCATTTACAACCTTCCGATTAGATTTTTCGCAACACCGTCGGTACCGAGCACGGCAACGTCACCGTCAAAGTCTGCCACCGCTTGGGCGATCCTTCGTGCGGCCTCGAGTTCGTCCAGGTGCTCGAGCATCAAGACGGCCGATGAGACCGCGGCCAGTGGATTGGCCTTCCCCGTGCCGACGATGTCGTGGGCGGCGCCGTGGACGGGTTCGAAGAGCGAGGCCCCGGTGCGCGCGGGGTTGAGGTTCGCGCTCGCGGCGAAGCCGATGCCGCCGGTGACGGCACCGGCCAGGTCCGAGAGGATGTCGCCGAAAAGGTTGTCGGTCACGATGACGCCGTAGCGCTGGGGACTCTCGACGAGGTAGATGCACGCGGCGTCGACGTGGTTGTAGTCGACCGCGACGCCGGGGAACTCTTCACCCACCTCGCTCACGGCGCGCGACCACAGGTCTCCGGCGAACGTGAGCACGTTCGTCTTGTGCACCAGCGTGAGTCGCGGGACCTCAAGTGCCGCGGCACGCCCGAAGGCGTAGCGTACGCATCGCTCCACGCCGAAGCGCGTGTTGACCGATCCCTGGGTGGCGACCTCCTGAGGCGTCCCGCGACGCAGGATGCCTCCCTCGCCCGCGTAAGGCCCCTCGGTGTTCTCGCGCACGATGGCGAAAGCACAGCCCTGCGCGAGCGAACCCTCGACGCCGCGAAAGGGCCGGTAGTTGATGTAGAGGTCCAGCCCGAAGCGCAGGCGCAACAGGAGTCCACGTTCGAGCACGCCGCCGGGTATTCGGGTGTCGCCGATCGCCGGTCCGACCGCGCCCAGCATGATGGCGTCGTAGCCGCGCAACTCCTCCAGGGTCTCGTCATCGAGGACGAAGCCGTCCTTCAGGTACCGAGCGGCGCCGAGTTCATAGGACGTGGTCGCCAGGGTGACGCCGGCGGCCCGGACGACGTCGAGGGCCGCGGCGGTGACCTCGGGCCCGATGCCGTCGCCACCGATCACCGCCACGCGGTGGGTGCGTTCGTTGCTCACGGGCCTCTCCTTCTTTGGTCTATTTTGCTCGCCCACCGGCGTGCGTAGCAAACCAGCCCCGAGGGCCGCGTCAGGTCGCCCAAGTAGAATTCGTACTCTTCACGAGACGAGAAGGCTATGGCCGCCGAAATTCATCGCATCACCCAAGAGACGCTCGACAAGCTCCAGGCCGAGTACGACGAACTGACGACGGTCGGTCGCACCGACATCGCCCGGGTCATCGAGTCGGCCCGTCTTCTCGGCGACCTTTCGGAGAACGGCGACTACCACGCCGCCAAGGACGCCCAGGGGAAGATGGAGTCGCGCATCCGCCAGATCGACAACGTGATCCGCAATCACGAGATCGTCGAGCGCGACGAGCACTCCAACACGGTCGAACACGCCACCATCGTCCAGATCGTCTACGAGGGCGACGCCGCCGATGACCGCCAGGAGTTCTTCATCGGTTCGATCGAGGAGAAGCCCGAGGGCGTACTGGTCGCTTCGCCGACGTCGCCACTCGGCAGTGCCCTGCTCGGTCGCGCCGTCGGTGACGAGGTCGAGTACGAAGCGCCGTCGGGCGTCCTTCGCCTCACGATCGTGGGAATTCGCTAAGTGGCGACGGGCCGGACCCTCTTCGAGAAGATCTGGCAGGACCACGTCATCGAGGCGCCCGGTGAGCAGTCGCTCCTCTACATCGACCTGCACCTCGTCCACGAGGTCACGAGTCCCCAGGCCTTCGAGAGCCTTCGGCTCAACGGACGAGGGGTGCGCCGACCGGAGCGAACCCTGGCGACCGCCGATCACAACGTGCCGACCGACCCGATTTCAACCCCGGTGAGCGACCCGGTCTCACGGCGCCAGCTCGAGGCGCTCGAGGAGAACTGCGAGGAGTTCGGTATCACGGTCTTTCCCCGGGGTCACGAGAATCAAGGCATCGTCCACGTCATTGGACCGGAGCTCGGCGTGACCCAACCGGGCATGACGATCGTCTGTGGCGACTCGCACACGTCGACCCACGGCGCCTTTGGTGCCCTGGCCTTCGGCATCGGCACGAGCGAAGTCGAACACGTCCTCGCAACCCAGACGCTCCCCCAGCAAAAGGCCAAGTCGATGGCCGTCACGCTGGAGGGCGACGTTCGCCCGGGCGTCTCGGCCAAGGACATCGCCCTCGCGATCGTCGCCACGCTCGGCACCGGCGGCGGCGCCGGCCACGTCATCGAGTACCGGGGCGACGCGATCCGTGATCTCTCGATGGAGGGACGGATGACGGTCTGCAACATGAGCATCGAGGCGGGTGCGCGCGCCGGACTCGTCGCCGTTGATGACACGACGATCGAGTATCTGCGCACGCGACCGAGCGTGCCACAGGGCGACGAGTTCGAGGCCGCCGCCACACGATGGCGGACCTTCGTGAGCGACGACGACGCCACGTTCGACGACGAGGTCGTACTGCGTGCCGAGGACATCGTTCCTTCGATCACCTGGGGTACCAACCCGGCGCAGGTCGTCTCGCTGGACGGCGTCATCCCCTCACCGGACGCGATCATCGATCCCGACGAGAAGTCGACCACCGAGCGATCCCTGGCCTACATGGGGCTCACGCCGGGTACGCCGGTGCGCTCCATCCCGATCGACGTCGTCTTCATCGGCTCGTGTACGAACTCCCGGATCGAGGACCTTCGCGTGGCCGCGTCGCTCGCGCGGGGTCGCCACGTCGCCGAGGGCGTCCGTGCCCTCGTCGTTCCGGGCTCGCATCGCGTGAAGCGACAGGCCGAAAGTGAAGGCCTCGATCAGGTCTTCCTCGACGCGGGATTCGAGTGGCGCGAGCCGGGCTGTTCGATGTGTCTCGGCATGAACCCGGACCAACTCGGCAACGAGATGCGATGCGCGTCGACTTCGAATCGAAACTTCGAGGGTCGCCAGGGTCGCGGCGGCCGTACGCACCTGGTCTCACCGGCGGTCGCGGCGGCGAGCGCGGTCATGGGTCGTTTCGCCTCGCCCGAGGAACTGTCATGAAACCGGTCCGCGTCGTCGAGGGTCGCGCCGTCCCGCTCGAACGATCGGACGTGGACACCGATCAGATCATCCCGTCGGACTGGCTCAAGCGCGTCGAGCGAACCGGTTTCGGCCGTGGGCTGTTCAGCGAGTGGCGCGACGACCCCGATTTCGTCCTCAATCGACCGGACTTCGTCGGCGCCAGTGTCTTGATCGCCGGCCCGCGTTTCGGAATCGGTTCATCACGCGAACACGCGGTGTGGGCGTTGATGGACTACGGATTCGAAGCGATCATCGCGCCATCCTTCGGCGACATCTTCGTCAACAACTCCTCGAAGCAGGGGCTCGTCATCGTCGTGCTCGGCCTCGCCGACGTCGAAGAGCTGTCGGCCCTCATCAACGACGATCCGACTCGACTCGTCGTAGTCGACGTCGATCGACTTCGCGTCGAAGTTCCCGAAGCCGGATTCCAGCGCGATTTCGAGCTCGATCCGATGACGCGCGAGCGCCTGCTCAACGGCTGGGACGATATCGGTCTGACGCTGCTTCGCGAAACCGCGATCGCCACGTTTGAGTCGACCGAACAGGCACCGAGCCTCGAAGGGATCTTCGACGACGCGGGCCACGTTCGCTGAACGCAGCCCCGTCGCCTACCCTCTTTGAAGCCACCGACAGGAGACGCCGTGAGCCGATTCCCCTACCTCGACGAGTACGAAGTCCATCGCACGATGCCCGACGAGGGAACATCGCGCGAGGCGATCCTCGCCATGATGAACGACATGGCGTCGCGAGAAAACGTCGTCTGGGAGGACGGACACTGCTCGGGCACCATGTACTGCGGCGACCATGAGCACTACGACTTCTTGAATGAGGCCTTCTCGAACTTCTCCTACGTGAACACGTTGCAGCGTGACATGTGCCCGAGCGCCACGAAGTTCGAAGCCGAGATCATCGCCATGACCCTCGACATGCTCGGCGCCGACGCGCTGGAAGGCAAACGACCGGGCGGTCTCGTGACCTCCGGCGGATCCGGATCGATCGCACACGCGGTCCTCGCGTATCGAGAAGCAAACCCTCAGATCGCGCGAGCGAACATGATCAAGCCCGAGACCGCGCACCCGGCCTTCGCCAAGGCCGGACACCTCTTCGGTGTGGACATGAAGATCGCTCCGGTCGACCCGGTGACGTTGACGGTCGACCTCGACTGGGTGCGCGCGAACATCGACGCCAGTACCGTGGCGCTGATCGGTTCGGCGCCGAACTACGGCTACGGGACCGTGGACCCCATCACCGAACTCGGCGAACTCGCGCTCGAACACGGCATCGGGCTCCACGTCGACGGCTGTCTGGGTGGCTTCCTCCTCCCCTTCGGTCGCGAACTCGGCTACGACATCGCGGCCTTTGACTTCTCGGTGCCCGGCGTCACGACCATCTCCGCCGACACCCACAAGTACGGCTACGCGTTGAAGGGGACGAGCGTCCTCGCCTTCGCCGACCAGTCGCTTCGTAACGCGCAGTACTTCTACCTGACCGACTGGTCAGGTGGGAAGTACTGCTCACCCGGCATGGACGGATCGCGCTCCGGCGGACTGCTGGCCGCCACGTGGGCGGCGATGGTCAGCCTCGGCCGTGCGGGCTATCTGCGCTATGCCAAAGCCATCTTCGAGACGTCGGCCGCGATGCAAGGCGCCATTCGCACGCATCCGTCGCTACGCCTCATGGGCACGCCCAGCTTTCTCTTCTCGTTCACCTCTGACGAGTTCGACATCTATCTTGTGAACGACTTCCTGCGAACCCGCGGGTGGCGGATGAACGGGCAGCAGTATCCCAACGCGATTCACATGGCGGTCACCCGACCGCAGACCCAACCGGGCGTCGTGGAGCGCTGGGCGACGGACCTCGCCGAGGCCGTGGCGTACGCGCAGTCACACCGTGACGAGCCGGCCAAGTCCGGCGCCATCTACGGCGGGGTCGCCGGCGGCATGAGCGCCGAAGCCGACGAGTTCATTCGAGCCGTCATGGCCGACATGATGGACCAACAGGCCTCCATTCCTCCTGCATGAGTGACGAGCTCTGCCTCAGCATCGACCTGGGGACCGGCGGGCCGAAGATCGGTCTCGTCAGCCTCGACGGCGAGGTCCTCGACTACGAACTCCACTCCGTCGCGACGACCTACACGGTTGACGGCGGCGCGACCCAGGATCCGAACCTGTGGTGGACGCTCATCTGCGACGCAACGCGTCGGCTCGTGAGCCGAACAGGCGTCACGAAGGAACGCGTGAAGGCGATCGCCGTCACGGGCCAATTCGCCTCGACCGTGCCCGTTGACGCCAACGGCGTTCCGACCGGACCCTGTCTGTTGTGGCTCGACACCCGCGGTCGCGAATACGCTCGTCGGGCGATCGGTGGACCGATCGAGGGCTATAGCCCCCGAAAGATCCTCCCCTTTATACGAAAGTCCGGCGGCGGACCCTCGCCCGCCGGCGCCGATCCCGTTGGACAGATCTTGTATCTCATGAACCGCGAGCCGGCGATCACGGCGGCCACGCGCTGGATGTTGGAACCGGTCGACTACCTCACGATGCGCTTCACCGGAGTCGCCACGGCGACACACGCGTCGCGCGTTGCGAGTTGGCTGACCGACAATCGCTATCTCACCCGTTACGAATACGACGCGCAACTCCTGAAGATCGTCGGCATCGATCCTCGAGTACTGCCTCCGTTGCTGCCGTTCGGCAGCGTCGTGGGAACGGTCACGAGCGACGTGGCCGAGGAGCTCGGCCTCGGTGCCGACACGGTCGTGATCACCGGCATCCCAGACTTTCACGCGGCGGCGATCGGTTCGGGTGGCACCGGCCTCTTCCAAGCGCACGTCGCGCTCTCGACGACCTCGTGGATCAGTTGCCCGGTGCCCAAGAAGAAGACCGACGCCGCACATTCGATCGTGGCGATACCGGGTCTGACGAACGATTCGTATCTGATCATCGACAATCAAGAGACGGGCGCGAAGTCACTTGAGTGGCTGCAGGGTCTCTTGGCGGGCCAGGGAACGCCGATGCGTTACGAGGAGATGACCGCGCTGGCCGCAACGTCGGTACCGGGCGCCAACGGCGTGCTCTTCACGCCGTGGCTCGCCGGCGAGCGATCGCCAATCGGTAACAAGCACCTGCGCGGCGGCTTCACGAATCTCGCGCTCGAAACGTCGACCGCTGATCTCATCCGCGCCGTGCTCGAAGGCGTCGCGGCCAACAGCGCTTGGCTATTGCGCTACGTCGAGAAGTTCGCCGGGCGTGAACTGACGCCACTTCGCCTCCTCGGCGGTGGCGCGCAGTCCAGCGAGTGGTGCCAGATCTACGCGGACGCAACGGGTCACGTGGTCGAACAGGTGCCTGCGCCCATGGTCGCGCAGATCCGTGGCGCCGCGCTCTTGGCCGCGATCGGTCTGGGTCGCCTTCGCCTCGATGATGTCGCCGGACTCCGTCCCCCGGGTGAGATCTTCACCCCCAACGCCGACGTCGCTGAGCTGTACCGCGCCCGACGAGAACAGTTTCCGACGCTCTACACGCGTGACAAGAAGTGGTCCCGTCGTAACGGTTGACGCTGCGAGTGGTCGCGATGTTGGCCCCACTTGGTACGGTGCTCCCATGCGATGTTCGTGGGCCGAAGGTGACGACGAGATGCGCGCCTATCACGACGAAGAGTGGGGAGTACCCCAACACGACGACGCGCGACTCTTCGAACTGCTGACGCTCGAAGGCGCGCAGGCGGGGCTCAGTTGGATGACGATTTTGAAGCGCCGCCGCGGCTACGTGAAGGCCTTCAAGAAGTTCAACCCGAAGTCCGTGGCCGCCTTCACGGACGTCGACGTCGAGCGACTGTTGGAGGACGGCGGCATCATTCGTCACCGCGGCAAGATCGAATCGACCATCAACAACGCCGGCGCCGTGCTCGCTCTGAAGAAGGACGGTTCGAGTCTGAATGAACTCCTGTGGTCCTTCGTCGACGGCACACCGATGCAGCGGAACTGGAAACGCGACCCCGATATTCCCCCCTCGACGCCCGAGGCCACGCTCATGAGTAAAGAACTCAAGAAGCGCGGCTTTCGATTCGTCGGACCGACGACCTGTTACGCGCTCATGCAGGCCGCTGGCCTCGTGAACGACCACAATCCGAAGTGCTTTCGTTACGCCGAGGTCAGAAAACTCCTCTAGGCGTTCGACGTCCCCGTTTTCCGAGACGGGCCGCGCGTCGAGCGCGCGGGGACCTTCGACACTGCTTCATGACCTTCGAGAAAGTACCTCGAAGGTCGGTCGATCTCTCGAGTGATGCCAATGCGCTTCGACTGTCTGGTCGGCAACGTGATCGCACCCGGACGAGACCGGTGGATCGTGAGGTATCGACCCGCGCCACCGCAGCAATCCAGGCCCGTGTCGTCACCCGTGATGCCGAGGCCCCGCGTCAGGTTGCCGGGACCTCGCAGCGCCACCGTCGTCTGGCCGTCGCCGCCGTCGTCGTCGTCACGGTGGGGAACGACCAGTTCCGCGCCGCGCAGCAAGACGGCACTGGCCGTACCCGCCGGCTCGGTCACGATATTCATGCACCAGTGCATTCCGTAAATCAGATAGACGTAGAGAAAGCCGGCGGGCCCGAACATGATCGCACTGCGTTTGGTCGGTCCGCGAAAGGAGTGCGACGCGGGATCGTCGCTGCCCCCGTACGCCTCGGTCTCGACGATGAGCGCACGACGTTCGTTTTCGCCGTCGTGCACGACGATCCATGATCCCACGAGGTCGTAGGCGACGTCATCGGGCGGTCGTTCGAAGAAGCGTCGAGGCACCGCGGCAGAGAGCTTCACGTTTCTCATTCTTCCGCTTCATTGGGCGACGAGGCCCTTCGGCCCGTCGATTCGAACGCTCGTGCGTCGACTACGAGGTGACGCCGGCCGGCGCGGGCAGTGCCGCTTGTTGGAACGACAGTTTGTTCGCCGGCATGGGTCGACTGATGAAGTACCCCTGGGCGATGTCACAGCCCAGGTCACTCAAGAGCTCCAACGTGCCGACGTCCTCAATCCCTTCGGCCACCACTCGCAACGCCATATCGTGTCCCAGTTGAATCGTGGCGCGAACCAACTCCAGGTCTCGTTCCTTCCCGTCACCGAGGAGTCCGGTGATGAACTCCCGGTCGAGTTTCACCTCACCGACGGCCAACGAGCTGAGGTACGCCAACGACGTGAAGCCCGCGCCAAAGTCGTCGATTGACACGATGATGCCCATGGCGGTCAGTGACTCGATCACCGCCTTGGAACGCGCGAAGTCCGTGATGATGCTGGTCTCGGTGATCTCGATGATGAGCGACGTGCCCGGCAGGTCGTGTCGTGCCAGCAGCTGTCCAACGAGTTCGGTGAACCCAGCTTCGAGGAGATTCGTCGTCGTGATGTTGACCGACATCGTGAGGGTGCGCCCGGCGTCGCGCCACTCGGCACACTGGGTGAGGGCTTCGGAGAGCACCCAACGGGTGAGCTCTTGCATCAAGCCGGCGTCTTCGGCCAACGGCAAGAACTTCAGTGGTGGGACCAAACCTAAGGTCGCGTGCGGCCAACGGATAAGCGCTTCGACCGCGATGATCTCGCCCGTGCGAAGGTTGAGCTGTGGCTGATAGTGGAGGACGAAGTTGCCCTCATCGACCGCCACTCGCAACTCTTCGGCCAGGTTGAGCTTCTCTTCGCCACCGTCGATCTCCTGGTCGTAGAAGACATAGGGGATGTGGCCCAATTTGGCGCGGTACATCGCGGTGTCCGCGCACCAGGTGAGTCCGACGGCCTCGGCGGCGTCAGACGGCGCGAGCGCGATCCCGATACTGGCCCCGACGCTGGCCTTCATCTTTTGCAGGATGAACGGCTCGCAGATGACGTTCAGGATTTCCTGGGCCACGGCTTCGGCCGCGGCCTCGTCGGCATCGACGAGGACGACCGCGAGTTCGTCACCGCCCAAGCGAAAGACCGAACCGGTCGCGGGGACCACACGACTGAGGCGCGGACCGAGTTGGCGTAACAGCTCGTCGCCCGCGGGGTGACCGAAGGAGTCGTTGATCTCTTTGAAGCGGTTCAGGTCGATGAAGAGGAAGGCGAGATTTCGTGACGTCGTCCACGGATTGGCGTAGTCCGCGAAGAACGTCTCCAACACGTGAAAGAGGTAGCGGCGATTGCCGAGGCCGGTCAGTTCGTCGGTCTGGGCCTGTCGATGACGCTCTTCGGTCAAGATGCGCAGGTCCCGGGCCGAGAGCGTGAGGCGCAGTCCGGCAGCCAACAAGGTCCCCGTCGACAGCCACACGGCGACCCAACTCACCGAGCGCTCGTAACCGATGAGGAGAATCGCCAGTCCGCTCACGGCCGCCAAACTCGGGAGTGCCACGCCGGCGACGCGTTGGGCGCGCAGTGGATCAAGCGTTCGCGGCTTCAGCCACACGGACATCGACATCAGCAGTATCGATGCCGGCCACGCCACGGCGTTGAAGTCGGTCCCGACCCTCGAGGCGAAGATCGTCGAGGAAGAAAACAGATTGGCCGTGTCGCCGATGACGTTGAGCGAGATGCCGGCCGCGAGAAGGAACCACGGCAACGTCGAGCGACCGGACAACAGCACCGTGCCGCCGATGACGAGCGAGAGCAAGAGGAGGTCCCCGATCGGGTACGCCAGGTTGGTCGCCGCCGTCAGGACACTGCCACCGGCTGCGTGCAGGATGCTGTGGAACGCGAAGGCAGCGCAAATGGCCGCCGCGCCAAGTCCGGCGACCAGACCATCGAGCCAATTGGGCTTGGAGAGTCGACCCATCGCGGTGCGAAGTAACTGCACGGTCGCGACATAGGCCAGTGGGTAGAACCCGATGTAGAAGACGTCGGCGATTGACGGCACCGCGGGCGTCTTTCCACCGAGCGATTCGATCGTCAAGAAGACGTCGCCCAGCGTCCACGAAAGGAGACCCAAACCCAAAGCGAGTGGGGCGACGCGCCCGGGGTTCTTGTCGAGGCCGCGGATGATGCAGATGATCGATGCGGCTCCTTCGATGGCGCACACCACCCATCCATCGAGCCACGTCCAGTTCTGGTCGGGGTTGCGCAACAAGAGTGAAATCAAATAGGCGAGGACCATGACGGCGAGGACGCAGAACGCGGTCCACGCCTTGGGCGAAAGATCTTGAATCTTCGACGAGTACACGGGTGCATCGCCGACGAGCGGTGGCGTCGCTACCGCCGTGCTCGACGACGATGTGTCTCGGCGCACGTAGCGAAAATGACTCGGGCGCAGTTCGTCTTCGGTATCGTCTACCAATGTCCGACCTCCTGGCAGTCTTCGTTCGGAAGAACCGTTGCAAAATCCCACGCACGGTCGACCCAAGGTGCGACCAACGTGATTTCAACGGTAGTCCTCGTCTAGTGAAATTGTGAACATGCTCAGGCATCGAAATCCAAGGGGATTCTCAGCAGTTCGAAGGCTCGCAAACCCAAGGGGGATCTGTCAAAGCCGACGATCGACGAAATGGTGTCCGCCCTAAAGGCGGTAGGCGCACCCATCCCAGTACGCGACGAGGTGCGGTCGCATCTTCCCGCGAACGTCGACACTCACCGTTGAAGGAAGCACGGAACCAAGGTGAAACAGACGAACGTCGAGGTCGTCGTGGTTCTCGACACTGAGTTTCTCGTACCGGTCGCTGTCGCGGTCTGCGTTCGTGGCGACGTCAAGAAACGTGAGACCACCCGAGCAGCATCGATTGTGGCGCACACGCAAGTACAGCGTTCCGCCGCGCGCCGCGACGAATTCGCGCGCCTGGTCACTCAGCTCAATCTTCGTGCTTGGAATCCTACGTGGAGCGCTCGGCGATCACTTCGGCACCGACCGGGCTCGAGTAAGGGTCGACGGCGTTACGGTAACTTCATCAATGAGTATGAACCAAGGAGGCGCAGTGTCGTTGGATTCGTTTCCCCGTTACCCGCTCATGTTCGGCCCGTCGCCGATCCATCGACTCGACCGTTTGACCGAGTACCTCGAAGGGGCGACGGTCTGGGCCAAGCGTGACGACGTGAACTCCGCCCTCGCCTTCGGTGGCAACAAGACGCGCAAACTCGAGTATCTCGTCGCCGACGCACTGGCGAACGGGTGCGACACGCTCGTCTCGATCGGCGGCGTGCAGTCGAATCACACCCGACAGGTGGCCGCGGCTGCGGCCAAGACCGGAATGAAGTGCGTCCTCATCCAAGAGAGTTGGGTGGACTGGCCGGACGTGACCTACGACCGCGTAGGCAACATCTTGCTCAGCCGCCTCATGGGCGCGGACGTCCGTCTGGTGCAGGCGGGATTTGATATCGGCTTCAAGGAGAGTTGGGAGAAGGCGATCCTCGAGATCGAAGATCGCGGGGGCAAGCCCTACGCCATCCCGGCGGGCGCGTCGGACCACCCTCTCGGCGGCCTCGGCTTCGCGGGTTGGGCCAAAGAGGTCGAGCAACAAGAGGTGGAACTCGGCGTCGTCTTTGATTACATCTTCGTCTGTTCGGTCACCGGTGGCACGCAGGCCGGCATGGTCGCCGGCTTTGCCGAAGGAATCGACGAACGCACGGTCATCGGTATTGACGCGTCGGCCAAACCGACCGAGACCTGGGCGCAGATCGCGCGCATCGCGCGCGCCACCGCCAAACTCATCGGGGTACAACGCGAGATCACGGACGAAGAGATCGTCCTCGACGATCGCTTCCACGCCGGTACGTACGGGATCCCCGACGAACGCACGCTCGACGCGATGCGACTCGGCGCGTCGTTGGAAGCGATGATCACCGACCCGGTCTACGAGGGTAAATCACTCGCCGGCCTGATCCACATGGTCCAGGACCGCGAGATCGGACCGGACGCCAACGTGCTCTTCGCCCACTTGGGTGGTCAACCGGCCCTCAACGCCTACGCCAGTCTCTTCAAGTAGCCGCGGTGGGCACTCCTCTCGTCATCACGATCCCCGACGCGTTGGTGCGCGGAACACTCGGTGACCTAGGCAGCGACGTGGAGATCGTGGAGTGGGACCTAACCGGGCCAGCGCCGCGACAGCACATCGATATCGTGATTCCGCCGTACCTGCAGTCGTGGGAAGGGCTCGCGAATCTCGAGGGACTCGACGTCAAACTCGTGCAATGTCTCACGCTCGGATACGACGGCGTCACCGAGTTCCTTCCGAAGAACATGGTGTTCGCCAATGCCGCCTCGGTGCACGAGACCTCGACGGCCGAGATGACGTTGGCGCTGATTCTCGCGTCCCAGCGCTACCTTCCGGATTTCGTGCGTGCGGCCGAAGCCGGCACGTGGGCGCCGTCGTGGCACCCGAGCCTCGCCGATCGCACGGTGCTCCTCGTCGGTTACGGCGGCGTCGGTCGCGCCATCGAGGCGAGACTCCTGCCGTTTGAGACGACGATCGTGCGACTGGCTCGTCACGAGCGCACCGACGAGCGCGGGCGCGTGTACGGCCGAGATTCACTGCACGAGTTGTTGCCACTGTGCGACATCGTCGTCATCGCGGTGCTGCTCGATGAGAGCACGCATCACCTCGTGGACGCCGAGTTCCTCTCGCTGATGCCCGACGGCAGCCTCTTCGTGAACATTGCGCGCGGTGGGGTCGCCGACACCGACGCACTGCTCGCCGAAGCGCGCAGCGGACGGATCCGTCTCGCGCTGGACGTCACCGATCCGGAGCCGCTACCCGATGGACACCCGCTCTTCGGTCTGTCGAACGTACTCATCTCACCGCACGTTGCCGGGATGACCTCGGCCGCGCTGCCGCGGATCATGCGACTCATTCGCGAACAGGTGGAACGTCTACAGCGCGGCGAAGAACCAATCAACGTGGTGCTGCGAACGTAGTTCAGGTGGCGACGACCAGATAGACGTCGCAGAGGTTCCATCCGGTGGGACCACCGGCGATGAGTTGACCCAACTCGTTGAGCGCGGTGAAACTGTCGCTCTCTTCGACGACGCGCGACCAATCGATGGCGCGATCGCGAGCGCGACGCAGCGTCGTCTCGTCGGTCCAACCACCAGCAATGCCCTTCACGAAGTCTCGCCCATCCGTGGCCCGCGCGACGACTACGACGTCCCGTTCGTCACCGTCGAACACCTCGGCCATCCGCCATGCGAACTCCTGGCAGCGACCGCCCGTTCCCGAACCTCGAACCCGAAGCGTCACCTCGCCCACGCCCACGACGCACAAGGGACCATCATCATTCGCCTTCGCGATGTCAGCCATGAGCGCGACGAGGTCCTGGACGTCGGCGTGAAACGAACTCCCGACGTCGATCACCCGATAACCGCGACGCGTCGCTTCGGACCTCGCTGCGGCCAGGACGCGAGAGGGTTCGGCGATCACCCGGTTTTCGTGCGTCGTCGTGACCGTTGCGCGCATCACCTCTCTTCGTCGCTCCAGGGATTCGAGGATCGTCGTCGCCAGCGGTCCCGCGTCGTTCGCGATCTGGGCGAGCAGGGCTTCGACGTCGGATCGATTCGGTTCGTAGTCGTACGTCAAGCCGGAGGCCACCCATCGCTCCCCCGATACGACGTTGTCGACCATTATCAGCGCGAGTGATCGCGGGGTACGGACGCTTCGCAGAATCGCTCCCCCGGCGATCCTCGAACTTGCCGCTCGCAGTTGGTTGAGGGTCGTGATGTCCGCACCCGCCTCAAGAACCGCCGCGAAGAGGTCGTGGAGGTCGTCGAGCTCCATCGGCGACTGCGGTAACGCACAGAGGCTCGATGCGCCGCCGGAGATCAGAAAGAGCGTGCATTCGGCGTCCGTCGAACTCTCCAGGAACTCGACGAGACGTTCTCCCGCCATGAGACTGCCGAGACCCGGCAGTGGGTGTTCGCCAATGACGAACTCGACGTCCGCATCGAGCGAGAACGCCGGTCCTTCTTCAACGATCACGAGCTGGCGTCGAACGTCGTCTCCCAGGACGTCGCGTACGGCGAACGCCATCTCCCGTGCGGCCTTGCCGATGGCGACGACGTCGACCGAGGTGGCGAACAGACTCGACGAGCGCAACTCGGTCTCGATCAGTTCGCGAAGATCCAGTTCGCTCGACCACGCGTCACTGATGGCGAGTGCATCCTCTAAGAGTTCTTTGGTCACCTCAACCCACGATCGCTGGTGAATCTCTCCGGCCAAAGTGCAGCCTACGAAGAATTCTCGCGCCGGGCGGCCTCCGCGAGGTTCACGTCGCCGGAGCGAAGACCTCGCGCGCTCTCGTCTCCTGGCGCATCTGCGTGTGTCGCCACGTGGCAAGCAGCGCAATGGCGAGGTTGGCCAGTCCGGCGAAAGCCGTAGCGGTGAGTGCCGCCCATAGGTGAACCCCGGTGTAGTACAGAATCCAGAGCGCACACCCAAACGCTCCGACAAACCACGACGTCGCGGACACGCCCGTCGCATCGGGATGACGAATCAATTCGATCAGTTGCGGTGCGCGGTTGATCGACATCGCGACGCCGGTACCGAAGACACCACCGGCCCAACCCCACAGAATCGTCGGCATCACGCAGCAGAGCACGAAGTAACCCAGGGCCCTCGCGGGAACCACCCATCGACGCCACGGTGCGAGACGAAAGAGGATCGACAACTGAAAGGGCATGATCAGCACACTGCCCAGCACGACCTCGACGGAGCGGGCCGCGAATCCGTAGGTGATCCAGAAACAGCCCATATAAACAAAGAGAACCCACGTCGCCAGTGAGACCCCTTCGACGCCCAGTGCGCGCACCCGACGGAGCTGATAAGACGTCCCCACGACCCCGCTGGCGACCGCCAGCCACCCCATCGAAACCGTGATGGAGTGCCAAGTCATTTACACGAGTTTAGTTGCGACCTTTTCTATCGACGGCGATTTGCGGCAGATATGACAGCTTCGAGTGATGCGTCGAGAATCGACGAACTCATGCCGACGCCCCACCACGTCGCGCCGTCGTCACCCTCGGCTTCGACGTAGGCGACGGCCGACGCGGTCGACCCCGCGGTCAGTGCGTGCTCGGAGTAGTCGCGGACGGAGAACTTCACGTCCATCTCGGTGCGCAGCCCATCCATCAGAGCGTCGATGGGACCATTGCCCTCGCCCTTCACCGTGACGTGATGGCCGTTCACGACCAACTGGGCGAAGATGCGCGTGCTCGCCTGGTCGGCGGAGACCTCGCTCGAGAGCAGCTGAATCTTCGGGTTCTCGGGCTGATACGTCGTCGTGAAGACGTCCCAGATCTCGGCCGGCGAGATCTCGGTACCGGTCGCTTCGGTGAGCTCTTGGACCTGTTTGGAGAACTCGACCTGCATCGCGCGCGGTAGGTCGAGCCCGTGCTCGGCGCTCAGAAGATAGGCCACCCCGCCCTTGCCGGACTGTGAGTTCACGCGGATGATGGCTTCGTAGGTGCGGCCCGTGTGCTTGGGGTCGATCGGCAGGTACGGCACCGCCCAGACGTCGTAGGTGTCACCGATCGCGAGCATGCCCTTTTTAATGGCGTCCTGATGCGATCCGGAAAACGCGGTGTAGACGAGTTCGCCCACGTAGGGGTGGCGCATGTGCACCGGCAACCGGTTGGCGTACTCAGCCACGTGTCGCGCCTTGTCGATATCGCGGATATCGAGTTCAGGGTCGACGCCCTGGGAGAAGAGGTTGAGCGCCAGGTTCACGACGTCGACGTTGCCGGTGCGCTCGCCGTTGCCAAAGAGCGTGCCCTCGACGCGGTCAGCACCGGCGAGGACGCCGAGCTCGGCGGCCGCGACGCCGGTGCCGCGGTCGTTGTGGGGATGTAGCGAGAGCACGACGCTGTCGCGACGATTGATGTTGCGCAAGAACCACTCGATGGCATCGGCGTAAAAGTTGGGCGTATACATCTCGACCGTCGCCGGGAGGTTCAGTATCAAGGGACGTTCCGGCGTCGGATCGATGACGTCGATGACCGCGTTGCAGACCTCGAGGGCGTAGTCGAGTTCGGTACCCGTGAAGCTCTCGGGCGAGTACTCGTAGTAGAACTCGGTCGTCGGGGACATCGACTCGAGCGAACGACAGAACGCAGCTGCGTCGGTGGCGATCTTTTGGATTCCGGCCTTGTCCAATCCGAAGACGACCCGGCGTTGCAGTGTCGAGACCGAGTTGTAGAAGTGGATGATCGCGCGTCGCGCGCCGATCACCGATTCGTAGGTCCGTCGAATCAGGTCCTCGCGGCACTGGGTGAGGACCTGGATCGTGACGTCCTCGGGAATCAGATCGTTGTCGATGATGTGTCGCACGAAGTCGAAGTCGGGCTGGGAAGCCGAGGGGAATCCAACCTCAATCTCCTTGAATCCCATCTCGACGAGCTGGACGAACATGGCGTTCTTGCGATCGAGGTCCATCGGGTCGATGAGGGCCTGGTTGCCGTCGCGCAGGTCGACACTGCACCAGCGCGGCGCCTTGGTCAGACGGTTATCGGGCCAGGTCCGGTCCGGTAGGTCAACCGGGACCGTCGCGACGTACTTGGCGTAGGCCATGGGGCTGGGCTGTTGGTTGTCCTTCACCTGTATTCCTCTCCATCACATTCAAACGAGAAACAAAAAACCCCCGCTAAAAGCGGGGGTTGGGGCGAGCGAGTGCTCACCCCTATCGAAGCAGCAGGTCGTTCTGGCCGGATCTCATGACACCATTCTACCTCGCGTGGCGGAAATGTCCATAGAAACTCGCCGCTAACCTCAATAGTCATGGGTGCACTCAAAACAGTTCTCAAACTCATGTTCGTTCTGGTCGTCGCGGCGAGTATCGCCGGCGTGGTCATGTTGGTGAAGCGACCGAGGGACGCCGGTCCCGTCTCCTTCGACGAATGGCCCGATGTGCCCCGCAACCCCGAATCCGAATAGCTCGCCACCGCGTACCAAGGAGAAAACCATGACTGACATGCAATATCGTCGCCTCGGCCGTTCCGGTCTCAAAGTGAGCCTGCTGTCATTTGGCAGTTGGGTCACCTTCGCCAACGCCAACCAGATCGAAACCGCCAAACAGGCGGCCGAGTGCCTTAACGCCGCCAAAGAGGCCGGTGTCAACTTCTTCGACAACGCGGAGGCCTACGCCGCCGGCGAGTCCGAGCGCGTCATGGGCGACGCGATCCGCGAACTGGGCTGGAAGCGCCACGAGTACGTCGTCTCCACGAAACTCTTCTGGGGACTGCACGGCGACACCAACATGCGCAACACCCTGAATCGCAAGTACCTCTCCCAGGCCATCGACGGATCGCTCGAACGATTCGGCCTCGACTTCGTTGACCTCGTCTTCTGTCACCGTGCCGACGCCAAGACGCCGATCGAAGAGACGGTCTGGGCGATGAGCGACATGATCTCTCAAGGCAAGGCCCTCTACTGGGGAACCTCCGAGTGGAGCGCCGACGAGATCCGCGCCGCCTACGACATCGCCGACCGTCATCACCTGCACAAGCCAGTCATGGAGCAGCCGGAGTACAACATCTTTCGCCGCGACAAGGTGGATAAGGAGTTCCTGCGACTGTACGAGGACATCGGGCTCGGCACCACGATTTGGTCACCGCTCGCCTCGGGTCTCTTGACGGGCAAGTACATGAACGGCATACCGGAAGGTTCGCGGGCGTCACTCCCCGGTTACGAATGGCTGAAAGGCATGTTGACCGACGAAGCGAAGAACAAGAAGGTGGCTGACCTCAAGGTCATCGCCGACGAATTGGACGTCACCCTCACCCAGTTCTCCCTCGCGTGGTGCGCGAAGAACCCGCACGTGTCGACGGTCATCACTGGGGCCTCGAACGCCCAACAGGTTCGAGAGAACATGACGGCGCTAGACGTCCTACCGCTCTTGACCCCCGAGATCATGGAACGCGTCGACCTCATCAGTTACTTCTAGATCCCGTCAATGACTGAATCGCGAATTGGAATAATCGGTGGGCTCTCGTGGGAGTCAACGTCCTCGTACTATCGCTACTTCAACGAACTCTTCTTTGGAGCGAACGAGTGGTCCCAACCACAGCTCCTGATCGACTCGGTCGATTTCGGTGCGATCGTGCCCCTCCAACGAGAGGGCAACTGGGAGGCCACCGGTGCGATCCTCGCCGCTTCGGCGCAGCGTCTCGAGCGCGCTGGGGCGACGGTGCTCGGCATCGGCGCCAACACGATGCACGTCAACTTCGCCCAGGTGCAAGACGCCGTCGCCGTGCCCGTCGTTGACGTACGCGACGCCGTCGCCAAGGAGTCACTCGACAAGGGCCACCACACGATGGCGCTGCTCGGGACGAAGTACCTGATCGAGGGGGATTTCTACTCTGACCGATTGCGCGAACTCGGGGTCATGTCGATTAAGCCGACCGAAGAGCAGACCGAACGGCTGCAGTTCATCATCTTCTCGGAGTTGACGCGCGGCATCATGACGAAGGGCTCGCGCGCCTATCTTCGCGAGGTCGCGTCGTCATGTCTCGAGCGTGGCGCGAGCATCGTTGGGCTCTGCTGCACCGAGTTCGGGATGCTCATGAGCGAAGAGGAGTCCTTCCCCGTGATCGACTCGACCAAGGCGCACGTGCGCGCCTTACTCGCCGCCTGAGCCGACGTTGCGCGAGTCAGCGTTCGGTGTGCGGAGAGTCCTCGAACAGTTCGGCGGTGTGATCGTCGATCTCGTCGATGTAGGTGTTCAACTCCGCTAGATACGGGGCGCCGGACTCCTGGAACAGGTGCGGTTCGATGCCGGCCAGTTTGATCGCGCTACGCGCGCGGGTCACCGAACGCAAGGCGTTGCGTCGAAGTGAGTGACGCGTCACGGGGTCACTCGTTGACGTCGTTCGTTGGTAGTCCGCCACGGACTGACCGACCTGTACCAGTTGCTGGCGCGGCCGCAGCGACGGGGCGTGCAGCCACATCACGTAGTCAATCGCCAAGACGATCGACGCGCCGATGGCCGTGTCGACGATTCGCGGACCGAACAGGCTCTGATCAGGTCCGAGGACGCCAACGAAAACAAAAACGATCGGCGTGAACACCATGACCGTGAGTGCGTGGCTGCGCTGGGCCGCCAACGGCACGGCGGCGGCCATGGCGCAACACAGGACGATAAGTGAGATCTGTTGATTGCCGGCGACCGCCACGACGGCCGCGATGCCAACACCAGCGAGCGTCCCGATGATGCGCGAGATCGCTCGACGCATCACCGGACCGAGGTCCGGACGAAAGACGAATGCCACCGTCATCGGCAGCCAGTAACCCTTTGGTCCGTCGAGCGTGTGCGCGATGATCGTGGCCAGCACGACCGCCAGACTCAGAAGCAGTGCGAATCGCGCACGGTCGATCATCGGTAATCTGTGGATCGTCGAACGAAAGGGCATCTCGCTCACGAGCGTCGATGACTGCGGGCATTGAAACGATGCCGCGATGAATCCACGCGACGGCCCCGTGAGGGTCGTCGCAAACGTCGAGGCGAGTTGGTCCAATTGGGTCACCGCTTCGACGCACGTGCGTTCGCGTATCGTCCGCGCCACCGCTCGAAGTGATACGGCGACCACGGGGTCGACCGACTCCCCCTTGCTCGTCAGGAACGAGGCCAGTTCACCGATCTGGAGCACGACCACGAAGACCTGATGGATCGCCACGCCCTCGGCGTCCTTGGGTAGCTTCTTGGCACCGATGACGTCTTGGGCGGCGTCCAGAATTACGACAGCGCGGCTGCGCGCGTGATTGAGTGCTTCGGTGCCGATGGCGTCCAAGAGTTGCGCGATCGCTCGCATCGCGTCCTCGAGACAGAGTCGTTGGTCGCCTCGGCGACTGCGACGATCAGTGATGCTCGCGATCACGTACACGAAGAGTCCACCCACCATGAGGCAGATCGCCGACTGCCAGACCCGACCGGCGAACCCGAGTCCCCCGCCCAGGATCGCACCGAGTAGGAGGTACATGCCCTGGGTCGCCCACAGTGACGCCTCGATGAGGCCCGCGACGAACGCAACGACGCCGAAGAGTACGACGAGCGACCACGGGGCGCTGACATGATTCACGAACAGTGCTCCGAGCGCCAGGCCGGGACCTCCGGCGAGCGCCACACCGAGCATCCGTTGGGATCGATTGCGCCAACGGTCGAGTCCGTCTTGGCTCACGGCCCACAGGGCACCCAGGGCCACCAACGTGCCGTAGGCACGTTGACCGGTGATAAGGCCGATGATCAGGGGCGTTGCAAGGCACACGGCCGCTCTCGAGGAGAGTCGCACTTGCGACGAATGTGTCCAACGTCTCAACGGTGTGGCGACGTCGTTCACGATGACGAGGTTAACGTTCGACGTGCGGTGCGCTCGTATCGAGTCGTCTCGTTCGCTCAGGGTCGCGCCGAGGACGAACTAGCCGGCGTGTCGAATTAGTGGAAGCTCCACCGCGACCGACAGACCGCCACCCGGCGTATCTTCAAAGAGAATCCGCCCACCCAAGAGCTGCGTGAAGCCGGAGGCCACGGTAAGGCTGAGTCCCGCGTTGAGTTGATCGCCGCTGAGACGATCGAAGGGCGCGAGCACGGCGTTCCGCTGTGCCACGGTCATGCCCGGACCGCGGTCGACCACGAGCAGTTCGATGTAGTCGCCCACCACGCCCGCTTTGATCGACACCGGCTTGTCGGGCGGACTGAAGCGACAGGCGTTGCTCACGATGTTGACGACGACTCGTTGCACCAAGACCGGGTCCGTCTCCAGTGCCGGAAGGTCATCCGGGACGTTCAATTCGACGCTCCGACCCCGCGTGTCGATCTTCGCGATCGCAGTGGTGATCACGTCGCTCAAACGAACTGTCTCGGTACGAACCATCACTTCGTCGGCTTCGAGGCGACCGGCGTCGATCAGGTTCACGACGAGCCGCATGAGCTGACGTACCTGGACCTCTACCCCGCTGAGGACCGCGTTGCGCTCGTCGAGCGAACGACGCTCGTGGCTCCCGGTGAGCAGTGCAATGTTCGCTTGCACCTTTTCCAGCGGGCCGAGCAACTCCTTTGACGCCGTGCGGAACAACGCCAGGCGTAGCGACTCCGCCTCGGCGATCTCTTGGAGTTGGTTGGCGTCGCGGGCGATCATCTGGCTGCGCAGTCCGGCCGCAACGCGCCGAGCGAACGCGCCAATCAATTGGTTGTCCTGTCCATCGAGCTTCGCGCCGAACACGTAGAGCCGGTGTTCGTCGTCAATCTCGAAGTGGGAACCGGCGTCGAAATCGCCGACCGCGTCGCCGCTCACGAGGTCGCTCGTCCACACGCCGTCGCGCTGAACGGCCAACGCCACGCTCGACGCCGCGAAGACCGCCCGGAGCGATTCGAGCAACGGCTGCAGATCCTCGTACGAGGCAGCGACACTCGCGGCCGCGGCGGCCAGGACCTGCGCTTCGGCTCGAGCGCGATCCGCCTCGTGAGAACTCTGCGCGAATCTGTTGACGATGACGCTCGCCGACACCGCAAAGAGGAGGAATGCGATGAGCGCTACGACGTCATCGGGACGCGCCACTTCGAGGGTATGAAGCGGTTTCACGAAGTAGTAGTTCTCCAGACCTGACGCCACGACCGCTCCCACCACTCCGACGAGCGCGCCGGCCCAGGTGGTCAGCGCGAGTATCGCGACGAGATACACCAAGAAAACGGTCGACAGCGAAAGGCTCGAACGAATCTGGCTCATGATGATCGTGAGCAGAGGCATCATCGCCACCGTTATCACCAGCGCCACGATCTTGCGGGTCCACGTCACGCGTTCGGTCCGTCGGCGACGATGGACGTGGGCTGGCCGTTCCCCTCCGACCGCGATGATGTGGACGTCCAAGTCTCGGGCGTGACGCAGCACCTTTTCCACGACGCCGTTCGCCGGTCGCCAGAAGGGACGCGGTCGACTCGCTCCCAAGACGATCTGGGTCCCACGTTCACTGCGGGCAAAGGCGACCAGTGCCGTCGCGGTGTCGTCATCGACCAGTTCCTGGAACTTGCCTTCGAACTCCACGACCAGCTCTCGAGCCACGGTCGTGTCCGCCGGGACGTGGTGCATCTCGTCGGACTTGACGACGTGCACCGCGATAAGTTGCGCTCCGGTTCTCGAAGCTATGCGCGCGGCGCGGCGCAGCAGATCCGCGTCAGCGTCCGTGCCGGTGATCCCGACGATGAGTCGCTCGCGCGTTTCCCACGCCGAGTCGATCGCGTGGTCGTCGAGGTAGCGCTGCAACGAATCCTCAACCCGGTCCGCTAACCACAGCAGCGCCAGCTCGCGCAACGCACTGAGATTGCCCACGCGGAAGTAGTTGGACAGTGAGGCGTCGATCTTGTCGGCGGCATAGATGTTCCCGTGCGCCAGGCGTCGTCGAAGCGCTTCGGGGGTCACGTCGACGATCTCGATCTGTTCGGCGCGTCGGACGATGGCGTCGGGGATCGTCTCTTGCTGGCGAATGCCCGTGATCTTTTCCACGACGTCATTGACCGACTCCAAGTGTTGGATGTTCACTGTGGTGATGACGTCGATACCTGCGTCGAGTAGGGCGTCGACGTCCTGCCAGCGCTTCTCGTTGGTGCTTCCCACGACGTTGGTGTGCGCGAGTTCGTCGACCAGAGCGACGTCCGGATGTCGCGCCAACACCGCCTCTAGGTCCATCTCCTCCATCAAGGCGCCGCGATATTCGCGCGTCACCCGTGGTATCACTTCGAGATCGCGCAGTTGTGCCTCAGTGAGGACCCGACCGTGCGTCTCGACGTAGGCGACGACGACGTCAGTGCCACGCTCGCGACGGCGCCAACCCTCGTCGAGCATGCGGAAGGTCTTCCCGACGCCCGGCGCCGAACCCAAGTAGACCCGCAAGACCCCACGCTTCACGGAACCAGTATCGCCGAGGGTCATTCGATTCCGGCGCTTCGTGAGAGCCGTGTCGTTGTGTGCGGGCCGGCGTGTCTCCTCCGGCCGACCCTCTCGAACGGTCGAGGACTACGTCGCATGGAGCTCGCCGACGAGGTAGGCGGCGAACACGTCCACCACGGCGACCGCCACGATCCGCTGCTCCAAGGAGACCGTAACGCCGGGCGTCGGCGTCACGACGAAGCGACCGACCACTCGGCCACGCCACTTCGCCAAGATCTCGGCCTCCGGACCGGGTATGCCGATCTCTCTCGTCGGCCAGCGAAGCCCGACGTGGGCGACGTCACCGTTGGACTGGATCTGTGCCAGCGGCGGATCCGAAAGGCTCCGATCAAAGCGACAGGCGCGCAGTGATAGGAGTTCGATCAGTGACGCCGTCGTCTCTTCGACCATCGCCGCGACCGGCGCGGAGTCGGCGGCGAGCACGGCGACACCGTGAATCATCGTGACGTACGCCGTCGAGCTATTGGCCGACTGCCAATGACGACGGCTGCGTGCCGCGAGCTCGGTCACGAGCACGCCGACGACGAAGAGGGCAAGCGTCGTCTCGAGGTCCGGTCGTTGACTGATGGAAAAGCGGTCGTAGGGCCGGGTGAGGAAGAAGTCGAACCACAGCGCCGAGGAGGCACTGGCGATCACGCCAGCGATCCGGTTCCCACTCACCGCCACGGCCACGATGACGATCACCATCGTCAGGGCGGCAGCGGTACCCGCGTAGGTGCCGCGAAACGGTACGAGCACCGCGGCGACGCCGAGTGGTACTAAAGCACCCGCGACGGCGGCGCCGCGAGTCCGATATCGAAGCGCGAACATCTTCATCATCACCTCCCAACCACGTCATGCTCAGCAGAACTCAAGCTGTCAACGCCGATTCGATTCGGTAACGAATCGCGCGAGCGGACGTGGGTTCTGATCACTTCTCCAATTTCGCGAGTCCCTCGTTGAGCTGCAGTACGTCGATGTAACTCGATCCCATGAATCCCCACTGCGCCGGGTGGGTCTGTTGAGCGATCAACGTCCGAAGTTTGGCGGGAGAGACGCCGGTCGCCTTCGTGACCATAGGGATCTGCACCGTGGCGTCAATCGCCGAGATGTCGGGGTCGTAGCCACTGCCCGAGGTCGTCACCAGGTCAATGGTCGGCTTGACACCGAGATTGTGCCAGTACTTGACGAGTGCCTTGGTGTTGTCTTCCAGCGTCTTGGAATGCGGACCGAGGTTCGTGGCGGCCGACTCACCGTCGTGACCGTTCGCGACGAGCGGATTGTCACCACCCGACTGCGTGGCGCTCGCCGCGTAGGGGCCGGCGTCGTCTGGTCGACCGTGGAACCACTTCGGACTGGACCAGTTCTGGCCAATCAAGAGAGAGCCGTTTTTCGTCACCGAACCATTGGCGTGGAACGGAAAGAGTACTTGGGCGACGCCGGTGCCGGCGAAGGCGTAGACGAAGCCGAAGAAGACGAGACAAAAGACACACATGACCAGTGAGCGGCGGAGGTGGACGAGCATCAGCAATTTCCTTTTAATAGGCGTGGAGGGCCACGAGAATCAGATCGATCAGTTTGATGAAGATGAACGGCACGATGACACCACCGACGCCGTAGATCCAGACGTTGCGGCGAAGGATCGACGCGGAGCCCGTGGGGCGGAATTTGACGCCGCGAAGGGCCAGGGGAATCAGCGCGATGATCACCAACGCGTTGAAGATGACCGCCGACAACACTGCGCTCTGGGCGCTGTGGAGGTGCATGATATTGAGCGCCTCGAGTGGCCGGTTGTGTCGGAAGACGTAGGTCCCGGCGAAGAGCGCCGGGATGATGGCGAAATACTTCGCCACGTCGTTGGCGATCGAGAACGTCGTCAGCGAACCACGAGTGATCAACAGTTGCTTGCCAATTTCAACGACGTCGATCAACTTCGTCGGGTTGGAGTCGAGGTCCACCATGTTGCCCGCCTCTTTGGCCGCGGTGGTCCCCGTGTTCATGGCGACGCCGACGTCGGCTTGGGCCAGGGCGGGCGCATCATTGGTGCCGTCACCCGTCATGGCGACGAGCTTTCCGCCCTCCTGCTCCTTTTTGATGAGCGCCATCTTCGCTTCCGGTGTAGCTTCGGCGAGGAAGTCGTCGACACCGGCCTCTTGGGCGATGGCGGCAGCGGTCAACGGATTGTCACCGGTGATCATCACGGTGCGGATGCCCATCTGGCGCATCTCGGCGAACTTCTCACGGATTCCTTGCTTCACGACGTCCTTCAGTTCGATGACGCCCAGGATGTCGGTGCCGTCGGCGACGACGAGCGGTGTCGATCCGGCGCGCGACGTGCGCTCCACGATCTCATCGAGATCGGCCGGCGAGGTCCCGCCGGATTCCACGACCCAGCGCTTGACCGAGTCGGCGGCCCCCTTTCGGATCTGGCGCGTACCGATGTCGAGTCCCGACATACGCGTCGTCGCGGTGAAAGGGACGAAGACGTGATCGGTGCCCAGTTGACGCTCGCGGATTCCGAACTGCTCTTTCGCGAGCACCACGACCGAACGACCTTCGGGGGTCTCGTCGGCGAGTGAGGCCAGTTGGGCGACGTCGGCCAGTTCCGCCTCGGTGTGTCCACCGACCGGGAAGAAGTTCGCCGCCATTCGGTTGCCCAACGTGATGGTCCCGGTCTTGTCGAGCAACAGGACCTGCACGTCACCGGCCGCCTCAACGGCACGACCACTCATGGCCAGAACGTTGCGCTGGACGAGTCGGTCCATTCCGGCGATGCCGATAGCGCTCAGTAGCGCGCCGATCGTCGTGGGGATCAGACAGACCAAGAGCGAGACGAGAATCACGACCGACACTGAGGCACCGGCGTAGTTCCCGAAGGGAACCAGCGTGACCACGACGGGAATGAAGACGATCGTGAGCACGGCCAGCAGAATCGTCAACGCGATCTCATTGGGCGTCTTCTGACGGTTCGCCCCCTCGACCAGGGTGATCATCCGGTCGATGAAGGTCTGCCCACGTTCGGCGGTGATACGCACCACGATGCGGTCCGAGAGGACCTTCGTGCCACCGGTCACCGCGGAGCGGTCACCGCCGGACTCTCGAATGACCGGCGCCGACTCGCCCGTGATCGCCGACTCATCGACCGACGCAATGCCCTCGATGATCTCGCCGTCAGACGGGATAACGTCGTTCGCTTCGCAGACCACGAGGTCGCCCTTGGCGAGCAGCGCCGCCGCGACCAACTCTTCGGTGCCGTCGGGACGAAGTCGTCGCGCCTCGGTCTCCGAGCGCATCTTTCGCAGCGTGTCCGCCTGCGCCTTGCCCCGGCCTTCGGCCATCGCCTCAGCGAAGTTGGCGAAGAGGACGGTCAGGACCAACCAGACCGTGATCGACCAGGTGAAGGTGCCCGGGTGGGCGATCGCTTCGATGAAGGTGATGACCGAACCGACGAGCACGATGAACATGACGGGGTTCTTGATTTGGGTCCGCGGGTCCATCTTGCGAAACGAGTCGCGAAGGGCCTGCACCAGGATCTCGCGATCGAACAGGCCTCGGGACTTGGCCACACCCCCTCGAGGGGCCTCGTGTGTCGCTTCGGCGGTGACTGTGCTCATTAGAAGAACCTCATGTGACTTAGTTGCTCGACGATTGGACCGAGCGCGATCGCGGGGAAGAATGTCAGTCCGCCGATGATCAAGATGACACCGATCACCAGGCCGACGAACATTCCGTTATCGGTGCGGAACGTCCCGAGCGATTCCGGGACGACGTTCTTCGCGGCCAGTGCTCCGCCGAGAGCGAGGCACGGGATCATGATCGCGAATCGGCCGAGCAGCATGTCGATAGCGCCGATGACGTTATAGAACGGACTGTTGCCGGTGAGACCGCCGAACGCCGAACCATTGTTATTGCCCTGAGACGTCAGACCGTAGAGGATCTCGGTGAATCCATGGGGACCGGCGTTCTCCGGACCGAGGCGACCGGCGGCGAGTGAGACGGCGAGTGCGGTGACGATCAAGACCGTGATCGGCATCACCAGGGCCGCCAGCCCCGCGAGTTTTATCTCTCTCGCTTGGATCTTCTTCCCGAGATACTCCGGTGTTCGTCCGATCATGAGTCCGCCGATGAAGACCGCGATGATGGCGTACACCAGCATCGTGTAGAGACCGCTGCCGGTGCCTCCGGGTGTGACCTCACCCAGCATCATGCCGCTCAAGAGTCCGAGGCCACCAACGGGCGTGAACGAGTCGTAGGAACCGTCGGCCGATCCGGTCGAGGTCATCGTGGACGAGACCCCGAAGAGCGCGGTCGTGGTGTCGCCGAAGCGCACCTCTTTGCCCTCCATGTTGCCGACCGGTGAGTACACGTGCGCGGCGGCAACCGCGGGGTTGTTCTGGTGTTCGGCGTTGGACGTGAAGCCCACCCAGACGCCAAAGAGCAATACCATCGCTGCCAACAGCGCCGCACCGTGGCGGACGCTGCCCACCATCTTGCCGAACGTGTAGGTGAGGGCGAAGGGGATCGACAAGAGCAAGTAGATCGAGAGCAGGTTCGTGAGACCCGTCGGGTTCTCAAAGGGCGTCGCGGAGTTCTGGTCGAGGAAGCCGCCGCCGTTGGTACCGAGCTGTTTGATCGCCTCCATGAAACCGATTGGGCCTCGTGGAATCGTTTGCACGACTCCGTTCAGTGCGTCGTGGAAGGTGATGGTCCCCGCGAGCGTCTGGACCGCGCCTTCACCGACGAAGATGATGCCGGCGATGAAGGCAATCGGCAACAAGATGTAGAACATGCATCGGGTGATGTCGACCCAGAAGTTGCCGATGGTCGCCGAGTTGCGTCGAGCGAAGCCACGAACCATGGCGATCGCGACGGCGATGCCAACGGCCGGACTGACGAACTGCTGGACCGTTAGGGCTCCGATCTGGGAGAAGTACGACATCGTCGTCTCGCCGCCGTAGTTCTGCCAGTTGGTGTTGGTCACGAACGACGACGCCGTGTTGAAACTCAGCGCCGATCCCACGTTGCCCTGGTGCTGCGGATTCAAGGGCAGATGCGCCTGAACACGCAGGATCACGTAGGTGAAGGCAATGGAGACAGCAGAGAAGATGACGAGTGCGCCGGCGTAGCGCTTCCAGGTCTGCTCTTGTTCGGGACTCGTGCCGAGCATCCGGTAGATCGGTCGCTCGATGAAGCCGAGGAAGTGCACGCGACCATCGAAGACCGCGGCCATGTACGAGCCGAGGTAGCGCCAGGTGACGCCCAGCGCTACGACGAGGGTGAGCATAGTGAGAAAGAAGCCCATTTAGAATTTCTCCGGCTTGAACATGGCGTAGCCGATGTACACGAACATCACGGCGGCGACGGCCAACAGGATGACTTGGGAAAAACTCATACGCGGTCCAATGCCCAAATGAGACCGAGCATGGCTGCGGCGAAAACGATGATGCCTAGTGCTGAGTAGAGATCTGCCATGAATCCAGTGTCACGGGCAATTCCTTAACAGCGTCTTCAAAACTTCTTAGGCGTCTTAATAAATCCTTCATTTTGATCGCAAGAACGTGAAAACGGTCGTTGGACAATACTGATGAACGTGCGCAAACATCTCGTGGGATCCATCGTCGGTGTCGCGAGCGTGCTCATACTCGGACTCGCGATGTTGCCTCTTCGTTCGCACATCAGTGTCTCGACCGCGGCGCTGGTGCTGGTCATCCCGGTGGTGGTCGGATCGGCCATCGGTGGCATCAAGGCCGGAATATCGAGTGTCATCGCCGGCTTCATCGTCTATGACTATGGCTACATCCCCCCGTACAAGACGCTCGACGTCGGCACGCCGCAGAATTGGGCCGCACTCGGCGTCTACGTGATCGTGATGTTGCTCGTCGCGAGCGTGGTGGCGAGCCTGGACTCCTCGCGGATCGAAGCCCAGCGCGGGGGCGAGGCGGCACGCCATCTCTCGGAACTCTCAGAGCGCCTCGTCGGTGACCAACCCGTCGACGATTTGCTCGAGACCATCGTCTCGGCGGTCCATGCCGTCTTCGAGGTTCCCGGCGTCTCGCTGCTCGTCCTCGACGATGGCGTCTTGAAGGTCGTGGCGTCGGCCGGCGACCCTCTCACCGACGCGGAGCTCGCTCAACTCGGACCCCACTCCGGACAACCCATCAGCATTGGCACCGACGCCGAGTCCACCGGAGAACTGCGCACCATCGCGCTGTCGGCGTCGGGCCGGGCCGTGGGCATGCTCGCGCTGCGCGGCCTCCCGACGTCGAAGAACGACCGCGCGGTGCTGAACACGTTCGCGAATGACGCGGCCCTGGCGCTCGAGCGTGCCCAACTTCGCGAGCAGGCCCTCCGATCGAAACTGCTCGAAGAGGTCGACCGTTTCCGTCAAAGCCTCATGGGTGCGGTCTCCCACGACCTGCGCACACCGCTGGCGACCATCAAGGTCGCGTCCTCAACGCTGTCAAATAGATCGGTGGCACTCTCCCACGACGAGCTGGCCGAGCTCTACAGCCTCATCGAAGTCGAGGCCGATCGCCTCACGCGATTGGTATCGAACCTGTTGGACATCACACGGATCGAAGCCGGCGTCTTCACCGTTCACGCGACGTCGACGTCGGTACCGGAACTCGTGCGAGAGGCCGTGAGTGCAATGGATCCGACACTCGGTTCGCACCGGGTGGATTCGATCGTGCCCGCAACGCTGCCCGCCGTGAAAGTTGACCCGTTGCTGATCGGACAGGTCTTGATCAACCTCCTCGACAACGCCATTCGACACTCGCCGATCGACGGTGTCATCACCGTTGAAGCGCGACGCGAGGACGACGAGGTGATCCTCTCCGTCACCGACCAGGGCCCGGGAATCGCGCCAGAGAATCGCCCGGCCGTCTTCGAACGGTTCGCACAACTCGACAAAGGCGGCCGGGCCGGTTTAGGCCTCACGATCGCCCGGACCTTCGTCGAAGCCCACGGTGAAGAGATCTGGTACGAGGACGCGCCGAACCACGGAGCGCGATTCGTGTTCTCACTTCCGTTGGCCGACGAGACGGCGCCGCTACGGTAATAATTGTGGCGAAAATCCTGGTGATCGATGATGACCCGTCACTGAATCGCGCCCTGCGCTTGGGTCTTCAAGCCGGCGGCCACGAAGTGACAACGGCCGCGACCGGCGAACACGGTATCTCCCAGACTGCGTTGACGTCGCCTGACGTCGTCGTGCTGGATATGGGTCTTCCGGACATGGACGGCATCGCGGTCTGTCGCACTATCCGAGGCTGGAGCGACGTGCCGATCATCATCCTCTCGGCCACCGGCGCCGAGAATCGAAAGGTCGCCGCGCTCGACGCCGGAGCAAACGACTACGTCACGAAGCCATTCAGTATGCCCGAGCTCGAAGCGAGAATCCGCGTCGTCACTCGTGGCCGAGGAGTCGACCATGACGGTCCGGCCGAGATGACGCTGTCCTGCGGTGGCCTCGTGATCGACCTGGTCCACCACGACGTGACGCTCGACGGCGTGAACGTGGCGCTCACGACCAAGGAGTTCGAGGTCCTCGCGTTCCTGGCCCGTCACGCCGGAAAGACCAGCACGCACCAAATGATTCTCGGTGCCGTCTGGGGAACGGGCTACGGCGCCGAAGCCCAGTACGTCCATGCTTACGTCCACCGACTTCGCCAGAAGTTGAACGACGAGTCGGCCGAACTCATCACGACCGTTCCGGGCGTCGGCTACTCCCTCAACTGCCCGAACTGACGGCCGCCTTAGCGAAGCGTGATCAGGTGGATGTCCTGGATGCCTTCGGTATCGCGAAGTCGGTTGATCACGTCGATCGGCGTCGGCTTCTCCGTCGAGAGCACCATCAAGGCAGTCTTCGTGCGTTGATCCGGTCCCACGGCCATCGAACTGATCGAGACGCCGGCCTCGCCCAGCGCCACGCCCACCATTCCGATCATCCCTGGTCGGTCGTCGTTGTGCACGACCAGCATCGAGGCGGCCGGAGGGATCTCGACGCTGTGACCGTCGACCCCGACGATGCGCGTCTCGAGTCGTGTGCCGATCGTGACCAACGTGCCCGAGACCGCGTGGTCGCCGGAGCGAACCGAGATCTGATTCACGTACTCCGGTGACTCGACCGTCGAGATCTCGCTGTAGGTGAGGTTGTGGTCCTCGGCGAGTTGCGGTGCGTTGACGAATGACACGCCATCGTGGCCGGTCGCCGTGAGGAGACCTTTCAACGCGCAAAGCGTCAAGATCTTCGTCCCCGAACCGGCCAGTTCGCCGAGGTAGTTGACTTCGAGGTCGGCGGGTTTGCCGTCGAGCAGTCCGCCGATGAACCGACCGAGGACTTCGGCCAGTCCCATGAAGGGACGAACGGCGTTGGACACTTCACCGGCGGCGACGTTGACGGCGTAGGGAACGAAGTCGCCGGCGAGCGCCAGCTGCACCTGCTCGGCGATCGTGATACCGGCCTTGTCCTGGGCCTCGAAGGTCGAAGCACCGAGGTGCGGGACGACGACGACCGAGGGAAGTTCGAAGAGCGGCGACTCGGTCGTCGGCTCCTTCTCGAAGACGTCGAGTGCCGCACCCTGCACGTGACCGTTGCGAATGGCGTCGGCCAGGTCGGCCTCGTTGACGATGCCGCCTCGAGCCACGTTGATGATGCGTACGCCGGGCTTGGTCTTGGCCAAGGCGGCGGCGTCCAGAAGGTTCGTGGTCTCTTTGGTCTTGGGCAGGTGAATGGTGATGAAGTCGCTCTGTTCGAGCAGCGTGTCAAGGTCGACCAGCTCGACGCCCATGTGTCGCGCTCGATCTTCGGTGATAAACGGATCGAAAGCGATGAGTCGCATCCCAAAGGCCGACGCTCGCTGGGCGACGAGCGCACCGATCTTTCCCAGACCGACGACGCCGAGGGTCTTGCCGTACAGTTCGACGCCCTCCCACTTACTGCGCTCCCACTTACCGGCCTTCAACGCTGAGTGCGCCTGAGGAATGTTGCGGGCCTGGGCCAACAAGAGCGCCATGGTCTGCTCGGCCGCGGAGAGGATATTGGAGACCGGTGCGTTGACGACCATCACGCCCAGCTCGGTGGCCTTGGCGACATCCACGTTGTCAAGGCCGATGCCGGCGCGGCCGACGACGATGAGGTCTTTCGCTGCTTCGAGGGTCGGCGCGTCCACTTTGGTCGCCGAGCGAATGATGAGGGCGTTGGCGCCGTCGAGGGCGGTAATCAATTCAGCCGGTGACAGTCCTAACTGGATGTCCACGTCGTGCCCGGCGTCGCGGAGTTCTTGAAGACCCGAGTCGGCAATCTCTTCAGTTACCAATACACGAGCCACAAGGTCACCTTTCGTTGAGTCCTCACAGACTAAGGGAAAACCAGTGAATCTCAGCCCGCAGCAACGAAGTTTGCGAAGCGCTCGAGTCCCTCGACGAGGTCAGCGTCGCCGAGGGCAGAACTCAGTCTGAAGAAGCCCGGCGTGCCGAAGGCCTCACCCGGGACGACCGCGATCTTGATGGTCTCGAGCAGTATCTCAGCCAGTTCGGTCGTCGATTGTGCCACTCGCCCACCAAGCGTGCGCCCCAACAGCCCCGAGACGTTCGGGTAGCAGTAGAAGGCACCTTCGGGCTCGGCACAACTGACGCCATCGATCGCGTTGAGCATCGACGTCATGAGTTTTCGACGTCGATCGAAGGCGGTGCGCATCTCATAGACCGCGCTCAGGTCGCCATTGAGGGCAGCGATCGCCGCGCGCTGCGAGATGTTCGAGATGTTCGAGGTCGTCTGACTCTGGTAGTTGACCGCGGCCTCCATGACGTCGGGCGCGCTGATCATCCAACCGACTCGCCAACCCGTCATGGCGTAGGTCTTGGCCACGCCGTTGACGACGATCCAGCGGTCACCCAACTCCGGCGCGACGACCGGCATCGAGACGAACTCGGCATCGCCGTAGACGAGGTGTTCGTAGATCTCGTCACAGACGACCCATACGTCGTTCTCGGCGGCCCAACGGCCGATGGCCGCGACGTCATCGGGGCGAACGACGGCACCCGAAGGGTTCGACGGTGACGTGAAGATGAGCATGGTGGTCTTGGGTGTTCGGGCGCGTTCGAGTTCTTCGACCGTGACACGAAAGCCGTTGGCCTCCGACGTCATCACCGGCACTGGTGTGCCGCCGGCCAGGTAGACCGCCTCGGGATACGTCGTCCAATACGGCGCGGGAATCAGGACCTCATCGCCGGGGTTGACCTTGGTCATCATCGCGGTGATGATCGCGTGCTTGCCGCCGTTGGTCACCAGCACCTGACCCGGCGTGGTGCGAAGGCCCGAATCGCGCATGGATTTGGCGACGATCGCCTCGCGGAGCTCGAGGATCCCGGCGGTCGGCGTGTACTTGTAGTTCACCGGGTCATAACAGGCTTTGGCGGCCGCTTCCACGATATGGACCGGCGTCGAGAAGTCCGGTTCCCCCGCGCCGTAGCCGATAACGGGCTCGCCGGCGGCTTTGAGAGCCTTGGCTTTGGCGTCCACGGCCAAAGTAGCGCTGGGGGCTAAGCCGCCTAGAAGGTGACTCACTCTCGAACTCATGTCGGGACTCCGTTCAATATCCGTAAGAATAAGTCTATGAGTTCCCCCGACACGTTAAAGATTCCCGCTGAGTTACTCCCCCGCGATGGACGATTCGGATCGGGTCCGTCCAAGGTTCGCCCCGAACAGTTGAGTGCGCTCGTCGCCGACGGCACTACGTACATGGGCACATCGCACCGTCAGTCGACCGTGCGCAACAAAGTGGCTGAGGTGCGCGATGGTCTACACGAACTCTTCTCACTGCCCGACGGGTACGAGGTGCTCCTCGGCAACGGCGGCACCACGGCTTTCTGGGATGCCGCCACGTTCCAACTGATCGCCGAACAGTCCCAGCACCTCAGTTTCGGTGAGTTCTCGTCCAAGTTCGCGACGTGCGTTACCGAGGCCCCACATCTGAAGGATCCGCAGATAATCAAGAGCGACGTGGGTTCGCACCCCGTTGCCGTGACGGACGAGAGCGTCGACACGTACGCGCTCACTCACAACGAGACGTCGACCGGTGTGATGATGACGATCGAACGACCAGCCGAAGCGGAGGGTCTCGTCATCGTCGACGCCACTTCTGGCGCCGGCGGATTGATGGTCGACGCCTCGCAGTTCGACTGCTACTACTTCGCACCCCAGAAGTCCTTCTCCTCGGACGGTGGACTCTGGATCGCAATCTGTTCGCCGGCGGCCATCGAACGCATCGAGTCTCTCGCTGCATCAGGGCGTTGGACGCCGGCGTCCCTCGACCTCAAGATCGCGCTCGACAACTCCCGACTCAATCAGACTTACAACACCCCCGCGCTCGCCACCATCCACATGCTCGCGTCGCAGATCAAGTGGTTCAACGACAACGGTGGGCTCAGTTTTTCGGCGGGGCGCTCTTCGTCATCCGCGCAGATCCTCTACACCTGGGCCGAGGCGTCGCCGTTCGCGCGCCCCTTCGTCGACAACCCGGCCTATCGCAGCAACGTCGTCGGAACAATCGACTTCAGCGACGACATCGACGCGACGAATATCGCGAAGATACTGCGATCGAACGGAATCGTTGACACCGACCCCTATCGCAAGCTCGGCCGCAACCAACTGAGAATCGCGATGTTCCCAAGTGTTGATTCCGAAGATGTCGCCTCTCTGTGCGCCTGCATCAACTACATCGTGGGAAATCTCTAGGGAGTTGAAGTCCCGTCCTTGTGCGCGTTCGAGTCAGGCCTTCGACGCCAGGGCATTTCGAGCGCTGTCCAGTCATTGAGCGACTGAACCCGTTGCGCTCATTCTCGCTCGACCCGACTTCACTACCGTCTCTGCCAAGCCCCCGTATTGAACCCGTTACGGGCTGACATGACTCTACGGTTCGAGTGACCCCCGGCTGACGCTTCTGAAGGGGGGCCCCTTACCCTTCGCCGTAGGCTGTGGTCACCAAACAGTACGGAGGACCTGAAATCTCATTATGCGCCTAGAAACTTTCCGGAAGTGAACCGCGATCAAGTTCGGCGAGGTATTGAAGGCGGAGTGAGCGGTCTGACGTATTCGAGCGGACTGATAGCCCTGAGCGCGTTCCTCGTCGGTAGCTTTCGCCCCCGGGATCTCTCCCATCCTTATGTGGGCCATCTCGCGTGGCTTCGAATCGACACATTCGGAATCGCGAGCTTCTTCGTTGCAACGGTCGGACTGGCCGCCGGCGGCTACCTCAGACGTTCCTACGGGGTCACTCGTCAATCTGCGACCGACGGCCGTGCGCCAGGAATCAGCAGTTTGTTCATCACTGCCGTGGCGCGTTCGCTCGTCGCTGCGGGAACGACCCTGGTCGTCTACATCTCCATCAATGCGGTCACCCATCCCTCCACACTTGACCGGCCGGCGACTCACGTGCTGTCCTGGCCGACTGAAGGGACTCTCCGAGCCGTCAGCCTGATCGTTGTGGCCTTCGCGGTCGCCATCGACCGGACACTGCGTGACCCAGAGATGCGGAAGAGTGACAGATGGCGAATTCCCCAACCGTGAAGTCCGCAGAGGCGAAGCTGCTCATCGCCGCGTTGCTTCCGTGGGACGGCTCCAGCTGGCAAGTCCCGCCGAGTCTCGAGCCGGCCCGGTTCGTCGACCTAGACCGAACCTTGAAAGGCCGCCTCCTTCTCATCGACGGAGCGATGGGAGAATCCATGAATGGGTCGCTCGCGTTCAGTCTCGCTTATTGTCTTGGCAGCGGCTGGTTGTCTTATCCCGTTCAAGTCCGCAGTGGCGGTGGCGGGAGCATCGCCCCTAAGTGTGGGAGTTCTGCCATACGCGTAACCGAATACAACACGTGGGTGGGCGCCGGCAACGTCAATGACCGTCCTATTGGATCCGCAATGTGAGCTCGCAGGTGTGTTCAATTCACGGATACTTGCGAGTCTCCTTCATCGGTGTATACGGCTTAACGTTCGGCAGCTTGAAGAATCCGCGCGCTCTATCGGTCCGTGTCGAGGACTCTCGAGACGGAGGCGCAAATGGCAACGACTCCGGAGGAGTGCAGTCTGGTCCGATTCCGACTGTGACGTTGGCCCCAAGGGGTGTCGCCTCGTTCTGGATCTACGGGAACGATGAGGCAGTTCACCTAGCGAACGGTCAACAGACGAGATGCATCACGTCGTATCGAATGCTGGCGTCGTTGCCCGGAAGCCATGCAGTTCCTGATGGTCGTTGGCACCGATCGCCAGTAGAACGGCTTTTACTGGTGCGGCGGCATCGACGTCCATCCAGTCGTCGACCGAAGACGAAGGACGATTGGACAGACCCGCTCGAGATGTTGATCAAAGAGGCACGTCAGCTTCAGCGACGTCAACGTCGAAAGGGCTGGGCCGTGCTGCTCGTAGCATTGGCTGTCGTCGGCGCAGCACTGTTTTTTGCCGCAGGTGACGGTCGAAGACCACCACGTGGTGTCACACTCAACCATCCATCACGCGGATTGGCACCAAACTCGGTACCTTCATCGCGCTCCAATTCAACGAAAAGTCGAATTTCGGCGCTGGCAGCATTGCCAATTTGTGCAATTAATAATTTCGTGATTAGCGGCAACCAAAGTGACGGCGGCCTGGGATCGTACGACACCTACGTGTACTTGACGAATAGCGGTCCGTCGTGTCGTCTCGTGCCAATTGGGGCAAGGGCATATAGCGATTCCACTCATTCGTTTGTTGGGACCGCAGCCACGATAAATAAGCCCGACGGAAAGACGGGGGCGCTCTTCCCTTACAAAACCACCCACCTTCTCGGATCAGTGGCGTACGGCCAGAGGGTCTCTCTCCTGCTGTCTTATGCCGATGTTGGTTTGGGTTCGCTCAATGATTGCGGTGAAGTCAAGGCAGCGAATTCGATGGCATTTTGGATGACCACGAATCCACACGTAATAAAGACAGCACGACTGGTCTTTGGTCTTCGCGGAGCTTTTAGAACGCTTCAAACCTGCAGCAAAGCAAAATACTTAGGAGTTTTTTGGCCATCCACGGGCAATTTCTGGTTCGCAAGTTAACAATCTTGGTCAGAGTTTCGACGCCGTGCGTCAACGCGCCAGTCGGAGCATGTGCAGGTGGGCCGCGCGAAGCGATAGCGCCTTCGACACATGGCTTGTCAAGCGAACGAATGAGTCCAGGCAAGAATTCGTTCTGCTTTGTACTCCCCGGTCATGCGAGTATTAACGGCTATGGGTGTCGATTCACCGATTCTTGAAGAACAGAGGACTCGTCCAGGAAGACGACAGACGGAGCAGACGATTCTGCCCGTCGTCGCGACTATCGGCGTTTGTCTCATTGCGGGCGCCTGCAGCTGGCTGATTGTGAGGCCGGGTGAAAGTCTTTTGTGGCCAATGGCGCTGGACGTGATCATTTTTGCCTTCTTCGGTGCGTTGTGCCGTCTGGTGTCGGCACTTCGAGGCACGCGGTTTGGTCGTATCGGGCTCTCTTCAATGTTTCTTGGACTCGGGGCGGTAAGTCTTCTGTGGACGTACTTCGGCGTACTGCCAGCCAGTGTTGGTTTCGACTCGGCGGGCGCGAGTGTCGCTCGTCATGAAGTTGCCCAAGCGGCGCAGGTTGTGGTTCGGCGTCACAGCTACGCGCGATGCCAGTTGGTGAAACACGGTTCTATCGGAATGCTTCAAGCTCCGTCCAAGATCTGCACCTATGTCATCCCGAAATCTTCAATGGTCGAGTTCGCCACCGTTGGCCTCGACCGGGGCTATGCGTACGTCAGCGGCGCGATTAGCGGAGGCTGGTTCGCAGATGAGTGCGCACGACATCTGACAGGACACTGGTGGGCGTTCGCCAGTGATCAACAAGCACCGATCACCGGTTGTCCCTTCGGTTACTCATTTCGTCCCGGTGGCTAGCGAGTTCTGCAGCCCATATCGAACCTACTGAGGCAGTCGGTGAAACGAGCGGTGCCGTGCAAGCGTCCTTGATGGGTTCGCACTCGATGGACAACCTCAGAGCCTTGCTCGAAGCCGACGTCCTTCCGTCGTGACCGTGCCGTAATGCAGTCACGCTCTCGCTACTGAATACGCGAGCGTCGCAGACGCTTCCGTCTTCGGATGATATGAACGATCGCGTAGACGACGAGAACGAGTGCAGCGAGCTTGTGCCACTGCGAGAGACCCGGTGGCAGTCCAAGTGTGGCGGCGAGCGGAAACTGTGTCGCGTGATGTTGGAGACCGTCGACGACACCGGACACGAGGACGTCGAGGACCAGAAGTTCAAGGATGATGTCCGAGACCGCCAATCGGGTCAGGGCTTTGGTGCGCGTTTGAACGCCGACCAAGCGCTTCAGCAGCGTCGTGACCGTGCGACGTCGTTGGTAGAGATGGAACAACATCGCGACCATGAACAGCACGCCGAAAATCACGTGGATGGTGATGCTGTGACTCAGATAGATCAGCGAGAGTAATGATCCCGCGAGCGAGAAGATGAGGACCAAGTGGACGTACCATCGACGGTGTTCGCCGGCTGCAACGACTCTTGATTCTGCTGGGAGCGAAGTGATCGTGTACTCCTTCTCACAAGAATGGCGACCACTTCGATGGTAACTGCGACGAAAGTGGTGGCGTCGTTGCGTACCTAAGGGAAAACCCTGACGTCAAAGTCATGACTACAATTCGCCAGCGGCATCGTGAACGCAGGTTCACATCGGAGAGATGGAGAAAAATGGATTGGTTCAACGAGCCGTCGCAGTGGAGCGAGAAGGATGGACAGATCACCGTTCGAGCGGACGCGCGCACCGATTTCTGGCGAATCACCGACTACGGCTACGTCCGCGATAATGGCCACATCTACGGCGAAGCCATCACGACCGATTTCGACTTCGCCGTGCGCGTCGAGGCCGACTACGCCGATCAGTACGACCAGGCCGGCGTGGCGATACGAGTGGACGAGAGTCATTGGCTGAAGACGGGCGTCGAACTGTACGAAGGAAAATTGCGGTTCAGTACCGTCATCACGGTGGACCACTCGAACTGGGTCATCGCCGACCTGCCGGAGCGCTTTCGCTCGCTGAACTTGCAACTCACTCGCCGCAACGACGTGGTCCATATCGGCTACTCCGTCGATGACGCGACCCCGGAAATGGCGTCGGTCGTCTACCTGGAACCGGGGGTATCGGCATTCGTCGGTCTCCTGTGCGCCGCACCCGAGGGCGATGGCTTTGACGCACGCTTCTCCGATCTGACGATCACCCGACGTTGACCGAAGACGGCGCGTCAGCGTTCCTGTAGATTGCGGCTGTCACCGCGAGAAGTATCGAACACGAAGGTACCGAAATGAACCTCGATCTCCACGTACCTCGTTTCACCTGGCCCGGAGGACCGGCCGCCATCGGGCCGACCCTGAGCGACCTGGCACAGACCGCTGAAGCACTCGGCGTTCGAACGCTGTCGGTGATGGACCACTGGTTCCAAATGGAAGCCTTCTGGCCCGCCGAAGAGCCCATGCTCGAGGGCTACACGACACTCAGTTTCGTCGCCGCACGAAGCGAGCGACTACGCGTGCGCCTGTTGGTGGGCGGTGTCACCTACCGTCACCCCGGGCTGCTCGCCAAGACCGTCACGACGCTCGACGTCCTGTCCGGTGGGCGTGCGGAACTCGGACTCGGAGCCGCCTGGTACGAACGTGAACACCGAGGTCTCGGCGTACCTTTCCCTCCACTGGCCGAGCGCTTTGAACGGCTTGAAGAGACACTCCAGATCTGCCTCCAGATGTGGAGTGATGACAACGGAGCGTATGACGGAAAGCACTTCCAACTCGCCGAGACGTTGTGCTCGCCCGCGCCGGTGAGTTCGCCTCGTCCTCGAATCCTCATCGGCGGTGGTGGCGAGCGAAAGACGTTGCGCCTCGTCGCTCAGTACGCGGACGCGTGCAACATCTTCGGCGACGCCGACGTGATCGCTCACAAGTTAGACGTGCTCCGACGTCACTGCGACGACCTGGGTCGTGACTTCGCCGACATTGAGGTCACGAACCTGGTCAACGTCGATGGCGATATCGGACCCGAGGAGATCCTCGCGACGTGTCGAAGGCTCTCGGCCGTCGGCGTCCACACCGTGATGGCTCGATCGTCCCAGCGCGAGCCATCAAAGTGGCTCGAAGAGACGTGGGGTCCCGTATTAGCTGAGTTGTCCTCTATCGGCACCTGAGATTCATCCGGCGCATTCGCTGAGTCAGATGCTCTTCGTTATCGCGCAGAACCGATCAGCTCTCGACTCTGTTGAAGGCGATCCTCATCGTGCTTCCGACTAGGGAGACGTCTTCATTGAACGCCTTTTTGTCTTCGTCGTACCACGGGTGTTTCGCCCTCTCGCCGCCGACCTTTTCGAGGGATCGAGCGAAGTCGTCCTGCGCGGTACTCGGTAGATCGAACTCCATGACGTACGACGTCGCGCGTTCACCCGAGACAGCGAGGAACATGTGGTCCGCAACGCCAACATGGCAGGCCGAGACACCAGTGCTTTGCACGTCGAAGAAATGCTTATGGAGGCTGCCCACCATCGCGAACTTGTCCTTTGGATTGCCCTGGACCGGTCCCCTCCACCCGATGGAGAAACGCACGAGATGCTGTCCGACTCCCGCGCGAGGCACCGCTTCCCACTCGGCCTTCTTCGTCACACCGAACACACCCTCAGTCCCATCGAGAGACATGAACGCCGACTTCATTCCGGTGTAGGGCCACGAGACCTCGAATCGAGGCATCTATCGCCACACGTCGCTCGCCGAGACGAGACGACGGACAAAACTGGCGTTCAATCCGTGTCCCCGCCGGAGACGTCCGAGACCTTCTGTTTGCCCGCCGAGACGAAGGGCATCATGGCGCGAAGCTTCTTGCCGATGTCCTCGATCGGGTGCCTCTTGCCGGCATCGCGCAGCTCGCGATAGCGCGGGCGCCCGATCTCGTTCTCCAAGATCCATTCGGCAGCGAAGGTTCCATCCTGGATCTCGGTGAGGATCTGCTTCATCTCTCTCTTCACCGATTCGTTGATGACGCGCGGTCCTCGGGTGAGGTCGCCGTACTCGGCGGTGTCCGAGACGCTGAAGCGCATGCCGGTGATCCCCTCTTCGTACATCAGGTCGACGATCAACTTCAGTTCGTGAAGACACTCGAAGTAGGCGCTCTCCGGTTGGTAGCCCGCCTCGACGAGCGTCTCGTAGCCCGCCTGCACCAGTGCCGTGACGCCGCCGCACAGGACGGCCTGCTCGCCGAAGAGGTCGGTCTCGGTCTCTTCGGTGAACGTCGTCTCGAGCACGCCGGCGCGTGTGGCACCGATGCCGTGTGCGTACGCCAGAGCGATCTCGTGGGCGTGGCCGGTGGCGTCTTGCTCCACGGCGACGAGTGACGGCACGCCGCCGCCCTCGAGGTACGTGCGGCGCACGAGGTGACCCGGGCCCTTCGGGGCGACCATCGCGACGTCGACGTCGGCCGGCGGCTTGATCAGGTCGAAGCGGATGTTGAATCCGTGCGCGAAGAGCAGACACTTGCCGGCGCTGAGCTGCGGCGCGATCTCCGCGTCGTAGGTCTTCTTCTGTTCGGTGTCGGGCACGAGCACCATGATGACGTCGGCCTCGGCGCAGGCGTCACCAATCGAAAGCACGCGAAGCCCCGAGTCCTCGGCCTTGGCAATGGACGAGGAGTCGTTTCGCAGTCCGACGCGAACGTCATAACCGCTGTCGTGGAGGTTCAACGCGTGGGCGTGACCCTGGGATCCGTAGCCCAAGATGGCGATCTTCTTGGACTTCAAGAGCTCGGGCTTCGCGTCGGCTTCGTAGTACATCGTGGTCATGGGGAGTCCTTCATTGTTTTGATCGTGGGTTTTCGGTCAGCTCAGTCTAGGGAGTGCCACGCGACCGGTTCGATGGAGTTCGACCCCGGTAAAGACCTCCAGGGCCCGTTCCAGTTCATCGCACGCGCTCGGCGTCCCGGCGAGCATCACGGTGACCGACGTCGGTCCGACGTCGACGATCGCCGCACCCGCGTCCGTGATCGTGTCGAGCATCGCCGGTCGATGCTTGTAGTCGAGCGGCAGCGTCGCGAGCAGAAGTTCGCGCTCCACGGCGTCGCGCGGCGCGAGGTCACTGATCGCCACGACGTTGACGAGTTTGTCGAGCTGGCCGACGATCTGTTCGAGTGGGGCCGACTCGGCGTCGACGACGATCGTGACGCGCGAGAATCGCGCGTGGCTCTCGGCCGGTGCGACGGCCAGTGAGTAGATGTTGAAGCCACGACGAGCGAAGAGCCCGGCGATGCGCGCCAACACTCCGGCCTTGTTCTCGACGAGCACCGAGAGGATGTGGTGGCGCACCGGGGTGCGCGAGACCTCGCCCAGATACGGTTCGGGAGGGCTCATCGACGCTCACCTCGCTGCAGAGGGTGCACGAGGATGTCGTCGTTGCTCGCGCCCGCGGCGACCATCGGGAAGACCTTCTCTTGGGCGTCCGTGCGAAAATCGATGACGACCGGCACGTCGTTGATCGAGTTCGCCTCGTCGATCACTTCGTGCATCTCTTTGAGCGTGCGCGCGCGAAGACCGACGCAGCCCATCGCTTCGGCCCACTTCACGTAGTCCGGGAGGTCGGCACTGAGATAGACCTCGGAGTAACGCTCCTCGTAGAACATCTCTTGCCACTGGCGCACCATGCCCAGGTAGGCGTTGTTGAGGATCGCCACCTTGATCGGGATTCCCTCGGAGCGAGCCGTCGTCAACTCCTGCGCCGTCATCTGGAAGCATCCATCGCCGTCGATGCACCAGACGGTGCGGTCCGGTCGACCGACCTTTGCGCCGATGGCGGCCGGGACGCCAAAACCCATCGTGCCCGCTCCCCCCGAGTTGATCCAGGTACCGGGCTCTTCGAACTTCCAATGCTGTGAGGCCCACATCTGGTGCTGGCCGACACCGGCCGCGACGATCGTGCCCGGCGCGGCCTTGGCGGCGATCGCTTCGATGACGTGCTGGGGTCGAAGGGGACCCTCGGTCGTCGGTTCGTCGTAGACCAATGGGTACTGATCGCGCCAGTCATTGATGGTCTTCCACCAGACGTCGAGGTTGCGCGGTGTCGCCTGGGCGGCGTCGAAGGCGGTGAGCACGGCGGCGACGTTGCTCTGGATCGCGACGTCGGCGCGTCGGACCTTGTTGAACTCGGCCTTGTCGATGTCGACGTGAATCACCTTGGCGCCAGCGGCGAAGGCCGGGATCTTCCCGGTCACCCGGTCATCGAAACGGGCGCCGAGCGAGATCAGTAGATCGCTCTTTTGAATGGCGGTGACCGCGGTATACATGCCGTGCATGCCGGGCATGCCGAGGTGTTGTTCGTGTGAATCCGGAAACGCCCCGCGAGCCATCAACGTGGTCACGACCGGCATTCCCGTGCGCTCGGCGAAGGCCAGCAACTCCTCGGCCGCGTGCGACTTCAGCGTGCCACCGCCGACGTAGAGCACCGGACGCTCGGCCTCGCCGATGAGCGCCACCGCTCGGTCCACGGCGACGAGATCGAGCTCGACCTCGGGGCGATAGCCCGGCAGGTCGAACTCTTCGATGCTGGCGGGATACCACCAGTCCATCATCGACTGGGTGACGTCCTTGGGCACGTCGATCAAGACCGGACCCGGACGACCGGTCGTCGCCAGGTGGAAGGCCGCCGCCACGGCGCGCGGGATCTCCTGGGCCGACTGGACCAGGAAGTTGTGCTTCGTGATCCCCATGGTGATACCGGTGATGTCGCACTCCTGAAAGGCGTCGGTGCCGATGGAGGCGGTCGCCACCTGGCCGGTGATCACGACGAGCGGCGTCGAGTCCATGTGCGCGTTACCGATCGGCGTGACGATGTTCGTCGCCCCGGGGCCACTGGTGACCATCGCGACACCCGGTCGACCGGTCGCCAATGCGTAGCCCTCGGCCATGTGGCCGGCGCCTTGTTCATGACGCACGAGAATGTGGCGGATGGAGGAGTCGAGGAGCGGGTCGTAGACGGGGAGGATGGCGCCACCGGGCAGCCCGAAGATCGTGTCGACGCCCTCTTGTTCGAGGCTCCTGATGAGTGCTTGCGCTCCTGTGAGTTGCACAATGTTCCTTTGTTCTTAGATAAGCAAAAAGGCCTCCCATGTTTGGGAGGCCTCCGGAGTACGTGTGAGCGTGACTACCGGCGCCGCGCGCCTACTACCACCAGAATAATTTCGTTACGGGTCGTCACGTCTTCATCTAAGCACATCTGACACGACGAAACAAGGCGACTACCTCGTGGTGACGGCCCCTTTCTCAGCGCCCTGGGTCATTCGAGCGAATTTCTCGAGCACACCCGTGGAGTAGCGAGGGACGAACGGTGCGACGTGCTTCGCGCGTTCGGCCAGCTCGACCGCGTCGACGTCGAGGTCGATCGACAGTGACTCGACGTCGATGACGATTCGATCGCCATCACGCACCAGCGCGATCGGTCCCCCGTCCAGGGCCTCGGGAGCGACGTGACCCACGCAGAATCCGTGCGTGCCACCACTGAAGCGACCGTCGGTGATCAGCGCGCAGTCACCGCCGCGACCGACGCCCTTCATGGCGCCGGTGACCATGAGCATCTCGCGCATCCCCGGTCCGGCCTTGGGTCCTTCGTAGCGGATAACGAGCACGGTCCCCGGTTCGATCTCGTTGGCCAAGATCGCCACGAGTGCCGCCTCTTCGCCGTCGAAGACCCGCGCTCGACCTTCGAACTGCAGTTGGTCGATGCCGGCGACCTTCACGACCGCTCCCTGGGGTGCGAGCGATCCCCGCAAGACCGCGATCCCCCCGCGGTCGTGTAGTGGGCGCGCCACATCGTGCACCACTTCGCCGTCGGGGGTGCGCGCGTGGAAGTCCGCCAAGCTCTCGGCCATGGTCTTACCCGACACGGTCATGACGTCGCCGTGCAAGAGATCGTGGTCGAGGAGATGTTGCAAGACGACCGGCACGCCGCCAACCTTGTCGAGGTCGCTCATGTGGAATCGGCCGTGCGGTTTCATGTCGGCGATGTGGGGAACGCGGGCGGCAACCCTGTTGAAGTCGTCGAGTTCTAGATCGACGCGCGCTTCATGCGCGATCGCGAGCAGGTGCAAGACGGCGTTGGTCGAACCACCGAGGGCCATGACGACCGCGATCGCGTTCTCGAAGGCCGGCTTGGTCATGATCTGGCGCGCGTTGATACCGAGATCGAGGAGGTTGAGTACCGCCACTCCCGAGTCGTAGGCGTACTGGTCACGTCGCGAATCGATTGACGGCACCGAGGCACTTCCGAGGAGCGACATGCCGAGTGCTTCTCCGACACTCGCCATCGTGTTGGCGGTGAACATCCCGGCGCAACTGCCCTCGCCCGGGCAGGCCGCGCACTCGATCGCAGTCAACTCCTCGTCGCTGATGGCGCCGACGGCGTTGGCGCCGACGGCCTCGAAGACCGAGGTGATGTCGAGGGCGTTGCCGTCGAGTTGGCCGGGCATGATCGTGCCGCCGTAGAGAAAGACGCTCGGCACGTTGAGGCGGGCGGCGGCCATGAGCATTCCCGGCAGAGACTTATCGCAGCCGGCCAAGTTCACCATCGCGTCGAATCGCTCAGCGTGCATGACGCATTCGACGGAGTCCGCAATGATCTCTCGCGAGACGAGGGACGCCCGCATCCCTTCATGTCCCATCGAGATGCCGTCAGAGACCGCGATGGTCACGAATTCGAAGGGCACGCCACCGGCGTCGCGCACGGCGACCTTGGCGCGCTTGGCCAATCGATCCAGTGGCAGGTTGCACGGGGTGACCTCATTCCAACTCGACGCGACGCCGATCTGGGGCTTGACCATGTCATCGTCGGTGAGGCCCATCGCGCGCAACATCGAACGCGCGGGGGCGCGACTCTTGCCGAGCGTGACGTCGGTACTTCGTGGGGTGGGGTGGATCGTCATGGAGGAAGTCTAGGGAACGCGCTGAACGCTCAGCGACGAACTACGGGTGCGCGTAGACGCTCACCGTCTCGCCCACCGCGAGCAGTTCGACCCAGGTCTGACCGGGACGAAGCGCGATGACCTTGCCCGACGCGGAACGATAGGCCGTTCGAAGGTGGATGTTGCGTCGGAACCACGTTCCCTTCTGCAGTCGTCCGTCGGAGAATATCTCGACCGGGCCGGATCCGACCATCTGGGCGTAGGAGCCCTCGACGCCAACACCGCCGTAGTACTTGACGCTCATCACGATCACGTTCGTCGGCGCGACGCGCACGCCGGTCGCCGTGATGTCCGGCGCCCCGAAGATCGAGCGCAGCCAGTCGTGGGTCGTGGCGTCCCACTGATACGCCGTCGCGAATCCGGATCCGAAGTTGACGGTGAACGATCCGACCGGTGCGCCGAGCGCCGGCGCGTTCTGGCTCACGTAGGTGAAGAGCGCCGGGGGCGTGTGGACCTTGCCACCCTCTTTCATCAGGAGGACGGCGTTGGCGAACAGGTTGTGCGGTGGAGGACGCGTGGGGTCACGGAACATCGCCGCGCCGGCGTTCGACTGGTCGATCAACTTCACCGGCGCCGTCTCGATGCTGGTGATCGCGTACTGGGCACCGCCGGAGAAGGCGAAGATCCCACCGATGGGAAAGACGATCTCGCGATCGGTGCGCCGAACCGACCGGACGGGTCCGACCTTGGTCGGCAGATGGGAGTTGAAGATAGCGGCCAGCCGGGTGATGCCGCCCTCGACGATCTCTTCGTACACCACGTCGGCTTCGTTGATCGCGTACTGCGGATGGGCCTGGGGCGTGTTGTCCATCTTGATCGTGAGGGCCGATCGGCGCTTCGTGACGGCGGTCGGATCGGGCAGTCCGGTCAACGCCGCAACTCGACGGTGCACCACGGTGGTGGTCGTGGCCGGTGACGTCGTCGTCGTGGTCGTGGTATCGGCCCCGCCGACGCTCGCGGCGTACCCGCTCGCCACCAGTACCACCGCTACGACGAGAGGGATGCGGCGCATCAGAGAAAACTACTTCGTTACGCGACGAAGGTGACGTCGACAGCGCTCAGCGCCGAGCTTGGAGTTCGGCGATGACCTCTTTACCGTTCGCCTGACCCTTGGTGAGCTTCATGACCTGGCCGATGAAGAACTGCGCCAGCTTCTCGTCGCCGTCGCGATACCGCGACCACTCATCGGGGTGCTCGTCGATCAACTGGGCCACGACCTCGCCCAGCGCGCCCGAGGCGAGTCGCTCGAATCCCTTGCTCTTGGCAACCGCTACCGGCTCTCCCCCGTTCACCAGAATCTCGACGAGGACGGCTTTGGCTTGGGTCGCCGATAGTTCGCCGCTACGCTCCATCTGCAACGTCGCGACGTAGGACGCGATGCTCAAGTTGTCGGCGTGCTCGAGGTCTCCGGCGATCTCGTTCGCGGCGCGCGCGAAGGAGAGATCGGCGTCGATTCCCGCGTCGAGGGCGCCGACGACGTAGTCGTCGAGACCGAGGTCGATGACCACCTCCAGAGCGTCGAGCAACGCGGGCGACGGACTTCGCAGGCGCTCCGAGAGCGTCGCGCGGCGCTCGGCCGGCATCGGCTTCAGGCCGGCACGGACCCGGTCCTGCCAGGCCTGATCCGGGACGAGGTCGACCAGATCGGGTTCGCGGAAGTAGCGGTAGTCGTCGGCCTCTTCCTTCACACGCATCGTCGAGGTCGAACCGAGGTTCTCGTCCCAGTGGCGAGTCTCTTGACGCACCGTGCCGCCACCTTCGAGGAGTTCGACCTGACGGGCGGCCTCGAAGTCAATCGCGCGCACCAGGCTGCGCAACGAGTTCAGGTTCTTGATCTCACAGCGCGTGCCAAAGGGTTCGCCCGCTCGGCGCACCGAGACGTTGGCGTCGATGCGCATCGAGCCTTCTTCCATCCGTCCGTCCGAGGCGCCCGTGGCGATCAAGATGCCACGCAGCTCCGCGGCGTAGGTGCGCGCCTGGGCCGAACTGCGAATGTCGGGCCCCGACACGATCTCGACCAACGGCACGCCCGAACGGTTGTAGTCCACGAGCGATCGGTCGGCCCCGTGGATGCGGCCGCTGCCCCCGAGGTGCGTCGACTTGCCGGTGTCCTCTTCGAGGTGGGCCCGCTCGATCGTGACCCGCGAGCCATCGGGCAGGTCGAGGTAGCCGCCGGCGTTGATCGGCAGGTCGTACTGACTGATCTGAAAGTCCTTGGGCATGTCGGGATAGAAGTAGTTCTTGCGGTGGAACGTCGACGGCGAGATCGTGCTGTGCAGCGCGGTCCCGATCGCCATCGCCAACTCGACGGCGCGCACGTTCAAGACCGGCAACGAACCCGGTAGTCCCAGGCAGACCGGGCAGACGTTCGTGTTCGGTGCGGCGCCAAAGGCGTTCGCGCAGCCGCAGAACATCTTGGTATTGGTCTTGAGCTCCGTGTGGACCTCGAGCCCGACCACCATCTCCCAGCCGTCGGGCAAGGTCATGGTCGACCGTCGGCGATCTCGAGGACGCGCGCGCCCGCGAACAGTTGCGCCTCACTGCGGCCCGGTCCGAGCAACTGCACCCCGATCGGCAGTCCGGCTTCGCCGGTCCCGAAGGGAATCGAGATCGCCGGTTCGCCCGAGAGATTGCTCGGGATGGTGAAGACGTCCGAGAGGTACATCGCCATCGGATCGGCGGTCTTGGAACCAAACTCGAAGGCGACCGACGGCGTCGTCGCGCCGATCAGCAGGTCGGCCTCGCGATAGGCGCGACGGAACGCCTCGATGGTGAGCGTGCGTACTTTCAAGGCCTGTCCGTAGTAGGCGTCGTAGTACCCGGCCGAGAGCGCGTAGGTGCCGAGCATGATGCGTCGTTTGACCTCTTCGCCGAAGCCGGCGGTGCGCGTCGCCTCCATCATCGCGGTGACGTCGCCGGCGTCGACGCGCAGTCCGTAGCGAACACCGTCGAAGCGCGCGAGGTTGCTCGACGCCTCGGCCGGGGCGATGAGGTAGTAGGCACTCAGTCCCAAGCGGAACTCGGGCACCGAGAGCTCCACGATCGTGGCGCCGGCGTCCTTGAGAACGGCAATGGCTCGCTCGACGGCGGCCACGACCTCGTCGTCGGCGCCGTCGATCAGCTCGCGAACGACGCCGATACGTTTGCCGGCGACGCCGTCATCGACGTGGGCGACCAGCGACGGGGAGGGCTCGGGCAGCGAGGTCGAGTCCAGGGGGTCGTGCCCGGCGATGGCCTCGAGCGCCATCGCGGCGTCACCCACCGTCTTGGTAAGCGGACCGATCTGATCGAGCGAGCTCGCGAAGGCGATGAGACCGTAGCGCGAGACGAGACCGTAGGTGGGCTTGACGCCGATGAGTCCGCACAGCGCCGCCGGCTGACGGATCGAACCGCCGGTGTCACTGCCCAGGGCGAGCGGCGTCATATTGGCCGCCACCGCGGCGGCCGATCCGCCGGACGATCCGCCCGGAACGCGCGTCGTGTCGAGGGGGTTCTTCGTCGGACCGAAGGCCGAGTTCTCGGTCGACGAACCCATGGCGAATTCGTCGAGGTTCGTCTTGCCCACGGGTACGGCGCCGGCGAGGAGGAGTCGGTCCACGACCGTCGCGTTGTAGGGCGGTCGCCACCCTTCGAGGATCTTGGACGAGCAGGTCGTCGGGATGTCCGTCTGACAGAGATTGTCCTTCAGCGCGACCGGCACGCCGGCGAGGGCTCCGACGTTCTCGCCGCGAGCGACGCGTTCGTCGACGGCGCGCGCCGCCGCGCGCGCGCCTTCTTCGTCGACGTAGAGGAAGACGTTGAGGTCATCGTTGCGCGCTCGGATCGCAGCGAGTGACCCTTCGAGCACCGAGAGCGCGCTCGCGTGACCGCTCTGGACGTCGAGCGCGGTCTGGCGAACGGACCTCACGGCGCCTCGCCCAAGATGCGGGGCACCGCGAAGCGACCGTCGTCGGCGTCGGGCGCCATGGCGATCACGACGTCGTGATCGAGACTGGGTCGTCGGACGTCCTCACGCACGACGTTGATGAGTCCGAACGGGTGCGCCGTCGCGATGACACCGTCGAGATCGAGGGCGTTCATGTCACTGGCGTGCTCGAGGACCTGCCCGAGTTGCTCGGTGAACTTGTCGAGTTCCGCCTCACTCATCGTCAGACGGGCCAACTTGGCGACGTGCGCGACGTCCTCGCGGCGAAGACTCGGCATTACCCCAAGACCTTTGCGAGGAACTCGAGGGTCGCACGCTCGACCAGTTCCTGATCGTTGTCCAACGTCGCTACGTGGTAGGACTCCTCGAGCCAGATGCGCTCGACGGGACCGGAGGACTTGTTGACGATCTCGTCACCGTTGTCGGGCGCCACGGTGTGGTCTTCGCGGCTCGAGAGCAACAGGCTTGGCGCGGTGATCGACGAGAGATTGGCGTTGACGATCATGACGCCGTCGATGACACTCTGGAGCGAACGAAGCGGCCACCCTTCGTACTTGGCCTCGGTGGTGCCTTCCTTCTTGATGTCAGAGCCGCCGTCGGTCGCCATTACGTCGAGACCCGAGTCGATCAGCTCTTTGAGACCCTGCTCCAGCTCCGCGCCAGGACCCTTGAGCATCGGATTGATGAAGACGCAGCCCGCGACATCGGGACGCTCTTCGGCGATCAGCGCGGTGAGTGCGCCGCCGACCGAGAGACCGACCACGGCGACCGTGTCGCAGCGTTCGGCGAGCTGGTCGTAGGTGGCGAGCGCGACCTCGACGAAGTCGGACCATCGACGCGCCACGAGGTCGCCCAAGGAGGTACCGTGACCCGGGAGACGTGGTAACTCGACGCTGTAGCCGACCTCCGCGCAACGCTGCGCGAGCGGACGCATCGAGTAGGGATTACCGGTGAATCCGTGCAATATCAGGACTCCCATCGAGTTTCCGGGGGAGGAAAAGGGTTCGCAGCCGGGCAGAATGTCGTCGGTCATAGGTCTAAAGACTACCGGTCGGGTGCGAGCACCTTTTTCGCGCGCTCACGCGGAATCGAGCGGATGAAGAGCGACGCGAACAGCCCGAGTGTGCCGACGCACGCGCCGATGAGGAACGGTAGATGGAAGGTGTCGAGGAGCGCGGGACCCGGCTTCGCGTGCAGCAATCCGCGTCGGCGGACCAACGCCTGCTGCACCGTTTCGAGTACCTGGATACCGGCCACCTCGCCGACTTGCATCGCGAGCATCTGGGCCGCCGACATGACGCCGAACTCATTGGTCTTCACCTCATTGGCCATCACCGAACTCGATGAGGGCAGGGCGACGCCCATGCCCAACCCCGAGAGCGCGAGGGCGATGGCGACGATCCACGCGCTAGAACTCGGTTGCAACAGTGCGAAGGCGGCGAGCGACGCCGTGAGGAAGGTCGCGCCGGCGATGGCGCTCACGCGCTCACCGATTCGAACCGCCACGTAGCCGGCGATCGGCGAACAGAGCGAGAAGGTGATGGGCCGAGCGATGGCGAGTGCCCCGACGCGCGGGATCGAGTAGCCGTAGCCCTGTTCCATCAACAGCGGAAAGAGGAAGAACGCCCCGAAGTACGCGAAGTTCGCCGCCGCGCGAAGGACCATCGGCATCACGAAGTTCCGTCGATGGAAGTACTCGGCCGGAATCAGCGGATGCTCCGCGGTGCGTATCCGGTGGATGAAGGCGACGGTCATCACCACCGAGAGCGTGAAGGTACCGAGGCACCAGACGCTCGTCCACCCGACGCTCGGGCCGATCGAGAGGCCGAGCATGACGGCCGTCACGGCGATCGAGAGCGACCAGCTGCCGATCCAGTCCATCTCCTTGAACTCGCGTCGAGCGCGCGCCTTCTTCTCGGCCTCTTCGTGGTCGAGTCCCCGGCGTTTGGGCAACACGATCGACACGACCGCGAAGGCCACGACGATCAGCACCAACTGGAACCAGAAGAGAGCTCGCCAACCGAACGCCGCGATGATCGGGGCGCCGAGCGAGACCCCGATGACCGGTCCCCCGGCGCCGACGAGGCTCCACCACCCCATCGCCTTGACCCGCTCCTCGCGACCGAAGACCGAGTTGATCAAGGCGCCTGACGCGGTCCCCGTGGCGGCGCCCTGCACACCGTCGAGGGTGCGCGCGAACAACAGCATGTCGACGTTGTGCGCGAGAGCGGTGAGCAGGGCCGAGACCATCGCGCCCAACAGACCGAACAGGTAGAGACGGCGGTGCCCGTAGATGTCGCCGGTCTTGCCGAGGATCGGCGCGGCGAGTCCGTAGGCGAGGAGCGGCCCGACCATCGTCCAGGTGAGCACCGTCACGCTGGTGTGGAACTGGGCGGCGACCGTCGGCAGGGCGACGATGAACACCGTGAAGGTGAAGTTCAGCGCGAAGAGTCCGGCGAGCAGGGACCACAGGACCCACCACTGGTAGCGCGAAGAACCTTCGGCGCGGGCCTGGGCGCGGTGGCGCAACAACGAGAACCAGTTGAGGTCGCTGCCCGCTTCGGTGCCGAGCGTGCCGAAGGCGCCCGAACCGGGGTCGGTGCGCGCGTTCAGTAGTCCGTCGGCGTCCTCGCGATCGACGTGCGCCCCGGGGCGCGTATCGCTCACTGCAACAGAGTGGGCAGTTGCTCGGCCAGTTCGGCCACCGACCAGCGATCGTTCTTCTCGAGCGTCGCGGTCATCGTCCAGTTCTGGAACTTGCGCACGGTGCCGCCCTGGACGAAGAAGACCTGACCGGTGATGTCGCAGTCCTCCATCGCGAGGGCCGCGACCAGCGGCGAGATGTTGGCCGGGTCCCAGGTGTCAAAGACCGACGCGTCGCTCGGCGCGACGACGTGGTCCGACAGACCGGGCGTGGACTCGGTCATGCGCGTTCGCGCGGCCGGCGCGATTGCGTTGGCGCGAACGCCGTAACGACCGAGCTCCTCGGCGATGATCACCGTGAAGGCGGCGATGCCGGCCTTCGCGGCGCCGTAGTTCGACTGACCGATGTTCCCCAAGAGGCCCGACGTCGACGACGTGTTGATGATCGCGGCCTTGACGGGATTGCCGGCTTTGGCCTCCTCGCGCCAGTAGTTCGCCGCGTGGCGCGTGGGCACGAAGTGGCCCTTCAGGTGGACGTTGATGACCGAGTCCCAATCCTCTTCGCTGAGGTTCACGAGTACACGGTCGCGCAGGATGCCGGCATTGTTCACCAACACGTGCAAGGCCCCGTAGTTGTCCAGTGCGCACTGGACGAGGCGCTGTCCGCCTTCCCACTCCGCGACGTTGTCGTGATTCGCCGTGGCCTCGCCGCCCATGGCTTTGATCTCGGCGACGACCTCTTCGGCCGGCGAGGCGGCGTGACTGGAACCGTCCAGTGCACCGCCGAGGTCATTGACGACGACCTTGGCGCCCTCGTGGGCGAAGAGCAGCGCGTGCTCTCGCCCGATGCCGCGACCGGCTCCGGTGATGATTGCTACGCGACCGTCCAGCGCACCCATGGTGACCCCTTTGAAGAATGTGGTGACCCGATTGTAATGAAGCGCGAGGGCTAGCGAGTCTGGCCCCGACGCCAGAAGTACGGCGGCCGGGCGTGCGCGTGGTAATGGTCGGGGATGTTGCGCATGTGGTCGTCGTAGGACCAGTTGCCATCACCGAATTCGGCCTCGGCGACGACGCGTAGCGCGGCCTGCAGCCGTTCCCTCACCTCATCGGGCGGCGCGGCGTCGTGCGTTCGCCACACCACCATCGGCACGAGACAGATCTCGCAGTCCGCGATCCAGCAGTCCTCATCCTCGAAGTACCGCGTCGTGATCACGGCCGCCTCGCAGAGGTCGCACCCCGCGCTCATTTGGTGACGGTCAACGTCACCTTGGAGAGCTTCTTCACCATGGTGCCGGCGACCGGGCTCTCCGAGACGACCTTCGTCCACGTGGGCGCCGTCGCGCTGGCGCCCGGCCCGGTGGTCGAGTAGTAGAGGTCGGCCGCGGTCATCGCGGCGCGGACCTGCGCCTCGTCCATGCCGACGACGTTCGGCACCGCGACCAAGGTCGCGGCGGCGATCGTCGTCGTGGTCGTGCCCGTTGTCGGCGCCGTCGTCGTCGTGGTCGAGGTCGCGGGACCGGTGCTTCGCTCCAGGACCACGGTCGAGTGAACGGCGGCCGTCGTGATCGCGTGGCCGGCACCGTTCACGACGCGCGCGATGCGACCGACCGGCGCCGTCGCGCTCGCGACCATCTGGTTGGCTGGGCACGTGACGACGAGGTGCAGGCGCTTCAGTTTCGGCGTCGCCTCATTGCAGGTCTCGCCGATGATGCTCGGCGGTATCCGTACGGTCTGCACGCCGTCCGAAACGGTGACCGTGATCACCTGACCGCTCTTGGCCTCGGTGTTGAAGGCCGGGGTCTGGGCGATGATCGTGCCACTCTTGGCGCTGGCGGAGTACTTGTGAGTGATATCGACGACGAAGCCGTCGGCCTTGACCGTCGAACGCAGACTCACGATGCCGGCGTTACTGGTGAAGCTGGCGTCTTGGTACTCGCCCAAGTTGACGCCGACGAAGTTCGGGACCGAGTTGTTCGAGGTGAAGAGCCCGACCTTCCAGGCGATACCCCCGCCGATCGCCACCACGAGCAGGACCAGCGCGGCGACCAGGAACACCAGTCGACGAGATGGCGGCAGTCGTCCGTACTCCATGTCGTCGAACTCGCTCCGGGCACTTCGCGCGCGGCCGACGGGCGCGTTCGTGGTCACCCACTCATCGGCCGGTCGGGCGTGCCGTGGCGCGCCCGTGCGACCGATGGACGAAACGACGGCCGTCGCGCCGGTGATCTGGTCGGGTGACGGAGGGCGAAAGCCGACCGAGTTGCGCGGCTCGGACGGTCGGTACTGACTCAGGAGCGGCACCTCTCCCCCGACCGGAGGAATGACGAGGGGCGCGAAGTCGCTCACGACCGCGCCTAGACGGCTCGCGAACTGTTCGGCGTCGAGCCGCTGCAACGGATCCGAGACCGCCGCCTGGGCGAGGATCATGTCGAGGGTGCCGAGTTCCGGTCGCATCGGCAACGACGCGTTGATGCGCGAACGCAGTACCGCCTCGGGCGTGACGCCGTCGAAGGGCGTGATGCCGGTCACCGCTTCATAGAGGATCAGCGCCAGCGCGTAGACGTCACTACGGGCATTGGCCGGATCCCCGATCGCCTGCTCGGGACTGAGGAAGCGGACGTCCTCGAGCGTCACGCGCTCGCGGTACTCGTTGCCGATGCCGGCCAGAGCGATGTCACTGACGCGCACGCGACCTTCGTCGTCCAGTAACAACTTCGACGGCGAGAGCGCGCCGTGCACCATGCCGTTCTCGTGCACGTAGGCCAGCGCGCTGCCGACGTCGCGACCGAGTCGTGCACCGTCGTCCACGCTCAGCGTGCGCCCACTCGAGAGCACGTCTTCGAGCGAACCGCCGCTCAGGTACTCACAGATCATGAAGATCGAACCGGACTCTTGTCCGCCGTCGAAGACCCGCGCGAGGTGCGAGTGACTCAGCGTGGCCGCCTTGATGATCCGTTCACGGAAGGCGCGACGGACGTCCTCGTGGCCGGCGAGTCGCGGCAACAACACCTTCACAACGACGGAGCGTTGGAGCGACTGGTCGTCGGCTAAATAGACCTCGGCCGTGTCGCCGATGCCCAGGAGCTCCTGGATCCGGTAGCGATTGACCAGAAGGTGTCCGTTAGCGAAGGTCGGCGGCGGCATATCTCCTCATAACCATACCGATTCGGTCTCAGGCGAGCACGGTGCGCCACGAGCCGGTGTCGAGAAGGATCTCGAACTCGGCCGCCGGCACCATCGGGATCGCGAGATCGCGTGCCTTGGTGAGCTTCGACGCGCCCGGTGCCTCGCCGACGACGACGCAGTACGTCTTTTTCGACACCGACCCCGGGGACGTACCGCCGCGCGCGACGATGGCCTCTTCCGCACCGTCGCGCGTGTAGCCCTCGACGGCGCCGGTGACGACGACGGCCCGCTCGGCCAAGGTCTGGGCCAGTGACGAAACGGTCCGTGGTTCGAGCATCGAAAGCCCGTCGGCTTCGAATCGACGAGCGCGCTCGACGTTCTCCTCTTCGGACAAGTACGCCACGACCGACGCCGCGATCACCGGCCCGACGCCCGCGACGCCGGCGAGTTCTTCGAGTGAGGCCGCCTCGAGCGCCCGATAGCTGTGAAAGGCCCCCGCCAACTCGCGCGCCGCGACCGGACCGACGTGTCGGATGCCCAAGGCGACGAGGAGTCGACTCAGGGGCATCGACTTGGCGCCGTCGATCGCCCGGACCAGTGACGTCGCCGACAGTTCACCGAGGCCCTCGAGATCGGCGAGGTCGGGCACGCGCAGCGAGAAGAGGTCGGCGACGTCACTGATCAAGCCGACGTTAAAGAGCTGGGCGACGCGCTGTTCTCCGAGGCCTTCGATATCGAGGGCGCCCCGAGAAGCGAAGTGCACGATCTGTTGGAGCTGTTGCGCGGGACAGGCCGGATTGACGCAGTACGTGTCGCTCTCTTCGCCGACTCGTTCGAGCACGCTGCCGCAGTCCGGACAGGTCGTCGGGAACTTCCACGGTGGCTTTCGGCGACGTCCCGCCTCGATCACGGCGCTGACGACTTCGGGTATCACGTCACCGGCCTTTCGAACGATGACGAGATCGCCGGGGCGCACGTCCTTCGCCTTCACCTGGTCTTGGTTGTGCAGTGTCGCCATCGAGACGGTCGACCCGGCGACCACCACCGGTTCGAGCACGGCGAAGGGCGTCACTCGGCCAGTGCGACCCACCGAGACCTCGATGTTGAGCAGTCGCGTCGTTCGCTCCTCCGGCGGAAGCTTCCTCGCGATGGCCCAGCGCGGCGCCCGACTCGTGAATCCCAGCCGTTGGCGCTGCGCCAGGTCATCGACCTTCACGACGATGCCGTCGATCTGGTAGCGCAGTTCATGGCGGTGCTCTTCGAACCAGTCGCTTCGAGCGATCATCGCCGTCGCGCCGACTTCGGTCGTCGTCTCGGTTGCGGTGAGAAATCCCCAGTCGGCGAGTTGCGTGATCGTCTCGACGTAGCGCGTGAAGCGCGAGGGACCAACGAGCTCGACCAGTTGGTACGAGAGAAAGGACAGTGGACGACTCGCCGTCACCGAAGGGTCCTTTTGGCGCAGGCTGCCCGCGGCGGCGTTGCGTGGATTGGCGAACTCCTTTTGGCCGGCCTCGCGCTGACGGTGATTCATCTCGACGAAGTCGGACTTCGCCAGGAAGACCTCGCCGCGAACCTCCACGCGTGCGCGCACGTTGCCCGAGAGCGTCTGGGGAACGTTGGCGATCCGTCGAACGTTCTCGGTCACGTCCTCCCCGATGCGACCGTCACCGCGCGTCGCGGCGCGCACCAGTACGCCGTCGACGTATTCGATCGAGAGGGCCAGTCCGTCGATCTTCGGCTCGACGACGAAGACCACGTCCTCGGCCGAGACGCCCAGCGTCTTCGCCGCGCGTTCGCTCCAGGCGCGCAACTCGGCGACGTCGAAGACGTTGTCGAGGCTCAACATCGGTTCGGCGTGCGTCACCGGCGTGAACAGCGTCGACGCCGGGGCGCCGACCTTGTGCGAGACGGAGTCCTCCACGTTCAGTTCGGGATGCTCGGCCTCAATGGCGCGAAGTTCGCGAACCAGCGCGTCGTAATCGGCGTCGGGGATCGTCGGCGCGTCGAGCACGTGGTACGCCTCGTTGTGCGCGGCGATCTCGACGCGCAGTCGCGCGGCGCGCTCGGCCGGCTTCACGACACTGCGACGATCGCGGCACCTTCGACGATCGTGGGTTCATTCGCGCGATAGAAGACGACCGACTGTCCGGCGGCGACCGGACGCGCGGGAACGTCCAGTTCGAGTCGCCAACGCGCCCCGCGACGCAACGTCGCGCTCTGGGCGACGCCGTGCGCACTCCACTGGGCGAGCACCGCGGAGCCGTCGACGAGTTCGTCGTGCGAGAAGGTCAGCGACGACTCGTCGAGCGCGATCTCATTGATGAGGATGTCCTCGAGTCGACCGACTTCGACTCGTCGTGCTCCGAGATCGACGTTGGCGACGAAGCGTCGCTCACCGTCGCGCGCCGGGAGGACGCCGCGGCGCTGGCCCACGGTCATCAACTCGGCACCTTGGGTGGTGCCGATCGTCTCGCCACTCTCGCGGTCGACGATCACGGCCGGCGTCAAGTCGATGCGCTGGCGCAAGAAGACCTCGCGGCCCTTGGACGCCTCGATGAAACAGACGTCTTGGCTATCGGGCTTGTCCCACGTTCGCAGGCCCAGTCGCTCGGCGTGGCTGCGGACCTCGGACTTGTTCATGGCGCCGATGGGGAGGAGCAGAGTGGCGAGTTGGTCTTCGCCGAGGTAACCGAGCACGTAGCTCTGGTCCTTCTGGTCATCGGCACCGCGAACGAGATAGTGGACGCCGTCGCGGTCCATGACTTGAGCGTGATGACCGGTCGCGACAGCGTCAAAGCCGAGTCGGCGCGCGCGATCGAACAGCAAGTCGAACTTGATGTGTCGGTTGCACTCGATGCACGGGTTCGGCGACCGTCCGGCGGCGTAGGCCTCGACGAACGGTGCGACGACGTGGCGTTCGAACTCTTCGGTGTAGTTGAAGACGTGGTGGTCAATGCCGAGCGTCTGGGCGACCCGACGCGCGTCGTCCACGTCCGCGACCGAGCAGCATCCCGAGTCCGAGACCCCGCCCCAGAGCTTCAGCGTGGCACCCACCACGTCGTGACCCTGCTCGATCAAGAGACCAGCGGCGACCGACGAATCGACCCCGCCACTCATGGCGACTAGGACTTTCACCGTCCTAGTCTGCCAGTCGCCTATGACTCGCTGCGCAGACGGTAGACCACGCCCGAAAGGATCGTGATGACGGCGTCGACGTCGTCGTCGGTCGTCTCGGCCCCCATCGAGAGACGCAGGGATCCGCGGGCACGCTCGTGTGAGACGCCCATCGCGGCTAAGACGTGACTGGGGCTCGCCGCGCCACTCGAGCAACTCGCGGCCGCCGATGCGCAAACGCCCTCTTGATCCAACAAGAACAGCAGCTCGTCGCTGGCGAGGTCGTCGAAGGTGACGTGCACCGTTCCCGGCACGCGCAGGGCCTCTCGTCCCGTTACCTGACAACCGGGAATGAGACTCACCGCGGCGACCAGTTTCTCCTGGAGATCGAGCACCCGGTCGTTCACCTCGGCCAACTCCTTCAGCGTGACTCGCGCTGCCGCGGCGAGGCCGACGGCCGCGGCGACGTCGACGGTGCCGCCGCGTCGCCCACGCTCTTGTCCCCCGCCCGGGATGACCGCATCGAGCTCGAAATCGCCGCGCAGTATCAACGCGCCGGAGTTGACCGGTCCGCCGATCTTGTGCGCGCAGATTGAGATCATGTCAATGGTGGCGGTCATGGCCGCGAGCGGTACCCAGGACGCGGCCGCGATGGCGTCGGTGTGCGTGAGAACGCCGCCGGGGATGATCGACTTCGATAGGGCGCTGACGCCGTCGAGCGGTTGGCGGACACCGGTTTCATTGTTGGCCGCCATGACGCTCACGATCGCCGTGTCGTCACTCAGCAGCGACATGAGTGAATCGAGTTCCACGATGCCGTCGTGGTCGACGTCGATGTAGCCCACGCGCACGTCGTCGAAGTCGCGCGCCATCTTCTCGGCGGCGTCGCTCACGGCGTGGTGCTCGATGCGACTGATCAAGATCTCCGTGCGCTCGTGGCTTCGACGATGGTGACTGGCCACGCCGGCGATCGCGAGGTCGCACGATTCGGTGCCGCCCCCCGTGAAGATGACACCACCCGGCTTGGCCCCGACAAAGGACGCGACCTCGTCGCGCGCCTCTTCGACCGCTCGACGCGCGTCACGGGCGGCCTTGTGCGAGCCCGAGGGATTGCCGACGACGCCACGCTGCCACGGCGCCATCGCGTCGGCGACCTCGTCGCGCCGCGGCGCCGACGCCGCGTGGTCGAAGTAGTACCGACTCACGCCACGTAGAAGGACTTGACGTTCGTGAACTCACGCACGCCGAACTCGCCCAGTTCACGACCGAAGCCCGACTCCTTGGTCCCGCCGAACGGCAGTTCGGGCATGGAAGCGACGATCGAGTTGGCGAAGACCATGCCGACGTCGAGCCCGGCGATGGCGGCGTCGATCTCCTTTTGGTCCGTGGCGTGGATGGCGCCCCCGAGGCCCCACGGCGTCGCGTTCGCGAAGGCGATGGCGGCGTCGAGGTCGTCGACGACTTCGACGACGGCGACCGGGCCGAAGAGTTCTTCGCTACCGGCGCGTGAGTCGGTCGGCACATCGGTCAAGACCGTCGCGGGAAAGTAGTAGCCGCGCCGCGCCAACGGCGCGCCACCGGTTCGAGCGACCGCGCCCTTGGCGATCGAGTCCGCCACTTGGGCCGTCAACTCGTCCAGTTGGCCACGACTGACGACCGGTCCCAACACCGTCGCGGGGTCCATCGGATCGCCGGTTGGGACCGCGGCCATCGCCTCGACGAACTTCTCGATGAACTCATCGGCGCGCTCGCGAACGACGATGAAACGCTTGGAGGCGATGCAGGACTGACCGTTGTTCTGAAGCCGAGCGGTCACCGCCAGCGGCACCGTCGCATCCATGTCGGCCGAACTGGCCACGATGAAGGGATCCGATCCGCCCAACTCGAGCACGGACTTCTTCAGGTGCTGTCCGGCGATCTCGGCGACCGAACGGCCCGCGCGGTCCGAACCGGTGAGCGTGACGGCGGCGATACGCGGGTCCGCGATGATGCGCGGAATCTGGTCGTGACTCACGAAGAGCGTCGTCACGACCCCCTTCGGAAATCCCGAGCGCGTGAAGAGGTCCTCGATGAACTTGGCGCATCCCGGCACGTTCGAGGCGTGCTTGAGGACCATCACGTTGCCGGCCATGACGGTCGGTGCGGCGACCCGGATGAACTGCCAGAGCGGGTAGTTCCAGGGCATCACGGCCAACACGGCGCCGATCGGGTCGTAACGAATGCCGCTACGCGAACCGCTCGTCGAGACGCTCTCGTCGCGCAACATCGCCTCGGCGTGTTCGGCGTAGTAACGCATCGTGAAGGCACACTTGGCGACTTCGCCCTTGGCGGCGGTGAAGGTCTTGCCCATCTCGCTCGTCAGGAGTTCAGCGACGACGGGGATCTCACTTTCGAGCATCTCGGCGGCGCGGATCATCAAGTGCGCGCGGTCGGCGACCGACGTCGCGCGCCACGCCTCGAAGGCGCTGGCCGCGTGGGCCAAGGCCCGCTCGACGTCGGCGTCGCTGTGGGCGTCGAATTCGGCGACGAACTCTTCGGTGGCGGGATTAATAGCGGTGAATGGCATCTGTCTAGTCTGCCAGCAATCCCACGGGCTCATTCGGCGTCACGGCGATCTCACGCCAGAAGTCCGGGCGCCAAATCGTGACGATCCCGAGGACCAGCGCCAAGAGAATCGCGTCGACGACGGTGACCGGGCGAACGCCCCAGGAGCGGGCGAAGGCCGCCTGCACGAGGGCACCGAGCGGATAGAAGATCGAGAGCGAGAGCGTGTAGAGAGACAGTATGCGTGAGCGTTCGCTGGTCGGCGCGTGCAACTGCACCGCGGTGTTCAGTCCGGTCAACGTACCGACGTAGGCCCCGCCGAGCAACACCAACGACGCGACCGCGAACGTCAAGGTGTGACTCATTCCGTAGAGTGCGAGCGCGACGGCGACACTCGCGAGTGAACCGCGAAGAACTGCGATGCGCGATGTGCGTCGAGCGACGGCCGGCAACGTCACCGCTCCGATGACGGCCCCGACGCCCTGGGCCGCGACGAGCCACGCCACGCCGGTTTTGCCGGCGTGCAACGTCTGGATCGCCATGGCCGGTACGAGCGCGATGAAGGGACTGGCGATCAATGCGACGGTCCCGACACCGATGATCGGATAGCGACAGCCCTTCACGGCCCACGCCCGTTTCGCGCCGTGCTTCGTCTCGAACCAGATCCGGATCGACGTCGTCGGCTTGGGCCGCGGCGCCGAGCGAACGAAGGAGAACATGATGATGACGAACACGAACGATGCGGCATTGATCGCAAAGCAGATGCCCGGTGAGGTGACGGCGAGCGTCACGCCGGCGAGCAGTGGTCCGATGATCCGACCGAGGTTGAACTGCGCCGAGGAGAGAGAGACCGCGGCGAAGACCTCGTCGCGGTCGACGAGGTCCGGGAGCAGCGACTGCCACGCCGCCCACGACGCCGAGCCGGCGAGCCCTTCGACGATGGCGAGGTAACAGGCCAACTGCGGCGTGAGGTGATGGGTCAACTCGGCGGTCGCGAGTGCGCTCGCGGTGAGTGCCATCACCAAGTTGTTGGCCTGAATCCAGCGCTGGCGCACGACGCGATCGGCGATGACGCCACCCAACGGCGCGCCGATCAACGCCGGCGTCCACGCACACACGGTCAACAGTCCGAGCCACAGCGCGTCGTGCGTCGTCTCGGTCAGATAGACGCCCAACGCCACGGTCTGCATCCAGGTCCCCGTCGAGGAGACGAACGAAGACGTCAGTGAGAGGGCGAAACTCCGGTGACGAAGCGGCGCGAACGACGCAGAAGCCATGTCGTAACGCTAACGGCCTCTTCCGACGCAACCGGCTCGCGGCCGGCGATTATTCGTCGCGATGTTTGCGACGAGGGCGCAGGGCGAACCACCAGACCGAGATGATCGAGGCCAGGGCGCCGAGCACGCCAATCGTGGACTTGACGCCCTTGCCCTTCTGGTTTTCTGCCATAACCCATCGTAACGAGCAAAACGCCGGGGACGTAGTCCCCGGCGTTCGCACTGCGCTGAGTCTTTAGATCGCTTGGTGCGCCTCGACGGCGAGCTCGATGACGATCTTGTTGCCGACGACCATGGCACCGTTCTCCAGCGAACTGCCGAAGGTGATCCCGAAGTCACGGCGGTCGAACTCGGCGCTGGCCTCAAAGCCGGTGACCGAGACACCAGGGGTCATCGAGGGACCGGTACCGAGGTACTCGAGGTCGAACGTGACTGACTTGGTGATGCCCTTGATGGTGAGGTCGGCGACAACCTCGTAGTTGTCACCCTTGGCGCTCACCTTGGTGGACGTGAGCGTCAGCGTCGGGTAGGTCTCGAACTCAAGGAAGTCCGGGCTCTTGAGGTGTGCATCGCGCATCTCGTTGTCCGTCGTGATGCTCGCGGCCTGGACGGTCGCTTGCACGCTGGACGTCTCCGGCGTGTCGCCGATGGTGATCGCACCGGCGAAGTCGGTGAAACGGCCGCGGACCTTGGAGGCCACGAGGTGGCGCGCTACGAAGCCAACGGTAGAGTGCACGGCGTCGATGTTGTAGGTGCCGGCGGTGGGCAGGTTGCTGGTGACAACCTCTGTGGTGGGGGAACTCGTCATTTCAAATCTCCTATTTTCTAGACACGTACTGTGCTCCCGTAAGTATACTTGCTTATGCAACTACTTGTCAAGCAGTAATTGCTAAACGAAGCATATGCTATACTTTCCGCATGAGTTCACAGACCAGCCCCTGCCCCTCGGGGGACGAGAAGGTCCAACTCTTCGGACTCTTGCTCGAGACGAACGCCCGGCTCTCGCGCTCTTTGGGCCTGGAGTTAGAGGCCGAGTGTGAGCTTCCCCTCGCCTGGTTCGACGTGCTGTTACAACTACGCCGCTCCCCCGTTGGTCGTTTGAAGATGAACGAGATCGCCGACGCGATCGTGCACTCGAGCGGCGGCACGACACGACTCGTTGACCGCATCGAAGAGGCCGGACTCGTCTCGCGCCAGAGCTGCCCGAGTGACCGACGAGCGATTCACGTCGCGATCACCGACGCCGGTAATGCGAAATTGGACCAAGCGCTCAACGTCCACCTCGAGTACCTCGACGAAAGCTTGGCGAAGCAACTGACCGAGATCGAGCGCGCGACGCTCGCGACGCTCCTCACGAAGCTCAATTCGCCGCGCTAGTCCTTCGCGACCCAGGCCCTCGCGTCGCGTCCGTCGTCGAGCTCTAAGACCGTTCCCTCGCCCCAGCCCGTCCCGGTGACCACTTCGACGGCCAGCACCTCACTCGCCAGGTTCGCGAATCCGTCAGCGAGGTCGTCGATGCCCGAGACGTGGAGCACGATGCGATCGGCGACGTCGAAGCCGGAGTTCTTGCGCAGGTCCTGCACCTGGCGAATGACGTCGCGCAGATAGCCCCGACGACGCAGGTCATCGGTCATTGTCAAGTCCAGGGCGATGACTTCACCGCCGTCACGCGAGACCGCGTAGCCCTCTTCACCCTTCACGCGCAGTTCGATGTCCTCAGAGGTCAGTTCGAAGGACCCCGACGAGAGCGTGACACCGATCGACCCGCCCGACTCGAGTGTCTCGGCCGCGGCGACGGAATCGAGCGCCGCAAGCGCTGGCTTCAACTCCTTCACCGCCTCACCGAGTCGAGGCCCGACGCTACGGAAATTCGGCACCAGTTCGAAGGACAACACGTTCGCGAGGTCCGTCGCGTACTCCAGGTGATCCACGTTGAGTTCGTCCTCCACGACCCCGGCGGGCGGCATAGACGAGAGCGACGGCAAGAAGACCAGTGCTCGCGCCAGCGGTTGGCGCACCTTCACGCCCGCTTCGGCGCGCGCGGCGCGACCGAGCGACGTGAGTCGTCGCGCCACGGCCATCGACTCTTCGAGCGCGACGTTGCGACGCGCCGGATCGCCGGTCGGCCAGTCGGTCAGGTGGACCGAGTCCGTTGGTGCGACGTCGAACAGTTCGGCGTAGAGACGTTCGGCGATGAACGGACAGAACGGCGCGAGGAGGAACGTCACTCGTTGCAAAACGTCGAGCAGCGTCGCCTGCGCGGCCAGTGAGTCGGATCGCGGTGCGTTGGGGTCGGTGCGCCAAAAGCGCCGTCGCGTTCGTCGCACGTACCAATTGGACAGGTCGTCGATCAGTTCGCTCAGCGCATCGGTGCCACCGAGCGGCTCGTAGCCGTCGAGCGCACTGGTCACCGCGACCGTCACGCTCTCGAGACGAGAGAGTATCCACTGGTCGATGGCGGCTCGATTCTCGGGTGCCGGAATCTCGGGGTCCGAGGGATCGAAGTTATTGATCGAGGCGTACAAGGTGAAGAAGCTGAAGGAGTTCCAGAGCGTGGCGAGCGTCTCGCGAAGTGAGGCATCGATCGCCCCGAGGCTCGTACGCGTCGAGGTCCACGGCGAGCCCTGCGAGAACATCCACCAACGCAGTGGATCGGCGCCTCGGGTGTTCAACACCTCCCACGGGTCGATGACGTTGCCCACCGACTTGCTCATCTTCTTGCCGTTCTCGTCAACGATGTGGCCGAGGCACAGCACGTGCTCGTAGGGCTTGGCCCCGAAGACCAAGGTATTGACCGCGAGCAACGTGTAGAACCAACCCCGGGTCTGGTCGATCGCCTCGACGATGAGCTGTGCCGGGAACTGCATCGCCTCGGCGCTGCCCTCGACATGTGGATAGCCCACCTGGGCGGCGGGCATCGACCCGGCGTCGAACCAGGCGTCGATGACGGGCTCGACGCGGCGGGCCTCTTTGGCGCACGTGCGACAGGGCACGACGACCTCGTCGATGCCCGGACGATGCGGATCGAGGTCGCCGAGGTCACGCCCGGCGAGCGCCCCGAGTTCCGCCAATGAGCCGACGCACGTGAAGTGATCGTCGGGACAGCGCCAGATCGGCAGCGGCGTTCCCCAGAAACGATCGCGCGAGAGCGCCCAGTCGACGTTGTTGTCCAGCCAGTTGCCGAAGCGACCGTCGCGGATGTGTTCGGGGTGCCAATCGATCGTCGCGTTCTCGGCGAGCAACTGCTCGCGAAACTTGCTCGTCGCGACGTACCAACTCGGTTTGCCCCAATAGATGAGGACCGTCCCGCAGCGCCAGCAGTGCGGAAGTGAGTGAACGTAGTCGAGTCGACGCATGAGCGTGCCGCGGCGCTCGAGTTCGTCGTTGATCACGTGGTTCGCCTCACGGACGTCTTGGCCCTCGAGCCAGGGAATCTCCGAGGTGAACTTGCCATCCGGACCGACGGGATTGAGCGTGGGCAGTCCGTAGTCACGCGCGACTTGACGGTCGATCTCACCGAAGGCCGGCGCCTGATGGACGAGTCCGGTACCTTCTTCGATCGTCACGTAGTCCGCCAAGACGACATAGTTGGCCTCGACACCCTCGGGCAAGGCGGCGTCCGTGAACGGTCGTTCGTAGTGCACGCCGGCCAACGCGCTCCCCGGGAAGGTCGCGCTCGGCGTTACGTCGGTGCCGTAGACCGACTCGACGAGCTCGGCAGCCACGACGGTGCCGTCGACGACCGCATAGGTGATCTCGGGGTTGACGGCCACGGCCACGTTCGACAGGAGCGTCCATGGCGTCGTCGTCCACACGGCCAGGTGCGTGGCGCCGCCGATCTCGTGGTGGTCGGCGTCGGTGATCAACAGGCGCACGTACGCGCTCTCGTCGACTTCGTCGGTGTAGACCTCGGGCTGACCGAGCTCGTGGCTCGACAGCGCGGTGCCGCATCGCGGGCAGTATGGGATGACCTTGAGGTCCTCGTAGAGGAGCCCGTGCTCGAAGAGTTGTTGGAGGTGCCACCACACCGACTCGACGTACTCCTTGTGGAACGTGTAGTACGCGTGCTCCATGTCGGTCCAATACCCGATGCGCTCGGTGAGCCGCTCGAAGTCGCCGACGAACGTGAGGACCGATTCACGACACAGTCGCGTGAACTCCTCGATACCGACCTGTTCGACGATCGCCTTCTTGCCCGAGATACCGAGTTGCTTCTCCACCTGGACCTCGACCGGGAGACCGTGGGTGTCCCAACCGGCACGGCGCGCGACGTAGCGGCCCTGCATCGTCTGGTAGCGACAGAAGAGGTCCTTGTAGACCCGGGCCCACACGTGATGCAGTCCGGGCTTACCGTTCGCGGTGGGAGGACCCTCGTAGAAGACCCACGGCTCGGCGCCCTCGCGGAGCTTCATCGAACGATCGAAGACGTCGTTCTCCCGCCAGCGGGCCAATTCGGCTTCTTCGAGAGCCACAAAATCAAGTTCGGCGCTGACGGGGCGAAACACAAGTCTCCTTTTAGTCCATCGTAGTTAACGGCCCACGCGCTTTGAACCGACCCCTACGATGTCCACGTGATTTCCGTAACCATCGTCGCTGAGTCCATCGACACGAGTGGCGCGCTCGCGATCTTGCACGCGGCGAGCGACGAACTCCAACAGCGCTACGGCGGCGGCGGTGACGACGCCCACCTGAGCGTCGACGAGTTGCGCCCGCCCCAAGGACTCTTTCTCGTCGCGCGCCACGAGCGCCACCTCATGGGCGGCGTCGGACTTCGCTCGATCGCGGATCCATCGCTTCGCTTCGCCGAAGTCAAGCGTCTGTGGGTGCGACCCGACCTACGTCGCGAAGGAATTGGACTCGTGCTGATGAACGAGATCGAGTCCAAGGCGCGAGAGCTCGGCTACGTCGCCCTCTATCTCGAAACCGGACCGGCCCAACCCGAGGCCCTGGCGCTCTATCGCACCAACGGTTGGACGGAGATCGACCAGTACCCGGCCGGCGTCTTCTGCCACCCGCAGTCCCACCGCTTTACCAAGGACCTTCACGCGTAGCGTTCGTCGAGCCAGTCGGGCGAAAGGTCGTCGAGCGTGTCCAGCACCAGATCGGCGATCTGGAACGCGGCATCGGAGCGGTCCTCCGGCGTCGGCACCGCGACCACGCTCATGCTGGCGGCGCGCGCGGCGATGACGCCGGCGGCGGAGTCTTCCAGGACCAGGCAACGAGTCGGTTCGATGCCCAGCGATGACGCCGCGGTGAGAAAGACGCCGGGGTGAGGCTTTCCGTACGGCTCGAACTGCGCGGAGTGGACCGACATGAATCGATCGGATAGTTCGAAGTGTTCGAGGCAGCGATGGATCAACGCGAGCGGCGTCGAGCTCGCGAGTGCAATGGGGCCGCGCTCACTCGTCAGATCAATCGCGCGAATCGCCCCGGGTAGGAGGCGGCCTTCGGTCTCCACCAACGATCCGACGCGATTGGCGAGCATGTCGACGACTTCGGTGATGCTCGGTCCACTCCAGGGGTGGAGTGCGTACCAGTTCGCTACCACCTCATCGATGAATATCCCCTTCGTCGATCGCGTCGAGGTCTCGAAGATCGGGACGCCGAGGGCGCCGAGTATCTCCACCTCGGCCTGGTGCCACAGGACCTCGGAATCGATCAAGAGACCGTCCATGTCGAACAACGTCGCCGCGATACTCACCCGGCAACTCTGGCACACGCGACACGTAGGGTTGAACAATGACGAACGTACGCCAACTGGAATCGGGTGACGTCGAGCCCGTCGTCGCGCGCGTGGTCGAGCGATTGGCACTCGACGCGCGGATTCAACCGTTGGTCAATCCCCTCATCTCGACCCCGCTGTTCGCAGATTCGTTGAACCGGGCAACCGATCAAACGTGGATCGCCGAGAACGACGGTGCCATCGTCGGACACCTCTACGGCGCACTGCTGGAGAGCGAGGTCTACGGCAACGGCGTGTGGATCGGTCCCGACGGAGTCTCCTTCGACACGACCGACATCTTGAGCGACCTCTACAGTGCTGCTGGAGCGACGTGGATCGAGCGCGGCGCCCTCGAGCACTACGTGTGGACCATCGACGACATCGCCTCGACCCAACCCTGGTACGAGATGGGCTTCGCGCGCATGCACATGCGCGGCGTCCTGAAACTCGATGATCACATCGATCACGAACTGCCCGAGGGTTACCGCCTTCGTCGCGGCGGTGTCGAGGACATCGAGATCGCGGTCGCCCTGGATGACGAACTCGACGCCGTCCAGCGCGTGGGACCGAGCTTCTCCATCGGGCTCGACCATTCGTCCAAGCGCGAGGATCTCTTGGAGACCCTCGCGGAACCGGACGTGCACCACTACGTCGTGGAGATCGGCGGCGACGCCGTGGCCCAGTGCATCACGTTCCCACTTCCCCACCGACGCGGTTCGTTCGAGCACACGTTGCACCTCAGCGCGGTCACGGTCGACGCGGCCCACCGACACCTTGGTGTCGGCACGGCCATGGTCGACGCCGCGCTGAGCGACGCGCGCGGCGCTGGTTTCGAATACGTGGAAACGAACTGGCGCGTGACGAACCGTCGGGCGAGGAACTACTGGCTGGGCTACGGCTTCGAGCCCACCTACGTGCGACTCCATCGCACGATCGGTCTCGGTTAGCTCAAGGCCGCTTCGATTGCGCCGACGAGGATGGGGTCCTCCGGCGTCACCGTTGGAGAGAATCGCTGCACCGAAGCGTCGGGGGCGATGAGGAACTTCTCGAAGTTCCATCGAATGTCACCGGAGTAGCCCTCGGCGTCGGTCGTCTTGTTCAGCTCGGCGTAGATCGGACTCTGGTCCTCGCCGTTGACGTCGATCTTCTCGAAGAGCGGGAAGGTCACTCCGTAGGTCGTCGAGCAGAACGTCTGGATCTCTTCGGCCGACCCGGGCTCTTGACCCGCGAACTGGTTGCACGGGAAACCGACGACGCTGAAGCCGCGGTCCTCGTAGGTCTTTTGCAGTTGCTCCAGTCCTTCGTACTGCGGCGTGAGGCCGCACTTGGAGGCGACGTTGACGACGAGGACGGTCTTGCCGACGAAGGGCGCCAACGAACTCGCCTCACCGTCGAGGGTGTGCACGGGGATGTCATAAATGGTCATTCCGCGACACTAACGGATGACCCCGATCACGCTGCGCCGTAGGCTGCACGGGTGCGCTGCGTCGTCATCAACGATGGGAACCTCGAAGTCCAGGAGCGTGAGACCCCCAATCCCGGTCCGAACGACGTGATCGTCGCGGTCCGCGGCGCCGGCATCAACGCAGCCGACCTCATGCAACGCGACGGCCACTACCCCGCTCCCGAGGGATGGCCCGTGGACATCCCGGGTATGGAGCTCGCCGGCGTCGTCAGCGCCGTCGGAGAGCGGGTGCACGAACCACTGCTCGGCCGCCGGGTCTGTGCGATCGTCGGAGGCGGTGCGCAGGCGACCCACTGCCTCGTACCGAGCGAACACCTGCTCTTCGTGCCCGACCACGTCAACTGGGATCAGGCGGGCGGCTTTCCCGAGGCCTTCACGACGGCTCACGACGCCCTCGTGACCCAGGGCCACCTCGGCGCCGGCGAACGGGTGTTGATCTCCGGCGCGACCGGAGGTGTCGGGATCGCCGCGGTGCAGATCGCGCACGCACTCGGCGCGCACGTGATCGCCGTCACGCGAACGAACGAGCACCACGAACGACTCCGCGAGTGCGGCGCCGATGAGACGGTGACGCTCGATGACGTCGGCGGTGTCGGTCGCGTTGACGTCATCCTCGAACTGGTCGGTGCGGTGCACCTGAGCGTCGCCCAGGGACTCCTCAATTTCCACGCGCGCGTCGTGGTGATCGGCATCTCCGGCGGCGGCAGTCGCGTCGACATCGACCTTCGCGCGTTCATGGGCACCCGTTCGACGTTGACCGGCTCGACGCTTCGTTCGCGCTCACGCAAAGAGAAAGGTGAGGTCGCCGATCGCGTCGCCCAGACGCTCATCCCCCGATGGCGCACCGGCGAAGTGCACGTGCCCGTGGCCCAGAGCTTCGCGTTGGAAGACGTGAACCAGGCCTACCAGTACTTCGCGCGACCTGGAAAGTTCGGCAAAGTCGTCCTGCGAATCGACGAATAGCCACCGTTAGGTTGGCTCGATGAGCACTTCGGTCCCGCGGCCGCATTCCAGCCGATGTGATCCGTCGCGTTCGGACTACGAAGCGATCGTCGCCGCCCACGAAGCCGCGACCAACGCTGGCGATTCGACGTACCGCGACCCATCGTCCGGTCTCATGGTTCTGACCGCGGCCACACACCTGGCGCGCGGCTACTGCTGTGAGAGTGGCTGTCGCCACTGCCCTTACGTCGAGGCGGGGTAGGCCTCGGGCGCTACTTCGTCGTGTTGGCCGAGATGGTCTCGGTCGATGTTCACCAACCCGAAGAAGACCAGCGCGGCGATGAAGAGCATGAGGGCGCCGAATCGGAACGACTCGTCGTAGCCGTGGACGTGCGACTGCGCACTCAATAGCGAAAGGGCTTTGGTCCGAATGACGTGGTGAGCCTTCATGGCGGCCACGAAGAACGCCGTCCCGCTCGAGACGACGATCGTGTTCGAGATCGCCGTTCCGAACGATCCACCGATCTGTTGGGACGTCGTCAACACCGCCGACGCAGCCCCGGTGTCCCCGGGTCGCACGTTGAAGAGCGCCGTCGAGGCGATCGACACGAACGCGACGCCGAGTCCCAGACTGGTCACGATCATCGCGGGCATCACGCTCGTCACGTACGAACTGTCGACCTTGATGAACGAGAGATAGAGGAGCCCGAAGGCGGCCATCAGGTTGCCGATCGTCGCCAGCGGTCGCGGTCCGATCTTGGGCAGTAACTGACTGGTGAGTCCGGCCGCGAGGATGATGCCGATCGAGAAGGGCATGAACAACAGTCCGGTCTTCACCGCCGAGTACTGCTCGATGTCTTGAAAATAGAACGTCATGAAGAGGAACATCCCGAAGAGTCCGAGACCCACGAAGAGCTGCGCTAAGAACGCGCCGGCGCGCACGCGATCGGTGATCAGACGTAGTGGCAGCAGCGGCTCCTTGATGCGGCTCTCGATGATGAAGAAAATCGCCAGCAAGACCGCGCCGAGGGCCATATAGGGCCACGCGCTGGTGGAGCCCCAGCCTTTTCCGGGGGTCGACGCCTGGGAGACGCCGAAGACAACACTCAGCATGCCCGCCGTCGCCGCCAGTGCGCCGAAGACGTCGTAGTGCGGATGGCCCTCGACCTTGGATTCGCGGACGTTGGGCACGGCCAACGAGAACGCGATGATCGCCATAGGCGTGTTGACGAAGAGACACCAGCGCCATGACAGGTACTGCGTGAGGAGACCTCCCGCGATGAGACCGATCGCGCCGCCGACGCCCGAGAGTGCGCCGTAGACGCCGAAGGCCCGGGCCCGCTCCTTGGAGTCGGTGAACGTCACCGAGATCAGTGAGAGCGCGGCCGGTGCCAAGAGCGCGCCGAAGAGACCCTGTAACGCGCGCGCGCCGAAGAGCCACTGCTGGTTCTGGGCGAGACCACCCAGCAAGGAGGCGCCCGCGAAGCCGAGCAGTCCGATGAGGAACGCCTTCTTGCGGCCCACGTAGTCGCCGATTCGACCACCGAGCAGCAAGAATCCACCGAAGGTCAAGGTGTAGGCGGTGATCGCCCACTGGTAGTTCTTCTGAGCGATCGCCAACCCGCCGAGCGCCTTGGGCAGAGAGGCGTGCGGGAGTGCGATGTTCACGATCGAGGCGTCCAGGATCACCATCAGTTGTGCGATGCCGATCACGACGAGCGCGAACCAACGACGCGGATCGGGTGTTTCGGCGTGAACGACGTGACTAACTGAAGCGTCCGACATTAAATCCCCCGTGAGGTATCAACAGCAAGAGTTCCGAACACGGCCACTTCGCCCAGCAGGCCGACGTCGATTACAGCAAGGAGCGTAGTGGACTGAAGGCCATGCCCAGCGACTCGGCCACCGGTCCGTAGGTGACGGCGCCCTCGACGACGTTGACGCCCTCGGCGAGTGCGTCATCGGCGACCACGGCCTCGCGCCATCCGTGGCGAGCGAGTTCCATGGCGTAGGGCAACGTGGCGTTGGCGAGTGCGTAGGTCGACGTGTAGGGAAAGGCGCCGGGCATGTTCGCGACGCAGTAAAAGATCGAACCGTTCACTTCGAAGACGGGGTCCGAGTGCGTCGTCGGGTGCGTGGCTTCGAAGCATCCGCCCTGGTCGACCGAGATGTCGACCAACACCGAGCCGGGACGCATCCGCGCGACCAGGTCGTTGCTCACGAGCTTGGGCGCTTTGGCCCCGACGACCAACACGGCGCCGATCACGATGTCCGCCTCCAAGCAGGCCTCTTCGACCGCGAGGGTCGAGGACGCGATCGTTTGCACCCGTCCGTCGAAATGAATGTCGACCTGGCGTAGACGTTCCAGGTTGCGGTCGAGGATCTTCACGTTCGCGTGCAGTCCGGCGGCCATCGTCGCGGCCGCGAGTCCCGAGACACCGGCACCGATCACGACCACGTTGGCGGGGGCGACGCCGGGCACACCGCTGATCAGCGTCCCGTGTCCGCCGCCGGGGCGCATGAGGTGGTGCGCCGCCATCAGCGGCGCCATGCGACCGGCCACCTCGCTCATCGGCGTGAGCAGTGGCAACGAGTTGTCGCGCAGCCGGACGGTCTCGTAGGCGATGGCGACGTTGTTCGCCGCGACGAGTGCGTCGGTGCATTCGCGCGACGCGGCGAGGTGTAGGTACGTGAAGAGCACCTGGTTCTTGTGCGCGCTGAGACGGCGGTACTCGGGTGCGACCGGCTCCTTCACCTTCATCAGCAAATCGCTCTCGGCCCAGACGTCGTCGGCCGAGTCGACGATGGTCGCACCATTGGCCACGTAGTCGGCGTCGACGATTGACGATCCGACGCCGGCGCCTCGTTCGATCAGTACTCGGTGACCGGCACCGCTGAGCTCTCGGGCACCGGCGGGCGTCAGCGCCACGCGATACTCGTCGGTCTTGATCTCTTTTGGTACGCCGATGATCATCGTTGATCACCCTTTCTCGTTTTTAGGGCCCCATCCACCGTAGCCACTGGCCGGGACCGCGTGTTGCTTAGTCTCGATGGCTCGAAACACTCAGGGTCGCGCGTCTAGTGGTCTTCGCGAACGACGAGCACCGGACAGTGCGAGTGGTGGACGCACTGCGTGGAGACCGAACCCATCATGAGTCCCTTGAAACCTCCGACGCCACGTGAACCCACCACGAGCAACGCCGCCCCGCTGCTGGCCTCGATGAGGACTTCGGCGGGGTTGCCCGGCACGGCGAGCCACTCGACGTCGACCCCTTCCGTGGAAGGCGCGCCCGACATGATGCCTTCCATGAACGTGCGGGCCTCGGCTTCGACCTGTTCGTAGTAGTCCTTGCCCGTCGAACCCGTCACCGGCTTCTCCATGCTGGGGTAGGCGTAGGTGACGTGCAGGTGCCCGTGGCGCAGTTGGGTCTCCTCGATGGCGAACTCGAGTGCGTTCGTCGAGAGTGCCGATCCGTCGACACCGACGACGATGCGTGGGTTGTTGGTCATTGTCCCTGCTTTCTCACGTCAGCCGACCTGTTCAGGCGGCGTGACGAACTCTTCGGTTACCAGCGTCGGCGAGTTCCGCGTCAATGTCTGACCGCGGAAGAAGGCCGGGCGGAAGGCGTTCATCGTGAACATCAAGATGAGACCGATCAACAGAGCTCCAACGTCGAGCGTGAACGTCCCGCCGATCTCGCGCCCGAAGAGCTCGAAGTGCGTATTGCTCTCCGCCGGATTCCAGTAGTACCAGAACGTCCAGCCGAGGATGTACCAGAGGATCACACCGCCGATGAGCGGCATCACACCTTGAACGAAGAAGTTGTGAACACTTTTCGTGAGCTGCTTGCGGTAGTACCAGACGCAGGAGAAACCGGTGAGGCCGTAGTAGAAGGCGATCATCGTTCCGAGTGAGTCGACCGAGTCTGCGATGACGTGGCCCGCGGAGATCGAGTTCATGATGACGTAGAGCACGATGGAGACGACGCCGAATGAGACCGTCGCGATGGTCGGCGTGAGGAATCGCCGGTGCATCTTCTTGAAGACGTCGGGCAATGCCTTGTGCACCGACATCGAGAGCACCGTTCGCGCCGTAGGCAAGATCGTCGTCTGCGTCGAGGCCGCCGCCGAGGAGAGGACCATTAAGAGCAAGAGGTGATCGAGGATCGAGGCCAACGTCGAGTGACCGAAGATCGCCGGACCGAGGATGGAAAGTACGTCATTCGTATGGTTCGGATTGCCGAGACCGATGCCGTGACTACCGATACCGGCGAATGACTGGGTGGCGAGAATTACCAGCGCGTAGATCCCCAGCAGTACGAACGTCGAATAGACGCCGGCCTTGCCCGGAATGTTTTCGGCGTCTTTCGACTCCTCGTTCAAGTTAAGCGCCGTGTCCCAACCCCAGTAGATGAAGAGCATGTCCGAGAGGCCAATGACGAAGGCACTCCAGTGTTTGATCGCGAAGGGATTGAACCACGAACCCGAGACGGCCAAGTGTCCGACCGGCGCCGAACCGTTGCCCACGCGGATGAGGGCCCATACCGACATGACGATCAGCATGGTCACTTCAACACCGAGCAGCGCCTTCTGAAAGTTGGCGGAAATCTCGATGCCGACGTAACAGATCCACGTCATCGCGACGATCCAGGCGATACCCACGAGCAACACCCATACGCTCGACGCGTCGTTGCCGATGCCGTTGGCGTTGAAGAGGTCGAAGACGTACTGACCGGCGATCTGCGCGAGGCTCGCCATCACGATGAGGTCGGCCATGAGCACGCCCCAACCACCCATCCAACCAACTCGTGGAGTGAAGGCGCGCGTGGCCCAAGTAAAGCTGGCGCCGCAGTCAGGGTCGGCCTTGTTCATTTGCTGGAAGGCGAGTGAGACAAAGAACATCGGCACGAACGCGAGAACCGTGACGATCGGCGATTGGACGCCAATCGCGACGACGACGAAACCCAGAGTGGCGGCCAGACTGTACGCGGGTGCCGTCGACGCTATACCGATCACCGTGCTGGAGATCAGTCCTAACGCGCCACTCTTGAGTCCTTTTTCCGGCGCCCGATTAGCCGGCTCAACGAACAATGACACACTGCCCCCTTTGCGACATCGCGCCGATGGCGCCGATGAGAATGCGCCAAATACTACGGCATGATTCATTGCGCGGGTTGGGTTGCGAAGAAACGACTCCACGCGACAACGCCGCGTTCGTCGTCAACGTGTCACTCGTCATGAACATTCCTCCCCCGGTTACTACTTCGAACACCTTCGATACAACCTCAGTCGAACGTCACGCCTCGATGTTGTGCATCACATGCTTAACGCGCGTGTAGTCCTCGAAGCCGTACATCGAGAGGTCCTTGCCGTATCCGGACCTCTTGAAACCGCCGTGCGGCATCTCGGCGACGAGCGGTATGTGGGTGTTCACCCACACGCACCCGAAGTCGAGGTCCCTGGTGAATCGCATGGCGCGACCGTGATCGCTCGTCCACACCGACGAGGCCAGCCCGTAGTCGACACCGTTGGCCCAGGCGAGCGCTTCGGCCTCGTCGCTGAACTTCTGCACCGTGATCACCGGTCCGAAGATCTCACTTTGGATCATCTCGTCGTCCTGATGTAGGTCGGCGACCACCGTCGGCTCGATGAAATAGCCGGCCTCGCCCACCTGGTGACCACCGGCCGCCACCGACGCGTGCCCCGGAGCGCGTCCGAGGAATCCGGTGACGCGCTGGAACTGATTCACGTTGTTGACCGGTCCAAAGAGTGCGTCGTCGTTGTCGGGTGGACCGATGACGGTGTTGCGCGCCTGCTCGGCGAGTGCGTCAACGAAGTCGCCGTAGACCTTCGGTCCGGCGAGCACGCGGGTCGCCGCGGTGCAGTCCTGGCCGGCGTTGAAGTATCCGGCGACGGCGATGTTCTCCGCCGCCGAGGCGATATCGACGTCATCAAAGACGATGACCGGGGCCTTGCCGCCGAGTTCGAGGTGGACCCGCTTCAGTGTCTGGGACGCGCTTGACGCGACTTCCATGCCGGCGCGCACCGAACCGGTGACCGACACCATGGCCGGTATGGCGTGCTCGACCAACGCTCGACCCGTGTCGCGGTCGCCACACACGACGTTGAAGACACCCGGGGGCAGGACCTCGGCCATCAGTTGGGCCATCAGTACCGTCGAGGCCGGCGTCGAATCGCCGGGCTTGAGGACCATGGTATTGCCCGCGGCGATCGCCGGTGCCCACTTCCACACCGCCATCATCATCGGATAGTTCCACGGCGTCACCGCACCGCACACACCGATCGGTTCGCGGCGAACGTAACTGGTCATGCCCTCCATGTACTCCGCGGCACCTCGGCCCTCCAAGAGTCGAGCCGCACCGGCGAAGAAACGAATCTGATCGATCATCGGCGGAATCTCTTCGCTCATCGTGAGGGCGATGATCTTCCCGCAGTTCTCCGCTTCGACGGCGACGAGCTCGTCGGCGTGCGCCTCGAGGATGTCGGCGATCTGTTGGAGCGCGCGGCTGCGCTGCGACGGCGTCGTGCGCTTCCAACTCTGAAACGCGGCGTCCGCAATCTGCAGGGCGTTGTCGACGTCATCGGCGTTCGAGACCGGCATCTCAGCGAATGGCTCCCCGGTCGCGGGGTTGATCAGTTCCACGTACTTCTTGCTCTTGGGAGCGACGGACTCGCCCCCGACAAAGTTGTCCAATCGACGCATGAAACCCTCCCCGTTATGGACCTCTTGGTGGCGCAGTCCTGAGCCACTCTGCCAGAGATTGCCCGGGCCCCGCAACCTAAACTGAAGATATAAGTCCCCTCTGGTGAAAATAACGCCTCTTTCCGTCGCTCGAGCCCCCTATACTGTCTCTATCCGCAGCACGGGGGCCTTCGGGTTACTGCGCAGGGGAGTGACCAATGCCAGCGACCAAACCACTTCGTCAGACCAAAAAGAGCGCGGAGCGCTCGACATCGGAACTGATCTCGTCCGCACCAAATGGTCTCGACTCGATCGATCGTCAGATCATCAGTCACCTCCAGCGCGACGGTCGTCGCGCGTACGGCGCGATCGCGAATGAAGTCGGACTCTCCGAAGCCGGTGTGCGACGTCGTGTACAGCGACTGAAGGACTCTGGCGTCATGCAGATCGTCGCCATCACCGATCCGTTGCAACTCGGATACGGTCGCGAAGCACTCATCGGCATTCGCGTCCACGGCGACGTTCGACTCGTCGCCGACAAGATCGCTTCTATTGACGAAGCGAACTACGTCGTCATGACCGCCGGCAGCTTCGACATCATCGCCGAGGTCATCGCCGTCGATGACGACGCGCTCGTCCACCTCTTGAATGACTCGATTCGGAGCATTCCTGGTGTGACCGAGGTTGAAACATTTCTGTATTTGAAGCTTTCAAAGCAGACATACGTATGGGGGACCAAGTGACGCTGAACACCATTAGCGACGGCATTGAATTCACGGACGAAAAACACGCGAGTCATAACTACTCCGAGCGCGCTCGGCGCCACCTGTGGCTCCAGATGTCACGCATGGGTGCCTACGACGAGCTCAACGAAGTACCGATCATGGTGCGTGGCGAGGGAACCCGGGTCTACGACGCCAACGGCACCGAGTACTTCGACGGTCTCTCGGGACTCTTCACCAACATGCTCGGACACGGACGTGCCGACATCGCCGCGGCCGCGGCCGAGCAGATGACGACGATGGCCTTCTTCCCCCTGTGGACCTACGCCCACCCCAAGGCCATCGAACTCGCGGAGAAGATCGCCAGTCTCGCCCCCGGTGACCTCAACCGAGTCTTTTTCACCTCGGGCGGTGCCGAAGCGAACGAGAGCGCCTGGAAACTCGCGCGTCAGTACCACAAGATGCGCGGCGACACCGATCGCTACAAGGTCATCAGCCGCGACGTCGCTTATCACGGCACGACGCTCGGCGCTTTGACGATCACGTCGCTCGAGGGATACCGTCAGCCGTTCGAGCCGCTCGTCCCGGGCGCGGTCAAGGTGCCCGCGGTCAACTTCTATCGTGCCGAGCAGTACGGCGACGACTTCGAAGCATTCGGTCTCTGGCAGGCTCACCAGATCGAAGAGGCCATCTTGCGCGAAGGCCCCGAGACGGTCGCGGCGGTCTTCTTGGAGCCAGTGCAGAACGCCGGTGGTTGCTTCACTCCCCCGCCGAACTACTGGCAGTCAGTTCGTGAGATCTGTGACCGCTACGGCGTCATACTCGTCTCGGACGACGTCATCTGCGCGTTCGGTCGACTGGGCACCTGGTTTGGTGGTCAGAAGTATGACTACGTCCCCGACATCATCACGTGCGCGAAGGGCATCACCGCCGGTTACGCCCCGCTCGGCGCGATGATCGTCTCGGACCGCCTGGCCGAGCCCTTCCAGCACGGCGACACCTCGTTCGTGCACGGCTTCACCTGGTCCGGTCACCCGGTCTCGTGTGCCGTCGCCCTCAAGAGCATCGAGATCATGGAGAACGAGAAGGTGCTGGAGAACGTGCTGGCCAACCAGGACTACTTCCGCCAGAGCCTTTTGGATTTGAGCGACATTCCCATCGTCGGTGACGTGCGCGGCACCGGCTACTTCTGGGGTGTCGAACTGGTGAAGAACCAAGAGACCAAAGAGACCTGGGCCGGCGAGGACGCCGAACGACTCCTACGCGGCTACGTCTCGCCCGAGATGTTCCGGCGCGGCTTGATCTGTCGTTCCGACGACCGGGGCGACCCGGTGGTCCAGCTCGCCCCACCCCTGATCTCGACGCGAGCCGACATCGACTTCATGGTGGGCACGATGCGCGAGGTCTTCACCGGAGCCGTCAAGTTCATCTGATCGTGGCGCCATCGCAGTCGCTGTGGTGGTCGTCGCTCGAGTCACCCGTGACGCCCCGTGCGCCTCTCACGCAGCACTTGGACGTCGACGTGGCAATCGTCGGTGGTGGCTTCACCGGGCTGTGGACCGCGCGCGAACTACTACGGCGCGATCCCGACCTTCGAGTCGCGGTACTCGAGAAGGAGGTCTGCGGATTCGGCGCCTCGGGCCGCAACGGTGGTTGGGCGTCGGGCCTCTTTCCCCTCAGCAACGGAAGCGTCATCCGTCGCTACGGCCGCGAATCGTTCGACCATCAACGTCAACTGCTGCAAGGGGCCGTTAGCGGACTTGGATCCGCCGCGCGCATCGATGGCATCGACGCGCGTTTCATCCACGGTGGCACCATGACGTTCGCGCGAAGTGACGTTCAAGTTGCGCGTCTCACCAAAGAGATCAGCGCGGCGCGCGAGGTCGGGATCGGTGCCGACGACCTGCGATGGGTGGACGAGACAGATCTCGAAGCGCGCGTGGACGGCGCTCTCGGTGCGATGTATTCACCGCACTGCGCGCGCATCGACCCGGCGCGACTGGTGCGCGGTCTCAGTGACGTCGTGGCGAAGCTGGGGGCGATGATCTTCGAGAACACCGCGGTCACCCGCATCGTCCCGAGGCGCGGCCATCGACCGGCGGAGGCGGTCACCGTCGGGGCCAACGTGCACGCCGACGTCGTCGTGCGAGCGACCGAAGGGTTCACGCCCAACCTGCCGCACGAACGGCGAACGGTCGTGCCGCTCTACTCACTGATGATCGCGACCGAACCGCTTCCGCGCGACTTTTGGGACGAGGTCGGATTCGCGAAGCACGAGACGTTCGCCGACGACCGGCACATGATCATCTACGGACAACGCACGAGTGACGATCGCATCGCCTTCGGCGGTCGCGGCGCGCCGTATCACTTCGGCTCTTCGGTCGAGGCGCGATTCGACACGAATCACAGGGTCTTCCAAAAACTCGAGACAACTCTACGAGAGCTCTTTCCGACGCTGCCCGGTTCGATCACGCACGCCTGGGGCGGACCGCTCGCGATGCCCCGCGACCATTCGCCCTTCGTGCGCGTCGACGTCGCCTCCGGTCTGGCGTCGGCCGGCGGCTACACCGGTGACGGCGTCGTGCTGAGCCACGTGGCCGCCACGGCGCTCGCCGATCTCATCACCCGCCCGGACCTTGAAACGGAATTCACTCGTCTGCCCTTCGTGCAACACGCCGGTCGACGATGGGAGTTCGAGCCGCTGCGTTGGATCGGCATCAACGCGGGCCTCGGCCTCGCCGGTTGGGCCGACCGCGTCGAATCGAAGCACGCTCGAGTGAGTCGCGCGAGTCGATGGCTGGAACGCCTCGTCGACTGAGACGACTAGCGAAGGATATTGACCGCACGCGCCGCGACCACGGCGATCGTGATGAGCGACACGACCGATTCGGTCGTGAAGAGCACCTTCATGCGAAAGGAGAGCGGCATCGCGTCGGCCGGCGCAAAGCTCGTCCCGTTCGCGAACGACGTGTACAGGTAGTCAGTGAAATGCGGTCGCCAGTGCTCGGGGGCGAGTTTTGGATTCTCCATCTGGGGGAACTGCAGATCGATCACCAGCTTCTCGCCAGACGCCCGGCGATGCGGACCGCCGCGGTCCACTTCCCAGAACCACAGGCCGTACACGATGACGTTGGTCAACCACACCGCTACGGCCGAGTAGATCAACTTTCGTCCCTGCGCAACATGTCCCACCAAGAGGTGGTGCACGAGCAAGATCATCGAGGTGACGTTGGCGAGTGTGACGAGCGTGATCAAGAAGATCACGGCGTGGCGAATCCACGCGCTCTCGTCAGGGTGTCGATGTCTACGTGCCGACAATGGAACGAGCGGCAACACCACGAGGACCGGCAGGAGCCAATGCGGTCCGACGACGAGTCGATCGGGCAACAGCACGTAGAGCGTGGCGCACACCACCAGGGCGATCGAAGCGGGCCAACGAGGCTCGGGATAGACGTCGGACGTGGTACTCAACTGATTTGCGAGGTCCCTTCGAAAAGTGACGAGATGTTCGCAGGCAACAGAAGTGTTGCAAACGACGACGTCGAGAACAGTTGGCGAAGTGAGTCGACCTTGAGCGGGTTGACGCTGCTCGGCGACGGTTCGGCAATCTCGGTGCGCTTGTTGTAGGAGAGGACCTGGACGTTGACCTTGCTCATGTCGTGCCTCGTGCGCGCCGTCATCGTCGCGCCCGTGACCTCACCACTGGCGCCCGTGGTCACGGTGACGTCGAGTGTGCCGAGGACCGTCTTTCTCGGCTCGCCGAGCACGTTGGTCAATGCGACGTCGTCGCTCGAGAAGTCATAGGTCGTGGTGTACCCGCTCTTCGTGATCGACTGGTGCTGGAAACTCCTGATCAAACGCAGGTCCGACGCCGGTTGCGTCAACTCGAGCGCGATGCCGAAGAACGACGGCGGCTTCTCGTCGATCTCGAGCCATTTCCCCGACGAGATGTCGGCCGCTTCGGCGTAGACGTGGTCGCCGATCAGGCGCAGTTCGACTGATGTCTGAGCGAAGAGCAGTGGAAACTGCACGATGGCCTCGGCGCGCGACGAGTCGAAGTTGGCGTTGATCGTCGCCGAGACGGTGTAGGACTGACCGTTGGACACGGTGACGAGAAGGCTCGCCGAACGCGGAGGGTTACCGTGCAACACCAGTGCGTCCTTCGGTATGCCCGAAGGATTGGGATCGGTGGCGGCGAGCACGATCCCCATGAAGGTGAGAGAGAACGCGAGGGCTGCGAGGACGACGGCGTACGACTTTTTGAACGCGGCCATTACGCCAACGGCTCTTGCAAGATCTCCAGCAACAGTTCGAGCGAAATGTTGCGTCCGCTCGCGATGAATCCGATGCGCGACGTCGCGTCGTCGACGAGATTGTTCGTGATCGCCGCGTAGGAGGCCGATGCCGATCCCTCGATCACGATGCCGTTGTTCTCGGCCGCTTCGCGCACCGCGCGACGAATCTCGATCTCCGGCACGAGAACGAGTGGAATATCGTGCGACGCGATGAGGTCGTTGGTGACGGAGCCGTCATCGCCCCCACCCGCGAGACCGTCGGCGATCGTCGGATGATGTTCGACCTCCGCCATGGTCGCTCCACGCAGTACGTGATAGAGCGCGGCGCTCTCGGTCGGCTGCACGCCGGTCACGCGAATGTCGGAGCGGTCGTGCGCGTCACGGGAGATGAGCGCCCCGGAGAGGAGTCCCCCGCCACCGACCGAGATCACGAGGTGTTCGAGTTCCGGGGCCTGCAGGAGGATCTCGTCGAACGCGGTCGACTGACCGGCGATGACGTCGGAGTTGTTGAAGGGCGAGATGAAGCGAATCGAGCGTTCGTCGGCCAAGGACAACGCGTGGGCCTGCGCCTCATCGAAGGAAGAGCCGAATTGGATCAACTCGATCATGTAGTTGCCGAGTTTCTTGACCTTGGCGATCGACGCGTTCTTCGGCACGACCACCGTGGCGGGAACGCCGAGGACCGACGAGGCGTAGGCGACGCCCAACCCGTGATTGCCGGCCGAGGCCGTGATGACGGCGCCCTTGGGATCGTCGCGACGAGAGGCGTCGACGGCGGCCAATGCCCCGCGCACCTTGAACGATCCCGTCGGCTGCAGGCTCTCCATCTTTACGAACACGGGACGTCCCCGTAGCGAAAGCGAGATCGTCGGTGTAGGAACGAGGTGCTCAGCGATGACACGACGCGCCGCTTCAATTTGCTCGACACTTGGGGGCAAGACCTGGCGAATCATCGTTGCACAGCCTACTGTGCCCTATTTCTCGCCTTTCTACCGTCAGGTAAGGTCAACGCGTGCACACGATTCTCAGTGTCATCGTCGTGGCCATCCTCGCGTTCCTCGGAACGATGTTCGACAACTTCTTCGCGTTCTCCGCACAGTTGATCGTCACCGAGAAGAGCCGCGTCCGTCGCGTGAGCTACGCCCAAGCCCTCGGTGTGGCGACACTCCTCGTCGTCGCCGGCGGCGTCGGTTCGCTCCTCACGCCGATTCCCCTGCCGTGGGTGGGACTGTTGTGCCTGGCGCCGTGGGCGCTCGCCTGGTACGCGTGGCGAAACCGCAAGAAGGAGCCTCGCGAGGTCTTTCGTCGCGGTGCGCTGACCACCTTCGCCATGACGCTGGGCCTCGGTGGTGACAACCTCGGCGTATGGATCCCCCTGCTTCGCGCCGACGGGATCGCCCACGCGATCGTGACGGTCGCGATATTCGCAGTCATGGAACTCCTGTTCCTGGTCAGCGCGCAAGCGTTCGCCAGCCACCCACGCGTCGTCGAATGGGGCACGAAGCACGCGCCCTCGTTCACGCCGTGGCTGTACTTCGGACTCGGGGTCTTGATCTTGATCGAGTGCGGCTCGCTGTAGGAGCTGGACTTCCCGCGACGAACTACCGGGACGTGTACGCGTCGCCCGGTTCAGAAGATGAACGGAATGAGCATCTTGGTCGAGCGCCGGTAACCCGGGTAGCTGTCCGGGAACTCCTTGGTCAGGTAGCGCTCCTCGACGGTCGCGCTATAGATGAAGTAGATCCCGGTGAGGGCCACCACGATGAGCCACGACCAGGTGAGCGCTATCGCGGTGCCGAGACCCGCCACCAGAATGCCGGAGTAGATGGGGTGGCGCACCCAGTGGTACGGACCGCTCGTCACCAACTCCGGATCCTGCTTTTGGGACATCGGGGTTCCCCAGTTACGTCCGATGTGTAGTCGGGCCCAGATCGCGAAGGCCAGCCCCATCGCGAAGAGGGCGAGCCCGAGCCCCGCGCGCCAGGAGTTCGTATGGAGACGGTCGCTGCGGAAAGCGCCAACGCGAAGCAAGATGAAGACCACGATCACGAGCGGGATCCGAATCCGAAAGGCGGCGGACCACTGCGCACGTCCCCTCTTCATGGAAAACGCGGCCACCAGCCAGTAGATCCAGAAGGCCGCCCATCCAACGGAGAAGGTCAGTTCGACGGCGTGCACTCGATTCATACTTGCACACCGTTCCCGCCGGCACTGATGTGTAGCGTTGAACGGTGGCCACGAGCACTCCTCAGCAAACTCTGCGACGCCTCACGATCATTGTGGCGATCCAGTGGATGGGCGCCACCTTGGGCCTGCCGTTGCTGCCGCTCTTCCTCGAACACCGCGGCGGCGTCCCGACGATCATCGGATTCATTATGGCGTCGTTCTTCGTCGCCGGCGTACTCACGCAGTTCTTCCTCGGCCGATTGGCCGACCGATTCGGGCGCCGCCCGATACTCATTTACAGCCTCGTCGCGTACGGCATCGCGAGCACGGCGTATCTTTTGCCGGTGTCGGCGCCGTGGTTCGCCCTGGCGCGCGCCGTCCAGGGCGCGTCGGCTGGCGCCATCGAGGTGGCCTCGATGTCCGCGGTCGCGGCGCTCTTCTCAGAGAGCGAACGCGGCCGCGCCATCTCGCGCATCATCGCCGCACAACTCCTGGGGCTCGCCCTCGGTCCCGTCGCCGGCGTCGTGGTGTCGGTGAACAGCCTCGGCTGGGCCTTCTTCGCCGCCGGCATGATCAGTTTCGTCGCCGCGATCGTGGCCTACCGCACGAACCTCGGGGACCGCGCCTACGACCCGACGCCGCTCCCCAAACTCCAGTGGAGCCCACAACTCACCGGCGCCCTGGTCGCCGCGAGCGCGAGCGGACTGGTGATCGGCGTCTACGAGGCCTGTTGGAGTCTGTTGATGCACGCCCATCACGCCTCCACACTGCAGATCCGACTGAGCTGGACGATCTTCTGTCTCCCCTTCGTAGCCCTCAGCGGGGTTGGCGGATGGTTGGCCGATCACGCCAATCGCCGGTACGTCGCCCTGGGCGGTCTGCTCAACGGTGCACTGTTTCTCTCGATCTACCCGCACATCCACGACAACGACCTCATCTTGTTCATGGGGTCACTCGAATCGATTGGCGCGGCCTTGTCGGCGCCGTCCATTTCGTCGTTGATGAGCCAGGGTGCCGTCCATCGCGAGCTGAGTCGACGACAGGGACTCTACGCGACCTCGAACACCGCAGCCCTGGCCGTCGCGGCCGGAACCTCGGGGTTCTTGTTCACGATCAACCCGGCGCTGCCCTTCACGCTGCTCGCCGTGCTGTCGGCGCTCTTCGGAATGACAACCTTGTGGTGGTGGCGCGACGTGACGGGCAACATAACCGAGACGACGTAGACCCGTGGGAGGGATTCGCCAGACGGAGAAAAACCCCCACGGACCGTCACTGTTGTGACGGCCCGCGGGGGTTCAGAGTTTTGCCTTTAACGAAGGACTAGCTCTTCCAGATCTGGTCCCAGCGAGCCGAGCCGGCGTCCGGGCTGAGGCAACGAGTCGTTCCGTCGCCCGCAGTTCCCGAGACCCAGTTCTGCACGTCGGATCGAGCGGCCCAGGCGTTGACGGTGGTGTCGAGCATGACGTAGGGAATCTCGATGGCAAATCGACGGTTCACCGCCTGCCAGGCCGCCTTCTGTGCCGCCGTGCCGGGCCGTGAGGCCAACGCCGTTAACAGCGCCGTCTCGACAATGGGGTCGGCCTGGTGGGCGAAGTTCACCGCACCGGCGATCTGGGTCCCGGACGGGAGTCCGGACATTCCCAAGCCGCCCACGGCCGGCGAGGTCGTCGCCGGCTGTGAGTCGAACCACACGTAGTTGAGCGACTGGTCCGTTCCACCGAACTGGTTCCAGCCCGCGCAGTCGTACTCGCCGTAGATGACGTTGTTGATGAGCGTGCTCTGGACGAGTGACCGGGGCGTGATCGAGATGCCGATCTTCGAGAACTCCTGCTGGAAGAAGTCGAAGGCCTTGGTCGCGGTCGCACTGCCGGCGACGATGTCCATGACGAAGGACACGGTGGTGACACCGTTCTTCGACTTGTACGCATCGACGAGGGCCTTGGCCTTCGTCGGGTTGTAGGCCGGGTACCCGGGGTTCTTGTAGAACGGTGAGGTCTTGCGGAAGATGCCGTCCGCCAGTTCGCCCACACCATCGTCGATGACCCGGAAGTACGTGCTGCGGTTGACCGCCATGGCCATGGCCTGACGAATGCTCTGGTCGTTGACGACTGGCTTCAAGGTCGTGTCCCACTGGAGCGACGAGGGGTTGACCGCCCCCATCGTGCCGATCCAGTCGGCCTCTTGGACCGCCAGAGGTGGTGCTTGGCCCTTCAAGATGTACTGCAACGAGCCGGGCACGGTCGGCGCGAACTCGCCGGCCCACGCGAAGTACTGGTTCATCGTCCCGGTCGTGTTGCAGATCAGGAAGTTGAGACCCGGGTCGCGCGGCTGGGTGATGTCGGTGACGTGACTGACGCCCTTCATGTGCTTGAAGGCGTTGATCTGTGGACCGCTCTGTTGGAGAATCATGTCCACGTTGCCGGCCTGGAGCGCCTCGTTACGCGCCTCGGGGTCGACGATCGTCTTGAAGTGAATAGCGCTCAAATACGGCAGCTGACGGTTGTGCGAGTCCGAGCGCCAGTAGTTGGCGTTGCGGGTGAACTGGGATTCGACGTTCACCTGCCACGACTTCACCTTGAAAGGTCCGGTGCCGATAGGGTTGCCGGTATAGGTCGACACGAACGAGCTCGGGTGCGCCATGTAGGCGATCTGCTGCTCGGCCAGGGAAATCGGGAACGCCGAGAACGGAATCACCATGTTGTACGCAACGGTGAAATCGTCCACTTTCGTCACCGACGCGATGATTGGCTTAATGGCCAGTCCGACGGTCGGGTCGGCGTTGGCGGCCACCCAGTTGGCGACGCAGATGTCGGCATCGAAGGCGTCACCGTTGGTGAAGTTGACGCCCTGGCGAAGGGCGATCGTCCAAACCGTGTAGTTGTGGTTAGGCGTGGCCGAGAGGGCCAACATCGGCAGGGCGACCTTGCCATTCGCGGACATCACGAAGAGCGGGTCATAGAGCGCATTGGCCACGCAGAATCCTGAGGCGTCCAACTTACCTTGAGAGCCGTTAAATACGTGGTAGTTCGGAACGTCGGAGAGAGTCCCGACGGTCAGCGTCCCACCGCGCTTCGGCTTTCCGGTGTTCACACCGATTGCTGCGGCGCTGGCCGACGTGGCGAGGAGGTCATCAACGACCGATCCCGCCAATGCGACACCGCCGATTGTGGCAGCCGAGTGAGTAAGGAACGATCGACGATCGAACGTGGATGACATCTTTGTCCTGCTTTCCCCCTGGAGCGCTGGCCTTGTGCTGGCGCTCCTCTGGTCGCAACTTAGCAAGAACCCGTATGAAAAGAAGTGCAGTGACGAAATCTCCCGCAGCGAAATTCCCAGGGCCCGATGGGCAGGGCGACGCCTCTCGGACCCTGGGAAAGCCGTGATTGGCCGTCGTGAGGATGGCCAAAGAAGTTGATCGGTGCGAAGAACTCGCACGCACCTAGGAAAAGTGCCGTCATATTGCGGGGTCGAAGCGCAAAGGTCGCCGTTCGCTCGACATTTTCGCGACGATGGCCGATGTGGGCCGACGATCGCGGCGTTCGGCACTGGACAACGCCTCGCGCCTCACACCATGAACAGCGACGCGCCATGCATCGTGCCCACCTCGTCGTTGGCGGTTCCCGGTTGCCGCTGGATTTGACGATTCCCATTGTCGTGCTATGAATCATCACGAAGCCTGCCCTCATCTCGAGTCGATTCCATTCGAGATAGAGCCATCTTGCGGGACCGACTTGTGAGCGTCCTGTGAAAGTCCTGAGATGCTCTTTAAAGGGTGCGTGCGAGAGGACTCTGATGAAATCCCACAAGGGCTTGACCAATTACTTGGTTCGTAGGGCCGTTGGTGGCGACCCAATGACGCCGAAACCGTCATAGTGCGCAACGGCGCTCTCACATGGAAGCGGGGCCCAGACGGAAGGGGTGGCCGCCTGGGCCCCGACGAAACAATCGACTACATCAGGACCCGAGTGGCAGGGAGGGACCACTCGGGCCCTGAGACTTGTTGGAGCCGATAGTGCAGCTCCTCGTAACACGACTCCTCGATCGCGTTGGAACGACATTGGCGTTCGAACCCCGACGGGACTCAGGTGAGTTCCGTCGGGATTCGAGACTCGACCATCTTCCTCGTTGAGTGTGTGGATGGCATTGGGAAGGCGTAAGAAGGAATTAAATCTCGACGTTCGTCACGAAGTTGTCACCAGAGCCTCATCCGCTAATTGAATTCGGGCATACTGGGCGCGTACGACTAGCACCCCACAGCGTCGTGTCGGATGCACACCATCTATTAGGGAGGACCACACGAGTGGCGACAGGCATAGATATTCACGATGGATCCTCGGGCGACGAAGCCTTCAAGGTTGAGCGACGGGGTATCGATTACGTCCCTGAGAACGAGCGATGGGCGACACCGCGCAACATCGCCGCGCTGTGGGCCGGTACGTCGATAAACGTCGAGTACTTCATCTACGGAGCGCTTTTGATGGGTTTCGGGTTCAGCTTTTACACGGCGCTCGCGGTCATAATCATCGGCAACGTCTCGTATTTCCTCTTGGGGCTCGCGTCATTGCAGGGGCCCGAGACCGGCACGACGGCCTTCATGATCTCTCGGGCACCCTTCGGCACCCGAGGATCGCGACTGCTCAGTTTCTTCAACTGGATCACGCAGTTGGGTTTTGAGACCGAGGGCCTTATCCTCATCGTCGGCGCCGGTCTGGTGCTCTCGCAGATGGCCGGTCTGCACACCTCGAGCGGTCTCAAGGTCGCGTACGTGATCATCGCGGCGGCGATTCAGGCCGTGATGCCCTACCTCGGACACGCGACGATGGTCAAGGTCCTTCGCGCACTGATCATTCCCTTCGGCGCGATCTTCGTGCTCTTGGCGTTCTACGACTTCAAGCACGGTTCGGCGAGCTTCAAGGGATTCGGTGGTGGATGGGAACTCTTCACCGCGGGTCTCGCCTTCACCTTCGCCCTCTCGGGCGTGGGCTGGACGGAGTGCGGTAACGACTACACGCGCTACGTGGCTCGCGACGCGAGCAAGGGCTCCATCGTGGGCTGGATGTTCCTCGGCACCGCGATTCCCGAGATCTTCATGATGGTGCTCGGCGCAGCGACCTTCACGTTCATCTCCTCGAGCGCACAGTCCGCGGCTTGGAACGGATCGAATCCCTTTGAGGCCCTGCACATCCAACACACCATCCCGAGTTGGGTCGTCGTGCTGTTCTTGATCTTCGCGATCGTGCAACTCTTCGGCATCAACTCCCTGGACCTCTACTCGTCGGGCGTGTCGCTCCAGGCCATGGGTCTGCGACTGAAGCGCTACCAGGCCGTCGTCCTTGACAGCATCCTGGCGTGCGGTCTTACGCTCTGGGCCATCTTCCAGTCGACGTTCTCGCTGTACATGAAGGAGTTCGTGGGCGTGATCATCGTGTGGATCGCGCCATGGCTGGGGATCTACTTGATGGACTGGATCATGCGAAAGTTCCGCTACAGCGCCTCAGAACTCCAGCGCAACGATAAGGACGGCATCTACTTCAGTGGCAAGACTGGCGTGAATTGGAACTCCATCGTCGCCTTCGTCGTTGGCATGGTCTGTTCGACGATCGCGTTCTCCAAAGCGCCGCCACCGGTCAACTTCCCATTCCACTGGATGACGCCGATCTCGAATCACTACGGCGGCGCCTGCGCGGGAAACCTCGTCCACGGCGTCTGCACCGCCGGTTGGTACGGTGGCGCCGACTTCTCGGTGCCGACCGGCATCATCGTCGCCGCGTTGGTCTACTTCGCACTCGAGAAGGTCACGGGCAATGTGGGCCGACAGGTCGCCAAGCAGCAAGAACTCGAACCGACGTCGTAGGTTCACGTGCGATGCCCCCGAGCCGCGGCTCGGGGGCATCGTCGTTGTTCGCTACCCCGCCCAGTCCTCGACGAGACCTCCCGACCCGTCGGGGCGGAACACCGGTATGGAACCGAGAGCGCGGACCATCTGCGCGTCGCCACCCAACGACGTTCGCCAAATCGACGCCTCGGTCACGAGCGTGCCGATGACGACGATCTCGGCGCCGACGCCGCGTAACAGTCGCAGCGCGGTGCCGGTCGAGGCCCCCGTCGAGATCACGTCGTCAACGATGGCGACGCGCCTGCCCGCGACGTCCTTGATTCGAGCGCGGTCGAACAGCAATCGTTGTTCGGCGTCCGTCGTGATCGAGCGCACGCTCTCACTCACCGCGTCGGCGAGGTGGATCTTCGGTGTCTTGTGCAAGATGACGTACTGATCAAGCCCGAGATGGCGTGTGACCTCCACGGCGACCGGGATCCCCATGGTGGCAACCGTCGCGACGATGTCGACGTCGTAGGGGCGAATGATCTCGGCGAGTTCTTCGCCGGCGCGCGACATGAACTCGACACCCATGTCGACCGTGATGAGCAGTGCCAGGGCGAGTTGCTCGTTCAGGGAAACGAGCGGAAGATCGACTCGCTGCGTGCCGATATCAACCGAGTACGTGCGTTCACCCACGGAGAGCGAGCATACTGAGCGGATGAGTTCACCTACTTCACCGCTCGACCGCGACCTGGCCCGACGAATGCTCGCGACCGCCTACGACGAAGCCGTCCTCGGACTGAGCGAAGGCGGCATACCGATCGGTGCGGCGTTGTATCTGCGTGACGGCACGTTGATCAGCTCGGGTCACAATCGGCGCGTGCAAGAGCGCGACGCGTCAGTACACGCCGAGACCGACGCCTTTCGAAAAGGTGGTCGCCGACGGGACTACCCGGACACCGTGATGGTCACGACGCTCTCGCCGTGCTGGTACTGCTCGGGACTCGTTCGTCAGTTCAACATCGGGGCCGTCGTCATCGGTGAAGCGACGACGTTCCATGGCGGTCACGACTGGCTCGGCGAACTCGGCGTCGAGATCCTCGTCCTGGATGACCCGGCCTGCACCGAGTTGCTGGGAACGTTCATCGTCGAACACCCCGACCTCTGGAACGAGGACATCGGGCTGTAGCTAACGCGCTGGTGGTCCGAAGAGTCGATCGCCGGCGTCACCGAGACCGGGTGTGATGTAACCCACGCTGTTCAGTTCGGCGTCCAGCGCCGCCGCCACGATCGCGACATCCGGGTGCTTCGAAAAGACGTAGTCGACGCCCGGTTGGGCCGCGATGAGACATAGGACGGTGACGTCGCCGGCGCCGCGTTCGCGCAGCATGTCCAAGACGCAGACCAACGAACCACCGGTCGCGAGCATCGGATCACAGAGCACGACGTGCACACCGGTGAGCGACTCGGGAAGACCGTCGAGATAGACGTCGGGCTTCAGCGTCTCTTCGTTGCGTCGAAGACCGACCAGGCAGACGCGGTGGTGCGGAAGGACCTCCTGAACCGCGGGACTCATACCGAGACCGGCGCGCAGGATGGGCACGATCAAGTACTCGGTGTCGATGCGCACCGCCGGCGCACCCTTCACCACCGGCGTGTCAACGGTGGTGGCCGTCACGGGTGTCTCGCGAAAGGCCTCGTAGGCGACGAATCGAGAGATCTCGCCGGCCAGACGCAAGAAGTCCGCGTTCGATGTGGCGAGGTCGCGAAGGCGGCGAACCTTGTCGGCCACGATGGGGTGATTGACGACCTGGAGTGATGGCACGTGGTCACACTACGCCCACGGCGCGGCGCATCGCATTGACGCTGGATCACCAGCGAGCGCGATTTGGCGTCACGGGGGCCCAGTAATATTGATCGATGGCTTCTTCACTCTCTTCGCGTCCAAAACGCGATCGAGAGCAAGAGTCGGCCAACCCCCTCGGCGGGATCACCTCGAAGTATCCGGGTCCTCGCAACGAGATATCGCGCAATCAGAACCTCTCCTGGTGGCGTCGGGTGCTGCCGGTGATTCAGTCCCACCGTCTGACGTTCATCACGGCGATCGTGCTCTCGTTCGTCAGCCTCGTCTTCCAGGTGCTCGTACCCAACATGTTGAGCAACGACATCACGCACACGTTCGTGCACCACGTCACGTCGCTGCACAGCGACGTGATCGCCATCGTGATCGTGGGACTACTCGCCGGAGTCTCCGGCATCATCTCTCGCCAGTTTCTGTACAACACCGCCTACAACGTGGAGGCGGACCTCCGTTCGTTGATCTATCAGCACTTGACGTGGCTCTCGTTCAGTTTCTATGACCGCGTGCAGTCCGGACAACTCATCAGTCGCGCCAATAGTGACATCCGAAGTGTCCAGATGTACTCCATCTTCGCTCCGCTCATCATCGTGCAGTGCTGCATCGGTGTCATCGCCTTCGGATTCATGCTCAGCATCAACTGGGCACTCGCGCTCATCTCCATGATCGTCATGCCGATTCTGTACGTCGTCGGAATCAAGATGCGCCGCGTCATGTTCCCCATCTCCTGGATCACACAGTCCCGCCTGGCCGAGGTCGCGACCGTCGTGGATGAGAACGTCAACGGCGTTCGCGTGGTGAAGTCCTTCGCCCAGGAAGAGGCCGAGATCAACCGACTCGCCGACGCCGCCGAGGGCGTTGCGTGGGCCTACATAAAGGACGCCAACATTCGAGCGATCTGGTCTCCCTGGGTCCAGAATCTGCCCCAACTCGGTCTCGCCCTGGTGCTGCTCTGCGGAGGATGGATGGTCCTGCACGGCGACCTGGTCTATCCCCAAATCCTCGCCTTCAGTCTGTACCTCTTGATGCTCCAAGCACCGTTCATGATGCTCGGACAACTGGTCATGATGGGCCAGCGCGCGCGCGCGAGCGCGGGCAGGATCTTCGAGATCCTTGACGAGAGCCCCGAGATCGTAGAGCGACCTGGCGCCTACGACCTCGTCGACGTGCGCGGTTCGATCGACTTCAACCACGTCGACTTCACGTACGGCAACGGCGCCGAGATTCTTCACGACTTCGACGCCCATATCGCGCCGGGCGAGACCGTGGCGATCGTGGGACGCACGGGGTCGGGCAAATCGACCGTCGCGCGCTTGGTGACGCGCTTCTACGACGTAACCGACGGCGACATCACCATTGACGGACACGACCTGCGCGACCTGACGCTCCCCTCGCTGCGAGCCAATGTCGGCGTCGTACTCGACGAGCCCTTTCTCTTCTCCATATCCATTCGCGACAACATCGCCTACGGCCGACCGGACGCCTCACTCGAAGAGATCGAGGCCGCGGCGCGCGCCGCGAACGCGGACGAGTTCATCGTGCGACTACCCGAAGGGTACGAAACGATCGTCGGCGAGCGCGGCTACACCCTCTCGGGTGGGCAACGTCAGCGCATCGCCATTGCCCGAACCTTGCTGCTCAATCCGCCGATACTGATTCTCGACGACGCCACGAGCGCGATTGACGTGCACGTCGAGTCGGGGATCTACGAGGCCCTGCGGGGTCTCTTGAAGCAACGAACCACCATCGTCATCGCGCATCGCATCTCGACCATCGCCCTCGCGAGTCGGGTGCTCGTACTGGACGAAGGTCGCATCATCGCGAGCGGAACGCACGAGGAGTTGCTCGAGCGCGAGCCGCTGTACTCAGAGATACTGGCCCAGACCACGTCGGGAGAGGACTCCTAATGGGTTGGGGTGGCGGCGGTGGCGGCGCCATGTTCGGTCCGAGCGCGTCGTCATCGAGCGGACAGGCGGGACTCCCCTTCGGAGGTATTCCCGAAGAGTTGATGGACGAAGCGACGAAGCTGCTCGCGAGTGAACCGGTGCACCCGAAGTCCGACGTTCATTTCACGCAGCGGCCCAGCGACAAGGAACGCGAACGCCTGACACTTCCCAGGTTGTTGCGCGTCTACCCCAAGTGGGTCTTCGCTGGATCGGCCCTCGTGATCATCATCAGTCTCACGTTGCAAGCCGGGCCCCTCCTCACGGAGTACGCCATCAGCCACGGTATGCAGCGACACAAGAGCCTGACGGTGATCGTGATCTGTGCGATGTTGTATCTCGTTCTCGCGTTGATCAGCGTCTACTTCCAACGCCAACAGGTCGACGTCACCGGCAAGCTCTCGTCGCGGGTCATGCACGACCTCCGAATCCGCGTCTTCACCCAGTTCCAACGACTCAGTCTCGACTTCTTCACTGAAGAGAAGGCGGGCGTCTTGATGAGTCGAATGACGAGCGACATCGAGAATCTCCAGCAGCTGATCCAGGACGGCATCAGCCAGTTCGCGTTGCAGGGTCTGACGATGGTCGTCATCACGGTCATCTTGTTCCTGACCAACGTCACGCTCGCCGCGTGGACCGTGCTCATCGTGGTACCGATCCTCGTGGTCTTTTCGATCTGGTACCACCACGCGTCGGAGAAGGGCTACCTCCTGGCCCGCGACCGAATCGCCAATGTCTTGGCCGATCTCTCCGAGTCGCTCTACGGCATCCGCGTCGTGACCGCCAACAACCGTCAGCGTCGCAACATTCGAAACCACCGCCACGTCGTGGGCGCCTACCGCGACGCCAACGCCTACACCGGGCGCGTGAACGCCATCTACGGTCCGTCGACGCTCATGATCGGCATCCTGGGACAGGCCATGCTGCTCGGCATCGGTGGACACATGGTCCTCGAACACCAGCTCGGCGTTCCCCAGCTCATCGTGTTCTTCTTGTACCTCAACCGATTCTTCGCACCGATCCAACTCCTCGTCCAGCAGTACACGACGCTGCAACAGGGCCGCTCGTCGATCATTCGTCTGCGCGAACTGCTCCAAATCGCGCCGACCGTCGATGAAGAGCCCGGCGCCAAGGACCTGCCCACCATCGAGGGCCGTATCACCTTCGAGCACGTGGACTTTGGCTACCTCAGCGACGAACTCGTCCTGCACGACGTCAATTTGGAGATCGCTCCCGGTGAGTCCGTTGCCTTTGTCGGCCCGACCGGCGCCGGCAAGTCGACCATGGCGAAGCTCGCCAATCGCTTCTACGACCCGACGTCCGGTCGGGTGCTGCTCGACGGCATCGACGTCAAGACCGTCACCCTGCGGTCGTTGCGCTCACAGCTCGGTGTCGTGCCACAAGAGGCGTTCCTCTTCGCCGGATCGATCCGCACCAATCTGAGTTTCGGCCAACCCCACGCCACCGACGAAGAGATCAACACCGCCGTGGACGTCGTCGGGCTTCGCGAACTCGTCGATCGCCTCCCCCAGGGACTCGACACACCGGTGCACGAACGGGGCCAAACGCTCTCCGCCGGCGAGCGACAGCAACTCGCGTTGGCGAGGGCCTTCCTGGCTCGACCGCGGGTCTTGATCTTGGACGAAGCGACGTCCTCACTGGATCTGCAGAGCGAGATAGTGGTCGAACAGGCCCTCGATCGACTCCTCGAAGGTCGTTCGGCGATCCTGATCGCCCACCGCCTCACGACCGCACAGCGCGCCGACCGCATCGTCGTGATCGACAACGGTGGCATCGTCGAGATGGGTACCCCCGATGAACTCCTCGCCGCAGGTGGCGCGTATTCGGTCATGTACGACGCGTGGCTCGCCTCGGGTGGACGCGACGCGACGCGAACGGCCTAAGCCATCGATTTCACGGCGTCGATCAACGACGCCGGACTTTGATCGCCCAGCGGTATCGGATGGACCTGGAGATGTGAGACCCCGGCCTCTCGAAACGCCGCGACGCGCTCGGCCACGTAACTCTGCGGTCCGCAGAGGTTGGTGAGTTCCAAGAACTCGTCGGGGATCGCCGCCTCGGCATCTTTCTTCTTGCCGTCCAGGTAGAGGTCCTGGATGGTGGCCGCCTCTTTCTCGAAGCCGTAGCGCACCATCAGTTCGTTGTAGAAGTTCTTGCCCCTGGCGCCCATGCCACCGACGTAGAGGGCGATCCCCGGTCGCGCGAACTCGCGAAGTCTGGTGACGTCCTCACCTTCGCCAATGGCGAGCAGTCCCCCGGCCGAGATCATCAACTCACCTCGCGAGGGATCGCGCTTGGCGCGACCGGCCGCGAGCGACGATCCCCACACGTCGTTGGAGCGCTCGGGAACGAAGAAGACCGGGAGCCAGCCGTCGGCGATCGTCGCGGTCATCTCGACGTTCTTCTCACCCAACGACGCGACCCAGATGGGGATGTCGCTGCGCACCGGGTGCGTCAAGATCTTGAGCGCCTTGGCGAGTCCGGTGCCCTGGTCCCTCGGCAGCGGCAGGGTGAAGTTCTTCCCCTGGTGCACGAGCGGCGCCTCACGCTTCCAGATGGTGCGACAGATGTCCACGATCTCGCGGGTGCGCCCGAGGGGATTCGTGTAGGGCACGCCGTAGAAACCCTCGATGACTTGGGGTCCCGATGCGCCAAGGCCGAGGTGGAATCGACCGTCGGAGAGCGCGTCGATGCCGGCCGCGGTCATGGCGATCAACGACGGCGTGCGCGAGTAGATGTTCATGATCCCCGAGCCGATCTGGACGCGCTCGGTCAACGCCGCGAGGTACCCCATCAGGGAAGGGCTGTCGAATCCGTAGACCTCGGCGACCCACACGAGGTCGAGGCCCGCCTTCTCCATCTCGGCCACGCTTCGCGCGGCCTCTTTGAATCCGCCGTTGTAGGCCAAAATCGTGGAAATCTGAAGTGGTGGGCGAGCGGACGTGGTCATGAGTGTCACAGTACCAATCGTCCTTTACTGGCCCGAATATTCGCGGGACCTCGCCTACGCTGGTAGGTGCAAGCAACCTCGCTTCCACAAAATTAAAGGCTGGTGACAACGTGGTCACGCGTCCGAATGAGGAATCCCCTCACGAGTTCAATCCGTGGCTGCGTGTCACGTCGCTGATCGAAACGGCCGGCCATCTGCTCGGTTTGAACGAGGGGTTGATCAAGCGGATCGTGACCCCGGAGCGGATCCTCGAAGTCGCGGTGCCCATCCGCATGGACTCTGGTGAGGTCGAGATGTACCACGGCTGGCGCATCCAGCACAGCACGGCGCGCGGTCCCGGCAAGGGCGGCATCCGCTTTCATCCCAGCGTCAACGTCGATGAGATCGCGGCGCTCAGCGCCGACATGTCGATCAAGTGCGCCGTCGTCAATATCCCCTACGGCGGCGCCAAGGGCGGCATCCGCGTCGATCCTTCAGCACTCAGTCGCGGCGAACTCGAACGACTGACGCGTCGCTACGCCTTCTCCATCGCCCCGATGATCGGACCCGACCGCGACATTCCGGCACCCGACATCAACACCGACACGCAGGTCATGAGTTGGATCATGGATACGGTCTCGATGCTGCGCGGACACAACACGCCAGGTGTCGTCACGGGCAAGCCACTCGCCATCGGCGGCACCCTCGGACACGCCGGCGCGACGTCACTCGGTGTGACCATCTGCACCAGTGCAATCCTCCAGCGCCTCGGACGGCTCGCGAGTGAGCAGCGCGTCGTCATCCAGGGTTACGGCAAGGTCGGCGCACCGTTGGTGAAGCTCCTGAGCGACCGCGGCATGAAGGTCGTCGGCGTCGCCGATATCCGCGGCGCGATCCACGTCCCCGAAGGCATCGACCCGACGGTCATGGCCAATCACTTCAAAGAGGCCGGCACGATTGTCGGCTACCCCAACAGCGAAGCCGTCGCCGCCGACCTGCTCTTCACCTTGCCGAGCGACATCGCCATTCCGGCCGCTCTCGGAGGCGTCATCGACCAGGACATCGCCAAGACCATGGCCGCGTCAATCGTCGTCGAAGCGGCGAACGGTCCGACGACGGGCGAAGGCGCCGAGGTGCTCTCCAGTCGAGGTATCGCCGTGGTGCCGGACGTCCTCGCCAACGCCGGCGGCGTCGTGGCCTCGTACTTCGAATGGGCGCAGGACCTGCAGGGCTATCTCTGGGAACCCGAGCTCTTCCACGATCGCCTGGAAAAGACGCTGCGCGAGGCGTTCAACTACATCTGGACGCGTCACCTCCAACTCGAAGTCACCCTTCGCGAAACCGCTATCGCCGTGGGCGTTGAGCGCATCGCCGAAGCGACCGAACTGCGTGGTCTCTTTCCCTGATTCGACGTCACCTGAGACGTTCGTTTGTCCAAACCGCACGACCTATGCGAGGGTTACAAGATGGCGCTGACGGAACCCTCTCGCGAAGAGTTGGAAGCGATTATCGATTCCTTGCGCGACGAGATCGCTCGCCTGAAGGAAGAGATCCGTCAGACTCGTCGTGAAACCAACGAGGCACCGCCGCACTATCTCTAGCAATTAAGACGTGGTGGTCGTGGTGGGAGACGCACACGTGAGGTGATTGACCGCCGCAAGGTCCAACGCGGCCTGGTAGGTCAGCTCCTGCTGGTCGACGAGGCCGTCATGGACGGCCTTCAAAATGAGGTTGGAGATTTGCGCGGCCTGGGCCAATGACGCCGTTACTGACGTTGGTGACCCGAAGAGAATGAGATCGTCACCCGCCATCAGGGCCTCGACTGACGCTGAGGGCACGCTGAGATGGAGCGCACTGATCGCTCCGGCCGACAGCGAGTCCGTGACGATGACGCCCGTGAAGCCGAGGTCATTGCGCAGCGCCTCCACGGCCGCGTACGACAGACTCGCGGGCCCTGACGTCAGTCCGGGGATGCTCGCGTTTGACATCATGACCGCTCTCGCGCCGTTGGCGATCGCTTGGCGAAAGGGCACGAGCCCCGTCGACTGCAAATCCGGCCACGACCGCGTCGCCGCGGGACCGTAGTCCGTGTTGCGTGTCGCATAGCCGAGTCCGGGGAAGTGCTTCACGACCGACAGAACGCCGGCCTCTTGCAGACCCTTCATGAACGCCGTGCCGTCGGTGGCCGCGATCGAAGGCACACCGCTGAACGAACGGTAGCCATCGGGATTCGCCTCGCCCGGATACTGCGCACGCCCGTCCACGTCCAGGACCGGTGCGAGGTCCGTGTTGACGCCCGCCGCCGAGAGGGCGGTACCCACGCGGCGAGCGATCGCGGTGATCTGCGCGGCGTTGAGGTTCTTCCCCATCGTCTGGGCCCACGGGAACGAGCCGACCAGATTGGTCAGTCGTTCGACGCCGCCGCCCTCTTCGTCGGTCATCACCATCCACGCGTAGTGGCCGGGACGCTCACGTTGCAACGTGGCGAGGACCTTCGGCATCGACGCCGGCGCGTTCGAACCGAACAGGAGTATCCCGCCGTAGCCCGCGCGCGCGGCCGGGCCCAAGGCACCAATGTTCGTCGCCTCGACAGGGATCGCGATGGTCTCATTCGCCAACTGGCGAAGCGTCCAGGTCGAGGTGATTTGCTGGGCGCACTCGACGTTCGAGAGCGCCGTGCGACGTTCACTCGCACCGGCACTGCCTACGAGCACACCCGAGAGCAGCGCCGCGCCAAGGAAGATTCGCAAATGTCGCATGCGTCAAGGCTACGACGGCCATCCAACATTTACTGACCGCTACGCTGTCGAGCGTCGAAACGAGTCCGATGTCCACACTGATGCCCGCGGCCTTCATCGGTCACGGCAATCCCATGAACGCGATCGATCACAATCGCTACACCGAGAGTTGGGCGAGGTTCGGCGCGTCCCTTGAGAAGCCCAAAGCGATACTCGTCGTCTCGGCGCACTGGTACGTGAACATCACCGCGGTGACGGCGATGCGCATGCCGCGCACGATCCACGACTTCTACGGATTTCCGCCCGAACTCTTCTCGGTCGAGTATCCGGCACCCGGCGATCCCTCGATCGCCGATCGCATCGCCGACGTCGTCAAGCCCACCTACGTCGGACTCGACGAAGACAGTTGGGGCATCGACCACGGGACGTGGTCGGTCCTCGTGCACATGTTCCCTGCGGCGGACGTGCCCGTTCTGCAACTCTCGATCAACGCCGAACTGCCCTTCGACTATCACTTCAACCTGGGTGCCCAGTTGCACGCCCTCCGCAGCGAAGGCGTGCTCATCGTGGGCAGTGGCAACGTCGTGCACAACCTGCGCCTCGTCGACTTCAACTCCCCCGGCATCGGTACTGACTGGGCCCATCGATTCGACGACGACATGCGCGCGATCATGACGAGCGACGCGACCGAATTAGGTCGAGCGAGCGCTCACGGTGACTACCGCCTCGCGGTTCCGACACCCGACCACTTCTTGCCCCTCGCCTACGTGGCGGGACTCTCGGCGGCGGCCAATACGCCCACGCGCACGTTGGTCGACGGCTACGAGATGGGGTCGCTCTCCATGACCGCCTACGAACTGCCCGCCGCGTAACTCATTTTCGACGCGAGGTCCGAACGGCTCGTAACAGCGACGCCGCGAGCGCCAGAACTGCGAGCACCGGCAGAACGACGATGGCGGCGTCGTTGAAGTGGCCGGTTTCGCTTAAGAGCGCGGTGCTGGCAATGATCACGAGCGCCGCGACGAACAGCTCCGGCGTGTCGCCCACCAAGAAGTCCCACCAGAATCGACCGAAGCCTTTGATGAGGCGCGTCACGACGTTCGGTTGCTCACTCATGCGTTTGCCAACCGGTTGCTCGAACCAACTACGCGGCCAATGACCAGGACGAACAGCCAGGTGACGACGGCGTAAAGGACGGCGAGGCCGAGCAACATCGTGTCGCCCCCGGGCCAACGCACGTGCAGCCCTTCGCCGGTCCAGAACGTCCCGTAGGTCACGAGCAGGACGCCGACCGACATCTTCAGGGCGTTTTCTGGGACGCTCGAGAGCTGTTTGGCCACGACGACGCCGCAAAGGCCGACCAACACAACGGCGAGCGCCGCGACCGCAGCCGCGAGTCCCAGTCGATGGGCCGAAGTGCCCAGCGTGATGACCAAGATGATGACCTCAAGACCCTCGAGGAAGACCCCCTTGAAGGCCAACACGAAGGCGATGCGGTCACGGCCGGGCGTGTCCCCCGCCGCTCGCAAGGTCGCGACGGTCTCTTCGTAAATGGCGTCTTCGTCATGTTTCGCCTTCAAACCCGTAGCGCGGAGAATCGACTTTCGCAGCCACTGCATCCCAAATATCAAGAGCACGCCACCGACCACGAGTCGCAAGGTGCTGATCGGCACGTGTACGAGCGCTGGTCCGAAGCCGGCGACGAGGGCCGCCAAGACCAATAGCGCGACCCCGGTTCCTTCGAAGGCCGATCGCCATCCGCGCGTATGACCCACCGCCAGGACAATGGTGAGGGCCTCGACCATCTCGACGCACGATGCCAGAAACACGGCGCCGACGAGGACGATCGTTCCCGATGAAGCCGTTATTGCTACGAACACGAAACTGTCCCTCTGGGTCGTATCGGGTTGACTCCCGCCTACATTGACTCTCTACTTCGCCTTCGACGCTAGCGGCCAGCCACGACGTCGCTCGTGGCTGGCCCAGCGATTCCTTATTCGCGCCGACGCAGTTCGTCCTCGACGAGCGCCGGGTCGAGCCCGCGACTGCGTAGCAGCACCAGGGTGTGAAACCACACGTCGGCGGCCTCTTCCACGACACGTTGGTCATCTTCGCTCAGCGCGGCGACCACCAGTTCGACGGCCTCCTCGCCCACCTTCCTCGCGACGCGTCCCGTCCCATCGCGGAGTAGATCCACGACGTAGGAGCCTTCGGGCGCGTCTTGTTCGCGACGCAGGATCTTTCGCCACAGCCAGGGCGTGAAACACGACGTCGAGCCGTCGTGACACGCCGGACCGTCGGCCGAGACCCGCACGAGAACGGCGTCGTCGTCACAGTCGTGCGATATCTCGATCACGTGCATCGTGTTTCCCGAGGTCTCGCCCTTTTGCCACAGCTGCTGGCGCGAGCGCGAAAAGAAGTGGACAAGACCGCTCGACCGGGTGAGCGAAAGCGCCTCTTCGTCCATCCAACCCAACATCAGAACCCGACCCGTGGTGTCGTCTTGCACGATCGCCGCGCGAAGTTCGTCGCTCATATCAGTTCCTTCATTGGTCGAAGTTGGATGCCTAACTCTTGGATCTCGCGACGAAGGCCGGGCAGACCGGCCGGATTCTCGTGCACGATCGACGCGATCAAGGCCGCGTCAGTGATTCGCAATGCGTCGGCCACGTGCGCGGCTGAGCCGGCTCCCCCGGATGCGATGACGGGAATCGAGACGGCGCTTCGCACCGCGGCGGTCAAGGCCAAATCAAATCCCGCGCGCCGACCGTCGTGAGCGATCGACGTCAACAGAATCTCGCCGGCTCCACGCGACGCTGCTTCAACGGCCCACGGGATGGTCTCGGTCGCCGTCGCGACACGTCCACCGTGGGTGTGAACGACGCCGTCGCCGGCGTCGATCGCCACGACAACGGCTTGGCTGCCGTAGCGTCGGGCGATAGCGCCGATCAGCCTCGGATCGGCGAGCGCCGCCGAGTTGAGTGATACCCGGTCGGCGCCGGACTCGATGATTCGAATCGCGTCCTCCACGGAGCGCACTCCGCCGCCGACCGTAAAGGGGATCTCCAGCACGTCGGCGACATCGGCGACGACCGACGTCATGGTCGCGCTCTCCTCAGGTGTCGCCGTGATGTCGAGGAAGACCAGCTCGTCAGCCCCTCCGTCGCTATAGAACCGGGCCAGTTCGACGGGATCGCCGACGTCGCGCAGCCCGACGAAGTTGACGCCTTTCACCACGCGACCGTGCGCCACGTCGAGGCAGGGGATCAAACGGGCGTAAGGCATCGCTCGAGGAAAGCCAGACCCGCGGGCCCACTTTTTTCGGGGTGGAATTGGACGCCGAGAAACGCGCCACGCTCGATCGCGACGGTGACGCCTTCGGAGGTCGCCACGCCGTCGGGACTGCTCGCCGCAAACGAGTGGGCGAAGTAGTACGCCTGGTCCCACGGCTCGACGTTGGCCCAGCCCAGACGGGGGACCCGACCTTCGGTCATCAAGTGCACGGAACCCGCTAGGAGGCCGATGCCGTCAACGCCGCCGTCCTCATCGCTTCGTTCCAGGGCCAACTGCATCCCCAGGCAGATTCCCAGTATCGGCGAACCCGTCGCGAATCGATCGCGCACCGCTTGGGCCGCGCCGGTGGACTCGAGGTGCTCCATCGCGCTACGCGCCGATCCGACGCCGGGAAGGATCACCAAATCACTTTCCGCGATCTTTCCGGGATCGCTGCTGACGATGCTCGTGGCGCCGAGGTGCGTCAGGGCCGCTCGCACGGAGCGTGTATTCCCCGCTCCGTAGTCGACCACGACGACGTCACTCACAGTGATCCCTTCGTCGAGCGTACGAGTGTGCCGTCTCGCGTGAGGGCCTGGGCGAGCGCTCGACCGACCGCTTTGAAGGCGGCCTCGGCGACGTGGTGATCGTTCTCACCCGTGGCCGTGACGTGCAGGGTGATCCGAGCGTTCTGGGCCAGGGATTGGAAGGCGTGCGCCGCCATGCCCGGGTCCGGCGATATCGAGATAGTGGCCGTGGCCCGTCCCGAGAGATCGACGACGGCGTGCGCCAGCGCCTCGTCCATCGGCACGCGCGCTTCGCCGTAGCGAGTCAGGCCCCGTCGATCACCGAGCGCTTCGTCGAGCGCCTCGCCGAAGGTGATCATCATGTCTTCGACCATGTGGTGATCCCCGGTCTCTAGGTCCCCGACGCCCTCGAGGCGCAGGTCCATGCCGCCGTGGAACGCCAACTGCTGGAGCATGTGATCGTAGAAACCGAGCCCGGTGTTCACGTAGACGCGACCTTGACCGGGTACGCGGAGTCGAATGTTCAAGAGTGTCTCGGCCGTGGCCCGCTGACGACGAACGGAGGGACTGGGAGCGGCGACGCCGTCACGCCGAGCACGCAGGGCGTCGAGCAAGACGTTGTCGTCGAGCTCGTCCTTCACGCTTATCCGCAGTCCGCCTTCGTAGGCCCGCACGACGACGCCGTAGGCCATCAACTCATCGACCAGTTCCTGCGGCTTCTCCATCGGAATGAACAGAAAGTTCGTGTAGGACTTCGTCGGCGTGAGCCCGAGCGCGCTCAACTCACCGGCGAGTCGCTCGCGTTCGGCCACCTGGGCCGTGACGTCGAGCGGCGTCGCGATCGCCGCCAACGCCAGCGCGGCGGAGAGCGACGAGACCGACAACGGGGCCTGTCGCGACGTGATGATGTCGATGGTCTCGGCGTTCGCGATGGCGTAGCCGACGCGTGCGCCGGCGAGCCCGTAGGCCTTGGAGAACGTTCGCAGCACGATCGCACCATCGTTCACGCGCTCGAGCGCGTCGACGCCGGCGTAGTCGGCGTAGGCCTCGTCGATGACGAGCTGGCCGGGCACGTCGGGAATTTCGGGTAACTCCCCCGTCGGATTGTTCGGCCGACAGACGAAGACCAGATCGGCCTTGGCGGGATCGTCCACGATGGTCGCGCCGGCCATCTTGGCGGCGAAAGGGTACATCGAATAGGAGAACGCGGGCACGGTCGCGACGGTGCCACCTTCAGCGAAGAGCCGCGCCACCAAGACGATGAACTCGTCACTGCCCGCACCGAGGGCGACATTATCGATGGTGACACCGTGTCGTTCGGCGATTGCCGCTCGCAACGAGTGGTACCGACCACGGTCGTATTCGTTGACGTCGGCGAGGGCGCGCGCGAGCGCCGCCGGGCGCGCACTGGGCGGAGGTGTAGCGGCGACGTTGCCGTCGAATCGGATGATGTCACGCGGATCGAGCCCGACTCTCTCGGCGATCACTTCGTTCGACGGCGGCCACTGGTAACTGGCGAGCGCGACAGGTCGTGTCATCGTCGCGCCGTCGCCTTGTGTGCCGGCATGTCCTCGAGCTCGGCCAACGCCTCGATCGTGGGCGCGAGTCGCTCCAATCCCTCTTTCGTGACGCGCTGAACCGTGACCGTCTTCATGAAGGCCTCGAGACCAAGACCGCCCGTTGACTTGGCCCAACCGCCCGTGGGGAGCACGTGATTGCCGCCGGTGGCGTAGTCGCCGGCGGGAACGGGTGAAAACGGACCCACGAAGACCGCGCCGGCGTTGCGTATCCGATCGGCCAGCGACTCGGCGCGTTCGCCTAAGAGTGCGACGTGCTCAGCGGCGTACTCTTCGACCTCGTCGAGTGCCGCTTCGAGGTCGTCACCGACCCACACGACGTGCGCGCGCGAGTCAGGACCGTGTTCCATCTGTGCGTCGAGTTCCTGTTGGACGATGACCGGATCGAATCCGATATCCGCGACCACGACGACCTCACTCGGCCCGGCCGGCAGGTCAATCGCGACGTCGCGACTGACGAGCAACTTGGCTGCGTTGACCGCGCCGCCGCCGGGACCGAAGATCTTGTCGACCGGTTTGATTGACTCGGTGCCGTAGGCCATGGCGGCGATCGCCTGCGCCCCACCGATCGCCCACACCTCGTCGATCCCGAGGAGTGCGGCCGCGGCGGCCACCGCGGCCGAACCATTGGGTGGCGTACAGACCACGATGCGTTCGACCCCCGCGACCTGGGCCGGCACGCCCGACATGATGAGTGACGACACCAGACCGGTGGGCACGTAAATGCCGATGGAACGAATCGGCGTCCAACGGCGTTCGAGAGTGACCCCGGGCGAGACCTCGAGCGTGAGGTCGGCCGGTCGCTGTGCGGCGTGCCACGCACGCACGTTCTCGGCCGCCGCCAAGACGGCCGACGTCGGAATATCGCCGTAGGCGACGGCGCGTTGCGGACTCGACGCCGTAGTGCCGTCGAACTTCTTGGACCATTCGACGAGCGCGGCGTCACCGCGAGCACGAACGTCGTCCACGATCTCTTCGATGGTGATCGGCTCGTCAGTGGCGACGGGTTTGCTCACGGCACCATCCGTTCGACGGGCAACGTCAGAATCGAGCTCGCCCCCGCGGCCTCCAATTTTGGCAGCAGTGACCAGATTTCGGCCGCTGGCACCAACGCGTGCACCGCGACAACACCGGGCGTCGCTAAGTCCATGATCGTCGGTGATCCCGACGTCGGCAGCAAGGCCGTGACTTCGTCGAGGCGGATCTTGGCGACGTTGCACAAGAGGTATCGATTCGCCCGAGCATTGATGACCGACCCGAGCACCATCGAGAGCGTCCGTCGCGCTTCGTGATCGGTCGATCCGATCTTTCCGATCAGGACGGCTTCTGATTCGAACAACGTGCCGACGGAGCGAAGCCCGTTGGTGCGCAGTGTGCTGCCGGTTGACACGAGGTCGATGATCGCTTCGGCGAGTCCCAATCGCGGCGAGATCTCGACTGACCCCGTGACCTGCACGAGTTCGGCCTCGATGCCGAGCGACGCCAGGGCGCGGGCGCTGATGCGCGGGTGCGACGTGGCGATCCTGCGACCGGACAGATCCGCGATGCTGCGCGCTTCGTCTTCCATCGAGACGGCCGCCTGCAGCGAGCAGGCGCCGTAGCCGAGTCGCAGGAGGACTTCGACGTCGCACTCGCGCTCAGAGATCAGGTCGAGTCCCGTAATACCGCAGTCGACGACGCCGTCTTGGACGTATTCGGGCACGTCCTCGGCGCGCACGAACAGTAGGTCGATGTCCGCATTACGACAGTGCGACTGCAAGACCCGCTCGCCCGGCTCCTGCGGCGAGACGCCACTGGCTTCCAACAGTGACCACGACGGCTCGCGAAGTCGACCTTTGGACGGCAGTGCGAGTGACAGTCGGCGGTTCATCGTCGGCTCCTCTTGAGGACGGCGGCGTAGCCACCCTCGCCGTAGTGCAACCACTGAGCGACGCGCGTGACCGTTGCGGTCGAAGCACCGGTTCGTCGCGAGATCTCTTGGTAGGAGACGCCATCGTTCACCAGACGCGCCACCTGCAGGCGTTGGCCCATCGCGTCTAACTCCGTCGTCGTGCAGATATCGCGCAAGAATGCGGCGGTCACCGCCTTATCGCGAAGGGCCGCGAACGCTTCGACGAGTTCATCGAAGCGTTCCGCTGTCTCGGGATTGGCTTCGGCGGAGGTAACTTTGCCACTGGTCATTTCACTATGCTAACATGCTAACACGCTGCTATGCAAGTGATCCCCGCTCTCGACCTCCTCGGCAATGACGCAGTTCGCCTCGAGCGCGGCGACTTCGAACGAGTGCTCTTTCGCCAACCCATCGAAGAGTTCATGACGAGGATTGTGGCGACCGCGCCTCCATTGATCCATGTCGTGGACTTGCAGGGCGCTCGCGACGGCGCACTACGCAGCGACGTGATCCAACGATGTGCAGTAATCGCCGGCGGTATTCCGCTGCAGGTCTCTGGGGGCATACGTTCGATTGGCGCCGCCCGTGCAGCCCTCGAGGCGGGCGCGACCCGCGTCATCGTGGGCACGGCCGTCTGGGAGAACGACGAGGCGCTGGAACTTTTTGCACGGTCGATTGGTGAACGGTTGCTCGTCGCACTGGACGTCTCCGACGGTCGGGTCGCCGTTCGCGGCTGGACCGCGACGAGCGGACTGAGCGTCGAGGACGCGCTTCAGCGCTGTAAGGATGCCGGCGTTGCGCGACTGCACGTCACCGCAATCGATCGAGACGGCACCATGAGCGGCCCCGATCTCGATCTCTACCGGCGGGTCTGCGCGAGCGGCATCGCGGTCGTCGCGGCTGGTGGCGTTCGAGACGATGATGATGTCGACGCACTTGCCGCCATCGGATGTGAGGCCGCCGTGATGGGACTCGGCTATCTCACTCGTCTCGGCTTGCAGCTCGAACCGTAAAGGCGTCGGCGAGCTGCGTCACGACCACGACGACCTTGCCGCGCGGCTCGGCGTCCGAGAGGTCGCCTCGCAGTGTGGCGATCGCTTGATCGGCTTCCTGGAGCGCAAAGCGATGAGTGATCAGAAACGAGGGCTTGAGATTGCCGGCGTTCACCTGCTCGACGACATCGGTGAACGCCTGGCTCGTATACCCGAAGCTCCCCTGGATCACGACGTCGTCGTTGACGAGGTCATCGGGCGCGAGGTCAATGACGGTGCCGTGCGGTGGTAGTCCCAGGAGTATCACCATCGCTCCGCGAGCGGCGAGACCGATCGCGCTCGTGGCGGACGTTCCCGTGCCGGCGGCTTCGATGACGACGTCAAAGCGACCGACGGGAACGTCGGTTACGAACTCGTCGGCGCCCGCGGCCTTGGCCAAGGGCGCCTGCGCCGCCCGACGACCAGCGACCACGACTCGAGCGGGGTTGAAGCGTCGCACGAGGTGCGCAGCCAAGAGCGCGATCGTGCCGTCGCCGACGACCACGACGTTGAGGTTCTCGCGCAGTGGGAATCGCGTCAGTGCCCGCCACACCACCGACATAGGTTCAATCATGACCGCGTCCTCGACGTTCACCGTTTCGTTCAGCCGGTGCACCAAGCGCCTGGGCACGGCGATGCGGTCGGCGAGGGCGCCGGGCCGGGTAAACCCGATCTCGTCGTAGGTCGTGCAGCGATTGGTGGCGCCGATTCGGCACTCGTCGCAGTCGCCGCAACTGATGATGCCCTCAACGACGACACGCTCGCCTTGTGCAGCGACGCCCGGTTCGTCATTCGTGAGGAAGCCCACCCACTCGTGGCCGAGGACCAAGGGGTAGCGGACGTAGGCCGGATCGATGCTGCCGTCGATCAACTCCAGGTCCGTTCCGCACATGCCCGCGAGTAGTGGAGCGACGAGCACTTCGTCATGACCGACCGTTGGCTCGGCCACTGTCTCCAGCGCGACGTCGTGTGTTGAGCGTACGACGAGCGCGCGCATTAAGCGCGCCCGGGGCGCACACCACCGAGCAGGAACGTCATGCGTTCGGCGCGTTCTTTCACGATCGCACCGAGTCGCTGCACCTCGCGAAGCGGCACGTCGACTTTGAGTCCGGTGATGCTAAGCGCACCGGCGCATTTGCCCTGGTGATCGAAGAATGCCGCACCGACGCAAAATACTCCTTCGGCCTCTTCTTCGTCGTCCGTGGCGTACCCCTCGACGCGGACGCGGTCGAGGTCTTCGAGCAGTGCCGATACGTCGGTCAGTGTCTTGGACGTGTGCACGGCCATACCCGTTTCGGCGATGAGGTCGCGAACCTGCTGCTCGTTCATCTCAGCGAGGATCGCTTTGCCGGCAGCGGTCGCGTGCGGTTCCTCGCGCTGACCAAGCGGGGCGTGGAAGCGAATCGAACCCTCACCGTCGATTCGCTCAAGGAAGACCGGGTACCCGTTTTCGTTCATGGCGAGTCGAGCCGTGAGACCCGTCACGCTCGAAAGCTCGCGCAACGTCGGCAACCCGAGTTCGGCGATGGATGTCTGTTGACCGACGAGATCGCCAAGTCGAAGAAGGTTGAGGCCGAGCACATAGCGAGGTCCGGGATCGACCGCACGCAAAAGTCCGGCGGCGCTCAGCGTCCTCGCGAGTGACAGCGCCGTACTCTTGGCGACCTTCAAGTGTCCAGCAATTTCGGTGACTCCGAGGCCGCCGGCGCCGGCGGCACCCACGAGGTCGAGCAACGACGCGGCGCGAGCCACCGATTGCACTTCGTAACGTTTGTCTTGTTCAGTTATGTTCGGCACAGGGATACACAATACGGCCTAGCCGTCACCTCTCGCAAGTACCTACTTGACCGCCAGCGAAATACCTGCTTGTATAGCCGAATCGACACCGACAAGCGTTTTGTAGAGCCGAACAGAGGTTTTCGTATCGGTATGCGCTCGGACGCCGCGCGTGCGGGCGTCTCAGCTCTTCGCGCGCAGTTCAGCGAGCGAGCGCTCGTGCTGACAACGCCCGGCGGCGTCAATTGGATGACCGGGGGCCTGTCGGACCCCGTCGATATCACGGCCGCGAACGATCCCGCGTGGGCCGTTGCGTCGAAGAACGGTCGTGCACTCATCACGAGTGAGATCGAGGCCCCCCGACTACTCGGCGACTTCGATCTCGAGGCACTGGGTTGGGACGTCATCACCGTGCCGTGGTTCGACGCAGGTGCACCCCTACGCGCAGCGTCGTCGTTCTGCGGCGTGGCGCCCGATGAACTACTCAGTGACAGCGACCATTTCGGAACGAACATCTCGTCGGCGATTGTTCGCGAGCGTTTGGTGCTGAGCGAACCCGAGCGAGAGGACTTGCGAGTATTGGGTGCGGACGCCGCGCGCGCGCTCGAAGTGGGCATCGACAGCTGGCGACCCGGTGCGTCGAGCGATTTCGAAGTCGCGTCGGTCATCAGTCGTGAACTGGAGCGCACCGGTGCCAAGGCCGTCTGTCTCATCGTCGGTGGGGACGATCGTCTGCGACACGTCCGTCATCCACTCGCGATTGGCGCCGTCGTAGACGAAGCGCTCATGGCGGTCGTCGTCGCGCGCCGCGGTGGACTCCACGTGGCCGCGACTCGCATCGCCGTTACGAATGCGGATGACCCCATCCTTGAACTGACCGACCGACTCGAACCGGTGCACTGCGCCGTACTCAGTTCGTCACGGCCCGGGCATAGTTGGGGCGACGCCGTTGAAGCGCTCGCGAAGGGTTACGAGAACATCGGTGAAGCCGGTGCGTGGCGGCAACACTTCCAGGGCGGCCCGATTGCGTTCGAACAACGTGAGTTCGAACTCGCCCCTCCAATGACGGATTCGCCGTATTGGAACCTCGAATGTTCGCTCAACACCGCGCTCGCGTGGAACCCGAGTCTGCGCGGCGGCGCGAAGATCGAAGAGACCTACCTTGTAGGGACCGATGGATTTGAAATGATCACGAACTCCGGCGAATGGGCGACCACGTCGAGCGTTGATGGGATGCAGCACAGTCAGGTGAAGGTGGTCCAATGATTGGGGGAGCAGGATGATAAGGGGTACTGGAAGTCCTCGCGGGACGGCGGCGCTGAAGCGCCATTTCGCGGGACCGGTCGATACGGTCGCTGCGAGCGAATACCGCTTTGCCGACGGTGCGCATTTCCGCGTCGAGATTCCGAGCGTCGAGAATCCTTCGGCCCTGCGAGCCGTCGTCGAAGAGGCGCGGACCTACAAGACGACGATTCATCGAACGTCCCAGGGCAGTGGAGCAATGTTGCTCACGCGATCGGAGCTCGCTGAGATGGCCACGATCGGAGCCGATGAGGGTCTCGAGGTGAGTCTGTTCGTCGGACCGCGCGAGGAGTACGGCATCGGCGGATCGGTGCGCAGCCCCGAAGGAATGGTGCTGTCCGGTCAACTGCGCGGTCTCGATCAACTCCGCTACGCCATCGAAGACATTCTGCGCGCCGTCGACGCCGGAATCCGAGGCTTCTTGATCGCGGATAGCGGTCTCTTGCAACTCATGAAGGCGATGGTCGATGACGGCGAACTGCCGCGTTCAATCGTCTGGAAGGTCTCGGCGGTACTCGCGCCGTCGAATCCAGTGTCGTTCCGACAACTCATCGACATGGGCGGCACGACGGTCAATGTCCCCAGTGACATCAGCCTCAGTGAGTTGGCGGAGTTCCGCGCCGCCAGTGATGCGCCGATCGACCTGTATCTCGAAGCGCCCGACGCCCTCGGCGGGATGGTCCGCGGCAATGAACTCGCCGAGATCGCCACCGTGGCCGCACCGCTCTACGCCAAGTTCGGACTTCGAAACGCTCGCATGGTCTACCCCGCCGGCGAACAGAACATGAGCGATGTCGTGGCCAACGTCCGCGAGAAGGTTCGTCGTGCCGCGTTGGCCCTAGAGGTCCTCGAGGCTTCGGGCGTCGATCTCACGGTCTCCAAGCCCGGTGCCGAAGGAATCGGAGTTCCTGAGCCATGACCTTGCGAAGCGATCGATGGGTGCGAGGAGACGACGAAGTCGCCCTCGACAGTCGTGTCGCTTTGAAGATGGGTGGCGCCCCGGTCGACCCTGACGGCGGTCGACCGATCATCGGTCTGGCCAACTCCTCGAGTGATCTGAATCCCTGCAATCAGCCACTCGCTGGATACATCGCCCCGCTGCGCGAGGCCATCGAACGCGCGGGGGGAATCGCCGTCGAATTTCCCGTGATCTCGCTCGGCGAGGACCTCATGAAACCCTCCTCGATGCTCTATCGCAATCTCTTAGCGATGGAGGTCGAAGAGTCGGTTCGCTCCCAGCCGATCGATGGACTGGTCGTTCTTGCGGCCTGTGACAAGTCGATTCCGGGAGCACTCATGGGAGCGTTCAGCACGAACGTGCCCACGTTGCTGATGGTCTCGGGCCCCCGTCCCGTCGCGACGTTCCAGGGCCGACGCATTGGCACCGGTACCGACCTGTGGCGAATGTGGGACGAGCGCCGTCGTGGCGAGTTGAGCGATCAAGAGTGGAACGACCTCGAACAGGCCCTGACGCTCGGGAAGGGAACGTGCAACACCATGGGGACCGCCTCGTCGATGGGTGCGATCTGTGAAGCGTTGGGACTGGCGTGGCCCGGTTCAACGTCGATGCCCGCGGGCGACGCTCGTCATCTCGACGTCGCGCGCAGCGTCGGAGCGCGCATCGTTCAATTGGCCACGTCCGGGACCACGATCACGGAGCAAGTGACGCAGCAATCGATCGACAACGCCCTGACCGTGCTCGGTGCGCTCGGCGGTTCGACGAATGCCGTCATCCATCTCACCGCGTTGGCTCGTCGTCTGGGGCTGGCGCTCGACCTCGACGCCGTGGACCGCGTCGGACGAAGCGTCCCGGTCATCGTCGACGTCGAACCGTCCGGTGCGGCATTGATGGAAGACCTCGATGACGTGGGCGGCATCCCGACCGTCTTCGGGGCGCTCGGCGAACTACTCCACGGCGAGACGGTCCTCGCCGACGGCAGTTCGATGGCCGACGTGCAGTCACGGGCCCCGTCACCCAAGGGCGCGGTGCGCGAACGAAACGATCCCGTCGAGGCCGAGGGAGCGTTCCGCGTCGTGCGAGGCAATCTGGCGCCCGATGGCGCGCTGATCAAACGTTCGGCCGCGACGGCGTCGCTACTGCGCCACTCGGGTCCCGCGTTCGTCATGCGTTCGACAGATGAGGTGACTCATCGCACCGGTGCGAACTCCACGGCCAGTCCCGACGCCGTACTGGTCCTGAGCGGCGCCGGACCGATTGGCGGCCCCGGCATGCCCGAGTGGGGAATGATCCCCATTCCGACTCCCCTGCTCGACCAAGGCGTCACCGACATGGTCCGCGTCACCGACGCGCGCATGAGCGGGACGAGTTTCGGCACCGTGTTCTTGCACGTCGCACCGGAAGGCGCGGCCGACGGGCCGATTGGGCTCGTTCGCGACGGCGACCTCATCACCGTCGACGCCGACGAGGGGCGAATTGAGGTGGCGATCTCGTCCGACGAGATGGCCGCCCGACGCGCCCAGCGTGACCAGATTCGACCCACTTCGCGGGGTTATGTTGAACTTTATCGACGACACGTCACCCAGGCTCCCGCCGGTTGTGACTTCGATTTCTTGGCACTCGAGCCGGGGCAACGGCCCCACCTCGACGAGCCGGTAGTGGGCAGATCTTGAGGAGGAATCATCCAAAAGAACCGGAGTTCAGAGAGGGCTTCGTTAAAGAAGGGGGAAGTGCGACTTTGAAAAAGATACGAATGAGGAGTTTCGGCGCGGTCGCCGCAACGCTTGTTCTCGCCGGTACGTTCTACGCGTCGGGACCAGCGTCGGCAAGTGCCAAGACGACTTTGACCCTATGGCAAAACTACGGAACCGAACAGAACGCCGTGGCGACGAAGAACTTGATCAAGGCCTTCGAGGCTGACAATCCAAGCATCAAGATCGTGGACGTGGCGCAACCGGGAACGAACTACTTCCAGTTGCTCCAGTCGGCCGCGATCTCGGGCAACGGTCCCGACCTCGCCGTCATGTGGACCGGCATCTACGACCTTCAGTACTCGAGCTATCTCGTGAACCTGAAGGGCAACGTACCCTCGTCGGACCTCGCGAAGATGGAGGGTATGCAGTGGGAGGCACCGAACTTCGATGTCTCCCAGGGCGCCTACGTCATGCCGTTGGAGACCCAGTTCTACATCGGGTTCTACAACAAGAAGCTGTTCAAGGAAGCGGGCATCAAAACAGTGCCCACGGACTGGACCCAGCTACTGGCGGACTGCAAGGCGCTGAAGGCGAAGGGCATCCAGCCCATGGTCTACGGCAACGGCGGCCAGGCCATCAGCACCGAGTTCTACCCCTGGTACGACATGAGCTACCTGATGATCGGGGCACACTCGCTCGCCAGTTGGAAGGGCCTCTACGACGGAGCCATCCCGTGGACGTCATCGACCAACATTGCGCAGTTGAAGAACTGGGCCACGCTGGAGAAGCTCGGCTACACGAACTCCGACGTCTTGACCAACACCGCCAATATCCAGCAGTTCGAGAAGGGTAAGGCGGCGATGATGGTCGACGGCACGTGGGACACGGCGCAGTACACCTCGACCATGGGTACCAACGTCGCGGCCTTCGTACCGCCGTACTCGGTGAAGCCCATCACGGGTGTCGTCGAGTACCCGGGTGACGGTTTCTCGGTCACCAAGTACTCGAAGAACAAGAAGGACGCCTTCAAGTTCCTCGACTTCTTGTCGACCACCCAGGCCGGCAACATCATCAACGCGGCCGGCTTGATTCCCGACATCTCGGGCCTCAAGACGACCAACCCGGTGAACCAAGAGATGTTGAACTTCGTCACGAAGGACCACATGACGCCGTACCCGATGATGGACAACTACGTCCAGGTCAACGTCGGCAACGCCGCCGACAGTGAACTGCCCTCAGTGCTCGCGAATCAGACGGCGCCACTTAAGGCACTTCAGAACATGGCCCAAGCGTGGCATCTCCTGCCCGCCGCTCAGCGGAGCTCCAAGGACTTCGCGGGTTAAGTAACGCCAGAACCGCGTCCCCACCGATCCGTCGCAGGTTGGGTGGGGACGCGGTTCTGACTAGAAAAGGAATCGAACGAACTCCGTTTCACCATGAGCACGACCATCCCCACCACCGAGCGACCGGCGTTCGCGCCCAAGGTGCGACGGCTGACGCTCAAGCGTCGACGCCAGTTGTCGGGCGTCGTCTTCGCGTTGCCCGCGATTGCGCTCGTGGTGTGCTTCATCGGCGTTCCCATCGGCCAGGCGGTCTACTACTCCTTCACCCAATGGAATGGGCTGACCTCGACGTGGATCGGCCCGTCAACTTGGACCCAGGCGTTCCACAACACCAATCTCTGGACCGCGTTGCGCAACAACGGCCTGCTCTTGCTCTCGGTGCCGTTCGCGCTGGCGCTCCCACTGGGCATCGCGGTGCTGCTCCACCAACGCGTGGCCGGGTGGCGCATCTTTCGCAGCATCTACTTCCTTCCCACTGCCATCTCGTGGGTCGTCCTGGGCCTCGTCGCCGAGCGATTCTTCGCCTACCAGGGGACGCTGAACTCGATCATCCACGCGTTCGGCTTCTCGCACATCAGCACCAATATGTTGGGTTACGAGTCCGAGGCGCTCATCGCGCTCGGCATCACGTTCGTCTTCACCATGATCGGCACCAACACGATGCTGTTCCTCACGGGCCTGGCGACGTTGGATCCGAGTCTCGAAGAGGCGGCCCGGATCGACGGTGCCGGTCGGTGGCGCATCTTTCGCAGCATCACGCTGCCCCACTTGAGTCGCTTCATCCAGTTGGCCTTCGTCATGACCGTGATAGCCCTCTTCTCCGCGCTCTTCAGTCTGATCTTCGTCATGACCGGCGGCGGACCGGGCTACGCGACCACGACCATGGAGTACCTCATCTACGAGACCGGCTTCAACCAGGGTGACTTCGGGACGGCCGCCCTCTACGGCCTGATCCTCTTCGTGATCACCGGCATCGTCGGCGTCGTGCAACTGCGACTTATCGGATCGAACGAGTGAGCACGGTCCTCACGCCGCCCGCCGGCGACGAGCCTCGTCTCGAGCCGATTCCGGTGAAGAGGCCTCGTCGCACCGGGCGTTGGATCCTCTTCGGCGCGATGGTCGTCGTGGCGATCGTCATGCTGTACCCGTTCTGGGTGATGATCATCACGAGCCTGAAGTCCGAATCTCAGTTCCTCTCCGGCGGCGGCTTCTCGTGGCTCAGTTGGTCGAATCTGACGTCGGTCATTCCGGTCGGTCAAGAGGTGCTCAGTTCGACGATCGTCTGTTCGTCGTCGATCCTCATCATCCTGTGCGTCGGACTACCGGCCGGCTTCGCCTTCTCCAAGTTGCGCTTTCGCATGTCAACGGTGGTCTTTCTCGTCATCGTGAGCGCGATGATGGTGCCGCTCCAGGCGATCCTCATGCCCGAATTCGTGAACGTGACCCGACTGCACCTCACCGGTGGCTACCTTGGCGCGATCCTCGTCTACGCCTCGCTCGGCACACCGTTCTCGGTCTTCTTGTTCACGACGTACTTTCGCGGCGTGCCCGATGAACTCATCGAAGCCGGCATCGTCGACGGACTCGGCTACTTCGGCGCTCTGTGGCGTCTCGTATTGCCCATCGCCGTCCCGGCGATCGCCACGGTCACCGTCTTGCAGTTCATCCAGATCTGGGACGACCTGTTGGTCGGACTGCTCTTCATCCAGAACACGTCGGAGAGACCGATCACCGTGGGACTGGCCGTGCTGGCGGCCGGTCGAACGACGTCGATTCCCGAGTTGATGGCCGGTTCGATCATCAGCGCCCTCCCGGCGATGCTCGTCTACCTCGGCTTCCAGCGTTACCTCGTGAAGGGCCTCACCATGGGAATCGACCGATGAACGTCCACCAATCAAGGAGTAGTCACTGATGGCCGAGATCACCTTCGACGGCGTCACCAAGATCTTCGGTGACGACGTTCGCGCCGTCGACCAACTGTCGTTGCACGTGGCCGACGGCGAGTTCATGGTGCTGGTCGGGCCCTCGGGCTGCGGCAAGACGACGGCTCTGCGGATGTTGGCCGGCCTCGAGGACATCACCGAGGGATCGCTTTCGATCGGTGGCGTCGTCGTCAACAACGTCTTGCCGAAGGACCGCGACGTGGCGATGGTCTTCCAGAACTACGCGCTCTACCCACACATGACGGTCGCCCAGAACATGGGCTTCGCGCTCAAGATCCGCGGTCAGTCCAAGGCGGAGATCGAAAAAAAGGTCGGCGAGGCCGCGGCGATCCTCCGATTGACCGAGTACCTTGAGCGTCGCCCGAAGGCGCTCTCCGGAGGTCAACGCCAACGCGTCGCGATGGGCCGAGCGATCGTGCGCAGTCCACAGGCCTTTTTGATGGACGAGCCGCTCTCGAACCTCGACGCCCAGCTTCGCGTCGAGATGCGCCTCGAGATCGCGCGCATTCAGCGACTGCTCGGCGTGGCGACCGTCTACGTGACGCACGATCAGATCGAGGCGATGACGATGGGCGATCGAGTGGCGGTCATGCGCGGCGGCCAGCTCCAACAGTGCGACACGCCCCAAGACCTCTACGACCATCCGCGCAACGAGTTCGTCGCCGGCTTCATGGGTTCACCACCGATGAATCTGCTTCGCGTCGGATTCGAATCACACACCGACGGCGTCGCGCTGACCCTCGGCGAACAACGTCTCGCCGTTCCGTCGGGTTACACCACTTCACACGATCTGCCGAAGGTCGATGGTCCGGGCGTGGTCTTCGGCATCCGACCTGAGGACGTCGAGGTCTTGGACGCGGCGGCTTCGCACTCGATCACGACCCGCGTCGAACGTCGAGAGGCGTTGGGCGCGGAGATTCTCGTGCACCTCTCGATGGTCGACGCCGAGGGTGACAACACCGTCGTCGTGAACGATAGTGGCGCCGTCGTCGCGCGACCGACGAGACTGGTCGCCAAGATGGGTCCGCGTTCGGGCGTCACCGTTGGCGATCATCTCGAGGTGCGCCTCAATCCCGATCACTTCCACTTCTTCGACGCCGACACCGGGCTCAGCTTGCGAAAGTCACCGTGACGAACACCCTGAGCGACGCCCTTGACTACCGAGTCCTCGCGACCGGATTCGACCACGTCGAGGGGATCTGTTGGGACCCGGAGCGCCAGTGCCTGTGGGCCGGCGGCGAAGCCGGTCAGGTCTATCGCGTGGAGCTCGACGGGTCGGTGAGTCTCGTCGCGACGATCGACGGCGGAGCACTCCTCGGACTGGCCCTCGACGCGCAAGGCGCCCTGTACATCTGTGACCCGGGTAACCACCAAGTCTGGAAGATGGATGCCTCCTGGGGACTCAGCGCCTTCGGCGACACCATCGACTACCCCAACTACCCCGCGTTCGCGCCCGACGGTCGACTCTTCGTCTCCGATTCCGGGAAGTTCACCAGTCCCAGTGGCGCGATCGTCGTCATCGAGCGCGATGGCACCACGTCGCGGGTCGCATCTCGACCATTGTCTTTCGCCAACGGCATCGCCATCGACGAAACGACGCTCTGGATCATCGAGTCCGCCACACCCGCGGTCAGCGCGATGTCGCTCGACAGCGCCGAGCTGGTGCGCGTGATCGAGTTGGAGCGATGCGTTCCCGACGGCCTGGCCTTTGACGCCGACGGCGGGCTGCTGATCTCGTGCTACCAGCCGAACCAACTGTGGCGTTGGACCGCGGACGGTGGGCTGGAGTTGATCTTCGATGAGTGGACCGGTGAATTTATCCTCTCGCCCACCAACGTCGCCTACTACGGCGATGACCTCGGGCGCCTCGCGCTGGCGTCCTTGTGCGGCCACGACATCGTGACGATCACCCCGGCGCACGCCGGTGCAATGATTCGACGTCCCTGAACGGAGCGAAATGACCGACGTAATCAGTACCAATCCATCGACCGGCGAAGGGCGCTCTCTCGGATTCGCCGAGTCGAGCGACGACGAGGTCCTCGCGGCCGCACAGCGCGCCCATGACGCCTTGGATGACTACGCGAATCGTCCGCTGGTGTGGCGCGCCGGTCTGCTCCGTGCGATGGCCGAAGAGTTGGAGAGCGACGCGCTCAACCTCGTCGCCTTGGCCCACACGGAGACCGCCCTGCCCAACGCACGTTTGGAAGGTGAGCTGCGCCGAACGGCGTTCCAGCTCCGCTTCTTCGCCGACGTGGTGACCGATGGTTCGTTCCTGGACGCGACGATCGACCACGCTACCGACTCACCCATGGGACCCCTGCCCGATCTTCGACGGGTGAAGTCCCCCGTCGGCGTCGTCGGCGTCTTCGGCAGTTCGAACTTCCCCTTCGCCTTTTCCGTGCCCGGTGGCGACACCGCGTCGGCTCTCGCGGCCGGTTGCCCGGTCGTCATCAAGGCCCATCCCGCGCATCCCGCGACGAGCGTCGCTGCCTTCGCGGCCCTCGAGCGCGGTGCGCGCCGATGCGAAGCGCCCGAGGGCGTGCTGAACCTGGTCTTCGGATTCGACGCCGGCGCGGCGTTGGTCGACGCGCCCGCACTTAGTGCCGTCGGCTTCACGGGTTCGGTCGGCGCCGGACTCGCCCTGTGGGAACGAGCGAACGCCCGTCGCGTGCCCATCCCCTTCTTCGGCGAACTCGGTTCGGCGAATCCGTTGGTCGTGACCGAGAGCGCGGCCGAAGCGCGTGGCCCTGAGATCGGGACCGGACTCGCCGGATCGATGACGCTCGGCGCCGGTCAGTTCTGCACGAAACCAGGTCTCGCGTTCGTGCCGAACGGTGAGAAGGGTGACGCCGTCGTCAACGCGATGGTCGAGGCGCTGACATCGCTCGGGCCCTTCACCATGCTCAGCTCGTCGATCGCCGATCACTTTCGACGCGGCACCGAAGCCATCGCCACCCTGAGCGAGGTGCGAACGCTCGTGCACCACGACGCCGGCTCCGACGCCCGTAGCGCCGCGCAACTGTACGAAGTCGACGCGGCGCGATTCGTCGAACGCGACGCCTACGCGTTGCGCGAAGAGTGCTTCGGGCCGTCGGCGCTTGTCGTTCGCTACCGCTCGGCGGACGAACTGCGCCAGGCGCTCCTCGCGAGTGAGCCGGCCCTCACCTTCAGTGTCTTTTGTGTCGAGAACGACCGTGACGGCCGGTGGCTCGTCGATCTCGGTGCCCAACGAGGCGGACGCGTCATCATCAACGGATTCCCCACCGGCGTCGGGGTGAGTTGGTCGATGCAGCACGGTGGCCCGTGGCCCTCTACGACGTCGAGCGCCAGCACGTCGGTCGGTGCGGCGGCGATCGAGCGATGGCTGCGTCCGGTGACGTACCAATCGGTGCCCGACGACCTGTTGCCACCGACGCTTCAAGACGGCAATCCGCTCGCGATTCCGCGTCGCGTCGACGGAATTCTGCCCTAGCGAACCGTCACTGCGCGCACAACGAGCACTATCGTTCTTGCCATTGGGAGCGTTCATGGAGGGTCATTGATGGACGTGAGCAGGACTATCGGTCGTGGAGCGATTCACCGCTGTCTGTCGACACTGGCACTACTCGGCGTCGCCGTTGGTCTCGATGGGCTGAGCGCCTCTTCGGCTGGCGCGTCGAGTCGACCCGCGTTGGTCGCCACGACGTCGACGGGCAGCGGCGGCGTGCTCCTCGCCCTCGGGGGCGCCGTTCTCGTGCTCGGCATTGTCGGCTTCGTCGTCTTCACCTACGCCCGGCGAAAGCGTGCACCGGGACAGTGCGCGGCGCAGCGTGACGCGCTCGAATTGGCCGAGAAATCGGTGCGGTACTGGGAGGCGGCCCGGGCCCACTTGGAGACCGTCGAACGACAACGAACAGCGCTCGAGAGCGACTCCGACGATGCCTCGACGCACGCCTCACTGGTGGCCAAGGCCGCCGACGGACTGCGATTGGCGATGCAACAACGTGATCAGTGTCAGATGGAGTTGATCCATTGCATGGCGTCAGGCGTTCGGCCGATCTCGGTGACTCCCCAGTCGCCGGGACCGGCGCAACCGTTCTTCACACCAGACAACGACGGACCACCGTCAGGGTCCACCGACTGAGTCAGGTGGTCACCAGTCCCATTGCCCGCAGCACTCGAAAGACTTCATCGGCGGCGTCCTCGGGCGACTCGAACGACGCGTCGATACGCACCTCGGGATTGAGGGGCGCTTCGTACGGCGAATCGATGCCCGTGAAGTTCGGCAACTGTCCACTGCGCGCCTTCTCGTAGAGGCCCTTGACGTCGCGCTGTTCGGCGATCTGGAGCGGCGTGTCCACGTGGACTTCGACGAACCGGCCGGGTCCAGCGAGTTCTCTCGCTGCGTCACGGCCCTCGCGAAAAGGGGAGATCGCGGCCACGAGGACGATCATGCCGACGTTATTGAACAGACGCGCCAACTCGCCGACTCGGCGGATGTTCTCGATGCGAGCGGCGTCGCTGAATCCGAGATCGCGATTCAGTCCCTGGCGAAGGGAATCGCCATCGAGGTTATGGACAGCGAGTCCCTGAGCAACGAGACGCTCCTCGACGATCAAGGCGATCGTTGACTTGCCGGCTCCCGAGATGCCGGTGAACCAAATCACGAACGTGGAATCGGATGAATCGCTCGACACTGTGTTTCGACCTGGGGTCAGTTGGTGATCTTCGAGGCGACGCGACGAAGCGGTCCGGGAACCAGTCGGCGCACTCGGTCGAGTCGATCACGTAGTTGGTCCGCTTCGCGGGCCGCCGCCTCACTCTGTTGCCAGAGGATTCCGTTCTCGGTGAGGAGATTCGTGTTGTGCCTCTCCAACTCGTCGATGCGCGCGAGGGCCCACTGCAGGAGCAAGCGCCGCTCTTCGAGCAGAGATCCCTCCCACCATCCGGGCTCGAGTTCAGTTCCCATGTCGAACACGTCGTGTCGTCCACGCTGGTCCAGCGTCAACTTCAACAGTTCGGTAATCTCAAGCGGCGACGCATCGGACATGAAGTCCGCGTCGACCGTCGTGTTGCGACGAAGCTCCGGATGGATTGAAGCGATGGCCTTCGCGAGATCGAGGTCCTCGGACGCTACGCCCCACGCACGAAGGCTGGCCGCGACGTCGGTGAGGACGACGTCAGGATTCTCAACGAGGTCGGCGTAGTTGCATACGTGAACGCGCGCACCGTGGAGATCGCGCAACATCGTTCGGTTGTAGTGCGCCCACAACGCGAGACCCGTGAGGGTGGGGAGACCGTTGCGCCTCGTGAGCGACGCGGCGACCTCCAACGGGTCGCGCACGATCACGACCGCGCAACCCTTGTCGTTGGTTATCCGTCGCCACAGCGGCAGCAGGATCGAGATCCGTGGATCCTTGAGGAGAAAGTGGTCGCTCTCGAAGAGTTCGCTCAACGCCGCGCGTGTGGCGTCTACGAATTCGGTCGCGGTGTCGTCCTCGCTCCAGCCCGGAGCGAACTCCGGCGGACTGTCCCATCGACCGCCGAAGTGAGCGAGCAGGTCGTCATTCGCTCGTACGATGCTCAGCAGTTCGAAGTAGCCCTCAGGGTTTCCCGCGTCGGCCGGCATGACGTCGTCGTCGGGACCGACGTCGAATCCCATCGCTTCAAGGGCACCCGCCAACGCGGACGTGCCCGAACGATGCATCCCCAGAACCAAGACTCCCATACACCAAAACTACCTCTGGTTCTGGGTTCGATTCCAATGGAATTTCGTGAGGTGCGTCACCAACGCTGAGAACGCGCGCCACGTACGACGTTTGCAACGATCACGGTACGCCTCGCCTGGTGCAAATGCGCGAACCGGAGGCGATCGCGACGTCGTGCCTTGACCGTCTTCGTGAGGGTGACGATGAGTCACGACTGCGAATCTCGTCGTACTACGTTTGTTTCGCGCGAACGAAAAAACATCGAACGACGCCCGCGCCGAGATAGAGCACCGTGACCCTCACCGCCTCCCTAGTCATACCGGCCTACAACGAGTCCCTCCGACTCGCGGCCGGCTTCGATCGACTGCGACCGGTCCTCGAGGAGATGGATCCCGATCAGATCGAAGTGATCGTCGTCGACGACGGTTCGAGCGACGACACGATGCAGGTCGCGCACGACGTCTACGGTCACCTTGCGCACGTTCTCTTCGTGCAACAGCCCCAGAACCGAGGCAAGGGCGCGGCCGTGCGACTGGGCATCTCGGTCGCGAGCGCGCCGTTCGTCATCGCGACCGACGCCGACCTGTCGATCCGGCCCATCCACCTGCCGGATTTCGTCGTCGCCCTGCACGACACTGCGCTCGTGCCGGGTTCACGAGAGAACGACGCCACCGACGGCTACGACACGCTGCTTCGGACGCTGGCCGGTCGCGTCTTCAATCGCCTCGTGCGTCACTACACCGGAACGAAACTGCGCGACACCCAGTGCGGGTGCAAAGGCTTCCAGTTAGGTCCGGCGCGGATACTCGGGCTCTTGGGCTTCTACGACCGCTTCGTCTACGACGCGGAGATGCTCTATCTCGCCGACCAACTCGGCATCGCGATCCAACCGTTGGCGGTGACCTGGGACGATATCGCCGGCTCCACCGTCCACGTGGGTCGAGACTCGATCCAAATGATCCGCGACCTTCGTTCGCTCAAGCACCGCAAGTACGAGAATCCGGTCGTCGAGCTCGACGTCGGCGTCGACGTCCACGCCGTCGACGACGCGGCTCGTAAAGCTCGCGTCCAAGGCATCGTCGTTGCCCGAGGGACCGACAACGCGTTGGTGGTCCTGCCGCGCGACGGGGCCGTTGCGGGCGTCGGTATCGCGACGGCGCTCGGCGGGTCGCTGCGCACCGCGGGTCTGGTCGAGTTGCGAGGTCGCGTCTACGACGCAGTGGTCCCCACGCCGTAGTTGCTAGACGAGTTAGGCGCGACCTTCGATGGTCGAGAGGAAACGATTCAACGAATCGAGCGTTGCCTTCACCGCCGAGACGAGATCGTCCTCGGAACGAGCGATGCCGAATCGATCGGCGTCGTTGGCCAATGAACGAAGCGTCACGATGACGGGCCAGTCTCGACCGTTTGTCACGTTCGTCACGGTCATGAGCGAATAGGGGACGTCGTAGCCGAGGTCACGTAGCGCCGCAAGCGTCGCTTCGGCGCCACCGATCAGCGGACCGCTCCCCGCGCGTCCGATACCGGTGCGTCCGTCGACCGACAGTTGCACCTCACAGAAGCCATCGGAGGTGTCGTAGTCAGCGCGGATGAGTGCGACGCGAGGGCCTTCGCCGCGTTGCGTGTCGACGATCGCACGATTGGCGTCTTCGACGACGACGGCCGCTTCGGGATAGTAGAGACTCGCGATCTGGTTGGCCGCGCTACGTGTGGCGAGTGGGTCCTTGGAGTTCGCGACCAGCGTGACGACGTTGACGTCGCCGCTGGCGTGCTTGGTGATGCCGACATTCAGAACGCCGGGTAGCGATCGCAACTCGAGTTCGAAGTCTTCTTCCGTCCGTGACATCATGAGATGCGAATGCCCTTCTTCTCGTAGAGACGCCCGTCGGCCATGCGCAAGAGCTCGCCCGGATCGGTCGAGTCGCGCGGTGACGACGCGGTGCCAATGGTGAATTCCACGGGATTGCCCAGCGCTACCAGGTGCCCCTTCAGTCGTTCGGTGAAGCCCGAGGACTCGTGTCCTTCGGCGTTGCTCAAGATCACCGCGAACTCATCACCGCCGATGCGCGCCGCCGTGTCGCCTTGGCGAACGGCTTGGCGCAACGCGAAGCCGAACTGACGTAGGAGATGATTGCCGAACTCGTGACCGGACTTGTCGTTCACGGCCTTGAAGTTATTGAGGTCCACCAGCACCAGCGTGAAGGCCCAGCCATAGCGAGCGCTCCGCGCGGCCGCCACTTCGAGCGCCTCGTCGAAGCTACGACGGTTCGCGATGTTCGTCAGCGGGTCGTGCGCCGCGCTGAAGCGCGCGAGGTGCAACGACATGGCCAACTGGCACGCCGTGCGAACGGCGTCGCACTCGGCCGCCGGCACCGTGTCCGGTTCGCAGTAGACACCCGGTGAGGCGTTGAGGTGTGCCGCCATGTCCGGCGTCACCGCTTCACCGCCGAGTCGGAACATCTGCGTGCCGAACGACTCGTTGACGAGAACGACGGCGACGTCGTTCAGCGAGTGACGCGTTGCGAAGAGCTCCAGTATTGAGTAGATGAATCCAACACCGAGTTCGCGTTCGGACAGTTCGTTCAGCATCGTCTGGAAGAGCCACGGCTCGTAACCTTCGCCGGCGATCGCCGATCCGAAGTCGACCGTGTGGATCGACGTCAGCGACGCTTTCGCCTCGGCGTCTTCGTCGCTCTCATCGCGCATTGACTCGGCCATCGAACCGTTCTTGGAGCTCACAGCTGCAAGTCTGCCAGTTCGATCGGGGTCTGTTCAACGGACCTCAGGATCGAAGCCGCGACGGCGCCCTCACGGAGCATTTCGGAGAGCTCCGAAGCCGGCACCGGTCGCGAAATGAGGTAGCCCTGGCCCCGGTAGCAACCGAGTTCCAGCAGTTTTTGGATGATCGTGTCGGACTCGATGCCCTCGGCGATGACGCCCAGGTTGAGCGCCGCACCCAATCGGATGATGGATTCGACGATGGCACGGTCGTAGTTGTCCGTCGTGATACCACGCACGAAGCTCATGTCGAGCTTCAAGAGGTTCACCGGCAGGTTCTTCAGACCGGTCATCGAGGCGAATCCGGTGCCGAAGTCGTCCAGAGCGATCTCGACCCCGAGCGCCTGGAAACTCTTCAGGATCTTCGCGATTCGCTCCGGCTCGTCCAACACCGCGTATTCGGTGATCTCAATACACAGGCGATTCCCGGGAACGTTGTTTTCGCGCAGGCAGCGCTCGACGAACTCCACCAGGTCGCCCATCTTGAAGTCGGCCGGGGACATGTTGATGCGCACGATGAAGGGCAGGTCCGGGTACTCGTCCTGCCAGATCGACAACTGACGACAGGCCTCGGCGAAGACCCAACGGCCGAGTTCGGTGACCAGTCCGGTCTCCTCGGCGACGGTGATGAACTCCGAGGCGGCCAGGAGTCCGCGCGTGGGGTGTTCCCAACGAACCAGCGCCTCGGCGGCAAGCACCTGACCGGTGCGAAGGTCGACTTCGGGCTGGAAGTGGAGTCGAAGGCCACCCATGTCGATGGCCTCGCGCAGCATCAACTCGGTGCGTGAACGGTCGTTCACCTCTTCGCGCAGTTCGCGGTCGAAGACGACGGCCTGGTTTCGACCACGGGCCTTGGCGGCGTACATGGCGACGTCGGCCCAGCCGAGCAGGTCCAGCTCACTCTGTTCACCGGGTTCGGCCATCGCGATGCCGATGCTCGCGGTGTGAGTGACCTCTTGTCCGGCGATAGCGACCGGTTGGGCGATCACGTCGAGCATGCGGTAAGCGGTGGCGAGAATCTCCATTTCGCTCTTGGCCTTGTCGACGATGAAGACGAACTCGTCGCCGCCCAGGCGAGCCGCGAAGTCGTTCGTGCGGATGCTGGTGCGGATTCGGTCGGCGATCGTCACGAGGAGTCGGTCACCACTGCCGTGGCCCAGGTAGTCGTTCATGATCTTGAACCGGTCGAGGTCGATGACCATCACGGCGGTCTGACGCTTCGCGTTGAGGCGCGACTTCAACTCGTGGATCAGGGCACGGCGGTTGGGCAGACCGGTGAGTTCGTCGTGGTTCGCGTTGAAGCGCGTGCGCTCTTCGGCGTCGATACGACCCTGGAGTTGGACGAGCATCGAGGCGACCGCTTGGAGCGCGTTGATCTCGGGTGTGTTCCAGTTGTGCAGGTTGAAGTGGAGGAATCCCAAGACGCCCCACGTCGTGTCGCCGATCAAGAGCGGCACCGCGACACCGGCCGCCGGCGTGATGCCGCCGCCTTCCATGGTTCGGTCGCGATAGTCGTCGTTCATGTCCTCGGTACCGGTCAGGTACGGCGAACGCAGGTCGCGCATCGCCATGAAGATCGGGTCCGCATCAAAGGAGATCTCACCGAGGGGGTCAGGGTCGGGAACGTCGTCGCGTGGTGGCCACTGCGCGTCGAGGATGGTGAGTCCTCGCACGAGGTCGTTTCGTCGCAAGAAGGCGACGTCGGCGTTGAGGAATTCTGCAAGTACCTGGCAGACCCAATCGAGGACTTCCTGGCGGTTGGTCGCCGACGCCGGCATGAGTCTTTCCGCCACTTGAGCGACTAATTCATCAAGACGGCGCTGGTGCAACAAGAGACCTTCGCGCGTCGCGAGCGTGGCGACGTGGCTGAGCAGCGAACCGAAGGCCTTGGTGAGCGACCGCTCGCGACCGGACCAGGTGCGTCCGTGGCGCGCGACGACGAGCGCCCCCACGACGTCACCGTCTTGGACGACGATGGAGTCGACGAGGACGCCCCACTCCACTCCGAGCACGACGCACGAGAACGATCCGAAGGGAATCTCACCGGTCAACTGCAGACGCACTCGTTCGCTGATGCTGTCAAAGGCGCGCTCGGCGTCGGTGCCGACGAGCGGTTCGAGTTCGAAGCCCGGGATGGGCTTGCTGAGATTCGTCACCACGGCGACGATTTGTGTACCGGGGACGACCTGCAGGAGCGTCTCGACGACCAGACGCGTCTCTTCGCCCGCGCGGTCCAGATACGAGTGGTTGAGACTTCTCATGGGGGATCTACCTTCGCCGACAGATAAAGGCTTGCATCAGGGGTTGAACCTTGCGGTCGTAGCCCAGTGCGATTTGTTACCAGTCAAAGATTATTACACAGGCAATCTAAGAAGTAAACCCCAATATTCTCACCACTTTTCATCTTTTTTCAACGGAGTAGGGCTCAATCGGTGAGATGGTTTCGGTGCCGCGGCTCAAAACGTGACTCAGTGGGAGGCGCACGCTGTGCACCGACGGAGGCGGCGCCTGGAAGATCCGAAAGACCATGATCGCCGTCTCTCCGTCGCTGAGTCCCCAGAACTCGTGGAAGCGCTCAGACAGCGAGAACATCTCGTCGAGGTACCGTTCGCCGGCCATGTGGCGCATGTCAGATTCGTCGACGGCGTAGAGAAAAACTGGCGACGCTGGCTGCACGGCGAGGCCGTGCATCTCCGCGGTCAGCCAGAACCTCTCCATCGCCGATCCCCCACGCAGGTACCACATCGGGTCGGCGCGCGGGACGGTGATCATGGCCAACGCCGAACTGGTCATCACCGACGCTTGCATCCGCATGCCGAGGGCCGAACCGGCTCGCCAGTCCGAGAGGTGGCCCATGACGTCGGCGCGTCCGAGGATGTCGAGCGCGGCGTAGCCACCCGGGTCGAGCTCGAGCGTGCGAACGTCCAGCCCCTCGTCCAAGATGTCGCGACCGGGCCAACGAATCTCCGAGAGCATCTCTTGGTGCACCGTCGGCAGTAAGAACCGGAGTCGGTCCGACGCGGCCAACAGTTCGGCACCGGTCGTGATCCGCGAACGCTCCGTGGCGAGATGGAGCTGCGCACCTTCGCGCTCGACGCCACGCATCAAGTTCGTGACGGTCTCGGGTTCGAGTTGCGACGGCTGACCGATTCGACGATTCGACGATCGACTGTGGAGATAGTCGCGCAGCGGCGTTATCGCCACGTCGTCCGAAGTCCCGAGTCGCATCGAAGCCACGTGGTGCGACGGTCGACCTTCGGGAAAGAGTTTCACCGGTCCGAGCTTCCTCATCGACGCCGCTTGGACACGCGCGTTGAAGAGGGCGGCCCCGATTCCGACGTAGGTGGCGCGATAAGCGACGTCCATCGTGGACGTGCGTTCGGGCACCATGAAGAATCGAATCTCGTCTTCGTCGGCTTCGAAGCGCCACGGCTGGACGTTGCCGCCAGAGGGCGCGCGGCGCGCGGCGTCGACGATCATCTCGATCGGGTCATCGCTGACGAGCGGTGGGTCCTCGGGCGGCGGTGTGAAGAGATCCGCCTCGGCCTCCATGTTGACTTCAACCGGACCGAGTGCCTCGAGGATCTCTTCGACGTCGAAGCGCACGCGTCCGGACGGCAACTCACCGCCCAGTCCGATTCTGCGCACAGCGGCCGCGACCGTCGCCGCGCCCAGCGTGATCTCACTTCCGAGTTGCGGCCAACCCGTGATCGTCTGGCCGACCTCTAACAACGACGCCGCGCCGCGTGAGGACGCCTCGCGAGCGCCGATCAATCGAATGACGTAGGGCCCCTTTTGCGCCGTGGTCAGATTGGCCAACTTCGACGAGTCCATATCGCCCAGTAGGCCGTGGAAGATCGGACGGTCCGGTTCGAGGTCGAAACGTTCGACGTCGAGCACGCCCCGATCGCTCGTCTCCATGATCACCGGTATCTGACGATCGCGGGCCGCCTCACGCACGAGGAACTTCATGTCGAGCGAGTCGCACTCTTCGATGACGAGGTCGAGCCCGTCGAGGAACTCGCCCAGGTTCTCCGGACGCACCCCCGTCGGTTCGACAACGACGCGTAGGTAGGGATCGATCTCGGCGATTCGTCGAGCGGCGACGATCGCCTTGTTGACGCCGAGGTCGAGCACGCTCGCGGGAATCCGGTTGAGGTTCGAAAGCTCCAGCGTGTCAAAGTCAGCGAGACGAATCTCGCCCGCCAGTCCCTCCATGGCGATGACGTGTGCGATGGTGTGGCCCGCGCTCAGACCGACGACGCCGATACGAAGCGTGCGCTGGCGGGCCTGTTCGGCGCGGGTCAGTTTGTTGCGATTGCGGTCGAGTCGAAGCGTCGTGAACGACTTCGGTGCCAGCAGTCGCACGACGGCGCGACGCCACGGGTAGTAGATCCATCGCGAACCCTCATTGAGCAGGGGCTTCGGAACCGGGGGGATGATCTCGCCGAGCTGTTCGCGTTGTTCTGACAGTCGATCGATGACTTGCAACGCGGAGTCCTCGCGAAGGACTCGAAGCACCTCGCGTTGCGCGCGTTCGCCGACGTCCAGGATCATCGGACGGCTGGCCCGGTTGCGCGTCGAGGCGGGCTCGACGGGACCTTCTCCCGAACGCGACGGACCACGTTGGAGCTGTTCGGCTTCACGTCGATAGGCCTGCTGATTCTCGGTCGTCGCGAGTTCATAGGTGCGCCCGCGCGTCCACGCGACGGCGACCGTGCGGTATCGCTCGTCGGGGAAAGGTACCCACTGCGTCCCGACTTGAAGTGCACCGGTGGCGTAGCCAACGGGCATCAACGCGTCCGAAACCGCGGCAATGGCGAACTCTGCGCCCAGCCAGTTCATCCCGTGCGTGACCGAGCGCGAGATAGCGGTGAGCAGCCGGGCGCCCACCACCGTCGCGCCTTTGGACCACGCGCCCTTGACCTCCAGCGTGCCCAGGCGGATCTCTTGCTCGATCAGTTCGCTGATAATGCCGATCTCGGGCGACGAGGCCATCTCTTCAAGGATCGCGGCCTGATGGCCGCCCTCCAAGGGACCGTGAAAACGTACGCCGGCGACGGCATTGCCGTCGGCGTCGAACCCCAGAATGAACAACGGGACGCCGTTGCCCTCTTCCAGGTCGATCCGTCGCAACGTCCCCTCAAATCCGCGACTGCGAAAGATCCCTTCGGCTTCATTGAGGTACATCTTCCAGAGATCAGGTCGCTCCAGCGGATGGTGGCCCTCGAAACGAACCCCTGAATCTTGGTCGACGAAACTCGAGCCGTACCTATATCGACGACCGATTGAGTTGCCCACTGACCACCTTTTCTATTCCGCGTTCGAAGGCCGACAGCCGTCAATTTGCCGCCATTTCCCTTGAAACTATAGTGAATCGACCCTTGATTTTGGTGGACCGCACCGATCGAACTTTGTTCACTCGACGGTCGAAAAAGTCGCTTCGTCGGGTCGAGTGCAACGCCTGAGGTGACACGGGCACCGAACAGATTTCCCGTCGGTACAACTGGAATTCACACGCCGCGTCCATAGAATGGTCAACACGTCGACGACTCGTCGTCTGTAAGTTTGGATTGAACAGCGCAGCGCCGAAGTACGAAGTACTCATTGTCATGCTTTTGTCACAAATTTGGCACCGAACACGGATGGAGAGAGTTGACCAAGATTCTGGTCGTTGATGACGACTCCGAGATGACCAAGCTTCTCGACACGTTCTTGACCGGAGAGGGTCACGAGGTCCTGGTCGCCGCCGATGGTGGCGCCGCGGTTCGAGCCACGTCTTCGATGGAGCCGGATTTGGTCCTGTTGGACATCGTCCTTGGAAACGAAGATGGCCGCGACGTCTTGCGCGAACTTCGACTGATCAGTGACGTACCGGTCATCTTCTTGACGGGACGAGGCCTGGAATCAGAGCGAATCGCCGGACTGAAGCTCGGTGCCGACGACTACATCGTGAAGCCCTTCTCGTTGGGCGAGGTCTCGGCGCGCGTCGAGTCGGTACTGCGTCGTTCCGGTGCCAATTTGGCGCAACTGCACATTGACGCGCCGACACTGCACTTCGGCGACCTGCTCATCAACGAGAACACGCATGAGGTGCATCTGCGCGGCGCGCTACTCGAACTCACGTCGAAGGAGTTCGCCCTCCTCGCATTCCTCGCGCGCTCACCGCGCCAAGTCTTCTCTCGTGAACAACTACTCGAACACGTCTGGGAGTCTTCCAGCGAGTGGCAGAACGAGGCGACCGTGACCGAACACATTCGTCGACTTCGAGCGAAACTCGAAGTGGATCCCGATCACCCTCGCTGGATCACGACGGTCCGTGGCGTGGGCTATCGATTCGAGCCGGAATCGGTCGCAACCTGACGCTTCGATTTACGTGCGATGTGCGAGCAGGTCGTGGACTCGGTCGACGAGATCACTGGGCTTGAACGGCTTGGCCAGAAAGTCACTGGCCTTCGAATCCAACTCCTCGAGGATGCTCCTGTCCGCCGTGCCTGATACCAAGAGCACAAGTAGCCCGGGCTGACGCTTCTGCAATGACTTCGCGAGGTCACGTCCCGACATCTCGCCCATCACCACATCGCTCACCAGTAGATCAAACGTTCCTTCGAACTCGTCGACGACGCGTAGGGCCTGTTCTCCGGAATCGGCCTCCGTGATCCGATAACCGTTGCGTTCGAGGATGCGACTCATGAAATGGCGAAGTTCGTCATCGTCATCGGCGATCAGAATCGTGGCTGAACCGCGGGGTCGTTCCGGGACCACTAATTGCGATCGCTCGTCGATCTCTTCGGCGACCGTAGGGAAGGTGATCTCGAACGTGGTGCCTTGGCCGATCTCGGATCGGCACGCGATCGCTCCGTGACTCTCTTCGACAAGGCGTCGCGCCGCCGACAGCCCCATCCCGGTCCCTTTGAATGGGCCCTTGGTGGTGAAGAGCGGCTCGAAGCATCGCTCGCGCGTCTCTTCATCCATCCCAACGCCCGTGTCAACGAACGTGACGTCGACGTACTCACCCTCGACGAGACCGAGCGATGAGGCGCTGGCATGGTCCAGGGCACGTGGTGTCACCGCGATCGTCAATGATCCCCCGAGTGGCATCGCGTCGCGTGCGTTGATCGCGAGGTTCAAGATCATCTGCTCAAACTGATCGGCATCAACCCGGACGTTGCCAGACGTTGAGTCGAGGTCGAATCGCACTTCGATGTTCCCGCCGAGTATTCGTTCCAGTACTTCGGCGTTGGACTGGATGATCGTCACGGGATTGAAGACGAGCAGTTCCGCTTCACGCGTTCGCCCGATCGCTTGGAGCTGCGTCGTCAGCATCGAAGCCCGTGACGCAGTCGACTGAATCTCTCGTACCATCTGTAAGGCGCGTTCGTCCTCAAGATCTCCCGACAGGATCTCCGCGTAGCCGGAGATCAGCGTCAGCAGATTGTTGAAGTCGTGCGCGATACGACTCGCGACCTGTCCTCGAATCTCCATCGTGTAGGCGTGGCGCAACTCGGCCTTCAACTCGCGATGATTCGTTACGTCGTCAATCAACGTGAGGATCCCCGGCGTCTCATCGCCCGTGGGCGCCAAGAGCGCGGCGGAAGCGCTCAACACACGCAACTTTCCCGCGATCTCGACGTCAACAAAGTCACGTCCGTCTACGGAACCGCCGCGCAACACCGCGGACCAGAGATCGCGCAGTTCAGGCAACGTCGCTTCGGGAAAACTCGAACCCGCCGTGCCTTCGGTGAACTCCGGCCACGCGAACACCTGGCTGGCTGCACGATTCCACCAACGCACGTTTCCGTCGGTGTCCGACTCGACGATGCCGACCGGAGCGGTCTCGATCAAGACGCGGAGCCGCGCTTCGCTGGACTGAACCGTGCGACCGAGTTCCACGGCCCCGAGGGCGCTGGACGCCATCTGGGCGAGCAGGACGAGTACCTCGCGGTCCTCATCTTCGAAGGGCGCGCTTCGTCGAACCGCAACGATGCCCCGCGCTTTGTCACGCCGCTCGAGGATCGGTGCCGTGAGCCATCCGTTCTCGAGACGGGTCTCGGTCCCGAACTTCCAGTTGGTTGGAAACTCGGACGACGGATCGTCGAACGGCACTTCGCAGATCAATTTCTTGCCTCGACGCGCCACGCCCCGCAACGGTGCCGCGGACCCGGATTCGAGTGATACGACCGACTCGTCCGCTCCAAAGACCGTTCGAGTGCTGCCAGCGAGGCTCTTCAAGATGTCCTGCTCGTTGCGAAGGGCTGTCACCGTAATCGACGCCGCGATCAACTGGTGCAGTTGGCTGGCGATGCGTTGGGAGTGTCGTACCGCGTCACGTGTCGTCGAGGACTCCGCCGTCTCTTCGGATCTCGGAGCCTCGGTCCTCTGCGTTGAAGGCTTGCGCGCGCTCACCGCGGACAGTCGTGACGGTGGAACGGACGTTTCAAAGAGGTTTCCCCGAGAAGATCGAGAAGTCCTCGAGGTAACGATCGATGTCCGCCGCTTCATGCGGTTCAGAGAACAAGAAACCCTGCCCGACACCAACCTCCTCTAGCTGAAGTCGCTGACGCTGTTCGGCGTCTTCGATCCCGGACGCCACGATCTGCAACTGGTTCTTCTTGGCCATGTCGACGAGGGAGTGCACGAGCTCGGGTCCGCCCGGTGAATCGGTCAGAGTGGCCACAAAATGGCGATCCAACTTGAGAACGGTGATCGGCAGATTCTCGAGGTCACTCAGCAGTGACCGACCGGGTTCGAAGTCGTCGATCGCCAGTCGCACCCCCAACTGCGCAAGCCCGTCGAGTCGCTCCGCCGCGTGACCGGCCAGGGTCGCTTGGGCGAATTCGAGTACGAGGAGACCCGCTGGAAAACGACTCGTCGCGATGGCATCTTCGACCTCATCGATAAAGCCGCTCCATTCGAATTGGAGGGCCGAAATATTGACTGACACCGTGAATCGAAATCCTTTGTCATGCCACTCAGCACCTTGGGCACAGGCCGTCGCCAGCGCCCAGCGCCCGACCGCCAAGATCAGACCGCTGGATTCGAGTTCGGGAACGAACGTGTCGGGCCCGAGGACGCCTCTACGTGGATGACGCCACCGAATCAGCGCTTCGACGCCGACGAAAGCGTTGGAATTCAAGTCAATCTCTGGTTGATACACCAAGAAAAACTGGTCGTCGTCAAGGGCTGTCGTGAGGTCGCTCGCCAAATCGGCTCCCTCGACCGGCCCTTGGGATGATTCAGATTGATCGGCCATTGCACGTCGCTTCTTCTTGAGGCCCCAGAAAAGTAGGCGCGTTCACTAGTTCGTTGGTGCCGAGGTTACTAGGCGGTCAATGAAATATTGATAAAGGTCGGGCGCACTCGGCTCACATTGAAACCGCTTGGAGTATCAATGTGGATGTCGAATTCACCAATTAGTTGATGAAATCGAACGTACGCAAAAAAAGTAGCGAACGGACTGCGCGTCCACTTGAACCGCGATGTCCAGCGCTGGCGAAACGGCTCGGACGGTCGTCGCGTCAAACAGATTCTGACAATCACAACACGGGCCAAACGAAGCTCCAAGGGCGACTTTGCAGCGTCTACCGCCCGCAAAACCCTTTTAAATACTGGGATTCTTTCGCCGAAACATCGACGTGAATGCCCTTCGAGAAGCAACGTCAACGCAATGAAATAACTACCACTTGACAAAATAGGTGCAAATCGTCTACCTTTGACTCTCGCAGGGGCGGATTGGGAAACCTGAGATGAAAAAGAACGTCCGCATTATCCGCGGCGACGGTCAGGCGTTCACCTTGCGACAGTTTGTCGGAATGTGGCGCGCAACTACTACCCGGTTGCTCAAAAGCTCACGATCAGCATTGGCGGTCGTAGCCGTCGTGACGCTGAGCCTCATTGCGCTTCCGGCCCTTACGTCGAATGCATCCACGAACCACAATGGACACAATTCTGGTTCGACGAATTGCACAACGACATCGTTGAAGACAGATGTGGTACTTCATTCTCACCACAACGGTGAGACGACCACTACTTGGAATTGGAATGGGTGGTGGACAACGACTTCTGATGGTGGGACGCTACCCACCTGGAAGACGACGTCGACGGTGAAGTGCTGCACGCCGACGACCACGCCAACGGTTCCGGTTACGACACCCTCGGTTCCGGTGACGACACCCTCGGTTCCGGTGACGACGCCCTCCGTTCCGGTGACGACACCTTCGGTTCCGGTGACGACACCTTCGGTTCCGGTGACGACGCCCTCGGTTCCAGAGACGACACCCTCGGTTCCAGAGACGACGCCCTCGGTTCCGGTGACGACACCCTCGGTTCCGGTGACGACGCCCTCCGTTCCGGTGACGACACCCTCGGTTCCAGAGACGACGCCCTCGGTTCCGGTGACGACACCCTCGGTTCCGGTGACATTGCCTCCACCACCGCCGGCGACGGTTCCGTCGACAACGTCGTCAACGAGTACAACGACTTCCACCCCATCGACGACCGTCCCGGTAACCACCGTTACGACCGTCGGTGCAAGCCCTCCGACGGTCCCGACAACCTCGCCATCGCTTTCGGATGCCACCATTCCTTCAGGTGCTCCGCAGACTGGTGCAGGTGGATCGGCGGCTTCAACGGACAGCGGCGTGGTGCTGACAGCGAGCGGTCTGGTGTTGTTCGCCGGACTGGCTGGATTGGCACTCGCCCTTCGCCGTCGTCGCCGGGCCTAGGAACAAATAGCAGTCCCACCAACCACAGGGCGTGACCTTAAGTCGCGCACGAGAATGCGACCCTCACTTTAAAAGTGAGGGTCGCATTCTTTGCTTTTCCACTGACCATGACCAATGATCTTGGCCGTCAATCGCCCTCCGGGACGACTCTCACGGACGAATCCGTCGTACGGAGAGTTCCAGAATTTGAGGTCTTCCGATCCTCGACCGACCGTAGGCCACAGCTTCGGTCCGCCCTCGCCTTCATCGACTCACGCCCAACAAGACGATCTAACACAATGGATTCACAACGCGCGAACCCGCGTTTGACAAAACAGTTGGGTTTTGCCATACTTCCTCGCAAGGGCTAGAGGAGAAAACGAATGAATCGGATCCCAACCGGGTCTGCACGAGCCGAACACGGCCGTACCAGCACATCACATCGCAGTAAATCGACACCGATTGTTGGGGCACTTCGACGTGTCGGAGTGGTTCTCGGTGCCATCGCACTGGCAGGTTCGTTCTTCGGCGTTTTTGCTGGGTCGTCCGGTGCCGCGCCCGTAGCTCCATTTCACGAATGCCCGGCAATCGGCGACGACACCAGTTGCCAGGTTCTCATTGTTCTAAATGCCGACGGATCCACAACGATTCTTCAAGACACCACGCAACATCCTTACGACGGTTTCGACGACACGCTCGTTGGCGTGCTGAATGACACGAATGGTGCTGTGACGTCGATCAATCTCAGCGCCGTCAGCTCGGGCAACGATATCTTCAACTTCGATGGCGACGGTATTTGTGGATTGCATAACGGCACTCCCTTCACGTGGGCTGGCACCGGTTCAAACGGTCTCGGTCAAACTGGTTGCCCGTACGGAAAAACGGGCTACGAGGGACCGTGGGTCTCGTTCAGCAATTATGGCGGCACTATGGCGTTCAATTACTGGGAGACCGGAACCGTGAGTTTCTCGGTTCCCGCTGCCCCCAGTCCAAACACCGGTTTGCCCGCTGGATCGTCCACCTTCTTCAGTCTTGAGAGTAACTTGAGCGCGGCCTCCTTCACCATCCCGCCGACGACCACGACGACTGCCGCGCCGACGACCACGTCGACCACTGCGCCGGCGACCACGACGACCGTTGCATCGACGACGACAACCGTTGCATCGACGACCACGACGACTGTCGCATCGACGACGACGACCGTTGCGCCGACGACCACGACGACCGTCGCATCGGGATCCACCTCGACCTTGCCGCCACCGCCAACAAACACCAGCCCCCCGACGACCGCTGCGCCGACGACCACCACAACGGCTGCGCCGGCGTCCACGACGACGGCTCCGACGATCCCGACAACGGGTGTTCCCTCTGGGCCACCGACCGTACCGCCAACGACTCCTCCCGCAACGGTTCCGTCGGGAGCGCCCCGTACCGGTGTTGGTGGAGCAGCAACATCATCGGACAACGGAGTGCTCTTGACGGGAAGTGGCATGGCATTGTTTGCCGGCCTCGCTGGATTGGCGCTCATTGCCCGTCGACGCCGTTCGGCCTAGCCTGAAACGTTCTTAAAGCAAAGCCAAACTAGATTGGCGATGTGAAGTCGCATAAAGAGAGACGGCCCACCAATATTCTTTGGTGGGCCGTATCCCTTGCACTAGTCCTCGCCGGGATCCTGGGAATCGTATTTGTTCCCCGCAGCCAGCCCCAAGGCCCGACCCTCACCTCTTCAATGGGCGTCGTCTCACTTCCGTCGTCGGGCATCGTCATACCATCACCCACGACCACGACGACCTTCGAGGTGCCGCCGGCTGCTTCGACGCCCACGACCACGACCACCGCCACGACAACCAAGCCTGCGTCGAGCATCTCCGCCAACGTGACGTCGATTCCAACTGCGGAACGTGCGCCTCGACTCGAGGCGCACTCGAAATCACCACCGCCGACCCTCGTCGCGAAGCCGATTCGTCGTTCGCGTCCGATACACCTCGAGATTCCGATCATCGGTGTATCAGTTCCTCTCTCGGTCCTCACACTCAACAAGAACGGAACAGTGAATGTTCCGACGAATTTTTCCGTTCCTGGGTGGTACAACGGGGCTCGATCTCCGGGCCAAATGGGCTCGGCGGTCATCCTGGGCCACGTTGACAACTACCACGGACCGGCGGTCTTCTATCACTTGGACAAGTTGAGGCTCGGTAATCACGTGGACGTCACCTTGGCCGATGGACGCAAGCTCGTGTTCGCGGTCATTGGTGAGCGGATGTACAAGAAGACGAACTTCCCGGACAAGCTCGTCTACGGAGCGCGCGACTACCCGGCGCTCCAGCTCGTGACCTGCGGCGGCATATTCGATCCGCAGACAGGTCACTACCTCTCCAACATCGTCGTCTTCACCGCGCTCATAAAGTCGTAGTGCGTTCACGAGTATTCGCGAACGCAATCGCGTTTCGCGTCGACCCGCTCGCCGAACTCGTTCGTGCGAAGCACAGAAAATGCACGCCGCAACGTTGAACGCTCACGCGAAATCACTCACATTGACGTCTGCTCTCAACACGACGACAAACTCTGAGCAAATCCCAATCAAGTCGGCAGAATTCGCGAATTCGGATGCCACACTCTTCTTGCCTCGCATCACGCGAGGGCACTTCTCAGAACTCTCTGAGGTGGACCACCAGCATGCCCTTGCGTGATGGTCCACGTCCACGATGAAAATGGACTTGCGGTCATCGGACCCAGTAATTCGCTCAAACTACCTGATCGAACACCAGAACTGAGTGCTCTGATCGCTTGAGTCTCGTTGCGCAGCGATGCGCACAATGTGCGCCATTGACACAACCCGTTGACTACACCGACACTCATTGGCGCGTCGCACACTGCATCGTTTCTTTCACTTTCGTACACGCGAAGCACCATCGAACATTTCACCGACACCACGACGTCGACGATTGGTGCACCGCCTCGAACTCGTCGACGGCGAAGAACATCGAGGTATTGAAATTCGTTCGCGCAATCAATGAACCGAGGAGCTTGCGTGCGATCGGTCAATGAATTCTTGAATTCATATCTGAATTGACCAGATGTTGAGGGGTAGTAGGGGGCACTTTGGATTTGATTTTCGACAATTGATCCATGACCAATATCACGCAGGGGCAAGAACTCTCGGGAGACCCCAAAGGACGGAGTACGACGTCACGACGGGGCCCGCGCCGTTCGGTACTCGTTGGATCCGTGGGATCGCTGGTCTTGGGAATCGTCTTGAGCACGACGGCGCTTCCCGCGATGGCGAACGTCGTTCAAGGGAGCACACGTTTCGGTCCCGGGACATCGACCATCGTCGCCACGACCACGACCACGGTCGCCACAACGACAACCGCGATCCCTCGGCGCGTCAAGCACGTGGCCAAATCCGTTGCTTCACGTCACTCGCACGTCGTGTCTTCCAACTCGACGCAAAAACCGCGATCCAGTTCGACGGGCTCCAACAGCCCGACGACCACGACGCCAACTCCGACGACCGTCGTAACCCCCACGACGGTCGCCCCCACGACCACCACCACCATCAAGAGCCCGCCGGTTGCGAAGTCCCCGGCGCTCTCGATTTCAAACCCGTCGGCCAACATTGCACCGAGCCCGAACTTCCTGGCGGCCGGTACGTGCACCTTCGTTAACGGTGTCTGGACCTGCGCCAATCCCTGCGTCGTCGGTACCGCCACGGCTCTCTCGTGGCCCGGTTACACCGATGGCGTGGCGTGCACCGACTACATCCTGCAGGCGATCAACAATGCGCGCGCCGTCGAAGGTGTGCGACCGATGGTCCTACCCAGTAACTGGTTCAGTCTCAGCGTGCCCGAACAACTCTTCGTCATCATGGACCTCGAACGAACGGCCCGCGGACTGCCGCCGTACGTAGGGATCAACGCCGCGCTAAGCGCTGAGGCCCAGCACGCGGCCGCGACCAATAGCGACCCTGGCGTCGCCGCCGGTTTCGCTATGGCCAATGACGCCCAGGGCTCGCCGGGCTTCGGCGGCGCGTGGTCGGGCGGCTACGCCCTTCTCGCCGCGGACTACATCTGGATGTACGACGACGCGTGGGGCGGTAGCGCCGCCAAGACTTCGAACATCGCGTGCACGTCGCCCAACGCCGCCGGTTGCTGGGCGCACCGCGACGAACTCCTCGGTTCGGACCCGGGCTACAACCCCGGCGTCGGGCTCGGCTGCACCAACTGCGAAGTCGGCACCGGATTCGCCATGGTGAACGGCAAGGCGTCCTACGTCGATCTCATCGAGATCCCCAAGGGATCGCTCCGCCCATGACCTTCACGTGGGCTAACAACGTCTTACCGAATCTCCCCTAGTTCGCTGAGCGGCCGCTCGGCTGGTGACGTCAATCGACTGAGGCCCCGCTCACCGTGGGACTTGGTGGCTCAGGCGGCGCCGGACGCAGGTGAAAGTAGGCCATGAAGGCGAGTGATCCGGCCGCGAAGATGGCGAAGGCCACGAAGAGCGGCACCAACGCCACGTGATGCAATTCGCTCGGACTGCCACTGCCAGGCGTGAGAAGAACGGCGATGAAGCCGATCAGGCCGATGGTCGTGATTATCAGCCAGGCCGCCATGTTCCAATGGCGCACGTGGCGACCAGGCAAGAACGGCAACGGCAGCATGCCGAAGGCGAGGCTCGCGAAGCCTCCGAGGAACGTGACGTTCAGCGCCGGGTCCAGGATCAACCAGAAGGGCGAGGGCGAGCTCTGCGTCGCGAGGTGGAACACCGGTACGGTGAGAAAGAACGCCACCGTGCTCACGACGAGAACGCACACCGAAGCGATGGCGTGCAATCGCCCCCAGTCCTTCTCGTCCGTATGCGGACGCAGCACGAAGACCGCTATGAGGCCGTAGCAGTAACCCGGGGACAGGCCCACGGCTCGCGAGGCACTCACGCAGATGATCGCGATGATCATGCCGCCCACCAGGACGTGCATATGGATCTTGCGATGTTCGCGAAGTCCACCGAAGAGGATCGGCAGCTGCGAGGTCAATGTGACGATGCCAACGCCGATGCACTCACCGAGGTACAGCCAAAGCGTCGTGCGATTGAATCCAAATCCCTTGTCGAGGAATGAGTTGATGAGTCCCGCGAAAAGTATGAAGCCGAGGAAGAGGCACGTGCCAACGGTCACGCGGCGTCGTGCGCTCTTCTCCTTCTCGCGGTCGATGAAAAGTTTCGGCCAACGGCGTCGTGCGCGCGCCTGAATGCGTTCTCGATTCTCGGCGTACGTCGAGTCGAGCCATTCGCTCGGGAACCCCGCGGCGATGAGGCGGCTCACGAGCAAGAAGCCAATACTGATCCCGCCGGAGGCGACGATGTGGCTGCCCAACTGTTTCGGGCTCGGCATCGCGACACTGAACTCCGAAAGATGGTTGCGCGTCGCCGTGACAACGAACGGTGTCGACAAGAGGAACGGCCGGGCAGTCGTACACGAAAGCTCGAGGTGGTGCGTACCCAACGTAGCGTCGCCGGGAATGACGAGGTGGCGGACAAAGAATCCAGTCGTCGCACCCGAGACCGTGTCAATCAGTCCATCGTCGAAGAACACGTTGACCGTCTTACAGTCCGCGCTGAACGTGGGATCGCGAAGCGTGATGGCGATGCCGGGCGGACCGGTCGAAGGCGATGTCCGCAAGGCAGTGAGAATATTCACCGCACGTTGCGCCTTGGCCGAGGCGCTGCCGTTATTGCTCACGGTTTGACCAGTGAACGTCGTCGACAGCGAGGTACCGTCCGCACCGACCGTCGTCACTGACGCCGAGTACGCACCGGGCTTGGCGTAGACGTGCGACGTCGTCGCCGTCGTCGTCGAGGCGGAGGCGCCGTCACCAAATTCCCATTCGTAGCGCGAGATCGGCGTTCCCGACGACGTGGAACCCGACGCGTCGAACTTCGTCGGTTGACCGGCCGGTGCCGAGACCACCGTGAGGTGCGCCGACGGCGCCTGGCCAGGTGCAACCGCGATACCGAAGCTGGCCGAGCCCACTTGGACGGCGGCTTCGGCATGCGGGCTCTTGGCCGCGATGTCGATCGGTGTGACGGTGTTCGTCGCGTTGGCCACGTACGCCGTTCGTCCGTCAGGAGAGACGGCGATGCCGTCCGGCTGCGTGATGCTCCCGACCGAGATGGCGGCGGCGGGTGTCGCCGGTGTCGTGGTCAGGTCGATCGGCGTCACGGTGTCATCCGTATTGGCCGTGAAGGCCATGTCGCCACTCGGCGTGACGGCGATTCCCAGAGGCCCGTTCGGCACGGCGATGCCATGCTCGAGGGCCGGCGTCCCTGACGTCAGGTCGATCGGCGTCACTTCATCGCCGTTCGCCAGATACGCGACGTCGCCGCTGGGTGCCATAGCGATCGCCTGCGGAGCGCTCGTCAGGTGCAAGGTGGTCACCGCGCGCGTAGCCGTATTGATAACACTGACGGACTGTCCCTCGGAGTTCGAGACGCACACCCAATGTCCGTTGGGGCTGACTGCGATGCTCCACGGTCCGGCGCCCACCCTGATCGGGCGTCCGGGTGTAGCGGGACTGGTAGCGAGATCGAGTGGTGTCACCGTGTTCGAGTTGAAGTTGCTCACGTACGCGGTCGTGCCCGTGGGCGAAATGGCGATGGCGGCCGGTCCGCTCCCCACTCGAATTGGCGCTTCGAGAGAGAACGACGTGGACCCGAGGGCAATCGGGGTCACGGTATTCGAATCGGAGTTGGTGACGTACGCGATCTTCCCGTTGGGCGCGATGGCGATGCCAAGGGGGCCGTTCAATGCGGGTGGCGCACCATGTACAACGATCGTGTGGCCACCCGCGGTGTTAATCGCGGTGACGGAGTTGAGAGTGAGGTTGGTGACGTACACGGTGCCCGTGGCGACACCGGCGACCGCGCCCGCAGAAGCGCCCGAGGCAATTGCGGGAAGCGCACCGAAGAGGAGAGTGGTGACGGGCAGCCACAGCGCGCGTCGAATACGCCGTCGACCAACCGAGGCGACGGGTAGCTTCATTGCGAACGCCGCTACGTCGCTTTAAGTGTCGCTACGACACGACGATTCTGTGCGCGACCCTTCGCGGTGGCGTTGTTGCCGACGAGGACAATGCCGTTACCGGGGACGATTGTGATGGACACCCCTGAAACCTTGAGTGTGTGAAGGTCCAGAATCAGGCGCGCCAAAACCGCCTGAGCCCGGTTTTGGTTCAAAGTGACGTTGAAGGCCGGCGTGAAGACGTTGTCGGTGTAGCCCGCCAGCGTGATCGTCTTGTAGTGATCCTTTTGAATCGTCGACGCCATCTGTTGGATCTCCTTCAACAGTTTCGCCGAGAGGGCGTACGAACCTTCGGCGAAAGGTTCGATCGAGACCACTTGAGGCGCAGGTGGTGGACTCGAAACGATATGCACCGGGGCGAGTGTCGTCGTCGTGGTTGGTGGAACGGTCGTCGTGGTCGTCGTGGTGGTGGTCGTCGTTGTCGTTGTCGTGGTCGTGGTCGTCGGAGGTGGCGGAGGCAGTGGTGGGGCCACGGTGGTTGTCGTCGTAGGTGGCATCGTCGTCGTGGTTGTCGTTGATGTCGTAGTGGTTGTCGGCGGTGGGCACGGTGGCGGCAGACATACGCACCACCAGTTCCACCACCAACAAGGGGAGATCGGTGGCGGATTGCCGTGGTCGTGAGAAACGATTGGTCCGCGACCTGTGGAGGCCACAGAGACCGTGTGACTCGAGCGAACGGAGGCGTTCGATGAGAGTGCCGGCATAGCGACAACGATCAGGGCGCTCGCGATCAAAGCACACAACGCCGTTCGCGCGCATTTGACAGCGCTGCGGATGGGACCCGCAGATTTCGAACGATCGTCGTTAATTCGCCCTTGCATCTGTTCCATCTCCGACGGGCACACTGTCCGGACCCGTACCCTCCGACCCAGCGGAGTCCGATAAATATAACAAGATTGACTGAGACGTGCTCCGGGCCCTTCGTCGGCCAGATCAGGTCGATTGGAGACGGCTAGGTGCCCGCTTCGGCGCGCATCGTCACCGCAGATGCGCCCGTAATCAATCGCTCGCGATCAAACATTTTTGACACCACTCGCCAGGCACCGACATCGATAGCGGCCAGCGCCAGGGCTATCACAACGGCGACCGTCGCCGTCGGTTTGAAGACCTGCAGCGACATCAACAGGGGCAAGACGAGGGCCGGCAGGCTCGCGAGGGTCCCGAGTTGCTGCGCCACACGCACGTCCGACGATCGAGCCGAGATCGCCGTACCCACCCAAACTGACCAGGCCGCCAACAGTGGCGCGAAGAGCAGTTCCGCCAAGAACCACGATGGTTGCCAGACGTCGTGTGCGACGATGCTCGAAGCCCCGAGTCGAATTGCCACGACCAGCACGATAAAGAACCCGTAGGCCACACCCACCGTTGGAATGGTGGCCGCCAGGGATTTTCCCAGCAGGAACTCTTCTCGACTGATCGGCGTCGTAAGGAGTGGCTCCAGCGTCCCCTGGTCACGCTCGCCGATCACCGAGTACGCGGCGATCGTTGCGGGCAACACGACCGGTATCACGAGCAGGAGCAAGAGGGTAATCGCCACTTGGGTCTTCACGGTTGAAGGATCCTCTGAGTTCGAGATGCTGAAGAGTGAGATAACCGGCAACGCCGTGAAGATCAGAGGCAACGTACCCATCGTGTAAATGATGAAACGGTTCCGCCGGTACTCTCGGAACTCCTTTCGCATGACGGCTCGAATCCTGATTGCGCTCTGGTTCACTGCTCACCACCCTTCCCTGCGGCTCCCACCAGTTCCAGATAGACCTCTTCGAGCGAGTGGTGACCTTCGGCGAGTGAAAGTACGTCGGCCCCCGCTGCGACGAGCGCCCTCGTGATCGCCGGTGCGGCAATGCGAACGTCGCTGACGGTGAGCACGTAGCCGGTGTCGTCCTTGGACCAGCCAGTGACGCCGGCAATCGTGGAGAGGATTTCTTCGGGATTGGCGAGCGGCGCGAGCGTCGACACGAGGACGGATTTCTGAAACATCCGTTGCCGAAGTTCGTCGATGCGGCCGACGGTGCGCAAGGTCGTATTCAAGATGGCCACTCGATCACAAAGTTTTTCGGCTTCGTCCAGTCGGTGCGTCGTGAGGAACACCGTGACACCCCTGTCTCGAAGTGCGACGATCAGATTGTGGACCTCAAGCGATGCCACGGGGTCGAGTCCGGCAGTGGGCTCATCCAAGAAGACGATCTCTGGCTCGTTGAGGAGCGCTCGAGCCAAGCCCACGCGTTGACGCAGACCCTTGGACAAGCTGCCGCATAGATCGTTCGCCCGCGACGAGAGATTAACGGCCTCCAACGCTCTGTCGATTCGTGGTTGGGTGTCGCGATAGCCATACAGACCCGCGAAGAAGGCGAGGTTCTCCGTGACGCTGAGCCGCAAGTACAGCCCGGGTACTTCGGTCATGACCGCGATCCGCTGACGAATCTCAACGTCGTGACCACTGTTGACGGGAATGCCGGCGACTTCGGCGGTTCCCGAGGTCGGAGTGACCAATGTGCTGAGCGTTCGTACTGTCGAAGTCTTGCCGGCGCCGTTGGGGCCGAGGAAGCCGAAGACCTCGCCGCGGCGAACGCTGAACGAGACGTCCTCGAACGCCACGCGTTGACCGAACTGTTTGGTGAGGTGACGCACCATGATGACCGAATCGTTCGTCTCGTGATCGTCGGCGGAGTCGGCAAAATTCCCGGTGTGCGACGTAATGGCCTCGGCGATCTCTCGCGGCGTCTGCGAGCCGTAGACCGCCGCGGGCACGGTGACCTTGGCGACGTCGGTCTCTTGAGCGAGGTCGTCCTCGGCGCTGGCGTCGGCATCGTCGATGACTTGCCTCTTGGTGCCGCCAAAGCTGTACGCGAGGGCGAGGTAGAGACCAAGGATGCCCGCGAAGAGAATGTCACCGGTGGTCTTCTTCACGCCAACCAGGGCGCCGATCGCACCGGCCAGGGCGATCGCGGTGATGAGCCAGCCCTGCCAGGTCATCGGCCGGACGCCGTAGCCGTAGCGACGACGCGCGAACCACTGGCGCTTAGTCACGGGCGATTCGTGACGCGAAGGATCCGACGGTCTGCGTCATGGCTCAATCATAAGAGTCCCTGGTGGGCCTCAAAGAATGCAGGCGGCGATCGCGAAAACCCTCACGATGCGTGGCGGCGCGCTCGCCGACGTGCCCGCGCGATCATTCGCAACGTCAGAAAAGCGATGACCATGACCAAGTTCGCGTTGATCGCCGGCACCCAACGAACCTGTTCGTCCTTGACGACGTAGACACCCACGGGCACGACCACTCCACCGAAACCGCCGCCGGAACCAGACGATTCAGCGTCGGAGGCGGCGTCCTCGTCGTCGAGCGCAGAGTCGCTCGATGGTGGGCCCGACGTTCCTTCGCCCCCGCCGCCACCTCCGGCGACGAGCGCGACCGGGATCACGAGTGATCCGTCCTTCTCGTAGGCCGTGCCAAAGGCCCGACTCACCGACAGATGCTGGGCCACCTTGCTTAACAGCTCTTGAACGTCCACGTCACACCGGTCCTTTTCCTTTCGCCATCACTTCGAATGTAGGCGCACTTCGCCACTACGGACGTTGAGCACTACTTGTCAAGTTCGGCGAGGACCTCGCCAATTACCTTCGTCATTTTGTGCGCTGGTAGGGGCTCTCCCCCTTCGGCCTCGGCCACCTCATCGGAAAAGGCCTCGACCGAGTGCGTTCCACCGATCAACACGTGTCGTAGCGCCTCGCCACTCGCTTCGGGGTCGTTGACGTCCTTGAGGGCGCCGGCGACGTCGTGATCCGGCGACTCGGCCACTGCGTGCACAACGTTCATCGCCTCTTCTCGTCCGCTCGCCGTCGATACCGCCGGAGCACGGTCGGGGTTCTGCTGCAGGTCCCATTCGGCGAGCGCTTCGTTGTAGCCCCCTTCACCGGGATGCAACAACCGAGTCGTGGGCGCCGCGGCGGCCTCGGTCCCCTCGGCGACCGGTGCGTCAGTCGCGTCATCGTCGTCGTGGTGTCGTCCCTCGGGAATCGGAACCAACAAACTCCCGTCGTCATTCCGGATGATTTCCATAACGTCGCTCCTCTTGGACATCACCTCGTGTCCTTCACGTCCAACCTACGGGACGCGACACGCGAGACAATCGGCGACGGTCGTCACCTTTGACCTTCCTACCAACGCGTGTGACGTTCCGTGAGAGAATTCACAAGAGAAACTCAAAGAAAAGGGTCACCGTGAAGCTCACTGTTGCCATCGACCGCACGATCGGCCGAACGATCTATCCGTGGCACGTCGCCCTCTATCGACTCACTCGAGGGGTCATCGGTCATAAGAGCCCCGTGGGACCGATGTTGATCCTCGTGGTGCGAGGACGAAAGAGTGGACTGCAACGTTCCAAGACTCTCCTCTACTACGAAAAGGACGGCGTGTACTACGTCGTGGCTTCCAACGGAGGCCGCCCGGAACATCCGCTGTGGCTGTTGAACGTGCAAGCCAATCCCGACGTCAGCGTGCAGGTAGGCGCGAAGAAATTTGTCGCGCGTGCTCGGGCGATTCCCTCAACTGAAGAGCCCGAACTCTGGAGTGAACTCGTCCGGTTCTACAGCGGATGGGGCGACTATCAAAAACTGACGGAACGAACAATCGTCATCGTCGAACTGGTGCCGACGAGATGACGAACAGTTCAGGTTCGAATGCCCGCGATGACGACGTCGAACATGGGATCGACGCGCGACTGATCGGGCGCCTGTTCGTTCGCGATGACGATGCCGTGCGTCAGTCGAATTAGGTCAACGATCTCTACGTCCGGCCGTACCTCACCGGCGTCTTGCGCCCGTCGCAAAAGAACGGCCCCCGCCTCTCGCATATTGACGCACGCGATCTGAATCTCCGTGCCTTCGGTGTGCTTCGCGTTCATCACCGCGGCACCCATGCTTCGCCCGTGCGCGCCAAAGTCCATCTGCAGTCGTAGCCAATCGATCAGCGCGTCGAGGGGTGACGGCGCCAGTTTCATCTCTTCGGCGCGCTGACGAAGTTCGAGGGCCTCGTCGAGGAACGCGGCTTCGAGCAGGGCCTGGCGAGTTGGGAAATGTCGATACAGCGTCCCGATCCCGACGCCGGCATTACGAGCGATGTCCTCGAGGACGATGTCGCCACCGTGCAGTGCGACGGCGGCCCGGGTGGCGGTCAAGATGACGTCGTAGTTGTGTTGAGCGTCTGCCCGGCGAGGACCCTTCCTCACCACCGTTTCGCTCATCGCCGCTCCTTTGAGAGACCTGCCCAAAGTTTTCCAAGAAAATACTTGCAACCGGAGGCATCCTCCGTCTAGTATGTGGAGGCACCCTCATGTTAGGTCCTCCGGAGACCAAAAGCAATGCCTTCGGGTCACGAGGTTGTTCGATCACCGAAATTCCGGAGTTTTAAGCCTCTATTTCAAAAAAGGAGCCACCGTGCCTCTGACCTCTCACGCCCAAAAACGAGCATCAACGATCGCTTTAGCCATCATCGTCACCTGTCAGTTGATGGTCGTACTCGACGCCACCGTCGTCAACATCGCTCTCGTGCCCATCAAACACTCACTGCACTTCAGTTCGGCCGGACTCTCCTGGGTCATCGACGCCTACAGCCTGGCCTTTGGCGGACTGCTGCTCCTCGGCGGTCGAGCCGGTGACGTCTTCGGTCGACGCCGAATGCTCGTCATCGGTCTGACCATCTTCACCGCGGCGTCACTGCTCGGCGGAATGGCGACGTCATCGACGATGCTGCTCGTCACCCGAGCGGTCCAGGGCGTCGGTGCCGCTCTCGCCGCCCCGAGCACCTTGAGTCTGATCAGCGCCACCTTCGAAGAGGGTCCCGCGCGCAATAAGGCGCTGGGCATCTTCACCGCGGTCTCGGCGGGCGGTGGTTCACTCGGTCTGATCCTGGGCGGCGCCTTGACGTCGTGGGTCTCGTGGCGCTGGGTGATGTTCATCAACGTGCCGATCGGGATAGCGATCATCGTGCTGGCCCCTCGCTTCGTACCGGAACCACGTCGCAACGGCGGACGTCTTGACGTCGCCGGCGCGGCGTTGGTCACCGGTGGTCTCGGGAGTCTGATCTACGGCTTCATCCGACTGGCCGAACACGGGAGTCGCTCCGTCACGCTCAGCTCCTTCGTGCTCAGTGCGTTCCTGCTGTTCACGTTTGTCCAAGTGGAACGACGCCGTTCCCAGCCGCTTCTTCCGATGCGTCTGTTGACGGACCGACTGCGAGGACCGGCGTACTTCACGATGATGTTGGTGCCCGCGGTGATGTACGGCGTCTTCTTCTTCATCAGCCAGTACCTCGAAAGCGACCTGCACTTCAGCGCCATCGGAGCGGGATTCGCCTTCCTCCCGATGACCGGTCTGATCTTCACGAGTTCACGCATCACACCGAAACTCGTGAGTCGGATCGGCGCTCGACCGATCCTCCTGTTCGGACTTTTGACGCTCGGGATCGCGACGCTGTGGATCTCCAAGGCCACACCGTCCGAAGGGTATTTCGAGAGCCTGTTCGGTCCGCTCGTGCTCTTCGGAGTCGGGGCGGGGTCGTGTTTCTTGCCCCTCAGCGTGACGATTCTCCAGGGCGTGCCCCAAGCGGACGCCGGCGCCGCGTCCGGGATGCTCCAGACCATGCAGCAGACCGGCGCCGCGGTCGGGGTTGCCGCTCTCACCAGCATCGCTGCCGCCCACGGGCGCTCCGACACACTCTTGACGGGCGCGGGCATCATTAGCGTGGCATTCTTGGTCGCCTTCTTCGCCATCCGACCTAGGCAGAACGTCATCTCGAACGCCGAAGAGACGGCGGGCGAGATGGTGGCACTGGCCATGGTCGAATAGACCTCTTCCATCGGCCGATTCGCAAGCGAAAATGCCGTCCCCGGTCTTACAGGGCCCCTCCCCTACGGGAGGGGCCCTGTAACGAAATCTCTCCTCCCCGATACCGTTATGAAGGCACGAGGAGACTCGAGAACACGAAGGAGCGGCAGTGAGCGAAAAGTACACGAAGGACCCGGAAGCAATCGCGCGATTGACCCCCCACCAATATTCCGTGACCCAAGAGAGCGCCACCGAACCGGCGTTCCGCAATGAGTTCTGGGACAGTCACGAGGTTGGCCTCTACGTCGACATCGTCTCGGGTGAACCGTTGTTCACCTCGACCAAGAAGTTCGACAGTGGATGTGGATGGCCGAGCTTCACGGCGCCGGTTGATTCCGCGAACGTCGTCGAGCACAAGGATCGCACCTTCGGCATGACGAGGATCGAGGTCCGTTCGGCAAACGGTGACAGCCACTTGGGTCACGTCTTCGACGACGGACCCAAGGACGAGGGCGGCCTTCGCTACTGCATCAACTCCGCGGCGTTACGATTCATCCCGTACGACGAGCTCGAGGCTTCGGGCTACGGCGAGTACAAGGATCTCTTCGATAACGCGACACCAAAAGAGGAGGCGTCACAATGACCAACGAAACTGAAACCGCGGTCCTCGCGGGAGGGTGCTTTTGGGGCATGCAAGACCTCATCCGCAAGCGTCCCGGCGTCGTGACGACGCGCGTCGGCTACACCGGCGGTGACGTGGTGAATGCCACGTACCGACACCACGAAGGTCACGCCGAGGCCATCGAGATCGTCTTCGAGCCGTCGGTGATCTCGTATCGCGACATCCTCACGTTCTTCTTTCAGATCCACGACCCGACCACGGTCGATCGACAGGGCAACGACGTCGGCTCGAGCTATCGCTCGGCGATCTTCTACGTCAACGACGAACAGCGTCAGGTCGCAGAGGACGTGATCGCCGATGTCGACGCATCGGGACTCTGGCCCGGCAAGGTCGTCACCGAGGTCGCACCGGCCGGTCCGTTCTGGGAAGCCGAACCCGAACATCAGGACTATCTGGTGAAGTACCCCAACGGCTACACCTGTCACTTCCCGCGACCGAATTGGGTACTGCCGCGTCGCAGCGACAGTTTGAGTTCCTAACAAACCACGTCGCCCCCGTGGCGACCGCGTCAAATTGTGCGTACGAGCGACGTGTCAGACCAGAGAAGTCGACGCCCGACTAGTCGCCGTAGGGGACGAGGCGTGGTGCGTCGTGCCGAGCGAGTCGGACCGTCGCGATCAAAGGGTTTTGGGTTCGATCGGTGGTGAACCTGCACTGCGGAGACGACAGCGAATCAGTTAGAGCGCGACGCCCAATCGCACGTTCACGGTGTCACCCACGTCAATGCCTTCGGCCTTGCGGATCGCGATCTTCAAAGGCACGACGTAGCCACCGTCCTTGGGAAAGAGCGATGTCGTCGACCTCGTGACGCCAATGGTCACTTCGACCGGGATCATTCCCCAGCCGTAGGTGACGTGCGATGACAGTGATTCGAGTTGGGCGCTCTCTTCCTCGGGCACCGTGATGAAATAGAACGGCGACGGCCCGCGCCACTCCCAGACATCTCCCTTGAATTCCAATTCCATCCGGTCACCATATCGGTCACGTCCTACATCGATCGGCCTAGAGCAGGGCGGTTACTCCTCGGCCGCACCCGTGAGATCGTCGGAGCGACCCGCGGCGAGGCGCGACCACTGCGACGTCGGACGTCCATTGGTACGAAACTGTCCCCCGTCATTCTTGAATCGCTTGGGCCATCCAGTCGGCGAGTCCTCAAACTCCTCTTGTCGTCCGTACGGGGTCATGTCGAGCAGGACGTAGGTCGGCGCGACCTTCTCGGCACCGCGCCACGACGTCCAGTACGTTTCGAACACTCGGTCCCCGTCGCGCACGTAGTTCGCGTTCACTCCGAACCAACGCCCGGCCAACAACTCCTCGGCCGAATCCCGGGCCGAATACCACGGTACGTCCCAGCCCATGAAGTCCCGGTAGCGCACGCTCTCGTCATAGGGACCCTCGCAGAACGTGGCGTAGGTGACGTCGCGAGAGTGGAGGTAGGAAAGTTCGCGGACCTGACCGTTGAAGAAGGTGCACCCTTCGCACTGGTCTTCGCTCGGCATGCCGTCGTGCCACATGTGAAAGTAGACCGACAGCTGTCGGCGACCTTCAAAGACGTCCAGGAGGGTCACGGGACCGTTCGGCCCAACGACGGTCGTTGTCGCGTCCACTTCGACCATCGGTAGTCGACGACGCGCCGCCGCAATCGCGTCGCCTTCGCGTGTGTGGGCCTTTTCTCGCGCACGCAGTTGATCGATTTCGCCTTGCCACGTCTCGCGGTCCACGATTGGTGGCAGCGGCCAATGCTCGCCAGGTGCGACGTGCGATTCAGGTACTTGTGTCATGGCACTCCTTGCTTGTTGGTTCGCTTTGGTGACGTCCTAACCGATGTCAAAAACCTAGGACTTCGCGAAGGCCGCGATGTCCGCCGCGGTGCTGTGGCTGATGTCGGGACAGAGCGGAGGGAAGAGCTCGGCTCCGTGCATCGTTCCGAGCACCGTTCGACCCCGTGCGGGAACTCCCGCGGCGAGCAACAAGCGATAGAAGGCAATTCCTTCGTCTCGAAGGGGGTCGCACTCGTTCACGCTGATCACCGTAGGAGGAAAACCGGCGACGTCATCGGTGGTCGCGAATCCGGGCCATGCCAAGGGATCCCCGGCATCGTACGCGTCGATGCCGTAGCTCACCCGACCGAGGTTGTTGTGTAGGTCCAAAAAGATGCCGTTGTTCTCGACGCTCGACGGGAATCGATCGTCGGGCCACCGGCCAGCGATATAGGGGCACAACGCGTAGAGGCCCTTGATGAGACCTAGTGCGCCGTCGCGCTTCAGTTGTAGTCCGAGGGCGAGCGTCAGATTCCCTCCGCCGCTCTCGCCACTGACGACGACGCGGTTTGGATCGACGCCATACTTCGAGGCGTTCTCAACGACCCACTTGAGACCGGACACGCAGTCGTTCAACCCGGCCGGGTAGGGCGCCACCTCGGGCACCTCCGAAGGTGCGACGGAGTTGCGGAATTCGACCAGCACCACGGCGACGCCATTAGACGCGACGATCCTCCCCCACGCCCGATAGTTCCCGTAGAAACTCGACATCGAGGCCATCCCGCCACCGTGGATGTAGTACACGCAGGCCACGGTTTCGTCGTTGTCCGGACGAATGATCTGCAGTTTGATCGTGTTACCGTCGGGCGAGGACACGATATCTTCATTCGCGAAACGAAGGCCGTCAGACGGCGCGATGGTTTCGTCATCGCCCATGGCCATGAATTCCGCCAGTGCCGCGTACTGCGCAGCCCCCTCGGGCGATGCGGCGTCGGCCACTAACTCATCTCGACTCTTGACGTCGGTCATCTCTTGGAGCGGCATCATGACCAGCATCGCCCTCACGCGTGGATCAAGTCGGTTGTCAGATTCCGGTTCGTACGACACGATGCCTCCCTCAGCCACACATTGTCGAAAGACTAACGCTCGTCACCTCGGGTGAGCGGGCCGCACGGGCCGTCGAGGAATCGCCTCCGTGATTACCAGCCACCCGTCGAAGTCACAGTCGTCGCCCGAAGTCCCGACAACTCATCGACCTAGACTCACGGTCAACGGCGCGCTTGGTCTGCGTCACGCCACAGCCCAGGCACTGGAGATCACGATGGGATTCATAACCAGCGCTCAAAACTTCGATGTCGTGTGCCTCGGTGACGTGGTCACGGACGAGTTCATCCGTCTTCCTGATGGACCCGTACGCCTTCGCGTCGAAGACGAAAAACGATGGATCGAGATCCCGCTCGGCGAGAAGTTGATACTCGAAGAAGACTCGCTTCCGGTCACCGGCGGGAGCGCCGCCAACGCCGCCGTCGCCATGTCACGACTCGGGCTGCGCGTCGGCCTCGCCAGCTTCCTCGCTCACGATCAAATTGGGCTGGACATCTTGAGTGCGATGCGCAGCGAAGACGTCGACACGAGTCTCATCCACGTCGATACACCGAGTCACACCGTTCGCAACTTCGTGCTCACCTTCGGTGCCGAGCGGACAATCCTCGTACGCCACGCCGACTTCAACTACCACTGGAAGAAGTTCAGGGACCACGAGGTACCCGCCTGGCTGTACGTCAACTCGCTCGGCCCCGACGCATTGGCCTACCAAGACGAGCTGGCCGACTGGCTCGACCAGTTCTCGAACGTCCGACTGGCGTTCCAACCGGGCACCTTCCAATTGGAGTTGGGAACCGAACGTCTCGCTCGTCTGTACGCGCGAGCCGAAGTGCTGCTTTGTTCTCAAGCCGCGGCCAACGCGATCACCGGCGTGGCGGCGAGCGATCCGAGCCATGTGCTGGACGAACTTTCGAGATTGGGATCGCGCAACGTCGTCGTCTTCGACGACAACGGGGGCGCGGTCGCGGCAAGCGCCGATGAACGACTACAGATCGATCCCTACGTCGGAGCCGAACCACCCATTGATCGCACGGGCGCTGGAGACGCCTTCGCCTCGACGATGGTCGCCGCACTCGTCAACGGCCTCTCGTTACGAGAGGCCCTGCGCTGGGCGTCGGTGAATCACGCGACCGTCTCGAGCCAGTTCGGGACACAGAGTGGCCTCGTGCGAAGTGACGACCTCAGTCGCCGCCTGGCCAACGCGCCGCCTCGGTTCTCGGCTCGCGACCTCTAAGTCGACCTTCGGTCACTGCGCCGCGGGCCAGGGTCCTGCTCCGAGCGGTCACGTTCCGTCCTTCTCGGATCGCGCACGTTCGTCGAAGCGTGAGAAGCGGGTTTTCGCCCTAAATCGTGACATATGACCCTAGGACAGCCGACCCGCGCGCAACCAAGATGAAATCGACACGAGAAGGCTTTTCCCGTTGAACGAGGGAGTTTCCTATGACGATTCGATTGGCAATCAACGGCTTTGGGCGAACAGGACGCTCCCTTCTTCGTGCGGCGCTCTCTTCGCATCCTGAACTTGACGTCGTCGCCATCAATGACCTCGGAGCACCCGACGCACTGGCTCGACTCTTTGCACGCGACTCCGTGCATGGTCGGTTCGCCGATCGCGTGAGCATGCAGAACGAATTCATGGTGGTGGGCGAACGGCGCATCCAGATGTTCGCCGAACCCATGGCCAAGGCCCTTCCATGGAGCGACCTCGGCATTGACGTCGTCGTCGAATCCACGGGCAAATACACCAAGCGCGAAAAGGCGACCGACCATCTTGAGGCGGGCGCGACGCGCGTGATCATCTCGGCCCCGGCTCAAGACCCCGACGCCACGTTCGTCATGGGCATCAATGAGGACCAGTTCGATCCTGAGAAGCACTTCATCATCTCAAACGCTTCGTGCACGACCAACTGCTTGGCGCCACTGGCCAAGGTGCTCGATGACGCCTTTGGCATCGAGAACGGACTGATGACGACCGTGCACGCGTACACCGACGATCAGAGTCTCGTCGACGCGCTCCACAAGGACCCTCGCCGTGCCCGCGGAGCTGCTATCAACATCGTCCCGACGACCACCGGGGCCGCAAGGGCCACGGGACTCGTGATGCCCAGCGTCGCGGGACATCTCGACGGTCTGGCTCTACGTGTACCTATCCCCGACGTGTCAATCACTGACTTGGTCGCCACGGTGCGCGCGACGCCAAGTGTCGCTGAGATCAATGACGCCTATCGTTCCGCGGCCACTGTCGGTCGACTGGCCGGACTGCTCGAATACTCCGACGAGCCGCTCGTCTCGAGTGACATTGTCAACTCGTCGGCCTCATGTGTCTTCGATTCCGGCCTCACCATGGTGCAAGGCAATCTCGTCAAGGTCCTCGGATGGTACGACAACGAGACCGGTTACTCGAGCCGCTTGGCCGACCTAGCGTCGCTGGTCGGTTCCTCCAAGCGCACGTAAGGGTCTGCGTCTCGTGTTCCAGATCCGATTCCACGGTCGCGGCGGACAGGGTGTCGTAACCGCCGCCGAGATGCTCTCGGTCGCCGCGTTCGACGAAGGTCGATTCTCCCAGGCTTTCCCGAGCTTTGGTTCGGAACGAACGGGGGCACCCGTCATGTCGTTCTGCCGCATTGACAGCCGACCCATCCGCAGCCGAGAGCCGGTCTTGAAGCCCGACGCCCTCATCATCCAAGACGTGACGCTGATACATCAGGTCGACGTCTTCTCCGGCCTCTCGAGTGAGGGTTACGTGCTGATCAATACCTCCAAGAGCGTCGAGGAACTCGGTCTCGGAGACTTCTTAGGGACGTTCCACCGCGAACGGCTTCTTACCTGTCCAGCAACGGAACTCGCACTCGAGCACCTCGGTCGCCCACTGCCCAATGCCGTGTTGCTCGGCGGCTTCGCGGCGCTCACCTCGCAAGTCACGCTCGAGTCCATAGCGCTCGCCATCGCTCAACGGTTCTCGGGCGCCACCGCAGAACGAAACGTCGCCGCCGCCACGGCGGCCTACCAACTGGTCGTCAAGGCCGAAGAGGAGCTCGAACGTGCTGCGACAAATTGAAGGATCGAGGGCGGTCGCCGAGACAGTGGCGCACTGCAGGCCCGAGGTGGTCTGCGCGTATCCCATCTCTCCCCAGACGCACATCATCGAAGCGATCGGCGCCATGGTGAAGGCCGGTGAGTTGTCACCGTGCGAGTTCATCAACGTCGAATCGGAGTTCGCTGCGATGTCAGTGTCGATTGGCGCGTCCGCTGCCGGCGCACGGGCGTACACGGCCACGGCGAGCCAGGGACTCTTGTTCATGATGGAGGCGGTCTACAACGCTGCCGGCCTGGGGCTGCCGATCGTCATGACACTCGCCAATCGGGCGATCGGTGCGCCGATCAACATTTGGAACGATCACAGTGACGCGATGGCGGCACGCGACGCGGGTTGGATCCAACTCTTCGCCGAGACGAACCAAGAGGCCGCCGATCTCCACGTCCTCGCCTTCCGACTCGCCGAAGAACTGTCGGTTCCGGTCATGGTCTGTATGGACGGCTTTATCCTCACCCACGCCGTCGAAGGGATCGACGTGCCCGAACAAGGCGACGTCGACGCGTTCCTTCCACGTTACGAACCGCGACAGGTGCTCGACCCGACCCACCCGATTTCGATCGGGGCGATGGTCGGACCCGAAGCCTTCACTGAGGTCCGCTACCTGTCGCACCTGCGCCAACTCGACGCCCTCGAACTCATCCCCGCGCTCGCGGCGAAATTTGCCCTGGCGTTCGGTCGCCCCAGCGGTGGTCTCGTCCACTCCTATAAGACCGACGACGCGACGACGGTCGTCGTGGCCATGGGATCGGTCCTCGGCACGATCAAAGATGCCGTCGATCAACGCCGGGCACTGGGCGATCGGGTCGGCGTCGTCGGCATCACCACCTTTCGACCATTCCCCTTTGACGAGGTGCGACGAGCGCTCTCGAGGGCCCATCGCGTCGTCGCAATCGAAAAGGCGTTCAGCGTGGGCTACGGCGGCGTGCTCGCGGCCGATGTCGCATCGGCCACCCACGACATGAAGCTCACCCTCCACTCCGTGATCGCCGGTCTCGGGGGTCGCGCGATCACCCAACATTCGATCGAGTCCCTCCTCGGTGATGCCGCTGCGCAGCGCCTCCCTTCGATCACCTTCTTGGACCTCGATCGCGACATCGTCAACTCCGAGCGCGCCCGCATTGGCGAGCAGCGTCGATCGGGGCCGTCGGCCGAGAACGTCCTCTCGGATCTCGGCGGCGTCGCGTCAAGGATCGGTTGACGACCATGACCCGTCGCTCAGTTCACTTCTATCAAGTCGGAAGTTTCGCCGTCGGCAATCGATTGCTCGAGGACACGGATCGAACGATCCAGTCCGATCCGAATCGTTCGGACTCGCTCGACTCCGGGCACCGCGCCTGTCAGGGATGCGGCGAGGCACTCGGCGCGCGTTACGCCCTCGACGCGGCGATGCGGGCCACGAACGGCCGACTCATCGCCGTGAACGCAACGGGATGCCTCGAAGTCTTCTCGACCCCCTATCCCGAGACGTCCTGGCGTATCGCGTGGCTCCACTCCCTCTTCGGCAATGCGCCGGCCGTCGCGACCGGTGTCGCCGCGGCCATGAAGGTGAAGGGCATGAACGACGTTCGCGTCGTGGCTCAAGCCGGTGACGGGGGCACGGTGGACATCGGATTCGGATGCCTCTCGGGCATGTTCGAACGAAATGACGACGTGCTCTTCATCTGCTACGACAATGAGGCCTATATGAACACTGGCGTGCAGCGTTCGGGAGCCACACCGCCAGCGGCGCGAACCGCGACCACCGAAGCCGTCGGTCCGAATCCCGGCAACGTCTTCGGTCAGGGCAAGGACATGCCGCGTCTCGCGATGGCCCACGGCATCCCCTACGTCGCGACGGCGACAGTGGCCGATCTGCGCGACCTCGAGAACAAGGTCGCGCGCGCCATGGAACTGCGCGGTGCTCGCTACTTGCACGTCCTCGTGCCCTGTCCCTTGGGCTGGGGTTCGGCGTCGTGTGACACGATCAAGGTCGCGCGTCTCGCGAAGGAGACCGGCCTCTTCCCGGTCTTCGAAGCCGAGGACGGCGTCGTCACCAGCGTCTCGACGATTCGACGTCGAACGAAGGTCGAGTCGTATCTCTCGATCCAATCGCGCTATCGCCACTTGTTCACCGGCCCTGGTCGGCCCGACATCATCGCCCACATCCAGGCAATCGCCGATCGAAACATTGAGCGTTACGGCCTCGTCGAGGGCGCGCACGACCAGGATCTTCGAGAGGCGTTGACATGACGAAACTTCCATTCGCGATCACCCTCGAAGTCGGCTCCAGCCACGCGAATCGAACCGGTTCATGGCGCGTCGAACGCCCCGTGTACGTCGACCGACTCCCGCCGTGCAACAACGCGTGCCCCGCCGGGGAGAACATCCAGAAGTGGCTCTACGACGCCGAGTCCGGCTCCTACGAGACCGCGTGGCGTCAACTCGTCGTGGACAATCCATTCCCCGCGATCATGGGTCGGATCTGTTATCACCCGTGCGAGAGCGCTTGCAACCGCGCTCAGGTGGACGAGGCGGTCGGTATCAACGCCATCGAGCGCTTCCTCGGCGACCTCGCGATCGAACGAGGTTGGTCATTGCCCTCCCCCGGCGTGGAGACGAACAAGCGCGTGCTCGTCGTCGGCGGTGGCCCATCGGGACTCAGTGTCGCCTACCATCTGCGACAGCTCGGTCACCAGGTCCAACTCGTGGACGCGAGCGAGAAGCTCGGCGGCATGATGCGTTATGGCATCCCCGCCTACCGGCTTCCGCGCGACGTGCTCGACGCCGAGATCGACCGAGTCATCGCCCTCGGCGTAGAAGTGAAGCTCAACCACACCGTCCACGACATCGAACGCGAACGACACGACGGCGGATTCGATGCGGTCTACCTCGGCGTCGGCGCCCAATTGGCCAAGCGCGTAGCCATTCCGTCGGGCGACTCCGCTCGGATCCTCGACGCCGTCTCATACCTCCACCAGGTCGCCGACGACAACCCACCCCAATTGGGTCGTCGTGTCGTGGTCTACGGTGGCGGTGACACGGCGCTCGACGCTGCGCGCACCGCTCGTCGCCTCGACGCGAGCGAAGCGGTCATCGTGTACCGCCGGACGCGCGAACAGATGCCGGCTCACGAAGAGGAGTTCGAAGAGGCTTTGAAAGAGGGCATCACCGTGCGTTGGCTCTCGACCATCAGCAACTTTGAGGGTGGCCATCTGACCATCGAGAAGATGCGCCTCAATGACGAAGGATTCCCCGTGGCGACGGGAGAGTACGAAGAACTCGGCGCTGACGCCGTGGTCCTGGCGCTCGGTCAAGACAGCGACCTCTCCCTCTTGGACAACGTGGCGGACATCGCTGTCGATGACGGCGTCGTGGGCGTCTCCACTTCCATGAGCGCGACGAGTGACGGCATCTTCGCGGGGGGCGACGCCGTGCCATCGGAGCGAACGGCGACGATCGCGATCGGACACGGCAAGCGTGCCGCTGACGGGATCGATGCCTTCCTCGCCGGTCACGACATCGTCGATCCACCGCGTCACGAACTGGCGACGTTCGAGCGACTCAACACCTGGTACTACTCCGACGCGGAACGCACCCGTCGCCCCGAACTTGAGATCGCACGACGCCAGGACAATTTCGAAGAGATCGTCGGCGGTCTCACCGAGGACAACGCGCTCTTCGAAGCACGGCGGTGCCTGTCGTGTGGCAACTGTTTCGAGTGCGACAACTGCTACGGGGTCTGCCCGGACAACGCGGTGATCAAGCTCGGTGGTTCACAGCGCTACGAGTTCAACTACGACTTCTGCAAGGGATGCGGAATCTGCGTGAGCGAATGCCCGTGCGGCGCCATAGAAATGGTCCCCGAACAGATCTGACGGGACCTCTCGCCGACGACAGCTGGCTCAGATACTGGACTCGAGGTCGTTTCTCTTAACCGCGAACCGTCGAGCGCATCGCCCGAAAGAGCGGCCCCGGACCGGTGCGGCTCGGAGCCAAGCGAGCCTTGCAGTCAACGACGAGGGCGCCGGACGCGCTCACCACGACGGGATTGAGGTCGAGCTCCACCAATTCGGGAACCAGTTCGGCAACCTTCGCGATCGATTCGAGCACCGCAATGAATGCGTGTCGATCGACCTTGGGCGAGCCACGATAGCCGTCGAGCAACGCCGCGGCGCGAAGCGACTGAATCATTGCCTCGGCGGTACCCGGATTGAAGGGTGGCACGGCGAAGGCGTGGTCGCCCAGCAAATCGGTCATCACGCCGCCGAGTCCGGCCATCACGATCGGACCGAAGTCCGGATCGACGACCAGGCCGATGATCGCCTCAACACCTGATGGGATCATCGGTTGGAGCACGGCCCCTCCCATCTGCTCACCGATCCGCTCGGACATCGCCGCGTAGGCCTCACGGACCGCCTCGGCGCTCTCGAGCCCCAGCACGACACCGCCGACGTCTGATTTGTGGACGAGTGAACCGGAGCGAGCCTTCAGGACGACCGGGAAGCCAATGGACTCGGCGACGTCGACAGCCTCTTGGGCGTTGTTCGCGGCGCGAGTCGACAGGACGGGCACGCCGCACGCCTCAAGGAGCGCGGCGGCGTCTTCGAGCTCGAGCCAGCCACCATCCGGATTCCGCTCCAGTTGCGACGACACGATCGCACGAACCTTCGTGTCGTACGCGGGCAGCACAGCGTCGTTGCTGACCTCGCCGTCACTGTGTCGCCATTCGGCATAGCGACAGACGTGGTTCAACGCGGTCGCGGCGCGCTCGGGTGACGGAAGCTCGCCGACCAACGATGCGCCATCGGACACTCGCGACGGCGCCGCACCGAGGAGGCACGCGACGATCGGCTTGTCGTACTTTCGTGCCACTCGGCCAACGGCCTCTCGAGCGTCGCGCGTCGTGAGCGCTACGACTTCGGTCACCACGACGATCACGGCGTCAATCGTCGGGTCGTCGAGGACGATCTCGAGCGCCCGCTCCAGGCGCTCGGAGTCGCCGTCAGCGGTGAGGTCGACGGGATTCGAGACCGCTGCCGCGACGACGAGGACCTCTCGTAACTGCGCCGTGATTCCCTCGTCCAACTCGGGAACCACGAGACCACCGGCCTCACACGCGTCGGCTGCGAGGATCAAGGGGCCACCGGAGTTCCCGACGAGCGCGACACGTCGGCCCTTGGGAAGACGCCCGGTCAACAAGATCTGGGACACGTCCAACAACTCTTCGAAGCGGTCGACTTTGATCACTCCGGCGCTCTGCAACAAGGCGGTCACCGTGACATCCGGCGACGCTGCGGCTGCCGTGTGCGAACGTGCGCCGCGAACGCCGGCACTCGTGCGGCCGGCCTTGAGCGCCACGATGGGCTTCTTCGCCCCGACTCGTCGGGCGATACGCGCGAACTTGCGGGGGTTGCCGAGCGATTCCAAGTAGAGGGCGATCACCGACGTCCGATCGTCTTGTTCGAAGTAGCAGAGCAAGTCGTTGGAACTCACGTCGAGCTTGTTGCCGACCGAGACAAAACTGGAGAGTCCCAGACCGGCGGCGCTGGCCTGTTCCGCCAGCACGATGCCCACGGCACCGGACTGTGACACGAGCGCGAGACGGCCCGGCAACGGGTCGAGACCAGTAAAGGTTGCGTTCATCCTCACGTCCGGGTCCGTGTTCACCAGACCTAGGCAGTTGGGTCCGACAATCCGCATTCCATGACGTCGAGCGACTTTGAGGAACTCGGTCTCCGCCTGGGCACCGGATCTACCGGTCTCGGCGAATCCGGAGGTGATGATGGTCACGGCACGGACGTCGAGCACAGCGGCCTCTTCGATGACGCCCGCGACGCGGTCCGCGGGAACCGCGATGATCGCGAGGTCGACGGCTTCGGGGATCAACGAAAGCGTGGCATAGGCCTTGACGCCACAGATCGAACGCGCCGACGGGTTCACCGGGTAGACGGTCCCCGAAAAGTCGCCGGCGAGGATCGAACGCACGACCTCGTGGCCCGCGCTTCCCCTTGTGCGCCCGGCGCCGACCACCGCCACGGTTCGCGGACGCAAGATGGCCGAGGTGCTAGCGACCTCAGCGTTCGCCTCACGCTCATCGCACAACGTGCGGTACTTCGACGTCGGGCGCAAGTCGATTTCGATTCGAACGGTACCGGCTCGAGTGACGCTCGTCGAACGAAGTCCGGTCGTCGTCAAGATGTTGAGCATGGTCGCGTTGTGCTCCAACACGTCAGCCACGAACCGGTCAACTCCTATTGCATGGGCGTACGCGACGAGGCTTTCGAACAGCAGCGTGGCGATGCCCCGATGCTGAAACGAATCATCGACGACGAACGCGATCTGTGCCGCGGATTCGAGCTGGCTTAATCGGTCAAAACTTGCGAATGCGATCAGACGGTCGTCGGACAATGCGACGAACGCCATTCGTTCGCGATAGTCAACCGTTGCGAAGTGCGACATCTCGCTGGCCATGAGCGCCGGATGCGTCGCGTAGATCATGTGCGGGGCATCCGGTTGTGGGCGCACGTGCAGACCGACGAGCGCCATCGCGTCACTCGGTCGGACCGGTCGCACGAGCACGGCCTGTCCGTCGGCCAAAAGACCGTCGAACTCCCACGACGCGGGGTATTCCACAACTTCGGAGGTGGGCAGTGGTCGTGGATTTGTGTCGCTCATCAGGGCCTCTCTTCTATCGATATTTTCATCGTTGTCGATCGAGCGCCACTAGGGTCCAAGGTCTCACTTGTCCTGGAATCACGGCGATCTCGTACGTATAGGACCTTCTCCCCTGGCAGTTGGACCTGGCGTTCACGACACTCGTAGTAACAACTCCAATGAGAGGGGTGCGATGCGGATTGGCCTGTTGACCGGCGGAGGTGACTGCGCGGGGCTCAACGCGGCGATTCGCGCCGTGGTGCGCTCGGGATCGTCGTTCGGCGACGAGTTCGTAGGATTCCATCACGGATGGCGAGGCGTCGTCCAGGACGAGTCCTCGACACTCACGACGGCCGACACGAGGGGCATCTTGCCAAACGGAGGAACCATCCTGCGCACGGCCGGCTTTCACCCACACGAGCACGAAGGCGGTGTCGCGGCAGTCGTGCAGACCGTAGAGCGTCACCGGCTTGACGCACTCATCGTGATCGGCGGTGACGGCACGCTCGGCTCGGCCAACCACCTCGCCGAGCTCGGTGTGCCAATCGTGGGTATCGCCAAGACGATTGACAACGACGTGCAAGGCACGACGCACTGCATCGGATTCGACACCGCGGTCGCCACGGCGGTCGAGGCCATTGACCGTCTCCAAACGACCGGCGAGAGCCACGACCGTCTTATGATCGTCGAGGTCATGGGCCGCACGGTGGGATGGCTCGCGGTCTGCTCGGCACTCGCCGGCGGCGCCGATGCGCTCTGCCTCCCCGAGCTGCCGACCGACTTTGACGAACTCGCCAAAGCGGTTACCCGTCACCACGACGCGGGATCGACGTCGTCGGTCGTGGTCGTCGCTGAGGGGGCCCTCGGCGGTGCATTCCTCGGTTCTCCCGATGGCTCGGCCGGGTCGAAGGTCTCGCGAGAACTCGCGCAACGCACCGGCTTCGAGACACGACTCACCGTGCTCGGTCATGTGCAACGCGGTGGTTCGCCCACGGCGACGGACCGACTTCTCGCCACTCGGTGCGGGGTGAGCGCCGTCGAAGCGGTTCACGACCACCGGTTTGCCACGTTGGTCTCGATCTGTGACGACCGTGCCGAATTCGTGCCGATCAAGGTCGTGGCGAACGGGGCCCGGCCCGTACCCGAACCGTTGCTTCGCGCGGCACGAACGATGACCGCCTGGTAAGACGTCTCGTTGCAGTAACTCCGAAAAGGTACTGCTACTTTCGTCCGGCTTCTACCTCGAGTACTCGACGCGTCGTCTTCAATACCGTGTCCGGGTTGAGACTCATGGAATCAATACCCAGGCCCACGAGGTATTCGGCGACCTCCGGATAGTCCGACGGCGCCTGGCCGCAGAGTCCCGAATGGATACCGTTTCGTCGACATCCCTCGACCGCGAGTCGGATCATTTCCATGACCCCTTCGTCGCGCTCCTCGTAGTCGAAGGCCACGATCTCGCTGTCTCGATCGACGCCCAGAGTCAACTGAGTGAGGTCATTGGAACCTATTGAGAATCCGTCGAAGAGTTGCGCGAACTGGTCGATGAGGATGACGTTGTTGGGAATCTCGCACATGGCGTACACCAACAGACCGTTCTCCCCTCGTCGAAGTCCACATTTCGCCATACGGTCGAGGACCAGTTCGGCCTCTTGGACCCGTCGGACGAACGGGAGCATGAGAATGACGTTGGTGAGACCCATGTCGTTGCGCACGCGCAACATGGCCTGACATTCGAGGGCGAAGCCCTCCTCATAGGCCGGGTGCGCGTAGCGCGACGCCCCACGAAAGCCGATCATCGGATTGTTCTCTGAAGGTTCGAAGTCCGTCCCGCCCAAGAGGCTCGCGTACTCATTCGACTTGAAGTCCGACATGCGGACCACGACCGGCTTAGGCCAGAACGCCGCGGCGATGGTGCCTATGCCCTCGGAGAGTCGCTCGACGAAGAAGTGTTCGCCGTCAGGGTAGTTCTTCGTCAGTTCGGCCAACTCGGCACGAACCTTCGGGTCCGTAACCTTCTCGGGGTGCAGCAGGGCCAAGGGGTGGGCCCGGATCGATTCGCTGATGATGAACTCCATGCGTGCGAGACCCACCCCGTCGTTGGGGAGGAACGACGTCTTGAAGGCGAGGTCGGGATTGCCGAGGTTGATCATGATCTTGGTGGCCGGTCGAGCGAGATCGCCCACATCACTTCGGTCGACGTGGAAGCTCACTTCGCCGCGATAGACACGGCCGCTGTCGCCCTCGGCGCAAGAGACCGTCACCACTTCGCCGCTCTCGATCGTCGAGGTCGCGTCGCCGGTACCCACGACGGCCGGCACGCCCAGTTCTCGCGCGATGATCGCCGCGTGACAGGTGCGGCCTCCACGGTTGGTAACGATCGCCGCGGCCGTCTTCATCACGGGCTCCCAGTCCGGTGTCGTCATATCGGCGACGAGGACCTCTCCGGGTTGGAACTGCGACAGGTGGGCCACGCTGTCAATCACGCGGGCCTGTCCCGTCGCGATCTTCTCGCCGACCGAGCGTCCTTCGATGACGACATCGCCAACACTGTCGAGCACGTAGGTCTCCAGGAGTGAGGCCTGTCGCTGTGACGCCACGGTCTCCGGCCGAGCCTGGACTATGTAGAGCTTCCCGTCGAGTCCGTCCTTCGCCCACTCCATGTCCATCGGTCGTCCGTAGTGGTTCTCGATCGCGACCGCGCTGTCGGCCAGTTCAAGCACTTCGGTGTCGCTGAGGCAGAATCGGGCGCGGTCCACCTTCGGCGTCGGAACGTTGCGAACGGTGGTCTTCGTTCCACCCTCGACGAAGATCATCTTCACGCCCTTGTCGCCGAGCAGGCGACGCAGAACGGCGCGGTGGCCAATCGCCAACGTGGGCTTGTGCACGTAGAACTCATCGGGGTCGACGGCGCCCTGGACGACGTTCTCGCCCAGACCGTAGGCACCGGTGATGAACACGACGTCACGGAAACCCGATTCGGTGTCGAGTGAGAACATCACGCCCGAAGAGGCGAGGTCGGAGCGCACCATCTTCATCACCCCGATCGACAAGGCGACCTCGTAGTGGTCGAAACCCTGGTCGATGCGATAGTGAATTGAGCGATCGGTGAAGAGACTGGCGAAGCAACGCCGACAGGCGTCGAGCAGGCTCCCATCGCCGTGGACATTCAAGAACGTCTCTTGCTGTCCGGCGAAACTCGCCGTGGGGAGGTCTTCAGCAGTCGCCGAAGAGCGGACGGCCAGACTTACGTCGTCGCCGTACTCGTCTTGGAGGCGATGGTACGCAACCAGGATCTCCGCGGCGAGATCATCGGGAATCGTCGCACCGTAGACGATTTCGCGTGCCCGCTTGGCACGACGAGCGAGGTCCTTGACGTCACTGGGCACGAGATCGTCAAGCGCTTCGTGGAGGGCAACGACCGCGCCGCTCTCTTCAAGCATGTAGCGGTAGGCGTCCGCGGTGATGGCGAACCCGTTCGGCACACGAACACCCTGGTCGGAGAGCTTTTGGAACATCTCTCCGAGGGACGCGTTCTTGCCACCCACCAGGGCGACATCATCGATGCCAAATTCGTCAAAGAATCGTACGTATGTCGGCTTGTTCATCTTCGCCTCTCCTTCTCTAGGGAGATTGACGGACCCGCAAATGATCTGTACGTCCGTCGACCCCAAACTGCGAGGTGACTCCAAGGTCATCCTCGTCAGATTGGAACGGTCGCGCTAGGGCCGAAAGTCAACTATTCACTCGAGAATGGAGCGTTCGGTTCACCGCGAATCCGTCGACATTCGCGTACCCGCCCTATGGGTGCCCCGCGACACCGTAGCAACGAAAAGGAGACCGGAACGGACCCTTACGCAATACTTTGATCGAACGCGCCGACCACGAGTAGCCAGGCGGCCGTGACCATGTAGCACGTCGTTGTCACGATGGCGATCGCTGCAATGTAAAGACCGAATAGGTGCCCGAAGAAAAACAGCGCCGCGCCGATCATCTCCGCCAAATGGACGCAACTTCCGCCGACAATTCGAGTGAGTCGAAGTCCATTGCCCATCCGCAGAGCTTTGGCATATCCCCTGACGAAGACGGCTCCAGAAATGCCAGCGACCACGAACAGTTCTGCACCAATTGCGCGATGGTCTTGAGCTCCCATGAGTACGAGCGCACAGCGCATGAACACTAGGGCCAAACCGGTCAGCGTATTGATCGCGCGATTGCGGTGCGTCGGGTCAATGACGATCTCTTTCAGATTGAGTGACATCGCGACGAACACCAAGCCCGTGAGGGTGACCGCTCCCGTTCCGACGAGCAGAAAGAAGTCATGCCACTGGTCAGGCCTAAAAATGTCGGCCGCAAACATGTCCGAATACTAACGAATAGGTCTAGCCGAGTTGCGTGAGCACGTTGCGAGTGATCTGTTCGATCTGCGGATCGCGCTCGCTCAAGCCGTGTGCCCAGTCGGTTGACCCCGACGTCAGTACCGTCGCTCCCGCATCGTTGGTGTACGCACCAAGTACGGCGTGGCCGTGTCGGATACGTTCCATCGCCGCGGGATCGCGTGTTCCGAAAATCCGTGAGGCGATGTACTGCAGCTCGCTGGGCTCGCCCGCTTTCGGTGGACGCGGAGCAGTTTCATGGGTGAAGTGCTGCGTCGGGCACGTACCCAGGATCTCGAAGTTCTCCGGTGTTCCATCTTCTCCCGTTGGGTACGGAAGCCCGTCTCGATACGTGAACGCGCAGCCGTCACACTCGTAGCCGACAACGGTCGCACTTGAACCGAGGACGTCGCCGTAGCTGAGTCCGGTACCTTCAAAGATCCAATGACCGGCTCGGTGCACGGTGTAGCCGCCCTGACCGGCCGTCACGTTGCGACCGATGCGGTGATAGCCGGCACGAGTGAAGGTGACCCCCGTCAGAATGTTCTCCGGTCGACCAACAATGACGTCGGACCACAACGTGGTCACCTCCGACTCGCGTGGCGTCCCCATGAACGGATCGTCTTTGAAGAAACCTTTGTAGCCGACCATGACGTCGCGATCGGCGCCCTCGATGCGGACCTGCCACATCAACGTGTTTCCCGAAAAGAAGGCGGCGTTGCCACCCCGAGCGATGAAGCGCTCGAGCGTGTCGCGCATCCCCTTCGACCAGTACTCGTCGTGACCGACCGATAGGTACAGACTTGCTTCGTCCAACACTTCGGGATGGTCTTCGAGGTCCGCGTTCGTGCAGACGCCGATCTCAAAACCTTCACGCTCGGCCCACGCAATGAAAGGTTGCTCCCAGTCGGGCCAGCCCGCGGACCCCGCCCAAGCCGACAGATGATTCAACTGGATATAGCCGACGTGAGCCGCGTTCTGGGGATCGGGCGCACCGGTGCCGGTGACGCGACGGCCCTTACCCATCGGTTTGTGGAGGTAGCCGGCCGACATCGGACGCTGCATCGAGACGTGAGTCCCGCCGTTGTAGAGGTTCGTCCCACCGAAGTCGTTGTACGCGTTCCACGTGTTGGTCGCCAACGCGAGGACGATCCGAGCTGATTGTGGTCGCACCACGAAGAATGCGTAGTCGCGACGGACCTTGTCGCCAACGTCAATCTCCATGACGACTTCGTAGTAGCCCGAACGCCAGGAGGGATCAACATCGACCGTCAGTGCGACCGGCCATTCGCAGCCGTTCGATGATGCAGTCTTCGGCGTCTCGTGATCGCCTGTCGCTACCGACGCCGAAGTGAACACCACCTCTCGACGGCCCCCGACACGTGCGATCTCGACGCGCACTGGTCGTGCACCTGAGGAGGACATATGAAGGCCGGTTTGTTCTCCGTTGCGAACCGACTGCGGCCAGCAATAGCCTGTGACTGTCTCTCGCGCCATATGCCGACTGTAACTGGGTCACAGAACCGTCCGTTATTCCGCGTCGAACGAAGGTCTAGATCCGAAGGATTGACGGGATCACATCCGCTCGGCCCCTAGTGCAACGACGAATCGTTCAATGCTGGTCCCGCCGAGATGCGTTCACCAATCTCACTTCCTCACGACGCCCACGGACCTCGCAGGAGATTTGATGGCAATGCAGTTCGTTGTGCTGTTGGACACCGTGCTGCCCGTCGCGCTCGCGCAGTTTGGGTACGTGTTCCCCGCGCCGCGAACGTAGATAATCGAGACCTTGACGTGGAATATGCCGGCGCGGTGGTAGCGGTGCACACCCGTGATCCTCTCGATCTGGCCCGTCTCGTTGGTCGCGACCGTCCCAGTGCACGTTGTTCCGAGGTGCGCGACACCTCCCGTGACGGGCGTTCCATCGCCCCAGCTAATCGAGACCTTGGCCACGTTGTAGCGCCCGTTGAGTCCCGGTTCGGAACTGGGAGGAGCGAAGTTGCAGTTCGATAGATCCTCGTACGTCGCGACCTCAAATGTCTGAGTTCTCCCAGCCCTCGCCCCGAACTCAACCGGACAAATCTGGGCTGAGTTGTAGGTCAAACTGCAGGCCGCAACCAGCGTGCGTGGCCGACTCGATGCGAAAGACACCCCGGCATCGAATATGGCGACCGCACTTGTCAGGAGACATGAAGCGAGCAAAGCGCTCATAGACCGATTCATGGAAGTCCCTTCGGACGCCGATCGGGTCTCGAACGCGCGTTGGAGCGGAATGTAGCACGAACGAAATTCGAGAACTCGACTCCAGTCTCGAATGACCGCCAAGCCGCGTCGCTCGTGCCTCCGCACGAGACCCAAGGTGACCGTTTCGGTAGAGGACCGCGAGTGCGTTTACCCTAGTGACATGGACACGGAGCAGGCGGCGCGATCCAAATCGGGTCCCCGGCGAACGAAGAAGCGTCGAGGTCCGCTGCACCGCGTGTTGTTGTGTCTGGCCTGTGTGTTTCTCGGGATCTTCGTGTGGCTCGCTTCTTCCTTCGCGGTCTACACGCTGCGACCCTCCAGTATGAACTTTTCAGAGAAGAGCGCCGAATGGGTTCGCACCCTCCCGTTCGGCAACTCGATTGTTGATGAGGCCGAGCACTTCTACTACAGCGATCACGCGCCGAAGAAGGGGGGTCCCCAACTCAAAAAGTTACCGACCGTCGGTCTCGGTAAATCATCGGGTCAAGGTTCATCGACGCACCACGCTCAAAACGCGTGGCCGGCGCCCATTGCGCCAGTCTTCGCCACCCCCTTGCCGGGTGAGGGAGTGTGGAAGCGCACGGGGCCTTCCGTCCAAGGGAGACCGCCCGTGCTCGTGACCACGTATCGACCCGACCCGACCTATCCCCAAATGGTCGCCTACGTCGCGTGGTTTAATCACTCCCTCATCGATCTGGCGTACTATCCCGGCCGCTACGAACCCCCGAAAGCGAGCAACCGCGGTCCCTCGATGGTTCCGGACGACCAGCGGTACCGCCTTCTCGCTACGTTCAACGCCGGGTTCATCTATTCCGACGGTGACAACGGCTCGGCGGTGAACGGTCAAACCAACGAACCACTGACCGACGGGAACGCCACGTTGGTCGGTTACAAGGACGGTCAAATCTCCATCGTCAAGTGGCATAGCGGTCCGAACCCCCCGTCCAACGTCGCCTGGGCCAGACAGAGCCTCGCCCCAATCGTGTGGAACGGAGTACTTAACCCCGAACTCAACACCAATCCCGACAGTCCCCAGTGGGGCTACACGGTCGGGAACGCGATCAGGGTGTGGCGCACGGGCGTAGGGATCAACAAGGATGGGGACCTCATCTACGTCGTAGCGAACGACCAAACGGTCGTCTCGCTCGCCCAGATTCTTCGCCATGCGGGAGCGATCGACGCCATGGAGTTCGATATCAACGCCGACTGGCACACGTTGATTACCTACAGCCACGAGCACGGCCTTGACCCCACCATGGTGGAGCCCCAGCCCAATGAGTCGGTCGATCGCTATCTCTATCCCGACGACCGCGACTTCTTCGCGGTCTACGAGCGCATACCTGGTCCGGTCACTGTCCCCTTCAGTTAAAAGGGCCTGCCAGCAACGAATCCCGCTCCGACGACAGAGAACCGGAGTGAGAACGATTCAATCAGAGTGCCCGGCGCATCGGCCGGGCACTCTGATTGAAGACCTACGGATCGCTCCATACGATCACGGCCTCTTCGAAACTCAAAAGTTCCCGGCAGCAATGCTTGCCAACGTCACTCGAGACACCTGATACGTGATCGTGACGCTCGGCACCTGACCAGGTGTTCCCCCGGCAAACGAGACCGGTACACCCGTGCTCGCGTTGATCGTTATCGCTTCTTGATAGTTCGAAGGAAGCGCCGGTGCGCTCGCGGTGAGCGTGATCGTGGGCTGGCCGTTCGTAGTCGTGTTGGTAACTGCGACTTCTGAAAGTGTGGAAAGTATTCGCAGCACGCCTGTTCGGACGTCGGGATTGCCGGCTCCTTCGATCAGAGCGTCCATCGAGTCCATCCAGATGTAGTTGTCGGTCGAGGCTTGTTGACCGCTCGGAGAGTTCACCTCGCCGACGATCTTTTGAAGGAGAGCGGTTTTCTGGGCGGCGGTGAGGTTTGTTTGCGCGTCGATCTTCTGTTTGAGCGCACTGACGTCGGCACCAGTGTTCGCCGGTTTGACGCCATTGTCAAAGGGCGCTGTTGCCATCTCTTGGACCGCCGTGGCCAAGTTCCCGTTCACTGCGTCGAGGGCAGCTTTGATCTCGCGTGCAGTGAAGCCGTTCCCGATATTTGCATTTTGGGCAATGGCCGCGGGCAGTCCGCTCTCGGATGGCGTCGAGAAGTACTCGCCATTGTCGGCGTACAGGTCGGCCTCCGAGCTTGACGTGCCGTCCGGGTACGACTGGGTTCGCAGAACGAGCGTCGCGTCACCTGGCAGTGGTGTGGCCGCACTCGCCTTGATGTGGGCAGCGAGGTGATTCAGTACCGCTGCACCAGCGACGGGAACGGCGGGACCCACCGAACCAAATGAAACGGCCACTATCGTCACAGCGGCCGCGGCCGTTGCAAAGACACCCGTCCCGGCGAAGACGCGACGGCGCCGTCGTGGGTTCGTGGGCCTTTGACCGGCCACACGGGCCATCACTTGGGTGTACGTGGTCTCAGCATCGGCGTTGTTGGCTCCTCGCGTTGCGCCGTCGGTGACCGGATTGGGGCCGGCGATGATCTCGTCAATATTCATGATGCAATGGTCCTTTCGGTCGGGTAAATGGGGGTGTTACGAATTCGTTGTGTGGGAACTGTTGGCGTGATGAATCTGTCGAGCGAGGCGAGATAATCGCGGACCTTCTTTCGAGCTCTCGCCACCCTGCGCTCGACGGCCTTCGCGGTAATGCCGACGCTCAGTCCGACCTCTTCATGCGAAAGCTCTTCCCAGTGAACGAGTCGGAAGATCTCTCTATCGAGATCGGACAGTTGGTCGACGGCGCGTCGTACTCGGAGCTCGAGTTCACTCGATCCGGACGAGGAGTCGACGGACACGCGCTCTTCAACCATGAGCCGATCGGTGAGAGCCGATGACCGCTGGACGCTCCGGAAGTGATTAGCCACCAGATTTCTCGCGACGCCGTAGAGCCACGGAAGTTCTTTGGTCTGCTCTGGCACTTCAAGGAATCGGCGCCACGCCACGACAAATACCTCGGCGACGATATCCGCGTCGCTTCCGTCAGCTCGACGCACTCTGCGTCGCACGTAGGCGGTGATTGGAGCGTAGTTCCGCTCATAGAGGAGCCGATATTGGCATTCGAGTTCGGTCTTTGACTTGTAGAAGCGCGCCACTACGAGCTGCCTTTGGGATTCTCCATACTTACTTATGGACGTTATGGCGCTTTATCCCCCAAAAATCTCGCCGATCCCGCTCGTCGCTATGGGATAACGGGAGGCACCACGTTCGACTTCTTCGCGGTAACGAACGCGACCCTGGTCCGGTCGTTATCCCCTTCAGTTAGACGTCCCATGACAGGAGCGAATCCTGTCTCAGGTTGGAGCGCGAGGTGGAGACGATGTGCCCGCACGAGTATCTCGAACTACCTGTCATGGAAAAAATCCCTCGAAGGCGCCAGTAGTGCCGGACCAGGCTGCGTAGTTAGCGTCACCGCTGTACGTCACCTTCACAGCTACTCCGGCGATTCCGGGGGTGGCTGGAAGAGTGAGTTGGGCCTCTCCGTTAATTACGTTTAGCGTCACGGGTGCGGTAGTCACTGTCCCTGAAGTAGTGGAGTAGTAAGTAACTTGCACGACCATCGTCCCCGTCGCCGCAGGAGGGCTCCCTACCGATAATTCGCTCGCGACTTTAATGGTGACCGTCGCGCCTTGGAGTGATGCGGTGACGAAGCTTGCAATTTTGGGAATGTTAATGGTGAGCGGAGCCGAAGTACTGGAAGCGAGCGCGGCGTCTCCCACGTAGACAGCCGTCAAGGTGACCGTGCCACGGGGCGGATTGTTCAGAGAGAAGTTCGCCGTTCCGTTCCCCGTGAGCGTGGTGGTCGCGATGACCGTTGATCCCAGGTCTAAATCAACGGTGCCCGCAGGTATGGCGCCCGTCGGGTTGGGCCCGACGACGCCAACGGACACCTGCAGCGGCAGCGGGCCGCCGTATTGGACTTCAGACTCGAACAAGTCTTGCAATCTCGTTACCGTCGCGGCAGGTGCTCCAGGCTTGTTCGTGAGGGAATAGGTGACGGCGGCGAGTGACCCGGTCGTCGCCGACACTGTGTAGGGACCGCCGACCGTAGCGTTCGCGGTAAACGTCGACGCGGTGGCGATACCCGCGGCAGAAGTGACTGTCGTCGTGACGATCGTGCCGTTCGCGAACGTTCCGGACGCGCCGGTCGACGGGGCGGTGAACGTCACCGTCTGGTTGGGTACGGGGTTGCCGTACCGGTCCAGCACCTGTGCCATGAGCAAGTTGGAGAAGGCCGAGCCGGCGTTGGCAGATTGCGGTGAGCCCGAGTAGGCCGTGATCGTGGCTGCCACCCCCGGATTGTTGGTGAGAGTGAACGTCGCGGGCGTCAGTGTTCCGGTCGTCGCTCTCACGCTGAATCGGCCTGCAATCGTGTTCGCGGTGAAGGTCGTCGAAGTGGCGATGCCGGAGGCGTTCGTCACCGCGGTCGTCGTCGTGCTCCCGTTCGCGAACGTGCCCGAAGCGCCGCTCGTCGGTGCGGTGAACGTGACCGTCACTCCCGCAACTGGGTTGTGAACAACGTTCGTCACGAGTGCGCCCAACGTAGAGGTGTAACTCGAGGCGACCGTCGCTGACTGCGGCGAACCCGAAGAGACCGCGACCGTTGCCGCCGGTGGCGTGTTGGTGAGCGAGAACGTCGCTGGGGTCGCAGACCCGGTCGTAGCGGTCACGGTGTAGGGACCGCCGACCGTGGCGTTCGCGGTGAAGGTCGACGCGGTGGCGAGGCCCTGCGAGGTGGTGACCGCTGTCGTGTTGGGAGTCCCGTTGGCGAACTTGCCCGTCGCGCCAGTGGCCGGAGCGGTGAACCGCACAGTCTGATTCGGCACCGGATTGCCATATCTGTCCAGAACTTGCGCGATCAGCAGATTGGCGAAGGTCAACCCGGCCGGTGCACTACCCGGCGTACCCGAATAGGCCTTCACGACTGCCGCAGCGCCCGGATTGTTGGTCAATGAGAACGTTGCAGGCGTAGCCGACCCACTCGTCGCCTGCACGTTGAACCCACCCGCAACGGTGTTTGCCGTGAAGGTTGTGGCGGTGGCGACGCCGGAGGTATTGGTCACCGCGGTCGTCGTCGCGGTGCCGTTGGCGAATGTTCCGGACGCGCCAGTCGCCGGAGCGGTGAACGTTACCGTCGTGCCACTGACCGGATTGTGGAGCACGTTGGTCACCAACACCGAGAGCTTGGTGGTGTAGTTCGTCGCCACGGTCGCTGATTGCGATGAGCCACCGGCTATCGCGATCGTCGCCGCGGCGCTGGTGTTGGTGAGGGAGAACGATGCCGGCGTCGCCGATCCGGTCGAGGCGGACACGGTGTACGGTCCGCCGATTGTCGCGTTGGCGGTGAACGTCGACGCGGTGGCGATACCGGAGGCGTTGGTCGCCGCGGTCGTCGTCGCGGTGCCGTTCGCGAACGTGCCCGACGCGCCGGAAGCGGGAGCGGTAAACGTCACCGTCTGGTTGGGTACGACGTTGCCGAACTGGTCCGTCACCAGTGCTTCCAGTGCGTTGGCGAATGCCAGACCGGTCGGTGCGGTACCCGGCGATCCCGAGTACACGGACACCGTCGTCGCCGTTCCGGGGTTGTTGGTCAGCGCGAAGGAGGCGGGCGTCGCGGACCCGCTCGTCGCCTGCACGGACACCGCGCCGGCCATCGTGTTCGCCATGAAAGTCACGGTGGCGATGCCGGACGCGTTGGTGATCCCAGTTATCGTCGCGGTGTTATTTGCGAACGTGCCCGACGCGCCGGAAGCGGGAGCGGTAAACGTCACGCTCACCCCTTCGACGGGACTGTCGGCCACGTTCGTGACCAACGCCGACAGCGGGCTCGCGAACGTGTCGCCGACCGTCGCCGATTGCAGTGAACCGGAGAAGACCGAAACGGTGGCCGCGGGTGGCGTGTTCGTCAGCGTGAACGTCGCCGGGGTGGCCGATCCGGTCGAGGCGGACACGTTGTAGGGGCCACCGACCGTGAGGTTGGCGGTGAAGGTTGACGCAGTCGCGACACCCAACGAGTTGGTCACGGCGGTCGTCGTCGTGGTGCCGTTGGCGAACGTGCCGGAGGAACCGGTCGCCGGTGCGCTGAACGTCACGATCTGAGAGGGAAGCGGGTTGCCGAATCCGTCGACGACCACCACCGAGAGGTTCGTGGCGAAGGGCAGACCCGCGGGTGTCGACTGGGGTGATCCGTTCTGCACCTGCACCGTGGCCGCAGCGGGCGTGTTCGTCAAGGTGAAGTTGGCGGGCGCGAGTCCCCCCGTCGAGGCGAGGACGGTGAACGGACCGGAAGTCTCATTCGCGGTGAACGCCGGCGCCGTAGCGACGCCCGAGGCGTTGGTGACGGCGATCGTCGAGACCGATCCGGCGAACGCTCCGGAAGCTCCGGTCGATGGTGCGGTGAACGTGACCGCGACGTTTGCGATCGGGTTGCCGTCTGCGTCCTCCACGAGGGCGGCCATGGGCGAGGTGTACGACTGGCCGACGGTGGCCGACTGCGCTGACCCTGAGGAGACGCTGATGGACCCCGCCACCGCCAGAGCCGGGCCAAGTGTGACGTTCGTCGACGCGTAGTTCACCGGATACGTCGCCCCACTGAAGAGCACGTTGGTGAATGAACCGCTGACGTTCGAGGTAGCGATGATCGGCCAGGAACTTGCTCCTGGCGATCCGAGCGTCGTCACCTGCAAAGTGCCAGCGAGACTCACCGGTCCACCGACCAGTTGTCCGAACGACGGGACCGAAGTGTCGATCGTGGTCGCGAAGGTTCCCGAGGAGTTCTGCACTACCGACGATCCATTGGACAGCGTGTAACTCGCGCCCGCCGCAATCGACAACGTTCCGTCATTGGTGAGGGTCGTGGCGCCGCCCGACGCGGGCGACACGGTGGCGTCACTGCCGATGTTCACTTGTGCACCAGGCTCGTTCACGATGTTGGTGTCGAGGTAGCGGGTACCCCCACCGCCCTGGAGCGTCGCGATGACACCGTTGTTCGTGAGGGTCGTCGACACCCCGTAGAGCTGGCTGTAGCCGGTGCCGGCATCCCCGAGGTCGATCGTCCCGTCGTTGGTGAAGGTACCGCCATTTGGGCTCAACGAGAGTAACGATCCGGTAGTGGCGGAGATCGTGATGACCTGGCCACTGGCCACGCCTGGGTTCGATCCCGTGCCGACGAGATAGACCTGACCGACGACCAGGAATGACGCCGCACCCGAGCTCGTGTCATCATCAAGCGTCGAGGCATTGAGGGTCACTTGGTTTCCGGTCACCGTGGCACGCTCCACGAAGGTCCCCCCGTCGAGCGTCGTCGCACCGTCGTTGGCGAACGTGCCACTCAGGTTCGAGATACCGGATCCATTCTCGAGGGTGTAGACCGCGGACGATCCCACGGTCACGGTGCCGCCGTCGTTGGTCAGCGTCGTGGCGCCGAATCCGGCTTGCGACTCCGTGTCGTTGCTTCCGATGTATATCTGCCCACCAACGTCGTTGGTGATATTGGTGTTCAGGTAGCGCAGACCTCCGGCTCCCTGCACCGTGGAGATCGTGCCATTGTTGGTCAGCGACGTTGAGACTCCGTCGAGTTCGCTGTCGGTGGAGCCGGCCGTGCCGACCACGATCGAGCCGTCGTTCGTGAAAGTCGCGCTCTTCGGTGAGAGGGTGAGTTCTCCATCCTGCGCCGAACTGATCGTGATCACCTGGCCGCTCGCCACGCCCGGGTTCGCTCCGGTGCCGACGAGGTCGACCGTGCCGTTGACAAGGAACGGTGCCGCGCCCGCGCTGGTGTCGTCGTCAAGCGTCGAGGCGTCGAGTGTCACTTGGTTGCCGGTCACGGTGCCACGCTCGACGAACGTCCCGCCGGCGAGCGTCGTCGCGCCGTCGTTGGCGTACGTGCCGCTCAGGTTCGAGATCCCCGATTCGTTCGACAACGTGTAGGAGGCGTCCGCGCTGACGGTGACCGTGCCGCCGTTATTGGTCAATGTTGTCGCGCCACTGGACGCCTGCGACAACGTGTTCGCACTGTCGATGTTCACGTTGGCCCCGACTTCGTTCTCAATACTGGAGTCGACGTATCGGGTACCGCCGCCGCCTTGCTCGACATTGATGGTGCCGCTGTTGTCTAGTGTGCCGGTGAGCCCACCGTCGACCTGGCTCGAGTCCGCCCCACCGTCGCCGAGCGTCAGTACACCGTTGGAGGCGATCGAACTCGGACTCGAATACGCAAGTTCGTCCGCGGCCGCCGAGGATACGAGCAGCGTCTGCGTGCCCGTCGCGCCCCCGCCGAGAGTGAACGACGCGATTTGTGCCTCGCCGCTGTCGAGCGTCACCGTGTAGGTACCGGCGAGGGTGATGCAAACGACGTCACCGGAGCCCGGGACGGCATCGCCCGACCAGTTGGCGGGCGTGGCCCAGTCACCGCCGGCGGGATTGTTCCACGAGGTCGTGCAACTCGGGCTGGGCCCAGCCAGGGCCACTCTGGGCGCTGCAACGACGATGGAGGCCGTAACTAGCGCAATGATCGGAAGAACTGCACATGCCCTAAAACGCGAAGCACCCATGGACCACTACCCCCAGATACCGGCAGTATCTAGCGCGCTCATCGTGCCACCGCCAGCGCGACAATAGCAATATTCGCCACGCCACGTTCCGCGAAAAGTTGGGGACGGATGAGCCGGCAAATCACCTGGTAGCGACCGATGCACAGAGGGCTTTCGTGTCAAAGGAGGGTGAACACGGGCCCGGACGAGGCAATGGAGATGTCGAAGGCCCAGGACGTGCCTGGGCCTTCGACATCGTATGAATCGGTTGGTGGCGGGGGCAAGATTTGAACTTGCGACCTTCGGGTTATGAGCCCGACGAGCTACCAGACTGCTCCACCCCGCGTTGCAAGTGTCCACTATACCGTAATGACGTCAACTCGAAAATAGACGTCGATGTAGCGACGGGCGTGTGTCTATCGTTCGGTTGTCGAAGAGTACGTCGATGACACAACGTTCCCCGACTCGAAGTCGTAGCAAGTTCATTCGACACAGCACCGACGACGTTCTTGTTTACGGTTCGAACGAGGTGCAGCGGCTACTTCTTGGCGAGTGCGGTTTGGGCCAACTGCAGTTGGTTGTACGCGGCGTTGACCTCGGCCTGATAGGCGCCGAGTTTGCCATCCTTGAGGTCGGTTTGGGCCGCTTGGAAGTCCGCCACCGCCTGTTTCACGTAGATCGAGGCCGCCTGACCGGACTTCGTCGATCCCCCGTTGCCGCCGCCGTTCTTTCCCGGCGGCACTGTCCCACCGGTCGAGATGTTCTCTCCGAAGACTTTGGACAGCGCACCGGCCAACGTCGGTTCGATCGCCACGTCCTGGTTGAAGACAACGATGACGAACTTCAACTGTGGCAACGGGTTCGCCGTACTGGTCAAGTAGAGCGGGCGAACGTAGAGCACGCTTTGATCCAACGGCACCATGATGTTGTTGCCGAGCAGCACCTCTGAGCCTCCGCCGCTCGTGTTGAGAAGGGTGATCTCTCGCGACGTGGCGGAGTTCTGCTGGATCTCGGAATCGGCCTGTACCGGGCCGGTCACCGACTGACCACGCGGAGTGATGTACACGTGGAGTTGACCGTAGTTCGAGGGATCACTCGTCGCCACCATGAATGCGGTCAGGTTCTGGACGTTCGACGAATTACCCGCGGGAACGAAGGCGAGGTTCTCGAGAAGTTGTTGATGATTGGCATCGGGCAGTGAGCCAACCTGGTAGGTCGGACTCATCGGAGCGAGCGACGAGGCGATGACGTTCCCGGCGTTATTGGTGACGGTGGTGAGTGCGAGGGACTGTTCCGGTGAGCCCGAACCCGTGGACGGCGAGATCTCCCAGCGGTCCGACGCCGCGAAGAAGGCGCTGGCGGTCGAGATGTGGTATTTCGCCAACGTCGCGGCCTGGACCGAGAAGATGTTCGATGGGTAGCGAAGGTGGGTGCGAACGGCCTGAGGCATCTGGCTCATCGGGTGGAACATCGTGGGGAACGCCGCACGATACGCCTTCAGGATCGGGTCGTTCGGGTCATTCGCGTAGAACGTCATGGCGCCGGTGTAGGCGTTGACGACGACCTTAACGGAGTTGCGGACGTAGTTGAAACTGTAGGGCAGTCCACCCGAATTGACGTTCAGGTTCGACGCGTTCTCGCTGTAGGGGTACTGGTCGGTCGTCGTGTAGCCGTCGAGCACGTACTGCACCTCGCCGTTGGCGATGACGGCGTAGGGATTGTTGTCAAAGGTGAGGAACGGCGCGGCCTTTTGCGCCATCTGCTGGACATCACGCACGAAGAGGACGCGACTCTTGGACGTGATCTGGTTCGAGATGAGGAAGTTGAAGTCACCGAGACGCAGCGCCAAGGCCATCCGGCTGAAGATGCTGCCGACCGGCACACCGCCGGTGCTGTCGTAGTGGGTCTCGACCGGTTGACCTGCGTTGGCCCCGGAGTTGACCTGGTAGTCGAGCTCCGGTTGCTTGGTGTCGGCGACGACCCATCCGGGATCCTTGATGCCGAAGTAGATGTCCGGCTGCGTCAGCACGGGCATGCCGTTGGTCGACTGCGGTGGCACGTTCGCGACCACGAAGTTCGGATTACCCGTCGTGTAGTCGACGGCGTTCGCTGGCAGGACCGCCGCGCCGATGCCGTGCGTGTACTGCAGGTGCTGGTTCACCCACGACTGTGACGGCAGATTCGCCGTGTTGAGTTGACGCGCACCGATCAAGACCGGCGTGAGTTTGCCGTTGATGAAATAGCGGTCCACCCCGAGTGTCGAGAACGTGTAGTACGCGTGAATCGATTGACGACGGGTGACGGTCGCCAACGCGATGTTCGACGCGGGGTCCCAGAGACGGATGTTGTCCAATGTGGCCGAATCGGCCTTGAGTGTGGCGTTCGATATCGTCGAGGCGCCCGCGAAGTTCGAGTACTTCACTTTGTCGAGACCGAAGGCGGCGCGCGTCGCTTCGATATTGCGTTGGATATAGGGCGCCTCGAGTGAGTCCTGGTTCGGACTGACCTTCAACGCCTGCAAGATCGTCGGATAGAGCACGCCGATCACGAGCGCGACGAAGAGCCACAGTCCCACCGCAACCGCAGGAAGTGACCATCCGCGCATGCGCACGTTCGCGAGCAGGATCAGCGCCGCGGCCATCGAGAGGAAGAACAAGATGGTCAAGGCCGGCATGCGCGCGTGCACGTCGGTGTAGCCCGCGCCCTGCACGAAACCGTTCGTCGAATTGACCAACTCCCATTTGGCGATGACGTAGCCCGCGGCCTTCATGAGCGCGATGCCGGCGCCGATGACCGACAGGTGGGCCTTCACCCTCGGCGAGACCCGGGGTGTCACTCGAGTCGCGCGAATACCGCCGTTGAGGTAGTGGAATCCGGTCGTCACGATCAACGCGACGATCAGTGCCACCAGGAGCCACGTCACCACGAAGGAGACGAACGGCAAGGTGAAGATGTAAAAACTCAAATCCTTGTGGAAGAGAGCGTCCTTGATATGGAACGGTTGGCTGTTGGCGAAGAGCAGATACTTGTTCCACTGGCTCGTAGCGTTGAGACCGGCGATTACTCCCATGACCAGCGCGATCGCCGCGTAGATGCGCTTGGCGTAGGGCCGGACCACGTTCTGGAACCGACGAACGATCTCGTCCTCTGGATCGAAGGAAAGGTCGCGTGCCCCGAACCGGTCCGTGAGCAACAGGTTGCCCCACATGATGAAGAAGAAGGTCGCGCCAAACGTCAGACCAAGCCCGACCTTCACCATCAACAGCGTCGAGAAAACCTTGCCGAGACCGACCGAGGAGAACCACATCTGATCGGTCCAGAGGACCGCGAGATTCCGGAGCGACAAGAAACCGACAAGGAGGATGACGAAGGCCAGTCCGAACCAGAATCTTCGAGAGAATCGACCAAGTCGTCGCGCCCGTGGCGGGATATCAGTCGGACTACGCACGCAACGAGCCTAGGCCGTTTTTCAAACAGGAAGAACGGCGCAGGCACAACCAGCGTGCAGCGGAGGGAAGGCCGAGCCGCTCGAGAAGATCTCACCCGCGAGGCGCTCGCCGGACGCCGCGTCCATCGCGCACGCGTCACACGGCGCGTCGTTCGGTGCGACGAAGAATCGAACGTGTCGGCCCTTGGAGGCGGCCACGACACCGATCTCGAAAGCCCGACGTGCCGCGTCGGTACAGAGTCGCTCGACGCGAGCCCCGCGCCACTCCTTGTAAGCGGCGTTCGCTCGGTCGGGGCCGTCACCGCTGCCATCGGTGAGGATTCTCTTTCGCAGTGCCAGCACGATCGTGACCGCGAGGTCGGCCGCGCAGTCATCCAGTGCGGCGCTCTCGGCCGCTCCCCCGGGCACGCCGGCCTCGTCCTTCGCGAACTGCTCGCCGGCGGTCGCGGCGTCCGAAAGGGCGTCGAGGGCGGCGGCGGCGTAGCGAGCGCGCTGCTCATGCTCGTCTTCGAGTTCCGTCGTGATCATGGCCTTCACGTCGCGCAGTCGCTCGAGCATGATGTTCTGGTCGTCCTGGAGGGCGCGCTTGACCTTTCGCGTCAAGACCGCGAGCGATTCGGCCAGCGCGGCGTCACGCCGTTCGAACAGTTCGCCGGTCGCTGTCACGGCCTTGGCCGGTGCTGGCGCGGCCTTCTTCGGTACCGGTGCGGCGCCGCGCTCTTCGAGCGTCGCCTTTCGAAGACGCGCGAAGATCTCGTTGACGACATCGGTACCCGAGCCGTCATCGTCAATCATGGACACTTCGGTGACGTTGACGTCCGTGACCTCTTCCTTCGTCGCTCGACGTGCCCGCGGCCTCGACTCCGAAGGCGCGTCGACCTCGCGCAAGCTCGGTTCGGCGGCCTCGTGCAACCGCGGTTCAGCGACCTTGCGCAGTGGCGTACCAGCGAGCACCTCTTCTTCGGTCGGCTCGGGGACGTTCGGTCGAAGCCGCAGGGCCTCCAGGGCGGCGTTACGCGCCACTTCGTCGGAGTTGTTGATACCGGAGAGCACGCCTTCGACCTGGTCCTGCACGGAGGTGACGAACGTCGCGAGGACGTCGCGAGCGGCGCGCAACTGCTCGATCTGAATCTGCAGCGCCTTGCGCTTCACCGCGAGATCGTTCAGGACCGCCTTTCGGGCGTCGTAGGACTGCTCGACGATGGCGCGACCCTGCTCACGAGCTCCCTCGACCAACGCTTCGCCGTTGACCTTGGCCGATTCGACGAGTCGCTCGGCGGCCAGTCGGGCGTCGTGATCGATCTGACCGGCCGTGGCCTCGGCCTCGGCGACCAGCGCGGCGGCGCGTTCCTGGGCCTCGATCAGATGGGCCGAACTGCGTTGTTGGCTCTCGGTGAAGACCTGCGTGCTGCGTTCCTGGGCCTCGGCGGTCACCCGGCCGGCCTCTTCGTGGGCCGAGCGCAAGATTGACGCGCTCTGGGCACCGAGCGCCCCGGCCAGCGTGGCCTCGTCGAAGGTCGGATTCGCCGCCCGGCGTTGCGCCTCGCTCAGTTGATCCTGAAGCTCACGGATGCGGGCTTCGAGGTGGCCCATCTCGCGCGCGACCGACTCCAATTGGATGCGCACCTCGTTGGGGTCGTAGCCCCCTTTTCGCACGGTGGTGAAGTTCATTCGAGCGATCTCGGCCGACGATTGGCGCGTGGTTGAGAGAATTCGGCGATCGTCCATTCCATCCAGACTACGGCGTGGCCATTGTGGAAAATGGCTTAACGCGGCGGCGTAAGGGGCTGCGGGGCGGCCCCGCCAAGTGCGCGAAGGTCGCGCAGCGCCTGGGCCAGCGTCGTGACGCCGATGATTTTGAGCCCCGGTTGCGCGGCCGCTTTAGCCGTCTTGACCTCGACCTGGGGAACGAAGAAGTATTTCGCGCCGGCGCGTTGCACGGCCACCGTCTTCTCGGCCACGCCACCGACGTCGCCGACGTTGCCGTACACGTCCATCGTGCCAGTCGCGGCAATCGGTTGGTTCCCGGAGATTGACTCGCGACTCAGTTTGTCGATCAGCGTGAGCGTCATCGCGAGTCCGGCCGACGGCCCACCAATGTTCGCCGTATTGATACTGACCTTCGCCGGTAATCGATACGAGTTGCCGTCTTCGAGGGCGACCCCGAGATACGACGTGCCGACGCCGCTGACGCCGGCGCAACCGGACGGGCTCATGCCTTTCGGTGGCTCAGTGGTGGTGAGGCTCAGCGTCGACACCTTGCGATACGAGATCAGACCCGTGCCCGAGATGCGTGCGCGCTTTATCGACAGGTGGACCGTTGAATGGGCCGGGACGTTGTGCATCGCCTTGATGAGCGCACACGCCGAATCGACCGCCGTTCCGTTGACGCCGACAATATCGTCGGCCACGTGAATACCGGCGGCGCGCGCGGGCGACGGCGCGACGATCGCATTCACGACCGCGCCGGTTGCAGTGGCGGGCGTCTTCCACCCGAGGGCGTCAAAGGCCGCCACCTCGGCTGCCTGCTTCGAGTCACTCATCTCTAAGAACCCCTGCGCACTGAGTTCATCGGTCGGCACGCCCGGATCGACGAGCTCATTGGAACTCACGAACTGAACGTGACTCTGGAAGTGCATGAAGATCCACTGCCATCCGTTGAGCGACGTCAGAAAGACGTCGGTGAGCATGATTCTGCCGTGGTGCGTTTCGCTCGCCACGCCCTTGATCTTGACGAGCGGCGCGACCGACGTCGCGTCGCCCGGGGTTAGGGCGTATTCGTTGACCGGCCATCTATCCACGGTCACGAACGCAGCGAAAATCACTATGAGGATCACGAAAAGCGCCGTTGATTTCCGTCGCCGCGTGACAGGTGGTGAGATGGGTTCATGCAAGGTGATGAATCAACGCTAGCGGAGAGCATTGAGGAGTCGTTATTGAGGGCCGGGTTCGCTTTGGGTGACGACTACGCAGGCGTCTTGCGGACCAATCTGCGAAGCCCTCTCGCGCGTCGGCGCATCCTCGCACTTCGCGGGGTGGTGCGCCAGAACCTCGTCGCGTCTGACGATTGGCGACTCGCCCTGGCCGACCCGGACGTCGACGTGCGACGCGAGGCGCTGAATCAGATCGCCCACGCGCAGATCGAGGACGACGCAATATACGTCGCACTTATGGGCCTACTGAACGACGACGACGCGTTGGTCGTCGACGGCGCGGTCTTCGCGCTCGGCGAGCACCTCTTCGTCGGCGCCGTCGATCAGATGTGCGTCATTGCGACGAGTCACGAGGACGCGCGATGTCGCGAGTCGGCGATTGCGGCGCTCGGTGCGATCGGCGACGACCGGGCCCGTCCGGCGATCCTCGCCGCGTTGGATGACAAACCGCCGGTGCGGCGTCGTGCGATCGTCGCCCTTTCGAACTTCGAAGGCCCCGATATCGACGAGGCACTCACGCGCGCGAGCGAAGATCGGGACTGGCAGGTTCGAGCGGCCGTCAACCAACTCGGTCGCGACCCCGACTAGCGGTCGGCGTCGCGATAGAGCGAGTGCAGTGAGGACATCTCTTCGAGACAGAGTCGAAGACCCTGGATCACCACGGTGCTCGGTGCTTCGCCGACGATGACCTCAACCCCGGTGTTGGTGGCGATGAGTTCGGCGAAGTCACTCAACTGCGCGTGACCACCGGTCAAGGTCAGTCCGCGAGCACTGACGTCTTGAGAGAGATCCGGTGGCGCGTCGCCGAGACACTCTTGAATCATCCGCACGGTGGTCGTCACGACTTCCAAAACGGCGGCGTTCACGAGATCGGCGTCGACGTCGATCTCGACGAGGTCGCCGCGATCGACCGTTCTCGCCAACACGACTTCGGAGCGACCCTTGGTTCGTCCGAGTGCCGAGGCCAGTGAGAACTTCAGGTTCTCGATCATCGTCGGCGCGATGACCACACCGAGTTGGACACGCAGGGACGTCGCGATCGCCGCGTCGAGATCGTTGCCCCCGAGACGGCGCGCACTGCCCGTGACGATGCCGCCGAGCGAGATGATCGCGGCCTCGCTCGCCCCGGCACCGAGCACCGTCACCGCCGAACCGACCGGGTCTTGTACTGGCAGGCCCATCCCGATCGCGGCCGCGATGGGCGCTTCGATCAGCGTCGCCTCGCGCGCACCGGCCTGGATGGCTGCTTGACGCAGGGCGCGTCGCTCAATGGACGTCGCGAGCGACGGAACGCTCATCACCACGCGGGCTCGACTCATCTTGGAGACGCCGGCGCGGTCAAAGAGCCCGGCGATGAGGCGCGAGGTCACGTCGAAGTCGACCGTGGCACCCTGGGCGAGCGGACGAAAGACGACCACGTGTCGAGGGGTGCGCGCAACCATGTCGAGCGCTCCGTGACCGACCTCGATGACGCGCCCGGAGTTGGTGTCGATGGCGACCATCGTCGGCTCATCGAAGACGACGCCGCGTTCCGTCGTGGCCAGACGAGTGTTTGAGGTGCCGATGTCGAGCGCGACGTCCAATGCCATGGATAGCGATGTTAGGGCGACCCAATCAACGCACTGGTGGTAACTAGCCTTCCAGGGGTGGAGAGTCGGGGACGAGCGGATTGGTGGCGTCGTCGACGCGCACGTTCAACACCCCCGCCGCTGGGCGAACGCGCGTGGGTCCATCCGAGTGAATTGCCGAGTTTTGAGAAGCTCCGTACCCATCAGATCTGGCCGATCAAGTCGCCGGCGGCCCGCGCCGTGGCCGCGCTCATGGCGGTCGCGTTGGTGGTCGGATCCTTCGCGCTGTACCTCACGGAGTCGAGCAATCCCCCGGCCACGCCACACCTCGCACAAAGCGTCAGTGAACTCCCGGCGAACTCACAGAAAGCCGCGGCCGACACCGTCGACCTCACGATCTCGACGCCCGGTGACGTCGACGTCGTCGCCGCGATGGTGCTGCCGCACGATCTCGCCGTGACCACCACACAGATACCGGCCGACGCCCACATCACCGGATCGGTCCCGGGGCACGTCAACTTCCCCGTCCACTGGGTCGGGCGTGACCAGGTAATGGGCTTTTCGATCGTTCGACTCGGGCGCCACGTGCCCGCGTTGAGTTTTGCGCCGCTGCCCGCGAGCAAATGGGTCGTCGCGGTGTCGCCGATTCTGAAGAGTTCCACGGATCCTCCGCAGTACTCGTGGGCCAATACCATCCTCGGCGATCCCAAGAGTGACGCGACCGGCGTCATCAGTTATCTCTCGACGAAGTCCGACGCCAACCTGAACCGCTTCGTCGACGCCATCGCCGTCAATTCGAGCGGCCAGGTCGTCGCGGTCCTCTCGACCGATCACCTCTGGTACTCGGCCCAATTCGTCGCGCGAATCGCCTACATCGTCGCGACCGGTCGCGGCTGTCACGCCAGCCTCGGCATCGTCGGGCTAACGGCTCAAGGCGGCGGCGTGGCCGTCTCACGGGTTATCCCGAAGAGTCCGGCGCAGTGGCAACTGAAGAAGGGCGACGTGATCACGGCGTTGAACGGCAAGTCGACCGACACCTTCGACGCCCTCGACACGGCGCTCTACCTCACACCGGCCTTCACCGTCGCCCACGTCACCTTCGTGCGTGACGCCAGGATTCACCACGCCGACATGACGCTCGGCTGCGCGCTTTAAATTGTCACTATGAGTGACAATCCCTTCGGCGGCATGTTCGGCGACATCTTCTCAATGCTCGGCCAACAGGGACCCGACGCGTGGTTCACCACCGCAACCCAGCTCGCGCTCAACATCGCGCGCGGCGAGGACAGCGACCCGAATCCACAACCCATCGAGCGCCAACGACTCGAAGAGCTAGCGCCGCTCGTCGCACGACACGTCGACTCGTTGCTCGGCGTCTCGATCGACGCCTCGGTGACCGCGGTCAACCGCTCGGCGCTCACGATCGCGGCGCTGACGCAGTGGCGACCGCTCATGGAGCCGATGATCTCGAGCGGCGCCGCAATCGGCGACAGCCTCGACCTGGGAGAGAACCAGATGATGGCGCAGATGGCCGCCACGCTCGGTCCGCTCTTCTCCGGGTTCCAGATGGGTTCGGTCGCCGGCCACTTCTCCGAGCGCGCGTGGTCGCTCGCCGCCCTGCCGCTGCCACGCGTCGACGCCGAGCGCCAGATCGTGGTGAACAACCTCGCGAGCTTTGCCGAAGCCTGGTCGCTCGAACGCGATGAGGTCTACGTCTTCGCGCTCGCCCAGGAGTTCCTCGCCTCGCTCGTCTTGACTCAGCCCGGTACCGGCGACGCCCTTCGCGCGCTCTTGATCGACACGGTGCGCGAGTCCACGAAGGCCCAGGGTGACTTGCTCACGCGACTGCAGTCGATGATCAATCCCGACGACATCGCGGGCATCATGGAGAACCCCGAGTCGCTGCTCGACGGCATCGAGATACCTGAAGAGACCGACGCCACGCGCGCCATCAACGCGGCCGCCAGCGTGCTCTTGGCCTTCTTCGATTCGGCCGCCCATCAGATCACCGAGGCCATCCTCGGACCTCGCCCCGCGCTCGTCGAGGCCTATCGTCGACACCGTCGCAGCGACGCGCGCGGCGAGGACGCCGCCGCCGCGCTCTTCGGCATCTCCACGCAGGGTGAACATCACGATCAGGCCGCGGCCTTCGTCGACGCGCTCGCTTCAGAACACACGCTGCGCGTCTTTGACGCGTTGTTACGCGTGGATGGTCTACCGAGTGCCGCCGAGTTGACGAATCCGAACGCGTGGTACGAGCGAGTTACGAACTCGCCGTTGGCTTAGCTTTCTTCGTCGTAGCCGAGGTTCCACTCGACGAGGAGGTTCTCTCGCTCGGCGTCGCGGTTCACTCGTTCACGGTTACGTCGGAACTGGGGATCGTGTGGTGGCAAGAAGCGCAAACGGGCGTCGACGCGGTCGACGAAGGCCTGAATCTGCTCTTCGTCACCGAAGACCATGCGGCACTCCCAGTGCGGGGCGACCGGGCCGAGGTAGATGACCTGGACGTGGCCGACCGGGTCGACCACTTCAGTGATCTCCGGGGTTGGGATCTGGCTCACGGTGCTCCTTAAGGTGTTGCGTTGTTGCGAATAACCAGTGTAACTGACGGTTCTGGGGCGCTTCTCGAGCCGTTGTCTTTGAAAGGGCTTACAGGCGTCTGTGAGGAGTATGGTAACCATCGGCTTGTGAACAATTGAGCCTTTCGTTATCGGTTCGTCATGTAAACAGTCGCTACTGTGAGACAAAGAGGAAGTACAAAGGGGGTGAGCATGAGTACCGAATGGATGGCAGACGGGAAGTGCCGCGAATACCCAGCAGGAACGTTTTTCCCACGAGACGGCGTCGGGGTGATCATTGCGCAACGAATCTGTGCCACCTGTCCGGTAGCGAGCCAGTGCCTCGAGTACGCGCTGGAGAACCACGTGGACCACGGCATCTGGGGCGGCTGCTCCGAGCGCGAACGTCGTCGGATCCTTCGCGAGCGTCGTCGTCGGCGCGTGTTCAACTCCGACACCGCGTTTAAATCTGACGCTTCGTAGTACGACACTCGCGTGATCGAGTGTGTCATCAACATCTCCGAGGGCCGCAACCTCAAACTCTTGGACGAACTACGTGTCACGGCCGGTCCCTCGATGCGCGACCTGCACGCCGACGAGTGGCACAACCGTTCGGTCTTCACGCTCATCAACGAATCGCAACGCCTGACCCACGACGTGCGCAACCTGATTGGCGCCGCATTCGACGCCCTGGATCTACGACTCCACGAGGGCGTCCACCCAAGGTTCGGGGTCGTCGACGTCGTGCCGTTCGTGGCGCTGGCGCCCGAGGAGTCCACTCGTGCCCTCGAATTACGCGACGAGACGGCCCAGTGGATCAGCGAGAACTTCGACGTCCCGACGTTCCTCTACGGAGCGCTCGAGGGCTCCCTTCGGACCCTCCCTGACGTGCGTCGAGAGGCCTTTGAAGTCCTCACCCCCGACCACGGACCAAAAAACGCCTCAACGAAGTTGGGCGCGGTCGCCGTGGGTGAACGACCGATTCTCGTCGCTTGGAACATCTGGCTCTCGGGCGTCTCGCGCGACGAGACGCGCGCGCTCGCCAAGGCGGTTCGTCGACACGAAGTACGATCTCTCGCCTTTCGAGCGGGGGACTTCACCCAGGTCAGTTGCAATCTGATCGACCCGATGATCGTCGGCCCGTCCGTCGTCTACGACGATGTGGCGGCGCTGTTATCCGAGGGCGGCGAAATCCATCGCTGCGAACTCGTGGGACTGGTGCCCCAAAACGTGCTGGAGGCCCAAGAACGGGGCCGGTGGGCGCAACTCGGACTGAGCGAGTATCAGACGATTGAGAGTCGGCTGTAGCTCAGCTGGCCTGGGCGCGTCGCTCGATAGCCCGGGCCCGGCGCAGTCGGCGACGCTCGCGCTCGCTCATGCCGCCCCAGATACCGAACTTCTCGCCGTTGTCGAGGGCGTACTCCAGGCAGTCCTCGCGCGCGACACAGCCGCGACAGACCTCTTTGGCCTCACGGGTTGACGCGCCGCGCTCGGGGAAGAAGAGATCGGGATCGACGCCCATGCAGTTCGCCCGTGCCTGCCAACCACGATCTTCCATGCCGCTCATCAATTCCACGATTTCCACGTTTGATTCCTTCCCCCTCAGTGGCTCTCCCACCGATGTAATTACAACCATGTCATTGTGACGGGTACCGTGACAAAAAGCAAATGGAAATGTGTAATTACCTGATCAGAAGGGTTTAACCGCGCGGGGAACACCGAAGAACGTTCCGCGATTCTCGTGCGCTGTTTAGCTCGCGCGGCGGTGCTTCACGAAGTCGTCAAGGGCGTAGGAACCGAGGTCGTCGACGTCGGTGTAGAAGAGTCGACCGCCGTTGACCTTGGCGATCTGTTCGACGAACGGGAACTGGCTCCGTTCAATGTCCAGGGCGAAGGTATTGATGGTGATATCGGCCTTCGTGCAGCGAAGGACCTCGGCCATGGTCTTTTCCAACGTTTCGCGCACCGGCGGCCAGGCGAAGAAGGGCTCGCCGTTGTCGAGCAGGTGGGCCGTCGGTTCGCCGTCGGTGACGACCACGATCTGGCGCTCGCCGCGTTCGTTGCGCATGAGGTGACGGCTGAGGGCCAGGGCGTGTTGGAGGTTCGTGCCGTAGGCGTAGTCGATCGTCAGCGCGGGGACGTCCTCGATCTTCAGTTCCTGGGCCGTCTCACCGAAACCGACGACCGCGACGAAGTCACGCGGGAACTTCGAGCGGATCAGTGACGTGAGGGCGAGGACCATCTTCTTGGCCGGGACGAGATTGCTGCGCATCGCCATCGAGAGCGACAGGTCGATGGCGAAGACCGTCGCCGAGCGACGGGTCGACTCGAACTCCTCGACCTCGAAGTCATCGGCGTGCAGTTTGACCGGCGTACCCGGGCCCTGTCGCAAGACGGCGTTGCGAATCGTCTTGGGCAGGTTCAACGCGAACGGCTCGCCGGGCTGCCAGGGCTTGGAGGTCTCTTCGCGGTCTCCCCCGCGCGAGATGCTCGCCACGCGGTGCATGCCGAGGGTCGGGGAGTCGCGCAACTGGGCGAAGAGGTCGCGCAGGGCCTGTTGGCCGATCTGGCGAACGCCTTTGGGCGTGAGGTGGAGCTGACGGCCTTGGCGATCGACGAAGCCCTGGTCCTTCAGTCCCTGCAGGGCCTTTTGCAGTCGCACCACGTGGCGCGCGGCGTCATCGCCGAGGTTGCGCCGAACGGACTCGACGTCCACCTCGGGAAGTCCTTGGGCGGCGTTGGCGTGGCCGAGGAACTCCTCCAGGCCCTTCAGTTGACCCAGCTGTTCGGCGACGGAAGCGGCGTCGGCGAAGGGCGAACCGTCATCGCCGCGCATCCGGTGCGCACGATTCCAGTCGATGTCGGGCGTCGCCATGCGCAGGTTCGAGACCAGACGATTCAGCGAGAAGTTCAACTCCATGTTCTCCATCATCCCGGCGAACATCGAACGCAGCTCACTTTGTTGGTCGGGCGAGAGCGAGTTGAACATCGCCTCGGCCGCGGCGGCGCGTTCGGCCATCATGCGTACGACGTCCTCGAGGTTCTCAGCGCCGGGGAAGAAGTCGCCGAACTTCTCCATGAAGTCTTGGAACGTCGGATCGAGGTCCTCACCGCGTCGATCCTGTTCGATCATCGTCGAGAGTGCGTCCATCATGTCGCGCATGCGCGCCAGTTCCTCCGGGTCCGGACGACCCATCATCTCTTTGCTCTTCTCGAAATACGTGTTCAGGACGTCGCGCTCCAACTCGGCCATCAGCTGTTCGAACTGCTCGCGGGCGTCGCTGGAGACGAACTCGTAGTTCTGATAGTCACCAAGGCGCTCGCCGATACGGTCGCTCATCAGGTCGCGCTGCATCTTCTTTTGATCGACGAGGTCGCGCGTGACCTCCTTGCGACGTTCGTCGTCGGACGCCTCGGCCTCGGCGAGCAGTTCAGCGAGTTCCGTGTCCTCGGTCGCTTCGATGTCGTCCAACCAGTCGCGGTACCGCTGCATCTCGCCGTCGGGGTCGGCCTGTTGCTCGAGTTCGCGTCGCTTGGCCCTCGCCTGATCGAGCAGGTCGCGCAGACCCTCGATGCGTTCACCGTCGGCCGTCGTGTAGCCCTCGCGAAGCAGGCGGTCCATCGCCTCTTCGAGGTCACCGTTCTCCATGAAGTCGTCGGCCAGCATGCGCAGCATCTCTTCGACGTCGAGGTCGTTGAAGTCGTCGTCGTCACCGAAGCGGCGATAGCCGTAGCGGACGGGCACTAACGATTCCTCGAGCGATAGAGCGCCCTCGCGCCCGAGGCGTCCTTCGCCAGTCGCTTGGTGAGGTAGAGACCCTCGAGGACGAACTCGACGGCCGAGGCCAGTTCGCCGTCGCTCGCGCTCGGTCCCGCAATCCGTCGCGCCGGCGCGTCGAGAGCGGGCATCGCGGCCAGGACCGCGAGGTAGTCGCGGTCGGGCAGGTCGTCGCCGGTGTGCACCAACACTTCGGTGTTGAAGGCTTCGACGATCTCCGGACCCTCTTCGAGCAGTACGTGTTCGGCGAAGCACTGACGAACCGCCAACGAGACCAGCGCCGCGATGACCTGGTCGGAATCGCTGTCGTCCATCGTGTCGAATTCGATCTTTCCCTGCGTCGACTGCACCATGGCGCTCAAGTCACTCACCCGTGGGACGACGGCGCTGTCCTTCGTGCGCAACGTCCGGCGAAGTGCGTTCGCGATGACGATCTCGTAGTTGGCGATCGACAGACGCACCGACACACCGGAACTCTGGTTGATCACGTGACTCTTTCGTGCGACGTGGCTGACCCGCGCGACGATGTCGTCGATGAACCACGGAACGGTGATCGGCACGGGCGCCATCGGGAGCTTCGCCTCTTGGTGCATGATGGCGATCTCGGTCGTCAGTTCATACGGGTAGTGCGTGCGGATCTGGGAGCCGAATCGGTCCTTCAACGGCGTGATGAGACGGCCGCGGTTGGTGTAGTCCTCGGGGTTCGCGGTCGCCACCACCATGACGTCGAGGTCCAGACGCACGAGATGACCGCGGATCTGCACGTCGCGTTCCTCCAGCACGTTGAGCAGTCCCACCTGGATACGCTCGGCGAGGTCGGGGAGCTCGTTCATCGCGAAGATGCCTCGGTTGGACTTGGGCACCAGTCCGTAAGAGAGGGCCTTGGGGTCGTCCAAGAACAGTCCACCGGCCACCTTGATGGGGTCGACCTCGCCGATCAGGTCGGCCATCGAGGTATCGGGCGACGCCAACTTCTCCGCGAAACGCTGCGAACGGTGGATCCACGCGACCGGCGTCTCCTCACCCTTCTGATCGATCAGCTCGATGGCGTAGGCCGAGATCGGCGCGAAGGGGTCGTCGCGGATCTCCGATCCTTCTACGATCGGCAGCCACTCGTCCAAGAGCTCGACGAGCGATCGAATCATTCGCGTCTTCGCCTGTCCGCGTTCGCCGAGCAAGATGATGTCGTGCCCGGCCAACAACGCCGTCTCGAGTTGGGGCAACACGGTGTCCTCGTAGCCGAGGACGTCGGACGTGAGCGGCAGACCGTCGGCGAGACGCTGTTCTAGGTTCGCGCGAATCTCTTCGCGCACGCTCTTGGGCTCATAGCTCGAAGCGCGCAGCGCTCCGAGCGTGGTGGGGAGGTCGGTCGGGGCAGGGGGGGTGCTCATACGCCTACTTTAAAGGTTGTCGATTCTTGGCCGTGCTCGCCCGAGATCAGAGTGGCAGATACATGATGTCGAGTCCGACGCGTCCCAGCCGCGCGTGATCGAACGCCTCGGGAACCGTCCCGATCGTGATGAAACCCAGTTTTCGGTACAACTCGATGGCGTGAAGATTCGTCGAGACGACGGCGTTGAACTGCATCGCGGCGTAGCCCTGTTCCCTCGCCCGCGCGATGACGTATTCGCACATCGCGCGGCCGACGCCCGCGCCGCGCGACTCCGCACTGACCATGAAGCTGGCCGTCGCGACGTGCGATCCCCGGGCCGGTCGATTCGGACCGAACTTGGCGGTACCGAGTATGACGCCGTCGCGCTCGGCGACGACGGTCTCGCCCGGCGGCCCGTCGATCCACAGCGAACGAGCCGCCGCAGACGTGAGACCCTCGGGATAGGCGTAGGTGTCACCCTCCACAACGGTCGAGCGGAATATCGCGAAGACCACGTCCCAATCACCCGCAGCGATTGGTCGAATCACGATGGCCGAATCAGAGGTCACGAATGCGGCCGCCACCATGAGAAAACCACCCCGTCGGCGCCCATCCTCCGGGCGGGACGATGACCTGGCGCACCAGCGATGCACCGGGACGATAGGCGAGATGGGCCGCGCGCGGCGCGTCGAGGATCACGACGTCGGCCTTGGCGCCGACACCGAGGTGGCCGATGTCGTCTCGTCGAAGCGCGATCGCTCCCCCGCGGGTCGCCGACCACAGCGCCTCGTCGAAGTCCATGAGCATGTCGCGCACGGCGATCGCGATCACGAACGCCATGCTCGTCACGTACGACGTACCCGGATTGCAGTCCGTGGCCAACGCCACGACCGCGCCGCGCGTCGCGCAGCCGGCGTGCCGACGAGTACGGCGCGCGCGTCGAGAAGTCCGCGCCGGGCAGGATCGTCGCGACGGTCGCTGAAGAGGCGAGTCGGTCGATGTCGTCGTCACTGAGATGCGTGCAGTGATCGACGCTCGCGGCGTCCATCTCGACCGCGAGCGCGACGCCGCCCGTCTCGCCGAGTTGATTGCCGTGCACGCGAAGCCCAAGGCCGGCCGTCCTCGCACTCGACAGGATCGCGCGCGACTCATCGACGTCGAAGGCGCCGCGGTCACAGAAGACGTCGGCCCACTTGGACTTCGGCGCGCAGGCATCGAGCATCGGACCGCGCACCATCTCGACGTAGGCGCCGCGGTCGTGTGCGTACTCCGGCGGCACGACGTGGGCGCCGAGGAACGTGACCTCGTCGCTGAAGACGTGGGCGATGTCGACGAGTCGCGACTCGCCGTCAACGTCGAGCGCGTAGCCCGACTTGATCTCGACGGTGGTGACGCCGCCGGCGCGCAGTTCGCTGAGACGCTGATTCGTTGCGCGACGAAGTTCCTCACTCGACGCCGCACGCGTGGCGTCGACGGTTCGCGCGATGCCGCCCCCGTCGTACGGGACACCTCTCATGCGCGCCTCGAACTCATCGGACCTCTCGCCGGCGAAGACCAGGTGCGTATGCGAGTCGACGAAGCCGGGTATGACCGCGCAGTTCTGCGCGTCGATCCTCTCGTCCGCCGCCGGGGCGTGCGCGTTCGCACCGACCCAGAGCACGACGTCGTCGTCGATCACCATTGCCGCATCCAGGAGCCGGCCGGTCGTTCCCTCGCCCAGCGTCGGATCGTTCGTCGTCAGTTCACCGATGTTCTGAATGACCCGAGTCGTCATCACCCCTCGTGCATCGGAATACGCACGCCGCGCTCGTCGGCGGTCTGTTCGGCGAGTTCGTAGCCAGCGTCGACGTGTCGGATGACGCCCATGCCGGGATCGTTCGTCAACACCTTCGCCAACTTCTGGGCCGAGAGTTCGGTACCGTCGGCGACGCAGACCTGACCGGCGTGGACGGAACGTCCGATGCCGACGCCGCCGCCGTGATGGATCGAGACCCACGTCGCTCCCGACGCCGTATTCACCAGCGCGTTGAGGAGGGGCCAATCGGCGATGGCGTCGGACCCATCGAGCATCGATTCGGTCTCGCGATAGGGCGAGGCGACCGAGCCGCTGTCGAGGTGGTCGCGCCCGATCACGATCGGCGCGCCGACCTCACCCGAGGCGACGAGGTCGTTGAAGGCGAGCCCGGCCTTGTCCCGCTCGCCGTAGCCGAGCCAACAGATGCGCGCGGGCAGCCCCTGAAAGGCCACGCGCTCTTGGGCCTTCGTGATCCAGCGTCGCAGGGCGTCGTTCTCGGGGAAGAGATCGAGGACCGCTTGATCGGTCCGCGCGATGTCCTTCGGGTCCCCCGACAGCGCCGCCCAACGAAAGGGGCCCTTGCCCTCGCAAAAGAGAGGGCGCAGATACTCCGGTACGAAACCGGGGAACGAGAACGCGCGTTCGAAGCCGCCGAGTTGGGCCTCCCCGCGGATCGAGTTGCCGTAGTCGAAGACCTCGGCGCCACGGTCCTGGAATCCGACCATCGCCTCGACCTGCTTCGCCATCGACTGTCGCGCGCGGTCGGTGAACTCCTCGGGCTTCTTCTCGGCGTAGTCGTGCCAGTCGGCGAGGTTGATACCTTCGGGCAGGTAACTCAGCGGGTCGTGGGCCGACGTCTGATCGGTCACGATATCGACGTCGACACCGCGTCGCAGTAGTTCGGCGAAGACCGTCGCGGCGTTGCCCACGAGTCCGACACTGAGGGCGAGCTTCGCTCGCTTGGCCCCCTCGACGCGCGCGAGCGCCGCATCGAGGTCGGCCGTCCACTCATCGAGGTATCGCTGGTCGACGCGTCGCTGGAGTCGCGACGGATCCACGTCGACGCACAGACAGACGCCGTCGTTCATGGTGACGGCGAGGGGCTGTGCGCCACCCATCCCGCCACACCCTCCGGTCAGGGTCAACGTGCCCGAGAGCGTGCCGCCGAAGTGACGATTGGCGACGGCCGAGAATGTCTCGTAGGTGCCCTGGAGGATCCCCTGCGTACCGATATAGATCCACGATCCGGCGGTCATCTGTCCGTACATCGTGAGTCCGAGCGCTTCGAGTCGGCGAAACTCCGGCCACGTCGCCCAGTCACCGACGAGGTTCGAGTTCGCGATCAAGACCCGCGGCGCCCACTCGTGCGTCGAGAAGACGCCGACCGGCTTGCCCGACTGGACCAACATCGTCTCGTCGCCCTTCAACGTGCGAAGTGTGTGCACCAGCGCGTCGAAGCTTCGCCAGTCCCGTGCCGCGCGCCCGGTACCGCCGTAGACGACGAGGTCGTCCGGCCGCTCGGCGACGTCGGGGTCGAGGTTGTTCTGGAGCATCCGTAGGGCGCCCTCTTGGGGCCAGCCCAACGTCGACAACGTCGTGCCCCGGTCCGCTCGTACCGGTCGCGCGCCTTCCATCAGTTGCCCCTCACCACTACGACAGTGCCACGTGTTGACGTGCGATGTCCAGCAGTTCGCCACTGCGCACGAGTTCACCGACGGCCGCAATCTCCGGGGAGAGCCAGCGATCGTGACCGGGGCCACCGGTGACGGCGTTGACGCGGTGGCTGACCGCGGCCGTCGCCGGGGAGGCCGTGAGCGGCTCACGCAGCGCGAGCGCGCGCGCGGCGGTGAGCAGTTCGATGGCGACCACGTCGGCGAAGGCGTCCAACGACTTGCGGAGCTTACGTGCGGCGTGCCAGCCCATGGACACGTGGTCCTCTTGCATACCCGAGGAGGGAATCGAGTCGACGCTGGCCGGGGTGGCCAAACGCTTCATCTCCGAGACCAACGCCGCCTGCGCGTACTGGGCGATCATCAGGCCGGAGTCGACACCGGCCTGTCCGGCGAGGAACGGCGGGAGACCGAAGCTGCGCGATACGTCGAGCATCCGATCGGTGCGTCGCTCGGACATCGACGCGACGTCGGCGACCACGATGGCGAGGAAGTCGAGTGCGTAGCCGACGGGCGCACCGTGGAAGTTGCCGTTGGACGCGAGGGTTCCGTCGGCCAGCACGGAAGGATTGTCGATCGCCGAGGCCAGTTCGACGTCGGCCACGTGGGTGGCGAAGTTGAAGGTGTCGCGCGCCGCGCCGTGCACCTGGGGCGCACAGCGCAACGAGTAGGCGTCTTGGACCTGCGTCGGGTCGTCGAGGTGCGAACTCACGATGACCGAGTCGGCCAACAACGTCAAGAGGTTGGCGGCGCTGACGAGCTGACCGGCGTGCGGACGCAAGGCGTGGATCTCGGCGAGAAAGACCTGGTCGGTCCCGCGCAACGCCTGGATTGACATCGCGGCCGCGACGTCCACGAGTTGCATCAACGCCGTGCCGTCTTCAACGGCGAGGATCAGTTGCCCGAGCATCCCGTCCGTGCCGTTGATGAGCGCCAGTCCCTCTTTCTCGGCGAGGACCACCGGTTCGAGGCCGCTCGTGCTAAGCGCCTCGGCCGCCGCGACGCGGTGCCCGCCGCGGTTTCGCACGTCGCCCTCGCCCATCAACGCGAGCGCCACGTGCGCCAGCGGCGCAAGGTCACCGGAGCAACCCAGTGAGCCGAACTCGTGCACGATGGGGGTGATGCCGGCGTTCAACAGCGCGGCGTACGCCCGGGCGGTCGAGGGGCGAACGCCCGAGACGCCGCTGCAGAGGTTCGTGAGGCGCGAGACCATCATCGCGCGGATGACGTCGGTCTCGACCTCCGCTCCGACGCCCGCGGCGTGCGAACGGATCAAGGAGCGCTGTAGGTCGCGGCGCTCCTCGGGTGAGATGAACGTGGTCGCGAGCGAGCCGAAGCCGGTCGAGAGGCCGTAGACCGGCGTACCGCTTTCCACGAGTGCGTCGATCGCGCTTCGCTGGCGCTCGAGGCGAGCCACGACGGCCTCACTGAGCGTGACCGATTCGTATCGGCGAGCCACCGCCACCAGCTGCGCACGCGTGAGGGGCTCGACACCGATCTCTACGGCCATTGCAGTCTCCTTCGCACGCCGGCGAGCGTCTCGAGTACCAGCAGCGCGGCGAGGCGCACGCTGCGTTGATCGGCACTGTCGCGTTCAACGTCGATCTCGGTGATATCGATCGCGGTCACGCCGTGCTGGACCGAAACGGCCCGGACGAATCGGCGCATCTCGTCGGCGCTCAACCCACCGGGCGCCGCACCCGGACAGGCCGGCACGGCCATCCGGTCGGCGGCGTCCATGTCGATGTCGACGTAGACGTGGCGTCCGCCGGCCCCGGCGATGCCGACGGCCCGAATCGCGGCCTCCTCGACCGGCTCATGGTGCAAGACGTCGCGTGAGATCACGGTGACCCCGGCGTCGTGCGCGCGCCGCGCGTAGGCCGGCGAGTTCGAGAAATCGGCCAGTCCGACCTGGACGACGTGATGAGGGTCCAGTCCGTCTTCGAGTAGTTGACGAACCGGCGATCCGTTCGACTCCCCGTCACGCATATCGAGGTGCGCGTCGAGGGTCACGAGTCCGTAGTTCGAGTAGTCCCCGCCGCTCAACGCGCGAAGGGCGTGCCAGGTCGCCGCGTTGTCGCCCCCGAGTATCAATCGCAGTGCGATACTCGGGTCCCATCCCGCCATCGCCACCGCGACCCGCTCGGCGCCACCTTCGGCATCGGGTGCGCTCACGTCACCGAAGTCAACGAGTCCCACCGATTCGGCGATATCGATCGCCTCACTGAACGACCAGGTCGAATAGCGCTCGAGGGCGGCCCGGACGGCGGACGGCGTACTCGTCGCCGAACGCGGAGAGACCGACGTGGCGTAGGTCGAGATGCCGAGTAATCCGACGTTGCGCCGACCCTTGACGGGTCGCTCGCTCAGCAGCGTGGCGGCCGAAGGCCAGTTCGGATCACTCGTAGTCGCCACGGCACCCATGTTACGCATACCCCTCGCGACGAGGACTTACGCAATCGCGTCCGAAGGCCGTCGTTGTGGCGAAAATGGGAACGGTGTTGGTGCGCGTTGTCGCTCAGCGGCGCAACGGCGTCAAATCGTCGTTCGGCCGTCGATCAACGATCGACGACGCGCACACCACTCTCGCCCGACTCTTCGGGCTCTTCGTGGATATAGTCCGGTACCGGCGTCGGCGCGAGGTGACTGGGCACGTCGTCGACGTAGCGCGGTGAGGGCGTCGCGGTGTACTCCCCCTCGCTCGAACGTGCGACGACGTTCGGCGTCTTGCGACGTCCCCCGCCGTGCAGGGCCTGGATCTCGCGACAGATGCGGTACGTGATCGGGTAGGCGAGAATCGGCACGATGACCGTGAGATAGCGCATCGCCACGAGCACGGTGTTGAGCGACAGGTTGAAGAACTTCGCCAGCACGTCGGTCGAACTGGCGATGAAGAGCATGCCCAAGAAGCTGAGCATCGTGACACCGACGGCGGTACGCACGGGCACGTTGCTCGGCCGATCGAGCAGATTGTGGATCGCGTTGTCCTTCGTGAACTTGCGCTCGATCATCGGCCAGACGAAGACGAAGTTGAAGATCAGACCGGGCAGCACGACCGCCGGTATCAGAACCTCGAATGGGATCGTATGGCCCCAACTATGGAACGTCCACGACGGCCAGATGCGCAGCGCGCCGTCGAGGAAACCCATGTACCAGTCCGGCTGCACGGCGTAGGAGATCCTCGCCGCGTCGTACGGTCCGAACTGCCAGATCGGGTTGACCTGGGCGAAGGCGCCCAGCAGCGCCGTGATACCACCGACGATGAACAAGAATCCGGTCGTCTTGGCCATGAAGACGGGGAACATCGGCGAGCCCACGACGTTGGTCTCGGTGCGACCGCGACCGGGGAACTGCGTGTGCTTCTGGCGCACGAGCAAGAAGAGGTGCGCGCTCACCAGACCGATGATGATCAGCGGCACGATCAGGCAGTGCAGGATGAAGAAGCGCGGGATGATCGACGTGCCCGGGAAGTTCCCACCGAAGACCCAGAACGCGACGTAGGTGCCGACCAGCGGGATCGACAAGATGATCGAGTACGCGATGCGGATGCCGGTGCCCGAGACCAGGTCGTCGGGCAACGAGTAGCCGAGGAAGCCGTTCACGATCGCGAGGATCAAGAGCGTCGAGCCGACGATCCAGTTGAGTTCGCGCGGCTTACGAAACGCGCCGGTGAAAAAGACGCGCGCCATGTGGATGACGATCGCGCCGACGAAGATGTCGCAGGCCCAGTGGTGCATCTGTCGCATCAAGAGACCGCCGCGAACGGCGAAAGAGAGGTTCACCGTCGAGGCGAAGGCCTGGGTCATCTTTTGACCGTCGAGCGGCTTGTAACTGCCGTGATAGATGACGATGGCCGAACTGGGGATGAAGTACAGCGTCAAGAAGACGCCCGTCACCAGCAGGATGACGAACGAGTAGAGCGCGATCTCACCGAGCATGAACGACCAGTGGTCCGGGAAGATCTTGTCCATGAACGTCCGCCCGCCACGGGCCAGGCCCAAGCGGTCGTCGAGCTCATCCAGCGACTTGCCGACGCGACCGTAGGGACCGAGGGCCTGCTTCTTCGAGCGCTTGGTGTTGATGACGTCGCTCAACTTCGCTCCCAGAATCCCGGTCCGACCGCTTCGTGATAGTCGCTCTGACTACGCAAGAACCCCGAGGAGTCGACGTAGAGCGGCAACTGCGGCAACGGACGAGGCGCCGGCCCGAACTGCGGCACGGCCCCGTTGGTCACGTTGAACATCGACTGGTGGCACGGGCACACGAGGAGCTGGAGTTCTTGCTCGTAGAGTCCCACCGGACAACCAAGGTGCGTACAGACCTTGGAGTAGGCGACGTAACCGTTCGGGGCCCAGGTCTCGCGGCCCTTCATCGTCGTGAAGGCCTCGTTGGAGACGCGGATCAAGACCGTCTGGTCGACGGCCTGACCGCGGTCGGTGTTCTGCGTGCCCTCGGGAAAGACGGTCTCGATCGACCCGACCGCGAGGTCGCCGACTTCGACGCGTCGTCCGCTCTGATCGACGACGTAGGAGCCCGAGCGCCAGTCAGTGTGTTGGAGCGTCGTCTTGGGTAACGGTCCGAGACTGCGCAGCAGCGGGAACATCGCCACGATGGTGAAGATGCCCATCCCACCGCCGAGGAGCCCGCCGAGGACCTTGCGACGTTGCATGACGCCACCACCGCGTTCGACGATCGCGGCGGCGAAGGCCTGACGGTCGGCCTCGGAGTTGGCGAGTGTGTGCCGTTCTTCCACGAACGGTCCGCGCGGCATGAGGTACTTGCCCCAGGCGACGATGCCGACGCCGAGGATCAACAGACCGCCGCCGAGCGTGGCGCCCAGTTTCCAGGGCTGCGCGTCGATCCAGTAGCACGCACCGAATCCGGCGAGACAGAGTGTGCCGACGACGAAACAGACGCTGATGACTCGTTCGACCAGTTCGGGATTGCGAGCCGCCGGTTGCAGGTGCGGGTCGTTGGCGGGCAGTCCCGACAACGAGACCGGGGTGCGGTGTTCGTCAGTCATCGCGTTCTCCGACCCAAAAGCCGAAGAGGGCGAGTACGCCAACGCCGAAGGCCAGGCCGACGAAGCCTTCGGCGACGGGACCGAGACCGCCGAGTCCGAAACCGCCGGGGTTGTTCGGGTGCTGGATCTCGGTCGTCACGTACTTCACGATGTCGTTGACCTGGGCGTCACTGAGGTTGCCGGTGAATCGCGGCATGTTGGCGGGGCCCGTGCGGATCGCCTCGGCGACTTCGATGGAGGGAATCTTGCGCAACGACGGCGAGAACGTGCTCATGGCGAGCGCGTCGCCGTCACCTTCGATGGTGTGACACGAGGCGCAGTTGAGCGCGAAGAGCGCCGCACCGTCGGCGACGTTCGCGTTCTTCAAGTGCGGATACGGAATGAGCGGGTAACCCGGTGCGAGTGAGTTCACCCACGCCGACACCGCGAGCGCTTGATCGTGGGTCAGACGCGGGACGCGACGGTTGGCCTCGATCGCACGGGTATTCGCGGCCGGCATGCGCCCGGAGTCGATCCAGAAGTTGATGGTCGCCGGTCCGAGGCCGACGAGGTCGGGAAAGGCGCCGGACGTGCCGTTGGCCGGGACACCGTTGGCCTGGGAGCCGTGGCACGATGCACAGTTCTGTTGGAACAGCGCGTCGCCCAACGTGACGAGTGCCGAGGACGGCGCCCGGTACGTGATCGAGGAGTTGCCGTAGGCGATGATGACGCCGTCGGCGTTCTTCTTCACCATCGTCGAGTTCGGAGAACCGGCGTTCTTGCGCGTGGTCTGGTACGGCGTCAACTTGTACGAGGCCTGCGCGCCGCCCACGAAGAGCAGCACGGGACCGAAGGCGAAGAGTCCGACGATCGAGAGAGCGGCGCAGCGCTTGAAGAGGGGTGACGTCACGCCGTCTCCTACTTCAACAAGAACAGGGCCGAGTACAGCCCGATCCATACGACGTCGACGAAGTGCCAGTAGTAACTCACGCCCTGGAAGGTGGACAACTCGCCGGGGTCGCCCTCGGTGCCGCGCATGCGAAAGAGCAAGAAGCCCATGGCCACGAGTCCCAAGATCACGTGAAGTCCGTGAAGACCGGTGGTGATGAAGAAGATCGAACCGTAGGAGTTGGTGTACCAACGCGTCGCGAGGTGCGTCCACTCGTAGGCCTGGTTGGACACGAACAACGTACCCATGATCATCGTCACGATGATCCAATTCCGCGCCTCGGCGCGCCGACGATTCTCGATGAGGTACACGGCCCACTGCATCGTGAACGACGAGGCGATCAAGACGATCGTGAAGATGCCCGATTGCAGTACGTCGAGGTGCGTGCCGACCGGCGGCCACGACTTGAGGTGGGCTCGGATGGTAAATAATGCGGCGAAGAGTCCGGAGAAGAACATCAGCTCGCTGCCGAGCCAAATCATCACGCCGATGGCCAACATCGGCGGACGATCGTGAACGATCTTCCCTTGCTTCGCCAGGCTATTGGGGGAAATCGCCTGACTCACGGCTACATTTCTAGCGGAAATTGCGAACCCCATGCGACAGCGTCGCCGAATTGGCTCAGCGCAATGTCTCGGGCAATGGCTCCACGGCCACGATCGCGAGCCGTCGGGTCGGACGCGTCATCGCGACGTAGAGAGTGCGGAGACCTCGAGACGTGATCGACGTCGCGCCTCGGGCACCACGGCTGGCAATCTGGCCCGGCTCGACCACCACGACGCCGTCGAACTCCAGGCCGTTCGCGCCTTCGGCCGAGAGCACGATGAGGTCGGCGCCCAGGCCCCGGGACTCCTGGTCGCGCGGATCAATGGCGTCAAGGCCCTTCGAGCGCAGGATGGACATGATCTCATCGACCCGATCGCCGCTCACGATGACCGCCACGCGACCGGGTGCGACGGCCTCGACCTCTCGACGAGTGACGTCGGCGAGGGTCGCCACGAACTCTTCGCGGCTCACCTGGTCCACGCTGGGCGAGTGTCCGGCTCGACGGACCGGTCGCGGCGGCGTGAGGTCCGGCGCCGCCGCCATCAACGTCGGTGCGGCGAAATCGAGGACCTCTTCGGGCGTGCGGTAGCTCACCGTGAGATCCACGCGCGTGGGCTCACGACGCGGTTCGAGGACCTCGAGCACGGCGTTCCAGGACGCGGAGGATGAAGCGGTCGTGGCCTGGCCCATGTCTCCGACGATGGTCATCGATCCGGTCAGGTCGCGGCGCTTCAGGACCCGAAGCTCCATCGGCGAGAGGTCTTGCGCTTCGTCGATCACGATGTGTCCGTAGGTGACGAACTCCGCCTCGTCGAGTTCGTTGCTCACGACCGGCGCGTTGCGTTGGGCCTCGCGCAACGCGGCGGCTCGCACGTCACCGGCGTAGGCGTCGAGGTCGATTCCGTCCAAGATGCCGTTGTCGCCGGGCTTCACCACCGGGCGGGGACGACGAAGTGGTCCGAGCAACACCCGAGCCTCGTCGATCAAGGCGGCGTCGGCCTTCGTCCAACGGACCTCGTCGATCGAACCGGACCTCGCCCGATAGAGGAGGGCCAACTCCTCGTCGCTCACGAATCCCTGTCCGGCGGCCCGCAGCAACGCCGGCGCGCCGAAGAGGTCGTGCAACAGCTCTTGTCCGGAGAGCCGCGGCCAGATTCGCTCCAGCGCCCACTTGAATTGGGGGGTCGCGCGGATGAGATCGGCCAGCTCGCCGACGGCGTTGACCTCGTCGATGCCCTCGCGCACGAATCGTTCGTAGTACTCATTCGCCAGACGATTGGCGAGTTCGCGTCCGACCGCCGAACGGCGTTGATTGTGATTACCCGGCCGTCTTCGAGCACGATCGACGGTCTCTTGGGTGTAACGCGCCTTCAAGACGACGATCGCTCGACCGATGGGGATCTCGACGTCGTCCTTCAAGGGCCGTTGACGGGTGCGCAGTGCGCGCGCGAGCAGTCGCGCCATTCGAAAGTCACCCTTCAATTCGTCGACCAGTTCGGCGTCGCGTCCGCGAATCTCGACGTTGGTCACGAGGCCCGAGATCGTCGAGAGCGTCACGCCGGATTCGCCGAGTGACGGCAGGACGTTCTCGATGTAGTTCAAGAACAGTGGATTCGGTCCGACGACCAGAACACCCTGGCGTTCGAGTGTCGCGCGGTGCGTAAAGAGGAGGTAGGCCGCACGGTGCAGCGCCACCGCGGTCTTGCCGGTTCCCGGGCCACCTTGCACCAACAAAACGCCCGCCAAAGGATTACGAATGATGCGGTCCTGTTCGCCTTGGATCGTCGCGACGATGTCGCCCATGCGGCCGGTGCGCGCACGCCCCAGCGCGGCCAGGAGCGCCCCGGGTCCGCCGAGCGCGAGACCACCGTCGACGAGTCCTTCTTCGGTCGCGGCGCGCACGTCGTCTTCGGGTAACGCCAGTTCGCCGTTGGCGTCGGCGAAGTACTCGTCCTCGACGCCGGTCACGTCGTGGCCGTGGATGGCCACGTGGCGACGTCGGGCCAAACCGAGCGGCTCGACGCCGGTGGCGCGGTAGAACGCCTCAGCGACGGGCGCGCGCCAGTCGATCACGAGCGGATTCAGTTCCTCGTCCGAAACCGCGAGTCGCCCGACGTGGTATTCGTCAGCGCGACCGGCACCATCGGGCGCGTAGTCGATTCGACCGAAGAAGAGAGGCTGGTCACCGATCGCGAGTTGGTCCAAGCGATGCAGGGCCGTTCCCATGACGACGTCGCGCTCGACGAGGTCACCGGCGCCACGCATGTTCGCCACCGCCGCACTGTCACGAAGCGATCGAGCCTCATCACGCATGTGATCGAGGGCCGTCAGGGCGAGATCGAGGAAGAGCTGTTCCTCTTTGATCTCGCGCTCGTGGGCCATCGTGTCCTCGTTTCATTTCCCAAAATTGAGAAATATCAATCCTAGGGCAATCGGGCAACGCCATTTCAAACCGGCCCGCGAGCCGGTGCACCTAGATTGAGGTGGACAAGAGGGAGTGAAGTGAGCGAGCCAGTTTTCCTTCGGGCCTGTCGCGGCGAGAGCGTCGAGCACGTACCGGTGTGGTTCATGCGCCAGGCGGGCCGGTCGCTTCCCGAGTACCGAGAACTGCGCGGCACGGGCTCGATATTGGACGCCATCGCCGATCCCGCGATCGCCTGCGAGGTGACGATGCAGCCCGTTCGTCGCTACGGCGTCGACGCGGCGATCCTGTTCAGTGACATCGTCGTGCCCTACCACGCGATCGGCTTCGGCGTCGATCTGGTGCCCGGGCGTGGGCCGGTGATCGCCGAACCCTTCGCGAGCGCCGCGGATTTGGACCGGCTCCGCGATCTGAACGTCCTCGACATCGCCCACGTCACCGAGACGGTCGACCTCGTGATCAAAGAGCTCGCGGCGACGGACACGCCGCTCATTGGATTCGCGGGCGCGCCCTTCACGGTCGCGAGCTACCTGGTCGAAGGTGGGCCGACGCGAGAGTTCGCGCTCATCAAGACCCTGATGCACACCGAACCGCTGCTCTTCGACCTGCTCCTCGGTCGCATCTCGGAGATCACGATCTCGTTCCTTCGTGCTCAAGTCGCCCACGGCGCGCGGGCCGTGCAGCTCTTCGACTCCTGGGCCGGCGCGCTCACGCGCGACGAGTACCGACGCTTCGCGTTGCCCGCGACCGAGCGAGTGATCGCCGCCGTCGCCGATCTCGACGTGCCGACCATTCTCTTCGGTGTCGGTACGGGTGAACTGCTCGATCTCATGAGTTCGGCCAACAGTTCGGTGATGGGCATCGATTGGCACGTGGACCTCGACGAGGGGCGACGACGCGTCGGCGGACGTCCCGTCCAGGGCAACCTCGATCCCGCGCGCTGTCTCGGCGGCGTCGATTCCGCCATAGAGGGCGCCCGGGACGTTCTCCTTCGAGCGGGCCACGAGGCCGGCCACATCTTCAACTTGGGTCACGGCGTCTTGCCCACGACCGATCCGGCGGTCCTCGAAGCGATCGTCCGCGTCGTGCACGACGAGGGAATGGCGGGCGTTCAATGACGACCGGCGTGCTCGTGATGGCCTACGGAACGCCGACGACGCCCGCGGACGTCGAGGCGTACTACACCAGGATTCGACATGGACGTCCCCCCACACCCGAGCAGCTCGCCGATCTCCAGCGCCGTTACAACGCCATCGGGGGCACGTCACCCCTCGCTCAACGCAGCGCCGACCAAGTGGCCGGTATCGCCGCGGCGCTCGAACGCCGTGTCCCGGGCGCCTTCGACGTGCGCTTCGGATCGAAATATGAACCACCGCTTCTCGAGACGACCGCCGAATCATTTCGCAGCGAAGGCCTCGACGTCGTCGTGGGGTTGGTCCTCGCACCCCATTCGTCATCGATGTCGACCGACCAGTACATGTCGCGCGCTCGAGAGGCGCTTGGCGACGACGTCGACTTCATCGAGATCGGCGCGTGGTGGGAGTTCCCTGGTTTCCTCGAGATCATCGCCGGCCGTGTCAACGACGCCCTCTCGACGATTCCCGTAGCTCGGCGGGCGACGACCGAAGTCATCTTCTCGGCGCACTCGCTACCTGAGAAGATCCTGGCGACGGGCGACACCTACCCCGAACAGTTGCGCGAGAGCGCGCAGCGCTCGGCCGCCCTGGCCGGCGTCGAGCACTGGGACGTCGCGTGGCAGTCGGCCGGTCGCACACCGGATCCGTGGATCGGGCCCGATATCTTGCAGGTCCTGCGCGACAAGCGAGCCCAGGGAGTGACCGACGTGGTCTCATGCCCAATCGGCTTCGTCAGTGACCACTTAGAGGTGCTCTTCGATATCGACATCGAAGCGCAAGGCGTTGCACGAGAGGTCGGATTGCACCTGGTTCGAACGGCATCGCTCAACGACGATCCGACGTTCATGACCCTGTTGGCCGACGTCGTCTTGGACCGCGTCACGTGAGTCGCGCGTCGATCGTCGTGGTCGGCGGTGGCGTGAGCGGACTGAGTGCGGCGTGGGAGCTCTCCGGAGGTGCCGAGGGGCCAAACGGCGCGACGCCGCGCATCGAACTCATCGAAGATGGCGCCGTCGTCGGCGGATCACTCGCGACGACGCAGTTCGCCAACCGGACGATCGATCTCGGTGCCGACGGCTTCCTCGCCCGGCGCCCTGAAGCGGTCGACCTCGTGCGCGAACTCGGCATCGGTGACCAACTCGAGGCGGTCGAAGCGAGTGGCGCGTCGATCTGGTTGCGCGGCGCGCTCAATGAACTGCCCACCGGACTCGCGTTGGGCATTCCAACGTCATCGGGCCAATTGAAGAACGTCCGGGGACTCACGTGGCGAGCACGTCTCGATGCGCGACGTGACGAGCACGCACCGGTGCGCATGAAGATCGGCGATGACGCAACGATTGGAGAGATCGTCCGCACCAAACTCGGTTCAGAGATCTGTTATCAGTTCGTCGAACCGATGTTGGGCGGCATCCAAGCCGGGCGCATCGACGATCTCTCGGCGAAGTCGGTCTTCCCCGCCTTGTTGACGGCCGCGCGCAAAGGTGGATCCCTCATGCGCGCGATGCGCGCCAGCGGACCGGTCGCTCCGGGACCGAGCGCCGCGGCATCCCCGCCACCTTCCGCGAGCGACGGCCCAATTTTCTACTCGCTCCTCGAAGGCGTCGGGTCACTCCCCCTTGAGATCGCTCGACGACTTCGAGAACGTGGCGTCGTTCTACGGACCGGGGTCGCGGTCACCGCACTGCGACGAACACCGTCGGGCAACTATCCCTGGGAGGTCGACACGCAGAGCACGACCACGCCCGCCGACTCGGTCGTCTTGGCGACACCGGCGCCGGTCACGGCACGTCTCCTCGGCTCGCACGATCCGGCAATCGCCCGGCTCGAATCGGTACGGAGCGCGAGTGCCGCCATGATCACCTTTAGCGTGGCGCGCACCGCGATCGACCTGAACGCGGTTGGAACGGGCATCCTCGTTCCTCTCGGCACGGCGTGGTCCGGTGACGGTTCAATGTTGACGACCGCCGTCACGTTCCTCGACCGCAAATGGCCACACCTGCGACGCGCCGACGATGTACTCGTACGCGCGCACGTCGGACGTATTGACGACTTCCGCTGGAGTGAGTTGAGTGACGATCAACTGATCGCTCGCGTCGCGGACGAGCTTCGGGTCCTCCTCGGCACGTTCGGCACGCCCAATGATGCGATCGTGCAGCGATGGCTCAACGGATTGCCGCAGTACTACCTCGGTCACGAAACCATGGTGGCGAGCGCTCGCCACGGCGCCGCCGCGCTCGGGGTGACGCTGTGTGGCAACGCGTACGACGGCGTCGGGATTCCGGCGAGCATCGGTTCAGGTCGACGCGCCGCCCGCGAGGCACTCGAGATCGTTCGCGTCGCGAGCGACGTGACGAGTTAGAGGTAGTAGCCGGAGTGGATGTAGATACACGGCACGCCTTCACTGACGTACATCGCGTGGTTCTTCGGGTCGTCATCGAGCGCCAAGCGGATGTCGAAGCCCTCGTTCACCAGGTCACGAAGCGCCCCCCGTTTGAACTCATCGACGCCGGAGTAGTCACCGTATTCGCGCATGATGAGGAGGTCCCAGCGAAGGCCGTAGCGCTCGAGCCAGGCGACCGTGTGCGGCTGGACCCGCCGTGGACGCCCCGTCAGGAGCACGACCTTGAGCGACGAGTCCAAGAGCTCCAGTAGTCGCTCGATCTCTTCAATGATCGGGTCGTCGCCACAGGCGTCGAAGAATCGCTTCCAGTCACCCCAATCGAGGTAGTGCTGACGGCCGGCGGCGTCGGCCAAAACACCGTCGATGTCGAAGATGACGGCCGGCCCGGCCCCGGACGATCCATCTCGCCAGTGCCAGGTCTCGTGTGCGTCGTTCGAACTCATTGCCAATAAAGGCTAATGGCGTCTTTGGGGGCATTCTCTGCGAGACTGGACGCCGTGGGTTGTACCGAGCGTCAAACGCTGCCAATTCCTTACGGCCATCACGTCTACGTGGTGAGCGACCTCTCACTCTCTCCCACCACCGACGAGAAGTGCCGTCCGGTCCAAGAACTCGTCGACCTCTTGAGTGACATCGACGACGCGGCCGTGGTCATCGTCGCGGGCAATCTCTTCCACCCCGAACCGACCTCTGACCTCGTCCGATTCATCGACGCCACGTTGTCGGCCCTGCCCGCGCTGCGCGACCAGATCGTCGCGTTCAACGCCGATGCGCGACACCGTTTCTTCGTGCTGCCGGGAAGTGACGACCACGAACTGGGCCAGAACCAGGAGGCTCGCGAGCGCCTGGAACAACTCGGCATCGTCATGGCGAGCGACCTGATCTTGAACATCGCAACGGCCAACGGCGTTCGTGATCTGGCCGTCGCCGCGGGCACCAGCACCGTCGACACGAAGCGCGCCGACGTCGACGACCGTGCCGACGCGAATCGACTCGAAGACCCCCACGCCCTTCCACGATTCGTTGCGTCGCGCGTCTTGTATCGCCGATTGGGGGGCTGGGTCTGGTTCCCGGTGATCGCGTTGTTCGTCTTTGACGTCCTGACGTCGCTCAACGCGATCGTCTATCACTTCACTCGCCACCACATCCACGTGCGAACCCCCCATACCGGCAGTTTCTGGGGCAACCTCGTGCTCAACCTCCTCATCGTGGCGATCGTCGAGGCACTCGTGGTCTCCTGCGCCGGCCTGATCGTGCGACGACGATTCGACCGTGAAGCTCGTCGATCGGCGCCGACCGAACTGAGCGAGCCCCTCGCCTTGACCTTCGTCGACGACGTTGACGCACTCGAATTCGCACGCCGCAACGCCGAACGCGGTGGTGCCGGTGCCGTGGTCGGGGGTGCACCGCGTCCGGCTCTCGCGTTCCTCGACCGTGGCGTGTGCGCCGCCCCCGGACCGTCGCGCACCGTGATCGTCGAACGCCGCGGTCGTTTCGGACTACCACCCGTGTTCTCGTCGGTCGATCGTCTCGGCATCGTCGAGATCGAAGCGGCCAGCGCCGTACAAGTGCGTCTCTACGCGGGCGAGACTCGACCGGCGCGTGAACGACTGCTCGAAAAAATCATCGCCCACACCTACGTGCAGCCCGCTCCTTCGCAGGACACTTCGACCGTTGGTTCGTGGCCCTCCGGCAACCCCTTCCCCGTCACCGTCGAACGACTGAAAGAACAGCGCCGCCAGCGCTCCGTTCGGCGCTGGGCCAGTGGGCTGCTCTTCCTCGACGGACTCGTCAACGTCATCGTCACCGCGACGCCGCCGTTGCGCAGTCGCCTCCATGAGGTCCAGACGTTCTTTCCCCTCGGCGTGGCGCAGTCCGCGGCGGCCTTCACCGCCGTCGCGGGTATCGCGATGATCATGATGGCCCGAGGCATTCGACGAGGGCAGCGCCGGGCGTGGTTCGTGGCCTGCGTGGTGCTCGCGATCACCGTCTTCGCCCACGTACTGCGCGGTGGCACCTTCGTCGCGTCCCTGATCGCCGTATCGATCTTGACGCTCTTGGTCGTCGAGCGCCGGTACTTTCAAGCCTCGACCGATCGCTCAAGTGCGCGCGCAGCGTTACCGCGACTCGGACTCATTGCGCTCGTCTCGGTGGTCGCCGCGACGATTGGCATCGAGGTCTCTTCGGGACGTCACCACCTCCCGGCCTTCGGTGTCGTATTGATGGCGTGCATCGAACGCTTCGTCGGCGTGAACAACATCGCCCTACCGGACGCGGCGTCGGACTTCGTCGACCCGTCACTACTCGCCGTTGGCGTCTCGCTCTTCGTGTCGTCCCTCTACCTCTTGACCAGACCGGTCGTCGACCGACGACTCTCCATGACCGGGCGCGGCACTGAACGACGACTGGCGGAGTTGCGCGCGAGAGAGATCGTGCGGCGTCACGGCCGCGGGACACTGGACTACTTCTCACTGCGCGACGACAAGCAGTTCTTCTTCTTCCGCGACTCGCTCGTCGCTTACGCCGTCTACGGTGGCGTGGCGTTGGTGTCACCCGATCCCATCGGACCGGCCGCGGAACGCTCCGAGGCCTTCAGTGCCTTTCGCGCCTACGCCGAGGGACGAGGCTGGACGATCGGTGTCATCGGGGCCAGTGAACAGTGGCTCCCGATCTACGGCGCGGCCGGACTCCACCACCTCTACATCGGCGACGAGGCGATCGTGGACTGTCCGAAGTTCTCCCTGGCCGGGGGCAAGATGAAGGGCCTTCGCCAAGCGGTGACCCGCCTCACTCGCCACGGCTACACGGTCGAGTTCTTGGATCCCGCGAACATCGATCCCAGTCGCGTCACGGACATCCTCGAACTGGTCTCGATGTTGCGGCGCGGTGAGGCCGAGCGCGGTTTCTCGATGATGCTCGGTCGACTCTTCAACCCCAAGGACAAGGGACTACTCCTCACGATCGTGCACGGACCTGACGGCAAGCCCGTCGCGGTCTGTCAGTTCGTGCCGTCGCCCGCGATCAACGGCTATTCGCTCGATCTCATGCGTCGCGATCCCGGAGAACATCCCAACGGACTGATCGACTTCGCACTGTGTTCGACCATCGAGCACATGCGCGAAATCGGAGCGCAGGGTCTGAGCTTGAACTTCGCGGCCTTCCGTTCGGTCCTCGATGGGGAACGCGGTGAAGGGACGTTCACGCGCGTCGAACGTTGGGCCCTCAAGCGTCTGTCCGGCATCTTCCCCATCGAATCACTGTGGACCTTCAACGCCAAGTACGACCCGACGTGGCTCCCGCGCTACCTCGTCTATCCGGCCGCCGAGAGCTTCGTTCCGGTGGCGGCTGCGGTCTTGCGTGCGGAATCCCTCACCGAGTTGCCGGTCCTCGGTCGTTTCCTCGTCAGTGACCCGTCGAATCGACCGGGGACCGTCGTACCCGCCGAGGTCTTGGCGGCGGCGAAGGAACTCGACGACCGAGTACTTCACTAGAAGGAATCTGTCGGCTCTCACCTCGGGCACGGTCGCCTTGGAGGCCGAGCACGCTCGCACACTGCTGGTTAGAGTGAGGCTTCAACATCAAATGAAGGGATGCCGATGCCCGAATTTCCAACCATCACCCACGTCGCGTTGACGGTGAACGACCTTGGAACGAGCGTGCCGTGGTATCAACGCCTGTTTGACGCCGACCCACTCGTGAATGAAGACACCGGACCGTTTCGACACGTCGTGTGGCTGGTCGGTGGCCAGACCCTGGTCGGACTGCACGAATTCCCTGAACTCGCCGACAGCTCGCCGTTCAACGAGCGACGAGTCGGCCTTGACCACCTGGCGTTCCAATGTGCCAATCGTGACGAGCTGGCGCAGTGGGAAGCCCGACTCGATGAGTTGGGCATCGCGCACGGCGGGATCGTGGACGCCGGCTACGGCTCCGGGCTTTCATTCCGAGACCCCGACAACATCGCGTTGGAGTTCTTCGCACCGCCGTCCTAGTCCGCGACGCCCCTGGTGCGGGTCACTCCGGGAACGTAAGGTCATCGCATGACGGACTTCGTCGACGCTGACTTACGACAAGCGCGCTTTGAGAACGTCGAGATGAACGGCGCCCAGCTGCGGCGCGTTGACCTCTCGGACGCGCAGTTCCAAGCGGTTGATCTGAGCCGCGCGGTGATGCGCGGCGTCGACCTCATCGATGTCGACATCAGCGGCGCAGTTGAGAATCTGGTGATCAACGGCGTTGACGTGACGCCGTTCATCGAAGCGGAACTCGATCGACGACAGCCCGACCGCGTACGAATGCGACCCACCGATCCGGACGGCTTCCGAGAAGCGTGGCATCTCTTGGACCGTCTCTGGGAAGGAACCATCGAACGGGCACGTCGCTACACACCCGCTCAGCTCAACGAGTCGGTCGACGGAGAGTGGTCCTTCATCGAGACACTGCGCCACCTCACGTTTGCCACGGACAGCTGGATCCGACGCGCGATCCTCGGCGATCCGTCGCCGTGGGACGCGCTGGGACTCCCGTTCTCCGAATTACCTGATGGTCGCGCATTTTCACGGGACCGCGACGCGCGTCCGTCGCTCGACACGGTCCTTGAACTACGACGAGACCGGACCGCGACGGTGCGCGACTACATCGCGCAGCTCACCGACGAGACGCTCGAGTCACACACCACGCCGGTCGAGGGGCCCGGCTGGCCGCCGTCGGAGAGTTATCCCGTTCGCAAGTGCCTCCTCATCGTGCTGAACGAGGAGTGGCAGCATCGCCTGTACGCCGAACGAGATCTCGACGTCTTGGACGATCGCTGAACGACCGCCGAGGTGCGTCGCTCTAGGCGTCGCTACTCGTCGTGAATGCCGGGCGGGTCCTCGCCGACGACGCCGTCCACCGATTCGCGAATCAGGTCGGCGTGACCGACGTGACGCGCGTACTCCTCGATGAGATCGACGAGGGTACGTCGCAAACTCGGCGAACGACCATCGGGCCACTTGAGCGCCATCAACTGATCGAGACCACCGTTGGCGAGGGCTTCGGTGACCGAACGTCTTGAGGCGTCGACGTTGCCCTGCCACAGGAGGTAGAGAGTGTCCGGCGCGTCCTCGGGCGTCCACGTCCAATCCCAGTTCGGATCGGTCTCCCAATCAACTTCATCGAACGGCGGCGACGGCTCTCGGCCGAAGAGTCGAACCGAGAAGTAGTAGTTCTCGACGAACGCGAGATGCTTGAGCAGTCCGCCAAGCGTGACGCTCGAAGCGCCGACCGACACTTGCAGCCCTTCGGCGTCGAGTCCGCCCGCCTTCCAGGCGAACGTCGCGCGCTGTCGTTCGAGCGAACCAATCAGCGTGGAGAGTTCATCACCGTCAATCGGCGGTTCGGGCCAGGTATCGAGTCCGGCGTACAAGGGAGGTCAGTCCTCGACGTCCGCTTGAAAGTTGACGTCGGCCGTGGGAACGGTGCCACCCTTTCGCCCCGGCGCCTCTTGGTACTCCCAGTAGAGATTGGTATGCGCGACGACCTTGTCGGGTGTCGGCGCGCCGTACTCACTGAGGTCGTCGGTGGTGTGCGCGTCGGCGACCAACGTCACGTCGTAGCCGCGGGTGAAGCCTCCGTGGATCGTCGAACGGATACAGGCGTCGGTCTGCGCCCCGGTGATCACGATCCGCCCGACACGGCGTTCCTCGAGAAGTTCTTCCAGGTTGGTGTCCTCGAAGGAGTCGCCGTAGAGTTTGGCGACCAGCGGCTCGGAGTCGGTGCGCTGCAGTTCGGGCACGTACTTCCACTCTTCGCTGTCAATGGGAAGTTCCTCAGAGGAGTGCTGCACCCAGATGACCGGCACGTCCTCGCGTCGCGCCTTGTCGACCAGGTTGTTGATGTTGGCGATGACGCCATCGCGTTCGTGGGCGTTCGCCACCACGCCGTTCTGGACGTCGATGACTAAGAGTGCGGTGTTCGGGCGATCCTTGAGCGTTGTCACGGTTGTCTCCTCATCGTGTTCTGACCACTTTCGAAGTCCAGAGTAGGTCACCCCCTGTGACACGACAAGGGCCGTGGGCCGCGATGCTCGACCCGGCATCGATCGAACCGTCGTCTACATTCTCTGGATGGACGACACCTTCGCACAACGCTTCGCCTCCGACTGGCTGGACGCTTGGAACGCTCGTGACCTCGACGTCATCCTGAGTCACTTCAGTGACGACGTCGTCTTTTCCTCACCACTCGCGACTCGCATCATCGAAGGCTCCGACGGTGTCATCCACGGCAAAGCGGCGCTGCGGGCCTACTGGAGCGAGGGACTTCGTCGCAACCCCGATCTCCACTTCGAGATCGAGGGACTCTACGTCGGCGTCAACACGATCGTCATCCACTACCGCAATCACTCGGGCGGACTCGTCAACGAAGTCCTCACGTTCGACGGCCCGCTCGTGGGCGAGGGTCACGCGACGTATCTAGTCGCCTGAGGACCCTGTCGCTGATCCACACTTGGCCTGATAGGCGGCGGTCCCGGGCTGCAACGCCAGACCGGAGTTTGGGCTGACCATCAAACAGGACTCATCGACCGCGACGAACTGATCGGCCGGAATGGCCTTCAACTGGTCGACGTCGCTATAGGTCCAGCGGGTGTCGGCCGTCCCCTGGAAGTACCAGTTACTGCCGTTGTCGGCGAGGATCAGTCCGTAGGTCTTCATGGTCGTCAGCACGGTCTGACAGAAGGCCGAACACTGTGACGCCGGCAGTGTGAACGAGGCGTTGAGTCGGAATCGAGCACCCATTGGCGGACACGACGAATCGTTCTGACCGGCCTCGTGGCGCGCCGGCCAGAGATAGGACTCCTGCGTGCAGTCGGCGGTGAAGCGGATCGCGTGATCCATCGCGTGTGCCGCGACTTCGTTGTAGTTGACGAGGCCCGGCAGGATCGCCAGACCGGCGGCGTCGGCGGAGGTGAAGCCCGCCGGGCGAAGCGAATTCGATCGCAGGTTCCACGTCGCGCCGGATCCGGCGGTGGAGCGTCCCGAGGCGTGGTAGTCGGTGTCGTAGGTCTCGAAGAGCGTGCACGGCGCCGACGAGGCCGAACGGTAGGGATCGACCATGAGTGCGTGACGGTCCGATCCCCCCTCGATGGGCGTCGACGCCGTCAGCGGATACGGGCGACGGTTGCTCTCCGAGGCGTACTGGAACGTGACGCGCGTGAACACGGTGTTCTTGCGCACCACCGTCCACGGGATGCCGTAGGGAGCGTGCGGATCACCGGAGGGGCCGTAGTCCGGGTGCAGGTACGTTGTCGCCGACGACATCGACGCCAGCCACGTTGCACTGTTGGCGTCGACGGGCAAGGTCGTGATCGGCGTGTTCCACACGTTGTTCGCGGGGAACGCGGGACAGTTCGTCCCCGGGAACGTCGGGCCGACCACTCGAGGGTTCGCTGTGCTCGGCGAACTCGGGCGAGGCGTGGCGCCCGAGATCATCGGCGCGGCGCTCACGATCAGTCCCATCACGATGAGTGCACTCGCGGCCATCGCAGTGGGTCGTGATCGCCGACGGACGTCGCTTTGGGCCATTGCAACGGTCTACATCGTGATTCGACGGAGCGGCTCTGGTTTGTCCGAGAGTTGTGCGCGGCGAGGACATCGCTGCGTCATCGAGGGCAAAGTTGTGGGAACTCGGTTTCGTAGAATGACTGGATGTCGCGATTCGATCTCGTCATCTGGGACTGTGACGGGGTCCTCGTGGACAGCGAGCGCATCGCTATTCGTACCGAATCTCAAATACTCACCGAGCTGGGATGGCCCCTCACGGAGGCCGATGTGATCGAGCTCTTCGTCGGGCGATCGTCCGCGTATATGCAATCCGTGATCGAAGAACACATTGGTCGGCCGGTCGATTGGCGCGGTCAATTCGTGCGGCGACTTCGCGAAGCTTCCGAACGCGAACTGGTCCCGGTCGAGGGAGTGATCGCGGCGCTCGACGCGATCGACATTCCTGGCTGCGTCGCTTCGAGCAGTAGTCACGAAATGTTGAACTTCAAACTCGGCCTCACCGGATTAGCGCAACGATTCGCTGGGCGCATCTTCAGCGCCGACGACGTGGCGCACGGCAAACCCGATCCGGCCGTCTTTTTGTTCGCGGCGAGTTCCCTCGGCGTAGCACCCGATCGCTGCGCCGTGATCGAAGACAGTGTCTCCGGGGTTGACGCCGGACGTGCCGCGGGCATGACCGTCTTCGCCTTCGGCGGTGGCGTGACCAGTCCTCAAAAGCTTCGACGTGACGGTGTCGTGATCTTTGACGCCATGAGCCAACTCCCGGACCTGTTAACGGACCCGTGACGGCGAATCAATCGAGACGCGCACCTATGGCGTCGGCCAACCGGTGTGGCGCGCTCTCGTTGTAGGCGAGAAAGAGTGACGGTTCCACGAGTTCGAGTTCCATGATGGCCCAACCTTCGCTCATCTTCACCAGGTCGACGCGCCCGTAGAGGATCCCCCGGAAGAACTCTTCATCGAGCACCGCTTCGGCGAATGCGACGGCGTCGAGCTCAGCGTCGGCCACGGACATCTGTTCACGGCGGAACAGCGCGTCGCGATCGTCGGCGGCGGTATTGAGCATCGCACCCTTGGTCATGGCGTGCGAGAAGCTGCCGTCGATGAAGACCAACGCTCGCTCGCCGTCATCGTCGATCGACGAGACGTACGGCTGGATCATGGCGTCGCGGCCACTCTCGTGGAGTTGTCGCACGTGCACCCTCGCCACGTCGTGGTCACTCGGGCCGTACTTTTCGGCGTCGATCGAACCGGCGCCCACGGTCGGCTTCACCACGAAGCGTCCGTCGGGGAACTCCGGCTCCTCGCCCACGTCACAGAACGTCGACGGCACGATTCGATGACCGCGTCGCTCCAGATCGCTCAGGTAGTGCTTGTCGGTCGAATACTCGATGATCGGCCAGGGATTCGCCAGTCGGTCGATGCCGCGCGCCCAGTGCAGGTACCTCGCGCGATCACGCGTGTAGTCCCACGTCGAACGGATCACCGTGAGGTCGAACTCGTTCCAGTGAATGGATCCGTCGTTCCAGACACACATCGAAGCGTCGACGCCAACGTCGCTCAGCGCGTCGAGCAACAGCTGTGCGTCGGGATCGAGATTGACGTCGTCGCTCAGGCTGGTGGCGATCGCAACGCGCCTCACGGCGTGAAGAGGACCGTCGCGTGCTGGGCCAACGTCACGAGCGGCCCGGGCCATACACCGAAGAACAACGTCACCAAGACACCGAAAGCGATGACGACGCCCGTCGAGCGGGGCACCACGACGCGGGCCGCTTCAAGACCGTCGTCGGAGTACAACGCCATGGCCCATCGAAGGTAGAAGAAGGCGGCGATCGCGGCCGAGATCAAGGCGATCAACGCCAGTGCTCCACCGCCGGCGTCGACCACCGAGGCGAGCACGGCGAATTTCGCGTAGAAGCCGGTCGTGAGCGGCGCGCCGAGTTGGCTCAACAACAAGATCGCCAGCGCCGCGCCGAGCCACGGCTGACGTCGCGCCAGTCCCTGGTAGCGCTCGATCGAGTGGTGCTCGTCGCCGACGCCGCCGATCAACGTCACGATCGCGAAACTCGCCACCACGATCGGCGCGTAGGTCATCACGTAGAAGAGCGTCGCCGCGGTGCCGCGGATCGTGCCGGCCCAGACGCCGAGGAGGATGAATCCGGCGTGGTTGATCGAGGAGTACGCGAGCATGCGCTTCACGTTGCGCTGGACGACCGCCAACGAGGCACCGACGAGTGTCGTCAGGACGATCAGGGCCCACAGGATCGGGCGCCAGGTGTCGAGCTGGGTCCCGAGTGCCGAGATGAGGACGCGAATCAGCGCCGCGAAGGCGCCGACCTTGACAATCGAGGCCATGAGGCCGGTCACCGGCGTCGGGGCACCCTCGTAGACGTCGGGCGACCAGAGGTGGAACGGCACGGCCGCGATCTTGAAGGCGAAGCCGACGAGCAACAACGCCCCGCCGGCGTAGAGGAGGCCGGGGTGGAGCAAGACGTTGGCGCCCAGGAAGTACGAGATCGTCGACAGGTTCGTGGAGCCGGTCGCGCCGTAGACCAGGGCCGCGCCGTAGATGAAGATCGCCGAGGCGAAGCCGCCGAGCAAGAAGTACTTGAGCGCGGCCTCCGAAGAGGTCGAACGGTGTCGATCGAAGGCGACCAGTACGTACAGTCCGATCGAGAGGATCTCGAGTCCCAAGAAGACGACGATGAGGTCGTTCGCCTGGGTCATGAGGATCGCACCGGAACTCGATGCCATCGCGAGGATGTGGAACTCGACGCCCGAGACCCGCTCGCGAATCGCCCAGTCGTGAGCGACGAGCGCGGTCATGATCACGCTGAGCGCGATGACGCCCGAAGCGACGACCGAGAAGTCATCGAGGACCACGGCGTGGGCGATGGTGACCGAGGCGCCGGCGCGCGCGACGCAGCGCCACTGGAAGTAGTTGACGACGATGCTCGCCGTCGCGGCGGCGATCACCGTCGAGGTCGCGACCACCAGGGGCACCTTGCCGCGCGCCAGGGCCGAAGCGACCACGAGCGCCAGCGCGGCCCCGAAGAAGATCAGGACCGGCAGGATCGCCAGGTAGTGGATCGAGGGGATCACGAGTTTCACTTGTTCAGCCCGCCCGGCGCGACGTGGTGGATCAGTTGCTGCACCGAGGGCGTGATGCGATCGAGCACGGGCTTGGGGAAGACACCGAGCACGACGATGAGGACGACGACGGGCACCAGGACCCACTGCTCGTGCACCGTCGCGTCAGCGATCTCGGCGTTGGGTCCTTCGGCCCGGCCGTGGAAGACCCGCTGGTAGGCCCAGAGTAGATAGAGCGCCGCGGCGACGACGCCGAACGTGGCGACGACGGCCCACCACGAGTGCGTCGCGAAGGTGCCGATGAGGATCAGGTACTCACTGACGAACCCCGACAGACCCGGCAGGCCGATCGAGGCCAGCATGACGACCGTGAAGAGCGCCGCCATGATCGGCGCCGGTCCCTGGAGTCCTTTGAAGTCCTTGATGAGGATCGAACCGCGGCGCTTCTCGATGAACCCGATGATCAAGAAGAAGCCGATCGTGATGACGCCGTGGTTGAACATCAACAGCACGGCCCCGACGGTCGCGATCGTGGAGCCCGACATCACGCCCAACGTGATGAAGCCCATCTGGGCGAGCGACGAGTACGCGACGAATCGTTTCAGGTCCGGCGTCGTGCAGGCCAGCATCGAGCCGTAGAGGATGCCGATCACCGCCAGGGTGAGGATCACCGGGCGCATCGAGACGAGCGCGAGCGGGAACAGTCCGACCGCGAAGCGCAACAAGCCGTACGTGCCGAGCTTGGCGAGCAGCGCCGACATCTCGATCGATCCGGCCGTCGGTGCTTCGGCGTACGTGATGGGCGACCAGGTGTGGAAGGGCCAGATCGGCGCCTTCACCGCGAAGGCGATGGCGAAGGCGATGAAGAGCCAGACGGCCGTGCCGTGGGACATCGCCGTCCCCGCGAGCGCGCTGTAGGAGAAGGTCAGCGCCGAACCCGGGAACTGGTCCTGGTGCATGAAGGCGAGGTACAAGAGGCCGACGAACAAGAAGGCCGAACCGGTGAAGGTGTAGATGAAGAACTTGAGCGCCGCCTTGGCCCGGTCCCGGCCGCCCCACTGACTGATGATGAAGTAGCACGGGATCAAGGTGAGTTCGAAGAAGATGAAGAACTCGAGGAGGTCGTGTGAGAGGAAGCTGCCCATCGTGAAGCACGTGAGCAGCAACATCCACGCGACGAAGGCCGGCTCTTGACGGCGGTCACGCGCGCCGAGCAACGCCAGCAGCACGGTGAGCGCCGTGAGGACGACCATGAGCACCGAGATGCCATCGATCGACACGTCGTAGGCGAGACCGAAGGAGGCTGCCAACACGTGTCGGGTCGCGAAGTCGAACGTCTGGGCCTTGGCGATGTGGTCGTTGTAGAGGAACGCGACGATGACCGAGAGCACGAGCTCGATCGTCGAGGCGCCGATCGCCACCATGTAGGCGCGTCCTTCGACCTTGCGCGTCAGGGCCGCCCCGAGCGCCCCGGCGAGCGGGACGACGAGCAAGAAGGTGAGCCACAGCGACGAGTGCATGCCTAGCCGACCCTCGCCACGAGATAGACGATGACGACCGCGAGTCCGAGGACGGTCGCGAGGGCGTAGTGACGAACGAAGCCCGACTGCACCTTGCGCAGGCCCTCGGCGCTTCGCCGCACACTCACCGCGAGCCCGGTGACCGCGCCGTCGATGACCTGAGGCTCGATGACGTCGTCGGAGAACTGGGCCGCTTCGGTCAATGGCCGACCGATCGTCGCGTCATAGAAGTCGTCCCAGTGCCAGACGTGTTCGAGGAACGACGACTCGTAGCGCGAGGACTCCGTGATGTTGCGCCATATCGAATAGGCCGCCAGCAGACCGAAGACCGCCGCGGCGACGTCGACGAGCGCGAGGCCGTACTGGGCCAGGGTGTCGGCGTGACCGCCGGCCGCGACGTAGCCGAAGGTCGGCGCGAGGAAACCGGCCAGCGAGTCGTGATGCACCCACGGCAGGTCGAGGATCCCGCCGACGACGGTCAAGGCGGCGAGCACGACGAGCGGCGTCGTCATCACCCACGGTGACTCGTGCGGGTCGTGCCCTGCCGTGTCCTCACGGAAACGCTCGGTGCCCCGGAACGTGAGAATGAACAGTCGCGTCATGTAGTAGGCGGTCAGGATCGCCGTCAAGACGCCGAGGGCCCAGAGTGCCTTGTTGTGCTCGAAGACGTTCGTGAGGACGTCGCCCTTGGACCAGAAGCCGGCGAACGGCGGGATCCCCGAGATCGCCAGCCAACCGACGAGGAACGTCGGGAACGTGAGCGGCAGGTACTTCTGCAGGCCACCCATCTTGCGCATGTCCTGTTCGCCGTTGAGTGAGTGGATCACCGAGCCCGAACCCAAGAAGAGCAGCGCCTTGAAGAACGCGTGCGAGATCATGAGGAAGATCGCTGCCCCGTAGGCGCCGACACCGACGGCGAGCACCATGTAGCCGATCTGGGAGATCGTGGAGAAGGCCAGCACCTTCTTGATGTCCTTTTGGGACGTCGCGATCGTGGCGGCGACGAAGGCCGTCACTCCCCCGATGACGGCGATCGTCATGCGTCCGGAGTGCGACAGGGCGAGCACCGGGGACATGCGCACGAGCAGGTAGACCCCCGCGGTCACCATCGTCGCGGCGTGGATCAGGGCCGAGACCGGGGTGGGGCCCTCCATGGCGTCGGGCAACCAGTTGAAGAGCGGGATCTGCGCACTCTTGCCGGTCGCGGCGAGCAGCAGCGTCAAGACGACCAACGTCGCGATCACCGGCGTCAGCGTGCCGGCGCGCTCGAAGATCGTGAGATACGTCAGCGTATGGAGTCGCGAGAAGAGCAAGAACATCGCCACCAACATGCCGACGTCGCCGACGCGGTTGTAGATGAAGGCCTTCTTGCCGGCCGACGCGGCCGAATCACGGTCGAAGTAGTAACTCACGAGCCAGTAGGAGCAAAGTCCCACGCCCTCCCAGCCGACGAAGGTGAGGACGAGGTTGTTGGCCAGGACCAACAGCAACATCGAGAAGACGAAGAGGTTCAGGTAGATGAAGAACTTGCGAAAGTCCTTCTCGCCGTGCATGTAACCGGTCGAGTACAGGTGGATCAGCGCCGAGATCCCGGTGACGAACAGGCACATCGTGATCGAGAGCGGGTCGACGAGCAACGCGGCCGGCACGTGCAGGGTCCCGACCGATATCCACGCGAAGAGATTGACCGTCACCTCGCGCGACGAGTCGTGCAGGAGCAGGACGAAGCTGATGATCGCGAAGATGAAACTCGCGGCGACCACGCCGGTGCCGATCACACCGACCTGCTTCTCGCTCAGGTAGTGCCCGAGGAGGAGGAGCGTGAGAAAGCCCAAGAGCGGCATGAGGAGGATCAGGGTTGCGACGGTCGCCATCTCAGCCCTTCATCTCAGAGAGCTCATCGACCGACGTCGAGGATCGCCGGCGAAAGATCGCCACCACGATGCCGAGTCCGACGGTCACTTCGGCCGCCGCCACGACCATCACGAAGAAGACGATGGCCTGGCCGCTGATGTCATTCAATGTCCTCGAGAAGGTGACGAACGTGAGGTTGACGGCGTTCAGCATCAGTTCGATGCACATGAACATGATCAGCGCCGAACGCCGCGTCAACAGACCGAACGCACCGATACCGAACAGCACGGCGGCCAAGATGAGATACCAAGCGGCGGGGACGTTCACGCGTTCTCCTCGACGTCGGCGCGCTGTTCGCGTCGCGCCAACAAGACGGCACCGACGACGGCGATGATGAGGAGTGCCGCGGTCGCTTCGAAGGCGAAGAGATACGTCGTGAAGACCGCGGTGCCCAGTTCCTTCACGTTGCCCGAACCGACCTTCGAGAGTTTCGTCGTGACCGACGACGCGCCGCTGACCCAGTGCGAACGCGCCATCAAGGTGATGAGCCCGCCGATGGTGATCGCGACGCCGACCGCGGCGAAGGCGCGTTGGCCGACGAGCGGTTCGAAGTGGATGTGCTCTCGGCGATCGACGCCGAGGAACATGATCACGAACAAGAACAGCACGACGATGGCACCGGCGTAGACGATGATCTGCACCGCGGCCAAGAAGTCGGCCGACTGCGCGATGAACGCGACCGCGACGCCGATGAGCGTCATGATCAAACAGAGCGCCGCGTGCACCGGGTTCTTCACGGAGATGACACCGATGGCCCCGACGAGGATGAGCAGCGTCGCGGTGACGAAGACCAATACGTCCGGCACAGAATAAGCGGCCGCGATCACGATTTGTCCTTGCGCTTGCGCTTCGGCATCTTCTCGCGAGCCTCGTTGAGCTTGCCCTGGAGACCACGGAACTGCAGCGGCACGTCCTCGGGTTCGAAGTGCTTGGGGAAGATGTTGCGCAACTGCTTGGAGCCGGTCGCTTCGTCGTCGCGCACGCCGGACTGACCGGCCTCGGCCGCGCGTACACCGGCGCCGAGATCGGCGGTCCACTGGACGACGCCCTCGTAGGCGGCGTCACCGTTGGGTGAGGTCGCGCGCATCCAGCCCCCGGTCATCGCCGCTTCACCTTCGCGCCAGTCCTCCCACGGCAGGCGCTGCGGGAAGCCCTGGTCGTCGACGAGCAGTTCGGCCTTGGTGTAGATCGCGTCGGCCCGGTTGGTGAAGGAGAACTCGAACATCTTGGACTCGGTGATCGCCTGGGTCGGGCAGGCCTCGACGCACAGGTCGCAGTGGATGCAGCGCAAGTAGTTGATCTCGTAGATGTAGCCGTAGCGTTCGCCGGGGCTGACCGGGTGGTCCGGTGGGTTGTCGAGGCCGCGCACGTAGATGCAGTTGACGGGGCAGACGCCGGCGCACAGCTCACAGCCGATGCACTTCTCCATCCCGTCCTCGTAGCGGTTGAGGACGTGTCGTCCGTGTTGACGGGGTTGCTTCGGTCGCTTGGCCTTGGGATAGCTGGTCGTCACCGTCGGTCGGGTGAGGTGCTGGAACGTGAGCTTGAAGCCGCCGAAGAAGTCGAGCGCGCCCATCAGTCGCCCTCCTCATCGGTCATCTCGCGCAAGACCTTGCCGGGCAAGGGCCGTCCGCCCACGATGGGCAGCACCGAGTCGGCGCCGACTTCACGACTCTGGCCGAGCGAGAAGGCGCGCGTCAGGACCGAGTACGACAGCAAGACGAGCGCCGCCATCATGAAGCCCCAACCCTTGGCGACGAGGAATCCAGCCACGATCAACATCCATCCGAGACTGAGCGGGATCAACCGCTTCCAACCGAGGTCCATGAGCTGGTCGTAGCGGAATCGCGGGAGCGAGGCTCGGAACCAGATGTAGCAGAACGCGAAACCGATCGTCTTGATGAGGAACCACGCGATCGGGAAGAGCCATTTCAAGTGGGGCACGTTCGGCGCCCAGCCGGCCGGTCCGCCGAGGAAGAGCGTCACGATGATCGCTGACATGGTGATCGTGTTCATGTACTCGGCGAGAAAGAAGATCGCGAAGCGGAACGAGGAGTACTCGGTGTGGAATCCGCCGACGAGTTCACTCTCGGCTTCGACGACGTCGAAGGGCGGCCGATTCAGCTCGGCCGTGATGGCGATGACGAAGACGACGAAGGGCACGAGACCGAGTCGGATGAGGTTCCAGTGCCAGATGCCGTGGGACTGAGAGGTCACGATGTCGTGCACCGAGAGCGAACCGGTGACGAGCACGACGGTCACGATCGTCATGCCGAGCGCCGCCTCGTAACTGATCATCTGGGCGCTCGCGCGAACCGAGGAGAGCAGCGGGTACTTCGATCCGGAGGACCATCCGGCGAGCATCACGCCGTAGACCGAGATGCCCGACATCGCGAGCAGTAACAAGATGCCCATCGGCGGGTTGGCGACCTGGAGCAGGACCCTGTGTCCGGCGATCGTCATCTCGCCGCCGATCGGCACGAGGCCGAAGGTGATGATGGCCGGTACCAGCACTAAGAAGGGGGCCAACTTGAAGACCGTGCGATCGGCTTCGGAGGGGATCAGGTCTTCTTTCAAGATCAACTTCAAACCGTCGGCCAGCGTCTGGAGGAGACCGAACGGCCCCCATCGCTGCGGGCCGATGCGGCTCTGCATGTCCGAGATCGCCTTGCGCTCGAACCAGATCATCACGATCACCGAGGTCATCAAGAGCCCGAGGCCGATGAGACATTTGGCCAGGACGATCAGGACGATGGCGAGACCAACGTGTCCATCGTTCGTGAACAGCGGGTCGACGGTCGCGAACCAGTTCACGCGCTCTCCAGTCGAACCTGGGAGATGACGTCGCCCCCGTCGAGGATGGGCCGAACGACGTCATTACCCTCGGCGTCAAGGGACCCGAACGCGATCTCGGTCACGCCACGCGGCACCGCGTCATCGAGGGCGACCGGCAGTCGAATGGACCCGCGCGGACCGCTGACGCCGACGACGTCACCGGTGGCGACGCCCAGACGGTCGAGGTCGAAGTGGTTGAGGCGCAGCACACTCACTGCCTTCAGTGTGGCGAGTGACGGCGAACCCTGCACGGCGACGCCACTATCGAAGAGTCGTCGGCTCAGATTCACCCGCAACGAATACGAGTCGGCCAGTGGGACCTCGAGTTTGTCGCCGGGGCCGAGGTCAGCGAGCGTCGCCGACGTCGTCGACGTCATGGCGGCCACATCGCCCATCACGGTCGATCCCGCGTTCGCGCCGAGCCCGACCGCTTCCGTTGATCGAATGCCGGGGAACGCCATCGGATCGAGTGGCCGACGGGCCGAGCGCTCCGCGATGTCGCCGACGACCACGCCGTCGCTCGTCGAGTCATTCAACACCGAGAGCGCCGGATAGCCCGTCGTCTCTTCGATCGTCTTGGCGGTCGCTTCGACCGAGGCCAGTCCGATGTTCTGTCCGAGTTCCTCGGCCAGCTCTGACGCGATGGCGACGTCGGGCCACGCCGAGCCGGGTGCGACGATCTTCGGCGCGACCGCGGTCACGCGGCCTTCGATGTTGGTCACGGTGCCGAGTCGTTCATGTTGCACCGCGGCCGGCAACACGACATCGGCGTAGGCGAGCGAGGCCCCACCATGACCGGTGACGACGACGACGTCGGCCTTGTCGAGCGCCTCGCGCGCTCCGACCACGTCGAGCACGTTGCCGAGCAGGCAGCCGCCCAACATGAGCAACGCGGACTGCTCACCGGAGCGAAGTGCATCGAGCTGGGCGAGCGTGTCGCGACCCACGCTCGTGGCGTCGTAACCACGTCCGGGGCGAAGCGAGGGTGCGAGACCCATGTCGAGCGCGCCCATCACGTTGGCGCGACGCAGGGCCGGGAGGAACGTTGCCGACGGGAACTGGCGCGCCAGGAGTCGAATCGCGTGTTCGATGACCGCGGATGACTCGGCGACGTTCGGCCGCCCGACAACGAACACCACACCGTCGCCGGCGTCGCCGATGAGCTGTCGCGCGGCGTCGAGTTCACCCTGCGAGAAGACGACGCCGAGGGGCAGCGTGCCGTCGCCGAGCGCCTGGGCGACGAGGTGGGCCTCACCCGGTCGAACGGGCAACGAGACCTCGGCGACCGTACGCAGTGCGCTGGTCCCGAAGGCCAACTCGACGATCGATCGCTGGTAGCGCACGGCACTCTCACGAAGACGCAGGAACAGGATCGGAAGTTCTTCGCGAAGGTCGCCGCTTAGCGTGACGACGACGCGCGCGTTCGCGGCTTCGTCGATCGTCGCGCGCGGGAGGGCCTGCACCAGCGCGGCGTCCAGGCCGTCGCCGTACTGGGCGTCGATGTGCTCGGTGCGCAACACGCCGCGCAGGAGTCGTTCCCACGCAAAGGCGCCCTCATTCGTCAGCGCCGCGCCGCCGATGGCGCCGAGGCCGTTCTCCTTCGCCGAGGCCCGTCGCAGGAGTTCGGCCGCCTCCGCGAGCGCCTCGCCCCAACCGACCTCGACGAGGGTGCCGTTTCGTCGAACCAACGGTTCGGTGATTCGCGTCGCCGCATCCAGCGGGTCGGTTGCGTCTTCGTTGCCGTCGATCGACTCGAGGGTGAAGCGTCCCTTGTCACAGAGCCATCCGTGGTTCACCGGCTCGCTGTCGACGCCCAAGACGCGCGTGAGGCGATTGCCGGAGGACTGCACCGCGACGCGACACCCCACCGCGCACGTCGTGCAGGTGCTCTCGATCTGTTCTAGGTCCCACGGTCGCGCGTTGAAGCGATACGGCTTGGCGGTCAGTGCACCCACCGGACAGATCTGGACGGTATTACCCGAGAAGATCGAGTCGAAGGGCTGCGTCGGCGAGGTCGCGACCTCGATGAGGTCGCCGCGACCGGCAAAGGCGATCTGCGCGTCGCCCGCCACGTCGGCGGCGAACCTCGTGCAGCGCGCGCACTGAATGCAACGCTCGCGGTCCAACAGGACCAGCGCACCGATCTCGACGGGCTTGACGAAGTGGCGCTTCTCCTCGATGAAGCGTGTCTCGCCGGAGCCGTGCGCGAGCGTCTGGTCCTGCAGCGGGCACTCGCCGCCCTTGTCACAGACCGGGCAGTCGAGCGGGTGATTGGCCAGGAGGAACTCGAGGACCCCGTCCTGGGCCTTCTTCACCTTGTCGGAGTCAGTGACGACGTTCATGCCGTCGTTGACCTTCAGGTAGCAGGCCGGCTGGAGGGTCGCGCCGCGCGGCGAGTCCACTTCGACCAGGCACATGCGACAGATCCCGACCGGTTCCATGCGCGGGTGATAACAGAATCGTGGCACGTAGGTGCCGGCGCGCTCGGCCGCCTCGATGAGCAACTCACCGGGCGTCGCTTCGATCGAGCGGCCGTTCACGGTGATCGTGACGGTGGAGCGGATCACATCAGTCATGGGGGCATCCGCCGTTCGTCACGTGTTCGACGAAGTCGTCGCGAAACATCTGGATGGCCGAGTGGACCGACGATGGAATGGACGGTCCGAGCACGCAGATCGTCGTCTGCTGGGGCGGCCAGGTGAGGCCGGGAGCGATGTTGTCACAGAGGTCGAGCAGGAGATCGATGTCCTCCATGCGACCGCCGCCGTGTTCGATGCGGTACATGGCGCGTTCGATCCAGCCCGATCCCTCGCGACAGGGCGTGCACTGTCCGCAGGACTCACGCGAGAAGAACTTCGTGATGCGCCACGCCGCGCGCACGACGCACGTCGTCTCGTCCATCACGACGATCGAACCCGAACCGAGCATCGATCCCTTTTCGGCGACCTCGTCTTGACCGAGGGGCAGGTCGAGTAACTCGGGACCGAACCACGGGGCCGAGACGCCGCCGGGGATGATCGCCTTGATCTTCTTGTCGTCGATGACGCCACCACCGAGCTGTGGGTCGTAGATGAGGTCCCGGAACGTGTTCTTCACCATCTCGATCTCGAAGACGCCCGGGTTGTTCACCCGTCCGGCGAGCGCGAAGAGTCGTGTCCCGGTCGAGCGGCCGCCGCCGAGCGCCGCGAAGGCCGCGCCGCCGTTGTTGACGATCCACGGCAGATTCGACATCGTCTCGACGTTGTTCACGACCGTCGGCTCACCGTAGAGGCCGGCGACCGCCGGGAAGAACGGCGGCTTGATGCGCGGGAAGCCCCGCTTGCCCTCGAGGGCCTCGATCAGCGCGGTCTCTTCGCCACAGATGTAGGCGCCCGCACCCGGATGGACGACGACGTCGATCGAGAAATCCGAACCGAAGATCTTCGGGCCGAGGGCTCCGAGCTCGTAGGCGTCGTTGACGGCCTGTTGGACCCGCTCGAGTCCGAGCGCGAACTCGCCACGTATGAAGATGAACACCGAGGAGACCTGCAGCGCGTAGGCCGCGATGATGACGCCTTCGACCAGTTGGTGCGGATCGCGCTCGAGCAACAGGTGGTCCTTGAAGGTCGCCGGTTCGGACTCGTCCCCGTTCACGACGAGGTACGAGATCGGCGCTTTGCGCAACATCGACCACTTGCGACCGGCCGGAAAGCCCGCGCCGCCGCGACCGAGCAGCGATGCCTGATCGACCTCACTGGCGACGGCCTCGGGGAACATGGTGAGCGCCTTGCGCAGTCCGTCGTAGCCACCGGTCGCCAGGTAGCGCGAGATCGTGTGCGAGTCGGCGTGGTCCAGTCGCGACAGGACGATGCTCGGGGCGCTCAACGTCGCCACTACTTCGTCTCCGGGGTGCGCGCGGCGCGCGCGGCCGAGGCCGTCGCACGTTCGGCCGCGACGTCGGCGCGCGCGGCGTGCAGTCCTCCGGCGCGACGGACGCGGATGAGGGTGCCGTGTTGGGGGACCTCGTGATCCAGCGTGCCGGCGCGAAGTTCCGCGACGACCGCGTCGAAGGCTTCGGGCGTGGTCGTTCGCACGTAGCGGTGGTTCACCTGGACGCACGGCGCGAAGTCGCAGTCGGCGAGGCACTCCGTCTCTTCCAACGTGAACAGTCCGTCACTCGACCGCGCACCGACCGGACAGCCGAGCGTGACACTGGCGTGCTGGAGAAGTTCATCGCCGCCGGCGAGCAGACAGGCGATGTTCGTGCAGATGCCCACGACGTAGCGACCGACCGGTTCGAGATGGAACATGTCGTAGAAGAGCGCGGTGCCACGCACGTCGGCCGGGGTCGTCGCCGTCAACTCGGCCACTTCGGCGATCCCCTCGTCACTGACGTAGCCGTCTTGTTCTTGGGCGAGGTGCAGGAGCGGCAACATCGCCGAGCGGGGTCGCGGATAGAGCGCGAGCACCTCTTCGGCGCGCTGGCGAATATCGACGCGAAAGTGACTCACCGGTCGACCTCACCCATCACCGGGTCGATGGTCGAGATGACCGTGATCGTGTCCGACATCGATCCTCCGCGCATCAGCAGCGACACCGCCTGCAGGTTCACGAAACTCGGTGCACGCACGTGCAGGCGATAGGGCTTCGCGGTGCCGTCCGAGACGATGTAACAGCCCAGTTCGCCGCGGGGCGACTCGACGGCCGAGTAGACCTCGCCGGCGGGCACCTGGAAGCCCTCGGTGAAGAGCTTGAAGTGGTGGATCAGCGCCTCCATCGACTCGCCGATACGAGCCCTCGGCGGCGGCGTCACCTTGGGGTCCTGACTGCGGTAGTCGCCGCTCGGCATCATGTCGATGCACTGGCGGATAATGCGGATCGATTCGCGGATCTCGTTCAGTCGTATGGCGTAACGATCGAAGTTGTCGCCGAAGGTGCCGACGATGACGTCGAACTCGACCTGGTCGTAGGCGAGATAGGGCATCGCGCGCCGCAGGTCCCACGCGACGCCGGTCGAACGGAGCAGTGGTCCGGTCACCCCGAGGGCCAACGCCTCTTCGGCCGTCAGTGGCGCGACGCCGACCATGCGATTGCGAAAGATCGGCTGTCCGGTCAATAGTTCGTCGTATTCGAACGTGCGCGCATAGATCGTGTCGCAGATGACGAGCACGTCGTCCTGCCAGCCGTCCGGCAGGTCGGCCGCGACGCCGCCGGGGCGCACGTAGTTCAGATTGAGACGCAAGCCCGCGGTCTTTTCGAAGAAGGCGAGGATCAACTCTCGTTCGCGTAACCCGTAGATCATCATCGAGGACGCACCGAGGTCCATGCCGTTGGTCGCCATCCACACGAGGTGCGAGGAGATGCGATTCAGTTCGCTCATCAACATTCGAATCCACACCGCGCGTTCGGGCACTTCGATGCCGAGTAGTTTCTCGACCGCCATCGAGTAACAGAGTTCGTTGATCACCGGGCTCAGGTAGTCCATGCGCGTCACGTTGGTCGCGCCCTGGATGTAACTGAGCTCCTCGCCGGTCTTCTCCATGCCGGTGTGCAGGTAGCCAATGACCGGCTTGGTGCGCAGGACGAACTCGCCGTCGAGTTCGAGCATCAGGCGCAAGACACCATGGGTCGACGGGTGCGACGGACCCATGTTGATGATCATCGTCTCGTCGTCGCGACGATCGACGTCGATCGACGTCGGGTCGAGGGTCAGTCCCGGGAGACGCAGAACCGCCCCGACTTCGCGACCCAGTTCGTCGACGTTCGTCGCGACCCGGCGCTGGAGTTCTTGAGCGCCCTCGGAGGTCTCGGCCGTGAGGAGGTCGATGCGCTCAGCCGCCCGTACGTTGGAATCGCTCATCGCGGCCCCGGGGACTCTTTGAACTGCACGGGCACGCGACCGGCGCCGTAGTCCTTGCGCAGTGGATGACCTTCCCACTCTTCGGGCATCAAGATCCGCGTCAGATCGGGGTGGTTAGCGAACAAGATGCCGAAGAGGTCGAAGGCCTCGCGCTCCATCGCCTCGGTCCCGGGATAGATCGAGAACAGTGAGTCGACCTCGGGTCGTTCGTCTCCGGCCTGGACCCGAAGTCGAACACGCTCTTTTTTTGAGAGGCTGAGCAGATTGACGACGACCTCGAAACGGGTCGCCTCGACGCCGTCGGGCAGCCACCGGTCGAAGTGTTCGAGGTAGTCCACGCCGCAGAGATCGACACACATCTCGAAGCCGTCCTCGCGAAACGAGGCGACCAGATCGACGTACTGCTCGCGGGTCGGGAAACAGCACAGGTCCGCGGCGAGTCCCTCGCTGGTGAGAACGCCCGGGGGGGCCGTGGAAGACAGGGAGGTCACTTCGGTGTGCCTACCCTCACGGCGACGGGGACCTCAGGGGTCCAGAGCTCGGAGCCGCCGTCGAGGTGGACGGGGCGACCCTCGTGGCGGCGCTTCATTATCTCGCCGGTGCGAATCTGCTCGTGCAGGGTGAGGATGGCGTGCATCAGCGTCTCGGGGCTCGGCGGACATCCCGGTGCGTAGACGTCGACCGGCACGATCTGGTCCACGCCCTGGACGATTGCGTAGTTGTTGAACAGTCCCCCGGTCGAGGCGCACACGCCCATCGAGATGACCCACTTGGGCTCCATCATCTGGTCGTAGACCTGACGAAGGACCGGCGCCATCTTTTGACTGACGCGCCCGGCGACGATCATGAGGTCGGCCTGACGCGGTGAGTTTCGAAAGACCTCCATGCCGAAGCGCGCGATATCGAAGTCGGCGCCACCGGTCGCCATCATCTCGATGGCGCAACAGGCCAGACCGAAGGACGCCGGCCACACCGAGGCGCGACGGGCCCAGCGAACGATGTCCTCCAACGGTCCCGTGAGGAAGTTGTGTTGCAGGTCCTCTAAGGCCACCTAGGCCGCCTGATCGGAGTCAGAGTTGATGCGAAGGATCGTCGAGGAACTCGTGCGCGACGGCAATCCCGCGACCAGGTGCTTGACCGGTCCCCACGAGAGCGCACCCTCGGAGACCAACAAGAGCAGTGCGGCGAACACGGTGGCAGAAAAGACCAGCACTTCAATGAGTCCGAAGAGACCGAGCTGGCGAAAGACGACGGCGAAGGGGTACATGAAGACGACTTCGATGTCGAAGATCACGAAGATCATCGCGACCAAATAGAAACGAACGGGGAATCGCTGTGGCGGCTCGATTTCGGGGACAATCCCGCACTCGTACGGTGCCAACTTCGCGTCTGAGGGTCGCTTCCGAGGCGCCAGCAGCGCTGACATCACAAGCGAACCCGCACCGAAGAGCACTCCGAGAATCAGGAGCCCCAGTATTGGTAAGTACTGGTCCACGGACATCATTTCTACCAGACCGCATGGACCCCTTCGGCCGATGGGCGCCGACGTGAACCTCGTAGGCTATTCCGGTGACGAGCCTGCGTGAAGTCGTATCCAAACCGACCGTCTACGACGTCGCGATCGTCGGCGCGGGTCCGAGCGGCTCGGCCTGCGCGTACTGGTTGGCCGAGGCCGGCTGGTCGGTCTGCCTGATCGAGAAGAAGCAGTTCCCGCGCGAGAAGACCTGCGGCGACGGACTGACGCCGCGTTCGGTCTATCAACTCCAGGAGATGGGACTCGAAGACACGGTCGCCGCCCACGGCCACAAGTTCCAAGGACTGCGCGGCTTCGGCTTCGGCGCATCGCTCGAGATGAAATGGCCCGAGCACCCTGTTTTCCCTGGTTACGGCTATACCATCACTCGATTCAACCTTGACGGACTGGTCGCCGAGCAGGCCGAGCGCCGAGGCGCCACACTGCTCAACGGCGTCGAGGCAGTGGCGCTCCTCGAAGCGACGGAAGCCCCAGAAGACCGTCTCAAAGGCGCGGCGGGCGTCGTGGTCAAGGACAAGGATGACGTCGTCACCGAGATCCGCGCGCGCTACCTCGTCGTCGGCGACGGACAGAACTCGCGGCTCGGTCGCGAGCTCGGCACGGTGCGCAACAAGTCCTGGCCAATGGGCATGGCGCTTCGTGGCTACTACACGAGTGATCGACACGACGAGCCGTGGATCGACTCGCACCTCGATATCCGCGACCCGAAGGGCGACGTCGTCCCGGGCTACGGATGGATCTTCCCGCTCGGTGACGGTCGCGTCAACGTCGGCGTCGGGCTGCTCTCGACGGGCGGGGCGTGGAAGGGCGTCAATACCACCAAGCTCCAGGAGTACTTCGTCTCGCAAACAGCCGACGCGTGGGGGCTCAATGACGAGAGCTGTTGCGGACCGGCGACCGGCGGTCGCCTGCCCATGGGCTTGGCCCTCGGTCCGCGCAGCGGTCCCAATACCCTGACGATCGGTGACGCCGCGGGCACCGTCAATCCGTTCAACGGCGAAGGTATCGCCTACGGCTACGAGACCGGTCGCATCGCCGCGGCCGTCGTCGCCGAGGCGCTGATCGCCAACGACTCGTCGCTCCTCGGTCTCTACGACGATCGCCTCGAGTCGGCCTACGGTGACTACTTCAAGGTGGCGCGGGCCTTCGTGCGCATCATCTCGGAGCCGAAAATCCTGTCGGCGTGCGTGGGCGTCGGGATGCGCATCGAACCGCTGATGAACGAGCTGCTCGCGATCATGGCGAATCTGATGCGCAACGACAAACGAGGCCCCGCCGAGATCGGCTATCGGGCGCTGCTGCGACTCTCGGACGTCATTCCCGAGCGCGCCTACGACATGTTGTTGAACTCGAACAAGTCAAAGGACTGACGCCGCGATCCTACGAGGTGCCAATCAGGCCGGCTTGGACGTCGATGAGTCCATGCGCGACAACAGCGTGCTGGTGAGATTGGAAACAAACCTCTCGGACGAGGGCCATTTCGTGACGAGCACGCCGAGGGTCGCCTCGTAGTGGCCACTCGTGATCTCGACCAGGATCAGATGAGGGCTCCCCGGGACTCCCGACTGCGACAGCACCGCCTCCCCACCGCGTGACCAACCCCGAAAGAACGTCACCGGTCGGAAGTTCACGCCGACGTTGGTCGTCGGCAGCTTCACGTTATTGACGGCGCGCACGATGGCCACGTTGGACGTCACGAAACAGGAGCCGAAATTCTTTCGTGACATCTCGGCGGTGTCGCGGTGCACCATGGACGTCGTGCGGTAGTACTGCGCCGAGGAGAGTGCCTCGATGCCGCCATATGACGTCGAGGCGAAGACCCGCGACGTCACCTGGTAGTCCGGCTCTTGTCCCGCGGCGCCGTAGACGCGGTCGCGCGCGGGCGCCACGCCGAGGCAGTCGGCGAAGTTCGTGAATATCTTGGTCAACACCGGCGCCGTCTTCGTCTTCGTCGTCGGGGGCGTCGTCAGATTGTCGACGGAGCCGGGCTTCGGAAACGCGTCGGCCAGTGGCGTGGCGTCGAGCGTCGGAGCCAAGAACCAACCCGTCGGGAGGTCGTTCAGCGTCAGGTTCACGTGACGCGCGGCCGCGATCTCGCTCGCGCCTGAGGAACTGTGAAAGATCCACGATCCAATCGCGCCGGCGAGCGCAGCGATCAAGACGATGACCGCGACGCTGTAGACCCCGGCGCGACGGCGGTGCCTCGCGACGACGCCCCCGTGCGCGACCACGACGGTGCGCAGCGCTTCGAAGTCGGCTCGACTCGGGTTGCGCCAGCAGTAGCGAACGCCGGCCGTAGTCGCGAAGAGCGCCAGACCGCGAGTGAACCGGACGATTTGAATGTTCGACAGTTCACTCCACGGCGTTTGCCACGCCACGCTCGGATCGCCCGCCAACTGCGTGAGCGCATCATCGTCCATCAAGAGCGTGACGGGCGCGACCGCGCCGTGCGGCACGAAGCTCGGTCGAACCGACCAACCTTCACTGCGAATCGCGGTACTCATGACGTCGCGGCGACGCCGGCCGCTTCAGCGGCCCTTTGGACCGCGCGGTCGAGGTCGTCAACGCTGTGGGCCAGGGAGACGAAGAGGATCTCGTAGGCGCCGGGAGCGAGGGCCACACCGCGCTCGAGCATCGCGTGAAAGAACGTTCGATAGAGGCCGTTCTCACACAGTGTCTTGGCTTCGACGAAATTAGTCGGAGCGTCGAACGGTTCTCGAGAGAGGAAGAGTCCCATCAAGGGACCCTGCGTGGGGCATCGCGCGTAGAGGCCGCTCGGTGCGACCGCGGCCTCGAGGTTCGCGGCGAACGTCGCGACGCGCCTTGTCAGGTCGTCGTAGTCGCGCGGCGTGACATGGTGCAAGACCGTCGTTCCCGCGGCGGTCGCCAAGGGGTTACCCGACAACGTCCCCGCCTGGTAGACCGGTCCGAGCGGCGCAAGCGCGGACATGACGTCGCGCGAACCTCCGAAGGCCCCGACGGGCAGTCCCCCGCCGATCACCTTGCCGAAGCACCATATATCTGGTGTCACACCGAAGTACTCTTCGGCCCCGGCGAACGCGAGACGAAATCCGGTGATGACCTCATCAAAGATAAGTAGCGCTCCGACTCGGCTACATTCGGCGCGCAGTCCCCGCAAGAATCCCTCGGTCGGCGCCACGAGATTCATGTTGGCCGCGACCGGTTCGACCAACACCGCTGCGACGTCCTCGCTCAGAGTCGGCACCTCGTTGTACGGGGCCACGATCGTGTCGGCCACGGCGCCCGGCGTGACGCCCGCCGAACCGGGCAGTCCCAGCTGCGCGACGCCGCTGCCGCCCGCCACCAGCAGCGCGTCGGAGTGTCCGTGGTAGCAGCCATCGAACTTCACGATCTTGTCGCGCCCGGTCACGCCGCGAGCGAGTCGTACGGCGCTCATCAGGGCCTCGGTGCCCGAGGAGACCAGTCGCACCTGTTCGAGGCCGGCGACCCGCGCGGTCATCGCCTCGGCGAGCAAGACCTCGCCCGGCGTTGGGGCACCGAAGGTCGTTCCGTCACCGGCCGCCTCCTGCAGTGCCTTCACCACGTCCGGGTGCGCGTGGCCGAGCAGTGATGCGCCGTAGGACTGGACGAAGTCAAGGTACCGCGTCCCGTCGACGTCCTCGACGTAGGCGCCACTCCCGCGAGCGACCGTGTAGGGAGTGCCGCCGACCGAGCGAAACGAACGTACCGGTGAGTCCACGCCCCCGGGCAGTACTCGTTGGGCCCGTTCGAACCACGCCTCGTTCTGAGAGGTCAACGCGAGAGCTCCGTGGCGAGGTCACGGGCGAAGTACGTCAAGACGAAGTCGGCGCCGGCACGCTTCACGGCCGTCAACTGCTCGAGCGCGACGGCCGGGCCGTCAATCCAACCCTGAGCGGCGGCGGCCTTCACCATGGCGTACTCCCCACTGACGTGATAGGCGCAGAGCGGAACGTCGAGTTCTCGACGTAGGTCGCTCACGACGTCGAGGTACGACATCGCGGGCTTCACCATGACCATGTCCGCGCCCTGTTCGACGTCGGCGCGCGCTTCACGAAGGGCCTCACGTCGGTTGCGGTAGTCCTGCTGGTACCCCTTGCGATCACCACCTTCGATGATCTCGACGCCCACGGCATCACGGAACGGTCCGTAGAGTCCGCTCGCGTACTTCGCGGCGTAGGCCAAGATGATCGTCTCGTCGAAGCCGGCGCCGTCGAGCGCACCGCGAATCGCCGCGACCTGACCGTCCATCATGCCGCTGGGCGCGACGACGGACGCTCCGGCCTCGGCCTGGGCCAGGGCGACGCGACCGTAGAGCTCCAGCGTCGCGTCGTTGTCGACCGTGCCGTCGGTGCGCAGTACGCCACAGTGTCCGTGACTCGTGTACTCATCGAGGCAGAGATCGGCCATGAGTACCAACTCGTCCCCGAAGTCGTCGTGAAGTGCCCGAAGCGCGACCTGAGCGATGCCCTGGGGATCCCACGCACCGCTGCCGAGTTCGTCCTTCTTCGAGGGAACGCCAAAGACGATGACGCCCCCGACGCCGACACGAACCAACTCCTCGACTTCCTTGCGCAACGATTCGACCGTGTGTTGGAACTGACCGGGCAGCGACGTAATCTCGCGCGCCTCACTCAACCCTTCGGCGACGAAGAGCGGCGCGACGAAGTCATCGGGCGCGAGCGTGGTCTCGGCGACGAGGCGGCGAAGGGCCGGTGTGCGTCGAAGCCGGCGGGGTCGTTCGGTAGGAAACACGGATACAGCCTAGGACAGCGCGAATGTCGCGCTTCAGGCTAAGCGGTCATGGCGGCCAGGCGAGATCGCAACTCGGGTCCCCACCCCTCGATCACCCGGGCGTGGTCGACGCGGACCGCGTCACCCGTCGACGCGCCGGGCACGACGACCCAGGTCTCGTCTCGCACGTGGAGCTGCGCCACGGCCCAGGCCGAAGGCGCGCCGATGAACAGGACGTCCGCGGCGTGCAAGGTCTCGATGTCAACGGACTCCAATGTCACGCCCTCGGTCTCGTAACACGCGATGGACACGACCTCGAGTCCCTTGGCACGCAGCGCCGCGGCGAGTTCTTCGCGCATCGACCGAGCGCCGAGTATCAACACGGGACTCTGGGTGATGTCGTGAGCCAGCGACGCGGCCGAACCGTCGCCTTGCGTGTCGACGCGCACGCCTCGTGACGTCAGCGCCGCCGTCGTCGACGGTCCGACGCTCACGACCGTGACGTCCATGGTCGAGGACGCTCTCGCTTCGTCGAGGTAGTCGGCGCTGCGCGCACTCGTGACGACCAACGTGCGATACATCCCGTGCGCGCGAGACCTCTCGAGATCGTTGCGAACCACGGCCGCATCAAAATACGTCGTGGTGGTGAGTGGAACTTCGTGCACCGTCACTCCCGGTGGCAGCCACTCCTTCAGCGAGTCGTTCTTACCTGCTTCACGGCTGAGCACGACGTTCACGATGGTCGTTGCCAACCGGCCAATACTCCGCCGCCGCGCACGTCCCGCAACTCCAGCGCGAGGTCGCGACCGAGAACCTCGGGGTCGGCGCCGTGGAGCGTGGCGCGAACGCTCTGTGCTCCATCAACGCTCAACATCACGCCGCTCAGAAGAATCACGTCGTTGTCAATGACGGCGTGGGCACCGCACGCCACGGTGCATCCCGCGCCGAGCTCGGCGAGAAATGCCCGTTCCGCCACCAGTGCCGTCATCGCCTCGTGAACGTTGAGAGGCGCGAGCAGTCCGGCGGTGACGTCATCATCGTCTCGAACTTCGAGCGCGAGCGCTCCCTGTCCAACCTGAGGAACGAACCAGGTCGGGTCGAGGCGCTCAGCGACAAGTGCGTTCTCGCCCAATCGTTCGAGCGCGGCCGCGGCCACGACGACCGCGTCGATATCACTCTGGTTGGCCGCGGCGAATCGTGTCGCCATGTTGCCGCGCAGGCCCACGACGCGAAGGTCGGGACGGCGCTCCAGTAACAGTGCCCGACGCCGCGGCGAACCGGTGGCGACCGTGGCGCCCGGACCCAGTCCCGCGAGTGATCGACCGATCAGAACGTCCGCGGCGTCGAGACGCTCCGGCACGCAGGTCACCCGTAGGCCGTTCGGGGTTGCACTCGGAAGATCCTTCGCGCTGTGTATCGCCACATCGGCGTCGCCACTCAACACGGCTCGTTGCACCTCGACGGCGAACACACCTTGTCCACCGAGCTGATCGAGGGACACGTCGACTTCGCGGTCGCCGCGTGTTTCGAGCGGCACCAGCACCGACGCCACGCCGTTGTCACTCAGTCGACGTTGGACCAACGCCGCCTGCGCGAGGGCCAATGGCGATCGTCGTGTCGCGAGGCGCAGCTCGCTCATAGATCGAAGAGCGTGCGCGTGGCCTCGCTCAATCGCGTCCCTTGATCGGTGCCGGCCGCTTCTTTCAAAACGACCGTCGGGCGATGGGCGATCTTGGCGACCACCGAACGAAGTATCGAGGCAACTTTCTCGCGTTGCTCCGGCGACAAGCCATCGAGTTCGCTCTCGCGGCGCGACATCTCGCCGGCCACGACGTCGTCGAAGTACTCGCGTAGTTCGCTCACGATCGCCGAGGCGCCGCGTGCTCGCTGGTCATTGAGGTACTTCTCGACGTCTTCGGCGACGATCTCCTGTGCGTCCTCGATCGCGTCACGTCGATCGCCTAAGGCTTGGCCGACTCGTTCACGAAGGTCGCCGATATCGATACGCCGAACGTTGGCTAACCCGCTGACGTCGCTTGCGACGGCGCGCGGAAGGCCTAGGTCGACAAAGAGGACGTCTTCGCGACAGCGTTCGAGATCGGCGCGCGTAATGACCGGCGAGGGTACCTCGACCGCGGCCACGACCAAGCGGGCCGAAGCGAGAAGGTCCGCGACGTCCTCGAGCGAGCCGATCGCCACGCGCGGGTCGGACAGTTCGTCGCGAAGGTGCTCGGCGCGCTCAATCGTCCGATTGCAGATCGTCATGCGACGAAGACGCGCCGGTCGTTCGAGCAGGGCGCGCGCGATCCCCCCGGCCAACTGTCCGGCGCCAATGATGATGACGTCAGCGCCATCGAGGTCCACCCCGAGGTCGTCGGTCGCCATCATCACTGAGGCCTGCGCGAAGCTCGTGCTCCCCCGCGCAATCGGTGTTTCGATGCGCACCCGACGACCGGCGGCGATCGCGCGTTGGAAGAGCTCGGTGATCTCTGGTCCGGCGGTCTGTTCCTCTATTGCCAACTCCAACGCGCGGCGCAGCTGACCGAGGACCTCGAACTCCCCCGGGACAACGGACTTCAGGCCCGACGCGACGCTGAAGAGATGCGTGGCGACCGCGCGGTCGAAGTTGACGGTGAGGTGGTCGGTGAACTCACTCGACGCCAGCCCCGTCGCTTCGGCGATCGTGTGGGTGATCTCTTCGATCGCCCCGTGGAAGCGGTCAATGACCGCGACGACTTCGGTGCGCAGACAGGTCGAGACGAATACCGCTTCGTGAATGTTGCGCTGGCTCATCAAGGTTCGAAGGACCTTGCTCCAGTCGTGTTCCGGAACGCTGGCCCGTTCCAGAAGGTCGAGCGAGGCGTGCTCGTGGTCGATGCCAACGGAGATCACTGCCATGCGATGACCTCGCGACTCATAGGGCACCACGCATCGCGGTCGGCGTTGCGATGCCGAGTGAGTGCAGTAGTCCCCCACCGAGCGGTCCCGTGCCGTTGTTGAGGTGGTACATCAGAATCTGCAACTCGATCGAAAAGTCCACGTAGTGCACGGCGGTGCCGATCGGCACGTTGAGCACCTGCGGTGCGAAGTTGAGCAGCGCGTGGATGCCGGCGCTCACGAGTCGGTCGGCGACCGCCTGGGCCGCCTCCGGCGGCACGCAGATGACCGCGACGGTGGCCGCAACGATCGGGTCCTCGAGTGACTTCACGACGTGACCGGCCACGCTCGTGCCCACGACGTCGGGGTCGTTGTCGTAGAGCGCGCCGAGCTGCGCGCCGCGAATCAAGAAGTTCGTCGAATTCACGAGCGCGCGTCCGAGGTTGCCGATGCCGACGACGACCACGTCGTACTGACGGTCGTGGCCGAGGGCTTCGGCAATCCGTTCGTTGAGGACCTGCACGTCGTAGCCGGCGCCGCGCGTGCCGAACGATCCGAGTCCGGCGAGGTCACGTCGCACCGTCGTCGCCGTGACGCCCGCCATCTCACCGATCTGCTGGGAGTCAATGCGATTGAGTCCGCGTAACGTCCAACTCTCCGCGATGCGTTGATAGACCGGCAATCGAGCGATCGTCGGTTCAGAGAGCTTCCTCGGTCGAAGACGCGGCGTCGCCATGGTGCAACGTTAGTAGGACCCTCAACGACCCATTTGTCGACTGCGGTCCGCCGCGGCCGTCACGGCGTCGATGAACGCCGAACGAACCGCGCGATGCTCCAGGGTGCGCAGTCCCGCCGCGGTCGTTCCACCCGGAGAGGTCACTTGATGGCGAAGCTCCTCAGGTGTCGCACCGGTCGAGGTCAACAAGGCGGCCGAGCCTTCGAAGGTACCGATAACGAGTTGATGCGCCACGTCACGCGAGAGGCCCTGGTGGACGCCGGCTTCAATAAGGGCCTCAACCACCAAGTACAGATAGGCCGGCATCGGCCCGGAGAGACCGGACACGGCGTCGATGTTGCGTTCGGTCACGCGAACGACCGTGCCGACGGCACCGAGGATCGATTCGGCCCAGTCGAGATCGTCCTTGGACACGTGCGCGCCGCCGGCGATCGCGCTCACGCCCTTTCGCACCAAGACCGGCGTGTTCGTCATGGCGCGGATCACGGCAATCGGCGAGGGCAACGTGGCCTCGATGCGCGCCGTCGACAGTCCCGCCACGACCGACAACAGACGCGTCGCACCCATCGCACCGGCCAAACGCATGACGGCTTCGGCGTGCTCGGGCTTTACGCACACAACGACACCGCTCGAATCATCGATGTGTTCGATCTCCAGCGACGCGATGATAGCGACGCCCGGGAGGCGTCCGGCCAGCACGTCGCGCTGCTCGAGCGAGGTCTCGACGACCGCCAGATCGCTGGTCGGACACCACTTCGCGTCCACGAGCCCTTCGGCTAGGGCCGATCCAATTCGTCCGCCGCCAACAATGATCAGTTTGTACGCCACGTTTGAACGCTACAGGGTTGTCACGACGTGCGGCGGCGGCGATAGAGCGACGACAGTCCCATGGTCATGGCCGTTGGGTAGATCTCCTCGACGTAGGTGAGCGTCGCGCCGACGACTTCGTCGAGACGTTCGACCGTCACTTCGCCGATCGGAATCTGTGTCATCAGGTAGATACCGTCTTCCGGACCGATCGCGAGGTGCAGTTCGCGGATCTCGGCGTTCTTCACCAACAAGAACCGGTAGAGCGTCTCGCGATTCTCCTCCGGCGCGGGAATGACCTCCGTCTCGATGTGCACGGTTCGCTGTCGCAACGAGAGCCACAGCGTGATCACGTCTTTCTCGTCGCCCTTCAGGCGAATGAGCCAGTGGAAGTGTCCCCGGTCATCGGGCGACGGCTGGTGTTCCACGCCGAGCAGTGCGCTGGCCTGCCACTGCTTCGCCCACGACGACACGGTCTCGTCCAGGTGTCGCGCCGAGTTCGTGTCGCCGAGAGGAGCGCGGGTCACGTCAACAGCGAACGAGCCCCGAGAGCGCCAACTGCTCCGTCAGGTCCGCGAGGGACTGCGCGGCCGAACGCCAGGTGTAACGGCGAGCGAGCAGGACCGCGGCGTTGGACATCGTCGTCGCGTTGCGCGAATCGAGCGTCACTTCCACGGCGTCGGCCCAGACCTTGGCGTCGCGCTCACCGATGAGGAATCCGGTGACCCCGGGCTCGATCAACGTCATCAGGCCCCCGACGTCACTCGCCACGACGGGCGTGCCGCAGGCCGATGACTCCAATGCCACGAGCCCGAAACTCTCGGAGCGACTCGGTACCAACATGACGTCCGAGGCGCGCATCCACGTCGACAGCAGTTGGTGCGACTGGGGGGCGACGAAACTGACGTGTTCGATGACACCCGCCTCCTCGACGCGCCGGTGCAGTTGGGCGAGCGTCGCCCGTCCGTCCGGTCCCGACGGTCCCCCGACGATGGCCAGCATGGCGTTGCGACCCCGCCCACGAAGCTCGATCAATGTCTCGAGCGCGAGGTCGACGCCCTTCAAGGCCTGGAGTCGACCGACGAAGAGCAACATCGCGTCCTCGCCGGTGATGCCGAGGGCCCGACGGGCCTGGGGTCGATAGCCCGGAGCGAAGAATGCGTGTTCGACGCCGAGGGGCACGATGTGCACGCGCTGCGGATCGGCGTTGTAGAAACGCACGAACTGTTCGGCCTCGACCTCGCAACTGGCGAGGACGGCGTCGGCGCAGGCGAAGATGGCGGCCTCTTGAAAGGCGCGGTCTTCGGACTCACCTTCGTAGAGTTCGGCCTTCACTCGTTCGAGCGTGTGGAAAGTCATGATCAGCGGGATATTCAGCTCGTGTTTGAGCCGGTGACCGGCGAGTCCGCTCAGCCAGTAGTTCGCGTGGATGGCGTCAGGCGTACCGTGGCAGCGAAAGAGCGTCGCGACCGAATCGGTGAACTCCGCCACGTGATTGGTGAGTCCCTCGCGGTCGAGCGGTGCGGCGGGACCAGCGGTGACGAAGTGGACACGAAAGCCCGGCTCGACGTGCACGGTGTCGCGCACCTGGGTGGTATCGCGCCGGGTATAGACGTCCACGTCGTGTCCGAGTCGCGCGAGCGCACTCGAGAGTTCGCGGACGTAGACGTTCATTCCTCCGCCGTCTCCCGTTCCGGGTTGGGCGAGGGGCGACGTGTGATACGAGAGGACGGCGAGTCGAGCCACGGGGGCATCCTACCGGCGTTAACCCTGATTCAACAGGGGAACTGCTCAGTGGGCCGATTGCGGAAGGACGATATAGACCACGTCGCGCACGTCCACCAGGCCGAATTCACGCGAATCGGCCGACGCTGCGACGTTGTCGCCGCGCAGGTCGAGTTGGCGCCCGACTCGCTGGACGCATCGCTTCAATAGCCACCGATTTACGTCTCGAGGATCGCGCAGCAACACGACGTCGCCTTTTCGCACCGGTCGCCACTTTCGCAGCGCTGTGATCCGCTCACCGGGTAGATACGTCGGCGCCATTGACGTACCTTCGACGGTCACGCTCGGTTTGACGAACTCCCTGAGCCGGTCGATCAACTCCTTGAACCGGTCCATTCCAGTGAACGATAGACGAGGGTCCTCGCTAATCTTCAAATGGCGAACGGTACTATGCCGACATCACCACGAACGACAACCGAAAGGTGAAGCTATGACGCTTCTGACCCGAATCAATGCATTGCTGGACGCCGCCACGCCGCGTGTCGTACATGCGCACTGCGATCTGCCCTGTGGCGTGTACGACCCGGCCCAAGCCCGGATCGAAGCACAGTCAGTGAAGGCCTGCATGGAGAAGTACAACGCGTCAAGCGATGACGACTTCAAGGTCCGCGCGACGTTCATCAAAGAAGAGCGCGCCGACCTCGTGAAGCACCACCTCTGGGTCCTGTGGACCGACTACTTCAAGGTCGACCATCTCAAGGAGTTCCCGAACCTGCACGACCTCTTCTGGATGGCGACCAAGAGCGCCGGCGAGGCCAAGAAGACGAACGACGTCAACGTCGCTGACCGCCTTCTCAGTGAGATCGACGCCATCGCCGAACTCTTCTGGGCAACGAAGAAGTAAGGCAAAGCATTGAGAATCCCGGTGGCGCAGGCCGCCGGGATTTTTGATTCGGACCCTAGGCGAGTTCTGGGTGGGCGGGGCAGTTGGCGAGCAGCGGACTCGCGACGAGGACGCTTTCGTCGATTTGCGCGTGGCAGACCTGGCAGGTTCGGTAGGTACCGCTGCGTAGTCGCTCGAGGGCGCGATCCACGTCGTTCAACGTTGACTCGATGGCGCTGACACTCTCGTTGGCGTAGTTGGACACACGTCCAAACTACCCGGCCGCTCCGGTTCTACGGTCTCACTCTTCTCGCAGCACGAGTGCCGTAGAGGTCTTGGCCGCCATCCTTCCCGGGACGGCCGCGACGACGTTGGCGAGGAGAAGCGCGCCAACGACGATGAGGATGATGACAAGGCCGGGAACGCTCGGCATCGGGACCGCGTCGATCTCGTGCGCGAAGAGGTTCCAAAGTTCGCGACCCAGCAGGATTCCTATCGGTACCCCGACGACGACGCCTATCGAGACCGCGATGCTCGACTGCCACGCCACGGCGACCGCGAGTTGGCGTCGAACGAAGCCCAGTGTCTTCAAGAGCGCAATTTCGCGGCGCCGACGACGAACCGAAGCCACCAGCGTGAGCGCCAATGCGGCGACCGCCCCGAGAGCCAGTCCGCCACCGAGGATGGCCGGCGTTGTACCCATGGTCCGATAGTTGACGATCTCGGCCGGTCGAAGTTGCGAGACCAGTCCGCCCGCGTTGCCCTGATCATTGGGCACACGTTTCAATTTGCCGATGATCGTGTGAACGCTCCGAAGAGCGGCCGCTGTGTTGACGCCCGTGCGGAAACGAATGAGAACGGCTTGGGGACCCGGAATCGAACTCTGCTGCGGGTTCAGCAGGGCCGGGGTGAAATTGCTCGTGGCCACCAGTGCACCGGTCCCCATTTCGAGACCCTTGGAGATCGGGGTCATCGTCGCCGTGCCGACGATCGTCAACGTCGTTGACTTCGTCTTGCCGTTGAAGAAGGTCACGGTGTCACCGAGTCGCTTATGGAGTGCGGACAGTGTCGCGTCGCCCAGGACCACTTGATTCGCCGCCTCGAGTCCGTGTCCGGAGAGTATCGGCGGCCCGACGCGAGCACCGGGCTTCTCGGCCATCATCTCGACCGATTGACCATCCAACGTGCCGCCGACGAAGTTCGCTCCCGACCACGACCCCACGTACTTGTCGTGGTCGAACATCGCGGTCACTTGCGGCGCGGGCATGTTCTCCTGGCCGGCGAATCCTGACAGGAGCGCGTAGTTCCAGTTCCATCCGTACAGCGACGGATGCGACACGAGATTGTCGAGACTGGCCCCGAAGGTGACGGTGGTGACCAGGACCGCGACCGCCAAGACCGCACCGAGGATCGCCGATCGCACGGGTGCGGCATTCGCTCCGCGGTCGGACTTCAAAGCGAATCGCAGACCCGTGGCCAGAGGGAGCGGAACGCCCGATGTCGTCGTCGCACGAGTGACCCACGAGTGTTGCGCCAGTTGATCGATTCGCCGACCAAGACGCTGTCGACGTAGTTCTCGGCGTGCGAGTACGAGCGCGATCGACTCGAGCGCCACGACCAGCGCCACGACCCCGATGCCGAGCACCGTCCAGTCGAAGGAGACACCCCGGTACGGATAGACGAAACGCGCAGGTCCGAGCGGCGAGAGCGGTGACAACGAGATCGCGAGCACCACCGCCAGCAGCGCACCCATGACCACGGCGAGCGACACGCCCATCAAACCTGCCCCGAGCGCCATCGGAGTGTTGGCGCCGAGTGCTTGGAGCGTGCGCATCTCTGTGGCTCCGGTTCGCATCATTCGTCCAATGGTCAGTCCGCCAATCAGGAGTGCCGCTATGCCCGCGATGAGCCCGAACACGCCGAGCGCAATGGCTTCCGGCTTGATCTCTTGTTGTGCCTTGGCGAGGATCTGCGTGACGCTGTTCCCGCCGGTGATTCCGAACTTGTTGAGCGGATCGATCTTGTTGACCTCCTCGCGAACCTTCGTTGCGTTGGGCGCTCCACCGCGGACCTTTATCGCCAATCCCGTGTAGTACGAGCAGCACGTTTCCAACCGTTTGGTCAACGTCGGGGACATCAACACCACGCTGGAGTTGAGCGCGCCAATTTGATCTTGGACCACGGTGCTGTTGATGACGATTTCGCCAACGATCTCGATCTTGGGAGACAAGTACGGCGGTCCGTTGTACGACGGGCTCGACGTTTCGCTATCGGTATAGAACGGGACTTGGATCACGGAGCCGACGTGCACGCCCATCTCTCGAGCAGCCTGCGCATTGACGACCGCCTCGTTGGGCCGACCTGGCTCGAATAAATGGCCCGCTAACAGTGTCACCTTGTCCAGAGTTAAGTACTCCGATCCGCCGATGATGGTTGGCGGCGTCTCGCCAGCGCTCGCGTGAGGGTGCACGCCCTTGACGCCGTTCAGGTTGACGTTGCCATCGAAACCAATCGCCACGGCCGTCTGCTCGACGAACGGGAGACGCGCGATCTCGCCGTCGAGTTTTGGACTGTAGCCACTGTGCATGCCGAACGACGGATCATCGAATCCGGAGAGGACCTCCATCGTCGATGGATTGGTACTCGCCACGTAGATCGGGAACGATGAGTCAGTTCGCCGTGCACCGGCGAGCGACGCCATCGAAAGTCCGCCCAACAACGCAACCAAGAGCATGAGGCTCACGTAACCGCCTCGTTGACGAACCAACGTCGCTCGAAAGCGGTAGGCAGCAACGCGGAAATTGTTACTCATGCCATCGTCGTCCTCGTTACGGAGTGACCGAATAATGTCACTGAGATCTCCGACAGAACAGGTGGCTGGCACACTTTGTCGCGTCGTACTACCACCTCGCCAGGGATTTCGGTGGTCGCTCCTCCCAAGTCCCTACGGCACATTTGCGACCTCGTCGTCGCGTGTTCCGATTTGCCACTATTTCAGCGGCTAGGCAATTCCGGAACTGTGTACGGGAATTAGTAGGCTCCCATGAGCCGTGTATCGGCAGTGAGTGAAAGATTGCACAGATGACTTTTCAAAAGCCATCGGGCCGCTAGCTCATCGGGAAGAGCAGGGGACTTTTAATCCCAAGGTGCTGGGATCGAGACCCAGGCGGCCCACCAGTAGTACAAAGGACTTTGGAAAGTTCTCGCGAATTCGTTCCACACAAATCCCACATTCTGTCCCTCCGATGTGCTGAAGATCGCGGAAGAAACAAAATCTAACGACCGATGCTGTGACGACCGAGTGAAACCTTCGTGGATCGATCAAGAGCGGTTCGCCCGCATGCCCATTGACGGAGGCAACAACCCATGAATCGAGATCGTCAACTGAAACGCAAGCAGTCCCATCCATCCCACTTCCCTCGGTTTGAGTCCTAACCTTCTGGGATTCCCCACGGGGAAGACCATTGTCGCGTAGTCACCTGTTTTCACGCCTCACGTTTCTACGCCATTGCGAGACTATGCTGCCCCATTTCGCCAGTGCGATTCACTACTGCTTGGATGACGCGAGTTGACCAAGAAGGTCCAGATCGTCCGAACCACCGAGCACCATCAGATGATCACCAGATCTGATGATGGTCTCGCCAGTCGGCCGAATGACGTCGCGCCCACGCTCGATGGCAGTGATTAGTACACCGCGCGGTATCGAAGATGAGCGAAGCGGCACGTCGACTATGGGGGAATTGTGCGCGACCGTGATCTCTGAAATCCCAGTGGACCCGCCCAACTCAGCGGCTCGACGTAGGTTGGCCTGCATCGTTCGCCGGTAGTTGCGCACGATGTCCGTGATGGCGATCGTGCCGACGACCCGTCGCTCGTCGTCGATGACGGCGGCCCACGTCTGCGGCGTCGAGGTCAGGGTGTCGAGGACGACGTCCAGATGCACTGATTCGTGGACTGGTGCGAATGTGGAGTCGACCAGGCCCTCGACATCCGCGGCGCTGACGTCGCCGGTACCCCTCTGCAGGGCCTCTATTGTGACCACCCCGACGTAGTGACCCTGCGGATCGACCAGCGGTGCGGCGCTGACCTCGCTTTCCTCCATCTGGGTTAGGAATGTTGAAGGCTTACCGGGCTCGGCCAGCACGCATCGAGCCGGGGCCATGGCCTGCGAGGCGGTCACCATGGCGAGCAGTGGAAGACCAGTGAGGATGCGGTGCGCCGGGGACTCGGCCCGGCTGCGCAGCTGGCTGCGATAGATGGTGTCGTCATTGCGGCGCACGATCAGCGTCGCGAGGCCGACCGCCAGCATGGCCGGCACGATCAGCGAGAGCGTTCCCGTCATCTCGGCGACCATCAGCATCACCGCCAGCGGGGCGCGCGAAATACTCCCGAAGCAGGCCATCATCCCGACGATGACGTAAGGGGCGGGGTCGTGGCCGAGGCTCGGCACGACCGGTTCGAGCAGGCGCCAGACCGCGGCCCCGACGAAGGCGCCGATCACCATGCCTGGTCCGAAGATGCCGCCCGAGCCGCCCGAGCCAATCGAGAGTCCGGTCGTCGCGATGCGCGCGAAGGGCAGGATGAGCACGATCCAGAGCGGGATGTGCAGGAGCTGGGCTCCAAGGCCCACTTGTATCCAGCCGTAGCCGGTGCCGAGCACCTCGGGGATAGCCAGCGCAACGCAGCCGACAATCAGGCCACCGATCGCCGGACGGACCCAGCGAGGGACGGAGAGCCGGCTGAAGAACGCGGCCATGCCGTAGAAACCCTTGGCGTAGAGCAGGCCAACCAGTCCGCCGAGGATGCCGATGATTCCGAACCACCCCAACTGCACGGCGCTCGTGAGTTGATAGTTCCCAACGTAACCAAAGAGCGGCCCGAACCCCTCGAAGGACCCCCACACCGCGTAGCCCACGATGGATGCGATGAACGAGGGCAGCAGGGCTTCGACCTCGAAGTCGTCGCGGTACAGGATCTCGGTGGCCAGTACCGCGCCACCGAGGGGCGCACCGAAGATCGCCCCGATACCCGAGCCGATCCCGCTCGCGACGGTGATGCGCGCGTCCGAGGGACTGAGGTCGAGGAACCGGGCGAGGAACGAGCCGAACCCTGCGCTGATCTGGCCGGTCGGCCCCTCTCGCCCGCCCGAGCCTCCCGAGCCGATGGTGAGCGCCGAGGCGACGATCTTCACGAACACTGTTCGCAGCCGCACGCCGCGGGGGTTGTGGTGCACCGCCGCAATCGCCGCGTCGGTACCGTGGCCCTCGGCTTCGGGCGCCACGGCGAAGACTAGGATCGCTCCGGCCAGCGCGCCCACGCACGCGATGAGCGGTATGGCCCACGGTCGTGCGAAGTGCGATGACGCCACTGCCCCGCCCTCACTCGCGGGGAGAGGGACCTTGTAACCCGCGAGCACCTGGAGGAAGACGTACGTCGCGAGGCGCAGTGCCTCGTAGAAGACGACGGCGCCAAGTCCCGCGATGATGCCAACGAGGGTACCGAGCACGAGCCACTTCTGAGTGTAGGTCGCCGACGCGAGCCACCGGCCACTGCGCACCTGAGCAGAGCGCATTCCTCGTTGCCACCGGCGCGTGCCGACCACGTTGCTACGAGGCATCTAAAGGTCCCACCCGGTTGACCAGTCCTGTTCGGGGACCTCACCCGCCGCCGCCGCGAACTGGCTCAGGGCCTGCACGAGAACGGACTGCTCCTCGGGGGCGATCGTGCTGAGGATCGCTTCGATCTCGCGACGACGGCGATTCGTGACGGCACCGACCAGCTTGAGACCCTTCTTCGTCAGCGCGAGGCGCACCTGGCGACGATCGTCCTGTTCCGACTGACGAACGATCAACTTCTTCTTCACGAGACGATCGCACATTCGTGTCGCGGTGGCCGGCGTCACCGTGACCGCTTCGGCCAATCCGACCAGATTCTGCGGTCCTCGCGACGCGAGCACGACGAGGGTCCGGTACTGAGTGAGCGTGACCTCCTCGGCGATGTCAGCGAGAGAACGTGCTGCAACCGCGACGAGCACCCGACTGGCAGACAGTACGGCGTCGACCACCGAGTCGGGTGATTCGGAGTCACATTTGTTCATACACTAATTATTGCATATACTAAAGACATCACGTATCCTCCGTCCTTTGACCAAGATCTTGCAGTCTGATGATCAGTCGTAGTCCCTTCGCGAGGCGAGTGGCCGTAAGGAGACGTAGCGTCAGAATCATTAGGCCTGTGCCATACGAAGGAGTGCGACATGTCGAGTGCGAAGTCTGACGGTCCCCCGTCCGAGGGCCCCGGAGCGAAACCCAAATCAAAGTCCGACACGAACGACGACCTGAAGACCCTGCCCCTGGCCGAGGTGGAGAAGCGCCTCGTGTCGTCGCCGAAGGGCCTCACTCAGGCCGAGGCGACCACCCGCCTGGAACAGTACGGGCCGAACGAGATCGAAGCGAAGAAGGTCAACCAGTTCCAGAAGTTCCTGGGCTACTTCTGGGGGCCAATCCCATGGATGATCGAGGTCGCCGTCGTTCTATCGGGCGTCTTGGGCCACTGGCCCGACTTCATCATCATTTTGATCTTGCTGCTCGCCAACGCCAGCATCGGGTTCTGGGAAGAGCACCAAGCCGGCAAGGCCATCGACGCCCTGAAGGCGGAGCTCGCGATCAAGGCCCGGGTGCTGCGCGACGGCCAGTGGATCAATCCCCCGGCGCGAGAGCTCGTCCCGGGCGACGTCATCCGGCTGCGCCTGGGTGACATCGTCCCCGCCGACGCGCGTCTGCTCGAGGGAGATCCGGTCGAGGTCGACCAGTCGGCGCTGACCGGTGAGTCGTTGCCCGCCACGTGTGGTCCGGGCGACTCGGTCTTCTCCGCGTCGATCATCCGCCAGGGCGAGATCGGTGCCCTCGTCTACGCCACGGGCACGAACACGTACTTCGGCAAGACCGCCGAGCTCGTCCAGGACAGCCAAACCATCAGCCATTTCCAACGCGCCGTGCTGAAGATCGGGACGTACCTGATCATCCTGGCCATCGCCATGGTGAGCGTGATCATCGTCGTTTCGATCATTCGCGACGACCCGTTCCTAGACACACTCCAGTTCGCCCTCGTCCTCACCGTGGCCGCGATTCCCGTCGCGATGCCGACGGTGCTGTCCGTGACGATGGCCGTTGGCGCACGTCTTCTCGCGAAGAAGAAGGCCATCGTCAGCCGCCTCGTGGCGATCGAGGAACTGGCCGGGGTGGACGTGCTCTGCACGGACAAGACCGGCACCCTCACCCAGAACAAGCTCACGCTCGGCGACCCCTTCGCGATAGAAGGTGTCTCGGTCGAGGACGTCATTTTGGACGCGGCGTTGGCGTCGCGCGCCGACGACAACGACACCATCGACCTGGCCGTTCTCGCGGGCCTGGAGAGCCGTCAATCATTACGGGGATACCACGTGGAGCACTTCCAGCCGTTCGAGCCGGTCGGCAAGCGCACCGAGGCGACGGTGAAGGCCGCGGGGGGCTCCTCGTTCAAAGTCACCAAGGGCGCACCCCAGGTGATTCTGGCCCTCTCGGCCAACGCCAAGAAGGTGAAGGCGAGCGTCGACCAGGCGGTCAACGAGTTCGCCGCGCGCGGGTTCCGCTCACTCGGCGTTGCCCGCGCCGAAGGAAACAGCGCCTGGCAGTTCCTCGGCGTGCTGCCCCTGTTCGATCCACCGCGCGCCGACGCCAAGGCGACCATCGCCACCGCGCGCCAGATGGGCGTCGAGGTCAAGATGGTCACCGGCGACGCGCTGGCCATTGCGTCCGAGACCGCCAGGACCCTCGGGATGGGCACGGACATCCTCGACGCCGCGAGCCTGGGCGACACGAAGCGCACCGAGACCGCGGCGATGTCGAGAACAGTCGAAAGCGCCGACGGTTACGCCCAGGTGTTCCCGGAGCACAAGTACCACATCGTGGACGTGCTCCAGAAGCGGGGCCACATTGTCGGTATGACCGGTGACGGTGTCAACGACGCCCCCGCTCTCAAAAAAGCCGACTGCGGAATCGCCGTTTCCAGCGCGACCGACGCGGCGCGCGCGGCGGCCTCGATCGTGCTCACCACGCCCGGCCTGTCCGTGATCATCGACGCGATCAAGGAGAGCCGCAAGATCTTCCAGCGAATGAACAGCTACGCCATCTACCGGATCGCCGAGACGCTGCGCGTTTTGCTGTTCATCTCGCTCGTGATCCTGATCTTCAACTTCTTCCCGGTGACGGCCATGCAGATCGTGCTGCTGGCGCTGCTCAACGACGGGGCGATCCTGTCCATCGCCTACGACAACGTTCGCTACCGCAATCAGCCCGAGGCGTGGAACATGCGCGTCGTGCTCGGGATGGCAACAATTCTCGGTGTCGTTGGCCCCGTGGCCGCGTTCGGCATGTTCTACCTCGGCGATCGGGTCTTTCACCTCGGCCACCCCGAGCTTCGCACCATGATGTACCTCACGTTGTCGGTAGCTGGACATCTGACGATCTTCCAGGCCCGCACCCGCGGCCCGTTCTGGTCCATCCGTCCCGCTCGTATTCTCCTGCTGGCCGTGATCGGCACGCAGGCACTGGCGACGTGCATCGCGGTGTTCGGGATCTTCATGACGCCACTCGGGTGGCGCTACGCAGCCCTCGTGTGGGGCTACGCGCTCGTGTGGTTCGTCGTCACCGACCGGGTGAAGTTGCTGGGCTATCGAGTGCTCGATCCGTCGGGTACGGCTGCGGACGACGCAGGTTCGGTGGGCGGACGCCGCTCGCGAGCCGACCTGGCCGCAATGGCCGCCAGCGTCGCTCCGTTTCACACCGACGTCGACACCAGCCCGGGCGAGCCGGTGTACCACGACACCAGCGCGTGCCCCTACGGCAAGGAGATCAACCGCGACGGCCACGCATTGGCGGGCACCGGTGGTCGTCGGCGCTGCGAATGGTGCGATGCGCACGCGGGCGTGGCGCCGTTTCACACCGACACCGACGTCGACCAACCCGTGTACCACGACCTTGTCGCGTGCCCCTACGCCCAGGCGATCACCCGCGACGGCCACGACATCGCGGGCAGCGACGGACGGCGGCGCTGCGAATGGTGCGAAGCGCACGCCGGCGTTGAGGACGCACAAGATGCTTCACAGAAGGAGAAGTCGACATGAAACTCAACAAGGAAGTCCTGGCCGAAATGAAGGTCAAGCCCGGTGAATCCGCTGGCCTCGACGCGCGCAGCACTAAGCACGTGGCGTCGGACTGGCTGGGTTCCCAGGACAAGGACAGGCACGGCGAGAAGCGTAAGAAGGTCGCCGAAGAGGACCTCGGCGAGTTCGTCGACGAACTCGCCGCAGCGCAGGAGCTGCTCTGGGCGGACGGCACGCACGCGCTCTTGATCGTGCTCCAAGCCCTGGACGCGGCCGGCAAGGACGGGACGATCAAGCACGTCATGTCGGGCGTGAATCCCCAGGGATGTCGGGTCGAGGCTTTCAAGCAGCCCTCGGCCGAGGAGCTCGGCCACGATTTCTTGTGGCGATGCTCGAAGGCGCTGCCCGAACTCGGCGCCATCAGCATCTTCAACCGCTCCTACTACGAGGACGTGCTCGTGACCCGCGTGCACCCCGACCTCTTGGACAAGACACACGAGAAGCCCAGTGACGGACCCGACGAGAAGTTCTGGCAGGACCGCTACGGCGACATCAACGCCTTCGAGCACCATCTGCACCGGAGCAAGACTCGAATCGTGAAGGTCTTCCTGCACGTGTCCAAGGAGGAACAGAAGAATCGATTCCTCAGCCGCCTGGAGGATCCGTCGAAGAACTGGAAGTTCTCGGTGGCGGACCTCGCCGAGCGCCAGCACTGGGACGAGTACCAGAGCGCGTACGAGGAGGCACTCAGCGCCACCTCGACCAAGTGGGCACCGTGGTACGTGGTGCCGGCCGACCACAAGTACGCGCTACGGGCACTGGTCGGCGGCGTCGTCGTCGACGCGATCGACCAGATGGGCCTGAAATCCCCCGAAGTGCCAGCCGACGGTTTGGCTGCGCTCGGTAAGGCCAAGGCTGAACTGCTCGCCGAGAAGTGAGAGACGGGGTTCTTTGGCACAGCGGTCAAGGAAGCCGATGACCAATCCGGCAAAGAAATCGTCCATCGGAGTGGTCGCTGCAATGAGCATTGGAGTTGGCGCTATGGTCGGCGCCGGGATCTTTTCGGTCCTCGGGGTGGTGGCGGGTCTCGCAGGCTCCGCCACGCCGATCTCCTTCGTGATTGGCGGGGTCGTGGCCGGTCTCGCCGCCTACAGTTATGTCGCACTCAGCAAGACTTTCCCCAGCGTCGGGGGCTCGGTCACCTTCATCGTTCGCGGTTTCGGCGAGGGCGCGGTCTCGGGATCGTTCAACCTCTTCCAGTACTTCAGCTACATCATCACGATCGCCCTCTACGCCACCGCGTTCGCCGCGTACGCCAGCACCTTCATCGGTCTCCCCTCGAAGACCTGGGCGGTGGGTGTGGTCCTCGCGTTCATGACTGTCAACTTTCTCGGCAGCCGGATCATGGGTCGAGCCGAGTCGGCCATCGTGATCCTAAAGGTGGGAATTCTCGTCGTTTTCATCGTCGCCGCGTACGTCGCGCTCAGCAGACACGATCTGGCCCGGCTGGCACCTTCGTCGTGGCCGGGTCCCCTCGGAATACTGACCGGGGCCGGAGTCGTGTTCGTTGGGTACGAGGGCTTCGGACTGATCACCAACGCTGCGGCGAACATGGCCAAACCGGCGATTGAACTGCCGCGCGCCATCTACGGAAGTGTCGCCATCGTGATTGTGCTCTACGTGTTGATCAGCACCGGCGTGGTGACCAACGTGCCCCTCGCCTCGCTCCGAGGACTCGGAGACTCGGCCTTGGCGGTGGCGGCCCGACCGTCGCTCGGCCAGACGGGCTTCCGGTTGATCGCCATCGCGGCGCTGCTTTCCACGGCGTCAGCCGTGAACGCCACGCTGTTCGGCTCGACGAATATTGCCTACCAGATCGCCAAGAATGGGGGTCTCCCGCCGGGGTTCGATCGCAAGCTCTGGGGTCGTGACGTGGAGGGACTCTTCATCACCTCCGCCTTGGTCCTCGTGTTCGTCCTGGTCTTCCCCCTGAGCGCCGTGGCCTCCATGGGCAGCGCCGGGTTCCTCCTCGTGTACGCAGCGGTCAGCATCGGTCATCTCAGGATCCGAGATCAGACCGGCGCCAAGGCGTGGCCCGTCATGGCATCGGTAGTCACGTGCCTGTCCCTTTTTGCGGTTCTCTTCTACAACATGGTCAGCACGTCACCGTCCTCCGCCATTGCGCTAGGCGTCACCCTCGCCGCGAGCTTCCTCGTCGAGTTGGTGTATCGCCGGGCGACCGGTCGAACGTTCAAGAAGATCCTGAGCCAGACCGGCCACCTTCCTGGGGCTGCGACCCTTACCAACGATTGATCGGCTTCTCGACCGCGCATTAGGTCGGTGTCGATCCATTGGATTGCGCCGGGTACCGGTGGTCGTGGCCCTAGCCAACTGCCAACCGTCGCCGGTTGTGCACTCGAAGCTCGGCACGACAATGTTCCCAAGGTGTACTTGAGAGTGAAGAACCCCAGGCCCAGCGACTTGGTCGAACTCACGCAAGGACTTCAGTGGAGTCCAACACCAATGATTCACTGCGCGTGAGATTGCGAGCTGCTATCGGCGAACTGGGAATGCAAGCGATCGGGGTTCCAATCCCCTTGACTCCATTTAGCATGCAAGTTCGCTTCGGTGATCCGCACGTACTCCGACTGGCGGATTGAACAATGGTCGATCACTGAGACTCCCCAGGAAATGTGGACACCCAGCAATCCGACTCTCGGGTCGGCCGGAAGGACAAGAGTTGTCCCTTTTGATTACTTCGTTTATTTTGTTTGTTGCGTTTAGGGCCTATCTTGTGCCATAATCAATCCATGTCTTCAATCAATCTTCAGGATCTAGTAATTCCAGACGACGAAGCGTCCTCGCACGCCGCGGACGCCGCGGCGATGCTCGCTTCGTATCTGCGACTTCACCCATCACCGTCGGGGCGACTTGTCCTATGCGTAGATGACGCTCCCGACACGAAAATCACAGTCCCCGCTCAAGCTTTCAGACTATTCATCGAAGTTCTTGATGAGTTGGCGAAAGGGAATGCGGTTACGGTTGCTCCAATTCACGCCGAGTTAACCACCCAGCAAGCAGCGGATCTTCTGAATGTTTCTCGTCCGTTTCTCGTAGGGCTTCTGGAGTCTGGTGAGATCCCCTTCCGAAAAGTGGGGTCCCACAGAAGGATTCGTCTCCTCGACGTACTTGCGCATCAGCGTAAAGATGAACAGCATCGCCAATCTGTCTACAAAGACCTGACGCATGAGGCCGAGGAACTGGGCCTCTATAGCGAATAGTTGTGGCGTTCGTAGTTATTTACGATGCGTGCGTCTTACACGATCCCGCGATCCGCGATCTCTTGATCAGAGTGACGGGAAAGCGGCAACTTAACTTGCGCGCAAGATGGAGCGACGACATTCTCGACGAAATGGAAGTATCGATTCTTCGACGACGAACAGATCTTGACCCAAAACGATTGGAGCGCACGCGAAGATTAATGATTGAGGCAGTTCCCGACTGTCTCGTCACTGGCTACGAATCACTGATCGACGGTCTAGAGCTTCCTGACGAGCGAGATCGCCACGTATTGGCCGCGGCGATTCGGTCGCAGGCCCAAGCAATAGTGACTTTCAATCTCAAAGACTTTCCGGCATCAATTCTAGAAAGCCACGACATAGAGGCCCTCCACCCCGACGACTTCCTTCTCGGTCTTATGGATCTAAGCGAGGCATCAGTGGTCGCAGCCTTTTCGGAGCAAATCGCGAGTCTTCAAAATCCCCCGGTCACGCCTGCGAGCGCGATCGATGCTCTCCGGAATCGAGATCTTCCGCAAACGGCCGATGCACTTGCATCCATTCTTCTCTAGACGCCCAGACGGGATTTCTTACTGCGACGGAGGAATGATCCCCTGCCGCGCGCTGGCCGTTGTTGAATCGCGGACGCCAGGATCGGGTGGAAAAATCCCTAATTTCATCCCTAACATTTCTCGATAGCCACGGAACGCACTGAACGTGCTGAACGCAAAACCCTATGAATATGGGGTTCTCTGAATCTAATGAATAGAGAATGATGAACTCGATGGCCTTTTAATCCCAAGGTGCCGGGATCGAGACCCGGGCGGCCCACCAGCCCCACCAGGACTTTTAGAGCATTTTCGCCTCATATTTCGCAATAGAATTCACGAGTCATCCCACGGTTCTTCAGAAAAGGCGTCGTCATCAGCAGGGGGCTGTTCAGCGATTTCGCCCTCTAGCAACGGTGGCAGCGTCTCAATTCAGACCGTCAACTGAAGAGAGGTCATTCCCAGGGTGGTCACCCGGTGGTGCAAACTTGAAGAACCTTGTACACGATCCACGCGACGAAGAAACTCCTCACTAGGGTGAAGGGGCCCTTCGCCCCTGCGGTGGAGAACCCTACGACGTCACTCGGAAATTGGTATGCCACGGCTGTCTTCTGGCGACCACAAGTTGCACTCTTCGTCAACGAGCGGTCGCTGTTGCCGCTGCTGATTCCTCTGGCACCTGCGGCAACTCTCTTGGAGCGATTCCCGGAGAGTCTCCAGGTCATGCTGGGCAAACTCGACGTCAGTCCGGCATTCATCGCCGCCGAGCGATGGGCCATGAGCGAGGGCTCTTACGCCAAGACCGCCAATCGCCAAGTGCTCGGGGTGATGAATCGCTTCGAATTCGAACTTGAGTACGTACGTGAACGTTACGGCAACGACCTCATGGAACTATCGCTTTGGCAATCCGACACCCTGGCAGGACCACTTCGGGGCGGCACGAGAACACCGAGGGAAGAACTGCTGGAGCTGGTCGAACAAAAGTCAACGTGAACCCACGAAGTGAGCACGAAGTCCTCTCATCGTCTCGGCTGGATCATTGGCCGAGTACCTTTTAAGGATTGCCCGGAGCCTGCTCCGCCGAAACTGGATACAGATTTGGAGTTGGGGCATTCTTACCTCCGATTTTGCTCTAATAGTGGTAGGCTAAATCCGTATTTGTTCTACTATTAGGAGCAAAATCATGGATAGCAGCACTTCGACCATTATCCTCAGCGGCGAAGTCCCTCGCTCCACGCTCTCCCAGATGTCCGCACGGGGGGCCGTAGTACGACTGGCTACGGGCGTCTACACGACCGACACGTCAAGCGCGCCCGAACGAGTGGTGAGGCGGGAGTGGCGGACCATCGCCGGGCGTCTCTTTCCTGACGCCACGATTTCGGATCGTTCCGCTCGAACAGCCGGACCAGTAGATGGAACGCTGTATCTGGTCTACCCGCACAACGACCGTGTTCTGACCTTGCCCGGACTCACCGTTTCCCTGCGCCGAGGCGCCGCTCCCCAACCAGACGATATCCCTCTTCCCAGCGGCTTGCACCAAGCTTCGCTCGTCCGGGCCCTCGCCGAGAACGCCATCCCCTCCAGGGCTCGTCGCGGTGCGCTCTCGCGCCGGCTCACCCGCCACGAACTCGGTGAATGGGTCGAGCGAGTCGCTCGATTTGGTGGTGCCGACGAGCTCGGTCAGGTGCGCGACCAAGTGCGCACGCAAGCACCACTACTCGGGGTCAGCGCCGAGGACGCTGGCGATCTTGACAACCTGATCGGCGCCGCGCTGGGGACGAGGCCAGTGTCGGGTCTCCCGCGGTCACTTCGACAACGTGCGCTCGGCATTCCCTACGACGCCGAACGAATCGAACGATGCGACGTCCTGGTCGCCGCACTGCAAACAGCCGCTCCCCAGAACCATCCCGCCGCTCCGCTCGAGCCCAGCATCCTCCCCTTCTACGAGGCGTACTTCTCCAACTACATCGAGGGTACGGAGTTCACCGTCGAGGAGGCCGAAGATATCGTCTACCGGGGAATCGAACCCGCCGGACGACCTCAAGACGCCCACGATGTGCTCGCCACCTTCTGGCTCGTGAGTGATCTCGGTGAAATGAGACGACTCGCTGATAGTCCAAACGAGTTCCTCGAACTTCTCCAGCAACGCCACGCCCGAATCATGGAGGCACGCCCCGACAGGCGCCCCGGACTCTTCAAGGAGCGTGCCAACCAAGCCGGAGCAACCGTGTTCGTGGACCCCGACTTGGTTCGCGGAACCCTCATCGAGGGATTCAGCCGACTCGACGACCTCGACAGTGCATGGGAGCGGTCGGTCTACGTGAAGTTCCTCGTAGCCGCGGTGCATCCATTCGACGACGGCAACGGGCGCTTGTCTCGAATCATGATGAATGTTGAGTTAGACGCCGGTGGGCAATCACGAACGATCATTCCCACAGTCTTTCGCGATGACTACATCGGTGCCTTACGTCGCCTGGATCGTGCCAACGATCCCTCGGTGTTGATTGACGCCCTCCGTTTCGCGAACGACTGGACTGCCCGGATCGACTTCACCAATACCTCGACCGTCCGCGCACAGTTAGAGGCGACTAACGCATTCGCTGAAGAGGGCGGCACTGAGCGTCTCCTACTGCCACCCTTCCGTCACTTTGTCGCAGCAGAAGAAGAACCGCTACGCAACAAAGTTCAGCAACCCGAGGAGAGCGACGACCCTAATTTTCAGACACGAATCGCCGAGCAGCGCGCCATGTTCGATTCATCCATGAACTTCGACACTGAAGAGAATTACCCACCAACCCTTGAGTTATAAACCGCATTTCCCACATTTCATCCCACAGACCAATCCGACACCACCGGACGAATCCGACCACATGCGTCCCTCTTTCAATCCTGGCGTCGGGATCGAGACCCGGTCGGCCCGGGCGGCCCACTAGTGTAGTTCCGTGACGCTGCCAGTGTTATCTTCGTTCGTTATCCAGAGATGCGAGCCATCAACAATCATTGCGGTCACATATCCCACAACGGGCACTTTGTGCTTGATGACTCGAATCACCGAACCGTTACGACTGTCGAGTTCAACGAGTCGACCGTAACCGTCACCCGTGATCCACACGTGATCGCCGTCGGCCGCAAGTATTCCCGTTGTGTTGCGCCAAGGACCGTTTCCAGCCTTGAGCACGCGGATCACCGACCCCGAAAGGGAGTTCAGTTCAATGATTCCTTGGCGTGGTGAGTGAACGGCATCCACCAGTTCCACCGACCGAGAAGTGAGACCAGAGCGGGCACGAGTAACGCCCGGACAACCGTGGCGTCCAGAAGGATGCCTACGCCCATGCCGGAGGCGAATACTTTGATCGGCACTGCAGGTCCCGAGGCGAGTGCAGCGAATGCGAGGAACAGAATGATCGCCGCGCTTGTGACAAGGCGGCCCGTATGGCCAAGACCTTCAACAATCGCGTCGTCGGTCGATCTTCCCGCGTCGTGCGCTTCTTTGATGCGAGAGACGATAAAGAGTTCGTAGTCCATCGAGAGACCGAACAGGAAGGCAAATACCAGTAGCGGTACGAAGTCCGTGACGACTCCGGTAGCCGGTATGCCCCAGATGGCCCGAGACCCGTAGCCGTTCTGCCAGATCAGTACGAGTGCTCCGTAGGCCGCGCCGACCGAGAGCACGTTGAGCACGACGGCCTTGATCGGCAGCACCACAGATCGGAAGGCACGCATCAGTGCGAGCAGACCAATAAGGGCCACGACTGCGACGATTAAGGGGAACCGAGAGTAGAGCGCGTGAACGATGTCGACCTCCGCGGGCCCGTCGCCCGCGACCTGCGCGCCGGGAGCAAGTCGAGCCACCGTGGCGCGCACGTTGCTCACCGTCACATTGTCGATTGCAGAGCTGGTGGGCGCGCTCGGCAGCACGTCAATGAGGGCCGTGCCGGATCGTTGCCACGCGGACCCCTTAGGAGCGATGACCGTGTCGACACCGGCGATTGTCGAAAGATGAACAGCCAGGGCCTCCGGATTAGCGCGATCGGGAACGAGAATCTCAATCGGCGAGAGTACCCCGACTGGGAACCCCTCGCGTTGAAGGACGTGCAGTCCTTGTTCAGCGGAACCCGCGCGAGCAAGAGAAGTGGGTTGGACCTCGCCCAATCGAAGACCGGACGCCGCCCCGAGTAGGACAATGAGAACGATCAGGGCGGCAGCGATCGCGAAGACGCGGTGTTGAATGACTGTTCGCGTCCACGCAGTCCACGCGCGGCTCGGTTTTCCGGCATTACGTTGGTGTCGCCTTTGGGCGCGTCGACTCCTGTGATCGAGGCGGGGGCCCCACGCCGAAAGCAGCACGGGCAGCAGAGTCAGTGCCGCGATGACGGTCACTAGGGGAATGAGCAGGCCGCCGTAGCCGAGGCTTCGCAAGAATGGCACGGGCAAGAGGACCAACGTGAGAAGGCCAACGCCGACGGTGACGCCGCTAAAGGCCACCGCTCGTCCGGCGGTGGCCATGGCGACGACCACCGCTTCGTCATTGGTTCGGCCCCGATCTCGTTCCTCGCGCCAGCGCGTTACGACGAGCAGGGAATAGTCAATCGCGATTCCGAGACCGATGAGGGCGACGAGGTACTCGACAAGTTGGCTGACGTTGGTGAAAGCAGTGATGGCCCCAATGAGCAGGAACGTGGCGAGGATAGATACGCCGGCAAGGATGAGGGGGACGACCGCTAGGAACGATCCGAACACCAGTATGAGGACGAGGAGTGCGCCGATCGCTCCGAGTGCGACCTCGCCAAGCACCCCAATCCCGCCACTTCCCGGTGCGTTGTAGAGAGCGGTGAGGCCAGTGGCCGCTACCGTGACTCCCGGCGGGGCCGCCGCTCGCATCCGAGCCGCGATCTGGGCGGACGTGAGTGAATTATTGCCGCCGTAGACGAGTCCGAGTACGGCCCGGCCGCTCGGCGACACAAGACGCGGATCGTTTACCGCCGGGTAGGACACGACGCGCAGAGAGTGTTCTCCGTTCAAGGTGGCGAAGGTTGCTTGAAGTGCGGTACGACCCCTGGCGCTCTCGGCCCGCACGTTGGCGGGGAGCGTGACAACGACGACGGTGGGGCTGATATTGCCACCATTGTCGTAGGTGTGCATGACTGCGAGACCGGCCTCATAACTCGGCAGCCCCGGAAACGCCGTGGTCGACGTGAGCCGTCCGGCGATGGGTCCAACGAGGGCAATGCCAACCACGGCCACCGTAAGCCAGAACAGCCCGACGATCTTGCGGTGCCGCAGCAAGGAACGGGCGAGGCGCCCGAAGCCCCGGTTCGATGTCTGGGGTAGTGAATCTTGACGTTTTGCAGGGTATTGGGTCACGCGATCAACGCTAAGGATGTCGACTTTTCGCGACAATGGTGCAGGGACCTCTTTTAGAGGGGATCTACGTCTACTTTTGTGGGAACGCGGTCCGCGAATTCAGGTACGCCAACACGGCCATGACTCGACGGTTGTCGTCCTCTGACGGTGGCAGGTCAAACTTCATGAAGATATTGGCGATGTGTTTGCTGACCGCTTTTTCTGAGACGAACAAACTCGCAGCTACCGCCGAGTTCGAACGACCCTCGGCGATCAGTACCAGGACCTCGCGCTCTCGGTGAGTGAGACGAGAGAGCGGTTCGTCCTCGGCCCGTTTGACGAGTAGTTGGGAGATGAATTCAGGATCCATCACCGTGCCGCCGCCGGCCACCTGGCGAACCGCATCAACGAACTGGCTCACGTCCATCACGCGATCCTTCAGTAGATATCCCACGCCCCCTATGCCGTCGGATAACAGCTCACGAGCGTAGAGCGACTCGACGTACTGAGAGAGAACCAAGATCGGAAGGCCCGGCAACTGTCGGCGGGCTTCGATCGCCGCCACCAGCCCTTCGTTGGAGAACGTCGGCGGCAAACGAACGTCAACCACTGCGACATCCGGGCGGTGCTCGATCAACGCTCTCAGCGCCGAGGGGCCGTCTTCGACCGCCGCCACCACTTCGAAGTCGTGCGCGCTCAGTAGTCGAACGAGGCCATCTCTTAGGAGGGCGAGATCTTCGGCGATGACAACTCGCACGGCACCTCCATACGTATGGTCGTAGGTCCACCCGGGGGACTTGAGATATCGAGGGTGCCATCGAAAGCAGACAGCCGACGTGCAATCCCTAGTAGGCCGGTCCCGCGATTTGGGTCAGCCCCACCATGTCCGTCATCGCCAACTACCGCGGACAACGTGCCGTCCCCATATTGCACCCGTATCCAGGCGTACTTAGCATTGCTGTGCTTGACCACGTTGGTTAGTGCCTCGGCGACGGCGAAGTAGGCCGCCGACTCCACCGGCGGCGACAGACGGGCGTCCGGGAGATCGATGCTCGCCTCGACGGGTAGCGGGACGGCGAGGACCAGTGCTTGGATGGCCCCGTCGAGTCCCCGGTCGGCCAGCACCGGCGGGTAGATTCCTCGGACCAAGGAGCGTAAGTCGGCGAGAGCGGCGGCGGCACCGGTCCTTGCCTCAATTAAGAGCCGTCTCGCCTCGACGGGGTCGGTGTCGAGCAGGTCGTCGGCCATACCAAGATTCATGCCCAGCGCCACCAATTGTGCCTGGGCGCCGTCGTGGAGGTCTCGTTCGACGCGCCGCATCTCGGCTTCTTGGACATCCAGAGCTTCACGCCGCGTGCGGGTGAGCACGTCTACTCGTTCCTCGAGTGTTCGCTCTCGATCTGCCGAAAAGAGTGGCACTACCCAGGCGTGTGTCGAAAACGCAACGACAAGACCGAGGATTGGCCAGATCGGCCAGAAGTACCCGAGACCACCCATCAGCCAGATGAATATTCCTGTCGCCCCGAGCATGAGCGACACAGCGCCATGCACAGCCAGAGGACGCGGACCCTGCGAGCGGAGAGCTCGACGTACGGCGCGAAGAGATGCGAAGGGGAGAACCAGTCCAAGCCAGACCCACCCTGGCCAGAAGTAGCCGGCGCCGGTGACCGACCAGACAACGGTTACCGCGATCCCGAGCACTAGCCCGAAGTTCGTGATACGCCACCGAGCAGCCCGCGGCCAGCCACCGTTCGCCACAGCATCCGCTACGCGTGAAATCCAGCCGCTGACACGACCGCTTCCACGAGTATCAGTTCTCACACTTCGATCAATCATGCCGTTGCTCAAGTCTCTCGTGTCGCAGGAGACTGAGTCGCGTTGCGAAAAATCTCTGTCCACGTTTTCGCGGGAAAATCGAACATGACTGCATACTCCCAGTGTGACACCCTGACCCGCCCACGTCAGTGGGGTTAGGTCTACGTCTGACGGGGTAGCAAGTCTTGGTTCTGGTGGATGTCTGTCACGGCACTGTCGCAACGCAACGCCGGTAGTAAATCACGTTTGGCCTCTCCGGGCGACTCCGCCATGTGTGTCACACCAGAACCATGCGGCTACCACACGAGTGGGATAAGTCGAAACCGAGTGCGCGCAACGAACTCTTCGTACATGTTGGTAAACGCCGCTGCTAGGAGTTGCTCTTCGACGCGAATTCGATACAACTGGAGAGCGAAGACTCCCGTGGCGACGATTAAGTACGTGATGCGGGGGTCACTCAAAGCGATTCCAAACATTGAAAGGGTGGACAAGGTTGAAACGAGTGAAGTGTGAAAGCGCTAACCAGACTCTATTTCTGACGACGTCTGCTATTGAGAATTCAGATTCAGGCATCATATGGGCATTAGCACCTTCCGGGTTCTAGTCGCGAATCACCGGAACGACACCTCTCTTTGGGAGTTCTCAGAATGTCGCTCCGGCACAGGACATCTACTGGAGCGACATTCTGACAACTTGGCCTCAGCTCCAACCTGATCAGTTGGAACCGATTCTCATAACACGATTAGCAGAATTAACTCATGAACCGTAGGGGTTTGAAGGAGCGACGTTCGTGCTCGTCACCGGTTGGTAGACAGCAGTAATCACGTCACTGCCACTCGCGCGATTCCACACTTGAGCGAGGACCGCTCCGGTCGAGGGATCTTCATAAGTGGTGTCAGTTTCACTCACACCCGTAAAGGCATAAGACACGGCGATCGCCGGTTGACCGGCCGGGTCAGTCGCATTCTGCGTAACAGTGACTCCGTTGATCGAGGCGAGTACTTGATACAGCGCGGAACGGAGTGGCGGCTGAACAAGCGCACTCCATAGAAGCGTGCTCGCCTCTTGATAGATGTAGTCATCATCGGAGAGCGCTGGTGGTTGCGCCACGCAACAAGAGGGCTGTTCCGGAATGGACGTAGTGCCCTCTCCGGTGTATCGGACAGGATTAGGGATATCCGCCAGTTGCTTACCGAGTGTTAGCAACTCGGCTTCCAACGCAGCCGGGTCGGTCGGAAGCGACGAATACCACGCTTCCGTCGCAGATAAAGGGGCGCCAGTGAGCACCGGGGGCGCACTCGTATACTCCGATCCCGGAGCCACTCCGTTCACGGCGACGGCTTCTTGATAGATGGTCGCCGCTCCGGTTTGCGAATCAATAACGGAGGTGCGCTCGAGCGCGCCGGGCTCTCCCGTCTGCGTATCGGTTTCGCTGAACACGACGTAGCGGCCCTGCAGTGGGGCAACATGCGCCGAGATGGCGGCCAGTTTTGTAAGAGAGGCCGCCGCGGCGCTCTGTGTCGCGACGCCAGCGTTTCCCAAGGTGAACGCCAGCACCGTGGCCGCAACACTCGCGATACCCGCTCCCGCGAACGTCGTACGGCGAACGCGATGCAGCACTTTGGTGTCACCAGGATCTTGTTCTACTACCCGGTGGAATAAGGCCGTCGCCTCTGCACTAGTAGATTCAATCGGTCGCTCACCTCTTAGTGGGTCGGGACCGGCAATGAGCTCGTCGATATTGGTCATGAAATATTCCTTTCGTTGGTTTGCAATTCGATTGGGTCGTTAAAAGGCGGCTTTGTCCCTACCATTTCCGTAGGGGTTGGATTTATGGCTTCTCGAACTCGGGCACGCGATCGCGCAATTCGTCGTTCCACGGCCTTCGAAGTGATACCCACAACGACAGCGATATCGTCGGGCGAGAGGTTCTCCCAATGAACAAGTCGAAAGATCTCTCGATCGAGATCGGAGAACTGGCCCATCACCTGCTCTACTCGAAGTTCGAGATTGCTCACCCCGACACTTTCGTCGCCGATCACCATCTCTTCGATGGTGAGACGACTCACGAGAGCTTGAGATCGCTGCGTCTTTCGGACGTGATTCGCTACGAGGTTTCGCGCGACACCGTAGAGCCAAGGCAGTTCTTGTGGATGAGTCGGAACGTCGTGTAGTCGTCGCCACGCGACTATGAATATTTCGGCAACGACGTCCGCGTCACTACCGTCGTCGTGCCGTACCCGACGTCTGACGTACGAGGAAATCGGACCATAACTCCGCTCGTAGAGAACTCGGAAGCGCTCTCGGTCACCATCAGAGGAAACTCTCCGTTGCGTCACGCTTCACACCAATAGTTCTGCATACCTGTATATGGTCGGAGTGGAGCTTTTTCCCCCAAGAACTTGAAAAATTGTGATTGCAATTCCATAACTGGGGGTGAATTCGAGTTGTGACAGTGAAAGATGATCGCTCTCGCTCGGCAGATCGTACTGTGACTGTCGCGATTCAATTTGAGTCGATAAGGTGATCGAGATTTCTCAGCGAGGATCCAATGGTTGCCAGATGGTCGAATGACGCGACGCGATCAAACCCATCGCTTTGGCGGGATCTCACATGCTCCACAAGGCTTCGGTGGGAGACATGCGAGCGGCGCGCAGAGCGGGCCAGAGTCCGGAAACGGCGCCGATCAGAATTGCGGCGCCCATGCCGCCGCCCCAGGCGATGGCGGGGATAACAACGAGTTCATGTTTGCTAGTGGCGTAGGCGACCGTGGACAGAACACCCGCCCCGACTCCGACGCTGCCGCCAATGAGTGAGAGGAGTACGGCCTCGGAGAGGAACTGGAGCCGGATGTGGCCTCTGGTGGCCCCCAGTGCTCGACGCAGCCCAATCTCGGACCTGCGTTCGAGTACTGAAATGATCATGATGTTGGCTACACCAACCGCTCCTACCAATAGGGCAACGGCGCCCAGACCCAAAAAAAGCCCGTCGAAGGCACCCTTTGCTTGTTCTTGGGCGACGAGGGCGGCCGAAGGTTGAGAGACGTCCACTTCGCTAGGGTTTTCCGGATTGGCCGTGGCCGCGAGCAAGTTGTCGACGTGACCGACCTGACTGGTTTGGGCGCGCACGTAGATCGTTGAGGAGTGTCCGTCAAAGCCCAGATATTTCTCGGCCGCCGGGAAGCCGACGAGGACAGAAGAGTCGATGTAGGGGGCTAAAATAGCCGGTTTCAAGATTCCTCCGACGTAGCACCACACGTCGTCGGCCCAGATACGTTCACCCGAATAGACCCGATCTATCCCGAGATATTGGGCTGCGGCGGCCCCCAGCACGCAGACGGGTTCTCGAGCGGTCGCCGCGTTGAGATATCTTCCCTGCGCCACACTGGTGCCGACCGTGTGCAGCAGGCCGAGGCTCGCCGCGTCAAGGCCAATCGTGTTGGTGTCGGTGGTGGGGATGAGTGGGTTGCGGTAGACGTTGCCATTGACCGTGCCGGTCTCTTGGACTTGGGTGACCGAATCGATGCGGCCAATCATGGACGGGGCGGCTTTCGGTAATTCGGCTGTGCCGCCGGAGAGACTCTGGCCGTTTTGGACGACCAGAAGGTTAGTGCCAAGGCCGGAGATCTCGTTGGAGAGTCCCGCTTGGGCGGAGGACGAGAGCCCGAGTACGGCCACGATGGCGGCAACGCCAATTGAAATGCCGAGGGCGGAGAGTCCGGATCGTAGCTTGCGGGTACGCAGGCCGACCGTCGAGAGGCGCCACAGGTCGGATGGTCGCAGCTTCTTCGCTTCGAGGGTCGCGGCGGCGTTCATGGTCGATGTTCATTGCCACAGGGGGTAGCACGAGAATCTGTCGTAGTTATCGTTGAAGATTTGTTGGCACCGTCGAAGACGATATTGCCGTCGAGCATTTCAATCCGTCGGTCCATGCGCGACGCGATGTCGTGGTCGTGGGTAATGACCACGATGGTTGCCCCGAGCTCGTGCAGCTCTTCGAAGAGTCTCAAAATCGCCTGCCCCGTCGTCTGATCGAGATTGCCCGTTGGCTCGTCTGCGAGCACGATGGCCGGTCTGCCAACCAGGGCCCGAGCGATCGCCACGCGCTGGCGCTGGCCGCCAGAGAGCTGGTTGGGTCTGGCGTTGGGTCGCGCTTCTATACCGACCAGGCCGAGGGCGTCGCGCGCCCGTTCACGCCGTTCGACCTGTGGAATGCCAGCGTAAAGGAGACCATCGGCCACGTTGTCCAAAATGCTCTGGTGCTCGGCGAGGAAGAACTGTTGGAACACGAAACCGATCCTCGTTGCGCGCAGCGCGGACAGCTCCCGATCTGAGAGCTGTTCGACGTCGAGGCCCGTGATCCGCACGGTCCCCGAACTGGGTCGATCCAACGTGCCCATTAAGTGCAACAAGGTGGTCTTACCCGAGCCCGAGGGTCCCACGATGCCCACCAGTTCGCCCTTGTCGACGGTGAACGAGACCCCCCGAAGGGCGGTCACCGGAGGCTCGCTCGGGTACAACCTGGTCACCTTGTCGACTTCGAGGACCGGTCCGCCTCCACCGATCGACGAGTAGGACTCGTCGTCGAGTTCGCGCGGGTCTGCGCTGTTGTTGTCGGTGATCATAGGTTTGGCACGACAACGCGCTCGCCGGCCACGAGGCTGGTGCCGGTGACTTGAACCAGACCGGCGGCGTCGTCGAAGAGCCCGAGCGAGACCGTCACCAGGTGGTGACTACCGTGTGCGCCTGCGACCTCGACCGCGTAACTGCCGTTCGGTTGGGCCAACAGGGAGTCGACGGGCACGACCAAGGCGTTTGTGACTCTGGCGGTCGTGATGGTTACGCTCACCGGGGCCTCGTCCCAGCCCCGGGTCGCGGCGGGGTCGGTCGGCTTCACCTGCACGGTGATGGTCGGGCCTCCTCCGTCCGACGGCGTCGTCGCGATGGTGCCCACCGAGGAGATCTCGCCCGATGTGGTGTCGTTGTTGGGCAAGGTGATGGTCACCTTGTCGCCGATTTTCACCTCGGACTCCTGGTCGGCGGCGAGGGCGATCGTCACGACGCGCTTCGTCGAAGTCGCCGTGAGCACCGTGGCGCCACTGGTCGCCGGGGAGCCACTCGCGACCGAGACAGCGTCGACTTCGATCGGTCCCGGTTTTATGACGACGTCGCCGAGCGCGAGCACGCCCGTCTCGGGAACCTTGAGAGATCTCTGCCAGGCCTCGAGTGCCGACTCGGTCGCGGCGTCGAACGAGCCGCTCGCGGAAAGCCCGCTCCGGAAGCCGAGCGCGATGAGATTTTCTTGCAGTTCGGTGACGTCGGTACCGGCTTCTCCGAGGTAGAGGGCGCGGTAGAAGGGAGTCGCGCCGTAGAACAGCGGAACGGAGCTGCCGTCGAGGGAGTAAACGCTCTGCCCGCGACGAAGAACTTTGCCGACGCCGGGGAGCGCGGTGAAGGTGGTGCTCGAGTTCGTCTCTTGGGCTTCGGCCGTTGACAGCGCTTGCTCGGCGCTGACCGCGCTGGCCTCGTCGCTCGCGAGTTGCTCTTGGTCGGTGGTGACACTGGCCGCGCCGTCGAGCTCGTCTTCGCGCAGCGTGTCTTTCGCCTGGGAGAGCGCTTGGTTGTCCTCGGTGATCACTTGGGACTGAGCGACGCAGGATGACGCTGCCACCTGGAAGACCTCGGTGACGCCAACGGAGGTGCCGAGCGAACTGGTCGCGACGAGCGCGTAGTCGTAGGTCGCGTTGGCCCTGAGCCCCGTGATCGTTGCGTTGACTGATACGGCCGCAGTCCCCGCGCCCGCGTCGATAGGGGTGGTCTGGTCTCCGAAGGACGAGGTCATGCCGTACTCGAAGTAGTAGGTCGTCTCGGCACCGTTCGGGTCGACGGTGCCGGCGAAGGTCTCCGAGGTCGCCGAGACCGTCGTCGCGATGCCCGTCGTCGCCGAGGGCGCGGCGTTGGTGGTGAACGTAGCGTCTTGGCCGTAGGAGGTACCGAGTGAGTTAATCGCGACGAGGCGGTAGTGGTAGGTCTGGCCGGACAACAGCCCCGACAGGATGGTGCTGATTGAGAGGTCGTTCGTCCCTGAGCCAGCGTCGACCGACGACGTGGTCTCGCCGTAGTTCGGGCTCGTGCCGTACTCGAAGTAGTAGGTCGTCTGGGCACCGTTCGGGTCGACGGTACCCGTGAGTTTGGTTGAGGTACTCGTCGTCTCGTCGACCGCGCCGGTCGAGACACTGGGCACACTCGCTGGTGTCGTGGTCGTCGTCGTGTCGTGCGGGAAGGCATGCGCCACCGCCGTCACAGTCGACGAGGAGCTCGACGGACAACTCAGTCCCTCATCGGAAGTGAGCTGATCCTTCGCGCTCGCGAGCACGGTCTGGTCGCTCGACACTGCCGCCTTTGCCGCGAGGAGTGTCGAGGCTCGCTCGGGTCCGGTAATCGACTTTGCGTTGGCGAGCGCAGCCTCGGCGTTCATCACGGTCTGCTGGTCGGCTGCGGCCGTCGAGCGTGCCTGTAACAATGCCGTGGTGCTCGTCCCTGCGGGGAGCACCACGCCGTAGTGTCCGGCGTAGCCGAGGGTGGCACTCTCGCTCGTCTGGGAAGAGAGATTCTCCCTCACGACCTTCGTCGTCGAGGTCTTAGAGGAGTTGTCAGTCACGCCCGATCCCGGGCTGGAGCTCGCGAAGGGATCGGTGACCGCGAGCACCACGATGACAACGACGAGTGTCAGAAGGCTCGAAACGATACGGCGTCGACGCGGCGACAGCCAGTGTGGGAGCCACGTCGGTCCGTCGTGGAAGTTGGACGGAGGGGGAACACTGCTCATGACTCAACTTCTTCCTATTGTTACTTCGTCTAGGCGAACGGTCCGCCTCGCGATCGAGATTTTCTGGCATCGTGCCGACGGCGCAGATGTGCCCACAGCCCACCACCCAGCAGGGATGACTGGCTGGACTTGGTGGCAGCCCGAATGGTCTAACTGAAATGATCGATTGAGATCTAGATCGTGCTTCATCCGTTGGCGCTGGGATCGCAGGCGGAGGACTTCACGCGGGCTGACATTCATGCGGCGTACTTGAGCTGCCGAGCTCGGACCTTAGCCATCTGGGCTTGAGACACTTGCTTTGCGACCGCGTACTTCTGACGCGCACCCTCAGCAGCTCGGTGCGTCGGCAAGGCGCTGGCGATTGTGCCATCTTCGAGGTCGCGGGTGACACTGCCCGAGGGCTCGCTTCCAGGGTTGATCGATGGCGGGTCGACACTGACGCCTCGAGAGGTTTGAATGTCAACAAACGAGTCGGCTGCGTTCATCCAGCGCTCGCTGCACCAGATACACCGCCAAAGCGTTCGCACGCCGTTGACGCAGCCTCAAATTGAGAGGAACTTGTATTAACGCCGTTTAGAGCAAACCCCCCTTTACTTAGAGGGTCTGGGAAATTCGAAATTCCGTTGGCGCGCATGCATTGAGCGAACTTAAGCTGCTCGGCGATCTGACTCGGCGACAATGCATCGCTGCTAGCTCCGCCAGATTCCAACTTTCTGCACTTCGTCGCGGCCGCGATGAACTGAGGAGAGTTGAAATCGGGCAGCGACTCTCCTTTCGTGATGGTCATCTGGCCTTGGGCATTTGGCTCAGGCATGTTGGAGATTCCGTTCGCGCGCATACACGCGTCGTACGTCAAAGTGCGACTCACCGCCGACTTTGGTGCCGACTTGTGCGTAGAAGTGTTGCTCCCGCATGCCGAGAGAAGCAGACCAGCTACGACGAGCGAGCTCACAACTATCGAGGCGCTCCAACGAGCGCTCCGTACATGCCGTGACGACTGTGATTCAGGGATGATTGTGCTCATTGGCGGTCTCTCCATGTTTGATCTCTTGCTTACGAACACGGTATGCAAGACGCGTGTGGCTTCGTTGTGTCCAAATTCGCCTATCACTGACTACTTACGCCGTTCCCGGCCCCGGTAGTCGGCGAAGCCTGCGCACCATTTGTGGGCGCAGAGATGTCTCAAACCATTGAGTCGCAAATGACTACGGAGTCGCCTCGGGGGAGAATGACCGGCTACCGAACGTCGAATGACCTAACGGCCGTCGCGTGGTTCGAGAAGCATTTCGACATTGCCAACTGAATGTGGAAATGTGACGCGTACCGTCAGGCCTCCGTCGAGAAGAGCGTGAAGGGTCAGGCGGCCTCCGTGAGCGCGGACAATGTTGTGGATGATGGATAATCCCAAACCGGTGCTGGTACCCACGCGCGCCTGTCCCGCTCGTCGAAAGGGCTGCAGTAATCGATCCAAATCTTCGCTACTGAGGTCGTGTCCGCTGTTCGCAATTTCGAGAATCGATTCGCCGTTCTCGTAGCGCGTCGACACATCGATCCATCCCAGCGGGCGGTTGTACTTGAGAGCATTGTCGAGAAGATTCACTACTAGTTCTCGAAGGAGCTGGGGGTCGCCCAACACATCAACGTCTCCTAGATGATCTTGAATGGTTACGCCTTGTTTGATTGCCCGGTCCCTAATTTTCTCAATCTCTTGGCCAGTCAACTCGTCAATTCGTACGTGCTCACGTTCGCTCGACACAAATTCGCTCTGAGTCAATTGGAGGAGCCGTTCGATGAGTTGCTCCGATGCGGTGAGAGTTCGACGAAGTCGCACCGCGGTTTCGTGCGCCTCGAGAACAGTAGGTTCTTCACTCGTGAGGAGCAGATCAATCTCCGCAATCATGACCGCCAAGGGTGTGCGAAGTTCGTGTGCGGCGTTCGCAGCGAACAACTGTTGATCGAGAAATGACGTCTCGAGGCGGCCAATCATCGAATCAAAGGTGTCGCCGAGTTCCTTCAACTCGTCGTCCGGACCCGCGAGCGCTAGTCGTTCGGAAAGATTCTCGCTGGTGAGTTGTCGCGCGGCGCTCGTGATCGCGCGAAGCGGTCGCAACACACGTCCGGCAACGAGCCAAGCTACTAAGGCTCCGAGGAGGACGAGTATGAGGAGGACGATGGCATATTGAAGGACGAGCGTTGAGAGCGTCTTGTGAGCTAAATTCTTGCTCACTTCTATCGCCGAAGGCAAGGTTCTCCCGGTCGCGCCTGCAGTTCCGGCACCGTGCACCCTTGGGGGAGCTTGTTTTATGTTGAGTGTCGGGTCATTGAGATTGGCGCGAACCAGTAGATAACTCGTTGCAAGTAGTAAGACGCCAGATACGACGACCAAGAGTGCGAGTGTCAGCGCCAAACGTCGATGGACGGTGGCTCTGATGTAATGGGTCATGGTGCGATCCGATAGCCGACGTTTATAACGGTTTCAATAGGATTTGGCTTCCCCAAACGTTGACGTAACTTTTTGATGCTCGTACGCACTGCGGTCGTGATTGGATCGACGTCCTCGTCCCAAACACGTTCAAGCAGCTCCTCGGCACTAACGACCCGCCCATCAGCGCTGAGAAGCACTTCTAATACTCCGGTTTCTTTCCGTGCGAGATCGATACGACGACCGTCTCGGCTCACCACTCGATTACCGGTATCAAGTCTGATGCCCGCCGCTTCGAGTATTGGCGAGAGCGTCGGTTCGGGCCGCCGCGCCAACGCGCGCACCCGGGCTATTAGCTCCAAGAAATCGAACGGTTTGGTGAGGTAATCGTCTGCGCCCATTCCGAGACCGTGAGCCACATGGTCAGGTCCGCTCGTCGCGGTCAACATCAAGACTCGAGTCGTGAGGCCTTCCTCTCTCATTCGTAGACACAAGTCATCACCGTGAAGAAGCGGCAAGTCGCGGTCCAAGATGACCACGTCATAGTCGTAAATGCTGACCTTAAACCAACCAATCTCCCCGTCGGGGGCAATGTCGACGGCCAGTCCCTCACGACGCAGTCCTCGTGCAATGACCGCGGCCATTTCTTCGTGGTCTTCAACTAGGAGCACACGCATGGTGGCCTCATTGTATGGCCGTTGATGTTAGGGGCATGAGCGCGAGCCGATGACAGCAGTTTGGCGAACTTCAACGCTCAGGGCGATGGTGTCCGGTCAACTCGACATCCGTCGCGATGAGTATCTCCTGTACGCTCAGCGCTTTAGACTCGCTGGCGTGACCGTCGAGTTCCATTTGCGGCCTCGCGTGCCCAACCAGTTTAAGATCTTCGACTTTAGTGCTGGCGTCGCCCGTCGCGAGGTCGCCGATCGCCTCCGAGTGCTACTCGGAATCTAGCGTCGTAGCAGTGCACAACATGCCGAGATCCCCTGTAAGGAGCAGACAATGAAAGACAACTCAACCGTGACTCCGAAGTCAGCAATACCTCCCGACGACCCTCAGCGACACCTCACGATCGCTCGACCTGATGAGGACGACAGCCTCCCTCACTTCGGTATCGTCGGAGATACGTACACGATCTTGCTTTCCGGTGACGACACCGCTGGGAAGTACACACTCATCGACATGCTCGTACCGCCCGGCGGCGGTCCCCCTCCCCATCGTCACGACTTCGAAGAGATGTTCACCGTTCTTGTGGGCGAGGTAGAGTTAACTTTCCGTGACGAGAACTTCGTGGCCAAAACTGGCGAGACCGTCAATGTGCCGGCCAACGCTCCGCACGGTTTTCGAAACGTCTCAGGCGACGCGGCACGCCTGCTGTGCATGTGTACCCCACCGGGTCAAGAGGAGTTCTTTAGTCTCGTCGGCGTTCCCGTGATGTCACGAACGGAACCTCCTCGCACACTCGACAAAGACGCCCAAGCGGCGTTTATTGCCAAGGCGACAGAACTCGCGAAGGATTATCGCACGGAGCTCCTGCTGCCGTAGAACGTCTGTCCTGGCCGAGGCTCCGCCCCACCTTCATCACCGAAAGGAGTTGGATACGTGTCCGATTCAAAAAGACTGACAGTGGAGCGTTTCTTTCCGAGATTTGATCCCTTATCAATTACTCAGCTGTTTCGGCGTTTGGAATATCACCAGGCCACTGATACGTACGACGAAACCTGGGACAGAGGTACTCCGAGCGGGTGGCTCGACCAACTGGTGGCGGATTGGAGAGCCTTCGATGTCCCGGCTCTCGAGCGAAGTTTCAGCGAATTCGATCACTTCCAGGTCCAAGTTGACTCGACCAGCATCCATGTCGTCGTCGAGTTGGGAAGTGGAACCTCGCCGACTCCGATCATTTTGACCCATGGTTGGCCCGGATCGTTCATGGAGTATCTGAAGTTGATACCGATGCTGGCGCATCCGGAGAACTTTGGAGGTGATCCAGATGAAAGCTTCACCGTCGTCGTGCCCTCCCTGCCCGGATTTGGTTTCTCGGGTCCACCTCGAGAAGGTGGATTTACCTACGGCGAAGTGGCCGAGCTTTGGAATGAGGTCATGACCAGCGGATTGGGTTTTGACTCCTACGTCGCACATGGAAGTGATCTGGGAGTCGGAGTTACTGCTCGACTGGCCCGCGCCCATCCTTTTCAGGTTGCAGCCATACATCTCGCAACTCCAGGCCTGCCCATTCCTCCCAAGCCGTGGAGCCCGGGGATAACTGAGCATTTCAGGGAAGTTGGAGTATGGACGAGCGAAGAAGGTGGGTACATGCACGTCCAATCGACCAAGCCGTCAACCATAGGCGGTGCGTTGACCGATTCTCCTGTTGGACTGGCGTCCTGGATAGGTGAGAAGGCAATGGCCTGGAGCGACACCGACGAGGATGGGAATTCCACTTTTGACCGTGAACTGTTGCTTTCAACCCTGACTCTATATTGGGCTACTCGGACAGCCGCGTCATCGCTGTTGCCTTACTGGCGATATCGCCATACTCCGAACAGTGCGCTGAAGGCCGATGACGTAGGCCCTACTCCCGTTGCCGTCAGCCTGTTTGGAGGCGAAAAAGTTCCCTTCCCGAAGCCGCCTCGTGAACTCGCCGCACGATATTTCAATCTGAGTAACTGGGTCGAACACGACAGCGGTGGTCATTTTCCAGCAATATCCGATCCATCGCTGTTGGCTAAGTCACTGCGGCAGGCATTCCGTCACTTTCGAATTGGTAAGTGAAGGCGAGGAGGAACCGCATGGCCGATTCTGACCGCCGAAGCACGTTGTTGGATTCTTACGAAAACGCTGCGGTGATCGTGTCAGGAATAGATGCTGACGAGCTCGGTCACTCAACGCCGTGTCCCAAGTACGACGTGGCCGGACTGATCGACCACCTCGTCGAAGCCGGCCACCGGGCGGCCGCTCTCGGCCGGGGGCAGGCACCCCCACCCGGAGACGAGTCCCCTCACGTGGAGCTCTCCGACGCGCCGCGTCAACTCCGTAGCGCTGCGGAACAGGCGGCACAAACGTGGGGCGACGATTCGAGCTTGTCCTTGAGGTGCACCATGCCGTGGGGCGAGGAGTACACGGGGACCACCCTGGTGGACATGTACTTGGTAGAGCTGTCCGCGCACGCCTGGGACTTGGCCAGGGCCACCGGACAGATCGAAGAGTTGGATCCTTTCCTGGCCTTGCCGGCACTGGAAGGGGCACGGGCAATGATCAAACCTCACTACCGCAACATGGTCGAGCCTGGAGCCCCTTTCGGGGCGGAGGTCTATCCAGCTCGCGGTGCTGACGACTGGGAACGCCTCGCTGCCTTTATGGGACGCGATCCACGGAAAACGCTCGGTCTCTAAGTGGCCAACGGGGCGCCGTGCCTTCGATCGTTATGGCGT
>CAWDPT010000010.1:0-385646 GCA_963804325.1 uncultured Acidimicrobiaceae bacterium
CATCGGCAGCGCCTGGTCGATTCGCCGCCGCTCGAGATGGAGAAAGCGGAATTCGCTCATCCGCGCTCCCCTATTCCTGTTCGGCGCCGATGAGAATGAATGCGGTGTCGGTGTCGGTGACGATCAAGCCGAGGCTGACGTTTCCCGGCTCGTGGGCCTCGGTCTTGCCCGAGATATAGATGTCGCCGCGCTCGCGCGACGCTTTGAGATACTCGTGGGCCTCCGCAGCCATCGCGCGCGCCGTGGTTCGCGCCTTTCCCGCTTCCCAGCCGAGCGCGGCGCGTAGCGCCGCCGCCTGGAACGCCTCGAACTGACTGTCCGAGCGGTTGGTCGCCGGTTCGGGCATTCGCGCTTCGAAACGCAACAGCCGGCCAGCGCGGCAGCTCATGTCGCCGTCGATCTCGGACTTGGTGGTGATATCGAAGACATCGGTGTCGCTTCGCGCCCGCGACACCACCAGAGCATGGCCAAAATCGACGCCGAGGTCGCTCGCGGCGGCGCGCAGCTTGTCGATGAAGGCGTCGCAGTTGATGTCCGCCGCGCCAGCCGGCGCCGCGAGGAGAGCAAGCCAGACCGCAAATAACGCGCTCGCCAATCTCGCCCACATCGCTCCGCCTCCGGCCGCCGTGATCGTCAGTTCTCGTAATACTCCGCGACAAGTCGATCCAGCAGCCTGACGCCCCAACCCGAACCCCACGATTGATTGATGTCGCTGGCCGGCGAACTCATCCCGGTGCCGGCAATGTCGAGATGCGCCCAGGGCGTATCGGCGACGAAGCGCTTGAGGAACTGCGCCGCGGTGATCGACCCGGCGTTGCGGCCGCCGGTGTTCTTCATGTCGGCGAACTTGGAGTCGATCAGCTTGTCGTAGGCCTGCCCGAGCGGCATGCGCCAGACCGCCTCGCCGGTCGCGGCGCCGGCGGCGAGCAGGCGCGCGGCAAGCTCGTCGTCGTTGGAGAACAGCCCGGCGTGCTCGTGGCCGAGCGCGACGAGGATCGCCCCGGTCAGCGTCGCCAGATCGATCATGAAGCGCGGCTTGAACTTCTCGCGCGCGTAGGTCAGCGCGTCGGCGAGCACCAGACGCCCCTCCGCGTCGGTGTTGATGATCTCGATTGTTTGTCCGGACATCGAGGTCAAAATGTCGCTCGGCCGGATAGGCGGCGCCGCCCGGCATGTTTTCGACCAAGCCGATAACGCCGACTGCGTCGACCTTGGCCTTGCGCGCCGGCGAGCGCCCGCATCAGCCCAACGACGCAGGCCGCTCCGGCCATGTCGCCTTTCATGTCCTCCATCCCGGCGGCGGGCTTGATCGAGATGCCGCCCAAATCGAAACAGACGCCCTTGCCGACGAAGGCGACCGGCTTCGCCTTGCGCGCGTGCGCTCCGCGCCAGCGCATGACGACGAGACGGCTGCCGCGCTTCGAGCCCTGGCCGACGCCGAGCAGCGCATTCATGCCGAGCTTGCCCATCGCCTTCTCGTCGAGAATCTCGACTTCGACGCCGTGCGCCTTCAGCCCTGCCGCACGCTCGGCGAAGGATTCGGGATAGAGGATGTTGGGCGGCTCGTTGACCAAGGTGCGGGCGAGCTCGACGCCCTCGGCGACCGCCATCCGCGGAGCGGCGGCGGCGCGCGCGGCGGCGGCGGAGTCGCACTCGATCGTCACCGCAGTCGCGGCACTGTCGTCGGCCTCGTCGCCATTGTCCTTTTTGGTCTTGTAGCGGTCGAAGCGGTAGGCGCGCAGCCGCAGGCCAAGGGCGAAGTCGGCAGCCTGACCGGCCTCCCATTCGCCCTCTGGCGCCACGAACGCGACTGCGGCCTTCTTTGCCGAGCCGAGCTTGCCGAAGACATAGCCGCCGAGATTGGCGAAATCGATCGGCGTGCCGTCCTTGCCCGGCGCAACGCCTACGACCAGGAGCCGCACGCCGTCCAGCCCCGCCGCTTCGACGAGATCCAGCGCCGTCAAGGCCTTGCCGCGGAAGCGGACCGACTTGGCCGCCGATTCGAGGCGCGCTCCCGCTGCCCCGATCAGCGCAGCGACCTTCGGCGAAGGCTTGAGATCTGCGCCGACGAAGACGACGTAGGTTCCGCCCTTGGGGGCGGCGAGCGCTCCAAAGGCGATCTTGACGAATTCGGACATGCTGCTCCTCGCATTCGGCGGCTGGACCGCAGGACTCTTCGTGGGGTTTCGCGCCGCCGTCAACAAGGCTGCGCCTGCCCCTCGCCGCCAGCCGCCCTCTCGCCTTGCCAGACGGGGCGCGCCGCGCTAGCGCTGCGGCGCGAATGGCCGAGCGGCGACTTCTTGCCGGCCGGCCAAGGAATTCGATGGCTGGATGCTGCGAGTCGAACGATACGTTTTCCGCACCGCCGCTTACGCATTTCTGGCGGGCCTGACGGCGTTGACGGGCATTGTCTGGGTCACCCAGGCGCTGCGGCAGGTCGATCTGCTCACCAACAAGGGCCAATCGCTTCTCGTCTTTCTCAGCATCACCGGGCTAACGACGCCGTCGCTGGTGGCGATCATCGCCCCAGTGGCGCTGTTCGTCGGCGTGCTCTACTGCCTGAACAAGCTCAATGGCGACAGCGAGCTGGTGGTGATGAGCGCGGCGGGGATTTCGCCGGCGCGCTTGCTGCGGCCGTTCCTCGTCCTGTTCACGCATGGTGTTCGTGCTGGTGGCGGCGCTCTACGTCGAAGTGATGCCGTGGAGCTTCGACGCGATCGAGACGCTGTCGGCGTTCATTCGCGCCGATTTCATCGCCAATTTCGCCCGGCCGGCGCTTTCAACGAGCTGACTCCGGGCTTCATCTTCCACTTCCGCGACCGCGGTCCGGACGGCTCGCTGCACGGCGTATTCATGCAGGACCGCCGCGATCCCGCCCACATCACCACTTATATCGCCGAACTCGGCAAGACAGTGACGCGCGACGGCGAAACCTATCTCGTGTTGTCGAAAGGGACCTACCAGCGCCCAGAGGCTTCCGGCGATTCGGCGATCGTCACTTTCGACGACTACGCGATCGACCTGTCGCAGTTCATGCACAAGGGCGACTCCGTCAAGCGGCCGCGCGAGCGCTCGACAGCGGAACTGCTGGCTTCCACTGCGAATGACGAGCAGGCCGACGGATGGCGGGGCGATTCCGCGGCGAGCTGACCGATCGATTCGCCAGCCCGCTTTATGCCTTCGCCGCCGGACTGATCGGCTTCGCGGCGCTCGGCGAAGCGCGCACGACGCGCCAGGGCCGCGGCGTCGCGATCGCCGCGGCGGTGCTGATTTTCGTCGCCTTGCGGATGCTGGGCGTCGCCGTAACCTCGCTCGCCGTCAGCGATTCGCGCGCGGCGATTCTCGCCTGGGCGCTGCCGATCGTCGCCAGCGCCCTCTGCCTGGATTCGATTTACAGCGGACCGGTGAAGCGGACGCTCGTCGGCGCCCGCCGACGAATCGCGGCGAGGGGAACATGATCGCCGGGACGCTCGGGCGTTATTTCGCCCAGCGCTTTTTCAAAACGATCGCCGCCGTCTTCGCCGGCGTATTCGTGTTGATTTACGCAATCGACGTGGTTGAAACGCTTCGCCGCTCCGGCGACACGCCCGGCGCCGTCGCGCCGCTGATGGCCTGGCTGTCGCTGTTGCACACCCCGATCGTCGCCGAACAGGCCCTGCCCTTCGCCGTGTTGTTCGGAGCGATGATCGCGTTCCTCAACCTGTCGCGCAAGCTCGAGTTGGTCGTGGCGCGGTCCGCCGGCGTGTCGGTGTGGCAGTTCATCGCACCGCCTGTCTTCGTCGCGGCGGCGATCGGTATCTGCGTCGCCTCGCTGTATAATCCGATGTCGACGGCGATGAAGCGCCAGGCCGACCGAATCGAGGCCAAACTGTTCGGCGCGGCGGCGAGCCCGACGGCCGGGGTCTGGATCCGCCAGAAGAGCGTTGACGGCGAATTGATCCTGCACGCCGACGGACGCGACGCCGCCGCCGGCGACTCTCTTCCACGTCCAGGTCTTCAGTTTCGGACCCGACGGCGCGTTCGTCGAGCGCATCGACGCCGAAACCGCGACGCTTGAGGACGGCTACTGGCGCTTGGCCGACGCCAAGGTCGTCACGCCCGGCTTCGACACCCTGTCGACCGGCGTCTATCTGCTCGCCACCACGCTCACCCGATCCGACATCTCCCAGGCATTCGTCGCGCCCGAAACTGTGTCCTTCTGGGAACTGCCGGAGCTGGCGAATCAGATGCGCCGCGCCGGCCTCGATCCGGCGGGATACGATCTGAAATATCAAGAGCTTCTCGCGTTGCCGCTGATGCTGGCGGCGATGGTCCTCGTCGCCGCTTGCTTTTCGTTAAGATTTTTCCGAATGGGCGGCGTGCAATTGATGGTTTCCGGTGGCGTCGCGGCCGGCTTCGTGCTTTATGTTGCGACGAAATTGGTCAACGATTTAGGCGCGGCGGGCTTCTTCAGCGCGACCGTCGCCGGATGGTCGCCGGCCGTTGTCGGCTGCTTGTTTGGGGTCTACGTGCTTTTGCACCAGGAGGACGGTTGATGGGCCGCTCCGTCAGCTCGCCCGACGCTGGCGGACGCCGCTGCGGCGGCGCGCTGGCGCGTCTGGCGCTGGGGCTCGCCCTCATCCTCGTCGCAGGGTCGGCGCTTGCCCAGTCGGCGGCGACCCAAGGGGCGGCGGCGCGCAACCCCGACAAGCTCATCGTCGAAGCCGAACGAACTCGTCTACGACAAGGACCACAACACGGTCTCCGCCGTCGGCGGCGTCGAGCTCTATTACAAGCATCGAGTCCTGCAGGCGGACCGGGTCGTCTACGACCGCACAACCAAGCGCCTTTACGCCGAGGGTCGCGCCAAGCTGACCGACGAGAAGGGCAACGTCACCTACGCCAAGCGGTTCGATCTCACCGACGATTTCGCCGCCGGCTTCGCCGAAGGCGTCGAGTTCGGTCAGCACCGACCGCACGCGCTTCACATCGCCGCGCGTCGAGCGCTCGGCGGGCGCGGTGACGGTTTTCAACAGCGGCGTCTACACGGCCTGCGAACCCTGCAAGGCCCATCCGGAGCAGCCGCCGCTCTGGCAAATCCGCGCCGCCAAGATCATCGAGAACCAGCAGACGCATGTCGTCTACTACGAGGATGCGTGGCTCGAGGTCGCCGGCGTGCCGGTCGCCTACGTCCCGTATTTCTCCGCGCCCGATCCGACAGTGACCCGGCAGAGCGGTCTGCTCGCCCCGACCTTCAGTCGCGGCAGCTACACCGGCGTCGGCGTCGGCATACCGTATTTTCTCGACCTAGCGCCCAGTTACGATCTGACGCTGACGCCGACCTATTATCTCGTCGCAAGGTCCGTTCCTCGACGCGGAATGGCGCCAGCGCCTCGAGACGGGACAATACGACGTCCGCGTCAACGGCGTCATTCCAGCAAGATCCCAGCCTTTTCCCGGTCTACCCATACGATTCCGGCGACCGTCGCTACCGCGGCTCGCTGGAATCGAACGGCGAGTTCTATCTCAACGACAAATGGAAATGGGGGTGGGACATCACCGCGATGTCCGATCCGTTCTATCTCAACGACTACAAGATCAAGGACGTCGACCCGTCGCAGCTACTATCTGCAGGACGTCGTGTCGTCGGTCTATCTGCGCGGCCAGGCGGACCGCGGCTTCTTCGATCTGAGCGGCTATCGCTTCGAGAGCACGACCGCCGCCGCCGACCAGCGCCAGCAGCCGGTCGCGCGCCGTCCTCGACTACAACAAGACGATCGCGCTTTCGCCCGACAAGACCGGCGGGCTCGGCGGCGAGATCAAGATCGACCTCAACGCGACAAATATCGCGCGCGAGGAAGCGGCCTACCAGTCGTCAATGGCCAACACGCTCGACCAGACCTATCAACTCTACAATGTCTGCGGGACAGGCGGCACGGTCATCGGCGGCTACAAGCAACTGGGGACTTACACCACATCGCCGACCTCCTATTCGCCAGCCAATGATTGCTTGCTGCGAGGCATCGCCGGCGATTACACGCGCGTGTCCGAGCAGGTCTCGTGGCAGCGCAAGTTCGTCGACCCGATCGGCGAGACCTGGACGCCGTTCGTCTTCGCCCGGCTCGACGGCGAGGTGACGGCGCTGAACACTGCCGGCACTTACGGCTACGGCGCCAGACTCGGTCTACAACTCGGGCCAGCCCAACTATTTCGGCGGCAACGAGAGCGGTTCGACGGGAAGCGCGATGCCGGGCGTCGGCCTCGAATACCGATACCCGCTGGTCTCGACCTCCGCCTTCGGCCAACAGATCTTCGAACCGATCGCCCAGCTGATCGCCCGCCCCGACGAGGTGATCCCGAAACTGCAGCCGAACGAGGACTCTCAGAGCCTCGTGTTCGACGAGACCAATCTCTTCGCCTGGGACAAGTACTCGGGCTACGACCGCATCGAGGGCGGCACGCGCCTCAACTACGGCGCCGAGTACACCGCCAATTTCGCCAATGGCGGACACGCCAACATTGTCGGCGGCGAGTCGATCCAGCTCGCCGGACAGAATTCCTACACGATCGCTGATGCGGCCAACACCGGGCTCGAGTCCGGCCTCGATAAGCGTTTCTCCAACTACGTGATCGGCGAAACGATCGCGCCGTTCTCCTCGAACTTCTCACTGACCAGCAAGCAGCAATTCGACAGTTCGGACTTCGCCCTTACCCGCCTCGACGTCATCGCCAACGCCTCCTATGGCGGCTTCACCACCAGCGTCGACTACGGCCGTTACGCCGCCCAGCCTGAACTCGGCTATATCTTCGCGCGCGAAGGCCTGCAGACCACCGCTTCCTACAAGCTCGACAAGTCCTGGACGGTCGACGGTTCGGTGTTGTTCGACATGTCGCGTCACTATTACGACCAACCGGGCGAGTCGACGACGCCGCGCCTCTACGCGCCGAATTACGCGTTCGGGTTGACCTACGGCGACACCTGCACGACTCTGAAAGTGCGCTACTCGTCGACAACCAGCGATCCGATTGATCTCCCGGGAACGACGACGTTCGTGCCAGCCGTCCACGACCAGACGCTGCTGGTGCAACTCACCTTGCGCACGCTTGGCGAGGTCGGCGGCGCGTTCGGCCTCCAGTGACGCCGTCGATCGTCGCTTGGACGACCGCGATGAGCGTTGATTCCCAACGGCCTTCCGCTCGCCATGACCATCGGCGACCCAGCCGGCGTTGGCCCCGAACTGGCGCTGCGCGCCTGGCTTGCGCGCGACGCCGCGTCGCCGGCCTTTTTCGTTCTCGCCGACCCGGCCGGGCTCGCCGACATCGCGCGCCGGCTCGACCTTGCCGCGCCGATCGCGGAGGTCGCGCCCGGCGAGGCGGTCGCCGCCTTTCCCCGCGCGCTGCCGGTCGTTCCGCTCGCAGCCCGCGCCGACGCTAGGCCGGCGCGCCGAGCCCCGACTTCGCCGCCGCGACGCTCGAGTTCATCGAACGCGCCGTCGCCTTGGTAAAGTCCGGCGCGGCGCGCGCAATCGTCACCAATCCGATCGCCAAGGCGACGCTCTACGCCGCCGGCTTTGCGTTTCCCGGCCACACCGAATTTCTCGGCGCGCTCTCCGAACGCGAATGGGGCGCCAAGGCGCAGCCGGTTATGTTGATCTGGTCGCCCGCGCTCGCCGTCGCGCCGATCACCATCCACATCGCGTTGAAGGACGCGCCGCGGCTGCTGACGCAAGAGCTCATCGTCTCGACCGCCCGCATCGTCGCGGCCGATATGACGCGCCGCTTCGGCGTCGACGCGGCCGCGCCTCGCCTTCGCCGGGCTTAATCCGCACGCCGGCGAAGGCGGCGCCATGGGCCGCGAAGAGATCGAGACAATCGCGCCGGCGATCGCGACGCTGCGCGCCGAAGGCCTCGACGTCGTCGGCCCGTTGCCCGCCGACACGATGTTTCACGCCGCGGCGCGCGCGCGCTACGACGTCGCCCTGACCATGTATCACGACCAGGGCCTCATTCCGGCCAAGACGCTGGCCTTCGACAGCGGCGTCAACGTCACGCTCGGGCTGCCTTTCGTGCGCACGTCCCCCGATCACGGCACGGCGTTCGACATCGCCGGCAAGGGCGTCGCCAGTCCGACGAGCCTGATCGCCGCGCTGAAGCTCGCAGCGCGCTTGGCGCCGTGAGCCTCGCCGCCGATGGCCTGCCGCCGCTGCGCGAGGTCGTCGCCGCGCACGGCCTCGCGGCCAAGAAGTCGCTCGGCCAGAACTTTCTCTTCGATCTCAACCTGACCGGCCGCATCGCCCGCGCCGAGCGGCCCGTTGGAGGGCGTCGCCGTGGTCGAGATCGGCCCCGGCCCAGGCGGCCTGACGCGCGCGCTGCTCGCCCACGGCGCGCGAAAGGTGATCGCGGTCGAGCGCGACGAACGTTGCCTCGCCGCGCTCGCCGAAATCGCCGCGCATTGGCCCGGCCGCCTGCAGGCGATCGCCGGCGACGCATTGGCGGTCGACTCCCGAGACTCTGGTCGCCGCCGCGGAAGGCGCGCCGATCCGCATCTGCGCCAACCTGCCCTACAACATTGCGACCGTCCTGCTGACGCGCTGGCTCGAGGCGGAACCTTGGCCGCCCTTCTACGAGCGACTGACGCTGATGTTCCAGCGCGAGGTCGCGCTCAGGATCGTCGCGACGCCTGCCGAGCGCGCCGACTACGGCCGCCTCGCCGTTCTGGCGGGTTGGCGCGCGCAGGCGCGGCTGCTGTTCGACGTGCCGCCCGCCGCCTTCACCCCGCCGCCGAAAGTGACCTCCAGCGTCGTCGAGCTGATCCCGCGCGCGCAGCCGGAACCATGCGACCCACGGATTCTTGCGGCGGCGACCGCAGGCGCCTTCGGCCAGCGCCGCAAGATGCTGCGCCAATCGTTGAAGGCTTTCGCCGCGGCGCAGGGCGTCGAACTCACGGCGCTGCTCCAGGCCGCCGGCCTCGACCCGACCCGCCGCGCCGAAGAGGTCGACGTCGCCGGATTCTGCAAGCTGGCGCGGACGGCCGAAGCGATGTCGGGGCGCTGAATGTCGCCGTGCGGCCGCGCCGGCGAGCTGGCGCCGTTCCCGTCGCGTGTCAGGAATTTCAGGGATTTGCGCGAAGAATTTCCGCCGCGTCGGCGGAGCGCGACGACGCTCGCCGGGACGCGCCAAACTCGGCGGCTGCGCGGTTGATCGACTACGACATAAGTAATAACATCTGTATGCTGTTATTTACTCTGCTATCGTGCTGCGCTGGGCCGCCGGCAGCCGTTCTCTGCGTAAAAGCGGGCGCCGAACAGGCGCTCGCCTGAGAGCGCCCTACTCCGCCGCGATCTTCGCCGCGCCCGCCGCGTTCAGCGCGTGGTCGAGATCGGCGAGGATGTCGTCGATGTGCTCGATGCCGATCGACAGGCGCACGTAGCCTTCCGTCACGCCGGTTGAGAGCTGATCCTCGGGAGACAGCTGCGAATGGGTCGTCGTCGCCGGATGGATGGCGAGCGATCGCGCGTCGCCGATGTTGGCGACGTGGTAGAACAGCTGCAGCGCATCGATGAACTTGCGGCCCGCGTCGCGCCCGCCGGCGAGTTCGAAGCCGACCAGGCCGCCGAAGCCGCCCTTCAGATATTTCTTCGCCCGCTCGAGCGCCTTGCCGCTTTGCAGCGACGGATAGATCACCTTGGTCACTTCCGGCCGCTTGGCGAGCCAGTTGGCGACGGTCTCGGCGTTCTTGCTGTGGCGCTCGATGCGCAGCGCGACGGTCTCGACGCCTTGGATGGTGAGGAAGGCGTTGAACGGCGAGGCCGCGGCGCCGAGATCGCGCAACAGCGTGACGCGCGCCTTGAGGATGTAGGCGATCGGCCCGAGCGGTTTCACCGCCTCGGTCCACACCGCGCCGTGATAGGACGGGTCGGGCGTGTTGAGGTAGGGCTGGCGCTCCTTGTGCTGCTCCCACGGGAAATTGCCGCTGTCGACGATCAAGCCGCCGATCGAGGTGCCGTGGCCGCCGAGATATTTGGTCGTCGAATAGACGATGATCGCCGCGCCGTGGTCGAACGGCCGCGCGAGGATCGGCGCGGCGGTGTTGTCGACGATCAGCGGAATGCCGAGCGGTCGTCCGATCGCCGCCACTTCGGCGATCGGGAACACCGTCAACTTGGGGATTGGGCAAGGTCTCGGCGTAATAGGCGCGCGTCTTCGCGTCGGTGGCGCGGCGGAAGTTTTCGGGGTCGGCGGGGTCGACGAACCGCACCTCGACGCCCTGGTCCTTCAGCGGGTTGGCGAACTGATTCCAGGTGCCGCCGTAGAGGTCGGTCGACGAGACGATGTTGTCGCCGGCGTGGGCGATGTTCTGGATCGCGTAGGCGCTCGCCGCTTGACCGCTCGCCAATGCCAGCGCCGCGACGCCCCCTTCCAACGCGGCGATGCGCTTCTCCAGCACATCGTTGGTCGGGTTCATGATGCGCGTGTAGATGTTGCCCAGCTCCCTGAGCCCGAACAGGTTGGCCGCATGGTCGGCGCTCTGAAACTGGTACGATGTCGTCTGATAGATCGGCACCGCGACCGCGCCGGTGCTCGGATCGGCGCGCCATCCTGCGTGGAGGGCAAGGGTTTCAGGCTTCTGCGGCGCTTGCGACATGTTCGAACTCCGACAACTTGACGCGAGGCGGACGCCGCCGCGCGGGAGGAATGGGCGTTGGCCTCAACAACACGTCTCTGGGACGTAAATCAAAGGTTCGCCCATCTCAGTCTTGTCATTTTATCGGTTTTGTCAATTGAAATTCTGACGTCGCCTTAGAGTTCGGCGAATCCGGCGGACGTGAGCCGCAATCGATCAAGGGCGATTTTGACCCAACCGCGTTCAACCGCGTGGGCCAGGGCGGCGTCGTAATCGGCGGCGCGGCCGAAGTTCCGTTCGATAAAATCGTGGCCGGCGCGGCCGGCGGGCAAACTCTCGCCCGGCCGCATCAGCAAGGCACCCCGGATCTTCTCGCGGTCGTGATTAATGGGGGCGAGACCGATGGTTACGTCGAGTCGAGCGAACTAAATTGTGCGGGCGGGGGAGACGTCCAAACGCTCGCGGAAGCACGCACGTGGGACAAGGTGAGTGCAAATCGCAGCGTCTCCATTCCGGTCTACCAAAGCAATGGAACGACAGTCATCGGGACCTTCGTCGTCGGTGATTCCTCTCAGATCGTGCCGCTCGCGTCTCTCTCGTTGGGCTGCTAAGCGACAAGGGGCGTAGGGGCCCGAAGTGAACCCTCGCGTTGGTGCAATACGTGCCGACCTCAAGCGGCAGGAATTATGCGCAAACATCGCGCTGACCTTGTGACGACGAGCCAGGAAGTGGCGATCATGTCCACGATCACCACGAGAAACACTGCCAGGAACGGCGTCCCGGAAAAACCACCCCCTTTTGACGTCAAAAAGGTAGGAGCCTGCTCGCTCAGCGCCGTCACCCACGAAATCGTTGAGATCAAAACTACGCCAAGACATACGGCCGATACGACCGCGAGTGATCCTTGCCAACGGAACACTCGGGGCGGGAATTCAACTCGTCGCAGTAGCTTGACGCCGCCGACCGCAGCCAACACGACCGACACCACGGCGCAGAGCGGGAAGATCACCGCCGGCCAGAAGCGAAAATTCCCCGCGAGCATCCACTTCACCGTCATCCACTCGCTACCGGGCTGACCCAGTGGGATGTTCTGAAACGCTTGGTAGGCGATGATGCCGACGACGAAGACAACGGCGGAGAGACTCAAGAGACCAAGCGGAACCAGAAGTCGCTTTCGATCGGCTCGCCAGTGAAGTCGTGTTGCGGCGACGACGACGTAGGTAAGACCGCTTACCAACAGCGCGATTGCCACGATTGTGGCGCCGTGGCGTACATCGTTGAGAACTACTGGTGCACCCGAAGCAAAGTGCAGGTTGTGCTCTGCATGTTTGAGCGCCTGTCCCGCGGGTGAACCGTAAAGGACATCGAGGGCTCGATTCTGAAAATGTCGGTATGCCTTCCACGCCGCCGAGTTTCCGTTGGGGGAACGATCAGCGGCCAGCTGCAATCTTTGCGAGGTGAGCGACGACATGAGATGGTCATACACGCGGACCGCCTTCGAATGCCCGAATGCTTCGCCCGCGTCGTTCAATGACTCGAGCGCCGGAGCCCTCTGCCAACCCTTTTCGTAGAACGCGAGCACAGCCGCGCTGGAAAGAAAGCCGAGCATCGAAAGAAAAATCGTCATTACTGAGGCGCGAGCCCGTTGGAGCGGCGGCGCGGTTTTGCCAACCCAACCCAGACTCTGTACTCTCGCCACCATTCCCTCTCGCGCCACGTTTAGCGATAGTCGGACGCCGCCCTTGCCGTCGCTTAGGGAACTTGCGAGCACAGCATCGAACTCCGCACCGTAGCGCGCACGCCATTCACGTGGATACCAGCGAAGCAGTCGAGTTGCGCGAGCTACGATTCTCGAGTCGAGCACCGTCCCGTCCTCGTCGGTGCGGAAGCCTGCTCCAGAATTCGAACCGTCACCGACGGAACTCACGCCACTGTCCAGCCAATTGAGAGCCGCTGTAGGCCGACTTCAGTCACTTGCCGTTGCGCTTTGAGATGAACTTGAAGGACCACCGCTCCGTGAGCGGTCATCCGATAAGGCCGCCGACGACCCTCCTCAGCCAAGGGTTCAATCAGGCCCTGCTGTTCCAGTCTCTGAATAGCTCCGTAGAGCGTTCCCGGTTGGAGTCGCACCCCAGAGAAGACTTCGATGTCCTGGGTGAGGGCGTACCCGTGTTTCGGTCCGTCCGCGAGGCTCGAAAGGATCAACGTTGCGGGACCGGCGTAATGTCCCAATTCGCCTAGAGAGAGCTCCATGAAGACGACGTTACTACGTGAGCCGGTATACCGTTAAATGTATTAACTAGATCTTGGAACTCGTCACCGTTGACCCGAATCCAGACTTCACTCTCATAAAGAACTGTCCATCGTTTGGGGTCAAGCCCAAACTGTCCATCGTTTGGGGTCAAACCCATCTAAAACTGACAGACATCGGTGACATTGGGGTCAAACCCAAATTTGTGGCGGTACGGGGATTCGAACCCCGGACCCCTTGCATGCCATCGGCTCCGAACCGGATCGGCAGCGTTCGCCGGCGCTCGAGTCACATGCATTCACTGAGTTTCCGGTTCATCGATTTTCGTCGGAATTCTCCGAAGTTCAGATCAACTGCTGAAGTTGATGCTGAAGTGATTGCTTCGTATTGAGCGCGAAGTCACCTCAAGAATTAAGCCGTCAGCCGACGCGACACCCGTGCACATTGCATTGTCGCGTCATCGCGACGCTCTTAGTTGGTGGCCGTAAGTATTGCCCTCGCACGAAGACTGGCACGGTACAGCGCTAACGAACTGACGGCGAACTCGAGGCGCTCCCCCAAGAGGACAAGACGCTCGTGTGGCGACACGTCTGAGGCGCAAGTACTCCGCTCTCCGGATCATTGAGATTGGCACAAGGAGTCTGGCAATATAACGCATGCTGCGAGAGCTGGTCGTGCCAGCGAGACTCCGGGTCAGTAAACGATCCGTTGTCCGGCGTGATGACCCAGCTTGCGGGCACCGTGCAACGTACTTGCCATACTGGAAAGTCGTCGATATACTTTCCAGTATGGAAAACGAAAACTCTGTTGAAGAAATTTTGACTGCTGCGATTAGTGGTCGAGCGTGGCTTGCCCAACGCCTCGTCGCGCCATGGTGGTATCACCCCTGTCTGGGCCTCCTAGCGGGCGCATTGACTGCGGTCGGCATAGCTCGGAACGGGACTTTCTTCGCGTGGGCGGTGGTCGGCTACTCGATCGGCTGTGGCCTGGTGATGTGGGCCAACCAACGTCGTGTCGGAGTCTCGATGCGCTACTTCGACAGAGCGATGAGCTCAGTATTCGTCGCGCAAGTGCTCTGCATGGCGCTGGTCGCCGCCGTTGGGTGCTGGCTGGAGTTCAGTCGAAATCTGCGAGGCGCACTCCTGGTAGCTGCACTTTGCGAATTCGGGATCACAGTGTTGTTCGGCTACTGGTGCGACCGTGTGTTGCGCCAACGGATCGTGTCACTCCAGTGATGATTGCCCCTCGTTTCGACAATGTCATCCATGCACCTAATCGTCTGAGGATCTGCGCCATCCTCGCCGCCGTTGACAGTGCTGACTTCTCCACGGTTCGCGACGGGATTGGGGTTAGCGACTCGGTGCTCTCCAAACACATCGCTTCACTTCATGCCTCCGGATACGTGGCGATTAGGAAGAGCTCCTGCGGTGCGAGGTCACGCACTACCCTTTCCCTCTCCCCGGCCGGGAGACGCGCTTTCAAGGAACACGTATCGGCGCTTCACGCAATCACTGAAAACAATCCTCAAAGAAGATAGCGTCCGATTGATCCTTACCTGTGTATCGATCCCGAACCTAGATCCGGGATTGAGACACGCGCACTTAGACCACCCGGATGCACCCGTTTCTACCTAGTGACGATCGCTCTCGACGTTCAGACCTCGCTTCGAGCGCAACACGAGCCGCAGATCAAGGAGAATCGCCTTTGGCTCGACGAAGTCGCCCGTCGTGCAAAGAACGCTGTTTCGACCGTGAAGTTCAGTGGCGAGCGCCCAGCGAGCCAAGCCCGCGTAATCCCGATCTTGCTGCAGCCAGGTCATGAATTCTCCGTGTCTGTCAAAACCGGCGTTGAGCTTGGCATGACCTGAGAAGTCATGAACGGCTCTGAATCTGTCATACGCGCCTCCAAAACCCGACCCGAACATTGGATGACCGCCGTTCGGGCCGGCGCTCGAAGACGTAACCTCAAGCAGTTTCTCAGCGCGAACCGAAGAAATCATCTCGCATTCGCTGGAGTACGGCATAGTACAACGAGTGAAGACAATTCGAATGGCTCGAGATATGGCTGCAAACATCGAGTCCGTCTGTTCCTTGAGCTGGGCGTAGGCTGCGAGAACGGTCGGTTCTCTCGGGACACTGATTGCCTCAAGATAACTTTGAGCTACTTCTGTAAACGCACGATCGTCAAGTTTCCGTGTAGACGCCCCCGCTCCGGTCGTCGATAGAAGGGGGTCGTCATTTTCGAGCACTCCAACCATTCTGGCGTGCGTCGTCAGCCGGACCTGGGAAGCACTACTCAACGGCGGGTAACTGTGCGAATAGAACCGAGTAGTGCTTCATCTCTTCGATATCACCAAAAAATGGCTTCACCGCTGTGAAGAAGTCGCCGAAGCGAGGGCCGGCGCGAAACCCTTCCTCGTGACCTTCGACCGAGTCCCATTCGATCCGTACGATGAACCGGTTGGGCTCCTCGACGCCCCTACTCACCTCGTAGGAAAGACAGTGCGGGTCGACGTCAAGAACTGATGCAGCTCGTCGGTAGGCCTGTTCGAACTGCGCGGAACTGTCCTCGTCAATTACGTACCTGATGTATTCCACAACCATGTTGGTATCCCTCTCGAAGAGCGCGAAACGATTCCGTCCCTTATTCGTTACAATACAGTAGTGTAGTAATATGAAAATCAAAACGCCAGGTCCTGCGATGGCGGGGCGCGGCAGGTCCCGGGATCTGAGTATTGACGCCCGTCTTCTGAAAGTCGCCGCCAAACATTTGGCGGCCTACGGTTACGAAGGAATGAGTCTTACTCGGATTGCCGACGAGGCTGGCACGACCAGGCAGGCGCTCTACCGGCGGTGGGCTGACAAAGCTGAACTAGGCGCCGCGGCGATGGCTGATGTAGTCGATCAGACAAATAGCGCGGCAACGGGTCATCCGTTTTCCGACTTAATAGGGGAGTTGTCGGATTTCCAAAGAGGGGTGTCGCGACCTGGTCGGCTTTCTCTCGTTGGCTCGATGTTGCAAGACAGCGTTGAACGTGACGTGCGCGCTAGCTATCGCGCGAGAGTCATCGCGCCCCGGCGTCGCCGACTGCGACTCATTTTTGAACGAGCTCAGCGGCTCGGCTTGATCGATGCCGAAGCCGACCTCGACGTGGCCGTCACGATGTGCACGGGTTCTTGGTATGCGAGGGCCCTCGCCGGCTCAGCGCCGCCCCCTCACTGGCCACAGAGGATGGCCGCGCTGGCTTGGAGAGCTGTGGGCGGCACTCCCTTGGCTGGCGCCTGACTTGGAAAACCACCAGCGAACCTCCGCCTCAAGAACTTGTAAGTCGTTCACAAATGGCAAGATTGCGAGACAATCACATCAACGAAGACTAAGCAATTGGAAATTGCGAGATTGTGTGAGGTGGGCGCCGTTGGCTTGCGTTCTGTTTAATTCTTAATTCTCCAACACTAGGTTGAGTATCTCAATCTGGCACGTCTGTCAATGCGAAGCGTGTTCGTCAATTAAGGGAAAGGTCCCACTGTGACTCAAGAAGCGCCACCCAATATTCCTACTTTGTTCGAATGGGCCGGAGGCATCGACCCAATCAACCGGCTCGTTACACGATTTTACGACCATGCGGTGCAAGATGATTTGCTGAGCCCGTACTTTCAGCACATGCCGAAGGCGCACGTTGGCTTAGTTGCGGAATGGTTTGCAGAAGTGCTGGGCGGACCGAAGGCGTATTCAGAGCGGAACGGAACAATGACGGCTCACCCAAACATGATCAAGAGACACCAAGAATTGTTCATTAGCGAAGATGCTCGTAGGCAATGGGCAAACCTAATGAGCCTGTCCGCCGACGAAGAAAATTTGCCACGGGATGCTGAATTTAGATCAGCGTTGATGTCGTACGTCAGTGGGGGACCCGTATGGCGGAGATGTTTTCAAATAATGGCGCAACTGCTCCATTATCGGCGCCGATGCCGCAATGGGGTTGGGGTGAAACTCCGCCTTACATTGCGAAGTCCTGATCCCTCCATCAGCGGACGACGAAAACAATTCTCCCGTCCCTTAGGCACGGCCCGGCACTTGGTCTCATTTCCGAAGTCGGTTCGGGACGCACTCCAACAATCGATTTCTACGTCACTTTTGTTTGCAGCGCTCGCATTTGTAAAAAGCGCTTTTCGGGGAGACTCGCCGTGCGAAGTGCGGCGGCGTGGTAAGCATCGCTGGCCGCGTCCATCGACTCGGCCATGGTTAAGAGATGCGCACGAACTGCGAACAACAAGTGGTGGTCTGAGACTCGTTCGTCGCCTTCTAGTGTTTCAAGCAGCGAAAGCCCTGCAACGGGACCCTGAACCATTCCCACGGCGACGGCCCGATTAATTGTCGCCATCGGATTCGGAGCGACGTACTCAAGGGTCTCATAGAGAGCGAGAATCTGAATCCAGTCCGTGTCACTTGAGTTTTCTGCTTCGTCGTGCACCGCCGCTATTGCCGCTTGGAGTTGGTATGCGCCCAGCGATCCCGTGGAAAGTGCCAGTGTCACGAGCGCGACGCCTTCCTCAATGAGGGACGCGTTCCATAGGCCTCTGTCCTGGTCTGCCAAGGTGACAAGATCGCCGTCCGATGTTGTTCTTGCCGGGCGCCGAGCTTCTGTCAACAGCATGAGGGCTAATAGCCCGCAAGTTTCACTATCGTCTGGTCGGAGACGATGGAGTTCGCGAGTCAAGCGGATCGCTTCTCGCGTGAGATCCGACCTATTGATGTTCGGACCTGACGAGGTGGTGTAGCCCTCATTAAAGATCAGATATAAGACGTGTTGGACCGCACGAACCCGATCCCCGATCTCGATTGAAGGAGGCATTTCGAATGTCGCACCTACCTCGCGGATCACTCTCTTTGCTCGACTGATTCGTTGGGCCATCGTGCTTTCGGGGACGAAAAACGCACTAGCTATTTCTTGTGTAGTGAGACCACCAATCGCCCGCAGAGTCAACGCAATTTTTGATGAGGTGGTGAGTGCAGGATGGCAGCACATGAAGAGAATCTGTAATGAGTCGTCTCGGTCATTGTCGTACTCCTCACCCGGAACGCGGAGGAATTCAGCCGGTGGTGCGCCCACCATGAACCGTTCTTCTCGGCCTCTCCGCGCCGACTCGGCGCGGAACAAGTCGACCAAACGCCGCTTTGCAACAGTGGAGAGCCACCCTCTCGGCCGCTCAGGAATTCCGTTTTTTGCCCAATTCAAGGAAGCTTCCAAAAGTGCCTCTTGAACCGCATCCTCGCATAAGTCCAGGTTTCCGTATCTACGGAGCAGCGAGCCGAGGACCAGCGGACCTAGCTGTCGGAGCTGGTCCTCGACGCTCGCCTCCGTGTTCACATCTCCTGTCCCGCCTCGTGAAGGATTGGCCACACTTCGACCGCGCTGTGTTCAGCGAACGGATATTCGGCCGCAATCTCGAGGGCCCGAGCTTCGTTCTCGACGTCGAGGATGAAGAAGCTTGATACAAACTCCTTGGCCTCGAGGTAGGGGCCATCGGTTACGACCGAAACACCGTCTCGCACCCGCACGGTTCTCGCGGTCAGTTCGTCTCCTAGACCGAAGGCGGACAGTAGTTCTCCTGACTCGGCGTAGCTCTGGTTGAATGCATTTACACGTGCAATTGCGTCCATCGCCACGTCTGGCGGGAATGACTGCCAGAGATCCTTATTCCCATAGATAATCACCATATATTTCACGTTCGCCTCCTTAATTCGCCGGTCAATTTGAACCAGCAACTCTTTATCGGAGCCGAAGCTCAATTTTCGACACGATCAACGTCAGATCGGCTGCATTAGAAGGTTTATCAAAATAACTTGCGGAAAGTGTCGAAAAGAGATTCGTAGCTCCGATAACTGTGCATCGGAATCGTTCCGGCCCTTGAAACCAGTCAAAGGAGAAGTGCAACATGTCAACGCTACGAGAGGATCGTGAAAGGTCCAACGCAGTTCGGTCTCACCCGAAGTCGATTTTTCTTGGCGGCGTCGCGGCGTGGATACTGTCGATCGTCCTTATTGAGATCTATCGCGTGATCGGACGTGCGGCGGACATCAAAATGTCAGCCGGCGCACCGGGAGCTCATCGCGCTCAGCAGATTTCCGCGTTGAGCTTTGCCGAGGCAGTCTCAATCTGCATTGTTTTGGGCGTTCTTCTCGCACTTGTCGTTGCCAGGTACGCCCGAAGGCCAGCACGAACGTTCGTCATGGCAACTGTCGTACTCGTCGGAGCTTCGCTTTCCTCCCCGCTTGGCGCTTCGCACGCGAGGCTATCGACAAAGATCTTCCTCGCGGTGGGGCACTTGATGGTCGCGACGATCGTAATTCCAATTCTGACGCGACAGCTGCCGCGAGTGAAGGGGGACCTGAGTGGTTCTAACTTGCAAGAAGAGCAGAACCTAGTCACCAGAGCGAGTTGAGGATATGTTGCGATCGCTCAAGGGCTCTCGATTTGAAGAGATTCTCGGACTGCGACGCAAGGACATCGACTTGGTGCACGCCACGATTCAAATTGAGGAAAGTCGAACGATTGGAGTGGATGGAAAGTCGATCACCAAGCAGCCCAAGACGTCAGCAGGGCGCAGGAAGCTAGCGCTTCCTGCGCCCCTAATCGCAGTGATTTCAGATCACTTGAGAAAGTTCACCGGACGATCTCCGGAGGCGCCGGCCTTCAATGGGAGGGCTCGGAAATAACTGACTAGGGACGCGTTACAAGGTTTCTATGAGAGGGCCAGAATGTCCATAGGTAGGAGCGATTTGCGCCTTCACGACCTTCGTCATACTGGGCTGACTTTGGCTACCGTTACCGGCGCGACAACCGCCGAATTAATGCACCGAGCAGGACATACCTCGACGCCTGCGGCTCTCCGCGAAACTCGACAAGCCTCATGAGACAAGGCCAAATTTGTGGCTCATCGGATTCTGGTGGGGAGTTCACGCCGTGAATTGACGCAGCAACTGAAACGACGAAGGTGCTTCAGTTGTAGTTGTGAGAAAACAAGTTGAAAACACCTTCGTCCTGTCTGACCCTAGCGAAATCCTCGAGGCCCTCGTCGGCTTGAAAGACGTGCGGGTGCTGCACTACGAGCGCCGGGGACCCGACGTGGCCCTCGTGGTCGAACAGGTGGTGAAGGACGCGTTCTGTCCGAGGTGCGCTCGCCCGGCCCAGGTGAAGGACCGCCCCCGCGTGACCTACGTCGACCTGCCGGTCTTTGGCGTTCCCATGCGTCTCACCTGGAAGAAGCACCGGCTGCGCTGCGTGCACGACGGACTGTCTCGCGACCACCTGGGTCCTGCGCGATCACCGCATCGCGGCGAAGAACTGCCTGCTCACGACGCGAGCGGCCAAGTGGGCGACCGAGCAGGTCGGCACCGGACGGACGGTCCTAGAGGTCGCCAAGGAGCTCAACTGTGACTGGCACACCGTCAACGACGCCGTCACCACCTACGGCGAGGCTCTGCTCGCGGCCGACAAGAAGCGGCTCAATCGCACCAGCGCGGTGGGCCTCGACGAGACGAGTTTCGTCAAGCTCGGCGGCCACCACACGGCCTACGCCACGACCGTGACCGACGTCGAGCACCACCAGATCATCGACATCTTGCCCACGCGCGACTACGTCGACGTGGCGCGGTTCCTCAACAACCAGAGCGAAGCCTGGAAATCTCGCGTCACCTACGGGGCGCTCGACATGTCCAACGTTTACGCCGCGGTCTACTCGACGATCCTGCCCAAGGCGGCCCAGGTCGTCGATCCCTTCCACGTGATCTCCCTCGCCAATCGAGCCCTCGACGCGGTGCGTCGACGAGTGCAGAGCGAACAGACCGGACACCGCGGGCGCCGCGACGACCCGCTCTACCGGGTGCGACGAGCGCTCTTCACGGGCGAAGAGAAACTCGATCAGAAGGCCGCCGCGCGACTCAACTCGCTCTTGGCACTCGGGGACCCCGACGCCGAAGTGGCCATTGCCTACCGGGTGAAGGAACGGCTCCGCGATTTCTACAAGACCTTCGACGCCACTGAGGCCCGAGCCATGCTCCAGGACCTCGAAGAACATTGCCTGCGAAAGACAATGCCACCCGAGATCCAAAAGCTCGGGCGCACCATCCGCAACTGGTTCGAGAAGATCTGCAACTTCCACCTGGCTCGGGTCAGCAACGGACCGACCGAGGCGATTAACAACTTGATTAAACGCATCAAGCGCGTCGGTTTTGGCTTTCGCAATTTCCAGAACTACCGAATCAGAGCCCTCTTATATGCCGGCAAACCGAACTGGCGGGTGCTCGGCTCGATCGTCGTCCGATGAAGCGCACCCCACCAGAATCCGATGAGCCAAATTTGTGGAGGTACGGGGATTCGAACCCCGGACCCCTTGCATGCCATGCAAGTGCTCTACCAGCTGAGCTATACCCCCAAAGGACTCTCGATGCTACCAGTTGACACGTCACTCAAGGAATTCAGACTCGGTGAGAGGTTGGGCTGAATGTTGCTGTTCTGCATGTAGGAAACCAATGTTGAGAACGTGTTTCATGGTGCGACAGAGGACGTATAGCGTTCGCCCCGTGACACCAAATGAACCCGAGGGGGAATATCAGAAGTCAGATACTTTGTATGAGGACAGCCGTCAAGAGGCGGCTCTCAACCGCCATCTGAACTCGACAACAGGCCTTTCAGAGACCGTCCTATCTGACAATCCGCATAGCGTGCTGCTCCGAGACAAATCCGACCTTATTTATCCCAAGTGGCGTTATTCAGTCGAAGTGCCGTTTGAGTTCGTTGGCGTAGGTGAGACCGAGCGTGGATGCGTGCTCGGCCATCCAATCCGAGAGTGCAATCGATCCGGTGGCCGGACCGTCGGTGTCGGCGAGACCGTCCGCCATGGCGCGGTACTCATCGCGGGTCAAGAGGACGTCGCGAAGTGCAACTCCTACGAAACGCGAAAGGACAGGTAGAGCACTTCCCGGCACGTGAACGATTATCGAACGGCTCTCAACGGTTGCCTTGATCGAGCGAACGAGCTCGAGGAACGTCGGTCGCTCGGGTCCCACTGCGTCGATGACACTGTCGTAGCGCTCCGCTCCTTTTGTTATGCAAAGTTGAGCGAGGTCGTCGATGTGGATCCCTCGAATCCGGTAGTCGCCGCGGCCGCCAATGGCGAACACGGGAAGACGTCGCAGCAGCCAAGCGATGTTGTTGATCAACACACCGTCGCCGCCGAAGAGGATCGCCGGTCGCAGTACGGCGTACGACACGCCCGTCTCGGCGAGCGACCGTTCCACGAGGGCCTTGCCACGAAAGTAGGGGAGCGGTGAGTCGACACTCGGATGCGTGATGCTGACGTGCACGATTCGCTCGACGCCCGCGCGTTTCGCGGCCTGGAACAGTGCCCGAGAATTCTCCACGGCCAGTTCGTGATCGATTCGGCTGTGAGCGAAGCGCACCCAATAGGTGTTGTAGAGCGTCGAGGCACCTTCCAGTGACTTCACCAATTCGATTGGATCATCGAAGTTGAGCGGCCGAATCTCGATCGTGGACGTTCCATTCGCCCGCTGAGGGTGTCCCGTGACGGTGCGCACGCGGCGACCGGATTGCTGGAGCGCATCGCTGATCGCCTTGCCGGAGTAGCTGAACGCTCCCGTGACGACGTCGAGACCGGTGTCGGTCGAACTGGGCGTCGGACTATGAGTGATGGGATTAGTTGTCATGTTGTGGTCCCTGGTGGTAGGAAGGCGCTGAGACTGCCAAGTAGCGCAACGAGTCGTTGGGCGTCGGCGAAGATCTTGAGGGCTGGTTCACGGTCACCGTTCAAATGCGTGAGCATCTCGAGTCCCAGGTAGAGGGCAACGATCCCGTAGGCGACGTCATCTGCAGGAATGAGTGAGGCAAGTGGCGTATCTCCGAACGAACTCTCGATTGCGTCTTGTGCGAACGCGAACCAGGGTTCCAGGCGAGCGGCGACTTCGACGCCGAGTCCCGGGACCGACGACGCGCCGGCGATCATTTCGGCGAGCACCGTCACGTGTCCCGAGTCGAGATCATCGCGAAAGATCTCGGCAGCGACGTCCGTGAGTTGCGTGGGAGAGGAGACGTCCGAGACCGCGGCGGTGAACTTGACCATGCGGGCTTCGCTCACGGCGTCGAGAGCGACCAAGAGGAGATTGACCACCGAACCGAAGTGATAGAAGATGAGACCTTGATTGAGTTGCGCTCGATCCGCAATTGCACGAGCGCTGGATCCAGCAAAGCCCTCCGCTTTGAGTGTTTCTATTGCCGCATCCGTGAGCACTCGTCGCGTTTCGGCGGATCGAGCCGATCCATTGGAGGTGACGCTGCTCGGAGCACCAGACTTCGCCATTTCGTCACCGTCTTCCTTCATTGAGTAATAACTTTGAGCATACACTCAATAATCGTTGGCGACCACAAGTGATCGAAATGACAATGAAAGAAGGAAGAAATAGTTAAGGGTTCCGCGTGTCGAGTGCGGGAATCATCACCAGTTACTACACACCGACGAGTCCGGCCGATTGATCTCGGTCAACCGAGGATGACGTCACACAGTTGTAGGGGCTGGGAGAGGAAGGGCGAATGATCGCTGTCCAAGTCCAACGCAAAGTCACACTCCTCTGACATCAGTTGCTGGATCTGTGAGTCGATGGCGTGGTCGTCGGTGCAGCGGATGTAAATCGATTCCGCTCTGGCTTTGGCGGACGTTCGTTGACCTCTAAAACTGGCCAGCGTTTGTGTCGAGAGTTGATCGACGGCCCACTTCACTACCTCGGGAGAGCAGTTGTTGTAAAGGGCCTCGGCCGCTTCCACAGGTCTCAAATGCGTCATGTCGCCGTCGACCTCGATCGCGTCATCCAAACGGGTGCGTACGCGAAGCTTCCGTGACGCGTCCGTGGCGCTCTCGCCGAGTGCGGGGATGAGGGCCGCAACGTAGATGCAACGCTCGAGATCTGACAGTCGCGCGGCAACCTCGGACACGACCGCGCCGCCATAACTATGGGCAACGAGGACGCACGGTTCGGCACCGTCGGCCAACGCAGCAACGGCCGCGGCGTCGTCGGCGAGACTTGTCGATGGATCAGCGCCGATTCGGGAACTCGGGAGGTCGACCGCCCGCCACGCAACACCGCGGCGATCGAACTCCGCGCCGACGTCGCGCCAACACCACGCGCCGCCCCACGCGCCGTGCACGAGTACGTACGTCGGAGAAGTCATACCTCCATCTTTCTCGACCAGAGAAGCGAGGACCAACTCCTAGAATGGATAGATGGCGCGGCCTTTCAACGTAAAAGAAATCGAGAAGAAGTGGCAAGACCGCTGGCTCGAGGACGGCACGTACGAGGTCGACAACGACGATCTACGCGAGCGCTACTACGCACTGTGCATGTACCCGTACCCGTCGGGATCGGCCCACCAGGGTCACGTGCGGATCTACACCTTCGGTGACGTCAACGTGCGCTACCGCACGATGCTCGGCAAGGCCGTGCTCTCGCCCTTCGGATTCGACTCCTTTGGCCTGCCGGCGGAGAACGCCGCGATCAAGGCCGGCACCCATCCTCGGATCTTCACCGAGGCGCGCATCATCGAGCTCAAGTCGTCCCTGATTCGCCTCGGTGCCGTCTACGACTGGCGCCGAGAGGTTCGCAGTCACGATCCGGAGTTCATCCGCTGGTCACAGACGATATTCCTCGCCTTCTTGAAGGCCGGCCTGGCCTATCGCGCCGAGGCGCCCGTCAACTGGTGTCCCGGGTGCGGCACGGTGCTGGCGAACGAACAGGTCCTTGCCGACGGTACGTGCGAACGCTCCGGCGACCTCGTCGAGCGTCGGAACCTCGAACAGTGGTTCTTCAAGATCACCGACTACGCCGACGAGCTGTTGAGCGAACTCGACACGCTCGAATGGCCCGAACGCGTGAAGGCGATGCAGCGTAACTGGATCGGCCGCAGCGAAGGCGTGGAGTTCGATCTGGCCCTCGCCAGTGATCCCCAACGAGCGATACGTGTCTTCACGACGCGCCCGGACACGGCCTTCGGCATCACCTACGCGGTCATCGCACCGGAGCATCCGTTGCTCGAGGAGCTCACGACCAACGAACAGCGATTCAACGTGACGGCACTGGTCGAGCGCGCATCGAAAGAGAGCGAAGTGGTGCGCACCGCCTCCTCCGAAGGTGGCGCCGCGTTGGAGAAACGCGGGGCGTTCACCGGCAGTTACGTGATCAATCCCCTCAACGGCGAGACGGTCCCGGTCTACGTGGCCGACTACGTGCTCGGCACGTACGGCACCGGCGCCATCATGGCCGTGCCCGGTGAGGACGAGCGCGACCACGCCTTCGCTGCGGCCTACGGTCTGCCCGTCGTGCACACCACCCAGGTGCCGGACGGTTTCGTCGGCGGCGCCTACAACGGTGACGGCGTCAAGGTCAACTCCGGTTTCTTGGACGGTCTGGACATCGCATCGGCGAAACTCCGCGCCACGGAGTTCCTCGCCGAACACGCGAACGGCGAAGTGAAGGTCAACTTTCGCCTCCGCGACTGGTTGATCTCGCGCCAGCGCTTCTGGGGTTGTCCCATTCCGATCATCTACTGCCCGATCGACGGCATCGTGCCGGTTCCGGACGATCAGTTGCCGGTCCTCGCCCCCGATGACGTGACCATGGATAAGACCGGTCAGTCACCGCTCGCGACCCACCAGGAGTTCCGTAACACGACCTGTCCGGTCTGTGGTGGCCCGGCCTACCGCGAAGCCGACACGATGGACACCTTCTGTGACTCGTCGTGGTACTTCCTTCGGTACACCGATCCCTGGACACCGGACAAGGCGTTCGATCCCAAAGAGGCCGCGAAATGGATGCCGGTCGATCAGTACATCGGCGGCATCGAACACGCAATCCTTCACCTTCTTTACGCGCGCTTCTACGAAAAGGCGATGATCGACATCGGGTTCGCACCGGAACTGCCCCGCGAGCCGTTCAAACGTCAGTTCTCCCAGGGCATGATCCGACTCTCGGGTTCCAAGATGTCCAAGTCCAAAGGCAATCTCGTGGCGCCCGAGGAGTACTACGAGACCGTCGGCGCCGATGGACTGCGCCTGTTCCATCTCTTCGCCGGCCCGCCGGCCGACGACATTGACTGGACCGACCAGACCGACGACATCATCGACGGCTGCGGACGATTCCTCGACCGCCTCTATCGACTGAGCCAGTACCACGAGGTCACGTTCCACGACGGCGTCGACGACGGTGACGTCGAGGTCCGACGCGTCGTACATCGAACGATCGAGAAGGTCACCTACGACCTCGAACACTGGGGCCACAACACCGCGGTCGCGGCGCTGATGGAACTGCTCAACGTGATCTCCAAGTGGGCCCGCAGCGATCACGGGGCTGAGCGCGCCACCTTCGACGAGGCGATCGACGTGCTCGTGATGTTGCTCGCGCCCATGGCGCCCCACGTCACCGCCGAGATCTGGGAGGAGCGCCACCCGGGTGAGAAGAGCGTGCACCTACAGTCGTGGCCGGTCGCCGACCCAGAACTGGTGAAGCGCGCGAAGGTCACGATGGTCGTGCAGGTCAACGGGAAGGTTCGCGCGCGTCTCGAAGTGCCGCCGGACATCTCGATGGAAGACGCCGCAACCGAAGCCCTCGAGGACGCGGCGATCAGCGCGGTACTGGCCGGCGCGACACCGAAGCGAATCGTCTCTCGACCGCCCCGACTGGTGAACATCATCGTCTGATGAGCAAACACTCCAACAAGGAATCCGACACGACGATCACCGTCGAGCCTCCGCGCTTCGATCGTCCCGAGGTGGAGATTCGGGCCTCAACGCGGCGCAAGAAGACCGGCACGGCGCACTGGTCGGGGAGTCGAATCGTGGTGCTGATCCCGGCGCGAATCAAGGGGCGCGAACGCACGACGTTCGTCGATGACCTCGTCGAGCGCCTCATGACCCAACGCCCCCAGAACTCGACCGGTGACGCGTCCCTGGAAGACAGGGCGCACCAGCTCGCGGACCGCTACAACGACGGCGTCGTTCCCAGTTCGGTTCGCTGGGTGAAGAACCAGCAGGCACGTTGGGCGTCGTGTTCGCCAGCGTCCAGAGAGATCCGACTCTCCAATCGTCTTCGGCAGTGTCCCGAGTGGGTTATCGACGCGGTGTTGGTCCACGAACTGGCCCATCTGCAAGAGGTCGGCCACACGGCACGCTTCCACGAGATCGCCAATCGTTTCGAACGTCAAGAGGAGAGTGGTCTGTTCCTAGAGGGTTACGCCTTGGGCCTCGGACTTCGCATCGAAGAGGGCGACGTCGACATCATCGATGTCGACGAGGCGAATTAGTTCGCCTCGCCCCGTAGGAACTTCTCGAGCTCGGCCGCCAGTTCGTCGCCGCTGGGCAGTTCGTCACCGAGCGAGACGCCTTCGACTTCGTCGGCCGCCTCTTCGAGTTGCTCGACCATCGTGGTGTGGTCGGGATTATTCGTCACGAGGTCATCGACTCGTTGACGGGCCTCGTCGGCCGAGGCACGCAGGCTGCCCGAGTCCAACGTGAGACCGGCGATGCTCGCTAGGCCGTCGATCAACGCGGCCGAGGCCTGCGGATAGGGCATCGAGGCCACGTAGTGGGGCACGCGCGCCCAGAGGGTGACGATCTCCATGTCGACTTCGGAGAAACCGAGTTCCAACGCCGAACTGATGCCCGCCGGTACCTCGAGTTCTCCCGAGACGGTGCCGACCCGAGCCAACAGATTGGCGCTCGTGGCCGGCGCGGTGCCGATGATCCGGACCGGTCGGGTGTGCGGCGTGGGCGCGGGGAAGGCGCCGAGCCCGACGACGAGACGCACGTCGAAGCGACCGGCCGCGTCGGTGACGACGTCGACGAAGTCACTCCAGTGGAAGTCCGGTTCCGGCCCGACGAGGAAGAGGATGTCGGCGCCGTCGCCGTCACGCCCGAAGCGCAGTTGGATCTCGGGCCACGTCAGCTCGGTCGTGACGCCGTCGACGATCCGCGCGATCGGTCGGCGGGCCCGCTGGTCGATGAAGTATTCCGTGTCGAAGGTGGCGAGCACCTCGGTGTAGATCGTGTCGAGCATGGTGCCGATCGCGTTGCTGGCGCCGAGCCCGGCGTCGATCCAACCTTCGAGCGCGATGACGAGGACCGGTTCGTTCAGTTCGGGGTCGGCGAGGAAGATGATGTGGTCATAGATTTCGTCGTCCATCAGTTCCCTTCCAATGTCATCTTCGCACTTTGCGCGAGCATCAAAATATGCGTCGGATATTCCGTGACGCTGCCCTGATCACCGCCGGCGGCTCCGGCGCTGTAGCGAGCGAAGACCCCTTGCATGATGCAGGCCAACTTCCAATAACCGAACGCCTGATAGTAGGCGACGTGGCTGAGATCGAGCGACGAATGCGAAGCGTACGCTTCGAGCACCTGATCACGAGTGGCGAACCCTTTGGCGGTCGTAGGCGCGACGCCGAGCAACGACACCGTCGGGTCCGTGGGCTCGGCCCAGTAGACCATCAGGAGTCCGAGGTCGGCGATCGGGTCGCCCAGCGTGCAGATCTCCCAGTCCAGGATTGCGCGTACGCGGCCGTTCTCGTCGAGCACGGTGTTGTCGAGGCGATAGTCCCCGTGGACGACGGACACGCGTTGTTGGGTCGGGATTCGCGCGCTGAGCTCGTCACCCACTGCTTCGATGAGACCGCCGTGATCGACCCCTTCGACGTGCATCTGCTCGTACTGGGTGCGCCAGCGTCGCAGTTGGCGTTCGATATAACCGTCATGACGCGCCAGGTCACCCAGTCCGGCGCCTTCGACGTCCACGTCGTGGAGTTGGGACAACGTCGCGGCGAGATGGTCGCCAATGACGCCGCGCGTCGCCTCGTCGAAGGTCCGCTCGGCCTCACCACGGTCGCGCAGAATCGCTCCGTCCACGAACTCCATGACGTAGAAGGGTCGTTCGTTGACCTCTTCGTCGATGCAGAGTCCCAGGGGCTGAGCGACCGGTATACCGAGCGGGTAGAGGGCGGAGATCACGGTGTGTTCGCGGACCATGTCGTGGGCCGTGGGGAGCACGTGACTCGTGGGCGGACGTCGCAGCGCGAAGGCCTTCCCGTTCGCATCGACGACGCGGTAGGTCAGGTTCGAGCGTCCACCGGCGATCAGTTCGAAGGTCATCGGCGCGATGGCGTTGACGTGCTCACTCATCCACGCCGAGACGTTCACCTCGTCAATTCCGACGACCGCTGTGTTCATAATCGCCGACGTTAACAGCGCTTTGTCACCTCTTCATCCGCGGAGTCGCGCCGTTATGCTGACCGGCATGACTGACGTAACTGACGCGACGTTCGGCACCGCCGTCATGGAGCGATCCATGACCGTGCCGGTCGTCGTGGACCTCTGGGCCGAATGGTGCGGTCCGTGCAAGACGCTCGGTCCGATCATCGAGAAGGTCATCGACGAGACCGGCGGCGCGGTGGAACTCGCCAAGGTCGACGTCGACACCAACCCGCAGATCGCCCAGGCATTCAACGTGCAGTCGATACCTGCCGTCTTCGCGATTCACGAGGGCAAGATCGTCGATTCGTTCGTCGGTGCGTTTCCGGAATCGACGATTCGAGAGTTCGTCGAGAAACTCGCACCCGGGGCGTCCAAGGTCGACAAGCTCGTGGACGCTGGCGACGAGGCGTCGCTTCGAGCGGCTCTCGATCTCGACGCCACCAACGTGGACGCCGCCGTCTCGCTCGGCGACCTCCTTCGTCAATCCGATCGACTCGACGAGGCCGACGAGGTCCTGAAGCCCTTCGAGAACGTGGTGGCGGCCAAGACGGTACTCGCGCGAATCCGACTGCAACGTAGTGGCGTCTCGCTCGACGGTGACCTGGATCTGACGCTCGAGCATCTGTTGGAGCAGGCCACGAACGAGGGCAGTGCCAAGGACTCCTTGCTGGAGATCCTCGATGCCCTCGGACCCGAGGACCCGCGCTACGTGTCGTACCGGCGAAAACTCGCCAGCCGCCTCTACTAGTGCGGGTCTACCAACCACCGGAGCCGATATCGCTGCGCCTCGGCGCAAAGACGTTCGACCTCACGTCGCGAGCACTGGTGATGGGCATTCTCAACCGGACGAGGGACTCCTTCTACGAGCCGGCCGCCACGTTCGATCTCGACGTCCTCTTTGAGCGCGCCGCTCGCCTGGTCGTCGAAGGCGCTGACATCTTGGACGTCGGGGGAGTGAAAGCCGGACCCGGCGACGAGGTCGATGAGGCCGAGGAACTCGAACGCGTCGTGCCCGTGGTCACTGAACTGGTGCGACGATTCGACGTGCCCATAAGTATTGATACCTGGCGGGCGTCCGTCGCCGAGGCGGCCTACGCCGAGGGCGCCTGCATCGGTAACGACATCAGCGGATTCGACGACGACGAGTACCTCCCGGTCGCGGCGGCCGCGGACGCGACGGTCGTGGCCACCCACATCCGCCTACGACCGCGCGTCGCGGACCCCGATCCGCACTACGACGACGTCACGGTGACCGTGGCCGATTTCTTGGTCGACCGACGTCAACGCGCGCTGGATGCCGGCGTCGCCGCGGACCGCATCGTCGTCGACGCCGGACTCGACCTCGGCAAGACGGCCGCCCAATCGCTGCAGTTGCTCCGCGACTCCGACCGATTAGCCGGTCTTGGCGCGCCGCTCTTGCTCTCCGCCTCCAACAAGACCTTCCTCGGCGTGCTCTTCGAACTGCCGGTGACGGAACGTCGCGAAGCGTCCTTGGGAGCGACGGCCTTAGGTATCGCGTCCGGGTGTCGTATCGTTCGGGTTCATGACGTCCAGGGAGCGGTTCGCGTGCGTGACGTGATCGCGCGACTCATCGAGGAAGAGCGTTCGTGAATTCGAGCGTCTGTGTCGTGGGAACTGACGCGACGATGGTCTATGACGCCGTGCACAACGTCATCGCCGAGGCGTTGGGCGAACTCGATCCCTCCTTCGCACTCCAGGACTTCACCGCGAAGGACGTCACGTCCTCTGGAGGGGAGCCGGTGACGCCGCTCGTGCTCGAAGCGCTCAACACGCCGCCCTTCCTCGTCGATCGGCGCGTGGTCGTCGTGCGCGACGCTCAGTCGTTGGTCGCCGACGAGGTCGCCGACGTCTTGCGATGGATGAGCGATCCGGCGCCGGACGTGGTCCTGGTCCTCGCCGTCGTCGGCACGAAGGCCAACAAACTGGTGAAGGGCGCCAGCAGCGTCGTTGAAGTGAACGTCGGCTCGCGAACGGCCGACCGCGTCACGTTCGTCGAAACGAAGCTGGCCGAATACCGCGTCAGCGCCGATCGCGAGACGGTGGTGAAGATCACCGACCGACTCGGTGATGACGTGGCCCGCGTCGATGCGCTGGCGAGGACCCTGCAGACGATCTACGGCACGGCGCCGCTCAACTTCACGCACGTGGAGCCGTATCTGGGCGACGCCGGCGACGTGCCGGAGTGGGACCTGACCGACGCGATCGACGGCGGTGACGCCACTAAGGCCATCGTGGTCGCGCGTCGCATGCTGGACTCCAAGGGCCGTGCCGGTCTGCAGATCGTCAACATACTGCAACGCCACTATCTGCGGATGGCCAAACTCGAAGGCAGTGGCGTGCGCTCGGCCGACGAGGCCGGGACACTCCTCGGCATCAAAGGTTTCCCCGCGACCAAGTCACTGCAGATGTCCCAGCGTCTCGGGACCGAGCGGATCTCGACGGCCGTGCACTGGATCGCCGACGCGGACGTTGCGCTGAAAGGTGGTGTCAGTTATGGAGGCAAAGACCTCAACACCGACATGGACGTGACGGAACTGACGGTCGTGGAGATTCTGGTGGCCCGACTGGCCAAGATGACCCAGGGCGCCCGGCGCCGCTAGGCAGTACAGCGGCCTTAGGCGTTGTCCTTCAGCGTGGCGATGCGCTTCATCAGGCCGCTCTTCTTGTTGGCGGCCTGGTTCTTGTGAATGATCTTCTTGGTGGCGGCCTTGTCGATGCGCTTGATCGCCATACGCAGGGCGGACTCTTCGTCCTCGGTACCGACGGCGGCGACGGCGTTCTTCACGCGGGTGCGGACCTCGGACTTGACCTTCTTATTGCGCTCGCGCGCGACCACGTTCTGCTTGTTGCGCTTGATCTGGCTCTTGATGTTTGCCACGAAATTCCTCGTTCTAGTGCACGGACTTTGCGTCCAGTGGGCTTGTTAAGAATAGCAGGCCGTTTCTGAGCGCCTATCGGCAAAGGATTACGCAAGAACCCCGATAGCCTTGAAAGACCGTGGCAACTCCCTCAACGACCGTCGATTCCGCCAAAATCCGCACCATCAGCATCATCGCGCACATCGATCACGGCAAGTCCACGCTGTCGGACCGGATCTTGGAGATCACGGGCGCCGTCGATCCGCGACTCATGCGCGCGCAGTATCTCGACTCGATGGACATCGAACGCGAGCGCGGTATCACCATCAAGGCCCAGAACGTCCGGGTCAACTACGACGGCCACATCATCCAGTTGATCGACACGCCCGGTCACGTCGACTTCGGCTACGAGGTGTCGCGTTCCCTGGCCGCCTGCGAAGGCGCCGTACTACTGGTCGACGCCAGCCAGGGGATTCAGGCCCAGACACTGGCGAATTGCTACCAGGCGATCGAACACAATCTCGAGATCATCGCGGTCCTCAACAAGATCGACCTCCCGGCGGCCGACCCCGAACGCTGCATCGAAGAACTCGAGCGGGTCCTCGGACTCCCCGGCGAACAGATCCTGCAGATCTCGGCCAAGACCGGTCAGGGAGTGCCGGAGTTGTTGCACGCGGTGATCGAGCGGATCCCGGCGCCGACGGGTGACCCGGATGCACCACTCCAGGCGCTCATCTTCGACTCCTACTTCGACCAGTACCGCGGCGTGATCAGTTCGATCCGCATAGTCGAGGGGACCCTTCGAAGTGACGCACGCGTGCGGATGCTCCAGGCCGGCGAGAACCACGAGATCGAAGAGATCGGCATCCGGACTCCGGACATGCTTCGGGTCAACCAACTCGGCCCCGGCGAGGTCGGCTACATCGTGGCCGGCATCAAGGACGTCGGAGGGGCGCGCTCGGGTGAGACGATCACCGAGACCGCCCGACCGGCGAAAGCGCTGAGTGGCTATCTCGATCCCAAGCCGATGGTCTTTTGCGGCATCTATCCGATCGACGGCGACGACCTACCGGACCTGCGCGACGCGCTCGACAAGCTCAAACTGAACGACGCCTCGATCACGTACGAGCCGGAGTCCTCCAAGGCGCTGGGTTTCGGTTTCCGATGCGGCTTTCTCGGCCTCTTGCACATGGAGATCGTGCGCGAGCGACTCGACCGCGAGTTCGACCTCGGCATCATCGCCACGGCCCCGTCGGTCGTCTACCGGGCCTTCCTCACCGACGGCACGGAGTTACTCGTGGACAACCCGACGGAGTTGCCGGACCTCAGTCGACTGGACCACATCGATGAGCCGATGCTCGCCATCACGATCCTCACCCCCTCGGAGTACCTCGGAGCGGTGATGGACCTCGCGCAGAGTCGTCGCGGCGAGATGATCAAGATGGACTACATGTCGACCGACCGCGTCGAACTGCGCTACACGATTCCGCTCGCCGAGGTCGTCATCGACTTCTTCGACGCGCTCAAGAGCCGCACCAAGGGCTACGCGAGTCTCGACTACGAGCCGAGCGGCTACATCACGTCACAACTCGTTCGCGTCGACTTGCTCATCAACCACGAACCGGTCGACGCGTTCTCGACCATCGTGCACAAGTCCAACGCCGACTACTACGGACGTCGGATGGCCGAGCGGCTGAAGGAACTCATCCCGCGTCAGATGTTCGACGTGCCAATCCAGGCCGCGGTCGGGGGACGCATCATCAGCCGCGAGACCGTGAAGGCGCGTCGCAAGGACGTCCTCGCCAAGTGTTACGGCGGTGACATCACGCGTAAGCGCAAGCTCCTCGAAAAGCAAAAAGAGGGCAAGAAGCGGATGAAGAGCCTGGGTCGGGTGGAAGTTCCTCAGGAGGCCTTCGTCGCCGCGCTGAAGCTCGAAGACTGAGAGACTCGTCATCGACCGGTGACAAGCGAGGATGACCCGTGAAGACATGTGTTGATTGCCAGGCGGTCAACCCCGACGACGCCAAATTCTGCAACTCGTGCGGGAAGCCTCTCGCGGCGACTAACACTGCGGTGCCATCTCCCGTGGAGACCGATGGAGACCCGAGGATGGCAGCGTCGAACGCGAAGCAACGTCAACAACGAGCGCTACGCATCGTCGCGATCTTCGTCGTGGCGATCATGGTCGTCGCGGTCGGCCTCACGATTGGGCTGAGAAACTTCCACATTCAAATAAATTCGAATCCTCTGGTGTCGGTGCGACTTCCGCTCAACGTCTGTAAGACGTCCGTGGGTGACGCCAGCGAGGTTCCGGTGGGCCTGCCGTCATCGATCCGCGTGAGGATCCCCTCGGAGTCTTCCGGCACGCTCGCGTTCTACGCGGACGACGAAGGACTGATCGAGATTCTCGCGCCCAAGGGATGGAACTGCGCCGCGGCGATCGGCGCCGACGGAACCAGCTACGTGAACGTTTCACCGCTGGGCCAGTCCAATACGACGAGCAATGCCCTCAGTGCCGGCGCCACTACGGAGGCGATCACCGCGGCACAGACGAGCGCCTGCGTTGGATGCCGGGTATCGCTGGCCTGTCCGTTGTTCCAGTTGTCCGCGAACGATGCCGCGTACGAGAAGAGTCAACCGTGCCCCCTCACTCGTCCGACGTCGGAGACGACGACCACGGTCAACGCCGACGTTGTGGAGTTCACGGACCCTCCTGGCGTTCACGGGGATGGGGCTCCGTCTGGTGGTGCCTACGCCGCCATGGGTGTCATGACGTATTACGGGGATCGAAACAGCGACGGGAGTTGGACAGAGACCTGCCTACTTCCGCCATCGGACAAGTCACTGTGTCGAGCGATAGTTGGAAACTTCAAATCACGGTATGGGAATGAGTAAATTGCAGCGTCCGATTGACGGGACATTTAGGTGAAGACCCCGAGATCGTTGGCGGCGCGGCGGGGTTAGCACTCGGTAGAATTGAGTGCTAATAAGGAGGGGCATGGCCCGTCGCGTAGTTCGCAAGCCAACGAAGATCGTGGATCTGGACGTCCGAAAGGCCACCATCCTCAAGGCGGTGGTGATCGAACACATCGATACGGCTCAACCGGTCGGCTCCTCAGCCGTCGCGGCCAGCGCTGATCTCGACGTCTCCTCAGCCACCGTGCGCTCCGAGATGGTGGCCCTGGAGCGCGAGGGTTTCCTCGCCCAGCCGCACACGTCGGCCGGTCGCATCCCGACCGATAAGGGCTATCGCTACTTCGTCGATCACTTGCAGTCCGGCGTACTCGGCGCGGTTCAGCAACGACAGGTGAAGGACTTCTTCGCCAGCGTGCGCGGGGAAGTCGAAGAAGTCCTCGAACAGACGTCGACGCTGCTGAGCCAGATGACGAGCTACACCTCGGTCGTCGTAGGCGCCGGCCACGCGCACGCCACGATCTTGAGCGTGCAGTTGGTCAGTCTCGACGCACGCCATCACCTGCTCGTCACCGTCTTCTCCGACGGCTCGGTCATCAAGCACAGCCTCACCCCGAACTTCGAAGCGACGCCCAAAGAAGTGATGGAGGCGTCGCGGCAGTTGAATGCACTGCTCATCAGTACCTCCCTCGAGTCGCGGGTGCAGGTGCCGTCGCGCCACGACAATGAAGCGGCGCTGGTGCGCGAGGCCGTCAGCATCCTGCACGCCCAACAGCCGGTCATGGAAGGCGAGCAGGTCTTCATCGGCGGCTCCTCCAAGGTGGCCGAGGTCTTCGACGGCGTCGAGACCGTGCGTCAGGTGCTCGCGATACTCGAACAAGAGCTCCTCGTCGTCAGCCTCGTCCAGGACATCCTCGACCGCGGCCTTTCGGTGGCCATCGGCTCGGAGCACGGTTTCGAGGCGCTCTCCACCTGTGCGCTGATCGTCGCGCCGGTCACGATCGACGGCGTGCCGGCTGGCGCCGTGGGACTGCTCGGACCGACGCGTATGAAGTACCGCGAGGCCATGGCGGCCGCCGAGGTCGTCTCGGCGAACCTCTCGCGTCACTTCGCCGGAGCCGACGACCGTGGCTAACACCGACCTCTACGCCGTGCTCGAGTGCGAGCACAACGCCACGCCCGAGGAGTTGAAGCGGTCCTACCGACGACTCGCGCGTCAGTACCACCCCGACACCAACGACGATCCGGCCGCTGAAACCCGGTTCAAAGAGGTCTCCCAGGCCTACGAGATCCTCTCGGACCCCGATCGCCGCGCCAACTACGACCGCTTCGGCTCCGACGTCGGCGCCGGTGGCAATCCCTTTGGCGCCGGATCGGTCCAGGACATCTTCGACATGTTCTTTGGCGGGCTCGGTGGTCACGCCCAGCAGCGTCGCGGTCCCCAACCCGGACCCGACGCCGAGATCTCCCTCGAGATCACTCTCGACGACGCCGCCTTCGGCGCGACCAAGGAGATGACGGTCACGCTCGCGCACCGCTGCAGCACCTGTGACGGATCGGGCTGTGCGCCCGGGACCTCCCCGACGACCTGCGTGGAGTGCGCCGGGGTCGGCGTCGTCCAGCGCGTGCGCAACTCGATCCTCGGTCAGATGGTGACGTCCACGCCGTGCACGCGTTGCAACGGGATGGGCTCACGCATCGACTCGCCCTGCGCGGACTGTCGCGGCGACGGCCGTCGTAACGAGACGACGACCTTGACGATCCAGGTGCCGGCCGGTGTCGAAGACGGTTCGACGATGCGACTGAGTGACCGGGGCCCGGCGGGTCTGCGCGGCGGGGCGAACGGTCGCCTCTTCGTCCACCTGCGCGTCCAGGACGACAGCCGCTTCGAACGTCACGGCGACGACCTGCACCACGAGGCGCATATCGCCTTCACCCAGGCCGTCCTCGGCGCCACGATCGAAGTGCCGACGCTTCGCGAGATCGCTTCGGTGGACGTGGCGGCCGGCAGCGCCAACGGCACGGTGCACCGTCTGCGCCACCAGGGCGTCGAGCACCTGCACGGTCGCGGGCGCGGCGACCTCTTCGTGCACCTCGTCGTCGACGTGCCGACCGAACTCGACGACACGAGCGAAGGGCTGCTTCGACAACTGGCCGAACACCGCAACGAGCCGGTCCTGGACGAGAGCGGCGGACTCTTTCGCCGACGAAAAGCGAAGAAGTGAGCCTCCTCGAATGGCCACGTCGCGTGGCCGCCATCGCGCAGTTCCGCGTCGGTGATCCGAACCAACCGACGCTGAGTGCCGCCGACGAGCACCACCTGCGCACCGTGCTGCGAGCGAGAAGCGGTGAAGAGCTCGTCGTGACCGACGGCGCGGGCGCGTGGTCGCTGTGCGAGGTCGGCGACCACGGGCTCCATCGGGTGACGCCGGTCCACGTCGATCCGCCCTCGCCGCAGACGACCTTGTATCTCTCACCGCTCAAGGGCGACCGCAGCGAGTGGACGGTCGTGAAGGCGACCGAGTTGGGCGTGCACCGCATCGTGCCCTTGATGAGTTCGCGCGTGACGGTCAAGTTCCGTGGTGACGTGCGCGACAAGATCGTCGCGCGTTGGCGCCGGGTGGCCAACGAAGCCAACGGCCAGAGTCGTCGTACCTACGACGTGCTCATCGACGAACCTGTGCACGTGCGTGACGTCCCGGTGAACGTGGCGTTCACCCATTTCGACGGCGCCAGTGACTGGAACGGCGTGCACAGCGTGTGCGTGGGACCCGAAGGTGGCTGGGACGAGGGGGACCTGGGCGAACACCCGCGACTCTCGCTCGGACCGACGGTACTGCGTGCCGAGACCGCCGGCGTCGTCGCGGCGGCACTGCTGGCCTTCGGCGCTGGTGGATGGGGATTTACCCTCGCGGACAAGGAAACTCGGTAATGATGAGAGCAACACATGAGTGATTGCCTGTTTTGCAAAATCGTGGCCGGGGAGATCCCGTCGAAGTCCGTTGCCCAGAGTGAGCGCGCCTACGCGTTCTACGACATCGCACCCCAGGCGCCGGTCCACGTCCTCGTCGTCTCGAAAGAACACATCACGAGTGCCGACGAGATCGTGAGCAGCCACGGCGGGATCGTCGACGACCTGATCCTGCTGGCCCAAGAGGTCGTGGAGATCGAGGGCATTCGCCAGAGCGGCTACCGCCTGGTCTTCAACATCGGCGAGGACGGTCAGATGACCGTTCCGCACCTACACATGCACGTCCTCGGCGGACGTCGACTGGAGTGGCCACCGGGATGACCTTTGATGCCACGGCCCAAGAGGCCCTCACGGCGACCACCTTCGTACCGAATACGCATTTGATGTCGGGTCTGCTCGGGCCCCGCGACGAACACCTGCGCATCATCGAGGCCTCGTTCCCCGAGTCCAAGATCAAGGTGCAGGGCAATCAGATCGCGGTCACCGGACCGGACGCGGCCAAGGTGCTGCGCCTCTTCGACGAGCTCGTCCTGGTCTTGGAGAGTGGTCAGGCCCTCGACAGCGCCAAGATCGCCCGGACGATCGACATGGTCGAGGACGACCTTCGCCCGAGTGAGGTGTTACGCCACGAGGTCGTGCGCGGCGCCAAGGGCAAGGCCGTTCGTCCCTCGACGGCCGGCCAGAAGCGCTACACCGACGCCATCGACACCTCGATCATCACCTTCGGCATCGGCCCGGCCGGCACCGGCAAGAGCTACCTCGCGGTCGCCCAGGCCGTGCAGGCCCTGCACCGTCGCCAGGTCCAGCGCATCGTGTTGACGCGCCCGGCGGTCGAGGCCGGCGAGCACCTGGGATTCCTGCCCGGTGACCTCATGGCCAAGGTCGATCCCTACCTGCGACCGCTCTACGACGCCCTCTACGACATGGTCGGACCCGAGGGCGCGCAACGACTCATCGCCAACGGCACCATCGAGGTCGCGCCGCTCGCCTTCATGCGCGGTCGCACCCTGAACGACTCCTTCATCATCCTGGACGAGGCCCAGAACACGACGCCCGAACAGATGAAGATGTTCCTCACGCGCATCGGTTTCAACTCCAAGGCCGTCGTCACGGGCGACGTGACCCAGGTCGACCTCAACGGGCGCCACAGCGGACTCGCGACGATCGAGAAGATCCTCTGGAACATCGAGGGCATCAGCTTCATCCACCTCAGCGCGAAGGACGTCGTGCGACACCGCATCGTCGCCGATATCGTCGCCGCCTACGACCAACAGACGTCATGAGCATCGATATCTACGCTGCCGACGAGCAGCACGATGAGACGATCGACCTCGAAGCCTGGGTGGCGCTCGCCAACGGTGCACTGACCGACGAGGGCGTGCGCGGTCTGGCCGAGGTCTCGTTGATCTTTCTCGACGAACCGGCGATCGCGGCGCTCAACAAGCAGTTCATGGGCAAAGAAGGTCCCACGGACGTCCTGAGTTTCCCGATCGACAACGAGCCCGAGCCCTCCGGCCGTGTCCCCGACGCCGGTGGCAGTGGTCCCGGTGAGCCGCCGTTGCCGGAGATCCCCCAACTCGTGGGCGACATCGTGATCTGTCCCGCGGTCGCGGCGCGCAACGCCGTCGAGCACGAGGTCTCCCTCGATGACGAACTGGCTCTCCTGGTCGTGCACGGCGTACTGCACCTCCTCGGCTGGGACCACGCCGACGACGCCGAGGCGGAGCGGATGGAGGCCCGCGAGCGCGAGCTGTTGACGCGCCACTACAAGAAGGTCACGTCGTGATCGCGACGACCTGGTCGGCCAGCGACACGTACCTCGGTATCACCGTCGGCGTGCTGTTGATCCTCTCGGGATTCTTCGCCGTCGCTGAGACGTCGCTCGTGCGAATGAACAAGTCGCGCGCGAGGTCCCTTCGCGATCAGGGTCGTCACGGCGCCAAGGCGCTCGTCGAGCTCTCGGAGTCACCGGAGAAGTTCCTCAATACCATCTTGCTGCTCGTCCTGATCTGCCAACTGGTCTCGGCGACGATGGTCGGCGTGCTCGCGGGCCGGCTCTTCGGGGCCGCCGGTCTGTTCATCGCCACCGTCGGCGAAGTCGTCGTCATCTTCGTGGTCTTCGAGGCCATTCCGAAGAACTACGCCGTCCAGCACCCGGACTCGGCGGCCCTCACGGCGGCACCGGTCGTCCGCCGAATTCTGAAGTTCTGGCCCATCAAGTGGATCTCGAACTTCTTGTTGTCCATCGCCGACACGGTGATCGGTTGGTTCGGTCCAACCGGTCGCACGTCGCGCGTGACCGAGTCCGAGGTGCTCGCCATGGCCGACGTCGCCCACGAGGACGAGGCGATCGAGTCCGAGGAGCGCAACTTCATCCACTCGGTCATCGAGTTCGGTGACACCATCGTGCGTGAGGTGATGGTGCCGCGCACCGACATGGTCGACATCGCCGACTCCGCGACCGTGCGTGAGGCGTTGGACCTCTCGGTGCAGTCCGGTCGTTCGCGACTGCCGGTCCTGGGCGAAGGCGTCGACGACGTCGTCGGCATCGTGAACCTGCGCCACCTGGCCGACCTCATGGCGAACGGACTCGGACATGAGTTGCTGCGCGACCACATGGGCCAGGCCCACTTCGTCCCCGAGACGAAGCGGGTGGCGGCGCTGTTGTCCGAGTTCCGACGACTGAAGAGTCACCTCTTCGTGGTCGTCGACGAATACGGCGGCACCGCCGGACTCGTGACCTTAGAAGACGTGCTCGAAGAGCTCGTCGGCGAGATCACCGACGAGTCCGATCCGGTGGAAGAAGAAGACGACGACGAACAGACGATCGAGCAGGGTCTGGAACTGAGTGGCCGCCTCAACATCGACGACGCGAACGTGGAGTACGGACTGGCCCTGCCCAAAGAGGGCTGGGACACGATCGGCGGCCTCGTCATGGACTTAGCCGGTGGCGTGCCCGACGTGGGCGATGTCTATTCGACGAAGCACTACCGCCTGACGGTGCTGCGCCTCGAGGGGCGACGGGTCGAAGAGGTACTCGTCCAGCCGCTCGTCGAAGTCGAATGACGCGTTCGGGCTTCGCGGCCATCCTGGGCCGACCGAACGTCGGCAAGTCGACCCTGCTCAACCAAGTCGTCGGCACCAAGGTCTCGATCACCGCGGCCTCGCCGAATACGACGCGCCAGGCCATACGCGGCATGCTCACCGAGGGTGACACGCAGATCATCTTCGTCGACACGCCCGGCATTCACCGACCGCGCACGACCCTCGGGGGACGACTGAACGACACCGCGCGCGCCGCGGCCGACGGCGTCGACGTGATCCTCGCCGTGATCGAAGCCGGCGCGGCGATCGGGCCCGGCGACCGCAACGTGCTCGAGACGATGCTGCGCAACGCCCGCGGTCGTAACGCTCCCGTGCCCTGTGTCGTGGTGAACAAGATGGACAAGTCCGGTCGCGAAGCGGTCGTCGCCCAACTCTTCGCCGCGACGAAGGCCGTTGACGAGATCGCCGCCGAACTGGACCTCGGTGACGTCGCGCAACGCGTCGAGTACTTCCCGGTCTCGGCCAAGACCGGGGAAGGGACCGCGGAGCTGATCGCCTACGTGCGTGCGGCGATGCCCGAGTCGCCCTTCCTCTTTCCCGAGGACGAGGTCTCCGACGTGCCCGAGGCGATGTGGGTCGCCGAACTGGTGCGCGAACAATTGGTGCGAAAGACCAAGCAGGAGCTGCCGCACTCGATCCACACGCGCGTCATCGAATTCGAGTGGCCGCACATCACCGTCGAGATCCTGGTCGAACGTGAATCGCAAAAGGGGATGGTGATCGGCAAGGGCGGAGCGCTGTTGAAGGACGTCGGCATCGCCGCGCGCCGTCAACTCCCGGAGGGCTGCTTTCTCGAGTTAAAGGTCTCCGTCGAGCCCGGTTGGCAGAAGCGTGACGACACTCTCGACCGATTCGGGTACTGAGTCACGGAGCTCATCGCGAGTTCGCTGCCAGTGTCGAATGGTGAGGAACGTGATCAGCACGATCTCGAGTCCGCCGACGACACCTAGCCAGTCCACCGGCACGCCGACGTACTTCAGTCCGCTGAGGAGCACCACGCCGGTGATCACGCGACGGAGCAGATAACCGTTCGAGCGCGAGGAGAGCAGTGATCCCACGATGACCGCGGGCACGCTGCCGATGATGATCGAACTCGTCAGTCCCAACTCCACGTGACTGAACAACAACGTCCCGAGGGTCGCGGAGAACGTCAAGGGCAACGACTGTGCCAGGTCGGTGCCGACCAGCTGCTTGTTGCTCAAGGTGGGATAGACCATCACGAGCAGGACCAAGATGAGCGAACCGGCACCGACCGAGGTCAGCCCCACCATGAAACCGCCGACGACGCCGATGACTATCGTCGCCACCGGTCGCACCTTGACGCGCTCATCGCTCGACGTGGGCGCCTCGACGAAGACCGAGCGAGAAAATATTGCGACCGATCCAATGATCAGTGCCGATCCGAGCAAGATCTCCAGTCGATGTTCGGCGACCGCGCTCTGACCCAAGAGATGCATCACGTAGGTGCCGAGGAACGCGGCGGGCACGGAGCCGTAGCAGAGGTAGCGAACGACGCCGGTGTTGACGGTCTTGCGACGCCAGTGGATCGCGACACCGGCCGGTTTCATGAAGAGCGCCGCCATGAGGTCCGAAGCGATCGCGGCCGAGGGCGTGACACCGAAGAGCAACACCAGCATCGGGGTCATCAGCGCGCCGCCACCCATACCCGTCAGTCCGACGAGGAGTCCCACGACGGCACTACCCATGACGAGATAGATGTCAATGTGCACGATGCGACTCCAGTGCTACTAATTCGAGTGAATTAGTAGTTTATTGCCTAAGTGCCCACCGCCGCTCGATGGGTCCTCAGCCCGTTCGCAAAACGGTTATCCGCGTAATTCTCGAAGGAAGTCGAGTACCTGGTTACGGTCGCGGGTCCGTTTCATCGGGGGCAGTTTGCGGAACATCGTGGAGCGATAGCTCGACTGGGCGAGACGGGTGTCCAGCACCGCGACGACGCCGCAGTCGGTGTTGTTGCGAATGAGTCGTCCAACACCCTGAGCGAGGAGCATCGTCGCACGCGGCAGGTCGACCTCATAGAACGGTCGTTCGGCGATCGCGCGGCGCGCTTCGGCCAATGGATCGTTCGGTACGGAGAAGGGCAGTCGATCGATCGTGACGAGACTGAGCGAGTGGCCCGGCACGTCGATGCCCTGCCAGAAGCTCGCCACGGCGAAGAGGCTGGCTTCGGCGCTGTCGCGGAACTCCTCGATGATGCGCTGACGCGACCGTGTGCCCTGGACCAGTACTTCGGTCTCCAGTCGCGGCGCGACGGCGTCGGCCACGCGGTTCATCACCGCGCGATTGGTGAACAGCGCGAGGGTGCGGCCGCCAGCGGCGGTGATGAGCGCGACCAACTCCTCGATGATCGCCGCTTCGGCACCCGCGTCGTTGCGCTGCGGAAAGTTCTCCGGCACGTAGAGCAGGGAGTTCGCGGCGTAGTCGAAGGGACTGTCGAAGTGCTCGATCGGCGTTCCAGTGAGACCGAGGCTCTTCGGCAACGTGTCGGGGATCGTCGCGCTGGTGAGGATCGCGGTGACGTTGCCCCACAGGTCGTCGGCCAGTCGAGGACCGACGTCGACCAATGAGATCTCGACGTCGACCTCGCGGTCGCGCTTGGAGATGAAGAGCAGCTCACCGGTGCGGACGTTGTTGACGCGCGCGAGGTCGTTCGCCAGGTGGATGGCCGGCCCGAGGGCGCGAATCTTCCGGGCCTCGGCATCCGCGCCGCTCGTGACGAGAGCACGAAGACCCTCGACGATCGCGACGACGAGTTCGTTCGCACGGTTCAGTTCGCGTGCACAGTCCTCATCCAGGCCGGTCAGTTCACTGCGGTCGTACTGGATCTGGAGCGAGGCGGCGAAGCGATCGGCGACCGTGACGAGATCGATGCAACGTTGCGCGAACTCGTTGCCGAGCATCGGCCTAGCCACGCCAGCCAGCGCGCGCAGCCGCGTGGCGTTGAGCGACGTGCCCAGGAGCGAGGCGAAGATGTCGACGATCTCGTGGGCTTCGTCAAAGACGACGAACTCATGCGCCGGCAAGAGCGCCGAACCCGACGCCAGGTGCGACGCATACAGGTGGGTGTTGACGATGAGAATCGAGGACTCCGCCGCGCGGTCCTTGGCCAACTCGGCGAAGCAGTTCTGTCCCTGAGGACAGTTGACCCGGTGCAGACACTCCTGTGGCGTGACCGAGAGCCCGCGCCACGCGCGCTGATCGACTTCGAAGGGCAGTTCGTCGCGGTCGCCGGTCTCGGTCTCATTCGACCACTGCACGATTCGGCGCATCTGGTCGGCGACACCCTTGGGGACGTCCGAACCGTCATCGAAACTCAACTGAGCGGCGCCGCCGACGCTGTGGAGGCGATTGCGACAGACGTAGTTCTGCTTGCCCTTCAGGACCGCGACGCGCACGCCCGCCGCGTTCGCGGCGACCGTCGGGGCATCTTTTTGCGCCAGTTGGTCCTGGAGGTTCTTCGTCGCCGTCGCCACGATCACCCGCTGGCCGGACATGGCGGCCGGGATCAGATAGGCGAGCGATTTGCCGATTCCCGTGCCCGCTTCGATGACGGTCGTTGTGCGACGTGAGAACGCCGCGGCGACGCTGCGCACCATCTGACGCTGACCCTCGCGGCTCTCACCGCCGCCGGGGAGTTCGTGCGTGATGCGGTCAAGCAGCGTCAGAGCGCGATCGACGTCGATCTCCACGACGTCGTCGTCGAGTTGGACGCCGGCGTCGGTTTCCGGTTCGACGTAGACGCCTTCGTCGTCGGGATCAAAACCGTGCACCCAACGACCTTAAGGGTTTCACCCTGACTGAATCGTGAGTGCAACGTTGTAGGTTTTATAAGTGCCCGATCCGCGTCCGAGACCAATTCCCACGTCCCTCGACGCCTCCAGCGTGCCCCATCACGTCGCCATCGTCATGGACGGGAACGGTCGCTGGGCCCAACGCCAGGGCCTGCCGCGCACCGTCGGACACGGCGCCGGGGAGGAGTCGCTCCTCGATACGACCTACGGTGCGCTCTCGATCGGCGTCAAGGTGCTCACGGTCTACGCCTTCTCCACGGAGAACTGGCGTCGTCCGGTCGACGAGGTCCGCTACCTCATGAACTTCAACAGTGGACTGCTGCAACGCCGCCAACAAGAACTCCACGAACAGGGCGTTCGCATCACGTTTTCGGGTCGCCGCGACTGGCGCGTGCCCAAGAAGGTCATCACCAACATGGAGAACGCGTCGGAGTTGACCAAGAAGAACAAGGCGCTGACGCTGAATATCGCCTTCAACTACGGCGGGCGCGCCGAGATCGTGGACGCGGTCGCGAAGCTGGTCGCCGACAAGGTTCCGGCCAACAAGGTCGACGAGAAGGCGCTGCGTGCTCGGCTGTACCATCCGGAGTTGCCCGACCCCGACCTGGTGATCCGCACCTCGGGGGAGTACCGGATCTCGAACTTCCTGCTCTGGGAGATGGCGTACTCCGAACTGGTCTTCACCGACGTGCTGTGGCCGGACTTCCGGCGCGAGAATCTCTTCGAGGCGATCGAGGAGTACCAACAGCGAGAACGTCGTTTCGGGGGTCTCGACAAGTGATCATGACCAAGACGATGCTCGTCGTCGGCGTCCTCTTCTACGCCTTCCTCTGGGCGCTCTACGCCTACGGCGACTCGGTCTTGCTCGCGCCCCTGCTGATCCCGGGGATCATCGCGGTCATGGTCGCCCTCGGTGTCGCCCTGCAGCGTTTCATGGGTATCGAGCCGCGCAAGCAACACTTCGACGATCGTTCCGACGAGTCCGAGCAGTGAAGGAGATTCGCGACGACGCCGTGGTGCTGCGCACGTACAGGTCGGGTGAGTCCGACCGGGTCGTCGTGCTCTGGACCCGCAACTACGGCAAGGTCCGTGTCCTCGCCAAGGGCATCCGCAAGACCACGAGTCGACTGGGCGGCAACCTCGAGACCCTGGCCTACGTGAACGTCGACCTCGTGAAGACCCGCGGCGACTTCTACATCGCTCGACACGTCGCGCACCGCGAACGACTGACCACGCTGCGAAAGTCCTACGCGCGCATCAACGCCGGCTACGCCGTCGTCGAGGTCATGGACGCGATTCCGTCGGACGACGTCGCCGACCAAGACATCTTCGAGCTGCTGACGCGGGTGTTGTTGACGCTCGATGACGAGACCTACGACCCCATGCTGGTGCCGTCATCGTTCTACTTCAGGCTGCTCGCCCTGGACGGATCGGGGCCGGTCGTCGACGTCTGCGTCAACTGCGGACGCGACGTCACGCTCGTCGCCTTCGACGCCGAAGTGGGGGGCACACTGTGTGCCGATTGCCGCTCCGGCACGTCGATCTCGCCCGACGCATTACAACTCATCCGTCGCATCATGAGCGGCGACCTGGCCGCGGTGTTGCGCGAGGAGTCGCCGGCCGGTGCCGGCGAGGTGATGGCCGTCGCGCTCGATTCGATCGAATCGCACTTCGGTAAGCAGCTTCGCGCCACGCGTTCGACGCCGCCGCTCGCACCTCCCTCACCGGCCCGGTAGCGTCCGAAACGATGACCAGTTACGACGCGGAGACCTTTGGGGTCTACGTCCACGTACCGTTCTGTGCGCACCGCTGTGACTACTGCGCCTTCGCGACGTACTCTGACCGAGACCACCTCATGGTGGAGTACGTGAACGCCGTCGTCCAGGAGATATCGTGGGCGCGCGACGAGGGTCTACCCGTCGCCACGTCGGTGTTCTTCGGCGGCGGTACGCCATCGCGACTGCCGGCCGACGAGTTGCTTCGCGTCCTCGATGCGATTCCGAGGACCGTCGACGCCGAGGTGACGGTCGAGTGCAATCCCGAGGACGCGTCACTCGAGCGACTCCGTGCGTACCGCGCCGGGGGAGTGAATCGCATGAGCTTCGGCGTGCAGTCCACGCGGCCGGCCGTCCTCGCCGACCTCGGACGACGACACGGCACGATGGCCCACGAAGAAGTGTCGCGCAACGTGACGGCCGCCGGATTCAACACCTGGAACATGGACCTGATCATCGGCTCACGCGCGGAATCGCTCGACGACGTTGGCCGCACGATGGCGGATCTTCTCGGACTCGAAAGTCCGCCGCCGCACATCAGTTGTTACGTCCTGACGCCCGAGCCGGGCACACCGCTCGGCGAGGATCCGTTGCGCCACCCTGACGAGGACGAGTCGGCCGACGCCTATGAGTTGGTGGCGCGCACACTCGATGAACACGGCTATCAGTGGGAAGAGATCTCGAACTGGGCCAAACCCGGGCACGAGTGTCGCCACAATCACGTCTACTGGGATCAAGACGACTACGTCGGCTTCGGATCGGCGGCCCACTCCCATCGCCACGGTCGGCGATTCTGGAACGTGCGCACGCCGGATCGCTACGTCACGATGATTCGCGACGGAAAGCGGCCGCTCGGCGGGGAAGAGAATCTCGATGAACGCACGCAGACCTTCGAACGTGACTCGTTGGCGTTGCGGACGTCGAAGGGCGTGCCCATCGAGGCCTTCGAGTCGCTCGACGAAGTCGCGCATCTGGTCAACGTCCGCGACGGACGCGTGACCCTGGCACCGAGCGGTCGCCTGCTGGCGAATCAAGTCATCCTTCGGCTCGGGAGCGGACTGAACCGGTAGAATCCCATGATGTCTTCGACGCCGGAAACCATTCCCGACCTGCTGGATAAGGTCACGAACCTCGCCAAGCGACGTGGCTTCATCTTCCCCTCGGCCGAGATCTACGGCGGATTCCGCTCGACCTACGACTACGGCCCCCTGGGCGCCAACATGCTGCGGAACATCCGCCAGGCCTGGTGGCAGTCAATGGTTCAAAGCCGAACTGACATCGTCGGCATCGACGCCGCGATCCTTGGCCCCCCAGCGGTCTGGGCCGCTTCAGGGCACCTGGCAACGTTCACGGACCCTCTCGTCGACTGCAAGAAGTGCAAGGAACGATGGCGAGAAGACAAGATTGACGGCGTCTGCCCGAACTGCGGCTCCACGGAGTTCACCGAACCGAGGGACTTCAATCTGATGTTCAAGACCCAGGCCGGTCCGGTCGAAGGTGAGGGTGCCACGGCCTACCTCCGTCCCGAGACCGCCCAGGGCATGTTCACGAACTTCGCCAACGTGCTCGCGACCAGTCGAAAGAAACCACCCTTCGGCATCGCCCAGATCGGAAAAGCGTTCCGCAACGAGATCACGCCACAGAACTTCGTCTTTCGCACCCGCGAATTCGAACTCATGGAGATGGAGTACTTCGTCCCGCCAGCCGATGCCGACGAATGGTATCGCTACTGGATTCAGTATCGTCTCGACTGGTACCTCGATCTCGGTATTCCGGCTGATCAGTTGCGACTGCACGAGCACGAAAAAAAGGACCTCTCGCACTATTCGCGTGGCACGACCGACGTCGAGTTCGCCTATCCCTGGGGTTTCGATGAGCTCGAGGGCATCGCCAACCGCGGGGACTATGACCTCACCCAGCACGCCAACGCCTCGGGTGTCGCGCTCGACTACTTCGACCAGGCGACGAACGAGCGCTACACGCCCTTCGTCATCGAGCCCGCGGTAGGCGCCACCCGATTGTTGATCGCCTTTTTGTTGTCCGCGTATCACGAGGACGAGATCGAAGGCGAGGTCCGAACGGTCCTGCGACTCGACTGGCGCCTCGCGCCCTATCAGGTGGCGGTCCTGCCACTCTCGAAGAAGCCCGAGTTGGAGGACGTGTCACGCGAGGTGCTGGGCTTACTGCAGCCGCACTTCATGTGCGACTACGACGTAACCCAATCGATCGGCCGTCGCTACCGACGCCAGGACGAGGTCGGAACGCCGTACTGCGTGACCGTCGACTTCGACTCGCTCGAGGACCGCGCCGTGACCGTACGCGACCGCGACACGACCGAACAGGTGCGCGTGCCGATCGCGGAGCTACTGGCATCGCTGCGCGAACGGACCGGACAGTCCTGACGTGACCTACGACGGGCGGGGCCTGCGCTTCGGCACCGTCGCCGAGGAGTACGACCTCTTTCGTCCGGCGCCGCCTCGCGAAGTCGAGTCACTGTTCGGCGACCTCCACGGTTCAGCGGTGCTCGAGGTCGGCGCGGGAACGGGCAAGTGGACGCGACTGCTGATCGAACTCGGCGCGGACGTCACGGTCGTGGAGCCCGACGACGACATGCGCGCCGTGCTCATTCGCCGCAGTCCCGACGTGCACACGCTGAAGGGTGTCGCCGAAGCCCTGCCGGTGGGGGACGCGACCTTTGACGCGGTGCTGGTCTCATCGGCGTGGCACTGGTTCGAGCTACCGGCCGCGACCAACGAGATGGCCCGCGTGCTGCGCGACGGCGGGGGCCTCTTCGTCTTCTGGAACGGGTTCAGCCGCAACGTGCCGTGGTTGGCGCCCCTGATCGCCCTGCGCGATCGTCCTGACGACGTCGGAAAACGGCCACGTGGGTGGTCCGCCGACCTCGGCATCGACAGCGACTTCGACGTCGAGACCCAGGTCGAGATCGATTGGACCTGGACGCGCAACGTCGACGAACTGGTCGCACTCTTCGGCACGTACTCCGGCGCGATCATTCGCACGGACGAACAACGTCGTGAGATGGTGAGCGAACTGCGCGCGCGCTTCGAAGAGGTCGCCGTCGACGGCGTCGTGGCGTTGCCGATGACCGTACGTGGCACCATCGCTCGGCGGCGCGCCCGCGGCTAAGTCGTCGAGATCGGCTCGCGCCACAAAAGAGCGAGCCCGAGGATCACCACGCCGATGCCACCGCCCAATAGACAGTCGCCGCGCCATCCGGCGTGCGCGTAACACTGGCCGGCGGCCAAGGATCCGCACGCAGCGCCGATGAAGGCGCACACCATGTACGCGCTGTTGATCCGGCTGCGCGCGGCGGGTGCGAGTGAGTAGATGATCGACTGGTTCGTGATCTGCAGGCCCTGCATCCCGGCGTCCAGCATGACGATCCCGATGGCCAATACCACCACGACGTTTCGTCCGGTGTAGAGCACGATGAAGGAGAGCAGGATCAAGACGCCACAGACGATCGTGGTCAGGTGCGATCGACTCTTGTCGGCGAATCGACCGGCGACGTTCGCCGCGAGCACGCCGGCGGCGCCGACGATGCCGAAGAGGCCGATCACCAGATTGTCGTAGTGGAACGGCGCGCCCGAGAGGTGGAAGGCGAGAGTCGTCCACAGCGTGGAGAAGGCGGCGAAGATCAAGAAGCCGTATAGCGCGCGACGGCGCAACATGGGGAAGTCGGCGAACATTCGTAGGGTGCCGGCGAGGAGACGACCGTAGGCGACGTGCGCGCGAGTTGGTTCGATCGGTAGCACCCGGTACAACATGGCGGCCATCAATGCCAGCGCGACGCCGGCGGCCAGGTAGACCGTTCGCCAGCCGGCCGCCTGGGCAACGATTCCCGAGAACGATCGAGACAACATCAGACCCATCAAGAGACCCGTCATCAGTCGCCCGATGACGCGACCGCGTTGCGCCGGATCGGCCATGTCGGCGCCGAGCGGCAGAATCACCTGTCCACCGCACGAGGCGAGTCCGATAAAGAACGTGATCGCGGCGAAGAGTACAAACGAGTGCGCGGCGGCCCCGGCGAACATCATGGCGCTCGAGATGGCGAACACGAGGACTGCGAGTCGGCGCCGTGGAATGAGGTCACCGAGAGGCACGACGAACGCCAGTCCAGCGGCGTAGCCGCTCTGGATCAAGACCAGCAACAGCGTGGCCTTGGAGTCGCTGATGCGAAAGTCCTTCGTCACCTGATGGAGGAGTGGTTGCAAGTAGTAGAGGTTGGCGACGATGACGCCGATCGCCACCGACATCAAGGTGATCAACGTGCCCGAGAGCGGCTGTAGTTCCGCGGTTTCGCTCGTGGGCGCCTTACTCACGCAGCGAGGTTAATCGTCGCTGATTAAGAAGGGGGCGAGGGAGGGATGGAGTACGTGACCTGTGCTTTCGCTACCAGTTCCGTCTCACCGCGCGAGTACAGCTCGACGTCGACGACGGCCAGCCGTCGACCGAGTTTCAGCATCCGTGTTCTCGCCATCAAGTCCGTGAGCTGCGGTTTGCGCAAGAAGTCGATATGCAGACTCGTCGTGACCGCCAACACGACAGGTCCGATCTGGGACATGATCGCGATCCAGGCCGACGTGTCGGCGAGTGACATCATCACCGGACCGGCGAGCGTGCCGCCTGGTCGGCCGTGGCGGTCGGTGACCGAATAACTGACGATCACCGAGTCGTCGGTGACCTCTTCGACGTGCGGGACGTCGGCCGCCGGGAAGCCATCGGAGAGGATCGCCTGCAGCTCGTCGACACCCAACTTTGGCATCGGAACCTACGCGATCTTGCGGAACTGGTTCACGGCCAGTGGCGCCAGTACGGCGACCAGACCGATTGACCAGAGTAACGAGACCCAAATCGAGTTCCCCGCTGGCGTGCCCGTCATCAGTGCTCGCACGGCCGTCGTCGTCTCACTGACGGGTTGATTGTTCGCGAATCCCTGGAGCCACGACGGCAGATCCATCAACGGAATGAAGATCGTGGACGCGAAGGTCAACGGAAAGATGAGCGGGAACGTCATGGCTTGGGCGGTTTCGGAGTTCGGTGCGGCCAATCCGACGAAGGCGAAACCCCACGAGAGGCAGTAGGCGAAGAGCAGCATCACCAAGCAGGCGGCGATGTAGTCAAAGAATCCCCCGTGCGGACGGAAGCCGACCAGGAAGCCGACGCCGGTGATGATGACGAGCACGATGACATTGCGCAATGAGTCAGCGAGCGTTCGTCCGGCGAGGACCGCCATGCGGGCCATCGGCAGCGCCTTGAACCGTTCGATCAGCCCGCGTTGCAGGTCTTCGGCAAGTCCGATGGCGGTGCCGACGGCGCCGAAGATCGTCGTCTGCACCAAGATCCCCGGAACGAGGAAGTTCACATAATTGCCGTGCGTGAACGCCCCCAACGCCTGGAAGATGTAACGGAACAAGAGCACGAACATGACCGGCTGAATGACCATGAACACGAGGGCCGTGGGAACGCGTATCAGCGCCAGGAGATTGCGACGGGCCAACGTCACGACGTCGCGAGCGGCGTAGCGCAGCGAGCTGTGGTGAGGCGCCGTTTCGGTCGTCGAGCGCGCAGTGATGGTCATACCTTCGCCTCGGCCTTTCGACGCGCGCGTCGCGACGGCTTTTCTTCGACGACCACGACGTCGTCTTCGGCCTTATGACCGGTGAGGTTCAAGAAGACATCGTCGAGGCTCGGTTCGCGAAGTTGCAACCCTGCGAGCACGACCTCAGAACTGTCGATGCGGCGCAGGGCCTCCGCGGCAGAAGCCGGTCCCTTGTCCACCGTCAATTCGATGATCGTTCCGTCCACGTTGGCCGGCTTGGCGGAGATGTCGGCGATCAGTCCCAGCGTCTGTTGCGCGTCGCCGGTCGAGGCGAACGTCAATACCAGGACGGTGTTGCCGAGGCTGCTCTTCAACTGCGACGACGTGCCTTCGGCGATGATCTTGCCGTGGTCGAGCACGACGAGCTGTTTGCACAGTCGGTCGGCCTCTTCGAGGTACTGGGTCGTGAGGAGGACCGTGGTGCCACCTTCGACCAGTCCTTCGATGATCGCCCAGAGGTCTTGTCGAGACTGCGGGTCGAGTCCCGTCGTCGGTTCGTCGAGGAAGAGGATCGGAGGATCCGCGACGAGCGCGGCGGCGAGGTCGAGACGACGTCGCATGCCACCGGAGTACGTCGACGTCAACTTGTGGGCGAAGTCAGCCAGGCCGAAGTCGACGAGTAGTTGACGCGAACGAGCGATCGCCCTGGACCTCTCCATGTGATTGAGGAAGCCCACCATGCGGAGGTTCTCAAATCCCGTGAGGTTCTCATCGACCGCCGCGAACTGGCCCGCGAGGCCGATGGAGCGCCGGACCTGACCTGGTTGCTTCACGACGTCGTAGCCCGCGACGATCGCTCGCCCTTCGGTTGGCGCGAGGACCGTGGAGAGGATGCGCACCATCGTGGTCTTGCCCGAACCGTTGGGTCCCAGGAGTCCGAAGACCTGGCCGGTCGGCACCTGCAAGGAGACGCCGTCAAGTGCTCGAAAGTCGCCGTCGTTGAACGTTCGGACGATATCGGTGGCCTCAACCGAGAATTCAGACATGGGGGAGAGTTTAGGCAGACACTGCTACGTGTCCGATGTGGGTGCGAGACAGAACCGGTACCGTTCTTCCTATGGCCATATCGGAGAGTGAGATCGCACAGGTTCGCTCCGCGACCGACATCGTGGCCCTCATCAGCGAGACCGTGGCCCTGAAGAAATCTGGTCGTCGCTGGACCGGACTATGCCCGTTTCACGGTGAGAAGACCCCGTCATTCTCGGTGAACGCCGAAGAGGGCCGCTACTACTGCTTCGGGTGTCGGGCCTCGGGTGATCAGATCACCTTCGTGCGTGAGATCCAGCACCTGGACTTCATGGACGCGTTGCGCCAACTCGCTGATCGCGCGGGGATCGAGTTGCACGATGACGCCAACGCCGGACCGGCCCGTAAGGAACGTCAAGAGGCGATGGCGGCCATGGACAAAGCGGTCACGTGGTACCACGAACGACTGCTCAATGCTCCGGACGCCCGGCCGGCGCGCGAGTATTTGAAGTCGCGGGGGATTGGTGGGGACATCGCTCGTCAGTTCCAACTCGGTTGGGCGCCCGACGAGTGGGACGGACTGGTCAAGGGCCTCAAGTTCACCGAGAAGGTCCTTATGGACACGGGACTCGGCTTCGTCAATAAGGGCGATCGTCGCCAAGACGCGCTGCGCGCCCGCGTCATCTTCCCGATCTTCGATCCCGGTGGCAAGGCGATCGCCGTCGGTGGTCGCATCCTCCCGCCGCCCTACGGCAGCGCGTCGCGACTGGACGGCCGTATTGAGGCGAAGTACAAGAACTCGCCGGAGACCTCGATCTACTCCAAACGCCGCACGCTCTACGCGCTCAACTGGGCCAAGGACGACATCATCAAGTCCGACGAGATCATCGTCTGCGAGGGCTACACCGACGTTATCGCCTTCTTCATGGCCGGTATGCCGCGCGCCGTGGCGACGTGCGGTACGGCCCTCGGTGAGGATCACTTCAAGACCATGCGCAACTTCGCCAAGCGCATCGTCCTGGCCTACGACGCCGACAAGGCCGGACAGAGCGCCGCCGCGTCGGTCTACCAGTGGGAGCGTCAACACGAGGTCGACGTCTTCGTCGCGCAGCTACCCAAGGGACAGGACCCGGCCGAACTGGCCCAGCACGATCCCGAGGCGCTGCGAAAGTCCGTGGGCGATGCCGTTCCGTTCCTACGCTTTCGTTTGGACCGCGTCTTAGAGAGTGCGAACCTCGCCACGGCCGAGGGCCGAGGGCGGGCGGCCGAACACGCGATGGACGTGCTGGCGGAGCATCCGAGTGAACTCGTTCGCGACCAGTACATCATGCAGGTCGCGAGCACGTTGCGACTCGAAGAGTCGCTGCTCCGTCCTCGTGTCGCCGAACTCGCCCGCAACCCGAAACCCCGAACTACGAACGAGCCCGCACCGACCGCGGTGAGCCAACCTCGCGCGGCGCGACTGCCGATGCCGCGTCCGGGTCTTGAGGCTTTGCGACTCCGCGTGCACTTCCCCAACGACGTGAAGGATCGACTGATCGCTGCGTATTTCGTAAATGACGTGCAGCGCGAGATCTTCGAAGGTCTGTCCACCGACCACTCGCTCTCCGAGGTCATCGATGAACTGGATCGTCGCGGCGAAGAAGAGGCTGCGCACGTCCTGAGTCAGCTCGCCGTCGACGAGCTCGACCGCGAGTACACCGTCGAAGACGTCACCGCAGTCGTGTCCCAACTCATCCGCAGCGCCGTCAACGTCGAACTAAAGAACGTGGCTCGCGATCTCAACGACGGCAACTTGGCGCCTGACGTAGCGGACGCCACGGTTCGCGACGTAAAGGAACGACTGGTTCTCCTCGAGGGTGCGTCCGGGGCCCTTGCGGAGAACGAACTCCGCGAGTGGCTGCTGGAGCGAACGTCGTCAAGGTCGTCGTGACCGGAGAGATCCTCGGCATCATCGGCGGACTGGAGATGACGGCCCCGTTGGGCGTTGAAGAGGAGCGCAGTCTCTATCCCGTCATCCAGCAGGGGCGTCGAGCTGAACTGCTCCTCGCACGTGAGAACACGGATCCGACTGAACGTCGTCGTCTCCTTCGTCAGCGTCACGCCGGTCAAGAGGCCGAATCGAAGTTACTGCGTGCGACGCTCGGTCTCGTGCGGACGCGGGTCATGGAGCGCGGCTATCGATTTGGTAACGATGAACTGGAGGCCGCCGGTGTAGAAGCGCTGGTCAATGCGCTGCGTCGATTCGATCCAGAACAGGGCAATCGATTCTCTACCTATGCCAACTACTGGATCATGAAACTGGTCAACCAAGCCGTGCAACAACAGGCCGGCGTCACCGACTCCGAGATGCGTCTGATCCTGAAGTTACAAAAACTGCTTCGCGCCAATCCCAGCAAACAGTTGACCAAGCGCGACGTTGCCAAGGGGCTTGATGTATCGCAGTCCAAAGCGCATGAGACCATGCAACTCAATCGCGAACTCCAGTCTCGGCGCTACGGCACGACCGAGTTGGATGACGACACTGACTTCAAGGTCCGACGCGAGGTCAGCGATCCTCCTTCGTGGGTGATCGATGCGCTGCGACGAATCTGTGGCGATGAATTTGACGCGTTCTGGCAGTTCACGTTCAAGACAATGTCGATTGACGAGATTGCGCGAGCTCAAGGAATCTCGCGACAGGGCATGACCAAACGCATCGCCCGTTGTCGACGACTTGTCCGCGAGAGTCCCGACGCGGAGCGCCTTCTGCAGTGGTTTGCTCGACAGTGACTCGCCGCGGGCAGTGCTAAAGTTTCTTCGCTTTCATAATCCATTCCCAGATAGCTCAATTGGCAGAGCAAGCGACTGTTAATCGCTAGGTTGCAGGTTCGAGTCCTGCTCTGGGAGCGTTAGCCCCGAGTCTGTATTGAAGGGCCGTAGCTCAGTGGTTAGAGCAGGGGACTCATAATCCCTCGGTCGTGGGTTCGATCCCCACCGGCCCTACTAAGCCCGACCAGGTAAAATGGGAGTTTTTGGAGATCGGATTGCGAATCTTTTGCTACTCAAAAGGAGTAGCAACGCGGTCGTCCGTCATGTCTTCACCTGACGAGATCGACTTGTCTTCGAATGGATCTTCTCTCCATCGAGCAGTTGTGCGACTCGCTGATGAGAAAGTCCAAGTAAGTAGCCTGTATCGCGAAGACTGATTCCACAGTCGCGAAGGCGATGGACAGCCTTAAGCGTTACCTCGGTGGCAATTTCTTGAGCTGCGTTCCACCTTCCACGTGCTTCTACTGCCTCCGAGACCGCCTCGGCCGCGCCCTTTGGCAGGCCAATTATGTTTGACCGACGAACCAGAATGGTTTTGGGCGAGATGTTCAAATGAAGTGAAATGATGGATGTTGCCATTCGATCGGTATCCCGCAAATGTTCGGCCTGGGTCACAAGTTCGAGTTCGGGAATATGAATAACCCATAGTCCATCTTCTTGAGTGATGTCATATTCGTAGAGTTTGACCTTGCTCATTTCATCCAATCCTCTCCCAGTGCCGGGGCCAAAGCGTCTCGGATGCTGCGGCAAACGCCTGCCGATACTGTCTTGTGCTTAGGAACATATGTTTGGCAGTTTCCGATTCGCCACACTTCGTGGTCCCCGTCTTGGCGTATCAACTGAACTCCGTTGCGCTTTAGCAACTTCACAAGTTGTTGCTTTGCCATAGGTTTCATTCATGAAGTCTATCTTACTAGACAAGTATAAGTCAAGGTAACTAGACAGCATTAGCCGCAATTCCGCAGATCACTTTGCTACTCCTTTGCTACTCGAATTGCAGGACGCGCTGGACATCGCGAGCATTCAGTGGACTTTGTTGGGTTCAGGGAGTCGCCAGATGGACATGAAGGACGTACTGCACTGATCGCGTGCATCTCATAATCCCTCGGTCGTGGGTTCGATCCCCACCGGCCCTACCAAGTGCTCAACTCAGCCCTGACTGGCCGAATTCACGTGATTGCATACCGAAACCCGCGTACGGAACCTCGGCTCGGATCACGGTATTCTCGGGGACTTCGAAGTTCGCTACGGCGATGTAACCGCTCTCTTGTCCACCTTGGTGGGCCGGGCACAGGAGAACGGTCGAACTTTTGAGGGCGCAACCAGCGTTACGGATCAGGTGTTCGCGCTAATAGCGGAAGACCTAATCGCCACCAACGGATACGCCGACTCGAAGGCGTTAGTAGCCGCCCACCCCACCGCGCATCTGTCTGTATGAGATTCTATACAGACACTTATGTCACTAAGTGTCTGTATACTGGAAGCGTGAGGACACCTCCACAACCAAAGGGAGTCAAAGAAAGGGGAGAGCTCTCTGCATCAGCGAACCCGGAGTTAGCCCTCGCCCTTGCACCGAAAGATTCCTCTTGGCCGTCAATCACCTACGAGGAGCGCCGCCTCGATTACGTGGACGACAAACTCGAAGATTACGGATCGAATCGTAATCGTAAGTTATCTAAGGGGCCGTATCGCGCGGCAATCACGCCCGAGATCGCCGGGATTCCCTCCATCGACGTACCATCTGACGTGGCCGCTCTTGCGGCAGAAGCGTCCGTAGAGATCGCTAGGTTCGACCAAGAGATCGGTTCGGAGTTCGCGAACTTCACATCCATCCTCCTTCGTTCGGAGTCGGCGTCATCTTCGCAAATCGAAAATCTCACTGCCGGCGCGAAGGCGATTGCTCTCGCCGAGATTGGCGATGCCTCCAAACGCAACGCCTCGATGATCGTGGCGAACACGACGGCGATGAATCGTGCGCTCGAGCTCGCCGATCGCCTCGACGAAGAGTCGATCATTTCGATGCATGAAGCGCTTCTTCGAGACACCAACCCCGAGTGGACGGGTCACTGGCGCACTGACCAAGTGCGCATCGGTGGCGCCTCAGTTCAAACCGCTCGCTTCGTTCCGCCCCATCAAGACCGTGTGCCGGCAGCCATGACCGACCTTGTTCAATTCGTCCATCGTCTTGATGTGCCTACCTTCGAGATGGCCGCCGTCGCTCACGCACAATTTGAGACGATCCACCCATTCCCCGACGGCAACGGGCGCGTTGGCAGAGCTCTTATCCATGCGATCTTTAAGAACCGGGAACTGACGCACAGCGTGACCGTCCCCGTATCGGCCGGGCTCCTATCGGATACCGGTGCCTACTTCGATTCGTTAAACGACTACCGATCCGGCAATCCAGTGACGATAATTGAACTCATGGCAAGTGCATCATTAGCTGCGATCGACAACGGCAGGAATCTTGCCGCAGACCTTCACGGCTACGAGGAAGACTGGCATGGGCGATTGAAGGTGCGGTCGGACTCATCGGCATGGAAAGTTGTGGATCTCGTATTGCGTCATCCCGCAATCGATTCGTCTCTCGTGCAGCGTGAACTCTTTGTTGCGCAACGTGTAGCGGACAGATCCATTAGTCAACTCGCCGATGTGGGAATACTGACAGAGGTTTCGGGTTACAAGCGCAACCGACGCTGGGTGGCTACAGAAGTAGTCAGCGCCCTTGACTCGTTCGCGATGCGTGCCGGAAGACGTCGAGGGCGCTAGCCACCTTCTCAGCAATCCTCTGACGATTTCGGACCAATCCGACTGCACCGGACCAGTCCGACCGTTTGCTCCCACCTCATAATCCCTCGGTCGTGGGTTCGATCCCCACCGGCCCTACCAATGTCGCGAATTTCATTGCGATCCAGGTCCATCGAATATCTAGGCGAGATGTTGTAGTTGGTCAACAACTTCAATCAAAGGAGCTGAAGCGTCAATCTCAATCGTTGCCGTCGCTCTTAATCGCGGCTCAATCTCGGCAAGATTTCGAAGTATTTCTCGACGTTGTACGTCGCTTTTGCCGTAAGGATTAGTGGAGCGATTGGCCACTCTTTCAAGGATTACCTCTGCGGGTGCCGAGAGGAGCACCACGTGGTCGAAACTTGAATAGAACTTGCCTTGATTGGTCTTGCATCCTGCCACGAAGAGTTGTCCGTCTTCGTACTTGTCAAGCAGTGCGGCGATCACCTCTTCGTTCCAAATCCAGTCTGAAGATCCATCGGTTTGCGTAACCCAGACGCTCCACTCATCGGTATCAGTGTCGACCGAGTGATATCCGCGCGAATTGAGAATTTCCAGGCACGCGGATTTTCCCGTTCCGGACATTCCGGTCACCAATACCTTTGCCATGGAGCCACGATACCGAGGAGGTGTGCGTCCAAAAATGTGGGTAGTCGATGCTCATTCCGAGGTTCCAAATCCCACGCTTCATCCCACAATCCAATCCGACACCACCGGACGAAACCGACACCACCGGAAGAACGTCGGCATGGTCTACGCGGTCCTAACCAACGGGGACCTGACCGGCGCTTACCTGACCGGCTCGAACCAGAGTGGCGATAACCTGGACAACGCGGACCTGACGGGCGCGACCCTGAGCGGCGTCAGCACGTCCTCTTCCACCACATGCGTCGACGGCCTACTCGGGCCCTGCACTTACTAGTTAGCCAGGAGTAGTTACGCCCTATGGGCCGATCTAGCGGTCGGCCCATAGGGCGGGTAACGGACCGATATCGGACGCTGCGGGTATCAAGTACTCCTGTGGGACCGTTGGTGACCAGTCACTCGTGGGACGGCACTGACAGTGCGGACCAGCCACGCCTACTCACGTCTTCATTACCGTTTGCTCCCACCTCACAATCCCTCGGTCGTCAGTTAGACCCCCACCGGCCCCACCAGGAGAAATACCCAGTCTTGAGGCCCGGGTTGCGCATCATTTGTTACTCAAACCGAGTAGCAATTGCGTGCGTGACGCCAATGTTTAATCACTATTCTTTACAAGTATGGAGAAAGTAAAGAAAATAAATCGGAGCGCGAAGATCAGTTCCAAACACCAGGTGACCATTCCTCAAGAGGCAATGCGCAACGCTGGCCTAGAGGCCGGTGAGCGCTTGACGGCTCGAGCTGATGGTCCGGGTCGCGTGGTCTTCGAACGCGAAGTGGACGTTCTGGAACTCTTCGCGGGTTCTTTGACGGGCGTTTATGAAAGCGAGACGCTTACCCAACTCCGTGACGAATGGGACTAACAGTCATTGACGCGGGTGTGCTCATTGGTTTCTTGGATGAGAGTGATGTTCACCATTACTCCTCGACACGAAAGTTCGAAGATGCGCGCCGTGATGGAGAAGTAGTGATACCCGCGTCTGCTCTGGCGGAGTCCATGGTGGCCCCAGCGAAACATGGAAGTGCTTCTCTTGATGCGATTAGAGAGTTCGTCGAACGACTTCCGCTGGGTGTCGCCCAACTTGATGCCGAGACGGCAATCATTGCCGCGCAGGTTCGCGCTCAATTCGGACCCAAACTCAAGTTGCCCGACGCGTTGGTGATTGCTACCGCTTTCGATTTGGAAGCCGATGTCCTAGTGACGACGGATCGAGGTTGGCCATCAAATACGAAGTTAGGTTTTGAAGGCGTCATTATCACGATTTGAGAAATGCACACCTGCAACTGCTCCTCCTTTGCTACTCCCTGGATTAGGAGCGCATCGTAGGCAATCCTTAGTTTGAGGCGGGCTTGAACGCTTCAATCAAGAACCGCTCTGAATGAGACCGAAAACTGCCGACGCTCTCAATGTGATCGTGCATCTCCTTGAGGCGCACTCTGTAGGTCTCGACAGAGAAATTAGGAACAGTCCAGATGACCTTTCTCAGGAAATAGACAACCGCGGCGACATCGAAAAATTGGATAGACAGAGACTCCTCTTTAAGATCAATTACCTGGAGTCCAGCGGACGTGGCCGCATCAACTGCGCGTCGCGTACTCCGAACTTCTGATATCGGCTGCGAGCCCATCATGAAATCCGCAAGTTCACGGTTTGCCCCGGCGCCAACCTGTTGCGAAAAAAATGTTCCTCCCGGTTTCAACACTCTGGCAATCTCCTTCCACAAGGTAATTGTGGGATGCCGACTCGATACCAAATCGAAAGTGTTGTTGGGAAACGGAAAATCAGAGTCATCGGGAATCTCGACAATAGAAACGCCATATCGGTTGAGATTGTGTTGAGCGAGTGCGATGTTGGGAATCCAAGATTCGGACGCCGCGATCCGACGCGATCCGGCGCCAACCTCCGAAAGCACTTCAGCAAGTGCCTCACCTCCACCGGTCTGGACGTCAAAGATTGCATTCGAATTTGCAATCCGTTTGCGCAACTCGCGAGAATACTTCCACGAAGGGCGTTCTTCGGTCGCTCGCCCATCGAACCACGAAAAATCCCAGCCATCGGTTGGTTCGGAATTTCCCTCAGTGATCAACTGTTCGAATCTTGCGTCAGCTGACATGCGACCATTATCACTCGGGCCAACTTTCGATACTTCAAAAAGGACCCTCGTTTCATCGCCCATACCGAGCCGACCCGCCGAACCAATCCGTCGCCACCAGTTCATTGCGACCGCATTGAGCCGCTCTTCAATCACCGTGGAGGTGTACAGAGTCAGAGTGGGCGAGCCAAGAAATCTCACGCTTCGTCACACCTACCGAACGAGACCTCCGGACGAATCCGATGGCAGTGGGCCCGGACGACCTTGTTCACAGTGAAGACGCAACTACGTCGGCGCCGAGGCGAGGTCGTGGAGCACGCTGGACGAAAAAGAACTACCGTCAAGCCTGGTAGGGGGGGGATTAATGAATACGAATCCGGGCGCGCGCGCCATTCCGGCGTCATCGGCCGACATCACACCCGAGTGGCTGAACTCGGTGGTGACCTTTAACGATGAGCAGGTCACGATATCAGCGCTCGACATCGAGCCCATCGGGGTGGGCATCGGGATCATGAGTCTGTTGTACCGAGTGACACCGACGTACGAGAGCGGACACGGTCCACGTTCGTTCATAGCGAAGATTGCTCCGCCCTACGAAGTGGTCCGCATGATCGCCGCGGGGTACCGATTCTACGAGACCGAGGTGGCGATGTATCAGACACTTGCGCCTGAACTCCGCTTGCGGCCACCGGAGTTGTACTTCGCCTCCCACGACCCGAACTCCGATGACTTCGTCATCCTCATGGAGGACTTGGGTCATCTGCGAACCGTCGATCAACTCGAAGGTTGCCGAATCGAGGACGCGAGGGCCATCGTTCGCCAACTGGCTCTCCACCACGCCCACTGGTGGCAAGACGATCGACTCGAACAGCCCTACATCATGAAGTTCTCGAGAGCGCCGTACCCGCAGTACAACGCGATGTCCGTCGAGCAGGCGTGGCCGACTGCGGACGAACGATTCGGTCATCTTGTCCCGGAACGAATACGCTCTCTGGCAGTTCGCTGGTCCGAGATCGGTCCTGCGTTCATGGAGGACATAGAGAACCACCCGGTCACGCTCTGTCACGGTGACGTGCGCCTGGACAACATCTTCTTTCATGATGACGAGGTCTCGACGATCTCGGTGGTCGACTGGCAGATCGCGTCATCGAACGTTGGCACGGGCGACCTCAGTTACTTCATGAGCCAGAGTCTGACGGTTGAGGTTCGCCGGACGTACGAAGAAGAACTCACGCGGCTCTACTACGACACGTTGCTCGAGAACGGTGTCCAGGACTACTCGTTCGAGGAGTTCTGGCTCTCGTACCGCAGGGCGATCGTGTTCTGTCTCTGCTACCCCATACAGGCCGGTGGGGCCGAGCTCGTCAATGATCGTGCCGTCGCCCTCGTGACGGCCATGTTCGAACGCTCGATGTCAGCGATTCTCGACCTCGATGCAGATGAGGTCATGCTCTAAAGCAAGCTTCGATTCCCAAGGCGCGCTTGATTGAACAGTTGCGTCACGCAACGTCGCGCAGCGAATCGACCTCTTGTGGGTGCAAGGTCGAAATGGTCGAGCGCCCCTGCATCGACTTGCGGCGTGCGCGTCGTAGCGAAGTCAAGATCGCGACGCTCGCGCTCACAGCGCCCGTTGCGATGAGAGCTATTCCAAGAAGGTAGAAAGGGAGGTCAATACCGCAGGTATTGCCCGCTCCGAGTGTGCATGCCGCTTCCAATGTTTGAGTGCTGGTCATCACCCAGAGCCCCACGCCCACCGTCAGCAACGACAAAATCAGCGTAATTGACCTCTTCACCACACTTTTTTATCACTTCGAGCCATTGAATTAGTGACAATCGACGTCATTGTGACGAAGGTGATGAGCATTTCTTCACCCGCGTCCAACAATTGGTCCGGTTTCGTAAACGAACTCTGCCGACCCCCGGAGGTCTCGTCACTTGAACGTTGGGTATCCGATCGAACCCTCAATTCCATACGAGTCTTGCCGCCTGGTCGTCGAATCATTCAAAACGAAAAGCGCCACCGTCTGGTCCCGCCTCAATTCTTCTTGAACCTGGTGGTCGTGGGCGTTGGTCGACACGACGCTGATGTGAGACGAGACCTGGAAACTCGTTACCGAACTGGCACTTCTTGGAAGGAAGAAAGTCGGCGCTCGAGGAGTTCCAACTGGCGTGACGGGAGTACAGACTTCGGGAAATGAACGCGCTCAACGCTGATGCCGTCTATCAAGATGAGCAGTTCTTGCGTGGCGAGTTCCAAATCAAGGTCTGGACGTAACTCCTTCGCGTCAAGGGCCTCGAGCAGGTGGCCGCGCAGTCGGTCGTGAAGCAAGTCGACTTCACTGCGACCGAGGTCGACGAGTCGAGCGTCACCCAGCATGCGTCCCCAGAAACTCACCTCAATGCGCGCTTCAAGTTCACGTTCGGCATCGAGGGGCAGCGCCTCTTGCATCGCGATGCGAAGTGCCGCCATGCCTCGAAGATCCCTCACCTTCTTCTCGGTGCGTTCGCGAACTCGTCGGTGTGACAACAACAACGCTGAAGCGAGGATGTCTAGTTTGTCGTCGAAGTAGTGCGAGAGAATCCCTTGCGAGCAATCGGCTTCGCGAGCGATGGCGCGCACGGTTGTGTTCGCCAGTCCGTCACGGGCGATGACTCGCCACGTCGCTTCTAATATTGAGTCCTTGCGGACCTCCCAATCGACGATCTTGGGCACAGACCTCCTCACTACATTCTCAGTTGTAGCGCACCACGATATCGGGCACTCGTATGCAGATTACTGATTGAAAATTGATTTTTGTCGGTCATCCGTATAAAATCCGGCGGGCGACGCTCACAACGGACGGGGGATGGGGATGGCTCAATCGGAGCTTGACGAGCGCGCTCTCGACCTCGCTCGTCGCGACCTCGTGGCCTACGGCGTGCGAATGCTCGAGGACGGCCTCGCCGTTGGCACCGCCGGCAATCTGAGCGTGCGCGTTGGCGACCTCATCGCGATCAGTCCGAGTGGGATCCTCTATCGCGAGATCGAACCTGACGACGTCTGCGTAGTTTCCCTCGATGGCGAAAAGCTCTCCGGCAACGCGAGTGTTTCGTCCGAGTGGCCCATGCACTCGGGCATCTACCGCAGCACCGACGCTCGCGCCGTCGTGCATACGCACTCCGCCGAAGTCGTGGCCCTCTCACTCTCACAGTCAGAACTGCCCGCCGTTCACTACGTGATCGCCGGCCTCGGGGGTCCGGTGCCGGTCGTTGACTATGTGCGCTTCGGCTCAGATGGATTGGCCGAAGGCGCGGCCTCGGTCATGGCGAGCCGCAACGCAGCGATTCTTCAGAACCACGGGGCGGTGACTCGCGGCGCAACCTTGCAGCAGGCCTATGAGCGCGCGCTTCTACTGGAGTGGTTGGCGAAGGTCTATCGCCTCTCGCGTAGTTACGGCGATCCCCGCATTCTCAGCGCGGAGGAGTTGGCCGAGGTAGAGGCCGAAGTTCGTCGCCGTCGTTACGGTGGGCCGGCTCTGCAAGATGGAGATCGGTGAGCGACCCTAAGGGCCTCGGGACCGTGGTGTGCCTGGGTGTCCATATTCTCGACATCCTGGGACGGCCGGTCACGACGATTCCACCGGGGCAACGCTCCATCCTCATTGACGAGATACGCGCCACGGCCGCCGGAACGGCAGCCGGAACGAGTGTCGATCTCGCGAAACTGGGCATCGACGTGCGAAACGTGGGCGCGATCGGCGACGACATCCTCGGCGATTTCATTCTGCGGCTCCTCGAGGACGCGGGCGTTGATGCGAGTCTCCTGGTGCGTCTCGCCGGTGCGTCCTCGGCGACCATCCTGCCGATTCGACCAAACGGCGAACGTCCCGCTCTGCACGTTCCCGGCGCCAACGCCGTTTTCAACGAGGCGGACCTGACCAACGAGCAACGCGGCGCCATCGTGTCCGCCAGAGCCGTCCACGTCGGCGGCCTCGATGCGATGCCCGCGATGGATCCTGAAGCGATCGGTGAACTCGTGGCGTCAGCGCGCCGCAACGGGGCGCTCGTGACGATGGACGTGCTGCGCAACGGTGATCACCGTTCACTTGACGCTCTTGGTCCGATACTTCGCCACACCGATTGGTTCTGTCCTAATGAGGAGCAACTCCTCGGACTCGCCGAGAGCACCGATGTGCTCGAGGCCGCGGTGGCCGTCCTCGATGCCGGCGCCGGCGGCGTCGCCGTCACCCAAGGTGAGCAGGGTTGTCGCGTGGTCACCCGCCAGATCGACGTGTCCGTTCCGGCGATGGACATCGACGTGGTGGACACTACGGGCTGTGGCGATGGATTCGACGCGGGGTTTCTCGTTGGCCTGCTGAGCGGTCTGGACCCGGTGTCATCGGCGTGGGTCGGCACCGTCTGCGGGGGACTCGTGGCAACGGGACTCGGATCCGACGCCGGTATCACGGGCCTTCGACAGGTCGTCGGGTTGCTCGAAGCGTTCGACGACGATGCGGCCCGGGCCGCTGCCGAAGGATTAGGGGAATTCGTCAACTCGTGAGTAACCGATTGAGGAGGAAACAGACATGACGCTACGAACCAGTGGACTGCCGATGGACGTGGAAACGCGACCACGGGACGCGGAACTGCGTGTGAGGGCGAAGGCCGTGATTCCCGGCGGCATGTACGGCCACCTCAACATGAACGCGTTGCCCCCGGACTACCCGCAGTTCTTCGCCAGCGGACGCGGCGCTCGCGTCGTTGACGTGGACGGCAGAGAGTTCGTGGACCTGATGTGCAGTTGGGGTCCGGTGCTCTTGGGCCACCAACATCCAGAAGTGGAAGAGGCCGCGTCGCGTCAGGCCGCGCTCGGCGACTGTCTCGACGGACCCTCGGAGCGCATGGTCGAGCTGGCCGAACGGCTGGTCGACGTCGTCGCCCACGCCGATTGGGCGATGCTTCAAAAGAACGGCACGGACGCGACAACGCTGTGTTGCACGATCGCACGCGCCGCGACAGGCAAACGAAAGATCCTCGTGGCGAAGGGCGCCTATCACGGTGCCGCTCCGTGGTGCACGCCCGTCGAGACCGGCACGACGAGCGAAGATCGCGCCAATCTCGTTCGCTACGTGTACAACGATCTCGAGAGCGTCCGTTCGGCATTCTCCGATGACGTCGCGGCCGTTCTGGTCTCGCCGTTTCGACACGACGCCGGATTCGACCAGGAGTTGGTCGATCCCGCGTTCGCGCGCGGACTCCGAGAACTCTGTGACGCCTCTGGAGCGGCCCTCATCCTGGACGACGTGCGTTGTGGGATGCGACTGCACTTCGGTGGGAGTTGGGAACCCATCGGGGTAGCCCCCGACCTCTCCGCGTGGAGCAAAGCCATCGCCAACGGTCATCCGCTGGCGGCGGTACTCGGCGGCGACCGATTCCGCGATGCGGCGGCCTCGCTGTTCACGACCGGTTCGTTCTGGTTCTCGTCGGTGCCAATGGCCGCGAGCCTCGCCACGCTCACCGTGCTGCAACGCGACGACGCGGTCGGGCACATGGTCACGATGGGCGACGCCCTGCGAAGTGGATTGGCGCAACAGTCCGAGCGCTGGGGTTTCGAAGTGCTCCAGAGCGGACCCTCGCAGATGCCGTACATGAGTTTTGTCGGCGACGTCGACAAGTCGTTGGCCAACCGATTTGCCGCGAGCGCGCTGCGTCACGGACTGTATCTGCACCCACGCCACAACTGGTTCATCTCGGCCGCGCTCACCGACGCCGATCTGGAGCTCGCACTGTCAGCGACCGACGCAGCGTTCTCTGAACTTCGCACCATCGACTAGGACGCTGCGGTGTCCACTTGGCCGACCTATGACGAACTTCCCCGTGACCTCAGCGGGGCGGGAACCGCGTGGGGACTCTTCGGCGCCGATGACTCCATTGGCCGACTGAACCTGATCACGCACGACGTCGTGCGCGACGCCGTTGCACTCGTGCGTCGGGGAGCGTCCTTCGGCCTCGACACGGCGATTGGGGCCTTTGAACCGCCGTTGGATTCGACGAGGTCATCGGCGCGACACCGGGTACTGCGCGGGGGCGCCGGGGCGGTCGAGGACCTCGACGACGCCCTCGACGACTACTTTCCTCAGATTGCTAGCCAGTGGGACTCACTGGCGCATATCGCCGCGCGACCGGGCGTGTTCTACAACGGTCGATCACTCGAAGACGTCCTTAACGGAGGATTCAACACGATCGATCACTGGACGCGCCGCGGCGTCGTGACCCGAGGTGTCTTGTTGGACGTCGCGCGAACTCAGGTGAAAACGGGACATCCGCCGTCGTTCGATGGCTCGATATCGGTCGCCGACCTCGAGTCTGCGCGCGAGGCCGCGGGTCTGTCGTACAGCGAGGGCTGTGCCGTCATCGTACGAACTGGATTCCTCGCGACCTATCGAGAACTCGATGACGAGGCGCGACGTTCACTCGCCTCGGACCTGCGCGCTCCGGGAATCGAGCACACCGAGGCAATGGCGCGCTACCTCTGGGACAGTGGCGCGGCCGCCGTGGTCTCGGATTCGTTCTCGACCGAAGTCTGGCCGGCGGACTTCTCCGAGGCCGCTCGGCCGTTCGGCTTCTTACATCGCGTGTTGATTGGATTGCTCGGTTTCGCCGTCGGCGAACTCTGGAACCTCGAAGAGCTCGCGGACGACTGTGCCAGCGACGGTGTCTATGAGTTCCTTTTGGCCAGTGCTCCGCTGAACGTCACGGGGGGCATCGGCTCACCGGCGAACGCACTGGCGATCAAGTAGTGACGACTGTTTTTTATTGGACGTCCGGCTTGCTTTAGCGACATCATTCACGTATGGTTGCCCAAAGATTGTCGCACCGGATCCGGGGTCGTGGGGGCATCGGACCTGTCAGAACGTGGGGGGTCGTCGTGTCGAAAGTCAATCAGTTGAGGGAACGAGGTGGCGTGAAGGTCGGCGTCAGCGCCCTACTCGCAACGTCACTCATAGCGGTGTTGACCATCGCGCCGCTCGCCGTCACGTCGTCGGCGAGCGCGTCGCAACTCACGTGCAGTGGCACCCCGGTCAAAGGTGGCAACCTCGTTTACGCCCGCCAAGCCGGCCCCGTGACTCTCAATCCCTTCTTCCCAACGAACGGTAACGGCGACATCTTCGCGGACACGTTGCTGTATCAGGGTCTGGTGATGCCCGATCCCACGGGTAAGACGCAGAACATCGTTCCGGCGGTGGCGAGCAGTTGGTCCGAAGCGGCCAACGGACTCAGCTACACCTTCCACATTCGTCCCGGGATCAAATTCTCCAATGGCACGCCGGTCACGGCGGCCGACGTCGTCTTCTCACTCAACTACTTCGCCAACCCGAAGCTGGATGAGACGGCAGTACTGTCCGGCGGCTTCAAGAGCGCGACGGCTGTCAATAGTTCGACGGTGCTGATGACGCTCACGGCGCCGACACCGGGCCTCATCTACAACATGAGCATCTTTGACGCCTTCATCGTGCCCAAGGCCCTGGTCATGAAGGAGGGCACGAAGTTCTGGAACAATCCAGTGGGCACCGGTCCCTTCAAGCTCAGCAAGTGGATTCGGGGCTCGTCAATCACCTTCGTGCGCAACCCCTACTACTGGCAGTCCGGTATGCCCTATCTCAACTCGGTGACCTACCAGTACGCGTTGAACGACAACACGCGACTGCTCGACGTCGAGAACGATCAGGCGCAGATGGCCGACGGTATCGCCTTCAACCAGGTCGCGACCGTGAAGAGCAACTCGAACCTGACGCTCCAGTCGGTCAAGGTGCCGTACTGGGTCGGCCTGTGGATGAACTTTCAGCGCAAGCCCTTCCAGAGTCTCGACGTGCGCAAGGCCCTGGAGTACGCGATCAACCGCCCACTCATCAACAAGACGGTCTTCGACGGGCTCGGCACCATCCCCAACAGCGTGCTACCGCAGTTGAAGTTCGACGCGCCGGACAGCGTCGTCAAGCCCTACAGCTACGACCTGAAACTGGCCAAGCAGTACATGGCGAAGTCCGACTACCCGAAGGGCTTCTCGATCACGTTGCAGTACCCGAGCGGCTACGTCGAGTACACCAACCTCGTGCTCATCCTCCAGGCCGAATGGGCATCGATTGGCGTCCACGTGAAGCTCCAGGCCGAGGACGAAGCGACCGAGACCGCGCTGTACATGAAGGGCAAGTACGACATGACCTTCCCGTACTCGGAGTTCACGAGCGACGTGACGGTGCCCGAGGAGTACGCGACCTTCGTCACCACCTACGGCGGAGGCGGCTACAGCTTCTACTCGTGGTGGAATGACCCGACCATCGCCAAGATGGTGACGACCTTCGACCACACCGCGAGCGAAGCGACGCAGGCGGTCCAGTGGCCGAAGATACAGGCAGCGATGCAGGACCAGACGCCGTTCATCAACGTCATCGACCTGCCGTTCTTGAACGCGCACCGCAACAACGTGTGTGGCACCGTGCTCGACCCACTGGGCGCGGACTCGTTGCAGTACACGTGGATCGCGAAGTAGAAAGAGTCAATGCTCCAAGTTGAGCCCAGGTAGTCCCGACATGACTGGTGCCGTGGCGTAGCAATGGGCGCGTACGTCATTCGGCGAATCGGCATAAGCATCGTTCAGTTGCTGGGCGTGGCGTTTTTCGCCTTCATGTTGATCCACTTCGTGCCGGGCAATCCGATAGCGACGATGCTCGGCGCGAGGGCGACGCCGAGGGAGATCGAACTCGTCAGCGCGCGCCTCGGACTCACCAAGCCGTTGCCGGAGCAGTTCTGGCTGTTCCTCAGCCACCTCGTGACGTTCCACTTCGGTCAATCGATCACTTTCGGTCAGAGCATTTCGTCGTTGATCACGCAGCGCGCGGTGCCGAGCATCGCCTTGATCAGCTACGGAACGATCGTGGCGATCGTGCTCGGCGTCCCGCTGGCGGTGATTGCCGCGCTGAAGGCCGAGACCGCGACCGACCACGCGGTGCGCGTATTCACGTCGGTCAGTTTCGCGATGCCCACGTTCTGGTCGGGACTCATTCTCGCCATCATCTTCGGGCTGAAACTCGGGTGGTTACCGGTGTCGGGCTACGGGACGGGCTTCGTGGGGATCGTGCGTTCGCTGACGTTGCCGGCGATCGCGCTCGGACTTTCGCTGTTGGCGGTCATCGTGCGGACGCTGCGCTCGAGCATCCGTCACACGATGTCCCTCGAGTACGTGGAGGCGACCCGCGCCCGCGGATTCACGACCCGCCGGATCCTTTTTCGCCACGTGTTTCGAAACGCCATCATGCCCACGGTGACGGTGCTCGCCGTCAGTATTGGATTCCTGATTGGCGGCACCGTGGTCCTCGAGCAGGTCTTCCAGATACCGGGTCTGGGAACACTGCTCTTCCTGGCCGTCGAACAGCGCGACTACCCACTCGTCGAAACACTCGCGGTCCTGGCCGGTTCCTTGGTCGTTCTCCTCAACTTGGGCACCGACCTGTTGCAGGCGGCGGTCGACCCCCGCGTACGGCCGGGAGCGAAACGTGTCTGATCTCGCCACCCGGGCGTCTTTGAAGCCACGACGCGTTGCCCGTCTGTGGCGAACGTTTCGCCGCGCGCAGAACTGGGAACTGTCGACGGGACTCGTCATCATTGCAATCATGGTTGTGTCGGCGTTGCTCGCGCCCTACATCGCGCCGTACCATCCGAATCAGATCAATATCCTCGACTCACTCCAGGCGCCGTCGTGGCACCACTTGATGGGGACGGACTTCGTCGGCCGCGACATCTTCAGCCGCGTGCTCTACGGTCTACGCGTCGACCTCATCGTGGTCGCGGTCATCACGTACCTCGGGCTCATCGTCGGGGTCACGTTGGGAACGATCTCTGGCTACGTCGGAGGCTGGTTCGACGCGGTCATCGGGCGCGTCGCGGATACGGTGATCGCCTTTCCGTTTATCGTGCTGGTCCTCGCCGTGGTGGCGATCGTCGGTCCCGGCCTCAAGGGCGTTGGCATCGGCATCATCGTCGTCGGATGGGCGCTGTACTTCCGACTGTCGCGTTCTGAGATGCTCGTCCTGCGCGAACAGCCCTTCATCATGGCGACCAAGGCGCTCGGCTACTCGCACCCGCGCGCGATCTTTCGCCACGCGTTACCGAACCTGATTCGCACGAGCCTCGTCTACTCAACGGTCGACGTCGTGGTGAACATGTTGGTCATCGCGGGACTGTCCTACCTCGGCCTCGGCCAACAGGCACCGGGCGCCGACCTCGGTTCGATCATCGCGAGCGGTCAGAGTTACCTGCTCTCGGCGTGGTGGATCACGACGATCCCGGGCGTCGTGCTGATGCTCTTCGGCATCGGCGTCAGTCTCATCGGCGACGGCATCACCCGTGGCGACTTGACGCTGGGGTCACTATGAGTCTGTTGACGATCGAGAACCTGCGAATTGCGTTTCCGTCTCGCGGGGGATTCACCGAGGTCGTGCGAGGGGTCAACCTGGAAGTGCACGAAGGCGAGACCGTCGGTCTGGTGGGTGAGTCGGGATCCGGCAAGAGCCTGTCGTGTCGCTCGATCATTCGTCTCATGCCTTCACACGCCCAGATGACGGCCGACGTCGAGTTCGACGGCCGTGACGTCATGACCATGACGAGGAAGGAACTTCGCGAACACCGGGCGCACAACGTCGGCATGATCTTCCAGGACCCGTTCAGCTGTTTCAACCCCACCAAACGCATTGGGGAACAGGTCGCCGAGACCCTGCGCGTGAACGCGGGGATGGACAAGTCAACGGCCCGGACACGAGCGATCGAACTCCTGGCGAGCGTCGAGATCGATCGACCGGAGCAGCGTTATCTCGCTTTCCCGCACGAACTCTCCGGCGGGATGCGTCAACGCGTCATGATCGCCATCGCGATCTCCGCCGGTCCTCGACTCTTGATCGCCGACGAACCGACGACGGCGCTCGACGTCACGACCCAGGCGCAGATCCTGACGCTGATCGAACAACGTCGTCGTGACCTCAACATGGCGGTCCTGCTCGTGTCGCACGACTTCGGCGTGATCGCCCAGGCCTGCCAGCGCGTGGCGGTGATGTATGGCGGCTACGTGGTCGAAGCCGGACCGGTCGCCGAGATATGCGCCCGCCCACAGCACCCCTACACGCGCGCCCTGCTCGAGTCGATCCCGAGTCTCGAGTCGGCCGGCCACCACGTTCGTCGCGCGGGCATTCCCGGACAGCCGCCTACGGCCGGGGAGATGGGTCCGGGATGTCCGTTCGCAGACCGCTGCGCCTTCGTGCGACCCGAGTGCGTTGGCGTCGACATGAGTCTTGAGGCCGTGGGCGATGCCCACGCGACCGCCTGCCCGTTCGTACGCTCGGTGAGCGCACAAAGTGAAACGGGCAAAACATGAGCGAGGTACTGCTCAGTGTCCAAGACCTCACCAAGCGGTTTCGACTGCGCCGCACCGTGGGGGAGTACGTGTCACGGCGTCCGAGTGACAGCGCACTGGCGGTCGACCACGTGAGCTTCGACCTGGCCAAGGGGGAGATCCTTGGTCTCGCCGGTGGATCCGGGAGCGGCAAGACAACGCTCGCGAGGATGTTGATCCGATTGATCGAGCCGGACGAGGGCGTGATCACGGTGGACGGTCGCAGCGTTCGTGACGCCCGCGGCCGCGAGCTGCGCGAGATTCGCCGGCGCATGCAGATGGTCTTTCAAGACCCCTACTCCTCACTCAATCCGAGAATGACGGTCGGTGCTGCGATCCTCGAGGCCGGCCGCGTCCACCACCAACCGGGTAGTGAAAACGGTGACGCCTTCGTCTCGAGGTTCCTCGATCTGGTGCGACTCCCTGCGTCCATGGCGGTGCGCCACCCGAACGAACTTTCCGGGGGACAGCGTCAACGCGTCGCGGTGGCGCGCGCCCTGGCGATCGGCCCCGAGGTGTTGATCGCCGACGAGGCCGTGAGTGCACTCGACGTATCGATCCAAACACAGCTGCTCAATCTCTTTCTCGATCTCCGTGAGGAGTTGGGCCTCGCCATACTGTTCGTCGCCCACCAACTCTCGGTGATCGCCGAAGTCGCCGACCGCGTGGCAATCATGCATCACGGCGTCATCGTCGAGATCGGTGCTACGGCGGACGTCTTTCACAGTCCCCAAGATGACTACACCAAGTCACTGCTGGCGTCGCACCCGCGACCGGTGCCGCTCGACGCTTCGCGCGAGATTCGAGTGGGTGAATGAAACGTCGTTCACCGACTCCGTTCGCTCACGTTTTGGTGATCCCACCAAGAGTCGGTTCAAGGACTCCCATTTACGAGGTTGACTCCGAGGCCCGCCGACGAAGTTGAACTCAACTTCCAACTTTGAAGACGAGCAACAGGTATCCCGACGGATAGGTGACGTGGTGCTTCAGCGTGAGTCGCGTCGGGCGTCCCTTCTCGAAGAGTTTGCGTCCGTGCATATGGATGGCCGGCGCGACGACAAGCCAGAGTTCGTCGACGAGGCCAGCTTCCAACAGTGACTGAACCAGGGTGATGCTCCCGGCCACACCAATGTCGTTGCCGGGCCGCTGCTTTAGGTCGGTGACGAACTCAACCAGATCGCCCTCGACGACGGACGTATTTGACCACGTCTGATCGAGCGGTGTCGACGTGACCACGAACTTCTCCACCGCGTTGATGAAACTCGCGAACGGCTCGATGTCGCTGCCCGGCCAGAACGGCGCCCAGTCGTCGTACGTCCGGCGACCGAGAAGTACGGTGTCCTGAGAGGCGATGACGCGAGCGAAATCCCCTTCGAACGAATCGTCTAGGTCGGTGACGAAGACGAACTCGTCCGGTTGTTCGGCCACGCCGTCGAGCGATACGTATTCGGAGACAACGAGTTTTCGCACGGCGTCATCTCCTCGCGCGGTCGACTGAGAAATCAAGAACAAATTAACTGGTCCAGCTTTGGCGGCGTGTGACGTCAAACGCTCGCACATTGGTTGCCTCGAAGTCAGGACACTTCCAGGCACGCCGTCCCCAAACGAGAATATGCAACTTTAAGTTGCATGTATAGGAAGTAACTGCTACCGTTGGTTGCACATCCACTTGGAGGGGGAATAGCGACCGATGACTGACCTAACGATTGAACGTGAGGTGCTGATCGAAGCGCCGCTTGAAGTGGTGTGGCGCACCATCACCGAGGCCGACCAGATGAGCCTGTGGTTCGCCGACCGCGTGGAGCTGGTCGCATCGCCCGGCGCCCGCGGCTACATGCATTTTGGTGACGGCGGCGGTCCGGTCGTCGTGCAGGAGGTCGAACCGTTCACCCGCTTCTCGTTCCGGTGGAATCACCCAGGGGAGGAGGAGCCCGTGGCGAGCAACTCCACGCTCGTCGAATTCACGTTGATCCCTGAAGGTGACGAACGAACGCGTCTGCGGGTGACCGAGAGTGATCACGAGCTTCGGGACTGGCCCGACGCGGAGAAGAAGCGCTACACCGATGAGCATCGAGGCGGATGGGGAGAGTTTCTCGAGCGACTCGCCAACCTGCTCGTGGAGGGCTGATGACGACGCGCATCGAAGACGACCTTTGGTCGGCCATCACCGAGCCGTCTCGTCGCCGGGTGCTCGACCTCCTCGTGCGCAACGGTGAGGCCAGCGCGTGGTCGTTGGCCGATCACGTGCCGTTCTCGCGCCAGGCCGTGTCCAAGCATCTCGGGGTGCTGGAAGCAGCGGCACTGGTCAGTCGTCGCAAGCAGGGACGAGAGGTTCTGTACCAGGTGGAACCGAAGCGCCTTCATGAGGCCACTCGGGCGATGGCCGAACTCGCCGCGCAGTGGGATCGTCGACTCGGCGCGATCAAAGGCATTGCCGAAGCGCTGCACGCTGAAGCAAAGAAGCAAACAACGACACAGAAAGAGAGCAACTAATGCAAAGCCAGAACTACACCACTTCCTTCACGGTCGAGCAGTCCCCGGCCGAGGTCTATGACGCGATCAACGACGTCCGCGGTTGGTGGACGGGGGCGATCGAAGGTGAGAGCAAACAAGTCGGCGACGAGTTTGCGTACCGCTACTCAGGATTCCACTACTCCAAGCAGGAGATCGTGGAGCTCGTTCCCGGCACGAAGGTCGTCTGGCGCGTTATCGATTCGCGTCTCGAGGGCTTCGAGAACACGAGTGAATGGACGGGGACCGAGATGACCTTCGAAATCACCGCGCGCGAAGATGGGACCGAGGTCCGATTCGCACATCGTGGACTGGTACCCGAGTTCGAATGTTTCGAGAGCTGTTCGGGCGGCTGGGGTTTCTTTGTCAACGGAAGCCTCCGTCGTCTCATCACCACCGGTGAAGGACCGACTCAGCCGCCATGGTCGTAATTGGGCCTAGTGCGCTCGATACTCGCCCGTGTGTGGAGAACCGATAACTGATACCTTGAGCGAACCGGTCCAGGAATCGGCTCGAGAGAGGATGCGAAAATGGCGTTGGGAATATATTTCGTGCACATGGGTTTCACACCCGACAAGTACGACGAAGCACTTAAGAAGTTGGACGCCGCGGGTGCCGGATCCCCGAAGGGACGTTCGTACCACTTCGCCCTGGAGTCAGACGGCTTGATCCAGGTCTTCGACGTGTGGGAGTCCCAAGAGGACTTCGATGCGTTTGGGCCGACGCTCATTCCAATCCTCGCCGAATTGGGAGTCGAATTGACTGAGCCATCGGTAGCGGAGATTCACAACTCCATCGCGGGCTGATTCACGCTTCCGGAGTCACGGATACAAGTCGAACCTCGTTGAGTAGCGGTTCAACTCGCCCACGGACGAAGAAAGGATTGTATGACCGAAGAGAGTGACGAGAAGGAAGCGCTGACGCAGTTCCTCGAGTACCAGCGCAATGCCGTGCGATCGATCGTCTCGGGTCTGAGCGAAGAGGCCTGGCACACGTCGGTCGTCCCCTCAGGTTGGACACCGGCCGGATTCGTCGAGCATCTGGCGGGAGCTGAGTATCACTGGTTCCAAGAAGTCATCGAGGGTATCGAAGTGGACTTCTCAGCCGAAGAGGATTTCGTGCCGTACGACCCCTACGCCGCGTTCGTCTCCGACCTGCCGTCATCGGAGATTCTGCAGAACTACCTCGAGGAGTGCGAGCGTTCGAATGCGGTCTTGGCCGACAAGACGATGTCGACCAAACCCTTGGGACGTCACGGTGGCGAAGAAGTTCCGAACGTGCGCTGGGTGGTGCTGCACATGATCGAAGAGACCGCGACACACTCGGGGCATTTGGAGATCGCCCGGGAGCTGCTCGATGGGCAAACTCGACTCGGGAATCGCTGAACAGAGCTGGGCGAATCACTGAGGCCTCGATTGCCGGCGAGAATCGCGCAATCGTAGAGTATTCGCTTTGATGTTGACGTCGCAGCGTTAGTTTGTGATGACGATGCGAGTCCACCCGTCACCATCCCTAGTCCGTCTGTTGGTCGCGGGAGCAGCGGTCTCGGCGTCAATCTTTTTTGGAATCGCTCACGTCCAGGCTACGACCGCCGCGGGTACTTCTTGGACGGTGTACCACGGCAATGCCCTGAGTACGGGCGTCTCCACGGCGCTCAAGTCAGTCGTTACGTCCAAGCAGGCGTGGACGTCGCCCGTATTGAGTGGCGAGATCTACGGGGAGCCCTTGGTCTACTCCGGTGATGTCTTCGTGGCCACGGAGAGCGACACGGTCTACGCCCTCAACTCGTCGCACGGCTCCGTGGTGTGGTCTCGGCACCTCGCCTCGGCGGTTCCGACCGCGGATCTGCCGTGCGGGAATATTTCGCCGACCGTGGGGATCACCGGTACGCCGGTCGTCGACCCTACGCGACACGAGATCTTCGTGGTCGCCGACGAGATTCACGGTGGTTCCGCCGAGCACTGGCTCTACGGCCTGAGCACGGTTACCGGTCACATCGAACTTCGCGAACGCGTCGATCCTCCCGGCTCGGATCCCTTGGCCCTGCTGCAGAGGACGGGCCTGAACCTCGTCGACGGGCGCGTGGTCTTCGGGATGGGCGGCAACTACGGTGACTGCGCCACGTATCGTGGCCGCGTCATCTCCGTCAAAGTGACCGGTTCGAAGCCCGCCATCTTCACCGTTGACAACCAGGCGGGCAACAGCCAGGGAGCGGTCTGGATGGGGGGCGCGGCGCCGGTCGTCGACGCCCAGGGCAACGTCTGGGTCAGCGTCGGCAACGGCTCCGTGCGCAGCGCCGGTCAGCCCTATGACGACAGTGACTCGGTGCTGGAACTCTCAGCAACCGGTCAACTGGAGCAGTATTTCGCTCCGTCGAGCTGGCCCTCAGACAACGCGAACGATCTCGACATGACGACAGCGCCGGTACTGCTCGCCGACGGCCAAGTCGTCCTTGCCGGGAAGTCGCAGATCGCCTATCTCCTGAATCGCGCCGATCTCGGCGGTATCGGAACGCAAGAGGCGAGCTTGTCGTCAGTGTGCACGAACGACATCGACGGAGGCAGTGCCTTCGTGGGCATGACGATCTATCTGCCCTGCCTATCGGGACCCGTCGCCATCCACGTGACGAAGTCACCCGCGTCACTTCAGATGCTGTGGCAAGCCAGTGTGGGCGGTGGTCCGCCGATCGTGGCGGCCGGTCTTGTGTGGACCGTGGGCAAGAACGGTGTCCTCTATGGACTGAATCCCGCAACGGGAGCGGTGCAACAGCAGGTCACCATCGGTGCGGTCGACAACGACTTCACCACACCGAGCGTGGGTGATGGTCTCATGTTGGTCGCGTCCACGTATCGGGTACTGGCGTTTCGAGGAGTCCCGAACTCTTGATCGGCTGACGCGTCAACGAGGGAGCACGTCGCAGAAGATGAAGCCGTCTCGATCCACGATCTCGCCGATCGTTACGTCGATCGGAGACGAGAAGCCGGGTCCGTCGAACGCAAACGTATGGAACTCTCCTCGTTCTCCGCAGGGATCAACGCCAGCGGGGAGATCGTCGAGAAACTCCGAATCGAAGGTACGACCAACGAACGATGGCGACAACTGGCGTGGATCGACGCACGTGATCACGGCCCGTACACCACTGGCGACGACACTCCGTGCGAATGCGTGAGTCGGAACTCCCCACAGCGGAAAGAGCGGTGCGATTCCCGTACCGTGGAGTTGGGTCTCTCGATACTGCCGTACGTCCTCTAAGAAGAGGTCACCGAAGACAAAGCCTTCGACACCGTCACTGCGAGCGGCGTCGATCGCCTGAGCCATTTTGAGTTCGTACGCCTCATTGGAACAGTGTTCCGGGATCTCGATCAAGGTGAGTGGCAGACCAAGGCGCTCGGCCTGCACTTCAACGAGAGAGCGCCGCACGGCGTGCATCGCGACCCTTTCGGCCGACGCGTTCATCGTCACCAGAAGACCGACCACGTCGACGTCGTCGTCTCGTCGAGCGGCGGCGAGCGCCATGGTGCTGTCTTTGCCGCTGCTCCAACTCATCCATGCTCGACGACTCTTTCCCATGCGCGAACCCTATTCACCGCCGAGCCCGGGGAACCGGCATGGACGTTCATTGATGCTTGGCACAGCGTCGTAACTAAGAATCAGACGCGATAGGTGCTAACACGACTCAGCCGCCGAAGTTAACCCCCTGTTTCGTGGCAGTCATGCACGGCAGTATTGCCTGGAACGAGAGGTGGTCGATGGGGTCCGTCGGGATGGTGTTTCGCTCAGAGTTTCGACGACGGTGGGCCTCGTGGCTCATGCTGTCACTTCTCGTGGCGATCATCGGAGCGACCGCTCTGAGTGGTTTCTCGGCGGACCAGCGTACGAATGCCGCCTTCCCGAGTTTCGTTCAGCGTTATGGATTCAACGCCGAGATCTACGGGTTCCGAGGAATCCCGAAGAACCTTCCAGGTACGAAGTACATCCGAACGGTGTCCAGGGGCGTTGGGTTCTTGAACGGCAACGTGATTGCCGCGGGGCACTTCGTACCAGGGACCTACGTCTCGGTCATCGGCCTACCCACGTCACACCTCGACAGCAGCCTGAAGTTGTTGTCAGGTCATTGGCCGGTGAAGCCGGACCAGGCGCTCGTCGGTTTCTCGATGCAACAGCAGTACGGGCTGCACGTTGGTTCGGTGATCGAGGTTCCCTTCTACAGTCCTGCTCAACGTAACGCGGTTCTCAACGGGAGTACGTCGCCGAACGTTCGAGGTCCCACGATCACGTTCCACGTCGTCGGCGTCGAAGCCAGCCTGGTGGACTTCCCGAGCGCCTCTCCTACCTTCTCGATCTACACGGGCGAGGCGTTCGCAGCGAAACACGGCTCGAGCATCTTGGGCGTCGACTACGCCCAGGTGCGCCTGGTCCGTGGCGAACTCGACATGCCGCAGTTCCAGCCACTCGTGAACAACTACGGCGGCGGGTCCAAGCTCTTCGTCCAGGACGAAGACGTCGGTACGGCGGCCATTGAAACGTCGATTCATCCCCAGGCAGTGGGCTGGCTCCTGTTCGGGATCTTCGCGGCGCTAGCCGGTATGGCTCTGATCGCACAGGCACTTTCTCGACAGAGCCTCGTCGAACGAGAGTCCTATCCGAGTCTCGTGGCGATCGGCATGCGGCCGCAGCAACTCTTCAAGCTCGGCATGTTGCGTTCGGGGGTCATCGGTGTGGTCGGAGCGATCGGTGCGTTGGTACTGGCGTTCGCCTTCTCTCCGTTGACGCCGGTGGGCGAGGCGGGCGTCGCCGCGTCCAACCAAGGCTTCTACTTCGACGCGACCGTCTATTGGTTGGGGACGGTAGCGATCGTCATCGGCGTCCTCTTGCTCGCGGTCGTGTCGTCATGGCGCGCGGCGCAGGTTCGTGGTGTACGAACACGCGATGAACGCGACGCGTCGTACCGCAGTTCGAGCGTCGCCACGTCGATTGGGAAACTGGGCGCGCCGCCGAGCATCCTCATCGGCATTCGCAACGCCCTCGAACGCGGTCGCGGGCGAACCACGGTGCCGGTCGTGACCGCGTTGATTGGCACGGTTCTCGCGGTGACGGCCCTCGCGGCCACCAGCGTCTTTGGATCGAGCCTGTCGAACCTCGTCGCGACGCCACGGCTGTACGGGTCGAACTGGCAGGTGGATCTACAGAACGTCCCGACGAATAAGATTCACCCGTTGATCAGCGCCCTCAAGCGTGACGCCAGCGTGACCCGCGTCACCTACGGCGGTCAGGGCAAGTACGTCAACATCAACGGTGTCCCGGTGCCGTCGATCTACGTCGACGTGGTCAAGGGTCCAATGGTCTTCTCACTGGTTGATGGTCAACACGTTCGCACCGCATCCGAGATCGACGTCGGTACGACGTCATTGGCGTCGGCGCACTCCCACGTCGGTGCCACGGTTCGACTTTCGGTGTCGAATCTGAAGGGCAAGGTCCATACCCAACCGTTCACCGTCATCGGGAGCGTCGCGATTCCACCGGATTTCGAACTCGGCGGTCCGGGTGCCGGTGCCGTCGTGTTGCTCAGCGGATTGGAGTCGCTCGCGTGCGACAGCACCAGTTCCTCCAATCCGTGCATCGAGGCCATCAACCAGAAGTTGGACGCGGCGAACTCGTGGAACGTCGAGATCGGCGTCGTCGCGGGTACCGCGGGCCAATCGACGGTGAGGCGAATCGAACGCAAGTACGCGCCGTACGTCAACATCGAGACCCTGCCGACGAATCTCGTCAACTTCGGTCAGGCGGTCGACTTCCCCCTGCTCCTTGGGGGAACGTTGGCTCTTTTCGGGGCGGCCATGCTCGCGCACCTGTTGTTCGTCAGTGTCTCTCGACGTCGACGTCAGTTTGCTTTGCTGCGCGTCCTCGGCATGTATCGACGCCAGGTGGCCTCAACGCTCTGTTGGCAATCGATGACGGTCGCGGTGGTGGGTGTCGCGCTCGGCGTTCCCATCGGCATCGCGGTCGGACGCGTGGTGTGGCACGCGTTCGCCATCAAACTGGGCGTCGTACCGGCTGAAGTCGTCTCCGCCGGCGACCTGCTCGGGCTCGTCGCGGCAATCGTGGTCGGCGGGGTCCTCTTGTCGATCATTCCGTCGGTGCTCTCCACCCGCGTGCATCCCGCCGAAGCACTTCGCGAGGCGCGCTGACGCGCTCGACGGACATGGGCGTCTCAGTTCAAGTAAACAGGCAGGCGCTACCTTGGGTGGACCAGCAACCGCTGACTGGCGATGGACCCAATCGAAGGAGTTGAGAGTGAGCGCAGCAATCGGAGAGTTCGGCCCGCCAGTTCTGTTCGTCGAGGACCTAGGACGGGCCAAGTCCTTCTACGTCGAGACACTCGGCCTCTCGCTGGGATTCGAAGACGACACGTCGGCCGGAGTCTTCCTCGGTGAAGAGTTCATCATTCTCGTCACTGTCGCGTCAGCGAATGACATGTTGCCCGGTCAAGAGTTGGGTGCGCCCGCTCGCCAACGCTCCGTCGGCCTGTTCAACATCTTCGTAGAGGACGTTGACGCAACGTTCGAGTCCCTCAAGTCCAAAGGTGTCACGTTCATCGTCGATCCCATGGACCGCGAATGGGGACGCCGTACGGCACACTTCAAGGATCCCGAGGGCGTCATTTGGGAGATATCCCAGTCAATCGGTTGAGTGGCGGATTCACCTAAGCGGAATCGGCGAGGTCCTCGGGTACGTTTTCGTTGATAGGAATGACGACACCGGGAACATCGTCACCGAGCATCTCCTGGTCGAGTCGCATCGCTACGTCGAGTGTGAAACCAATCTTGTCGTCGTCGTTCTGCACCGGCGCCGGGGGCGAGATGGAATGGATGGTGGCGCCTTCAGGTTCTGGAACGTCACTACCCAAGAGGAACTGAACACTTGGATCCATAGAACAAAAATACTTCGTGACCACAGGTTTTTCGGTGACCATGCCATCAAATTTTGACGAACAACGTCCGTCTCGGTCGCCTATCACCTGGTAATCCGGACTGGCCACGATTGACTGACCGGCGTGAATGTCCACTCCAGGGATTCGGGCGCTTGCTACATTGGCGGCGTCGTCGAATGATGGGCACGTACGCAACGAGCGCTCGGCCCCTGGGGCGAAGAACGTAGGTTTTAGCACAATGGCAGTCCAAGCTACCGACGAAAACATCCCACTCGAGTCGGCCTTCAATCCCTTCGACACGGTGTTCATGACCGACCCCGACGAGACACTCGCCCGGGCGCGTGACGCGGGGACCATCTTCTTCAGCCCGATCCTCGGTGCGTGGATCGTGACGCGCTACGACGACGTGGTGTCAGTGCTGCGAGACCCCACACTGTTCTGCTCGAAGGAGATTCTCTCCATCACGGAGTTGCTGTCGCCCGAGGTCATCGATCTGTTCGGCGACGAGATCCCCATGGAGGGCACGCTCATCGGCGTCGACCCGCCGGATCACACGCGGTTGCGCAATGTCATGGAGTCCTCCTTCACCGCGAGCAACGTCGCGTCGCACGAGGCCATGATCCGTTATGCCTGTGACGAGCTCGTCGACGGTATCGAAGCCGGGGGCAGCGCCGATCTGCTCAGGCAGTTCTCGTATCCGCTGCCGCTACGAGTAGTGGCGTTGCTCCTGGGCATGCCCAAGAAGGCCATGCCGTCACTTCGCCGGGGTGTCAAGGACTGGCCCGATCTGGCGATCGCCTTGTTGATGGGTGTACCGCTCGACCAGCAGCTCACGATGGCCAACAACATCCTCGAGATGCACCGGATGATCGCTCGACTGATCGAAGAGCGCTACGTCCGGCCTCAGAACGACCTGCTCACCGTCATCGCTCAGGGCCGCGACGAATACTCATTGAGCGAGCGAGAGATGTTGTCACTGGTGCCGGGACTGTTCCTCGCCGGACACGAGACACTGGCTCATGAACTCACCAACGTTCTCTGGCGACTCCTGTCGGTGCCGGAACGTTGGCGGGCCTTGGTGGAGGACCCGAAGATGGGACCGCAGTTCTTCGACGAGGCCCTTCGATGCGATCCGTCGGTCTACGGGATGTGGCGAATCGCGACGCGCGACACCGTGCTGCTCGGTCAGTCCATCGCGGCTGGCCAGAAGCTCTTTCTCGTCTACCTCGCGGCCAACCGCGACGAGCAGTACTACAACGACGCCAATACCTTCACGCTCGACCGCGGACGCGTCGCGCCGAACTTGGCCTTTGGCCGAGGCATCCACCACTGCATCGGTGCGCCGCTCGCTCGATTGGAGGCGCGCATCGCGCTCGAAGTACTCGCGGAACGTCTGCCGAACCTGCGACTCGTGGACGGATTCACGCCGGTCTACCAACCCCATCCGTTCTTGCGGGGGATGGCCGAACTGCCCGTCACCTGGGACTGAGCGCAGTGAGTTGCACCACGTAGCCGAACGAACGGAAAAAATGGCAAGCCAGTTCGACCTCGAAGCGGTGGTCGACGGCGCCGTAAACGGTGTCGTTCTGCTCTGCACAACTTTCTAACAATCGGGTCGTGAACAGGATGTTTGCGTTATACAGATTGTCAAAGGTTGGAATCATCCGGTTAATATATTTTGATGGCGAAACAGAACCGCTCGGCACCTGTCATGCAGGCGGTCCTGGACGCGGTCGGAGAACGCCTGATGAAGGCGGACGAGTCGCTTATTCGCATCCCCGAGATCTGCGAGGCGACCGGCGTTAACTACGGATCGGTGTACCACCACTTCGGTTCGCGTGAAGGCGTCATCGACGCGGCCTATCACCAGATGTTCACCAAATTGGCCGAAGAAGACCTCGCGACGCTGCAGCTCGTCAGCGTCTCGTCCCAGACGTTCGAGGAGTATCTCGTCGCCATGCAGGGCCTGATCGGGACCTTCGCGTCGAGCGACGTACGTCGCGCCCGTCGGGCCCTGCGCGCTCGGATCGTGGCGGCGTCCATGATGCGTCCCGAACTCAGGGAACTCATCGGCACGACGCAGTCTCGTCTCACCAACGAGTTACAGACGATCGTCGAATACGGCCAACAGCGTGAGTGGCTGAATCGCGAACTGTCGGCCCACGCGGTCGCCGTCTTGATCCAGGTCCTCCTGGTCGGTCGCACGCTGGACGACGTCTCCGCGACGCCGATCGACAACGCCGAGTGGGAGGCGTCGATGGCGATCTTGCTCAGCGTGATCATCGCTCGTGCGTAAACGGCAATCTGTGGTGTAGTTGACTCATGAAGAATGTGCGACTCGCCGCCGCCGCGCTCGTCCTTATCGCGCTCGTCGTACTGAGCTTTCAAACGACGTCGAGATCGGCGTCGGCCGTTCCGCCGGTGCCGTGCACGACCACTTCGCTCGGTCAAGGCTTCCACGGTCAGTTCCACCTGTCGTCGATTCAGAACTACGGCTGTGAAGGTTCGTGGGCCTTCGTGTGGGCGACCGTTGGCACCGGCGAGCAGGCCATCGGCGTCACCGAAGTCTTGGCGTACTCCAGCAGCGCGCAACGCTGGGCCATCGTCTCTCGCGCGACGGACTGCAAGGCGAGCATTCTGCCGAGCGTCGTCTATCGCCAGGGCTGCTTCTCGAACTGAGTCAGAGCTTTCGCGGCGGGCGCGGCAGGAATGAACTCGTCGTCGCCACGTACTCGTCGTAGCCCGCGCGGGTCTTGGTGAGCTTGCGTTCCAACATCGGCTTTCCCGAGAGTGACGTCAATAGATAGATCATCACGATCGGCGACAGAATCGTGAGCCATCCCCAACCGCTCGATGCCGCCACGACATAGAAGCCGCACCACAGCACCGTTTCCCCGAAGTAGTTCGGGTGTCGGGTGTAGCGCCACAGTCCCCGGTTCATCGTGGTGCCGCGATTGGCCGGGTCCCTGATGAAGCGTCGTAGTTGTTCGTCACCGGTCGCCTCGAAGAGGACTCCGACCGCGACCAGGATCAGTCCCGGAACGAACAGGGCGTCGACGCGCTCGTGGAAGGCGATCCACTGCAGCGGCATCGAGACGATCCACAACAGGAGTCCCTGTAGTCCGTAGATCATGCGCAGAGCGTAGAACGTCTCGTTACGACCACGTGCTCCTTTCATGATGAAGACGTAGCGCGTGTCCTCTTGGGCGCCACGCTGGCGTCGCGCGAGATAGATGGCGAGGCGAAGCCCCCATAGCGCGACGAAGGCGAGGACGACGTAGCGATTGGCGTACGAGACCGCGGCGCCCAAGTGAGTCGCGCGTGCGACCAAGAGGCTCTCGAGGTACACGACCACGAAACCGGCGCCCCAGAAGACGTCGATGGTGGCGTGACGATGCACGACGCGGCCCACCAAGAACGCGAGGAGCGTCCACAGCCACGCGGTCGCCAGCGCGATCGGGAGGTTCGCCAAAAAGGACCAGTGCACCGAGACGGTTTAGCAGTGCACCGGTAATCACGATTCGTGGCGCTATCACCAACGCCTACGCTCGGTGACGTGCGACGACGGGGATTCGGTTCCCTCGCGTGGGCCTCCGCGCAGGAACTTTTCGATCAAAGTACGGCCTTCGGCCGTCTCGCGTTGGTCCACGTCATCATGATGGCGGGCGACACCCTGGTCACGGTCTCCTTGGCCGGCTCACTGTTCTTCTCGGTGTCGCCGACGGAAGCGAAGACGCGGGTCCTGCTCTATCTCTTGTTGACGATCGCCCCGTTCGCCGTGGTGTCGCCGCTGCTCGGACCGCTCATCGACAGGTCAGCCAACGGGAGGCGAATCCTGGTCGCCATGTCGGCGATCGCGCGCGCGGTGCTCTGTTGGATGATGAGCGAACACCTCAACTCGCTCTGGCTCTTTCCGCTCGCGTTCCTCGTCCTGATCTCTTCCAAGCTCTACGTCGTGACGCGCGGTGCCCTGGTGCCCGAGATGGCGCGCACGGATCAACTGCGCGAGCACTCCGAACACGTCGGCGGCGCCGGATGGCCGAACACCGCCGTCGAACAAGAGAAGGGTTACTCGGGATTCAACGCGCAACTCACGTTGCTCGGCACGCTCAGCGGACTCGTCGTCGGATCCATCGGCGCGGGGATTCTGAAGGGGATCGGGGCCTCGAGCGTCTTGGTCACGGCGTCGGTCGTCTTCGTCGCGGCGACCGTCGCGAGTTTCCGGCTGCAGCGTCCCGCCAAGGTCGTGCGCGACGAGGTCGCCGGTCTGAGTCAATCCGAACGAGATCGCAATGCGCTCAATCCGATGGGCGACATCGAGGTCGTGTGGGGACTCAGCGCGGCGTCGCTGATGCGCTTCGCCGTTGGATTCGCGACGTTTCTCTTGGCCTTTGGTCTGCGACGTGATAACGCCGGCCTGGGTTACTTCGCCATCGCGTTGGCGATGAGCGCCTTCGGCGCGCTCGTGGGGTTGGCGCTGGTCACGCGCGTACGCAACGCCGTGCCGGAGTCGACGTTGTTGACGTTGGCGCTCCTCGCGACGGGCCTGGGCTCGGGCCTGGCCTCGCTCCATCCGACGCTGATCGCCCAAGTGATCCTCGCCGGATGGCTCGGACTCTGCGCGGCCGTCGCGCAACCGACCTTTGACGCGATCACGCAGCGCAACGTCGCTCCCGGTGCGCAAGGCCGGACCTTCGCTCGTTTCGCCGTGCGTCAACAGCTGCTGTGGGTCATCGGTGCCCTGATACCGGTCGCCATCACGCTGCGATTCTCGGTGGGCGACGGCCTGCTCGCGGTCTTGACGTTCGCCGGCGGTCTGATCTACGGACTCGGGCGTCGTTTCGCTCACGGGCGAGTCTGACGATCTGCCTCATTATGCTGACGGGCACATGGAGAAAGCCCCCCGATCCGTGCCTCGGAACCTCGCGTCCCTACCGCACGTCGTCGTCATCGGCGGGGGATTCGCCGGGGTCGCGCTGACCAAGGAGCTGGCCGACAAAGACGTCCGGGTCACGATCATCGATCAGCACAACTTTCATACGTTCCAGCCGCTGTTGTATCAGGTGGCGACGGCCGGACTGGAACCGGCCGACGTGGCGTTTCCCATTCGCACGATCTTCGGTCACGCCAAGAACGTGCGATTCCGACACGGGCGCGTGCGCAGCATCGATCAAGCGCGCAACGCCGTGATCCTCGGCGACGGTTCGCGGATCGACTACGACCACCTGGTCATCGCCACCGGTGCGGTCGCCGCGTTCTTTGGCGTCGCCGGGGCGTCGCGCTTCGCGATGCCGCTCTACACCCTGTCGGACGCTCGGCGACTTCGCAATCGGCTGCTCTCGATACTCGAAGAGACCGAGGTGCGCGGTGAGGGTGACGCCACGCCACCGCAGCTCACGTTCGTGGTGGTCGGGGGAGGCCCGACGGGCGTCGAGACGTCGGGTGCGCTGACCGAGTTGATCCAGATCGCGATCAAGCGCGACGGACTTCGCCTCGATCCCGGGCAGATACGCGTCGTGCTGGTCGACGTGGCGCCGCGGCTGTTGACCGCCTTTCCCAAGAGTGCGGGTGACTACGCGAAACGAAAACTCGAGTCGAGTGGGGTAGAAGTGCGTTTTGGTCGTTCGGTCGTGGGAATTGACGAACACGCGATCGTGTTCGACGACGGGGAACGAATCGAGTGCGCGGCGGTGATTTGGGCGGCCGGTGTCAGCGCCGGTGACGCGCTGCCCCAAGACCTGGTCTCGACCTCCGGTCCCGGCGGCAGGGTTCGCGTCAGCGCCGATCTCCGACTCCTCGACAGTGCCAACGTCTGGGCCATCGGTGACGCCGCGGCGGTGCCGCTTACGAAGACCGAGTTCTGTGCGCAACTCGCTCCGGTCGCCATCCAGAGCGGTCGGCACTGCGCGAAGCAGATCCTGCACGTGGTGCACGCTGAGGAGACGACGCCCTTCGAGTACCACGACAAGGGCATCATGGCGACGATCGGTCGAAACGCCGCGGTCGCCGAGTTGCCCCACGGTGTGGTCGTCAAGGGACGTCTCGGATGGCTCGCGTGGCTCGGTCTGCACCTCTGGTACCTGGTGGGATTCCGCAACCGGCTACGCGTCTTGATCAACTGGACGTGGCGCTACTTCGACTGGCCGTCGGGACCGCGGTTGATCGTCGCCGACGCCGAGACCGTCGACGTGTGACGACTACAGATCGGGCAGTTGGAAGTCCAGGTTCGGTATGTCGATGCCGCCGTCGATCTCCAAGACCTTGCCCGTGACGTAGGCGCCGGCCGGCGAGGCCAAGTAGACGACACCCGCCGCGATCTCCTCGACGTCACCGATGCGACCGAGCAACGTCATCGCTTCCATCATCGACTTCAGTTCCGGCGTCGTCATCACGATCTCGAGCGCCGACGTGGCGATCGAGCCGGCGGCGATCGCGTTGACGCGTATCTTGGGCGCGAGGTCCTTCGAGCTGAGTCGCGTGTAGTGCGCCATCGCGGCCTTCGCCGTGCCGTAGGCGGCGTAGCCGCGACCGGCCACACGCCCCATCACCGACGAAATATTGACGATCGATCCACCGCCGCGCTCGAGCATGATCGGCACCGCCGCGAGGTTCAACGCGTGCGCCGTGGCGACGTTGAAGTGGAAGGCCTCTTCCATGTACTCCGGTTCCGTCATGAGGAACGGCAGCGGGACCGCTCCGCCCACGTTGTTGACGACGATGTCGACGCGACCGAACTCCCGTCGCGCCACCGCGGCGAGCTCGGCGATCGCGCCGAGGTCACTGAGGTCACAGGCCACACTGAGCGCGCGCCGATCGAGCGCCTCCACGGCGTGGGCGACCTCGTCGAGGTCCGACGCCGTGCGCGAAGCGATGACGACGTGCGCGCCGCATTCGGCCAGGGCGATCGCGCTGGCCGCGCCGATACCGCGCCCCGAGCCGGTGATGATCGCTACGCGGTCGTCGATGCGAAATAGGTCGGTGATCACTGTCGTCTCCTCAAGGTCGTGCGCTCGCGAGCGCCCGACCGGTCTAGCACGGCGCCGTGGCAGCAACTACTCGGCGAGACTCGCTTCGAGTCGATCGATCTCCTGGATGAGTTTCTTGGGAATGTCGTCACCGAAGGTGGCGTAGTGCTCTCGAATGCGCGGTACTTCGTCGCGCCATTCGTCGTGGTTCACCGTCAACAACTCGGTGAGGTCGGCCTCGGTGACGTTGAGACCTTCGACGTTGAGCCCCGTCGCGGACGGCACGAATCCGATCGGCGTCTCGACGGCGTCGCCGCGACCGGCACTGCGTTCGAAGACCCACTCGAGCACGCGACTGTTCTCGCCGTACCCGGGCCAGAGCCAGCGACCGTCGTCGCCCTTGCGGAACCAGTTGACGTAGAAGATCTTCGGCAACTTGGCTTCGTCAAATCGATCGGAGAAGGAGAGCCAGTGACCGAAGTAGTCGGCCATGTTGTAGCCGCAGAAGGGGAGCATCGCGAAGGGATCGCGTCGCAGCTTGCCGACGGCTCCCGTCGCCGCGGCCGTCGTCTCCGAGGAGAGGATCGAACCGAGGAAGACCCCGTGGGCCCAGTCTCGTGACTGGGAGATCAGCGGGATGACGCTGGCGCGTCGACCGCCGAAGAGGACCGCGTCGATCGGCACACCGGCCGGGTCCTCCCACTCCGCGGCGATCGCCGGGTCCTGGGAGGCCGGGGCCGTGAAGCGGGAGTTCGGATGCGCCGCGGGCGTGCCGAGCTCTTTCGACCACAGTTGGCCCTTCCAGTCGATGAGTCCTTCGGGCGGCTCGCCCATGCCCTCCCACCAGATGTCGCCGTCGGGGGTGATCGCGGTATTGGTGAAGATCGTGTTCGCCTCGATCGACAGCATCGCGTTGGGGTTGGTCTGCATGTTCGTGCCCGGCGCCACACCGAAGAAGCCGGCCTCGGGGTTGATCGCGCGCAGGCGTCCCTCGGCGTCGGGCTTCATCCAGCAGATGTCGTCACCGACGGTCTCCACTTTCCAGCCCGGGAGGGTCGGCACGAGCATGGCCAAGTTCGTCTTGCCACAGGCGCTCGGGAAGGCGCCGGTCACGTAGCGCGACTCGCCGGCGGGATTGGTCAGTTTCAAGACCAGCATGTGCTCGGCCAGCCAGCCGTCGTCGCGCGCCAGGACTGACGCGATGCGCAAAGCGAAGCACTTCTTGCCCAGGAGTGCGTTACCGCCGTACCCGGAACCGTAGGAGATGATCTCGCGCGTCTCGGGGAAGTGCACGATGTACTTGTCCGTCGAATTACACGGCCACGTGACGTCGACCTGACCCTCCTCGAGCGGCATGCCGACCGAGTGCAGGCAGGGCACGAACTCGCCGTCGTCGCCGAGCACCTCCAAGGCGCCGGTCCCCATGCGCGTCATGACCTTCATGTTGACCGCGACGTAGGCCGAGTCGGTCACCTCGACGCCGATGTGGCTGATGTTGGACCCCAGTGGCCCCATGGAGAACGGCACGACGTACATCGTGCGCCCCTTCATCGAACCTTCGAAGAGGTCCTTCAAGACGTCGCGCATCTCGCCCGGGTCTCGCCAGTTGTTGGTCGGTCCGGCGTCGCGCTCTTCCTTGGAGCAGATGAACGTGCGATCCTCGACGCGCGCCACGTCACTGGGGTCCGACGTCGCGTAGTAACTATTGGGACGCTTGGTGGGAGAGAGCCGGGTGAAGGTACCGGCATGGACGAGCAGCTGACAGAGCTCGTCGTACTCCTGGTCCGATCCGTCGCACCAGTGGATACGATCGGGGGTTGTGAGCCGTGCTATTTCTTCCACCCACGCGATGAGTTTCTTGTGTTGGGTCGGGTACGACACGTTGGGTTCCTCCGCTCTCATGACGTCGCGACCTTGCGACGCTTACCTGGCGAACCAGGTTCATGCCCACGCCGACTGACCCAACAGTCCCCAAAGGGGGTTACTCCCGGCTTGAAGATGACGTCATTGAGCGTATCGCCCAAATTGTCGGACAGCGCACGGTTCCTGAGGGCGAACGGCACATCGGCGACGACGCCGCGGTGCTCGCGCCCTTCGTCGGACAGGCTGTGATCAGCACTGATGTCGCAGTTCTCGGTGTCCATCTCGATTCCAGATACTTCCCATTAGAGGACCTCGGATTCAAGGCGGTCGCCGCGGCCGTCTCAGATTTGGCCGCCATGGGCGCGCGCGTTCGCGGCGCGGTCGTCGCGGTCACCGCGCCAGAAGGCACTGACTTAGAGGAGTTGCACCGCGGCATTGCCGACGCGTCGATCGTCACGGGTTGCCCGATCGTCGGCGGCGACCTCGCCCAGGGCCGTGACGTCACCGTTGCGGTGACGGTCTTCGGCGAGTGTCCCGGCCGAGGGGCGATCTATCGAAGCGGCGCGCAGCCCGGTGATGAACTCTTGGTCACTGGAGCGCTCGGCCGATCGGCCGCCGGACTGCGACGCCGTCGCGCGGGGGCGTTGCTCTCCGATGAACTCGTCGTAGCTCATCGACGACCCTGGCCGCGACTGGCCGAGGGCATGGCCGCCCGCGGAGCGAGCGCGCACGCCATGATGGACCTGTCCGACGGCCTGGGCCTGGACCTCCACCGATTCGCCGACGCCTCCGGAGTGGGTTTTTCGCTCACCGATGTGCCCGTCGCCGACGGTGCGACCGAAGACGAGGCGATTAGCGGGGGTGAGGACTACGAGTTGTTGATCGCGACCGACGACGCGGCGCGACTCCGTTTGGTCTTTCACGACCGTGGACTGTCAGCGCCACTGTCGATTGGCATGGTTGTCGCCGATGCCGAGAGGAGGACGCTACGGGGCGAGCAGTTCGAGCGGCGGGGCTGGCAGCACCAACTGTGAGATTGAGGCGAACAGGTCTCAGCGCCACCTCAATGGTTTCGCTGCGACACTCCGGGGAACAATCTGTCTTTTCGAACTAGACGCTGGGACCGTTTCCCCAGGTCCGAACGGCGAATCGAGACCCTCTGTCGAAGACTGTTTGTATGCGTATATGCTTACATCCATGAACGAGGCAGCGACGCTCATTAGGGAAGCCCGAGAGGACGCAGGGCTCTCTTTGCGCGCCCTCGCTGATCGAGCTGACGTCTCCTTCACGACAATCAGTCGAATCGAGCATGGGCAGATCGATCCAACCATTGGCACACTGCGCAAGGTCCTGAGCGCACTCGGTGAGGACCTTGACTTGGCTCGCCAACCAGGCCCGGAAGTCCCACAGCTTGCAGCGCTCTCGGATGCATGGTCCAACGAATATCTTGACGAACACCAGCCGGACTGGACACGACTGCGTACCTTCTTGGACTACCTGGCGAGGCACAACGAATTTGCGGCGCTTGCGGTTCGCGCACGTCCGCCAGCATCTGGCTCGGAGTTCTTCGACAACCTACTTGCGGGTATCGCCGAAAAGGTAGCTGACGACACGCACGTCCAACGTCCGGCGTGGACCAGGCGCATCCCCGGACTGTCTCAGCGATGGGAGAGCGACGGTACGCCGAGGATGCGAGCCATGTCTGAAGCGACCACCCCACATCAGCTCGCGGCCCGCAATATTGTCCTCTCTGCATCATCCTTGTGGCGCGATGGGCTGAGCGAAGGACGCTCGATAGAACAGAGATTCAGGAACTCATCGCCGAGGTCGCGGGGCGTCTCGTTCCAACCGGTGAGCAGCACCTCCTAATCGTTGTCGGCGGGTCTCTGCTCGCCTGGCGGGGGCTACGGGACACAACGGAGGATGTGGACAGCGTTCATCAAATCCCGGCCGAACTCCGAGTCGTTATCCACGCCATAGCCGTCGAGCGTGATCTCAGGTCGGACTGGCTGAACGACAACGCGAGGTGGTTCATTCCGGCGACGTTTCATTTGCCCAGCTGTGATGTGCTCTTCGAGCATCCTCGTCTCCGCGTGCTCGGGGCTGCGCTGCGCGACGTATTCATCATGAAGATGTACCGCGCGGACGAAGCTGATCGCGCAGACATGGTCAAGATTTGGCCGAGGCTTGACTTCAACAACGCCCAAGAAGTGGTCGACGCTTTCTATGAGGCGTACCCTCATGTCAAGATCGACCCATATTTCCCTGAATTCGTGGTCGGTATTGCACGACGCGCCGGCTTCGAGTTCAGCTAGATCGCCTGGCGGTTCGGAACACGGTCAGCGGCAGGGCAATAAAGTCGGTGTCGAGTTGCAGGGCGATCGGTTTCGAGAAACGGAGCCGGCAACACCAGCTCTTCGTTAGGCCTCGACTTTGCGCGGCGTGCGCTTGGTGACCTTGCCCGAGCGGATGCAGCCGGTGCAGACGTTCATCTGCTTGGGGGTACCGTTGACGACGGCACGCACGTGCTGGATGTTCGGATTCCAACGGCGCTTGGTGCGGCGGTGGGAGAACGAGACGTTCATGCCGAACGACGGCTTCTTGCCGCAGATATCGCAGACAGATGCCATGATGAACGTTCTCCTTGATCGGGGCGCTTTGGCGCCACCGGACTAAACCGAACAGCCATTGTAGCATTTCGGTCAATGACCTCTCCGTTGACGCTGTCCGCACGCGAACTGCGTTCAACGATCGCCACCTACTCGGAGTTGCTGCGATCCCATAAGGATGTCATCAATCGCCTGAACGTCTACCCGGTGCCCGACGGCGATACAGGGACCAATATGACGCTCACCATCGAGTCCGTCGCCGCCGAACTCGGCCCGCTGGCCGACGACGCCGAGATGTCCGAGGTCTGCAAGGCCATCGCCCACGGGTCACTCATGGGCGCGCGGGGCAACTCCGGGGTGATCCTCTCACAGATGCTGCGCGGACTGGTAGCGAAATTCCCGATCAACGGTGACGTCTCGGCCGATCTGCTGGCGGAGTCCTTCGAGAATGCCGACGTCCTGGCGCGCCAAGCAGTCGTGCGCATCGTCGAAGGCACGATGCTCTCCATCGCTCGCGCGGCGGCCGAAGGCGCCCGCGCGCACTGCGAGACCCTGATCGAACTCGTTCGCTCGGCGCGCGACCGCGCCAAGGACGCGTTGGCCTTCACACCCGAGCAACTGCCGGTCTTGAAGCAGGCCGGGGTCGTGGACTCCGGAGGCACGGGCCTGTTGTTGCTGTACGACGCGCTGTGCAGTGTCGTCGCGCACGATCCGTTGCCGATCGCGCCATCGGCCGATTCGATCACGGTGCATATTCACGAAGAGACCGAGGCGCGCGAGTCCACGATCGCTGACTTGCGCTACGAGGTCATGTACTTCCTCGACGCCGAGGATGACAAGATGCACGCCTTTCGCGAGGTGTGGTCGGGCATCGGCGACTCCATCGTCATCGTCGGCGGCGAGGGCCTCTACAACTGCCACATCCACACCGACAACATCGGCGCGGCCGTCGAGGCCGCACTGGATGCGGGACGCCCGCGCGATATTCGCGTCACCGACCTCTCCGAACAGGTCATCGAAGAGCGCTGGGTGCGTGAAGGGAGTGCCGAACAGCCCGACGACGAACTCGATCCCGCACCGGCGACCTCGGTGGTCGCGGTCGTGGTCGGCGACGGCGTCGGACGAATCTTTCGCTCCCTCGGGGTTCGCGTGCTCGTCGCCGGCGGCCAGTCGATGAACCCGTCGACGGCCGACCTCGTGGCGGCCGTCGAGGCGACCGGTTCGCCCCAGGTGGTCCTCTTGCCGAACAACAAGAACATCCGACCCGTCGCCGAGCAAGTGGATGCTCTGGTCGAACAGACGGTCACCGTCGTGCCGACGAACTCGATCGTCGAAGGGTTCGCGGCGCTCCTCGAGTACGACCCCGACGCCTCGGCCGCCGAGAACAAGACCGCCATGAGCGCCTCGGCCTGCAACGTGGTGGCCGCCGAAGTGACCCAGGCGGTGCGCGACACGACCACCGACGTCGGTGAGGTGCACGTCGGCGACTGGATCGGACTCTCCACCAAGGGCGTCCGATCGATCGACCACTCGATCGCCGGGGCGAGTAATCATCTGCTCGACGATCTCATCACGCCCTCGCACGAGTTGGTGACGATCATCGAGGGTGAGGGCTCGTCACCCGCCAACACCCGTCGAATCACCGAGTTCCTCGCCGACGAATATCCGCACGTCGCCGTCGAAGTCCATCACGGGGGCCAGCCGTTGTACCCCTATTACTTCGGCATCGAATGAGTGATACGGCGCCACGCCGGCTACGCGACCTGGTAGAGATCCCCGTAGATCGCCTGCGCAACATCGGCGAGAAGCGCACCGCCGCACTCGGATCCATGGGTATCGAGAACATCTTCGATCTGCTGACCTGGTATCCCCGTCGCTACATCGACCGCACCAAGCGCGTCGACCTTTCGGACCTCACGGTGGGCGAAGAGGCGGCGGTCTTCGGCGAGATCACCCGGATCAAAGGACGACGGATAAAGAGCGGCAAGATAATGGTCGAAGCGAACGTCAGTGACGAGAGCGGTTCGTTCAAGGTCGTCTTTTTCAACCAGGGCTGGCGCGAGAGTCAGCTCCCCGTGGGCGTGCAGGCCCTGTTCTTCGGCAAGGTGACCGATTACAAGGGCCAGCGCCAGATGACGAACCCGGTCGTCGACGTGATCGTCGGTGCATCGGGCGACGAGCGAGACGCCTCTCGAATCGGCCGCGTCGTGCCGATCTATCCCGCCTCCGGCAAGGCCGGTCTCACCAGCTGGGAGGTCGGTGGATTCATCGACGAGAGCCTTCGTCGAACCGGAGCGATGCTCGACCCGGTCCCGGAGTCGGCGCGCAGCGAACTCGACCTCATCGACCGGACCGCCTCCTTCAAGGGAATCCACCTTCCCGAAGAGTGGGGCGTCCAAGACGTCGCGAGACGCCGCCTCATCTTTGACGAGTTCCTTCGCCTGCAGCTCATCCTCGCGCTGCGGCGCCGGCGCATGGAACGGTCCTCGGCCGGTATCCGCCATCCCATCAACGTCGAGGACCTCGACGTTGGGCCCGGCGCCATGGCCGACGAGTCCTCGTCGCTGATACGTCGATTTCTCGTCGGCCATCACTTCACGCTGACCAAAGCGCAGCGGCGTGTACTCGGTGAGATCGCCGCCGATCTCTCGTCACCGTTGCCCATGCACCGCCTCTTGCAAGGTGACGTCGGCTCGGGCAAGACCGTCGTCGCCTTGACCGCGCTACTGGCGTCGATCGATGGCGGGCGACAGGGTGCCTTGATGGCGCCCACGGAGGTGCTCGCGGAGCAACATCTCGCTTCGCTCCGCAAAGACCTCGAAGGATTGACCAAAACTGACGACTCGGTCTTGGGGGGCGTGCGGCCACTGTCGATTCAACTACTCACCGGCCGACTGCGAGCCAAAGAACGCCAGGCCGTACTCGATGGTCTGAGCAACGGATCGGTCGACATCGTGGTCGGTACGCACGCACTGTTGACCGATGACGTTCGGTTTCGCGCCCTAGGAGTTGTCATCATCGACGAGCAACATCGTTTCGGCGTGGAGCAGCGTGCGGCCCTGCGCGACAAGGGCCGCGAACGCTCCGACGAAGCGGCCGACCCGGACCTACTCGTGATGACCGCGACGCCGATTCCGCGAACCGCGGCGATGGTCATCTTCGGCGACCTCGACCTCTCGGTGCTCGACGAGATGCCCCAGGGGCGTCTACCCATCGAGACGTACTGGGCGACCGAGCCGCTCGAGATCGCGAGTTGTTGGCAGCGCGTGCGTGATGAGGTCGCCCTCGGTCGACGGGCCTACGTCATCTGCCCCCTCGTCGAGGACTCCGAGAAGGTGGAGGCGACGAGCGCGGTCGAAGAGCGAACCCGCCTCGCGCTCGAAGAACTGCGTGGACTCGCGGTCGGTCTCCTGCACGGCCAAATGAAGGGACCGGAGAAAGAAGAGGTGATGGCCGAGTTTCGCGCCGGCGAACTCGACGTGCTCGTGGCGACGGTCGTGATTGAAGTCGGCGTGGACGTGCCCGAAGCGAGCGTCATCGTCATCGAAGACGCGTGGCGCTTCGGACTCGCCCAACTCCACCAACTTCGGGGGCGCGTCGGTCGAAGCGACGTCCAGAGCGCCTGTTATCTGCTCGGCACGCCACCGAGTGAGGACGGCGCGAAGCGCCTCCAGGCCCTGGTCGACTCCAACGACGGATTCGCCCTGGCCGAGATCGACCTCGACCTGCGCGGTGAAGGGACGCTGCTCGGCGCCCGTCAACGCGGTCGCAGCGACCTGCGCTTGGCGTCTCTGCGTCGCGACGAGGAGTTATTGATCGCCGCGCGCCGTGTGGCGGCGTCGATGGTCGAGGGTGACGGTCTCGACGCGGAGCCCGAGATGGTCGACGAACTGCGGCTCTTCGTCGACGACGAAGAAGCCGAGTACTTGTTCCGGTCCTGACGAGCACAGGACCTACCCTTGAGGAATGCGAGTAATTGGTGGGTCGGCTCGGGGACGTCCGCTAAAGGCGAAGTTGCCTTCCACCGTGCGTCCGACGACCGACTACGCGCGCGAGGCGATCTTCTCGATGCTCGAGAGTCGTGGGGGACTCTACGACCTCGTCGTCGCCGACCTCTACTGCGGATCGGGCGCGATGGGCATCGAGGCGATGTCGCGCGGCGCCGCCAAGGTCTATTTCGTCGACAGTGATCCGGCCTGTCTGGCCGCGGTGAAGTTGAATCTCGAGCCGCTCAAGTTCGACGCCGAGGCCGTCTTCGTGCGCGCGATGTTGCCGGTGTGGTCGCCGCCGGACGACCTCGACCTCGTGCTCGCCGATCCGCCCTACGGCCCCCTCGACCTCGAAAGCGTGTTGCGCGGCGTCGTAGCGGGTCGGGTCATCGTCGAGAACGATCGTCACATGGAACCCTCGGCCGGCTGGATCGTTGCCAAAACCAAGCGTTACGGCACTACGCTCGTAACGATGTTGGAACCGGACGAAGGTGAGAAATGACGGTTGGACTCATCCCCGGCTCCTTCGATCCCTTTCACAACGGGCACCTCGAGGTCGTCGAGCGCGCCTCGCTCATCTTCGACGAGATCGTCGTGGCCGCCATCCGCAACCCCCAGAAGTCCGAGGCCCTCTTCGACCTCGACGAGCGCCGCGACATGATCGCCGAATCACTGGCCCACGTGAAGAACGTGCGGATCGTCTCGATCTCGACGCTGCTCGTGAACGTGGCCAAGGACGTCGAGGCGACGGCCATCGTCAAGGGCCTACGCGCCATCTCGGACTTCGAGAGTGAGATGCAGATGGCCCAGATGAACCGCTCGCTCTCCGGCGTCGAGACGCTGTTCCTCCCGACGAGCTCGACGCACTCCTTCATCGCCTCGCGGCTCCTTCGCGAGGTGGCGCGCTACGGCGGCGACGTCTCGCCCTTCGTGCCCGCCGCGGTCGCCAAACGCCTGATCGGCAAGTTTCCAGGAGGTGGGCAATGACGTCCTTTGACGGATACGACGACCCCGAGGAGTTCCAGGAGTCGAGTGGCCGCCACGTGCGCCGCGACATCGAATCGGACCTACGCGACCTGATCGAACTGGTCGCCAACGCCAAGCAGATGCCGCTGTCGAACTCGGCGCTCATACCGCGCGACGACGTGCTGGGACTCCTCGAGCAGGCCCTTCGCAGCCTGCCCGATGAGATCCGCGAGGCGCGTTGGGCGCTGCGCGACCGCGAGGAGTTGATGGCCGCCGAACTGCAAAAGGCCCAGCAGTTGATGGACCAGGTCCGTGCCGAAGCGGCCCGCATGGTCGACAAGACCGAGATCGTGCGCCAGAGCCGACTGATGGCCCAACAGATCGTCGCCGACGCGCACGCCCAGTCGCGCCAGATGATCAACCAGTCCGAGGACTTCATCGACGGCAAGCTCGGGAGCTTCGAGATCGTCCTCGAGCGACTCTTGAAGACGACCCACTCGGGGCGCGAGCGACTCAGCGCCCAGGGACTGCCGACGTCATTGATCGAAGAGGCGCCCATCGACGAGCAGACACTCAGTGCCGCGCCCGATTACAAGGAGCCGACGGGCATGGAGGATACGACGTCGTTCTTCGATCAGGACGCGTTCTAAGCCGTGGCCTCGCCGTACCTCGTCCCGGTCGCCCAGCTGTTGCGCGACGTGCCCTCACGCGCCGAGGTCGCCTTCGAGGCCGAGTTCGACGAGCCCCACGAGTTCCCCGCGCGCGGTCCGGCCGAGACCGACGTCTTTCCCGAGGCCAACGTGCGACTGCAACTGCGCATCGAGAGTTTCAACGGGGGACTGCGCGTGCGCGGACAGGTCGAGGCCCCGTGGCACGGGGTCTGTCGGCGTTGCTCGACGCCGGTCCTGGGCGTGAGCAGCGTGAGCGTGAACGAGCGATTCGTCGACCATCGCCACGACGGTGACGAGGAGACGTACCTCATCGAGGACGACTTCATCGATTTGGCGCCGCTGGCGCACGACGCGATCTTCCTGGACCTGCCGCTCGCGCCGCTCTGTCGCGAGGACTGCAAGGGGCTTTGCCCCTTTTGCGGGATCGACCGCAACGAGGAGACCTGTGAGTGCCAGGCGCCCATCGATTCGCGCTGGGCTACACTGGACGGACTCCGATTCACGGACTTAGAGACCGGCGAATCCAAAGAAGTGTGACGGGCGAGCCCGTTCGACTGAAAGAGAAGATCGATGGCCGTCCCGAAGCGCAAGACCAGCAAAGCCAAGACCCGCAGCCGCCGTGCCGCCAACTGGACCCTGGAGCGACCGGCGCGCAGCGTCTGTCCGCAGTGCGCGACCTCCAAATTGCCCCACGTGGTGTGCCCCAACTGTGGCTGGTACAAGGGTCGCGTCGCCGTAGAGGTCAACTAAGTTGAGCCTGCCCATCGCCCTTGACGCGATGGGTGGCGACTTCGCTCCCAAGGAGATCATCGCCGGGGCCCGTGCCGCCGTCGACGAACTCGGACTCTCGGTCATCCTCGTGGGTGTACCCGAGCTCATGGGCGACCCCCTCGGACTTGAGGTCTTCGCCTGCAATGAAGTCATCGCCATGGACGACGATCCGGCCGCCAGCGTGCGCAAGAAGAAGGACTCCTCGTTGGTGCGCGCGGCCGAACTCGTGCGCGACGGCAAGGCGAGCGCGATGGTGTCGGCCGGCAACACCGGCGCGACGATGGCCTCGGCGCTCCTGCGCATGGGACGACTACCCGGCGTCGTTCGACCGTGCATCGCCACGCCGATTCCCAATCCCGGACACACCCCGATGGTCATGGTGGACGCCGGCGCGAACTCCGAGTGCACCGCCGAGATGCTCGTGCAGTTCGCCCTGATGGCCAGTACCTTCGTCACGGCGCACTACCTGGTCGAGCGTCCGCGCGTCGGACTACTCTCCATCGGCGAGGAGTCGACCAAGGGCACCCCATTGGTGAAAGAGACCCACCAACTCTTGGCGGCGCTCGACGGGCTCAACTTCGTCGGCAACGTCGAGGGCCGCGACCTCGTGCCCTCGCCCGTCGACGTCGTCGTGACCGACGGCTTCACCGGCAACGTGGCATTAAAGACGCTCGAGGGTGCGTTGAAGTTCATCTTCGCCACCGTGCTCGCCGCGATCAACACGAACGACCAGACCAAGGCCGCCGGTGACGTGTTATTCGAGTACCTGTTGCCACTCGCCGCCGAACTGACCCCGGAAAACCAGGGCGGTGCCATGCTCCTCGGCCTCGACGGCATCTGCGTGATCTCGCACGGTTCCTCGAACGCCACGGCCATCAAAAATGCCCTGCGCGTGGCCTCCGAGATGGACGCGGCCCACGTAGTCGAGAAACTGCGTCTCGCCATCCGACCTGATCAACCCTAGGTTCTGGGACTACAGCCCCCTTCGTTCGGTAAACTCGAACAGCAACAATAAGGGAGTGGACAATGGCAGACGCTGTAAATCCATCATCACTGGATAGGGCCACCATTTTGGGCATCGTTCGTGATCAACTCGCAGAAATTCTCGAGAAGAGCCCCGACGAGATCGTTGAGGACGTCCCCTTCACCGACTTAGGCGCCGACTCGCTCGCCTTGATCGAACTGGTCGAGGCGCTCGAAGAGGCCCTGGGCAAATACTCTGCCGGATTCCACATCGACGACGAGGACCTCGAAGGTCTCCTGAGCGTCCGCGACGCAGTCAACTATGTCGCCGACAAGCTGCAGGTGACCTAACGAGGCACGTGAGCCTGTTGCTGTCGCCACTTGATGCGTTAGCCGAGCGAGCTGGACTGTCGCGCGAGAGTGAGATTCTGGCCGTCGCACTGACCCACTCCAGTTACGCCGCCGAACACCAGTGCGAGTCCAACGAGCGTCTCGAGTTCCTCGGCGACGCGGTCGTCGACCTCGCCGTCGCGGACCTCATCGTCACCGCCTATCCGCACCTCAACGAGGGCAGTGGTTCACTGGTGCGTTCGCGCGTCGTGAACGAGTCGTCGTTGGCCGAGGCCGCGACGACGTTGGATCTCGCGAGTTCGATCCGCGTCGGACGCGGCGTGAAGAAGGAACACGGACTCGAGCGTCCGTCGCTCCTCGCCGACGCCTACGAGGCGCTCGTCGCGGCGATCTACCTGGAGAACGGCTACGACGCCGCGAAGACCTTCGTCCACGAGTCACTCGCCGACGCGGTCGCCGAGGCGGCGCTGCATCCCGGTGACAGCGATCCCAAGACGCGACTGCGCCAGTGGGCCGAGGCGAACGGTCTCGGCACCCCGCAGTACGAGGTCACGTCCTCGGGTCCGAGCCACGACGCGACCTACGCGGCGGTCGTGCGGGTCGCGCGCCGCCCGATGGGGACCGGTGAGGGCCGCTCGAAAAAGAGCGCCGAGGCGAGCGCCGCCGACGACGCCTGGGGGAGGCGCGATGCCTGAGCTCCCCGAAGTCGAGACCGTGCGAGCGTCGCTCGCGCGCGACATGATCGGCAAGAAGGTGAAGTCGGTCTCGGTGACCAACGGTCGCATCGTGCGCCGTCACAAGACGGCCAAGGACTTTCGCTCGATGATCGAGGGTCACTCGATCCGCAGCGCCCAGCGCCTGGGGAAGAACCTCGTCTTCGGCCTCGACAACGACACGCACCTCGTGATCCACCTCGGCATGAGCGGACAGCTCCTGCGCGCCAAGGGTCCCAAGGACCCCAAGCCCAAGCACACGCATGTCGTGTTCACCTTCGTCCAGGGCGGCGAACTGCGCTACGTCGACCCTCGGACCTTCGGTGAGCTCTACATCTCGACGCCCCCGGCCGAAGGCGAGGCGGTCGAGATCTCGAAGTTCGCGCGACTCTCGATCGGCGGCGACGGGCTGGCGCTGCGAAAGGTCGTGCCCGAGTTGGCGCACCTGGGCGTCGATCCCTTCGAGGACCAGATCGGTTGGGACCGCTTCGCCGCGATCCTGCGGAGTCGTTCGACGTCGCTCAAGGTCGTCCTGACCGACCAGGACATCATCGCGGGCATCGGCAACATCTACGCCGACGAGATCCTCTACGCCGCCGGACTGCGTTTCGACCGCGAGTCCGAATCGCTCTCCACGATCGAGATCCGACGACTACACCGCGCGATCGCCGAGACCTTGACCGAGGCGATCAAGCACGGCGGCTCGACGCTCGACGACGAGCAGTTCGTCGACCCCGACGGCGTCGCCGGCACGTTCCAACAGTTCCATCAGGTCTACAACCGAGAGGGTCAGGCCTGCTTTCAGTGCCGCCAGCCCATCGAACGAGAAACGGTGCGCGGACGCGCCACGTTCTTCTGCCCGAAATGCCAGTCGTAGGAACCGGCGCGCCTCTGGAACGTTGGTAGCGTCGTCACGTGTTTCTTAAGCGATTGACGATGAAGGGCTTCAAGTCCTTCGCTGACAACACCGTGCTCGAATTCGAGACGGGTGTGACGGCGGTCGTCGGTCCCAATGGCTCCGGGAAGTCCAACGTCGTGGACGCCGTGACCTGGGTCTTAGGGGCCCAGAGCACCCGGGCCCTTCGCAGCGCGAAGATGGACGACGTCATCTTCATGGGCACGGCGAATCGCCCGGCCCTCGGGCGCGCCGAGGTGGCGCTCACGCTGGACAACTCCTCGGGAAAACTGCCCATCGACGGCGCCGAGGTGACGATCTCGCGCACGTTGTTCCGCTCCGGTGACTCCGAATACGCCATCAACGGGACGACCTGTCGACTCCTGGACGTCCAGGAACTGTTGAGCGACTCCGGCGTCGGGCGTCAACAGCACATGATCATCGGCCAGGGTCAGCTGGACTCGATCCTGAACTCCTCCTCGGACAATCGTCGTGCCGTCATCGAAGAGGCGGCCGGCGTCTTGAAGCACCGTCGCCGCAAGGAGCGCGCCGAGCGGCGACTCGCGGCCACCCAAGAGAACATCGAGCGCCTCGGCGACCTGGTGCGCGAGGTACGGCGCCAAATGCGGCCGCTCGAACGTCAGGCGGTGTCGGCGCGCAGTTACTCCGACGTCGAGGCCGACCTTCGCGCCGCGCGACGGGCGCTCTTCTCGACGCGACTGCACGCGTTCGAACGTCGACGAACGACGATCGAGAGCGAGCTGGTCAGCTCGACTTCTCGCGAGCGCGACCTGCGTCTGGAACTCGTGACCCTGGACGCTCACGCCTCGAGCGCCGCGGCCGAGATGGCGAGTCGTCGCGAGGAGGTCCTCGCCTCGACGCTCGGCACGCTGCAGGGACTCGCCGAGCGCGCCCGCGGCACCGCGTCGGTGATCAAGGAGCGCGAACGATCACTGCGACAGGCGTTGATCGCTTCGGCCGACGAGAACGTCATCGCCACGCTCGAGGCCGACGCGGCGAAACTCACGACCGACCTCCAGAGCGTCGACGACGAGAATCTGGCCCTCAGCGTCCTTCGTGAAGCGGTGGCGCTCGCCCAGGACGAACTCGACGCGGCCCAGGTCACGTTCGATGAGACCTGGGGATCGGGCTCGAGCGAGATCGACGAGGCCGCGCTCGTGGCGGCGCGTCAGCGCATCGCGCTCTTGGAACGCTCACTCAACTCCCTTCGCGAGAGCGAGCGGCGTGCGACGACTCGACTCGGTGATTCCCGTACGCGCGTCACCCAGAGCACGTCGGAACACGAGATGGTCCGACACGCGCTCGACGAGGCGCGCCAGTCGCTCGAGCGCGCGCGTCAGGAGCGCCTCGACGCGCAACACGCCGCCGACGAAGCCGAGGTCGAGAAGACCTCGGCCGACGAGGAGCTGCGCGAGGCGACCGACTGGGCGGCCCGGACCGAAGCGCACGCCGAAGCGTTGGCGCGGGCACTCGATGAGCTCTCGGGCGCCGGTGGTCGCGCGATCATCGGAGAGCTCGAAGGGGTGCTGGGTGCCTTTCTCGATCTCATCGAGATCGACGGCGGCTGGGAACGAGCCGTGGAATCGGCCGCGGGTGCCTCGGTCGGCGCGATGGTCGTCGATGGTCGAAAGTCGGCGCGCGCCTCGCTCGAAGCGCTGCGGCGCGAAAACGGCGCGGGTCTTATCCTGCCCGTCGCCGAGAGTGATTTCGTCGCACCGGCAACGCCGTCCGGCTGTGAACCGCTGCGCCCGCTCGTGCGCGCCCGGCGAAAGGCCCCGGCGCACGTGACGCGCGTGCTCGATGCGTTGTTCGCTCGGGCCTTCGTCGCCGACGATTGGGAGTCGGGTATGGACGTCGCGCTCGCCAATCCCGATTTGATCATCGTGACGCGCGACGGCGACCGCTTCGCTTCGTCCGGCTGGCGCATCGCGTCCGGACGGGCCGTCGTCACCCGTTCGGCCGTCGAAGAGTCCCAGAGCGCCGCGCGTGAGGCGACCAATGCGGTCGCGCCGGTTCGCGATCGACGAAAGGGCGCCGACGCCGCGGCGATCGACGCGCGCCAGTTGCTGAACCGTGCGACGTCACGCGAAGCCCAGACCCTGGCCGAGGCCGAGCGACTCGAAGGCGAAGAACGACGTCTCGCAGCGCTGATCGATCAACTCACGAGCGCCGAGGAGACGCTGAGCGATGACCTCGCAGAACTCACCGAGCAGATCGTCACGAACGACGGCGAGTTGTTCAACCTGCGCGAGCAACTTCCGCTCCTCGAAGAGGCCGTCGCGCTGGCCGCAGAACGAGAAGTCCGCGTCAGCGAGGCGCGTCAGGGACTCGAGGCGTTGCGTACCCGAGTGAACGAGGAGGCGACCGCGCTCTCGCGGCGCGAGGCCGAGTTCTCGGAGCGACGACGTCTGTTCGAGCAGCGCCGCAGCGAGATCGAACAGCGCCTCGAGGGTCGTTCGAGCGAGCGCGCCGAAGCGGCCGGACGACGCGAATCGTTGGAGTTCGACCTCCAGGTGCTGGACCGTCTATCGCGGCTCGTCGAGCGCAGCGGCGACGAGATCCGTGTCGCTCAAGAGGCGATGGACTCGACCTACCGCGAGCAACTGGAAGCGACGCGCGCCGGTGCCGAACGACTCGAAGAGGTCCGGCGCGAACGAAAAGAGGCCGAAGCAAAGCTCGCGGAGCTGAGCGACGCCGTCCGTCGCGGCGAGATCGAACAGGCCGAACTCGTCGTGAAGATCGCGAACCTGAACGAGCTGATCCGCCACGACCTCGGGATCGAACCGGGCGACCTCGGTGAGGTCGTTCACCCCGAACTGCCCGAGGGCGTCACGCTCGAAATGCGCGTCGCCGAACTCGAAGCGCGTATCACCTCACTGGGTCCGATCAATCCGCTCGCGCTTGACGAACTCTCCTCGCTCGAGGAGCGCTACAAGGACCTCGACGCACAGGTGAGCGACGTGCGTCACGCCCGCCGCGAGATCCAAGAGGTCATCCGCGCGCTGGACCAGGAGATCATGGAGACGTTCTCGAGCGCCGTCGCTGACGTCAACGAACACTTCTCGGCGCTCATCGCGATGCTCTTCCCCGGGGGACAGGGCCGCCTCATCCTGACCGAACCGGACGACCCGCTCAACACCGGCGTCGAGATCGAAGTACGGCCCTTGGGTCGAAACGTTCGACGCCTCTCGCTCCTGTCCGGCGGCGAACGATCGATGGCGGCGCTGGCCTTCCTCTTCGCGGTGTTCCGATCGCGACCCTCGCCGTTCTACATGATGGACGAGGTCGAGGCGGCCCTCGACGACGTGAACCTGCAACGGTTCCTCAGCCTCGTCGATGAGTTCCGTCATGAGGCGCAACTCTTGATCGTGACGCACCAGAAGCGAACCATGGAAGCGGCCGACGCCCTCTACGGCGTCACCATGGGGCCGGGCGCGTCCTCCAAGGTGATCAGCCAACGCGCGCAGCGCTCGAGGGAGGTCGAATCGGCGTGATCATCGTCATCGTCATCGTGGCGGTCGCCCTCGTGTTGGGGATCGGCGTCGTCGTGGTGCGCCGACGTCGACGCGGTCGCGTCGCGATCCCCGCGCCCCCGCGAGCGGCCATGCCGACGGTACTGGTCACCGAGTTGACCGAGCGACCGTCGCTCGGGGCCCCGACGCTCGCGCAACGACTGGGTTCGTCGCGCAGTGTCTTCGACCGGGTGCGATCGCTCTCGAGCGTCGGCGCTCTGAGCGACGAACAGCTCGAGGTCGTGGAAGAGGTGTTACTCCGCAGCGACGTGGGCGTCGCGACGACGACGATGATCCTCGACAATCTCCGAGCGAACGGGGCCCCCGACGGCGTCGCCAGTGCCGTTCGCGCGTCACTCCTTGATTCACTGACCGCCGAACGGACGGTCACCACGAAGGCGCAGATCGGTCGCGTGCCGGTGTGGCTCTTCGTGGGCGTGAACGGCGTGGGCAAGACGACCACCATCGGCAAACTGGCCAAGCGACAGATCGACGAAGGTCGCAGCGTCGTGCTCGCCGCCGGCGACACCTTCCGAGCGGCCGCGGCCGACCAACTCGAACAGTGGGCCACGAGGACTGGCGCCGACATCGTTCGTTCGGCCGAAGGCGCCGATCCCGGCTCGGTCGTGCACGACGCGCTGGGGCGAGCGGCCGCGCGGGGAGCGGACATCGTGCTCGCCGATACCGCCGGACGTCGCTCGAACAGCACGAACCTGTTGGACGAACTGAGCAAGGTCCGACGCGTCGCCGACCGAGAGCCCGGCCAGGTCGTCGAGACCTTCATGGTGCTCGACGCGACGACGGGTCAGAACGCACTCAGTCAGGCCCGTGAGTTCCTCGCCGCGGCCGACGTGACCGGCATCGTGCTCACCAAACTCGACGGCACGGCGCGCGGCGGGATCGTCGTCGCCATCGAACGTGACCTGGGTATCCCCGTCAAGTACGTCGGCATCGGTGAGGGCGTCGAGGACCTGATCGCGTTCGACCCGGAAGCCTTCGTCGATTCACTGCTCGACACCTGACGGTAGCGTTGAAGACATGTTTGAAGCCCTGAGCGAACGATTCGAGCGACTCGGCACGTCGCTGCGCTCGCGCGGGCGACTGAGTGACGCCGACCTCGACGAGGCCCTCGGCGAGGTCCGCGCCGCGCTGCTCGAAGCCGACGTCGAACTCGGGGTCGTGCGCGCGTTTCTCGACGCGGTTCGTGAACGACTGAGCGGCGAGGCGTTAAGCCAGAGCCTCTCGCCGGGCCAACAGGTCATCAAGGCCGTTCACGAGCAACTGATCGAAGTACTCGGCGGCTCGGCTCTCAAGGTCACCTACGCCTCGAAGCCCCCCACCGTCATCCTGCTCGCCGGTCTCCAGGGCGCCGGCAAGACGACGACCGCCGCGAAGTTGGCCGCGTGGTTCAAGCAGCAGGGTCGCCAGCCGTATCTGATCGCGGCCGACCTCCAGCGACCGGCGGCCGTGGAGCAGCTGCGCGTCCTCGGCGCGCAGGTCGGCGTCGACGTCTTCTCCGAATCATCGAGCCCGATCGACGTCGCCAAAAAGGGTCTCAAGGAAGCGACGCGCCTGGGACGCGACGTCGTGATCATCGACACCGCCGGTCGTCTCTCGATCGACGAAGCGTTGATGGACGAGGTGCGCGCCATCAGCAAGGCCACCGATCCCCACTACACGTTCCTGGTGATTGACGCCGTCACGGGCCAGGACGCCGTCGTCACGGCGCGCGCCTTCCACGAGACGCTGGCGCTCTCGGGCATCATCGTCACCAAGTTGGACTACGACGCGCGTGGCGGGGCCGTGCTCTCGGCGCGCGGCGTCGTCGGCCGACCGGTCGTCTTCGCCTCGACCGGCGAGAAGATGGATGACTTCGAACTCTTCCACCCCGACCGCATGGCCTCGCGGATCCTCGGGATGGGCGACGTGCTCTCGCTGATCGAACAGGCCGAGCAGCGCATGGACTCCGACGTTCTCGCCGAGGGCGCCGGACGGATGATGAGCGGGACGTTCACGCTCGACGACTTCCTCACCCAGATGAACCAGGTACGCAAGATGGGTTCGCTCGGCGGGATCATGAAGATGATGCCGGGCGTGACCAAGGAGATGCGATCGGCCGCCAGCAACGTCGACGAAGGCGAGTTGAACAAGATCGAGGCGATCATCCGCTCGATGACCAAGCGCGAGCGACGCGAACCGGTCATCATCGACGGATCACGACGCACCCGTATTGCGCGCGGTTCGGGCACGACGGTGAGCGCCGTCAACCAACTCCTGAAGCAGTTCAACGAGATGCGAAAGATGATGCGTCAGATGAGCGGCGGCGCGATGCCGGCCATGCCCGGCATGGGCCGCATGGCGAACATGGCCGCCAAGGCCCAACGCGCCGAGGCGTTGCCGCCGGGATTCGAGGCGCTGGGCGCGGGAATGAAGAGCGCGCAACCGGTTCGTAGCGGCGGCGGCAAAAACAAGAAGAAGAAAGGCGGGAGGGTTACACCCCCCAAACAACGCTAAACTTTGACGCTCGGGTATCTCGCCCAGTTCCGGTGGACCGGGACAAAAGGTTTGAAGGGAATTTCGTCGTGGCTGTGAAACTTCGTTTGGTTCGCATGGGTAAGAAGAAGCAACCGACCTATCGCGTCGTCGCGGCCGAGAGCCGCCGAGCCCGCTCCGGCGCCTTCTTGGAGATCGTCGGCACCTACCAGCCCCGTGGCCTCTCGGCCGCCGAGCCCGAGACCGTCACGTTGATCGACAACGACAAGGTCCTGCGCTGGCTCGAGCAGGGTGCCCAGCCGACCGAGCGCGTCGCCAAATTGCTCAGAACCAGTGGTGCCCTCGATATGTTCGAGGCCGCCAAGGCCGAGAAGGCCGCGGCAAAGGCCGCCCAGTGAGCGACGTCAACGACTACGTCGCCGGTGACGTCAACACGATCGATGACGGATACGAGGACGACGACCAGAACGGCAACGAGATCGTCGACGAGGGCGGCGACGCGGTCGACAACGCCGCCACCGCGACCGCTGTCTTGCACTTCATCGCCACCTCGCTCGCCGAAGACGCCAGCGCGGTCTCGGTCGACGTCAGCGAACGTCAGGGCAAGGTCGTCCTGTCGCTCAGCGTTGGCGCCAACGACATGGGCCGCATCATCGGCCGTCGTGGTCGCACGGCCCAGGCCATCCGCGCCCTCGTCGGCGCCGCGGGCGCACGCGATGGCGTGACGACCTCCGTCGACATCGTCGACTAATCGTGAGCGCCGAAGAGCGCCCCACGCTCGAAGTCGGGCGCATCATCAAAGCTCAGGGACTCAAGGGTCAGGTCCTCGTCGACCTCTGGAGTGACCGCACCGAACGACTCGCGCCCGGGAGTGAACTCTCGACCGACCGTGGACCATTGCGGGTCTCGGCCTCGATCGCCCACCAACAACGATTCATCGTCACCTTCGAGGGCGTCGACACGCGCGAGAAGGCCGAGCAGTGGCGCGGCGTCGTGCTCGCAGCGCCCCGTCTGGACGATGAGAGCGTGATCTGGATCGATCAACTCTACGACGCCGAGGTCTTCGACGCCGAGGGGATTCGGCGTGGCGTCGTCGTGGGTGTCGAAGCCAACCCGGCGAGTGACCTTTTGGTCCTCGATAGTGGCGCGCTCGTCCCCCTGACCTTCGTCACGACGGTTGAGCCCAACGTCCGCATCGACGTTGACGTCCCCGAAGGGCTCTTCGAATGACGCTGCGCGTCGACGTGTTGACGCTCTTTCCGGACGCCATCGCGAACTACGCCTCGACGTCGGTGCTCGGGCGCGCGAGCGAACGTGACGTGTGGCAACTGCACCTGCACGACCTGCGCGACGCGACCGACGACGTGCACCGCACCGTCGACGACACGCCCTTTGGTGGGGGAGCGGGCATGGTGCTGCGCGCCGAGCCGATACTTCGCACGCTCGATGAGGATCCCACGATCGCGCGACCGCTGATCGCGTTGACGCCGTCGGGGAGGCCCTTCACGCACGCGCTCGCCGTTGATCTGTCCGCCCTGGAAGGGTTCTCCTTGCTCTGTGGACGCTACGAGGGCATCGACCAGCGCGCCCTCGATCTCGCGGTCGACGATGAGATCTCTCTGGGCGACTTCGTACTGGCCGGCGGGGAGCTCGCGGCGCTGTGTGTCATCGAGTCGGTGGTGCGACTCAGGCCCGGAGCCCTCGGCAATGACGCCAGCAGCCGGGACGAGTCGTTCAGTGACGGACTGCTGGAGTATCCACAGTTCACGCAACCGGCCGAGGTGCGCGGAATTGCGGTTCCGGAGATCCTTCGTTCGGGCGACCACGCGCGAATCGCTCGTTGGCGTCGCGCGCAGGCCCTGCACCGGACGATGGAGCGCCGACCGGACCTGATAACGGCGCGCGGCGGTCTGACCAGTGAGGACGAAGCGATACTGGCCGAATTCCCAGTGTTGGAAGCGAACGGACGAAACGGCTAAACTTCTAAAGCCTCAGTGATCCGAAAGGGACCGCTTCCATGAATCCGACCGACCTCATCGACCGCGACTCCCTTCGCGATGACATTCCCTCGTTCCGTACCGGTGACACCCTGAAGGTGCACGTGCGCGTCGTCGAAGGCGTGCGCGAGCGCGTCCAGATCTTCCAGGGCGTGGTCATTCGCCGCCAGGGATCGGGCGTCCACGAGACGTTCACGGTGCGAAAGATCAGCTTCGGCGTCGGTGTCGAGCGCACCTTCCCGGTGCACGCGCCCACGATCGCCAAGATCGAGGTCGAGTCCTACGGTGACGTGCGCCGCGCGAAGTTGTACTACCTCCGTGATCTGCGTGGAAAAGCCGCCAAGATCAAGGAGCTCCGCGTCTCCGAGCGCACGCAGTAGCGCGTGGGCGAAGAGGAACTCGACGACTACGAGTCGACGCTGGAACTCGCGCTCGTCCAGGAGTACAAGGCAGTCGTCGGCACGTTCAACTTCGCCGTCGAAACCGATCGCCGTTTCTATCTCGCCAACGACGTGGCGATCGAAGTGCGCTCCACGGGAAACCCGACGCTCTTAGAAGTGACGTTGACCGACGCCTGGGTGTGGGACATGTACCGCACGGCCCGTTTTGTGCCGTCGGTGCGCGTGCTGACGTTCCGCGACGTGAACATCGAGAAGTTGCCCAAAGAGGACCTGCAGCCCTAGGTCATGACGTTGGTTCGACTCGACGTCCGCTTCGACGACCTGGGTGCGCTCGCGGACTACGGCAGTGCTCACCACGTCATCGTCTCGGTCATCGACGCCGACACTATCGTCGCCTTAAGTTCGCTCCACGATGAGTTGCAAGCTCCCATCGGCGTGTGGCTGGAACTCTCGGCCGACTACCCGGCACAGATGGCGGCGCGCGACGTGAAGACACTGAGCTGGTTGGCGACACTCGACACCGTCGTGGTGAGCGGACCCAACGCGGAGGCCGGCGCCCAGGTGCTCGAGGCACTCCTGACGAACGACGAGGTGAACTTGACCAACGGTGTCGCGACGATCGTCGGTGCCTACAACCGCCCGGCGCCGCCGTCACCGATCGCCGTGTGGAGTTGGGACGGGACAAACCTGCGTCATGGTGGCCGAGTATTGCAATTGGCGTCGTCGGTGATGACCGAACTCGGTGACGCGACGACGTACGCCTAACTATTCGGGTTGACGCGTTATGCGATCGGGATGGATCGTCACGGTGACGCGCACCTCTCCCTCGCGTTGATTGGGGTAGGTGTCGACGCCCAGGTACTTCTTCGCCAGACGATCGATCACTTCGTCGGCCCCGATCGTGGTGAAGCCCACGACCGAACCGCGCAGCGTGATGATCGAGTGATCGTCGGCGGGGTCGACGATGGACACGGCCACGCGAGCGTCCGACGCGAGGTTGCGGGCCTTGGCCCTTCCGAGCGCGGTATTGATCACGAGGTCGTCGCCGGCGAGCTCGACCCACACGGGCGAAACGTTGGGACTTCCGTCGGCATCGAGGCTCGCTATGTGCGCCAAGACCTTTTTGGTGATGAGTTCGCGTGCAGCGGGTGAGAATGAATCGGTCATCTGTTTCCTGACGTCGTGTGGTGGAGAGGAGGGTAGTTTTACTGTAATGAACATAGGTGCACACGTACGCGGCGGCGGAAAGCTCGTCCCGTCGCTGGAAGAGGGCGTCGACATCGGCGCCACGTCGATTCAGATATTCACCCAAAGCCCTCGGATGTGGAAGCCGTCGCAGTACGCGCCGGCAGTACTCGAGGGCTATCGCGAAGCGCAGGCGAACCATCCGAGCGTGACCCACACGTTCTGTCACGCGACGTACTTGATCAACCTGGCCACTCCCGACGAGGATCTGTACGAGAAGTCCGTCGAGTGCTTGATCAGTAATCTCTCGACCGGTCGCGGCATGGCGTCCTCGGGTGTCGTCTTGCATGTCGGTTCTCACAAGGACAGCGGATTTGAGAACGCGCTGCCCCGGATCGCTGAGGCGTTCAAGCGCGCGTTGGACGGCGCGGACAAAGCGCCGGATGGCGTGAAGGACTGCCCGATATTGATCGAGAACGCGGCCGGTTCCGGCGGGACCGTCGGTCGCAGTCTCGATGAGATCCAAGCGATGATCGACGCCACCGGTGGCGACGAGCGCATTGGTCTGTGCATCGACACCCAGCACTTGTGGGCGAGCGGCGTTGACTACTCCACGACTCTTGGAACGAACAAACTCGTACATGAAATCGACATGCGCATCGGCCTCGATCGTCTTCGCTGCTTCCATCTCAATGACTCCAAGATCGAATTGGGTGGCAACCGAGACCGTCACGCGAACATTGGCGAAGGAACCATCGGCGAAGCGGGATTGGCGGCACTCGTGGGACATCCCGACTTTCGTGACTTGCCGCTCCTGCTTGAGGTGCCCGGCTCCGGCGAAGGGCCGCGCGCCGAAGACGTGATGGCGGCACGCAAAGTGGTCGTCGAAGGCATAAAGCTCTACGACGGAAACGTGTCGGCCGATCTCGAAGCGATGCTCCTTGTGTTGCCGCCAGCGATGACTAGGCCACCGGCGAAGAAGAAGCCGGCCAAGAAGGCACCGGCCAAGAAGGCGACCGCGGCCAAGGCTCCGGCAAAGGCAACCGCCAAGAAAGCAGCGCCAAAGAAAACAGCGCCAAAGAAGGCGACTGCGAAGAAGTCATCAAAGAAGGCACCGACCAAGAAGGCGCCGGCCAAGGCGACCGCAAAGAAGTCTCCAGCAAAGAAGGCGTCCGCAAAGAAGGCACCGGCCAAGAAGGCGACTGTGAAAAAGGCGACCGCAAAGAAGTCTCGCGCGAAGAAGATGCCCGCCAAGAAACCCGCCAAGAAGAAGTAGAGAGGCTGTCATGAGTGAGGTGAGGGTGGAGTCTGACTCGATGGGCACGATTGAAGTGCCTTCGAATCACTACTGGGGTGCACAAACGGAAAGAAGTCTGCATCACTTCGCGATTGGGCACGAAACGATGCCGCCGGCTCTGATTCGAGCATTTGGAATCTTGAAGTTCGCATCGGCTCAGGTGAATCACGATCTTGGCAAACTTGATTCCGAGCGCGCGTCATTGATCGAACAGGCCGCGCGCGAGGTGACCGACGGAGTCCTCGCCGACGAGTTTCCGCTTCGGATCTGGCAGACGGGTTCTGGCACGCAGACCAACATGAACGTCAACGAAGTCATCTCCAATCGTGCGATCGAGATCTCGGGTGGCGTGATGGGCAGCAAGGATCCCGTCCATCCAAATGATCACGTGAACATGTCGCAATCGTCCAACGACACGTTCCCGACGGCGATGCACATCGCGGCGGTGCTCGAGATTACCGACCGCCTCGTGCCGTCAGTTGCGCGACTGCGCGATGCTCTCGAGGCGAAAGTGCAGTCGTTCGCCGGAATCACGAAGATCGGACGAACGCACTTGATGGACGCGGTGCCGCTCACGCTCGGTCAAGAGTTCTCGGGTTACGTCGCCCAACTCGATGCCGACCTCGCGCGTTTGGAACTCGTCCTGCCGGGACTCTGTGAGTTGGCGGCGGGTGGCACGGCCGTGGGCACCGGACTGAATACGCATCCAGAATTCGGTGAGCGCGTCGCCGTCGCCATCGCGGCCCTGACTCGTAAGCCATTCGTCACGGCACCGAACTACTTCGCTGCCCTCGCCGCCCACGACGCACTGGTCTTCGCCCACGGCGCCATCAGAACACTGGCGGCCAGTCTGGCCAAGATCGCTGACGATATCCGTTGGCTCGGTTCGGGTCCTCGTTCGGGACTCGGAGAGTTGATCCTGCCCGAGAACGAGCCGGGCAGTTCGATCATGCCCGGCAAGGTCAATCCCACGCAGTGCGAGGCCATGATCATGGTCGCGGTCCAGGTGTTCGGCAATGACGTCGCCGTGACGACGGCCGGTGCACGCGGCAATCTCGAGCTGAACGTTTGCAAACCCGTCTTGATACACAACTTCCTCAACTCGGTCGACCTCTTGACGGACGCCTGCGAACGGTTCCGCGAGTTCTGCGTCGAGGGTCTCGAGGCCGATGTCGTGCGCATCGCCCAGCACCTTCACAACTCGCTCATGCTCGTGACGGCGCTGGCTCCGAGCATTGGCTACGACAAGGCCGCCGAAGTCGCGAAGAAGGCCCATCACGAAGGCACCACGTTGCGCGAAGCGGTTCTCACTTTGGGTCTCCTCAGCGCCGAAGAGTACGACGCGGCCGTGGTACCCGAGGACATGACGCACCCTTGACGAGACCGTCAAGATTGGATGACCGGGTCGTGCGCGAATGGACGCTGCAACATCCGCTCTGGGACATCGAAGATGCTCACCTGGTTCGCTACGTCAAGACCAGCGACTACCCGAGTGGTGCTCGGATCATCGAGGCGCAGGTAGCGCTCGCCGAACGCCTCGACCATCACCCGGTCGTGACCTTCACGTACCGGCGATTGCGCTTTGAACTGTGGACCCACGACCGTGACGGTCTGACCCAACTAGACCTCGACTACGCCGAAGGGCTCGATGCATTGATCGAGAACGACTTCGCCGAATACGTCCGCTAGGAGACGGGCAGGTTCCATAGCGCCATCCAGCGCGAGAGGTCCTTTTCCATCGGAAGGTCGTCACCGAGGAAGGAACGCACGCGCAACTCCAGTTCATTATCGCGTTGGTTCGGCCCGGTCGGCGCGAAGGGATAGAAGGTTCCCTGCTTGAGGAGATAGACCATTCGCACCGCGCCGTCACCGGGCGGCGTCTTGGGGACGAAGCCGAAGACCGCGCAGAGTAACCGCGGTCCGAGTCCGTGTTCCACCATCGTCGTGTTGGCGCCGTGTATTCGCGTCACGAGTCCGTCAAGTTCGGGATCGGTCACGACCAACCATTTGAATCCCAGGTCGTCGGTCGTGACCTTCACCGTCCCGGTCTTGTCGTCGAAGTTGAGCAGCGCGATGATCTCGTCGTCGGTCGTGATCGTCGTCTCGCCGCTCCCGGCCTTGAAACAGAGACCGGCGTTGCCCGAGGAGACGAGATCGAGTTCGCTCTGCAGCGTCAACGCCGCCGACGGCAATGCGAAGAGTCCGTCGAGTTTCGGCGCAACCTGCTTGGTGCGTCCAAAGAGGCTGTCGCGAAGACCCACTAGCCGTTGAGTTCGACTTCGAGCTTCTTCAGTGCGTCGAGTCGCTTTTCCAGTGACGGGTGCGTCGAGAAGAGCGACGCGGCCGTGTTGCCGGCGAGGGCCGGTGCGAAGAAGAAGGCGTTCATGCCCTCGGACTTGCGGAGGTCGGTGCGCGGAATTTTGCCCATGTCGCCCGTGACGTGGACCAGGGCGCTGGCGAGCACGCTGGGCTTGCCGATGAGGATCGCCCCGGAGCGGTCGGCCGCGAGTTCGCGGTAGCGCGACAGGGCCATCGTCAACAAGAACGCGATCACGTAGATGACGATCGAAATGACGAAGGTCAACATCTCGAGTAGGACGATCTGATTGCCGCTGCGGCTGCGACCGCCGCCTGAGAGCAACGTGCTCCACAGCGCGATTCGACTGACGAGCCCGGCGAGCATGCCGACCCCCGACGCGATGGTCATGATTGCGACGTCACGGTGCGCGACGTGACTGAGTTCGTGCGCCAGCACGGCTTCGAGTTCTTCGTCGTTCAGACGGTTCATCAGACCACGAGTGGCACAGATCACGGCGTGACTAGGACTTCGACCGGTCGCGAAGGCGTTGGGAATGTCCATCTCGGCGACGCCGACGCGGGGTTTTTGCATGTTGGCGAGGAGGCACAGCCGGTCTACGATCTCGTGGAGCTTGGGCTCCTGGGCCGGTGTGACCTCCTTGGCGTGCATCGAGAACATCGCGATTTTGTCAGAGAAGAAGTACTGACTGAAGAGCAGTGCTCCGCAGATTACGATCACGAAGACGAGTTGGACCCCGACGTTCAAGAGCACCGTGAAGATGATCGCGTAGAGGATGACGAGCGCAAGGCCCGTCATGAACATGCGAACGTTCAGTCCGTGGTCGCTCTCGATCTTCGACTTGGCCATTACTTGCCCTCTTCGGTGGTGGTCGTCGCATCGGCCGCGGGAGCGGCCGGGGCGGGAGCGTCACCCGAAGGAAGTTGTGTCGTGGCGCCACTCGCGACCTGCGTCTTCAGTGCGGCGATCTGTGCGTCGATGTCCGAGGTGCCCTGGGCTTTGTCGAGCTGCGCCTGGATGTCGTCGTTCGTGCTCGAGAGGTCGGTGAGCGCACCCGAGGCGAGGAGTTCATCGAGCGCACCACTGCGCGCCTGCATCTCGGCGACCTTGTCCTGGGCGCGCTGCATCGCGGCGCCGGCGTCGCCCATCGACGTAGAGATCCCGCTGACGGATTCCGAGATGTGGGCCGACGCCTCAGCGGCGGTGTAGGTCGCCTTGATCGTCTCTTTCTTGGTGCGAAATGCCTCGACCTCGGTCTGGAGGCGCTGAGCGGTGTCGGTCAGCTTCTGTTCCTGGTCGACGATGGTGGCGTGCTGGGTCTCCAGATCGGCCAGCTGCAACGTGATGGCCTGGCGTCGAGAGAGTGCCTCGCGCGCGAGCGGCTCGTTGTTCTGGGCGAGGGCCGCCTTCGCCTGCTCGGCCAGTTTGTCACCCTGCGTTTTCAGTTGCTCGGCCTGGATTTCGATGCGCTTGCGCGCGGTGGCGACGTCGGCGACAGCGCGCTTCACCTTGGTGAGGTTGTCGAGCTGCTGTTCGTACGAGAGATCGAGCGTCTGGCGGGGGTCCTCAGCCTTGTTCAGTGCCGAGTTCGCCTTGGCCTGAAAGATGGTGCTGACGCGCTTCATGATACCCATGGGGGCCTCCTTAGTTACGAGTCCACACTAGGGGGCAACTCGGGTACACGGCGAACGAAGTGCGTCGAGTGATTTCTAAGAAAGTCATTAACTTCTTGGGAGTTCGCGGTCCTGCGCTTGCGCCTGCGTCGCCAACTCCTGACGGTACTCTTCGAGCGCCGCCGCCAACGCGTCGTCACCGAGCGAGAGGATGCGCGCGGCGAGGAGTCCGGCGTTGGTGGCGCCGTTGATCGCCGTCGTCGCGACCGGTACGCCGCGCGGCATCTGAGCGATGGAGAGCAGGGAGTCCAGACCGTCCAACTGGGCGAGGGCGACCGGCACACCGATGACGGGGAGCGTCGTGACCGCGGCCAACATGCCGGGCAGGTGCGCGGCACCGCCGGCGCCGGCGATGAGCACCTGGAGACCTCGCGATCGAGCGTTGAGGCCGTAGTCGATCATGGCCTCGGGGGTGCGGTGCGCCGAGACGACGTGGATCTCACTCGCCACGCCGAATCGCTCGAGGATCGCCTCGGCGCCTTTCATGACCTCGAGGTCCGAGGAACTTCCCATGACGATCCCGACCACTGCCTGCACTATGTCTCCCGTGTTCCGGTGCCGTACGCTCGCGCGCTCTCCCATGCTGTCACGTGCGCCGCGGTCGCATCGTCGCCCACGACAGTGACGTGTCCGAGTTTTCGACCCGGGCGCCATGACTTGCCGTAGTCGTGGACGTGCGCGCCGGGAACCTCACTGGCGCGTTCGATCGAACCGGGTTCGTCGGCACCGACGACGTTGACCATCACCGCCGCGGGCACGATCGCGTCGGTTGGACCCAAGGGCCGACCACTCACGGCCAGGAGGTGGTTCGTGAACTGACTCGTGCGCGCACCCTCGATCGTCCAGTGTCCCGTGTTGTGGGGACGAAGCGCGATCTCGTTGACGAACAGTCCTCGGTCGCTCGCGAAGAACTCGACGGCGATCACCCCCACCGCGCCGACGAGGTTCGCGATCTTTCTGCCGAGTCGCTGGGCTTCGTGTTGGGTCCCCTCATCGACGTCGGCGGGGTAGCGCACCTCGACGCACATGCCCTTGGACTGGACCGTCGTGACGAGGGGATAGCTGGCGAAGCCGTGAAGTCCGCGAACGACGACCAGCGCCATTTCGCTGCGGAGATTTAGTCGCTCCTCGACGACCACGCTGGTCGAGTGTGCGAGTTCGTCGATCATGGCGAGTGTCTCGACGCGACTCTGCGGGAAGAGCACGCCGCGCCCGTCGTAGCCGCCGCGCGCGGCCTTGAGCACCGGCGGTCCGACGCCGTCGAGGAATCCCTTCAACATCGGATCGTTCTTGGACGTGACGACGATGAACCTCGGTACGGGGATACCGGCGGCGTCAAAGGCCCGACGCTGATGTCCCTTGTCAACGGCGAAGCGAAGGGCGTGCGCGTTCGGACGCACGACCACGCCGCGGGCTTCGAGCACCGAGATCTGATCGAGATCGACGAGTTCGTGATCGAACGTGAGGACGTCGACCTCGGAGCTGAGCTCGTCGAGCGAACTCACGTCGTCCGGTGATCCGTGGATCACCTTGTCGGCCGTCGTGACCGCCGAATCATCGGGGGACGACGCGAGGACGGTCACGGTGACGCCGGCGCCGTGCGCCGCCTCGCCCATCATTCGGGCCAACTGACCGGCTCCCACCACCCCCACCGATACCGGGCCAGTAGGTTGGGATTCGATCAACACGACCGTAACGCTACCGGTCGAGCAAGGAGGTCCTGATGGACATCGCCATCGGAATGGATGTCGACGGAGCACTCGAGAAGACGCTCGAACGCGCCGCCGCACTGCGCGCGCGCGGCTTCACGCGGATGTGGTCCTCGCAGATCTTCGGACCGGATACGCTCACCGTGCTCGCCGTCGTGGGGCGCGAATACCCGGACCTCGATCTCGGGACGGCCGTCGTGCCGATCCAAACGCGTCACCCTACGATGCTGGCGGCCCAAGCTCGCACGGTGCAAGAAGCGATCGGCGGCCATCTTTCACTGGGCATCGGCCTGTCGCACAAAGCGGTCGTAGAAGGAATGTGGGGGATCTCCTTCGAGCGTCCGGCAAGTTACATGGCGGAGTACCTAGAGATTCTGGCGCCGCTGCTACGCGGCGAAAAAGTGCGCGTCAAGGGTGAGCGCGTGAGCGCCACCACGATCGGCGCCCTCGGACCGAGCGAGACACGAACGCCGGGACTGCTGGTCGCCGCGTTGGCACCGAAGATGCTCGAGATGGCCGGGACGCTGACCGACGGGACGTTGACCTGGATGACCGGCGTCAAGACGCTCGCCACGCACGTCGTGCCGACCATCAACGCGGCCGCCGCCGCGGCCGGTCGGCCGACTCCGCGCGTGGTGTGCAGCCTGCCGATTTCGGTGACGAATGACGTCGACGATACGAGGTCGAAGGTGAACCAGACCCTCGAGATCTACGGGACGCTGCCGAGCTATCGCGCGATGCTCGACCGTGAAGGTGCCGACGGCCCCGCCGACGTCGGGCTCTTCGGCACGCGCGAGCAGGTCCTCGAGAAGCTCAACGACCTGGCCGAGGCGGGCGTGACCGAGTTCTCGGCCGCGATGGCCGGGGGAGCCGACGATCGAGACGCGACCTACGACACGTTGGTGGCGTACCAGTCGATGTAATTGCGATTCAGCGCGGCAGTCGCGTGTGCTTGAACTCGTTCAGATCGGCACGCTTGGTCATCGTGGCGAGCAGTGACGTGATCAGTTCGACCGACTCGGCCGGGTCGTTGCTCGGTTCGCTCATGTAACGCACGAAGGTCGCGTCGTCTTCGACGACGAACGTCGGGACGCCGAAGGCCTCGAAACGGTCGAACTCCTTATGACTCGCCGCGATCACGTCGTGGGGTCGTCGCGAGGCGACGTCGGTGGCGACTTTGGCCATGTCCACCCCGAGTGGCGCGAGGACGTTGCTGATCTCGTCGAGGGAGATGAGCCGGATCGCCCGGTCGTGGCGGGCCCGAAAGAGTGCCTCGTGCGCGTCGAGGAAGTACTCGCTCTGTTGGTCGCGCACCGAGACGGCCGCCGCCAACGAAATGAGATCGGCGTCGTAGGCGGGGTCGTTCCACACGTCGGGGCCGTCACCGCGGCCGCCCTGGCTGAGCGACCACGGGGAGAAGATGACCTCGAAGTCCGCCCCGGCGCGCAGTGCCGTGATCACGTGCAGGTGGATGTTCTTCGCGAACGGACACCGATAGTCAAAGGAGAGGTCGAATTGCATCACGCCAGACTAAAGGGCGAATCGTCTCAGCCCTCGGCTCACACCGGAACGGCGACGCCTTGGGCTCGACAAAGGTCCTTGTAGGAACAAAAACGACAGGCCCGCACCGACGGGGTCGCCGGGAACTCACCGTCGTTGTAGTGACGATTGATCTTCTCCCACGCATTCGCGGCGCTCTGTGAGCGGGCCCGGACGTTGACGTCGCTCACGTTTCGTTCAATGCTCTCGCCCTTGGTCACGTACATGAGTCGGATCTTGGCGGGCTTTTCGCCGAGACCGACCTGACACAGCGCGGCGTACAGTTCGGCGTTGGCGAAGGTCTGCGTGTCGTAGTTGCGATTCGGCAGGCCTCCGGTCTTGTAGTCGACGATCGTGAGTGAACCGTCAGCGTCACGGTCGAGTCGGTCCAGGATGCCGAAGAGCGGCGCGCCGTTGATCGTCACGCCCAGTCGAAGTTCGACGCCCTCACTGGTGACCGACGTCGGATCCTCCATTTGGAAGTACGTCGTGATGATCTCTTCGGTCTCCTTGAGCAGACGCTCCATCATCGCGTCGTCCATCGCGATGTCGACGCGAACGTCCTCGGTGAGAATCTCCTCGATCGCGGCCGGTACGAATCCACGAGCCCTTTCGATAGTCCGCTCTTCGGCCGCGAGGTTAAAGAGCTGTTCGAAGACGAAGTGGGCGAATCGACCCTTCGCCGTCGCGTAGGACGCGGGCTGAGGAATACGCTCGATCGAGGCGTACTGGTATCGCTTCGGGCAGCTTTGAAAGTCCGAGAGTCGAGAAGGGGAGAGGGACCTCGGCAACTCCTGTGTGAAGGACATAGCTCCACGGTACGACAGGGCTGTGACGTCGAGTGACCATACGGGTACCGGCTAGAAATGAGTCATGAAACAACGCGCCGTCGTGACCCGTCATGGCCACGTGGTTCGCAGCACCCGATGGAACGGGGTGCGTGCCGGTGACGCGGTCGTGGTTAACGGCGTCAAAGAACGGCGTCAGCACTGGGTCTTCGTCGCCTACGTCGTCAATGAGTCGACGAACGACGAATGGGTCGAGGTTCGTGGCGGACGCGTGGGCGAATCCAAAGGCCGGTCATTTCGGCCGGAGGTCATCTACCCGGGTTCGGCGAAGAAGGGCTCACGGCTCACGGGAATGTCACTGGCAGCGGCTCCACAACTCCCGATTCCCTGACCCGAGACCCGTCGACTTCAGAACCACGGTCGATCGATCTCGAGACGGCTCAATCGTTCGAGTAACGCCACTCGGTATCGTGCTCACTATGGCCTTGGATTTAGAGGACGCTCGTCGCCGCTATCACTTTTCGTTCACTCGAGAAGACCACGACCGACTGCCGTTCTACTCGGCGCTCATGATCGCGTTGGAACACGACGTCGTCGCTCAGGAGTTGCTGGCGGGTGTGCGCGTCGAGCAGCGGAACCCGATGTTGGTCCTCGCCGCATTGCACCTCGCGGCCCTTCGAGGACATCCGATCCTGACGCCGATCTACCTGGACGCTCGCCACGGAACCATCAAGGACCATGTCGCGGCGGCGAATGAAGTCGTCGATGTGCTGGGGGCCGAGCCGGAACTGGTGCGCTCGGAACTTCATCGCTCCACGCAGACGAATGAGGCCGGTCGATCGGCCGTCTTCCAAATCGTGATCGCGATGATCGCTCAGAACGGGTACTCATCGATCAACCTCGTCGATGTCGGCACGTCGGCCGGCATCAATCTCCACTTCGACCGGTTCCCGGTGCGCGAGACCGATGACGACAATCCGTTGACGTTGGTGTGTCGTGACGAGACGCCCGTCGATCGCTCACTTGCACTCCCCGAGGTTGTCTCGCGGGTGGGCATCGACCCTTCACCACTGGACCTGTCGGACGATGAGGATCGACTCTGGCTGCAGGCCTGTCTGTGGCCGGAAGAGCCGCGGCGAATGGACCGGCTGGACGCAATCATCGCGAAACGTCCTTCGTGGCCCGCGACGACCGTGCTGCGCGGCACAGCGGCACAACGCCTCGGCGACGCAATCGATCGGGGCGATCCGTCAAATCTGACGGTGATCCTCAACAGTTACGTCGTCGCCTACTTCTCCGAAGCCGACCAAACGTCGTACTACGAGGACGTGGCGAAGCGTTGCCTGGAGGGCAACGTCGCCTGGATCTCGCTCGAATCGCCCTACATGGTGAATTGGCCGACGTCGTCTCGCTCGAGCGAGGGCGCCAAGACCGGCGCGACCCAAGTGCTGGTGACCCTTCCCGGCTCAACACCGAGCGATTGGGGCTGGTGTCATCACCACGGACTGTGGACGAGACTCAACGTCCCGAACTGACCACGCGTTTCGACTGAATACTTACGGCGCTTCGGACAGGTGGTGCAGTCGAATCGTGACCCGACCGCGACCGGCCGTGATGGCCCGAAAGTCGAGGCCGTAGCGGTGCAGTCCGTCTTCGGGGATGAACGACGTGACCGTGACCAGCGCCCCGTTGTCCTGATTCGTCGCGACGACCTTGCCCCGACGACTCTTGAGGTCGTTGAGCACTTCACCGAGGAACTCGGTGGGGAACGTCGTCGTCACTTCCATGATTCGCTCGAGCACGACGGTACCCGACGCCTCGAGCGCCGCGCGCAGACCGAGTGACCCCGCGGTGTCGAAGGCCGCTTCCGATGAGTCGACGCTGTGGAACTTGCCGTCGAAGAGCGTGACGCGCAGTCCGACGACGGGGAATCCAGCCGGCCCGCCGCGCGCCATCGATTTCTCGATGCCGTTGCGCACGGCGCTGATGAACTGTCGCGGTACCGCGCCGCCGACGATGGCGTCGACGAACTCGAAGGGTTCGTCGGGCTTGATGGGCTCGACCTTCAAGTTCACCACCGCGAACTGGCCGTGACCGCCGGTCTGCTTCTTCAAGCGGCCCTCGCACTCGCGCGCTGAGCGGATCGTCTCGTAACGCTGGACGTCGGGAGTCGCGGTCGTGACGTTCACGTTGAAACGGCGGCGAAGCCGTTCCAGGGTCACTTTCAAGTGCGTATCGCCCATGGCGTCGACGACGAGGCGACGCGAGACCGGGTCGTGGCGCACGCGTAGTGACGGGTCCTCTTCGGAAAGTCGATGCAGCGCGGTCGCGATCTTGTCGTCGTCATCGTGCGAAGCGCTCAGCAGCGCCACGGAAAGGGCCGGTGCCGGCGAAGGTGCCTCCAACGTCGCCAAGTCGGCGCCCCGCTTGGCCAGCACGTCGCCGACGGCTACGTCGTTTAGCTTGGCGACCACGACGACGTCCCCGGCGACGGCGCGCGTGACGGGCACCAGTTTGGAACCAAAGAGATGATGGAGTCCGTGAAGACGTTCGTCGCCCCTGGTGCGCACGTTGACGAGCGTGACGTCGGGGGTGATCGTTCCGGAGATGACCTCCATCACGACGATGCGACCGACGTAGGGGTCGACGATGACCTTGAAGGCCCGCATGATCGGTTCGCCCTCGGGGTCACGGTCGAGGAACGTCTCATTCCCGTTCATGAGCGCCGGAATCGGTCGCGAGACCGCGATCTCATCGAGCAGCGTGGCGAGGCGGTCAACGCCGACACCGCGAGTGGCCGAGCCACAGGTGACCGGAACGATGCGGCCCTCGATCATCAACTCGGCGAGCGCGGGCTCGAGCTCGTCCATCGTGGGCACGTCGCCCTCGAGGTAGCGCTCGGTGAGCGAATCGTCGGCGACGACGATCGCCTCGATCAGACTGGCGCGCACGCGCGACTCCAGTTCGGCCAGCTCCGCCGGTACCGCAGCGTGACGCGGCGCACTGCGGTCATAGAAGATCGCCTCGTCGGCGAGGAGGTCGACGACGCCGAGGAGTTCCGGTCCCTCGCCGATCGGCAACTCCAACGGGGCCAGGGTCGGGCCGACCAGTGATTCGAGCGAATTCAGTGTTGACTCGAAATCGGCGCGCTCGGCGTCGAGCGCGTTCACGAAGATGACGACCGGCACGTCAGCTTCGCGCGCGAGGTCCCACGTGGCGACGAAATCGCCTTGAACGCCGTCGACGGCGCTCACGACGAGGACGGCCACGTCCGCGACGTCGAGCGCTCGTTCGACTTCGCCGTGAAAGTCGATGAGCCCGGGTGTGTCCAGGAGCGTCAACTTGTCCTCGCCGATCCACACGGGCGCCATCGAGATGCCCAGTGACATCTGATACTTGCGTTCCTCTGGATCGGTCGCGCCGAGAGTAGTTCCCGCGTCCACTTTGCCGGCTCGCTCCAAACCTCCCGTCGCGACCACGAGCGCTTCGAGCAGTGACGTCTTGCCGACACCGTTTCGACCGATGAGTGCGACGGTCCGGGCCTTGGGATGGCTAGGGGCGATGGTCAATGGCACCTCGATTCACCTGTTGCTAGCCATAACGTAGTCCTCGCGAGCGAGCGCTGCTCGGGAGCATTACCTCTTCGGCTTCGAAGCGTGAAGGTGTTCCACGATCTGTCGAACCACTTCGTCCGGCACTCGATGTGGTGTCGACGACTACGTCGTAGGCGACGTCTTCGTGGACCCGACCGCACTGAATCGGGACTCGCCCAACTACACGGTGACGCCGGCGAGGGCGACGATGGTTCCGATCACGCCGGCGATCACGAGGCAACCGACAACGCTGCGACGCGCGAGGAGAAGCCACAGTACCGCACCCGCCAGGACCGGGACCTGCCAATACATGTGCAGCGACAGTCCGAGCGGAATCGCCGATCCGGCAATGGCACCGATGACGGCCGGTCCTGCTCCCGTAAGGAAATACTCCACCGACGGCTTTGCCCGGATGGTGTTGAATCGTGAACCACCGGCCAAGATGAAGGCGAACGACGGCGCGAAGGCCAGGGCGGCCGCAAGAAACGCCCCCGCGATTCCCGCCGCCGCGTAACCGACGACGGCGACGGTTTGGACCACGGGACCTGGAGTGACCTGACCCAACGCCACCGCGAGCAGAAACTGGGGACCCGACATCCAGTGGTAGGTGACGACGGCGTCGTGTTGCATGAGGGGCACGATGACGAAGCCGCCACCGTAGGAGAGAGCCCCGACCTTGAGCGCCTCCCAGGTGAGTGCGGCGATGCCACCGACCGCGGCGCTGTGTATCGCCACCACGGCAAAGGCACTTGACGAGTGTGCCGATCCCGGTTGGCTCTGTCGTCGGATGAAGACTTCTGAAGCGCCGCAGGCGATGAGGGCGATCACCAAGTACTCACCGAAGAGCGCAGCGACGACGGCCCCGACCGACGTGTAGAGCACCCACCGGAACCGTTGTGCCGCGGTGCTCCCCATACGCGCCCAACTCGACGGCACGAGCGATCGCGACGCGCTCAACGCCACGGCGGGTACCGCGGCGCCAGCGCCAGCCGCGGCGCCGAGCAGCGCCACCGGCGGATGCTTGGCGAGGAATACGACGGAGAGACCGATGATGAGGAACAAGCCCGGACAGATGAATCCGAGTCCTCCGACCACGGCTCCGCGGGCGCCTCGTAGCTTCCAGGCGCAGTAGATCGCCAGTTGCGTCGACGCCGGTCCCGGCAACAAGTTCGTCGTCGCGATCGCATCCTCAAACTCTTGGTGGTCGAGCCATCGGTGCTGTTCGACGCACAGTCGTCGTAGCAGCACGATGTGGGTGGGGGGTCCGCCGAACCCGATGCACCCGAGTCTCGTCCACTCGCGTGCGATCAACGCTAAGGAGACCGTCGGGCTCGAGCTGGGAGGTGTGACGTCGGCGCTCATCGTCGCGTCAGTCTGACATGGCGTTACGTGACGTGCGAGTTAGGACGTTGTGTCATCCATGGCTCGCGCCACGGTCTCGGCCGCGGCACGCAACTCGTCGTCGGTGACGTTCGGGAGTACGTCCTCCCACAGGGGAAGCATCATTCCCTTCGCTTCGAGCATCCCGAGCGGACGAGGAAGCATCCAGACGTGAAAATGGGCACCGCCGTCGCCCCAGCGATAGAGGTGAACGCGCGCGACACCGCCCAGCGAGAGAATGCCTCGTTCGACCTTGGCGACGACGTGCACGAACTCCGCCGCCGCCGCGTCGGAGAGATCCGAGAACGAGTCAACGTGATCGCGCGACGCGAGCCAGACCGCTCCGGCGAGACTTCCTCCCACCGGAGGGTGCAGCGACCAGTTGTCGTTGGACCAGACCGCGCTCGCGGCGAAGCCACTGCAGATGCCGCAGGGTTCTCCTCCGGGCTCGCCGCGCCGCGGGGGCTCCGGTATCACCGGTGCCGCCAGGGTGCGAACGTTCAACGGCTCGCTATAGGGGATGGTCATTGATTACTCCTTCTCATTGTGTTGCGATTCTGTCGACACGTTCAGGTCCGGTTTGCGCGCGGCGAACTTCAGGTTCTCGTCGACCACGATGGTGAGCTTGGTGAAGCCAACCGCCTGAAGTCGCGTGAGGAAGGACGCCGGATCGACCGGGTTGTAGTCGTCGCCCTCGTGGAAGTGATGGAGGCCGTTGCTCGACAGGCTGTCCGAACCGAGAAACGTCCCACCGGGCTTGAGGACGCGGAATGCCTCGCTGAGAAGCAGTTGCTGGTCTTGGAACGTCGGCACGTGATGGAGCATCGTGAAGGACGCGACGGAGTCAAAGGTGTCGGACGCGAACGCCAGGTGGCGAGCGTCTCCCCGCAGGACTTCGACGTTGGTGCCGAGCGTAACGCTTCGCGAGTGTCTGAGCGGCCGTATCGTCGGCTTCAACGGCCACGAGTTGATGTACGTGCGCACTGAGCCACTGCGTCGCCGCCCCCGGTCCCGGACCGAGTTCGAGCACGTACTCACCGAGCTCACAGATGTTGGCGAGATACGGCAGCACCTCTTCTTGGATGTGCTGCGCCCAGCTCGGACTCGGACAAAGTTGTGTGTGGTTTTCGTTCACGTCGAAACGCTAGGCACCGACCATGGCGATTCCTAGACCGTAGGCTGACATTCGATGTCGCGCGACGGACAACATGACGACGGTGGGGTCGATCGCGGAGTCGGGCTCGACGTCTGTACCTTCACGATGCCTGCCGGCACCGTCTTCGACTGGCACACCCACGACGACCACCAGCTCGCGTGGGCTTCCAATGGCGTCCTCACCGTGCGCAGTGGCACCGAGGCGTGGGTGCTCCCCCCGACACGAGCGCTCTGGATACCGGCTGGCGTTCGCCACGAGACGCTCTCTGAGGGAGTGGCGACGATGCGCACGGCGTACGTGCACACCGAGTCGTGTTCGATCACGTGGCCGACCTGTACGCCCGTCGTCGTGACATCCTTGGTGGCCGAGCTGCTGAGTTACCTGGAAGACCACGACCTCGAAACCGACCACCGGTCGCACGGTGAGGAACTCTTGGTTGACCTCCTTCAACCGGTCCCGACGCTCTCCTTTGACGTCCGTATGCCCAGCGACGATCGCGCACTTCGCGTCGCGAAGGCGTTGATGGAAGACCCCGCTGACGATCGGACGCTTGCTGCCTGGGGCGAAGACGTTGGAGCGAGTAGTCGGACGCTCTCGCGAGCCTTCATCGCGGAAACGGGACTGCCGTTCGCACGCTGGCGTGCACTCGTTCGACTCCAGCGCGCCATGGCGGCACTCGGAGCCAGGGAGTCCGTCGCCGAGGTCGCTCGGACGGTGGGCTACGAATCGGCGAGCGCGTTCGTCGCGGCGTTCCGCCGTGAGACCGGGATTACGCCCGCGAGATACTTCCAAGAAGGATGACCGCTCGCAGGGGACCGCGTCAGTCAACGTCACTCGACCCGCGGTCGCTCCCACGTTGCGAATCGAAACCTGACGCCATTTTCAGTATGCGGTCCGTCGTCGCCCACTAATTCGAAGGCACCAGCGAACTCCGGGAAGAACTTGGTGCAGTGAAAGTCGCCGTCGAGTTGCGTGAGATACAACTGATCCGCGCGCGCCAATGAGTCACCGAAGAGTGCCGCTCCGCCGATGAGCCAGACGACGTCGCCTCCATGTTCGGTATAGAACTGACCCGCGTTCGGAACCTGAACGAATCCCGGTCGAAGTTCGCCACCATCGCGATGGGACACCACGAAATTGTCTCGTCCGTGTAACGGCTTGTCGTACTCCTCATAGGTTCCGAAGCCCATGACGATGATTCCGTTCGACGTCAGTTCGTGAAATCGATTCGTGTCCATGGGGATCTTGCCCTGCCAAGGAATGCCGTATTCGTTGGCGACGCCTCGCTTTTCGTCAATCGCCGCGATCAGTCGAAGCATGGGGTCTCCCTTTCCCTGTCCACCGGAACGGTTCCATCGCGACGATGCTCGCGGCGAAGGTGGCCCATCGAAGGAAGTGTACGGCTCGCTGCTGCGACCCTCGCTCGGAGCGTCTGTATATTCGAACCATGTCCCGCGACGACGAAGGAAAGACGAGCACCGATCCGGCCCCTGTTCTTCTGGCGGCGATGAGTGATCTCACCTCGTTGGTCTATGACTCGCACATCTCGAGTTACCTGCGACCGCGCCACCTCACGACGCACTTTCATCTCGACGGTCCGGCCACTACCGGACGAGCAGCGTGCGTCTCGATGTTCAAGAATCTCAAACACTTCGGTATCGAGTGGGATACCGCTGTCCTCTGCGACTGGGCCACGCGGCGCGGGTGGGTCGAAAAGGACGTCAACTTGCTGCGTGAGTTCGGGAACGGGATCCAATCGGGTGCTCGGTTTCACACGGGCCCGGATCCGTTTGCGCGTTCCTCGGTGCAGTCGTGGCTTCAGGGAGAGTCAACACGCCGCGCTCCTCGCCGGCTGAAGATCATGTCCTGTTGTCACAAGGATGCCGCCCCGCCGAGTCGAGCAGAGATGAAAGCCCGATCCTCGGGCATCTTCACGCGTGAGTGATTTGTTCAGTCCATGTATGCAGACATCACGCACGTTATGAATTGACTAGGACCGCCGCCTCAGGTGGTCGAGCAGCCGACGAACGTCGTGTCGACGATTCTCAATCTGACTCGGAATGGCAATCGTGATGGGATTGCTCCAAATCCAGGAGAGTCTTCGGAGCACTCGGTTTCTTGGAATTCGAGTACGCACGGCCCAGGGAAGTTGGCGCCCCGGAACCATCGAACTGGAACCCTTCGGTTCAGAATCCGCCACCGCCTTAGACCGTTCCGGCATCGATGAGTGCGTCGAGTAAAGAAGCAGCTTCAACAGGTGCTCCGACTTCGAGCCAAATCGCGTCGGGGAGTAGTTCAAGACGGAATTCGAAGAATGCACAACAGTCCTTCTCGCGTCGCGCTAGATCGACGGCACTCAAGATGACGGAGTCACCGCCGATCAACTTCATGCGGACCGACGTATCGGACCGGATGAACTGCGTCACGTTGTTGGTGAGGAACTGTTGCCACTCGTCGCCTCGAGTGGTTTTGTCGGCTGCCGAGAGCGTGCAGGTAATCGGTATCTGAGTCATCTAGGAAAACTAACGGGAGTTCGGCGCGACGACGCCCTGGACTGAGCGTCTCATTTTGCGACTCGTTCGCCTCCTTCACAGGACTCATCCTTGGGGTGCGCCAACGGATAGCGTGGCGCAGATGGCGTGCGAACAACGGTAGGCGCACATCGTTGGGATGTTGGACTCGATCGGGGGGACCGTGTTTCTTGACTTTGCATCCTTGTGGGAAGAGGTTGCCGACGCCGTGCCCGAGCGCGACGCAATCGTGCAAGGAGAACGTCTGATCAGTTACCGCAAGTTCGATGACGCCGCCGCGCGCTTCGCTTCGGCGATCGAAGCGGCGGGGGTCAACGAAAACGACAAGGTCGCCCTTTATTTGTTCAACTGTCCGGAGTACCTCATCGCCCAACACGGCGCCTTCAAGCATCGCGCCGTGCCGATCAACGTCAACTACCGGTACCTCGACGACGAACTCGTGTATCTCTTGGACAACAGCGACTCACAGGTGCTCGTGTTCCACACGTCATTGGGCGACTGCGTCGACCGCGTGCGGGACCGCCTGACCAACGTACGGCTCTTCGTCGAGGTCGACGACGGGGGAGCGCACCTCGATGGCGCCGTCGGATTCGAAGAGCTCTTGAGCGCCCACGAGCCCCAAGCACGCAAGGTGCGGGCGCCCGACGACCTCTACATGCTGTACACGGGTGGGACCACGGGGATGCCCAAAGGAGTGATGTACCCCCAGGGTGACATCACCGAGCGACTCATCGCCGCACTGGCAGCGCTCCGAGGGATACCAACGGTGCCCGCCACGCGAGATGACATCGCCGCTTTCGTCGCGGCGGTGAACGAACACGGTGTCGAAGCGATCATGCCCTGTTGCCCCTTGATGCACGGCACCGCGATGTGGGTAGGCGCCATGCCCGCGCTGTGCTGCGGCGGCACCGTCGTCTTGCTCGAGGGGAGGTCCTTCGACGCCCACGAAGTCTGGGGTGTCGTCGAGAGCGAAGGAGTGACGAGAGTCGTAATCGTCGGTGATCCTTTCGCGAGGCCGATGCTCCGCGCTCTCGAGGAGCGCGAAGCATCGGGACGGCCCTACGACACGTCGAGCGTGCGCAGTATCTCCTCCTCAGGGGCCATATGGAGTTCCGAGATCAAGGATGGACTGCGCACCCGAATGTCGGCTCTCCTCATTGACGCGCTCGGATCGACCGAGGGCGGCAGCTTCGGCGTGAGCGGTGCCAACCGCGATCTCGGAGCGCCAACGGCTCACTTCACGCTCGCTCCGGACTCCCGGGTCATCACTGAAGACGGCCGCCCGGTGAGTCAAGGCTCTGGTGAACAGGGGATTCTCGCGACGCGCACCGCGGCGTACGGCTACTACAAGGATCCGGAGAAAACCGCGAAGACCTTCATCGTGCTCGACGGCGAGTCCTACGTCCTCACCGGTGATTGGGCGACCGTCGATGAGGACGGCTCGATCAACCTGCTGGGTCGAGGCTCGATGTGCATCAACTCGGGCGGCGAGAAGGTCTTCGCCGAAGAGGTCGAAGAGGCCATTAAGCGCCATCCGCTGATCGATGACTGCCTGGTTGTCGGCATCCCTGACGAACGCTTCGGCCAGAGAGTCGTCGCGCTCGTCGGCACGGTGGCGCCCTCGCCACCTACGCCGGAAGAGATCAACGACTTCCTTCGACAGTCGCTGGCGCACTACAAGATCCCCAAAGCGGTGGTCGTACGAGAATCCGTCCGGCGCGCGCCGAACGGCAAGGCCGACTACAGATGGGCACGCGAAGTCGCTCTCGAATCCTCCGCCCAACGCTGAAATAGATCGACGCCGCGAATAGCTCTATAAAGTGCCAAGGTTTACCCAGGTGCTCGATATTCGCGACGTCGCCAGGGGACTTGGCTAGCGCTGGTTGTAGCGAACCTGACACGATTCGCCGTCCGCGAGGACGATGGAGAAAGTGAAGACACCCTTTCGAGCGCCTGCGCGCACGGCGACGCGCACGACCAACGCTCGACCCGTGTCGCGGGTAACAACTGCCGTCGTCCCCAAGTGGCTGGTAATGCGAGGATCTCCGTAGAAGCCGGTGCCGTGGATGGTGAGCGACCTGGTTCTGCCGGCGGCGGCGTAGCCCGTGATGGACGTCGCGGTCGGCACGACGAGGGGCGTCGCGACATTGAGCGTGAAGGTGAACGTTCCTTCGTCACCCGTCGCGTCGCTCAACGTGCCGGCGGCGCGGTACGTGCCCTTGGCCAACGCCCCACTTGTCGTGATGAGACCGCTCGTGCTCACCGCCAGTGCGGGGGTACCCCTCGTCTGGACGTAGGTCACCGCGCCCAAGTTGGCCCCCACGGCGAGCTGATCGGTGAATGTCGTCGAGTTCGTCGTGAGCACCGTCGCGGTTATTGGATCGCGTTGAACGAGCGCACCGATCTTCACCGTGATGGTGAACGTCCCCTGGTCACCAGCGGCATCACTCGTCGTGCCCTTGGCGACGTACGAACCGGCCTTCAACGACCCGCTCGTCGTGACGAGACCGCTCGCGCCCACGATCAACGCGGGTGTGCCGATCTTCTGGACGAAGGTGACCGCGCCGTCGCCGCCGGTGACGTTGAGCTGTTCATTGAAGGTCTGTGAACTACTGACCTTGACCGAGGCGGTCGTGGGTGCACTCTGGATCAGCACTCCGACCTCGAGCGTCAGAGTGAAGGTGCCGGTGTCATCGTTCGGGTCACTCGTCGTGCCCGTCGCGACGTACGTTCCGGGCGCCAACGTGCCGCTGGTAGTGACGAGCCCAGTGCCACTCACCAGTAACGCCGGGCTACCGCCCGTCTGGACGTAGGTGACCGCGCCGTCGTTGTTCGTCGAGACGATCTGGTTGGTGAAGGTCGCCGAACCGGCCACCGAGACCGAGGTCGTTGTCGGGGTATTCAGCAGGCCACAGGCGTAATCGGCGTCGTATCCGAGTGACCCGTACTGAGTCATCGCGACGCGCCCGCCCGTGAATGACGCCAAAGCACAACCGACCTCGGCCGTCGCCAGTGATCCGAAGCCCGCCAACCACGCCGGCACCGGTGGGAACGCAGACTCGGTTCGAACGTTGATGACCTTCCACTGCTGCGACGTCGAGTAGACGCCGACCGAAGTGATGCCGATGTTCTCGAAGGAGGCGATCATGCCTTCGATCGACGCTTCGTCGTAGGTGCCCGTCGCGGAACTCCGTCCGTACTCGAGGGTCTCCCACTTGTTTCCGGTCTCTACGTCGAGCCACCACCGCGCCGCGACCGCTGAGGCCGTGGGGGATGACGCGCCGTCCTGTCTCTCGGCATTGACGGCGTTCGCGAACGCGAGTCGCGCAGCGTTCCAGCCGTAGTCGTAGGAGCACGCGACGGAGTTCGCACCGGAACATTCACGCGGGGTCTGCTGTTGCGTCGGCCAATTCGAGGTGTTCTGCGGACCGGGATTGTCGGTGTTGGCGTAAAAGGCAGGTGCTGCGTTGGCGGCGGCATTCGCCCAGGTGAGTTCTCGGGCGAGACATCGATTCGCGCTGAAGGTGGATCCTCCGTTCACCCCCACGACGCCAAAGCCAGGAGAGGGAGGTAGCGCCTCGGTGCACTGGGGGAAACTGATGTCGAAGCCCGTCGCCGTGGGAGCGAGTGGGGTGACGGCCGAGACAATGCCCGTCGTGGCCAACACAATGACCGCAGCCATGACGACAACGAACGAGGACTTCGTCAAAAGGGAATGCACGTGAACCAAGCCTAGGAGTGACGAGAACGCCCACCGAGAAAAACTGCTTACAGACATCTGTGAATCAGCGAACGCGACGAGGACTCCTGCTGAAAGCACCAGGTTTCGTCGCGCTCTCGAAAGAAACTTGACATTCAGTGTGTTTCACACCGTGCGTAACTGGCACGATCGTTCGGATCACTGGTTACACCCGACTGCTCCAACTTTTGTCCCGTGCGCCTTTGTCGGCAAACTCCCGCGAACGATTTTGAGAAGCGAGCAGGTGCTGTCTCGTCGCGTGACGAACTTTCCAACTCCGCGGATCTGGACGGCAGCGTCGCAGGAATATCCGTTGACTTCAAAGTCAGATCGTGAGTGTTCAGAAGACCTGAACACGATTTTGTAAATCAGTGAGTCCTCCATGCAGCCGAACGTTTTAATGACCGGCAAGTGATTCAGGGTACCGACGAGCTGTGTTGTCTGCGATTGATCAAGTCGTACGGACACTGGACCCGACGAAGGATTGAACACGCTGGCGGTCACAAACCCCGTTACAGTCACTTGTTGACCGTTAGGCACTAATAGCCCCGCCAGAGTCGAGTGATCGTTCAAATGGGCGGAGGTGGCGCCGGCAGCAAACGTCGGTCCCGAGACGAACGAAAGCGTCGCAAGGGCCAGACAAGCAACACCAAACCGGTGACGACTCAGTCGAAGACTAAACCTTCGACAGCGTGTCCACTCGCAAACGCTTCCAGGCATTTCACACTGCCTCCATCAATCAGCGTAGAACGAAGATTTCCGGATAATCATTCACGAGCGCTCACTCTTGTCTCGCGCTCCACCCAATTCTCAGCCCGGTCGATCTACGTGCAATGACAACATTGCGATTCCGGTGTCACAAACGCAGGGCGCCGGTGTCTCAATGGCGAAGGCAAGTTACCTGAGGAGGCACCATGAGTGGCAACACACGGATCCCGCAAGCGGAGTTGACCGGGCCCTACGGCTTCATCGTCAAACGGATGTCGCGAAAGATGTTCGGTGAGGTTCCAGAACCGGTCGGCGTAGCGTGGAACAACCGTAAGGCGCTGAACCTGAGTTTCAGCATCGGCCGCAAAATGCAGAAGTTCGACCAGTGTGATGACAACTTGAAGTCATTCGCGCACATGGCCGCGGCCGGCCTCATCGGTTGCAGCTTCTGCCTCGATTTCGGCTACTTCCAGGCGCACAACGAAGGACTTGATGTGGCCAAGGCCCGCGAGGTGCCCCGCTGGCGTGAGTCGGACGTTTTCACGTCGTTAGAGCGAGACGTCATGGAGTACGCCGAGGCGATGACGATGACCCCATCGGTCGTCACGGACGAGCTCTCGGCCCGACTCTTGAAAGCGCTCGGTCCGTCGGCGCTCGTGGAGCTGACGACGGTCATCGGACTGTCGAACTTCATGGCGCGAGGGAACACGGCGTTCGGCGTCACGTCTCAGGAGTTCTCTGCGGCGTGTGGCCTTGAGCCGCTCGCCATAGCCTCGAGGACATGAGCGTCGACCCGTTCGTCTCGCACCGCAGTTTGCTCTTCACCGTCGCTTACGAGATGCTCGGTTCCGCGGTCGACGCCGAAGACGTTGTCCAGGAGACCTGGTTGCGCTGGGCGACTGTGGACCAGTCAGAGGTGCGCCACCCTCGGGCCTATCTGGTTCGGATGGTCACCCGTCAAGCCTTGAACCGACTCCGAACGCTGTCGCGTCTGCGAGAGGACTACGTGGGCGAGTGGCTCCCGGAGCCGCTTCTTACCAGTTCAGACGTCGAAGCCGAGCTCGCCGCGAACGTCTCGATCGCGATGCTCACCGTGCTCGAGACCCTCGGTCCGATTGAACGAGCAGTGTTCGTGTTACACGAAGTCTTCGAGACGCCCTACGACGAGATCGCTGAAGTCGTGGACAAATCTCCGGTCGCAGTGCGTCAGATCGCCCATCGCGCTCGCGAGCACGTGGCGGCGCGGAGGCCGCGCGTGCAGTTGGACCGGACCGAACAGGAGGCCACCCTCGAGAAGTTCATGGCCGCGATCGTCTCTGGAGACGTGCCGGGACTGATGGGGGTACTGGCTCCGGACGTGGTGTTGATCGCCGATGGCGGCGGACTCGTAGCGGCGGCTCGTAAGCCAATGATCGGCGTCGACACGGTACTTTCGTTCCTCTCGCGCGTAGGAGAGCTATCAGATCTGCGAGCGACGACGGCGTGGTTCAACGCGATGCCTGGCGCTCGCTTCGATGTTCGAGGCGAAGTCACAGCAGTGAGTTTGTCGATTGAGGGCGCACGAATCACTCGGATTTACGCCATACGGAATCCAGAGAAACTAACTCGGCTGGCCCAAGAGTCCGAACTTCGGCGCTGATCGTTGAGGTCATTCGTCGGGGCAACATGGCTTCGGGGAATGTGCATAATCTGCGTCCAGCACGATCGGCCCTACTCGATGATTTGACGAGACCTTCAAACCGAAATCGTTACGGCGCTGGTGGAGTCTGTCCTGGCGGGATCGAGTTGACGACGCTAACTCCGAGAAGTGCGTCGCCGTCGTAGGGCGCGCTGAGTACCGGCGGCCCGGGCCATGTGCGAACTCCGAGCAGCGCGTACGTCGTGGGATTGAAAATAAGCGCACCGGAATCACTCGAGAAACTCCACTCGACTCCTATGCCGACTCGCCCGATCGCATCACTCATCTGAGGAACCATGGTGAATCCGGGGGTCTGCGCCATGAGCTCGAACAGCGCCGCTTGCTGGGCAGGCAACAGATAACAGGTCTGCATTAAGTACATGACGCCCTTTGCCAGGGTGTTGTCCAACCAACCCGGCGCGTTGGCAGGGGGCGATTCAGTGTCGACCAAGCCGATCTGATTGAGGTACGACAGAAGTGCGGTTGAGTTCGTTGGCAAGTTGGGAAGGTAGCCAGCTTCGGGAATGCAACCTGTCGATTCGCCTTGCGCGATGGTGCACGCCGCATTTGAGGTCTCTCCGGAAGCGGGCACCTCACCTTTGATGCCGGACGTCCAACGTCCGATCTCTGGAAGGTTTCCGTCGACCGAAAGCCATGTCTGATCAAGCGTGCCACTCGGGTCTTCCGTTTCTGAGTACACGTACTGATTCGCTGAAGGTACGACGGAGCTTTGCTGAAGAAACGTGCGAGCCGTCAAGACTGCGCGCGCTGCCTGTCTCAGAAAAGGCGCTGCCGATGCAGAAGTGGGCGCAGAAACCGGAGTCGGCAACGCTTGAAACACCACCACGCCAACGATCGCTGCGGCAAGTGCGCCAGCGACAACCGCCCGTCGTGCGCCACTAGAGACGCGGCGATGCTCTGGAGCCGTGAGCGTGGCTCGAATCGAAAGCCACGTGGCATCAATTCGCGATGCGCTCGGCGGTCCCACGGGATTAGCGGCTTCGAGTTCTTCGATGATGGTGTCGACGTTCACGGTTGTGCTCCTTTGATGGGAATTGGTTTGAGAATGGGGTAAATGTCGTCAGTGCGCATTGCGGGATTCTTTGGCGGCATCTGATCCTGTAGTCGTTGCAAAGCGCGGTGATATCGAACGTTGGTGGCGTTGGGAGTCAGACGGAGCACTTCAGCCGCCTCGGCGCGCGTGAGCGAGTCCCAATGAATCAGTCGCAGGATCTCTTGATCCACGTCGGAAAGTCTTCCAAGTGCGGCACTTATCTCTGTTCCGTTGATGTCACTTGTCGCGGACGTCGTCGAGTATTCGCCGACTACCTCAATGGAGACGACATTGTTCCATTTTCGTAGTGAGCGTCGATGGTTGGAGACCTCGTAGCTGGCGATTCTGAACAGCCAGGGCAATGACGGATTCGTCGCTTGGTCAAACTTGCGCCATGCGACCACGAAACTGGCCGCCACAACGTCGTCAACGTACTCGTTTCGTACTCGTCGAGCCACGTACTGGAACAGTCGTTGATAGTTTTCGCGGAAGAAATCCTCGAAGCGAATGAGGACTCTCTCGTGGGCCGATCGACGAAAACGTTCCATTACCTCTTATACGTCAGTGGACAACCGAATCATTACAGAGAACTATCCGAAAAGCGTGAGAGCGGGTGGCGGTGAGAGCGGGTGACGGGGATCGAACCCGCATGGCCAGCTTGGAAGGGTGGATCATGCTGCATCATGTCCGGAGTAACAATGCTGATCAAGACTCACTTTCAATTGATCCCTTTTGCCGTCCGAAGCATTTGGGCACTCCATGGGCACTATCTCGGCGCAGGCGAATCTGCGTTGTGAACGGAGTGACGGTCCATTGCAGCGAGTTGACGTCGGTCGAGTCGACAAGTCCACCGCTCCGGCTATGTCATAGCCGCCATCCGGGTGTACGGCGTAGGTCGAGGAGACGGGACCGTTGTGTCGCGCGCCGACGACGGAACCATCGTCCAGGCGGCACACCAAGAGTCCGGGACGACGTGATGAACCCATTCGAGTACGACGTCGAGGACTACCTCACGTACCTAGCTGCCCACGGATACGCTTCGACCACAGTGCGTGGGCGGCGCTATCACCTCAACGAGCTTTCTCGATATCTCGAGGCCCGCGGCATCACCGATCCGCGCCAGGTCACACCTTCGGCCCTCGAGTCTTACCAACGTCACCTCTTCCACCACAAGAAGCGCGATGGCACTGCGCTGTCCTTTGCCACCCAGGCGCAACGCCTCGTACCGGTTAAGAGTTTTTTCTCCTATCTCGTCAAGACCGGCGCCTCTAACTTTGATCCCGCGCTCAGTCTCACTTTGCCTAAGACCGAGCGCCGTCTGCCTGAAGCGGTCTTGAGTGTCGACGAAGTCGAAGCGGTCCTCGCTGAGCCCGACACGACGACACCGCTTGGACTTCGTGACCGGGCGATACTCGAGGTCTTTTACTCAACTGCCATTCGTCGAATGGAGCTGATCAACCTGCACGTGGGTGACATAGACGTTGAACGGGGCTCGCTTTTCGTACGTCAAGGCAAAGGCGCTCGCGACCGATTCGTGCCGATCGGCGAACGGGCTTGCTATTGGGTCACTCGGTATCTCCAAGAGGTGCGTCCCCAGCTACAACGCGACAACCGCCAAATCACCTTGTTTCTCTCATCGACGGGACTATCTCTCGCGAGTGACGTAATGACCAGACTTGTCGGTGCGTATGTCCGCTCGGGCACGGGCACGAAGAGAGGCAGCTGTCATCTGTTTCGCCACACAACCGCGACTTTGATGCTCGACGCCGGCGCTGACGTGCGTCACGTCGCCGAGATGCTCGGACACCAGAATCTTGAGACGACCATGCAATACACGAGGGTGTCGATGGCGAAACTCCAGGAAGTTCACGCACGGTGTCATCCAGCGGAGCGCAAAACGTCGCGCGCCTAGTGGAGACCATTAGTCGTTCTTTCCTCTCAAATGCCAAGGGGCGTCAGTAGAATGGAACACGTGGAATCCGAACTTCGATTGAACTCGCGACTGGGCGCCTTGGTGCTTGAGCACCGTGACGCCCTGCTCGCGATTTCGGCGCGTCATCACGCAAAAAACGTCCGTATCTTTGGCAGTGTTGTGAGGGGCGAAGATTCATCCTCGAGTGACGTCGACTTCTTGGTCGAATTCGAAGAAGACGCCCATCCGCTCGACATCCTTGCCCTGGGGTGTGACCTCGAAGAGGAGTTAGGCGTGAAGGTCGACGTATGCACGCCAAATGGACTTCGCTCTATCGTGCGTGACGAGGTCTTCGCCGAGGCTGTCCGTTTGTGACGAGACGCAACCAGGAGCGTCTTAGCGACATTGAAGACGCCATCGGGGCCATCGATGAGTACCTCGCAGAAGGCGATTTACACAAAGGCGTTATCTACGATGCATGCCGCGCACGGCTAATGGAGATAGGCGAAGCGGTCAAGCACATCGACCCAGCCTTGCTCGACCAGCGACCTGAAATCGAATGGAAGCAGATCGCGCGAATGCGCGACGTACTCGTCCATCACTATCACGACACGGACTTCGCGGTTGTGGAGGCGGTGATTGGCGAACGTCTGCCGCTGCTTCGTATAGCCGTGGCCGATCTGAAGAGAATCGACACCAGCACGAAATAGCCACGAAGACTGAGATGAAGTCGTTTCTGTAAGTCGCCGTAATACTTAATAAACCGCTATCAATCAGTCGCCGCAATGCGCTATCAACACGCGACTAAGGATCGCGATCGCATCATCGCTGACGCACTCGGTGCAATCGCCAAACCAATCGACGAACCCCTGGCGTAGATCCGCTATCAAACTTTTCTCCTTCAAGCGCTCGATCTCGTCGTTTTTAGATAATGAACTGGTTCGATTGGAACTCACTATCGGGCACCTATGGGCACTTCAAAAATCAATTTGGGCACCTATGGGCACTTCACAGTGGTCTCTCGTGGTTACGCGTGGTTACTCACGGTCACTCGAAAGTGCATGAAAACGTTGCACTCTCAACGAAAAGCTTGAGAGCGGGTGACGGGGATCGAACCCGCATGGCCAGCTTGGAAGGCTGGAGCTCTACCATTGAGCTACACCCGCGCGTCTCGAACGAGACCCGAAGAAGTCTAGGCGACCCCATTAACGTGAAGGGGTGGAGGCGACGTTCTACGACCAGGTCGGTGGCCACGCGTTCTTTGAGCGATTGGTCGGTAATTTCTACGCTGAAGTCGAGAAGAGTGAACTGCTGCGGCCGATGTATCCCGAGGATTTAACGGACTCCAAACGCCATTTCGAGATGTTCCTCGAGCAGTACTGGGGCGGTCCCCGCGACTACTCCCAGGAGCGTGGGCACCCACGACTGCGCATGCGTCACGCGCCCTTTCATATCAATCGCGCCGCACGCGACGCGTGGCTCGCCGCCATGTCGATCGCCCTCGATCACGAGCGCCACGACCTGAGCGAGGATCAGTTGAAAGAGCTTCGCGAGTACTTCGATATGGCGGCTCACCAGATGCGCAACGTTTAACAGCGAATTCACACGACTTTTACCGCCAATGTTGTGACTTTTGGCCGAAGAGTCTTTAGCCTTGAAGCGTGGCTCCTCGAATGATTTTGCGCGACGGTGAGGTGAAGATCATCACGGTGACCCCCGTCGCCCGGGGCACGTTCCGACCATGTGTCGTCGGCATCGTCATGCTCGCTCTCGTGATATTCGGAGCGAAACACGTGCATCTCATCCACGAACACGAGATGTTGTTGGGGTTGATCTTTGCCGGTCCGTTCGCTCTCGTGGCACTAACGCGCACGTGGCGCTGGCGCTCGCACAAGGTACACGTCACGAACGAACGCATCGTCGTCGAAGGCGGCGTATTGCACCACTACCGAAGCACCGTCGACCTCCGCGACGTCGTCGCGTTGCGAGTCGATCAACGAGTTTCGGAACGACTCACGAGACGGGGCGTCGTCGTCCTGGAGACGAACGGCGGGTCGCTCATGATTGGCAAGCTGCGCCATCCTGGAGCACTCGTGCGTCTGATCGATGCTGAACGGGCGAACGAACGGATCGATCCGGTGCCTTTCGACACCGTCTTTGGCTACGAAGAACCAGAGCCCTTCGACTACGAGGTGCGCCCGCGGCGCTCCAGCAATCCGTCTTTTGAATGATGTGACGAATCTCCAAGTACCGTGACACTGTGACTACGCGCTACCGATGCACCGCTTGTGGGAACCTCACTCGATTCGACGTCGTCGAGACGACGTCCATCCGGGCCTTTCACCACTACACGGTGGGAGGCGATCTGTCGATCGAAGAGCCCGAGATCATCGCGAGGAACGTCGACTCGGTGACCTGTCGGTGGTGTGGCCACGGACGTGCGGTCGAACCGATCGTCGAATCCAGTGACGTCTGAGTTCAACGCCCGGTCCTTCGATCCGCCCCGTGAACGCAGCGCGCCCGATGCCTTGCACGGACATTGGTCGATGGGCGCTGCGGCAACGATTCCACTGTCCGAAGTGACGCTGGTCGTAGCGATCAAATCGCACTGCGACGGCTGCCGGGACTTCATCAACGCCGATTTGAGCGAGCTGCGCGTCCCGGTCGTCGTCATAAGCGCCGACGAGGACGAGTCCTCAGAGTGGAGCGGCGCGAAACAGCCGGTGCTCGTCTCGCCGGAGTCGTTTCAACTCCTCGACCTGCGCTCGGCACCGTTCTACGTCTTGGTCGATCCCGTTGCACACCGCGTGGTGAGCGAAGGCGTCCTCTTCGGGCCCTCGCAGGTGGCCGCGGAGATCGCGCCGTATCTCGTCGCCTGACGTGTCACAGCGAGGTTGCAGAGTGGATGCAAGTGAAGGGTGCCACCATGAGCAACGAGATCGAACTTTCAATCAGCTGCAACGACTGCGTGCGGCGCGGGACACCGGACTGTGCCGACTGTCTGGTCAGTTTCGTGCTGGGTGAGGAACCCGATGAACTCGTGATGACCGCCGAAGAGGCTGACGTCGTCCAACTCTTCACGTCCCAGGGCATGATGCCGCGACTGAAGTTTCAACATCGTTCCGCGGTCGCGGAGTAACGCTTCGCGCCAGGGCATTGGCTAGGTTGGTCGAATGCCTCGTCACTTGCTGGTGACCAACGACTACCCGCCCAAAACCGGCGGAATCCAGGTCTACCTTCACGAACTGTGGCGACGTCTCGAGCCGCAACGCGCGGTCGTGCTGACCGCGTCGTCGGCGCCGGATACCGAGTCCTTCGACGCCGTGTCCGAGATCGTCATCGAACGCATCCGCGCCAAGACGCTGTTCTTTCCGACTTGGCGCGCCAAAGGAGCCATCGAATCGGCGATCAAGCGTCACCAGCCGGATCTGGTGCTGCTCGACCCGGCGTGGCCGCTCGGTCTCTTGGGTCCGCGCCTCTCGGTTCCTTACGGCGTCGTCGTCCACGGCGCCGAGGTGACCGCGCCCGGGCGCATCCCGGTCGTAGCGTCGTCGATTCGCTACGTGTTGAAGCACGCCGCGGTCGTGATCTGTGCCGGGTCCTACCCCGAGTCCGAAGTGCGGCGCATCGCGGCCGAGTACGCACCACCGATCATTCAGGTGCCGCCGGGCGTCGACACCATGCGCTTCACGCCGCTCGCCCCAGCGCTTCGCACCGAGGTGCGCACATCGCTGGGGCTGCGTGCGGACTCCTTCCTCGTCAGCTCGTACTCGCGCCTCGTACCTCGCAAGGGCATGGATACGTTGATTCGCGCGGCCGCTCGCCTCAAGTCCCAGTATCCGAACCTCCAGGTCGCGATCGGCGGATCGGGCCGCGATGAGAAGCGACTTCAAGAACTCGCGAAGCGACTGGAGGCGCCGGTCACGTTCCTCGGGCGTGTTCCCGACGACGTCCTGCCCGAATGGCTCGGAGCCAGCGACCTCATGGTCATGGACTGTCGCAGCCGTTGGCTCGGACTCGAGCAAGAGGGCTTCGGCATCGTCTTCGTCGAGGCGGCCGCGACGGGTGTCGCCCAGATCGCCGGGCGTTCGGGCGGTTCGCACGAGGCGGTCCAAAACGGTGTGACGGGCTTCGTCGTGGGCAACTCGCGGAGCGACGATCTCCTGGCCAAGGCGATTCGAACACTGATGACCGATGACGGACTTCGAGACCAGTTCGGACGGGCCTCGCGCGCGGCCGCCGTCGAGCGTTTCGACTGGAACACACTGGCCGCACGCCTTTCGGGCGAACTCGCGCGCTTCGACCACTTTTCTGCGACCGACCTTCTGCCGTAGGGTTGAGAGCGAGGAGGTGCGGGTGACGCCACGAGCCACAGAGTCGATCACGGTGAACGCCGCGCCCGAGACGATCTACGCGGTGGTGACGGACTTCGAGCACTACGCCGACTGGGTCTCGGACCTCAAGCGCATCGAGGTCGTCTCACGTGACGAGGAGGGACGCGCCCTCGAGGTCGAGTTTCGCGCCGCGGCCTTCGGACGCTCGACCACCTACACCCTGCACTACGACTACACCAAGGCGCCCACCGAACTGTCGTGGCGTCAGACCCAAGGTGACCTCACCGAGACCCTCAATGGTCGCTACAAGTTCGAGGCCGACGGCGATGAGACCAAGGTCACCTACGACCTCGAGGTCGAGTTGCTCGTACCGATCCCGACGTTCATCAAGTCACGCGCGGCCTATCGCATCCAGACCCAGGCGCTTCGCGAACTGAAGGCGCAGGCCGAGCAACAGCGATGATCGACGTCGCGGTCGGCGTGGACGTCGGCGGAACCAAAGCGCTGGCGTTGTTGGTGGCGCGTGACGGTCGCGTCCTGGCCGAAGCCCAAGCCCCGACGCCGCACCTACACAGCGACCACGTCGGTACGCCGACGGCCGACGTCGTGACCGAGTTGATCAAGGACCTCAGCGCTCGCCAGGGACTCGATCCGTCGACCTTGCCGGTCTGCATCGGGCTGCCGGGGATGATGCGACGCGACGGTCGCCTGGTCTACGCGCCGAACCTCCAGTCGGCCTCGGGTGCCGACCTCGGCGCCCTGCTCGGGGCGTCGCTCTCCAGTTCGATGGTGTTCTGTGAGAACGACGCCAACTGCGCCGCGTTGTGTGAACACGAGTGGGGCGCGGGGCGCGGCATCGACGACTTCGTGATGGTCACGCTCGGCACGGGCATCGGCGGCGGCGTCATCGCCGACGGCAAATTGATTCGCGGCCACAGCGGCTTCGCCGGCGAGATCGGACATATGGTCGTCGTCGCGCGCGGCGCGGCCTGTCACTGCGGCAGCCACGGCTGCTGGGAACGCTACGCCTCGGGCGGGGGACTCAACCGACTCACGCGCGAAGCGGCGATCGAAGGTCGACTCCCGACGCTCGTTACCCAACGCGGCAACGCCGCCGCGGTGCGCGCCGAGGACGTGACCGCCGCCGCCGCGCAGAACCTGGACGAGGCGGTCGTGTTGATGAAAGAGATCGGGTGGTGGCTCGCGCTCGGTCTCGCGAACTTAGCGGCGATCCTCGACTGCGGCCACTTCGTCATCGGCGGGGGACTGTCCATCGCCTCGGACCTGGTCTTGCCGTCGGCGCGCGAGTATCTCGCCGATCTGGTCGAGGGTTACCGCGCACGTCCGGCGATCACCGTCACGCCGTCGATGTTCGGTCCTCGCTCGGGCGCGATGGGCGCCGCACTGGTTGCTTTCGAGCGAACGGCGTGAAACTCGGCGCGCTTCTGCCGACGTTTCGAAACGGCGCCGCCGACGCGCTGGCGTTTGCCGACCGGGCCGTCGAGGCCGGTATCGACGGCCTCTTCGCCTACGACCACCTCTGGCCCATGGGCTCACCGACCCGGCCGTCGCTGGCGCCCTTTTCGGTACTCGCGGCCGTCGCGCGACGCCACGGGGGCGTCATCGTCGGACCACTCGTGGCACGGATCGGACTCGTCGGGACGCCGCACCTCGTCGAGCAGTACCGAACGCTCGAACGCGTCGCCCCTTCGCGCGTGATCTGTGCCCTCGGTTCGGGCGACAAGCTTTCGGCCGCGGAGAACGAGGCCTACGACGTTCCGGTGCGCAGTGCCGACGAACGCCGGGCACTGATGGCCGAGACGGCACGCCAACTGAGCGACACGATGCCCATCTGGTTCGGCGCCGGCAACGACGAGACGAATCGCGTGGCGCGCGAGGTCGGGGCGACGATCAACCTCTGGGACGCGTCGCCGCAACGCCTCCGCGACATGTCGAACGCCGGTGCAGTCAGTTGGGCCGGACCGGTGCCGACCGAGCTTGCAGGCACGCTCGACGCGGTGTGTGACGCCGGTGCGACGTGGGCGGTCTTCGCGCCCGACGTCGACGTCGAAGCGTTGCGACAGTGGCGCGAGTCCAACGACGACTAAAATCGATTGATGGAATTCCGCCGCGTCAATGGACTGCCGCCCTACGTCTTCGCGCAGATCAACGGGCTGAAGGCCGAGGCGCGCGGCCACGGTCGCGACGTCATCGATTTCGGCTTCGGGAACCCCGACCTGCCCAGTCCCGACGTGGCGGTCGCCAAACTCGCCGAGGCGGCGAACAACCCGAAGAACCACCGCTACAGCGCGTCGCGCGGCATCCCCAACCTCCGTCTCGCGATGGCGACGCGTTACAAGGCGCTCTTCGACGTCGACCTCGATCCCGACACCGAGGTGGTCACGACCATCGGGGCCAAAGAAGGATTGACGCACCTCATGTGGGTGCTGCTCGGACCGGGCGACAGCGCGCTGGTGCCGAGTCCGAGCTATCCGATCCATTTGGCCGGTCCGGGATTCGCCGGCGCGACGGTCATCACCGTCCCGATGCTCGACCCCGGCGCGACGACGAACGATCCCGGTGATGACTTCTTCGCCGGGCTCGTCGCCGCGTGGGAGGGCGCCGAGGTGAAGCCGCGGGTATTGATCTGCTCGTTCCCGCACAACCCGACGAGTGCGTGCGTGGACCTCGCCTTCATGACACGCCTCGTCGACTTCGCGCTCGAACACGAGTTGATCGTCTGTCACGACTTCGCCTACGCCGACCTCGGCTTCGACGGCTACAAGCCGCCGTCGATCCTGCAGGTGCCACGCGCGAAGGAGTGTTGCGTCGAGCTCTACACGCTCACCAAGTCCTTCTCGATGGCCGGATGGCGTGTGGGATTCCTCGTCGGCAACGCCGAGATCGTCGCGGCCCTGACGAAGCTGAAGAGCTACCTCGACTACGGCACGTTCCAGCCGGTGCAGATCGCCGCCATCGTCGCGATGAACGAAGCGACGGACTACCCCGAACAGTTGCGCGTCATCTACCAGTCACGGCGCGACACGTTGATCGAGGGCCTCAATCGCATCGGTTGGGACGTGCGAGCGCCGCGCGGCTCGATGTTCATCTGGGCACCGGTCCCCGAGCCGTATCGCGAGATGGGCTCACTCGAGTTCGCGCAGTTCCTCATCGAGTCGGCCGACGTCGCGACGAGTCCGGGCGTGGGTTTCGGCGACGGCGGCGACGGCCACGTGCGCTTCGCGCTGATCGAGAACGAACTGCGAACGGCCCAGGCGGTGCGCAACCTCCGCAAGGCGCTCACCAAACTCGGCTGAGCCGGACTACGGCGTGCCCGCGCCCGCTACTTCGACGCGCACCGACTCGACGCACCCTTCGGTCTTGTCGGCGATCTCGAAATGATCGCTCGAGCTCGACGTCATCACGAAGAGCGTCTGGCGATCCTCGCCGCCGAGCATGCACGCGAACGCGCGCTTCGAGCAGTTCACGGTGCCGGTGATCTCACCGCCCTCGCGTACTCGGAGGCACTGCTGTGAAATCGGGTTGGCGAACCAGATCTGCCCCTCGGCGTCGAGGCACATGCCGTCGGTCAACGCCGGCGCAACGGAGGCCCAGACGCGTCGATTCGTGAGATTCCCATCGGTGCCCACGTCGAAGGCCGTGAGGCGCTGGCCGAAGGTTTCACCGATGATCAACGTCGCGCCGTCGGGAGTGATTACCGCGCCGTTGGGGAACGCCATGTCGGGTACGACCTGGACGACATCGCCCTCGGGATCGAGCACGACCACGTTGGTCGTCGGCGGCGCTTCGGCGAAGAATCGCTCGACGCCCAGTTCGGCGACGCGAGTGTCGAGGTCGAAACCGAAGTTGCCGACGTAGCTGTAACCACGGGGCGACACGGTCATGTCATTGGCCCAGAAACCGCAGTACTCGCTGATGTCGGCGAACGTGGTGACTTCACCGTCGTGGAAGCGCAGCACCTTGTGGTCGGTCATCGAGACAGTGAGGAGGTCGCCGTCGGGCAACCACCCGAGGCCCGAGGGCTGCGTCGTGACGACGTGCTCGAGCACCTCGTCGGAGCCGTCGCTCGCCATGGAGTAGATACCGTGACGATAGAAGTCCGAGTACCAGAGACGTCCTTCGTGCCAGCGCGGTGCCTCGCCGAAGGCGAGACCCTCACGCACCACGGTCGCGGTGTATTCCTTCATGACCCCCCGATCAACGTTTCTAGCAACATACTCACGCGTGCTCGAGCGCGCGACGCCACGCGGCGTAGCCGAGGTCGACGAAAAGCGGGTCCTCGGGTTCGAATCGCTTGTCGAACGTCCAGAGGTCGTTCAACTCATCGAGCGACGACCACAGACCGACGCCCAGACCGGCGATCGTCGCCGCACCGCGAGCGGTCGCTTCGAGTGACGTACTTCGCGATACCGCCAGTCGCGAGTTTGTCGCTTGCAGCTGCAACAAGAGGTCCATCGCGGCAGCACCCCCGTCAGCGCGCAGTTCGTGCAACGTGATGCCCCCGTCGCTGAAGGCGTCGGTCATCGCGCGCACCTGATAGGCCAACGCCTCGATCAACGCTCGTGCGATCTGTCCGCGACCGACACCACGACTCAGCCCGGAGATCGAACCGCGCGCGTCACTACGCCAGAACGGAGATCCGAGCCCGGTGAAGGCCGGCACGAACTGTGCGCCACCGCTGTCCGCGACACTCATGGCGAGCGCTTCGAGTTGCGACGATTCGTCGATGAAACCCATCTCGTCGCGCAGCCACTGCACCGCCGCGCCGGCGACGAAGGCCGATCCCTCGACCGCGTAGGCCGCCGGTGCGATGTCGCCCAAGTCCCAGGCGAGCGTCGTGATCAGGCCGTCGAAGACACCGGGATTGACCTCGCCGACGTTGGCGAGGATGAAGGCCCCCGTGCCGTAGGTCGCCTTCACGACGCCGGGTTGAAAGCACGCCTGTCCGAAGAGTGCCGACTGTTGGTCGCCGAGGATGCCGGTGATCGGAACGCCGGCGAGTTCGGCAACGACGTCGCCACTGACGACGCCGAAGCTGGACAACGACGGCTGGATCGCTGCGAGCATCCTTGGATCGAGGTCGAACAACGTGGACATCGCCGTCGACCACTGACGGGTGTCGAGGTCCATGAGCAGCGTGCGTGACGCGTTGGACGGCTCCGTCGCGAAGAGGCCACCGTCGACGCCGCCGGTCAGTGACCACACGAGCCAGGCGTCGACCGTCGCGAAGCTCGGTGCCTCGAGCTCGTCCATCAGACCCTGGTCGAGGAACCAGCGCATCTTGGTCGCCGAGAAGTACGAATCGAGCACCAGTCCAGTCGTCGATCGCACGAGCGGCGTCTCACCGCGCTCGTCGAGGTCGGCGCAGTACGGCGCCGTGCGACGGTCTTGCCAGACGATGGCGCGGTGGGGGAGTCGGCCCGTCGCGCGGTCGAAGGCGACCGTTGTCTCTCGTTGGTTGGTGATGCCGAGCGCGACGACGTCGTGTCCGTCGGCGCGAACGCGAGCGGCGACGTCGCGCAGCGTCGCGACCGAGAGATCAGCGATCTCTCGGGCGTCGTGTTCGACCTCGCCCGGATGAGGAAAGTGCTGGGTCAGTTCACGGTAGGAGGAGTCCTGGACGTTGGCGAGGTGGTCGAAGGCGACGGTGCGCACGCTCGACGTGCCCGCGTCGAGGGCCAGAACCAGTTCCACGGGGTCACGCTACTGAGGAGTTACCGGGTGGTTTTCGGGGAGATCATTGGGTCAAAAATAATTGTTCGAAAAACATCCAAAATTGAGTTGACGCGGTGTAATTACAGTGCTGTAATGACACAGCATCTTGCGACGAGAAGTGGTCTGACCACTACATCTTGTGGCCGAGGGGGGAAAAGGTAGTAAACTGGACCTCCCGACTCCGTCGTCGCGAGAGGCATGTTCTTAGTGTCGGTTTCGGCAAGAAAAGAGAGATTGAAATGGCTATCGCACCTCAGCGACTGGGAATTGGCATCCGCCGCTACTTCACGACGGACGACCGTCACCCGTATGACGAAGTGATCTGGGACCGTCGGGACGCCCGGATTTCGAACTTCCGCGACGGCTCGGTCGCCTTCGAGCAACTGAACGTCGAGGTTCCCTCCAGCTGGTCGTTCAACGCCACCAACATCCTCGCCCAGAAGTACTTCCGCGGCACCCTCGGCACCGCCGAGCGCGAGACCAGCCTCAAGCAGGTCGCTGACCGCATCGTCGACACGATCACGGCCTGGGGCATCGAGCGCGACTATTTCGTCGACGACGAAGAGGCCGAGGCCTTCCGCGCCGAGCTCAAGCACCTCTTGATCACGCAGAAGGCGGCCTTCAACTCGCCGGTCTGGTTCAACATCGGGGTGAAGGGCGTGCCCCAGCAGGGGAGTGCCTGCTTCATCCTGTCGGTCGAGGACTCGATGCGATCGATCCTCAACTGGTACACCGAAGAGGGCATCATCTTCAAGGGCGGCTCGGGCGCCGGCGTCAACCTCTCCAAGATTCGTTCGAGCGCCGAGATGCTCGAAGGTGGCGGCACCGCGAGCGGTCCCGTCTCGTTCATGCGCGGCGCCGACGCTTCGGCCGGCACCATCAAGTCCGGTGGCAAGACACGTCGCGCCGCGAAGATGGTCATCCTCGATGCCGATCACCCGGACATCGAAGAGTTCATCTGGTGCAAGGCCAACGAGGAGAAGAAGGCGCGCGTTCTACGCGACAACGGCTTCGACATGGACCTCGACGGCAAGGACATCCACTCGATCCAGTACCAGAACGCCAACAACTCGGTTCGTGTCTCCGATGAGTTCATGGACGCCGTCGTGGCCGACGGCGACTGGGATCTGAAGGCCCGTCACGGTGGCCGAGCGGTGCAGACCGTCAAGGCCCGTGAACTGTGGCGCCAGATCGCGCGAGCCGCGTGGGAGTGCGCCGACCCCGGTCTGCAGTTCGACACGACGATCAACAAGTGGCACACGTCGCCGAACACCGATCGCATCAACGGATCGAACCCCTGCTCGGAGTACATGCACATCGACAACTCGGCCTGCAACCTGGCGAGCCTCAACCTGATGAAGTTCCTCCAGGACGACGGCAACTTCGACGTCGACGCCTTCAAGCACTCCATCGAGGTGCTCTTCAGCGCGCAAGAGATCATCGTCGGCGCGGCCGACTACCCGACCGAGAAGATCGCCGAGAACTCGCGTAAGTTCCGTCAGCTCGGTCTCGGCTACGCGAACCTCGGAGCGCTGCTGATGGCCTCGGGACTGGCCTATGACTCCGACGAGGGTCGCGCCTGGGCCGCCGCGATCACCGCGTTGATGACCGGACACGCCTACGCCGTTAGCGCCCGCACCGCTGGTCGCATGGGACCCCACGAGGGCTACGAGGAGAACGCCACGCCGATGCTCGAGGTCCTTCGCATGCATCGCGACGCCTCGTACCGTATCGACGAGGCGTTGGCTCCGGCCGAGATCCTCGAAGCGGCGCAGCACTCGTGGGAAGAGGCCGTCGACCTCGGCGCTCGCCACGGCGTGCGTAACGCCCAGGCCTCGGTGCTCGCGCCGACCGGCACCATCGGTCTGTTGATGGACTGTGACACGACCGGTATCGAGCCGGACCTCGGACTCGTGAAGTTCAAGAAGCTCGTGGGCGGCGGCAACATGGCGATCGTCAACCAGACGGTGCCGCGCGCGCTGCGCAAGCTCGGCTACACCGAGATGGAGTCGATGGCGATCGAGGCCTACATCGACGAGAACAAGTCGATCGTCGGCGCGCCGGGCCTCAAGCCCGAGCACCTGCCGGTCTTCGCCTGCTCGATGGGCGACAACACCATCCACTACCTCGGTCACGTGAAGATGATGGGTGCCGTCCAGCCCTTCATCTCCGGGCGCGATCTCCAAGACCGTCAACATGCCCGAGGACGCGACCATCGAAGACGTCGCGAACCTGCACATGGACGCCTGGAAGTTGGGCGTGAAGGCCGTCGCGATCTACCGCGACAACTGCAAGGTCGGTCAGCCGCTCTCGACCGCGAAGAAAGACGGCGAGGAGTCCTCGTCGTCGGTGACCGCCACCGACTCGGTCGCGGCCGAACTCTTCACGCGCATCGAGCAGTTGGAAGCGGCGCTGGAAGTCGCCAAGTCCGAGGGTCAGCACGTCGTGGTCGGAGCGCTGCGCGAGCGCATGCCGCGCCGTCGCGTGTCCACGACCTTCGCCTTCCGCGTGGCGGACTGTGAGGGCTACGTCACGGTCGGTGAGTACGAGGACGGGCGACCGGGTGAGGTGTTCATCAAGGTCTCCAAGCAGGGTTCGACGTTGGCCGGCATCATGGACGCCTTCTCGATCTCGATCAGTCTCGGCCTGCAGCACGGCGTGCCCCTGGCGACGTACGTACGCAAGTACGTGAACATGAAGTTCGAACCGTCCGGCATGACCGACGATGCCGATCTGCGCATCGCGACGTCGCTGGTCGACTACATCTTCCGACGCTTGGCGCTGGACTACTTAAGCCCGAGCGACCGCGAAGAGTTGGGCGTGCTCTCGACCAGTGAGCGCATCCAGCCGACGCTGCCCGAGGTCGCCGAACAGGCGACACCGACGGTGAACGCCAGCGTGCAGCCGATGCTCGTCGACCTGAGCGAGAAGCCGGCCGAGCAGCCCAAGTTGCTCAGTCGCGACCAGCAGCGCGACGCGCCCATGTGTTACCAGTGCGGCAACGCGATGCAGCGCGCCGGCTCGTGCTACGTCTGCTCCAGTTGTGGAGCGACCAGCGGCTGTTCCTAGTCGAGGTTCACCAAATGACCCCGGCTGGACGGGTTGGTGCAGTTCGCGCGTTGAGTTGCTCTCAGATTCCATACTCCTGACGTTGGGAGACGCGGCCCACTCGCTAGGGAATTGGCCCTGAGCGAATGACGCACCACCGGACGAAGTTCGAACGACCTCGAATTCCGGACATGCCGTTTTTCAAGACTGACTCCAGCTCGCGACATGGATACCAAACGAATTTCGCCAACTATTCGACCGCCCTGGACAATGGTCGCCCGAATGAATTGGGAGAGGGGATAGTAACATGGATGTAAGTACAAGGCTGGGATTTAATGACAAAGACTCGGGGGAGGCTAAAACGGTACAAGGACTCGACGAAGTTGAGCTTAACTCTGTCTCGTCGCTCGGTACGCGACGATTTCAGGTGCTCGTCCTCGATGGTGGAGGCTATCGCGGCATGTTCAGCGCCGCCTCTCTGGCGTGCCTCGAGGAGGACTTAGGAACCGGATTCGTCGATCACTTCGATCTAGTCGTTGGAACGTCAACCGGCGGTATCATCGCCCTCGCGCTGGGACTGGGACTTCATCCCGCTGAACTTGTCGACTTCTATCTGGAGTGGGGCGATCGAATCTTCGCTCATCCGCGAATCCGTCAGCTTCGACAGTTGGTTCGACCCAAGTACAACGCCGGGCATCTCCGCGAAGCCTTGATCGCCGTATTTGGCGACCGCCTGCTCGGCGACAGCGGGAAAAGGTTGTGCATCCCTTCGTACGACTTACTGCGTGACGACGTTCATTTGTTTCGCACGCCCCATCACGTGGACCTCGTACGCGACTGGAAGACGCCGATGGTTGACGTTGGTCTCGCGACGACCGCGGCGCCCACCTACTTCCCCGCGCATGAACTCGATGGATATCGGTTGATCGTACGGCGGGGTATGGGCGAACACGCCCATACCCACTGCGATCAACGAAGCGGTTAATCGCTTTGGAATCGAGCTCGCCGACATCCGCATTCTGAGCATTGGTACAACCTCGGCGACGCGAGACCGGCCCATGCGCCTTGACAGTGGCGGATTGCTCCGCTGGTCGACGCAAGCGACCGACGTACTCCTGCAAGCTCAGGCGACCGCAGCGGTCAACACGATGCGTCTCATGTTGCCTTCAAAACACTGGCATCGCCTAGATCCGAAGGTACCAACTCGGTTGGGACGACTTGATCACGTCGACGCGCCGACCTTCATGGGCTACGCCGCCGGCGAAACGCGCCAGCAAGTAAAGGTGATTGAGAAGAAGTTCCTCGATCACACACCGACGCCCTATTTCCCCCTCAACTCAGAAACCGGGAGCCTCACATTATGACCATCGCCCCAGCCGACCTCAACTTGGACGCCCTACTCAATAAAATTGCTGAACTGGCTGACCTGCCGGACGGGCTCTACCATCTCGCTGAAGCCGAGTACATCAGTATTGGGAATCATTTGTCGTCGATGGCTCCTGATGGCTGGGAAATCTATCCTCAGGGCTCCATGGCTATTGGTACTGTCGTGCGGCCACTGACTCGCGAAGGCTTTGACATCGACATGGTGTGCTTGCGACACGTTGCCAAAAACTCGACGAGCCAGGACAAACTGAAGAAAGAGGTTGGTGACGCTCTTCGCGGTTACGTGAACGCCACCAAAACGAAGCCGAAGGGCATGGAAGAAAGTGGCCGTTGTTGGGTCGTTGAATACCCCAACGTCGGACAGCTCGGCCATCTCCATCTCGACGTCCTCCCCGCAATCACCGACGCAATTGCGACCTCGCCTACTGCGATTGAGATCACCGACAAGGACCTACCCAACTGGCTCCCGAGTAATCCCAGGGCGTACGCCGCGTGGTTCAACCTCAAAACGGCCGAGGTACGACTCGCAATGAGGACGAGTGAGTCCGTCCGGCTGAGTAAATCGGTCGCCGAGATTCCTGATCCTCCTGTCACGACGCTCCAACGTGTCGTCCAGGTGCTCAAACTGCATCGGGACCATTACTTCGCCGACGAGCCCGACCTCCGTCCGCCGTCTATTATCCTGACCACTCTCGTGGCACTTGCCTACGGGGGCGAAAACCAGCTGGCCGACGCCGTCATTGGCTGCGTCGCTGCCATGTCTGAACACGTCACTCAGTCTGGGGGCATCTACGCAGTTCAGAGCCCAGTATCCGACGAGAACTTCGCGGACAAGTGGCGCCAACACCCGGAGCGCCAGGCAGCTTTCTTCGATTGGAAGGATCGTGTGGCGAAGGATATCGAGACCGCGGGCTCGTCGGAGGGTCTGGACAATGTTCTCCAGTCACTGATCGGCGGATTCGGAGAGGGCCGCATCGTGAAGTTGGCGAAGGTGCTGGGTTTCGAGACCACCCAATCGCGAGTCGACGGCAAACTCGGCTTTCTTAGCGGGCTGGCCGGTGGCCTCGTGGCAACGACAAGGACCGGCGCGAAGCCGCCGGTCCAGCACAACTTCTATGGACAAGAAGAGAGCTAACGGCCAAATGCTGCTACTCCGGGAGCGCTTGGTGCTTCAGGAGAGGTTTCCGGGCGCCTCGGTGAACATTAAAAATGGCCAACTCAGGTGGCTTGACGGGATTCGGCCCACTCCGATGAGTCGGAACTATCTCGTTGAGATCACTTGGGACGGTATTAGCCGCCCCAAGACTTTTGTTCGTGATCCGAAGCTTGAACCTCCGCCTGGGAAGAATCTCCAGCACGTTTACACTCCCGACGAGATCTGTCTTTTCATGCCTTACGAATGGAAGTCCACGATGTTGATCGCCGACACCATCATTCCTTGGACACATGAGTGGCTTTTTCAGTACGAACTCTTTCGTCTTAAGGGCGATTGGTACGGCGGCGGCCACGGATCGCCTACAGGCGTAAACCTCTGATTGACCAGTAAGGTTTTTCTGTCATTCTCTTTACAGATTAGCAAGGGAAATCTTTACAGAATGACAAGGTTCATGTGTTACAATGGCCGGTGATCAAAACCATTGAGCGTTGTCGCGTGAGTCTCGAGTTCCAGATTGATCGTGACTCGGACATTCTGCCCCGGGGCGACAAGAGGGTGTCGGCCCTCAACACCTGGCTTGAACATGCGCACCGGGGTGGGGCGCTCGCCACACAAGGTGGTTGGTTTGCGAACGTCGTCGTTGCCTCAGATGGGCGATCACTTAGTTACGCGGAGTCGCACGGCGAACGTTTGATTTCACATTGCGTTAGGACGCTGGGCTTCCCGGACAACACGGTGATTTCTCGTAGCGTGATTGACGCTGACACTTTTGTTGCCGAGCTTGAGGTGTACGGGAGTCGCGAGCTTGCCGAGTTGCTTAACGTGAGTCGCCAGCGACTGGCTCAGTTGCGGGCAGAAGGTACCCTTCCCGATCCGGACGCGGAACTCGCGGCGACACCAGTTTGGCGACGCGAGACCATCGACTCGTTCACGTTCGGTTGGCGGCGGCGTCCCGGCCCAACACCGCCCAACACCTCACCAGACATCAACATTGATCAGTTGTTCAAGTAGGTCGCAGTAGCCTTTACGGTTCACTCGTTAAGGGTCTGAAGGTTCACACCTGTTCCAATTTTGCGAGACTTTCAATCAGTGATTCAGCGGCGCGGCTGAGTACTCTCTCAACTGATTGGCTCAGTCGAGTGAATCGTGTTCGCGGTCTTCCGTAGCTATGGAAATCAGGGTCACGTACTTAGCTTTACGGCTGAGTCAGACTGAACGCGTGAGCAAGAGTGACCCGAATCAACCGTTGCCCCGACGTATAAGGCCTTTGTTTTTCTGGTTGGGAATCGCGACGTCGCTATTAGTTCTCGCAGCGTGTAGCCAAGTCTTCTTCGAAAAGCCCAGCGGTCTCATACTTACTGATGCGGTTCTCGTTGGAGCCTCAACGATTGTTTTTGCCGCCACTTTTCTCGGCTTACCGGGTTTCGGCACTCGCCAGATCAAGGACGGCTTGACCAAACCACTTCGGTTTCTTGCTGCACTCTTTATCTGGATCGTTTCGGTTGTCAACACAATTCTTGTCCTCGAGTCTTTCCCTGCAGGAACGCCCGCGTACGAGCAACGAATTACCTTGGTCGGCATTCTTATCCCAGCCGGAGTGACACTTATCCTCGCCACTAAGGCCTTGTCAACTTAACTCATGCTCCTAGTTGAGGTTCACCACATAGCTGGCTTCGACGCTCGCGGTGATAGTGATCACAGAGGTGTCGATATCGACTCGATCGTCCCACGGCGATCCGTGCGACGTGGCCGAGGCGAGGAACGCGCCGGCTGATCTCGTTCGCGGGTTGCCAGATGCACCAGCGCTCAGGAGTCCGGGATCCGCCAGCGTGATGAGGTCGCCGAGCGTGCCACCGAGAGCTGCCGCGAAGTCGTTCGCCGCTTCGAACGCGTTGTCAACCGCCTGACGACGTACCTCGCGCTGGGCGCTGGCCTCGGTCGCGGGATCGAGGTGCCACGTGACGTTGACGATTGACACGCCCACTCTGGTCAGGGCCGCGACGACCTCGGGAAGGCTCGAGGCGTCGGCGTGGGCATCGCCCGTCACGAGGACGCTCCAACCGGACGGCTCGCGAATGTGGTCGGGTCCGACGGAGGTGAACGTCTCTTCGACGCTGAGTGATCGCACTTTCATTTCGCGCACGTGCAGGGTGTTCAGCGCACCGACGTCACGAAGTTGCGTGATGACGGCGTTGCCGTGGGCCAACGCATCGGATCGGGCCGGCGATGTGAAGAGGTGTTGAAAATGGATGCCCGCGAAGTCGGCCGGGAACTCTTCACTGGCATTTCCCTTGACGGCGATCGTGGCGCTGGACATGCACCAGTATCGCGTATCGACAAATCCTTGCCATATACAGGTCAACTGTATATACTGCTCACATGATCAAAGAGATGAGAGAACCGACGTTCCTCGTCCTGGCGACGTTGGCCGAGGGCAAGAAACACGGGTACGCGATAATCCAAGGTGTGGCGTCACTTTCCGAGGGTGAGGTGGAACTCAAGGCGGGAACGCTCTACGCGATGTTGGACCGGTTGACGTTCGACGGTGTCATCGAATTGGCGGGGGAGGAGATCGTCGAGGGACGACTTCGCCGCTACTACGAACTGACCCCGGAGGGAACGACGATGCTCGCCGACGAGTCCAAACGTCGAGTGAAGGTCTCCAACATCGCCCTACGTCGACTTCGATTCGTGGGGGGTTTCGCATGACCAAGGGTCTCGAACGTTCACGACAACTTTTGAAGTTCTATCCGAAGGCGTACCGCGAAGAACGAGGCGAGGAGATCGTCACCACCTTGCAAGAAGCGGCCGAGGCGCGCGTTCCCCGTGCCTCGCTCAGCGACCAGATCAGCGTGGCGCAGTATGGCCTGCGCGTGCGACTGGGTCTGACGAGTGAGACCATGTTCGGCAAAGCGCTGGACATCGCAGCGATCCCGGGCCTGGTCATGGGGGCGTTTTTCGGTCTGTATCTATCGATCTCGGGCGATCTGCCGGTGGTGAACTCGAAGTTCTTCTATCCAAACTTTGGTCCGTTCCTCACCGTCGGGCCCCTGCTCTATCTGATCTGGATCGTAGGGGTCGTCGTGGTCTTTGAGTGGCCGCAGTACCGACGACGCGTCGCCGGTGCGTGCATGACACTCACGATCATCGGTGAACTCCTCGCCAAACTCGCTCACCGCAATCCGAACGTGTGGGAGATCGCCATTCTCGTGAGTCTGGGGGTTCCGAGTCTGTTGGCCCCTGACGTGTACGTCACGCGTCGACGAGTGCTTCCCAGCCTGAGCGTTGGTCTCGCCACCTTCGCGGCCCTCTTTCTCGTCACTGATTCGCACGCCAATCCGGGTTTCTACACCAGCTTTTACTGGTACGGGACCTACGAGATCGCGCATCGCCAGCCCTATGTCGATGCCGTGCTGCTCGCGTTGTTCGCCGTGCTGTGGGTGACCAAGCGGCGCGAAGTCGCCAGTGCCGCGCTCATCTTGAGTAGCCCTTGGATAGTCGTCGGCGTGGCCTACCCACTGTCCCTCCGGTACCTGCCGGTGAACGCTCTCAACGTGATCGCGTTGATCGCGTGGGCCGTCGGCATGGTGCTCATCGTGACGACGAGTCGTTATCGCCCACGACCGCCGGTTTCCCTTGAACTCACCCAACTGAATTCATCGACATGACCGAACCAAAGAAATCTGACACTTAATGTAAGAGTCATGGCAACGACCGAATCCTCCGCGGACGGTCGTGCGGGGAAGGTTGACGACTGGTCCCAAGGCCTCATTCTCACCGTGCGTTCCCCCGACCGGGTTGGGATCGTCGCTCATTTGGCCGCGAGCATCCAGTCGGCCGGTGGCAATATCGTCGAACTTGACCAGCACACCGACGTGGTCGAGGGCGACTTTGGCTGTCGTATCGAGGTCGCCGGGGGAGTGGACGCTCGCGAACTCGCCCGGCAACTGGACGATCTGCGCTCGTCACTCGCCGTCGACTACACCATGACCCCGATCACCAGACCACGCGCGCGCGTGGTCGTGCTGTGTTCGTCGACGCTGCACTGTCCGAGCGACCTCATCGCACGCAGCTCGATTGGTCAGTTGGACTGTGACGTCGTCGCCCTGTTGAGTGACCGCACCGCGGCCGCTGAACTGGCCGAGCGCTACGGGGTGCCGTTTCACCATCTGCCGGTCGGTGACGTGCGTGAGGCACAGGAACGTGAGGTCGGCGACGCACTGGACGAGCTCGCACCCGATCTCATCGTGCTCGCGCGCTACATGCGCGTCCTACCCGCGTGGTTGGTGGAACGTTACGAACAGCGCATCATCAACATCCACCACTCGTTCTTGCCGGCGTTCGTCGGGTCCAATCCGTACGCCCGGGCCCACGAGCGCGGGGTGAAGATCATCGGCGCGACGGCCCACTATGTCACCGCCGAGCTCGACGCGGGACCGATCATCGCCCAAGACGTCGTCCACATCTCCCACCGCGACGACGTGGCTGACATGACGCGACGCGGCGCGGACATCGAGCGCTCCGTGCTCGCTTCCGCGATCCGCCTGCACCTGGAACAGCGCGTCATCGTCTTCGGTTCGCGCACCTGCGTCTTCGACTGAAAGAGGCGCCGGTGTGAACCTCCTCAGCCGTTCAGGCGGTAGCGGAGGTGGATGAAGCCGCTCTCGAAGCGGTGCACGTCCACAAGTTCTAGTGGGGTGAGTGCATCGCCCGGATACGCAGACGTTCCGCCTCCGAGGGTGACAGGTGCGACGTACATATGCATCTCGTCGACCAAACGGGCTTCGATCGCCTGACTGGCGAGGTGCGGACCGGCGATTGTGATGTCCGAAGTGGCAGTGTCCTTCAAGCGCTGCACTTCATCGGGAACGAACGACGGCTCGATCCTGGTCTTCGCGCTGGAGGGCTCCGTCAGCGTCGTGGAAAAGACGATCTTGTCCTGGCTCCGCCACCTCTCGGCGAAGTCTCGCTCGATCGGATCATCGTCGGAGCTGACGAAGGTCTCCCAGTAGACCATCGTTTCGTACATTCGCCGACCGTAGAGAACGGTCCCGACACCTTGTTCCATCTCGTTGACGAACGCACCGACCTCGGCGTCGGGAGCGCCCCAGACGATGTCGCCGCTTTCGTCCGCGATGTAGCCGTCGAGTGACGTGATCATCGAATACACCAACTTGGCCATGGCGCTCATGGTAGTTCCGCGGGTCGTGGAATCGCTTGGGAGGGTGTCCGTTCCGTTCGTGCATCCGGGCACCTGGGCGAACTGAGACGCCGACGAGATCCGCCGCGACGAGAGTTTTCACAACAATCTCATCCGTCGTCGGCGCCACTACGGATTAGAGGAGGAACCCATTTAAGGAGGGCGTATGCAGGAAGTCAGTAGGAGAGTGTTCTTCAAGAGGGCCGGCGGCGCCGCAGCCGTGGTCGCGGTCGGCACGAGTATCGCAGTGAGTCCCGCGATCCTTGCGGGCGCGAGCGCTGGAGCCGCGACCCCGAAAGAGGCGGCGATATCGCCCCAAGACGATCTTCGTGTCGGCGAGCACCTCGTGGCACGAGTGAAGAACGCCCGAACCGGGGAGATCAACCTCTTCATCGGTCAAAAGGAAGTGACCATCCACGATCGCAAGATCGCCGCCCGTCTCATTCGCGCAGCTCGTTAGAAAGGTAGCTACCCATGTCATCACACCGCGAAGCACCAGAGATTTCCAAGGACCCCGTCGCCGACAGCACGGACCTCTACGCCTTCATCAGTCCCGACAAGTCGAACACCGTGACGTTGATCGCCAACTACATCCCACTCGAAACCCCCGCGGGCGGGCCGAATTTCTATGAGTTCGGTGACGACGTCCTCTACGAGATCCACATCGACAACGATGGCGACGGCTACGCCGATGTCACGTACCAGTTCAACTTCGAGACCGTGAACACGATCCCGACGACCTTCCTGTACAACGTGGGTCCGATCGAGTCGCTCAACAGTGCCAACTGGAATCGCCGTCAGTTCTACTCGGTGACCCGGGTGACGCAAAACGGCTTCCCCCAGGTGCTGGCGCAGAACGTGCCGTGCCCGCCGTGCAACATCGGACCGCTATCGACGCCGAACTACGCGTCGCTCGCCAGTGCCGCCGTGCACTCGATGTCGAACGGTCGCACGGTCTTCGCTGGTCAGCGAGCGGATGCATTCTTCGTCGACCTCGGTGCGATCTTCGACCTCGGTGACCTGCGACCCATCGCCAATCTGCACAACACGTTCATGATCCCGGGTCTCTCACTCAGTGCCGCACCAGGAGTGAACTCCCTCGCGTCATCGAACGTGCACAGCATCGCGATTCAGGTGCCCATAACGGACATCGCCGCCGGAGGCGTCGCGCCCACCAACTCGGCGTTGGCCGGTTCGAGCGTCGGCGTGTGGACGACGGCGAGTCGTCAGAAGGCTCGGGTCTGGGACTCGAACCACGGATGGGATGACTTCACGGGACCCTACGTCCAGGTGTCGCGCCTGGGCAATCCCCTCGTCAACGAGGTGCTCGTTCCGCTCTCCCAAAAGGATCTGTGGAACGCGTCACCACCGTGGCAGGACAAGTTCTTCGCGAACGGTGTCGCGCACCCGGAGTTGGCGGGACTGCTCAACGTCCTCTATCCCGGATTCTTCAAGAATCTGGCGGCCTACTCCAAGCCCCGCGCGGACCTCGAGGCCATCCTGCTCACGGGCATCCCGGCCGGCGTGATCGCTCCGACGTACTCGACGTTCACGGGCGCGACCCAGGCCGACATGCTGCGACTCAACCTCGCGATCCCACCGGCGTCGACGCCGAGTGCCATGGGAATCCTCGGTGGTGACTTCGCCGGCTATCCCAACGGACGTCGGGTCATCGATGATGTCGTCACCATCGAGCTGCAGGCGATCGCCGGTATCACGATTCCCTTCGTGGACGGGACCTACGTCAAGGACGCCGCGATTGCCGACGTCAGCGACGGCGACACCGGCGCCGGCCTCTCACTGCTCACGAGCTTCCCGTACCTGGGCACGCCCTACAGCGGTTACAACACACCGAGTTAGTCGACGTCACGTCGAATGAGGAACAAAGGAGCAGTACATGTTTATAGGTGAAATATTCGGGCCGGATCTATTGATCGTGGTGATTGTTCTCGGAGTCCTTCTCTTCGGCGGAGCGGCGATCCCCAAGTTCGCGAAGAACCTGGGATCGGCCAAGTCGGAGTTCGAGAAGGGCTTGAAGACCGCCAAGGACGCCAAGTCGGACATCGACGTCGCGGTCGCTCGAGTCACCACTCCGGACACCAAGAGCTGAGTGCGAGCGACGCCCGCCGTCGCGATGACTTCACGTTGAGGTCGTGGCGACGGCGGGCGTCGTCGTGCGTTCTCGCTCAGCCTCGGACTGGTCGGATCAAATGAATGGCGCCGTGACCGTCGGTCCGGCGGGACCCAGACCGGCGCGCTCACGCAGCAATGCCTCGACGCGGTCGATGTCGGAGGGCGTGATGAACGGCTTGATGCGAGTGCCGAGATCGAGGACCAGGCCCTCTTTCTTGGACGGTCGCTTGGTGTCGAGGTTGGCCCAGTAGCCCGGATTGGCGGTGCCCCAGATCCTCGCTCGACCCTTCATCGCGGCCAGCGCGACGCGCTGAACGCCCTTGATCGAACCGTAGGGAATCGTCTTGGACCCCCACAGGAAGTAGTGACGGATCTCTAGGGCGTCGGTGCCACAAACGATGCCCGCTTCTTGGTAGTTCTCGCTCATGAGTTCAATGTACCGTCATCGACGAATCGGTCACTCGGTGGACGGCGCCGCGGTAGCGCACGCCACACTTCGTCGGAGCCGCTGCGAGGGACTGCGTTAACGTCCGGTGATGCACGGGCGGGCGTGGGGAGAACGATGAGCCAGGCAGAAGAGTCGATCGCGATCGAGGACGACACCGATACCGAAGCGGGGGTCTTGCGCGGGGACGTCTTCGTCTCCTTGGACGAACTGATGAGCCGGGCACGTCGCGCCGCGACCGGACTGCGCTCACTCGGCGTGGAACCTGGTGGCTCCGTCGCTCTTCTGCTGCGCAACGACCACGAGTTCTTCGAAGCGGCCTTCGCCGCGTCGGCGCTCGGCGCCGCGACCGTGCCGATCAACTGGCACGGCAGCGCCGAAGAGGTGGCCTACGTCGTGAATGACTCGCGGGCCGTCGTCGTCGTCGCGCACGCGGACCTGTTGCATCGCGTTCGTCACGCGCTGCCCTCGTCGGTCACGATCGTGGGCGTCACGACACCGACGAGCATCGCCGAGCACTTCGATATCGACGAGGAACTCGCCACCTTGCCGAGTGACGTCACCGAGTGGTCGACGTGGCGCGACGGCTTCGAAGAGTTGCGCGACGTCTTCATCGGCGATCCCCTGTCGATGATCTACACCTCGGGCACGACCGGACACCCCAAGGGCGTACGGCGACTGCCGGGCACGAACGACGGGAGCCAGAGCGTCGACTACATGTCCGAGGTGACCAAGATCTTTGGGGTCTGGCCCGGCATGCGGACGATCATCGCCGGACCGATGTACCACTCGGCGCCCTACGCCTACGGGCTCGTGGCGGCACGCGCCTACGGGGCCTTACTGGTATTGGAGGATCGCTTCGATCCCGAGGAGTTCCTGGCGTTGATCGAGCGTCACCAGATCACGTCGATGTACATGGTGCCCACGATGTTCGTGCGACTCCTCCGACTGCCACAAGAGGTGCGAGAGCGCTACGACATCTCGTCGCTGCGACACGTCTCGCACACCGCCGCGCCGTGTCCGCCGGACGTGAAGCGCGCGTTGATCGAGTGGTGGGGTCCCATCGTCCACGAGTTCTACGGCAGCACCGAAGTCGGGTTCATCACCGGCTGCACGAGCGAGGAGTGGCTCGCCCACCCGGGCACCGTCGGACGTCCACTGCCGTCCAGTGACGTGCGCGTCATCAACGAGGACGGTCCGGTGCCGACGGGGGAGTCCGGTGAGATCTTCGTGCGAGCGGCCGCGAACTCGGATTTCACGTACTTCGGTAAGTCCGAGGCGCGCGCCGAGGTCGAGCGCGACGGACTGATCACGTGTGGCGACATCGGGTTCCTCGACGCTGACGGCTTCTTGTACCTCTGCGACCGCGCGCGCGACATGATCATCTCCGGCGGGGTCAACATCTATCCGATCGAAATCGAGGCCTGCCTCTTGAAGCTCGCCGGGGTCGCGGACTGCGCGGTCTTCGGTATACCCGACGACGAGTACGGCGAGTCGATCGCCGCGGCGATAAAACTCGACGCGGGCGTGACGTTGAGCGCCGAGGCCATTCGCGACCACGTGCGCGCCCACCTGGCGGGCTTCAAGGTTCCCAAGGTCATCACGTTCCACGAGTCGTTGCCGCGAGAGGACTCCGGCAAGATGTTCAAGCGCAAACTGCGTCAGCCGTATTGGGAAAACGCTGGTCGTTCCATCTAAATCGGTGACCGCAGTGCGTTGAGTGCTTCGGTCTCCCCGAGTGAACGAAGCGCGTCGGTAAAATCGCACCATGTCGGATTCCGGTACCCCAGCACCGCACGTACCGAATCGAAATCGCCTCGAAGCCCTCGGACAGGCCATCGAGGCCCGCCACGGCGCTCCACAACACGCTCAGCGGGTGAAGCGCTCGCGCAAGAAGGTCGTCCTCGTCTCACTCGCGACGGTCATCGTGGTGATCGTCGCGGCCGTCGCGGGCGACTACTGGTACATCAACCACCTGATCCATCACGTCACCATCCCCGACGAGACCACGAAGACCTATAACAACACCGAGAACATCCTGCTGGTCGGCTCCACGACGCGCTGCGGCCTGAAGGTGCAGAACAAGGCCTACGGCCTGTGCTCCCAAGGCGTGACCGGCGTCAACAGCGACGTCGTCATGATCCTGCACCTCAACTTGACCACGAACCAAGTGTCGGTGTTGTCGCTCCCTCGTGACCTCTTCGTGCCCAACGCGCGCGTCGACGGAGCGAACAAGATTGACGCCGCGCTCTACAACGGACCCGATCAACTCGTCAAGGCGATCCAAGAGGACTTCGCCATTCCGATCAACCACTACGTCGAGTTGAACTTCGACACGTTCGCCGACGTCGTGAACGTGCTCGGCGGCATCAAGATGTACTTCCCGATGTCGGTCTTTGACGCCTACTCGGGTCTCTACGTGCGTCATCCCGGATGCATCCAGCTCAACGGCACGCGCGCGTTGCAGGTGGTGCGGGCGCGCCATCTCCAGATTCGCTTCCCGGGCGACAGCACCAACTACCGCACCTGGCCCCAAGAGGCACTGTCGGACCTCGCGCGCATTCGTCGCGACCACGAGTTCTTGAAAGTGCTGGCCGACGCCGTCAAGGCCAAGGGAATCGCGAATCCGCTGACCGACCAGCGGCTGGCGACGTCGGTCGCTCGATATCTGACCGTTGATCAGGGACTTACCACGGAAGCGCTGCTCGGACTCGCCGAACATTTCCACGGTGTGTCGGTCGCGACGGTCCCGGAGTTGACGGTACCCGTCGTGCTCGTGGAGACCCCCAATGGCTACCTCTACCAGGGCTACTACTACGGCGACGTCGAATTCCCGATCGAGCCCGGTGTCACGCAAACGGTCGATCGGTTCTTGGACGTCGGAGCGGACATCAACACGATGGACGGCAAAGCACTGCCCGCGAGTTCGACGATCACCGTCTCGGTGCTGAACGGGACGGGCGTTGCGAACCAGCAACACATCGTCGCGGCGGGTCTTCGACGTCGTGGGTTCGACGTCCACGGTGTCGGCACCGCGACGCCCTTCGGCGTGCGTGAAGAGACGGTGGTGTATCACGCCAACAACTCGGCCGCGTCCTTGGCCGCGGCACAAACGGTTCTCCGCACCATCGAAGGTCCGGCCGTGATGGCGCTTGGTCGCACGACGGCCGGGGCGGACGTGACGGTGCTCACCGGCTCCGACGTCAGCGTCATCGCCCCGCCGCACGCGACGACGACCACGACCACGACGCCGAAACGAAAGCATCACGTAAGCCCCACGACCACGACCACGAGGCCGGTGACGCAGATCACGGTCGTCGATCCGGCAGCGGTCAAGCACGACACCGACCTGTCGGCACCGACCGACGTCACCCAGGCGCTGCAGCCGTGGGACCCACGTTCGTGCGGGCCCAACGGCACCGAAGGCCCGTAGGGAGTTGGTCGCTCGGTCCGCCGAGTACGTGACTCGCTGGCGCGCTACATTCCCATACATATGAAGAGATCGCTCATCGCTGTCGTGGTGTCGGTCGCAATCGTGTCAACGATGTTGACCGCCGCGAACCGCGGTACCCCTTCGTCGGCCGCGCCGCGGGCGGTCTCGCACCTTCTCCACCCAACGGCGGGCGACTTAGCCGGTATGAAAGCGGCGTTCCTCAAGTACAAGGTCCAGAATCATAAGATGCTCAGCACCGACCGGGTCCGCGACGCAGCGATCGTCTCGTCCAACGTATTGAGGAAGCCGGATATGGCCTACGACGCCGTCGACCATCGCGAGTGGGCGATCGCTTCGTTCGATCTGGTCCTCCCCGCGAGTTTCAAGGCCGAAGTCTGGTTCCAGGATGGTGGCGGCATGGGCATCTTCAATAAAGTCGGTTCTGGCAAATGGTTCATGATCGGCTCACCGATCGCGCCCTATTGCGGTGCAGGACTTCCTTCGGTCGTCGTCCATCTCTGGCAGTTCAACATCTATCCGGGCTGCGCTTAGCGCCGGGCACTACATTCCAATACGTATGAAGCGATGGCTCCTCGGGTTCGTGGTCTTGGTGGTCATCGCCGTCGCCGCCCTCGTCGTTGCGAACCGGCATACGCCATCGGGCGCGTCGCCGCCGGAGGTGTCGCACACCATCAGGGCGACCTCGGCGAGCATGGCCGACCTGAAGGCGGCATTCCTCAAGTACAAGATCGCCAACAAAGAGATGCTCAGCACCGACCGGATCAAGTGGGGCCAGATCTTCTCGCCCAGTGGCCCGAACCGGCCGGTCATCGCCTATGACGCCGTCGATCACCGTGATTGGGCCATCGCCTCTTTCAATCTGGTGATGCCAGCGAGCTACAAGGCCCAGGTCTCATTTCAAGACGGCGGAAGCATGGGCATCTTCAACAAGATCGGCGCCGGCAAATGGTTCATGACCGGCTCACCGGGATTCCCGCTCTGCGCCAAAGACGTGCCGTCAATCGTCGCTCATCTGTGGGGACTCAAGAACTACCCCGCGTGCAACTGACGCCCTAGCGACTGAGGAATCACTCGTGAGATTGACCGGTTGATCAGCATTTCGACCGAGAGAGAAAACCGACGTTGAATCCGGCGTCGCGTACACAATTTCAGTATGCTGAGAAAAATCTGACCTCAAGATCTTGGGTCAGCACACAACATAAGGGGCCGCCGTGAGTGATGTACCCAGTAAGTCGTCTTTCTCGTTCGATATGAAACGCTGGTCACAGGCTGAGCGCACCACCGCAATCGCGACGCTGGTGTTGTTCATCTCGCTCTTCCTCCCGTGGTACACCTATAGCTTCGGACTCGGTTCGGTGTCCGTCGACGGTCTATGGCACGGATGGATGTACCTCGTCTTCTTGTTGTGTCTCGCGATCCTCGTGTACTTGGTTTCACGCGCGGGCTTCAAGGAGATGCCCTTCAAGATGCCAGTGTCGGGCGATCAACTGCTGCTGTTCGGCTCAGCGATCAACCTCATCCTCGTGGTGATTGCCTTCATCGACAAGCCGGGCGGCGTTGGATTTAGCGGCATCGGTTGGGGCTGGGGATCCTTCGTCGGTCTGATCGCCGCCGTCGTGGCCGCGGTTCCATTGGGCGTGCCCGCCCTTCGCGCTCGAAGGGGCTAGTCAAAGGCGCATCGAACGGGGCCGAGGTCGTCTCAGCGCCTCGCGCCACGGAGTTCTTTGCGCCACACCATCTTCAGTGCCGACCAGTCTTCGTCGAGGGCAGCGACCTTCACGTCCACGAGGCCCAATGGCAGGACGGCGTTTCGTACGACGTTGTCGGTGAGGTCCGAGATGTGTCCGGCGGCCTTGCGGGGCCAGGCAATCCACAGGGCTCCGTCGGTGGTGATGGTAGTGGAGAACACGTCGATTCGTCGTTCGAGTGAGGCGGCGCTCTCGACGAACGCGACGACGACATTCGCCAAGGGACCGTCCATTCGACGAACGACGTGAACGTCCTCCGGGAGATCTTCAATCGACCAATCGCGAGGAACGCCGATCAACATCACCCGATGACCGCTCTTGATCCCGAGTTTCGCGGCCAGGGGCGTCCCGGAATATCCCGACGTCATGACGTCGAGTGTACGGGACCCCTTCGCGTGCGCGAGGCCTCACGGAACCCCCGTCCTCGGAAGGCTTAGTGTTTGTCATCCACTGATTGTGTTCGGAGGTGTGCGTGCAACAAGGTCTGTTCTTTCCCGCCTTTGACGGTGTCGCCGATCCCCATCGGCTCGTCGAACTGGCTCAAGTCGCCGAATCGGCTGGCTGGGACGGCATCTTCCTTTGGGACCATCTGCTCTATGCCGGAGGCGTCACCAAGATCCTCGATCCCTACATCTCGTTGGCGGCGATCGCCTCGGCGACGTCGACCATCCAACTCGGTGCGATGGTGACGCCGCTCAACCGACGACGACCTCAGGTCGTCGCGCGCCAGGCCGTGACGCTCGACCTCCTCTCGAGGGGCCGACTGATCCTCGGCTTCGGCATCGGCGACGACGGCGAGTCGGGCGAGCTCTCGAAGTTCGGTGAGACCACGGACGCCCGCGAGCGCGGCGCAATGCTCGGTGAAGGTCTCGAGGTCCTGACGGGACTGCTCTCCGGGAAACGCGTCACGCACGACGGCCCGTACTACCGGGCCGACGACGTCACGTTTGAACCGACGGCCGCGCGTGAAGGCGGCATACCGATCTGGCTCGCGGCGCGCTGGCCGAATCCCGCGCCGATCCGTCGCGCCGCGCACTACGGCGGCGTCTTCGTCATTCAGATGAAAGACCCGAAGGACGTCGCCGATCTGCGTCAACGTCTCACCGACGAGGGTGCCGACTGGGAGCGCTTCGACATCGTGATCAGCGGCTTCATCGGTGACGATCCCTCGCCGTGGGCGAAGGCCGGCGTCGACTGGTTCCTCAGTTGGATCGGTCCCTACAACATGAACTTTGATGAGGTGCGCGAGATGATCGTCGAGGGCCCGAGGGCCATCAACCCCTAGAGGTCCTTGCGCCAGGCGACCATGGCGCCGGCGACGCGCGCGCCGATCGCTTCGTTGACCGCGATCATGGGACCGTTCAGTGTCGAGTTGAACGTCGTGATCTTCTTCGTCCGGTACCCGCCGGCCTCGAGCAAGCGCATCGTCGTCACCTTCAAGAGTCCGCCGAGTCGGTGACCCCGGTGGCGACCGACGACGAGGGTGTCCCACTGATAGGCGGTCTGGGGCTGTTCGCGTGACACCGTGAGTTCGCTGTAGCCGACGAGTTCTCCGCTCGCGCGGTGTCGGGCCGCAGCGACGAGGAGGTCGCGACCCATCGCGTCGGTCGTCGCCTCGTGGAGGCGAACTCGAGCGGCGTCCCAGTGTTCGGCCTCGACGTCGAGTTCGACGTGCGGCGCTTCGGCCGGCATGATCGCCGAAAGGTGCGCTCGTCCTTCGACGAGTTCGTCGGGCGTGCCCTTCGTCCACGAGATGATCTCGTAGTCCGTGGCGAAGGGACTCCACTCGTTCCAGAGTCGATCGAGCTCTCCTTCGGGGCGGGGCCAATCGAGGTCGCGTCGGACGTTCTCTTCGGCGACGCGGTACCCGTGACGCAGCGCGAAGGCTCGGTTGGGGCCGGTGCCGATCTCACGCGATCCCTCGATGACGAAGATCACCAGTGTCGGTCGATCCAATTCGCACGCCGCGGCTTCAAGTCGTTGGAGGAGCTCCGAGCCGTAGCCGCGTCGACGTTCGGAAGGATCGACGAACAGATTGCCCTCGATGAAGGCGAGATTGTCGTCGCGCGTTACTTCGAGCGCGCCGACAGCGACCGGATTCGCAGTCGATCCGAGGGAGAAGAGCTGAAAGTAACGTGGCGCCGATTCGTCGAGGGACCTCGCGCGCCACTCATCGGGGTGCCAACCCTGGCCCGCTTCGCCATCGCGCGCCCGTTCGGAGCGCTGCAGCACGGCGAACCACGCGTCGAACTGCTCGTCACTGGTGGCGTCGATTCGGGTGAACTGCACGGCCGACCCTCGATCACTCGCTGGCGACGTGCGTGGGGTACGGCTCTCGACCGTCTTCGGGCGCGCTCAAGAGGCGACGTAGTCGCAGCATGAGGGCGCCCCCGATGAGCGCGGTCACGCCGGTACCCAGGGGCCACCAGTTGCCCACGTGCTCGTTGAAATAGAACGCCGTGATGGCGGGCGCGAGTGTGCCCGAGGCCCCCCAGGCGAGGCCGGCCGCGGCGTTGTAGCGACCCCGTAGGTGCTCGGGCGCGATCTCGTTCACGAGGGCCCCTCCGACGGGGGAGAGCATCGTCTCGCCGACGGCGAAGACCACCATCGCCACGCAGAGCGACACGATCGCGAGGGCCTTGGGCAACGCCAACGCGGCGTCGAGGATCACCCAGAAGATGAACCAGAGGAGGGCGACCCCGGCCATCACCTTGGTGCGACTCTTGCCCTCGATTCGATTGAGCACCCAGAGTTGTGAGCACACGATGGTCGTCGTGTTGAAGAAGAAGATCACGCCGATGACGTGGACCGACAGGTGCAAGTTGTTCACCACGAAGAGGCTGTAGCCCGCCTCTTGGGAGCCATACCCACCGATCATCAAGACGACCGCGGCCACGACGTAGCTACGGAGTCGACGGTCGCGCAGCACCTCGCGCCAACCTTCCTCTCGCAGATGCGCGTCCTCGCGAAGCTCTTTGATCGCTCCGCCGTAGCGGCGCAGGGTAAAGGTGATGAGTCCAGCCAACAACGTGACCGCGGCGTCGAACGTGTAGAGGATGACGAAGGTCTCGGGGTGGTGAAGGTCGACGATGCTCGCCGACACGAGCACGCCGAATCCGATGCTGAGGTTCAGCAACATGAAGTTGAGTCCGAATGCGCGCTGTCGCTGTTCGCGAGGCACGATTCGTGACAGCAGGGTGCTCGACGCCCCCCAGCCCGCGCCCCCGAAGAGCGCGATCAAGAGTGCGGTGAGGGTCGCCTGGGACTCGGTGCGCGCGTGCGCCCAGAGGATCAAGGTCGCGGCGTCGGCGGTGACGGTGACCATGATGACGGTGATGGGACCGAACCGGTCGGTGAACGATCCCCAGATGGGGCTGGAGCAGATGCCGACCAGAGCGACGAGGGAGAGCAAGAGCGTGGCGAAGTCCGTGGAGAACCCTCGCACGTTGTGCAGGTAGATCACGAAGAGTGAGTAGGTCAGGCCGCTGCCCATCGCCGAAACGAACGTGGCGCAGTAGAACCGGCGCAGGGGGCCGGTGAGGGAGCCGCGGAAATCGGCGGGAACGAGTGACTCAATGAGTTTCACGAGACAAGCAGAATAGTTCAGCGTCTTGTGCGCCGAATCACAAGTTAATAGATTGTCATATCGCGCGGCGAGTTACGCTTGAAGTGGTAACTCACCTCGTGAGGTGAGCGAAAGGCAGTTGATGGTCCTTAAGAGTTCCCCGAAGAGCCGCACCGATCTCCTCTGTGAAATTGCGCCCGATGTCGAGCGCCTTTACAACCGACACCTCGAGGCACCGCGCCTGTGGTATCCGCACGAGCAGATCAACTGGGGCGAGGGCGAGAACTTCGCCGACGTGCCGTGGGATAAGTCGCAGTACCCACTCAATGAGGGCGTGCGCAGTTCGATCTACGTGAACCTGCTCACCGAGGACAACCTGCCCTACTACACGCACACGCTGCTCAGCCACGCCCCCAAGGGACATCCGATTCTCGACTGGAATCACCAGTGGACGATGGAGGAGAACCGCCACGCCATGGTCATGCGCGACTGGGTACACATCAGTCGCTGCATCGACCCGACGCTGCTCGAAGACGGCCGTCGCGTGCAGATGAAGAAGGGTGAGGTACCCCAACCCAAGGACATGGCCGAGCTGATCGCCTACGTGTCGTTCCAGGAGCGCGCCACGCAGATCGCCCACCGCAACACCGGAGCGAAACTGCCGAAGGACGACAAGATCGGTCGCAACGTCCTGGGACTCATCGCCGGTGACGAGACCAAGCACTACCTCTTCTACCGCGACCTCACGTTGGCCGCCTTCGCCATCGATCCCTCCACGATGATGATCGCCGTGGCGAAACAGGTGCGCGACTTCGCGATGCCCGGCACGGGGATCCCGAGCTTCACGCGCCACGCGGTGCGCATCGCGCGCGAGGGAATCTACGGTCTCAAGCAGTTCCTGCGCGACGTGCTCGATCCCGTGCTCGGTCTCTGGGACGTCGAACATCTGGCCGGGCTCAGCGCCGAGGCGGAAAAGGCGCGCCAGGACCTCGCGGAGTTCATCGCCAAACTGGGCGAAGGCGTCGAACGCATGGCGCAAAAGGCCGCCGCGGCCGCCGCTCTCGCCTAACCTCGCCCTTCGTCTTCACCCTCTTCACACTGCACTTCACCATGGTGAATCACGTATCGCTCGCGGTCGCCCTGCGTAATATTTGTCAACGATGAGGAGGGTCCGGTGGGACTGAGTTACCAAGAGGCCAACGCCCTGGTGGGCGCGGCCGGAAGTCCATTCGAGGTGATCGCCGTCGAACATGACGGTGTCACCGATCGGACGTTCAAGAATGCGCCGTCCGATATCCGCCAGCTGTTTGCCACGGCGCGAGGACTCGACCAGACGTTCATCGTGTACGAAGACGAGGACTGGACCTTCGCCGAGGTGATGGAGGAGGCCGACGCCCTGGGATATGCGCTCGTGCATCACTTCGGGGTGCAGCCGGGCGACCGCGTGGGCATCGCCATGCGCAACTATCCCGAGTGGATCATCTCGTTCGCGGCGATCCTCTCGATCGGTGCGATCTCGGTCTCGATGAACGCCTGGTGGACCGCTCCGGAGATGGAGTACGCCGTCAACGACTCGCAACTGTCGGTCCTGATCGGCGATACCGAGCGAATCGAACGCGGCGCCGACGCGTGCCAACGCGCGAACGTCCGCATGATCGGCGTGCGACTGGACGTGCTCGCGCCGCTGGCGCCCAACGTCGAGCACTGGCACGACGTCGTCGTGCGCGGCGTCGCCATGCCCGAGGTGGAGTTGAGCGCCGACATGGACGCCACGATCCTCTACACGTCGGGCACGACGGGATTCCCGAAGGGCGCGGTCTCGACCCACGGGACCATTACGCAAACGGTCTTCGCCTTCTCCTCGCGCGCCGCCGTGTCCTCGACGCGCAAGGGGCCCGACCTTCTCGGCGGCTCCAACGCACCGTGTTTCATCTTGATCGTGCCGCTCTTCCATGTCACGGGGTGCATTCCGGTCATGATGACGTGCTTCACCTTCCACGTGAAGTTGGTGATGATGTATCGCTGGGAACCGGAGCGCGCCTTACAGCTCATCGAGCGTCACAAGGTGACGATCTTCGTCGGGGTGCCGACCCAGTCGTGGGACCTCATGGAGTCCCCGCACTTCTCGGAGTACGACACGTCGTCCTTGGCCTCGGTCGGTGGCGGCGGGGCACCGGCGCCGCCGACGTTGATGGAGCGAATCGACGGCTCGTTCAACAACGGCCGCGCGAGCCTCGGTTACGGCATGACCGAGACCAACGCCTACGGTCCCGGAATCGAGGGGGACGATTCGTTGACGCATCCCAACTCCACCGGTTCGGTCCCGACGTTGGTCATGGACGTGCAAATCCGCGACGACGAGATGCGTGCGTTGGGCCCGAATGAGAGCGGCGAGATCTGGATGCGATCACCGACGCTGATCCGGGGCTACTGGCGAAAGCCCGAAGCGACGGCCGAGACCATCGTCGACGGGTGGTTGCGATCGGGGGACATCGGTCACATCGACGACGACGGGTACCTCTACGTGGAGGACCGCGTCAAGGACATGATCCTGCGCGCGGGGGAGAACGTCTACTCGGCCGAGGTCGAGGCCGCGATCTACGAACACCCCGCGGTCTACGAAGCGGCGGTCTTCGGGCTTCCCGACGAGCGCCTCGGCGAGGTCGTCGCCTGCGTCGTCATGCTGAAGCCCGGTCAACACTTGAGCGACGACGAACTGCGCGCGCACCTGCAGACGAGGTTGGCGAACTTCAAGATCCCGACCAGGATCGCCTTCACCGACGCGCCGTTGCCGCGTAACGCGCCCGGCAAGATGTTGAAGCGCGAGATGCCGGCGATCTACTTTGCCTGAGCCGACGCGATAGCGGCACGCGCGTAGTCCGCGATGTTCATGTCCTCGACGTCGCTGAGTTCGAACCACGCCGCGTGGTCGGTGGTGCCGTGGACCTCGTGGTGGAGTTCACCACCCGCGAGTTCGACGGTGAAGAGGATGCGCACGGTGTGGATCCGGTCACCGTTGTCGCGACGACGCACGTCGCTCGTCACGCCGAGCAGTACCGGATGGTGCACGACGAGTCCCGTCTCCTCGCGGAACTCGCGGACCAGGGTGTCCTCCGGGGCCTCGCCGAAGTCGATGCCGCCGCCGGGCAACCACCACAGGGGTGGATTGTGGCGCGGGTTCGACGAGCGCACCATCGCGACGCGACTGCCGTCGATGAGGACGCCGTAGGAACGGACACTGGTGTGCTGCTTACTCATGTATGTACTGACGTCCTGACTTATTGGGGCCGGGGCCGCAGACTCACCCCGAAGGGGACGCGGCGCGACCGCCTTCGCTGGAGAAATAGTACGCGACTCGATTCATGCGGTCGCCGCCGCGTGGCAAAGTCCATGGTGGCCTCAGACCGGGTCCATCGCGTCACCGATCGGCTCGGGGAGTTCGGTCGTCGGGCGACGTTCGTCGAATCGCTCGGCGCAACGCGGCGAGCAGAAGTAGTAGACGTCGTGGTGCACGTGACGAACGGCCCCCGGTGCCGACGTGTCGACGGTCATACCGCAGATCGGATCGGTGGCGACCGCCGTGGAGCGACGCGACCTGCGCGCGAGGAGCCAGAGCGTCACGAGGACGAGCGTCGCAGCGACGTTCAGGGCCAGGTCCCAGCCCAACGGGAAGTCGCCGCTGGCGAAACGCACGTGGTGTGACGAGGGCACCCACGACGCGAGGTGGAAGAGCCGGTCGACCGCGAGACCGCCGAGGCTCATGACGAACCACAACAACGCGAAGAGTCGCAGGGCCGCCCGGGTGCCGTAGAAGCGCCGGTAGATGAAGAGCAACGGCAGCGTCACGAGGTCGGCGAAGATGAAACTGATGACACCCCCAAAGGCGACGCCGTGCGCCCAGAGCGCCGCCGCGAGTGGGATGTTGCCGACCGAACAGACGAAGGAGATGACCGCGAGCAACGGAGCGATCGTGACGTTCTCCACGAGCGTCCAGGGACCGTGGCCGTGGATGAAGATGTCGGCCCACCAGCGATTGGGGACGTCGGCCATGATGAAGCCGGCGACCACGAAGCCGGCGAAGAGTTCCTTGCGCAACATCGTGAGATCGCCCATCGTGAATCGGGCGGCGAGTCGGTAGTTCTCTCGGTCGCGTGCGCGTTCGCGCCACGTCTGGTTGCGTGCGTGCATCGCGGGGGGTGAGTCGCGTTCGACGCGCTCGCGTAGTGCGTCCTGGTAGCGCCGCGAGAAGACGACGTGGGTCGCGAAGCTCAGCGCCGCGATCATCAGCGCCCCGCCCACGAACTGGGCCGCGACGAACGGCCAGCCGAGCAACAGGTACAAGACGATCCCGAGCTCGATCACCAGGTTCGTGGAGGCGACCATGAAGACAATGGAGTTCGTCCACGACGCACCGCGCGCGAAGAGGGCGCGCGACATCGCACTCGCGGCGTAACTGCACGACGACGAGATGACGCCCAGCATCGAGGCCTTGGCAACGGAGGTCGCGTTCGTCGTGCCGAGTTGCGCGCGCAGGCCGTCACGCGGCAGGAGGCTCTGGACGAAACCTGACAGCGTGAAACCGAGGACCAGGGGCCACCAGGTGATCCAGAGCATGGCGAGGGTTTCGCGAAGCCCATCGCCGACGCCGTGAAGGAACGTGTGCGTCGAGGCGATCACGACCTAGCGGGTCGTGGGGAAGCCGAGGTCTATCTGCGATTCCGACGGTTGGGGCCAACGCGTCGTCACGACCTTGGCCCGGGTGTAGAAGGCGAAGCCTTCGGGCCCGTAGATGTGACTGTGACCGAAGAGCGAGTTCTTCCAGCCCCCGAAGGAGTAGGCGGCGATCGGCACCGGGATCGGCACGTTGATGCCGATCATCCCGACACTCACCTCTCGCGAGAAGAGCCGCGCGGCGTTGCCGTCGCGCGTGAAGAGCGCCACGCCGTTGCCGTACTGGTTGGCGTTCACCATCTTCACCGCGTCGGCGTAGTTCGCGACGCGCGACACCCCGAGGACCGGTCCGAAGATCTCGTCGTCGTACGCCTTCATTCCCGGCTCGACGCCGTCGAGCAGGCACGGTCCCACGAAGAACCCGGGCTTGTCGGCCCAGGACGTTCCGTCGCGAACCACGGTGATGCCGTCACTCGGCGCTGACCTGACGTAGCCCACGACGCGGTCGCGGTGCTCTTTCGTGATGACCGGACCGAAGTCACTGGTGGCGTCGTCGCCCGGTCCGACGGTCAACTTGTCAAGTCGATCGGTGATGCGACCGATCAGATCATCGGCGATGTCGCCGACCGCGACGACCACGCTGATCGCCATGCATCGTTCGCCGGCCGAACCGAAGCCGGCGTTGATGGCGGCGTCGGCCGCGATGTCGAGGTCGGCGTCGGGCAAGACGACCATGTGGTTCTTGGCGCCGCCGAGCGCCTGCACGCGCTTGCCGTGCGCGGTACCCGTGAGGTACACGTGGCGCGCCACCGGCGTGGAACCGACGAAACTGATCGCGTCGATGCCCGGGTGTTCGAGCAGTTGGTTGACGGTGTCGGCGTTGCCGTGGATCACGTTGAAGACGCCACTGGGCAGGCCGGCCTCTTTCAGTAGTTCACCGAGGCGCACGGAGACCGACGGGTCGCGCTCGGAGGGCTTGAGGATCACGGCGTTGCCCGTGGCGAGGGCGTTAGCGGTCATCCAGAGCGGCACCATGATCGGGAAGTTGAAGGGCGTGATCGCGGCGACCACCCCGACCGGCTCGCGCACCGAATGGACGTCGACGCCGTCGGCGACTTGGCTCGAGAACTGGCCCTTCATGTGTTCGGTCAGTCCGCAGGCGTACTCCACGTTCTCGAGCCCTCGGGCCAGTTCACCTTTCGCGTCGGCGATGGTCTTGCCGTGCTCTTGGGTGATGAGGGCCGCCAACTCATCGGCGTGCTCGACGAGGAGTTGGCGAAGGGTGAACAGCACGTTGGTGCGCTGTGAGAGTGACGAGTTGCGCCAGCTCTGCGCGGCGTTGCGCGCGATGGCGACGACGTCATCGACGAGCTTCGCGTTGGCGATGGGCACGTGCGCGTTGACGTCGCCGGTTGCCGGGTTGAAGACGAGGAGATCGCCCTCTCCTTCAACGCGCTCGTCGTTAATGAAATAGGGAATGGTCCTCATCGATACCTCTTTCTCATTCGCCAATCTAACGGTTCGAATGAAAACCACCGTTAAGGTTTCTCCATGAGCGCCGCGCCATAGAGTCGGTCGTTGCGCGACGCCGCGGCCGTTGAACCGCGCGGCCCCGGACGCTTCGCCGCGCTGATCTCCGACGATTACACGGTCGTCGGTCACCCGAACGGCGGCTACCTGCAGTGCCTCTTGGCCAATGCGGCGCTGGCCGCCGCGAGCGACGAGGGTGCTCGTCACGTCCACGCGACGGCCATCACGACGAACTACGTCAGCGCTCCGAGTGTCGGACCAGCCCAACTGCTCACGACCGTACGACGGGTCGGTCGAAGCGCCTCGTTCGTCCACGTCGAACTCGTCCAGGACGAGACGGTGACCTCGGAGTCACTGGTCGCCCTAGGGACGCTCGGTGAAGCCGCCACCGTTCGCTACCTTGACGCTCGCATTCCAGATCTCGCGCCCGTGGAACAGTGCCTGCGGCGCACCGTGGTCGAAGAGGTCAAACTGATGAACGTCGTCGACTTTCGGCTCGACCCCTCGTGCGCGACGTGGTTAGACGGCGAATCGAGCGACGTTGGCGAGGTGAAGGGGTGGCTCCGCCTCGATGACGGCGTCGGGGTGTGGGACGCGTGGACGTTGCTCTTCGCGAGCGACGGGCTGCCACCGGCCACGTTCCCACTCGGTTCGTCGGGGTGGGTGCCGACGGTGCAGTTGACCTCCTACGTGCACCAAATCCCCGAAGGGGAGTGGCTGCGAGCGCGTCAATGGTGCGTCGTGATCACCGACGGAGTGGTGGAAGAACGCTGCGAGCTCTTCGACGCGCGCGATCAGTTGGTGGCGACGTCGAGTCAACTGGCGTTGGTCCGATTCCCGACACGCGACTCGTCGTGACACCGCACGTGCTCGATGACGGATCGCTCTTCATACGCGCTCGCCTCACCATTCCGTCGCACGAGATCGCACTTCGCGTGACGACGTCCGGTGGTCCGGGCGGGCAGCACGCCAATCGATCGTTGACGCGCGTCGTCGCGTCCTTCGACGTCGCTGAGTCCCAGGCCCTGTCGAACGCCGATCGTGCGTTGCTGATCCAGAAGATCGGACCGGTCGTTCGAACGAGCGCCGGCCGCTTCCGCTCGCAGGGACAGAATCGCTCCGCCGCGCTCGAACAGCTGGCCGAGAAGATCGCGGTGGCGTTGACCCGATCGCCCCCTCGACGTCCGACGAAGCCGACCAAGGGCTCAAAGGTTCGCCGGGTCGATGACAAGAAGGCTCGCGGCCGCGTGAAAGAGCAGCGCCGTCGCCCGATCGACGATTAGCGAACCTTATGCAGGTGTCGCGCGATCGCCTCGAGCGCCGAGTGGACCAGTCCGTCGAGTCCGGGGTCCGCGTCCTCGTGGGGGCCGCGAAGCGGGGTGAGTGAGGCATAACCGGCGACGAGTAAGGCGCCGTCTTCGTCGGCGTCCTCGTCACTGACGTCGCCGATGTCGGGCGTCGCCGCGCCGAGTCGCAGGGACAGCGCTCCGCGCTCGCCGAGCGCCTCACCCTTGATCGACGGTCGCGCCGACTTCACGACGCCGGCGCTCGAGATGCGTCCGCGGCGCACGCCCTTCATGTCGGTGGCCGAGAGGTTGGGCACGTTGAGGTTGAAGAGCGTTCGCGACGGGGCGTCCATCAGCTCTTGCAAGACTTCGATCGCGACCTCGCCGGCGGTGTCGTAGTGGACGTCCTCACCCCACTGGACGGAGACGGCGAGTCCCGACAGGCCGAGTTGCGCCCCGGTCAAGATCGCGCCGATCGTGCCCGAGTGCAGGACGCTTCGCCCCACGTTCGCGCCGGCGTTGATGCCCGACAAGACGAGGTCCGGCTGGAACTCGAAGCTGCCGACGGCGCCGAGGATCGCACAGAGCGCCGGGGGAGCCTCCAACGCGTAGGCCACCAGCGACTCCGCGCCGGGGATGACGCGACGCTCGTAGTTGACGCTGGGATTGGTGAAGACGTCACCGACCGCGGCGGACATACCCGAGTGGTTCACACTCGGCGCGACGACGATGGCCTCGCGAATCTCATCATCCGGGCCTTCGTCGATCCAGCGCGCGACGTTTCGCGCCAGCACCTCGAGGCCCGGAGCACCGATCCCGTCGTCGTTGGTAAGGAGGATTCTCATACGGCGTACGATAACTGGCGACGGTTACAGGTCAGTGATTAAAGGGAAAAGCGCAGATGCTTCCATCCGGTGAACAGATTGCCATCGCCCACGGCGAAGAACGCGCCGTGATCACCGAAGTTGGCGCCACACTGCGGACGTTCGTGAAGGGCGGGCTCAGTGTCATCGAGGGATTCGCCGGTGAAGAGGTCCCCACGGGCGCCCGGGGACAGGTGTTGTACCCGTGGCCCAATCGGATGGGGGAGGGCGAGTGGTCGTTCTCGGAACGAACGGCCCGACCGACCATCGACGACGTCGCGCACGCCACCGCGATCCACGGACTCATCCGCTGGCGACCCTTTCGTATCGACTCGGTCAACCAGAATCGGTGCTCGCTGACCTTGCTCTTGCATCCGTCACCGGAGTATCCCTTCCTCAGCGAGATCAACGTGACCTATCACTTAGGTCGAATGGGGCTCACGGTGACGACGACCGTGACCAACCGCGACGACGTGCCCATCCCCTTCGGTGTGGGCTTTCATCCGTACCTCGCCGTCACGACGCCGACCATTGAGGGCGCGCAGCTCGAGGTCCCGGCCAACGCCTACGTCGCGCTCAACGACCGCCAACTCCCGACCGGCGAGATCCTCCCCGTCGCCGGCAACAACCTCGACTTCACGACGTCGAAGTCCGTGAACGGTCACGTGCTCGACACCACGTTCACCGAACTCGTGCGCGACGACTCGGGACTGGCCACGGTCGTGCTCGTCGACGCCGCTGGCGGGGCGATCGAGTTGAGCGTCGATCGTAACTTCCCGTACCTCCAGGTCTTCACCGGCGACCACTTGGAGAAGGGTCGACGACGCACCGCCGTCGCGGTCGAGCCGATGACCTGTCCGCCCGACGCGCTGCGCAGTGGCAAGGACATCGTGGTCCTCGAACCGGGTCAACACTGGGCCGGTTCGTGGCGACTACGCCGGAGGTAGCGATGAGCGAACGCGTCGTACTGGTCACCGGATCGACGAGCGGCATCGGTGAAGCTACGGCGAAGCGATTCGCCGCCGCGGGCGACCGGGTGGTCTTCAACTCGGTGCACAGCGTCGAGGCGGGGGAGCGACTCGCCGCGGCGACACCGGCGTCGATCTATCTGCAGGCCGACATCGCCAAGAATGAGGACTGTCTTCGGCTCGTAGCCGACGTCCTCGAACGTTTCGGACGACTCGACGTGTTGGTGAACAACGCCGGCACGACCAAGTTGATTCCCCACGCCGATCTAGCGGCCGCGTCGCTCGACGTGTGGCGAGAGATCTTCGAAGTCAACGTCTTTGGCACGTGGGGCCTCTGCGTCGCGGCGATGGACGCGTTGCGCTCGAGCCACGGCGCGATCGTCAACGTCTCGTCGTTGGCCGGGCTGCGACCAACCGGTTCGTCGATTCCCTACGCCGTCTCCAAGGCCGCGGTCAATCACATGACCGCGTTGCTCGCCAAGGTCGTCGGGCCCGACGTGCGCGTGAACGCCGTCGCGCCGGGACTCGTCGACACGCCCTGGACCGCCGACTGGGAGACCGTGCGCGGTTTCGTGAACGCCGTCGCGCCGCTCAAACGAAGTGGCAGGCCCGACGACATCGCCGAGGTGATCGTGGCCCTCGCGAACTCGGCGTACGTGACCGGTCAGGTCGTCGTCATCGACGGGGGTCTCGGACTCGCTACGTAGGTGGCGGCGGCACGAAGAGCCGTAGGAGCCGACAGAGCAGCGTCGTCGCCGGAAGAACGACGAGCCGGTTCCACACCGGTCGTCGTTTGACGCCGAGGAGATCCAACTCCCAGGGGGTCATCAAGGCGAACGAACAGCGAACGAGCAGCCAGTTCACCAATCGGCGACTCGGCCCGCGTTGGACGCCGCGCACGACGAAGTCGCGAGCCGTGGCGCCGTCGGGGCTGAGTCGTAACTCCGGTCGGAATCGTTGGATGGTGGCGTGCAGTTCGGCCACCGACGTCGGCGGGGCGACCATCCCCATGTCGATGGCCAAGTTCGCCATCTCGGCGACGTAGCGGTCGGCGTCGGCGTCGCTCAGTGGCACCGTGCCGAAGCGCCGGTAGGCCGTGAGGAACATCGAGGTCTCGGCGGCGTGGACCCAGGCGAGGAGGTGCGGATCGTTGGCGTAGTAGGCCGCGCCGTCGTCGGCGACGCCCCGTACGACCTGGTGAACCGCGAGGACCCGTTCGATCGAGGCGTAGGCCTCCGCCTTCGTGCCGTAGGTCGTGAAGCCGATGAAGTTCGCCGTCTGGAGGAGCCGGCCGAGGGGGTCCTCGCGGTAGCGCGAGTGCTGGGCGACGCCGGCCATGGTGTGGGGATGGAGCATCTGGATGAAGAGCGATCCGAGCCCGCCGATCAGCATCGGCGGCAGGTCACCGTGAATGGTTCGCGCCACGCTGTCGAGGGCGAAGTAGGCCTCGTCGGGGTCGTTGCAGCGAGGCGGGGGATTCATCGAGAGTCCGATGGACTGGCGAATGTCGTGGTTGACGCGTCGTCGCCAACGCGTCAGGACTGCAGTGGCCACGTTCGTTGACACCTTTCGATCGCCGATTCCCACGGCCAGATTACGTTCGTCGCTTTCATTTCATTCGGCGGTCTGGGACACTGGTTCTATGGCATCCACGCAGCCGCTTCGACGCACGACGACCGAGGGCGAGGTCCAAACCGAAGACGCGGTCGAGACCAAGAAGCCGTGGAACGTGATCGTGTGGAACGACCCCGTCACTCCAATGGCCGTCGTCGTGGTGATATTCAAGAAGATCTTCGGCTACTCGAACAACAAGTGCACGCAGTTGATGCTCGCGGTACACCACGAGGGCCGCGCTCTCGTGTGGTCGGGACATCGCGAACGGGCAGAAAGTTACTGCGTCAAACTCCAGGTCTCGGGACTGCAGAGCACGATCGAACAGGACGCCTAGTGGCCGGTAGCAAGATCTTCACCCGTCGTCGCGACGGCCGAGTCGAAGTACGCATGAACGACTACGGTCGATCGATCGTGCGCAGCGCCTTCGCCAATGTCCTCGCCGCCGAGCGAGACCCCGATCACGAGTGGCACGTCTCGTTGACCGGCCCGATCGACCCCAGTCTCGACCAGGACAATCCGGTGTCCATGCTCACGCGACAGACCGAGACCTCGACCAACGCCGAACTGGCCAGTTTGACGGTCGACGAACAGTTCTTGAACGACGCCGAAGCCTGGGTCTGGCTCACGACTTTGCAGGTGGCTCTTCGTTCCACGGCCCAAACGCACGGCCTGCACACCGATGAGCAACTCGCCGGGGCTGATGAGCAAATGCTCAGTTACGTGCACACGCTGCAGTCACTGCTCTTCGATCTCGCGGCCTGCTTCTAATTCTCGTCAGAACCTCAATTCTCAAACAATTCACATGAATGTAAGGGTTTTTCGCGCAATCGCGTTCTAGTCTCGCAGCATGACCGCGGCTTCAGATCGACTCGAACTGTCGCGTCTCGTACACCGATTCGGCCTCGGTCCAAAGCCCGGTGAGTACCTCCAACTGCTCGCCGGTGGCATCCCGCTCGCGCGATCGAGGATCCTCGCGCGACGCTCGGACCCCGGACTCGTTGGCGTCGATACACAGCTTTACCCCGACATCGGTGTGGCGCCCTCGGACCCCACCGCAAGCACCGCCTACTGGAACGAGGTCTACAACCAGTCCCAGACCGTCGCGACCTGGTGGATGGACCGCATGGTCGCGGCCGACTATCCCTTCATCGAGCGCATGACGTGGTTCTGGCACGGACACTGGTCGACGTCCATTTCGAAGGTGCAGTTCGCGCGTGCGATGCAAGTTCAGAACAACACGCTGCGCACGCACGCGTTGGGTAACTTCAAGGAGATGTCGCGCGCGATGGTGCAGGACTGCGCGCTGATCTTTTGGCTCGACGGCGAAGAGAACGTCGCGTACTCGCCGAATGAGAATCTCGGACGCGAGTTCATGGAACTGTTCACGCTCGGCGTGGGCAACTACACCCAGACCGACGTCCATCAGGCGGCCCTGGGCTTCACGGGCTACCAGGTCGATCTGAACGCCGGCACCGTCTCCTTCGAAGCCAGTCAGCACGACAGCAAGCCCGTCAGTGTCCTCGGCAAACGACAGGTCTTCGACGCGGTCTCGCTGAGCGACTGGATCGTGTCGCGCCCCGAGAACGCCAAATTCATCGCGCGTCGGCTCTGGTTCCGGTTCATCTCGACGACGGTCGAGCCGCCGGCGTCGTTGGCCAAGGTCTTCGAGAGCCGTGACATCTCCTTGCTGATCAATACGATCGCACGCAATCCCGCGATGCGTCGTCCCCAGTACTCGCAGGCGAAGGCGCCCGTTGAGTGGTTCGTGTCGGCCTGTCGCGCACTGCGCGTGACACCGTCGAAACTCATGGCTCCCGGCGACCTGGATTGGCTGATGTCATCGATGGGTCAATTCCCCTTCAACCCGCCCAGCGTCGGTGGTTGGCCCTACGACGAGGCGTGGCTCACCGCGGCCGCGATCCCGTATCGCATGCAGTTGGCCGCCGCTCTGGTGAAGGCGGGCAACCTCGAACCTCTGACGTCCGTGCCCAAGTCCAAGATGGTCCAGGCGGCGGCCGACTGGCTGGGCGTCGCGCAGTGGAGCGTGCGCACCGAACGTGCGCTCAATCTGGCCGTGTCAGACCCCTCGCAGTTGGCGCTCCTCGCGTTGAACGCCCCCGAGTACATGGTGAACGCATGAGTCCGTGCGACTTCAACCGACGTCAGTTCCTCAAGTACACCGGCGCCGCCGGCGCCGCGACGATGGCGGCGTCGCTCACCATGGACGACGCCGCCCAGGCCGCCACGGTGGCGCCGTTACCGGTCGGCACGCCGATCCTCGTGATCGTCACGCTCTACGGAGGCAACGACGGACTGAACACCGTCGTGCCGTACCTCGACCCGGCGTACCTGTCGAACCGACCGGACATGTCGCTCGGCGCCTCCGAGGTCATTCCGATCAGTGACTCGTTGGCACTCAACGGTACGATGACCGGTTTCGGGTCGCTGTGGACCGCCAACAAGTTGGCGATCGTGCTCGGCACGAGCTACCCGAATCCGAACCTCTCACACTTCTCGTCCATGGCGATCTGGCAGACCGGTTCGCCGTCCGGGGAGGTCACGAGTGGTTGGATCGGTCGCTATCTCGACGCCTATCCCCGCGACCCCTTCCGCGCCATCGGTATCGACTCGACACTGCCGGCGCTGTTGGCCGGTAACGAACGTGTCGGCTCGATGGTTCCCGTTTGGGGACTGTCGATTCCCTACGGCTCGCTCAAGACCCAGCTGCAACTGCTCGGCGACACCTCGAAGCAGGACAGCGCGTTGGTCGCCGACGGGGCCGAGTCCATCTCGGACCTGTTCGCCCTCTCTTCGACCTTGACGCCCATCCTCGCCTCAGGGCCGCCCTCGTCGGACTCAGCGCTCGCCCAACAACTGTTCACCGTCGGCAACATGATCGCGGCGAACGTACCGACGCGGGTCTATTCGGTGTCGCTCAGCGGCTTCGACACCCACGCCGACGAACTGAGCCAGCAGAACGCGCTCGTCGGCCAACTCTCGGACGCCGTCGCCGCGTTCCTCACGCAGGTCGGGGCCACGCCACGCGCCGACGACGTCGTCGTGATGGTCTACTCGGAGTTCGGTCGCCGCGTGCAGGCCAACGCCGGTGATGGAACGGACCACGGCACGTCCGCGCCGGTGTTCGTTGCCGGCAATCGGGTCGCCGGTGGCTTCTACGGCGAACAGCCCTCGCTCACCAACTTGGTGCAGGGCGACCTGGCCGTCGTCACGGACTTCCGTGACGTCTACGCCTCGATGCTCGAAGACGTCCTCGATACCGAAGCGCCGAAGATTCTGGACAACTGGGCGACGAAGCTCAACCTCATCACGCCCGCTTCGTCGTAACGCCCTCGGCTCTAGGCCCGGGCTTGACTCACGACTTCATTGATCGACGCGACCATCTCGTCGGCGCTCGCGCCGGGGCCGAAGACCGCCGCGATGCCGGCCGCACGCATGTCCTCGAGATCGTTGTTCGGCACGATGCCGCCGACGATGACCGGGATGTCGGACCCCTTCGATCGCAACGCCTCGACCACGAGCGGCGCCAAGGTGAGGTGCGCTCCGGACAGCATTGACAGTCCGACGACGTCGACGTCCTCTTGAATGGCCGCGATCGCCACGGTCTCGGGGGTCTGGAAGAGACCGGTATAGACGACCTCCATGCCGGCGTCGCGCAGGAGTCGCGCGACGACCTTGATGCCGCGGTCGTGCCCGTCGAGTCCGACCTTGGCGACCAGCACCCGAACGGTCACAGCGTCGGCACCTCGACGTGACGACCGAAGACCTTTTCCATCGCGCCCATCATCTCGCCGACCGTCACGTCGGCGCGAGCGGCGTTGATCAACGCGGGCATGAGGTTCACTTCGGGATCCTCGGCGTCTTTCGTTAACGCTTCCAGTGCGAGTAGCACGTGCGCGTCGTCGCGTGTTGATCGAACGCTCTCGAGTCGCCCGACCTGCTTGCGCTCGTCCTCGTTGGTGATCCGCAGGATCTCCAAGTCGGCGTCGTCGTTACCCTCGGTGAAGTCGTTCACGCCGACGACGATGCGACTTCCTTGGTTGAAGGACCGTTCCAGGTTGTAGGCCGACTCGGCGATGCGGCCCTGGAACCAGTTCTCCTCGATGCCCTTGATGCAGCCTTCGAGCATCGAGCCCGCACCCATGGCCGCGATCTCGGCGAAGATCGCCTCGGCCTCGGTGGCCATCTCATCGGTCAGCGCCTCGACGAACCACGAGCCGCCGAGCGGATCGGCCACGTTCACGACGTTGGTCTCGTAGGCGATCACCTGTTGGGTGCGCAGCGCGATCCGCGCCGCCTTCTCCGACGGCAGCGCGAGGGCCTCGTCCATAGAGTTCGTGTGCAGCGACTGCGTGCCGCCGAGCACTCCGGCGAGGGCTTCGATCGCGGTGCGCGCGATGTTGATCTCGGGCTGTTGGGCCGTCAGGGACACCCCGGCCGTCTGCGTGTGGAAACGCAACTTCCAACTGAGTTCGCTCGTCGCTCCGTAGTGGTCCTTCATCCACGTCGCCCAGAGGCGCCGCGCTGCGCGGTATTTCGCGATCTCTTCGAAGAAGTCGATGTGGGCGTTGAAGAAGAAGGAGAGCCGCGGCGCGACCTCATCCACACCGAGACCGGCCTGCGCCGCGAGCTCCACGTAGGCGAAGCCGTTGGCGAGCGTGAAGGCGAGCTCTTCGGCGGCCGTCGATCCGGCCTCGCGGATGTGATAGCCCGAGACCGAGATCGAGTTCCACTTGGGCATCTCCGCCGCGGTGAAGGCGATCGTGTCGCGCACCAGTCGCATGGACTGGCGCGGCGGAAAGACGAACTCCTTTTGGGCCTGGTACTCCTTCAAGATGTCGTTTTGCAACGTGCCGCCCAGTTGGTCGCGGGCAACACCATTTTCTTCGGCCTGGGCGACGAAGAGGGCGAGCATCACGGCCGCCGGTGAGTTGATGGTCATCGACGTCGTGATCGTGGCGAGGTCGATGTCAGCGAAGAGGTCGCGCATGTCCGAGAGCGTGTCGATCGCCACGCCGCAACGTCCGACCTCACCTAAGGCCATCGGATCATCGGAGTCGAGGCCCAGCAGCGTCGGCATGTCAAAGGCGGTCGAGAGACCTTGACCGCCCGCGGCGATGATCTCCTTGAAGCGTCGATTGGTGTCGAGCGCCGTGCCAAATCCGGCGAACATCCGCATCGTCCACAGGCGCGAGCGGTACATGGAGGCGTGCACGCCGCGGGTGTAGGGGAAGGTACCGGGGTACTCGGAATCCGGCGTTCCGTAGACCGGATCGAGGGGGACCCCGGACATCGTCGCGAAGGTGGCGTCGCGCTTGGCGGACGCCTCATAGAGTGCAAGCCACTGGTCGTAGGCCGACGGGGTCATCTGGTCACCTCCGGACAAACTGTCCTGGCGTCAGCATAGGTTCCTTACATTCACCCGATAATGGCGCGTCTGTGAGTCTCCCCGCACGCTCCGTGAACGAATCGAACTCCTAATCCACCGTAGGCTCTAGACCATGTCCTTTTCACCCCGCCGCCGAATCCAACTCATCTCCCTCGCCCTCGGCGCCACCCTGGTGCTCGCCGTGACGCCGATCGCGGCCCAGGCAACGGTAAACAATCCGACGACCAAGTCCGTCCTCAAGGCGACGCTGAAGGCCATGAAAAAGGAGTCGGGGGTCCACATCTACGTGACCTCCACCTCCGGTACGAGCACCAGCATCGTGACCGTCGACATCGGTGCCACCTACGGCCAAGAGACGATCCGATCTGGCAAGAGCCTCGTGAACATCATCGTCACGCCGACCGATGCGTACCTGAGCGGGAGCGCCACCGGCCTCACGACGCTCATGGGGCTCACCGCCGCCGAACAGAAGAAGGTCGGCAAATTGTCGGTCGTGATGAAGGCCGGGACCTCTCCTTACGCCAGCTTCCACTCGAATCTCACGACCGTGGTGCTCTCGTCAATCCTTCCTGTCGCCAAGGGCACGAAGTACAAGACGAGCAGCGACTCGAAGAAGGACTATCAGCTCTCGTGGAACACCGCGGCGTCGAGCAGCGCCGCCGCCACCAAGTCCGTCCTCACGATCTCGTCCGGTTCCAAGACCCTTCCGATCAAGGAAATGATCACCGGAACGGGCGGCGGGGGAACGACGCTCTTCTCCAAGTGGGGCGAGACCGTGACCGAGCAGGCACCGGCCGCGGCCGACACCGTCGCGTACGCCAAGGTCATCGGCTGAGCATCACGATCTGAATCGCCGGACTGGGTGACGTTAGGCGTGAGTCTGGTCGAACGTCACCGAATGAGTCTGGAGAGATCCTCGAGGTGCAGCACGTTCTTCGGATAGTGCGTGAACCTGGCGTGTGAACCGATGCCCGACCACACGTGAGCGACCGAAGCCGGTACCTCCATCATCGCATCGGCACAGTTCTGGTTCCACCACGTGTTGATCACCTTGGTCTCGTTCGTCAGTGACGTGGTCGGTGTCGTTATCCGAAACCACGACGAGAAGTCAGCGCGCGCGACCGATGGCCCGTTCGTCGTGAGGGACCTCTCCAACGCGAGCCATGTTGCCCTTTGTGGTGGCGTGAGAGACACCTGACCGGCGCGCGTCCAACGGTCGCCAAATTGGGCGACGTCGTCGATGGCGTGACAGTAGTGACCGGTGGAACTCCACGGTCCGACTCCGAGCGGGTACTCGGCGCCCGCGACGACACCGCCGGGTCCGACCGCGACGACGAGGGCGACGAGCAGAACGACCATCGCAGTCACGCACTTCAAGAGGGACTTCACGACCAGAACATAGACCTCGACATTCACGGTTGTTCCAATGTTGGGAAAGTGTCATTCGGGTGTAACGCCGGCGTACAGTTTCGGCATCAGACGGGACTTTTCGAACTCCGCGGACACTTTTGGTCCACGCACACAATAGTTAAGTAGGACGAGACGAAGGACGGGGCTTGAACGAGAGTGACGCCGAGATTGTGCTGCGTTCAACCAACGGCGACGCGAAGGCCTTCGGTGAACTCTTCTGGCGCCACAACGGAGCGGTGCACGGCTACCTCGCCCGACGAGCCGGCCGCGATCTGGCCGATGACCTCGTCGCCGAGGTCTGGCTCCGCGCCTTTCGAAATCGGTCGAACTTCGATCTCACCTACGACGACGCCCGTCCGTGGCTCTACGGGATCGCTCGAAACGTGCTGCACGCGCATTGGCGATCGGCGACCAGTTCGTCGTCGCCGCTGCCCGTCGTGATCAGTGATCCGTGGCCCGATTTCGACGAACAACTGGATAATGTCGAACGACGCGAGCATCTCTCGTCGGCGCTCGAGTTGCTGTCCAACGAGGAGCGTGAGGTTTTGCTCCTCGTGGCCTGGGAACACATGAGCGCCGCATCGATCGCCCTGATGTTGAACGTTCCGGCGAGCACTATCCGCAATCGCTTGCACCGGGCGCGCACCGTCATGCGAAGTGACCTCGGAACACAGCCTGACCTACTGCACCGCGAAACGGAGATTTGAAATGAACAACCTGGAACTCTTAGAGCGACTCGGAATCGTCGACCCGCCAGACCTGCAGGTGACCTCCCGGGTGGCCGCGGCGCTGGACGGCGCCGCGAGTGCTGCGCCCGCGTCTGCCCCGCGGCGCCATCGTCGTTCGCGGGTCCGCATCGGTACGTTGGCGACGTTCGTCGCGGCGTTCATCGTGCTCGTGGTCGCCACAGTGACGATTTTCTCCAATGGACATCTCACGAGACCCATCACGTCGTCGTGGAGCGCCGGTCACGCATTTAGGACGAGCGCAGGTGCGACGATCACGTCGCGCCACGGGACGTGGACATTGATGGACGACGCCGTGTCCGGTACGTGGCAGCAGAACGATCAGGGACCACCGCCGGGTTACCTCACGTGCCCTGACGCCTCGACGTGCTTCGACATGAGTGGCACCTATGCGAGCGATTCAGCGATCGCCGCGACGTCCGAGTCGATCTACGCGAGCAACGACTTCGGCTCGACCTGGACGGTCTATCCCATGCCGAGCGGCTTCGTGGCGACGACGCCCCTGGTGTGTACCGACGACACGAACTGCGCGGCGGGTGGAACGTACAATTCGCAGTCAGTGCTCGTGACCACGAGTGACAGCGGTCACACGTTCAGCGTCGATCCGTTGCCGCCCAGCGTCGGGACGATCTACTCACTGGCGTGTCCCTCCACGTCGTCGTGCAGGGCGCTCGTCGCCACGCACGTCGACACGAACTCGGTTCCGATCGATGCGACGTTCCTCAGCACGAATGACGACGGTCTTCATTTTGTCGACCAGCCGATCGTGTCGGGTGATTCCATGGAACAGATCGCTTGCTCGACGAACAGTTCCTGCACCGTCATCGGCTCGAGAGACGCCGGCGCCGACGAATGGACCTCCGGTGTCGCGGCGGTGACCAATGACGGTGGTCAGTCGTGGTCCGCCGGAGCATTCCCCGCCGGATTCGGCATTGACTTCTTCCCGGAGATCTCCTGCGCGGACGCGCTGCACTGTTCCGTGCTGGGCACCATTGAAATGACCGTCGCCAACTCCCCAGTCTGTGGTCCGGCCACGAGTTCCGGACCTACGACGTTGCCGGATCAGTCGCCCGCGGTGCGCACCATCGCGAATCTCGAGTACGGGTACGCGGTCGCGGCGTTGAAGGGCAACCTCGGTGACGTGGTGGCCTGCCAGACGGCTGGCAACGGTGAGGTGGTCATCTCCGACATCGCCTCGACGTCGGACGGAGGGCTCACGTGGACGCCCGAACAGCTGCCGAGTGACGTCCCCCAGCCGCAACTGAACGGCATCAGCTGTCCGAGTTCGAACGAATGTTGGGTCTCCGGTTCCGACGCCATTCCTCAGACCATCGGGACCTCGCCCCACGACGTCACCAACGGTGGATCCTCGGTGTTGCTCGGCACCACGGATGCCGGGTCGACGTGGTCTCGGGTGCTGTTCGACGTTCCGAAGGGCGCGCCCGATTTCGCGGGGCAGTCCTTCTTGAGCACCGGCTCCATCAGTTGTCCCAGTGTCAGCGCCTGTGCCGCGCACGGGACCGGCGCGCAGAGTGCTCCGAGCGCCCCGATGTATACGCTGCGAATCGCGAGCACCGCCACGTAGATTCGGTTTGCGAGGGCCTGACTCGCGTCGCTCCAGCATCGACCTGACGCACGTGACTCGTCGATGGACCTAGTGCGAGTTGAGTGGAATCTTCTCTCCGGCCTCGACGCGCACCGGTAGGCGGTTGCGCGCCGGTGGCAGTGGGCAGGTCGCGAATTCGGTGTACGCACACACGGGATTCGTCGCTCGATTGAAGTCCAAGTCGACTCGTCCGTCCTCTCGTGCGGCGTTGACCGTGAGGAATCGACACGCCGAGTACGTGGTCACGCCCGAGGTCACGTCGGAGAAGATGAAGGAAAGTTCGTCAGTCTCTTCGTCGTCGAAGGCGATGAGGCGCAGCTTTATTCCCGCGAGTTCGAACTCGACTTCGCCCGACGACAAGAAGACGTGTTCGAGACCGTCAATGCTCGCGCCGACGGTGACCGATTGGGGCGTGTCGTAGGGAAGGAACTCTCCCGGGACAACCCATCGCGTACTGGCCGGATAGGCCGGGGTTCCGGTGTAGTGCCTGCGGACTTCGTTGTTCGGATCCCGAGGTCGGATCATGAAGCGTCCATCGCGAAGCGCCACTTCGATGACCGCGTCACCGTGGTGTGCCCAGGTGCCGTGTTCATCGACGTCGTGGAAGCGGTGATGACTAGTGACGAGACCGTCATTGACAATGAGCTCCTCGCCGTCGGCGAGTTCCACGTCGACCCCGTCGATCGTGCTGGACCACGCTCCGGGCGCGTCACGGAATCGCTCGGGGTCGCCACGCAACCAGTGCAAACCGGTGATTGCGAGAAACCCGTGAGGACTGGCGAGTCGATCCTCTCGCGCTCGATGCCACCGATCCCACTCGGCGACAAAGTCAGTCTCGGTCTGTTCGTCGCTCACGATGTCACCTGTAGTTGATCCGGAGTCTGTTGATTGAAGGAGTCAAGTGAATGGTCCTACCGATGTCCAACATATCCCTCTCGGTCGTGATTCAATTCGTCTCAGTAGTCGTGACGAACGTGACGTGCGGCTCGACGAATCGAATTCGTCTACATCTTCGACCGAGACCGAATGTCGAACCTCGTGATCGTCCTTCAATCACCGAGGCGTCGATACCAGAGGCGCCACGGGGTCTTATGGCGTTGCCACACGTCCGGTCCCGATGAATAGGGCGGCCCGACGTGGCGACGATGAGAGGCCGATTCCTCGTCGACTTCGTAGGCGGCGAGATATCGCGGGGCCCCTAGATACGGTGCCTTGACCTCTTCGATCAGCTCATAGCGCACCGCGCGAATCGCGTGACGGCGCTCGGCGACCTCCACGAGATGGACATCGGTATAGAAGTCGTTGAACGTCGCCAGTTCCTCGTCACTCGCGTCAATCGGAGGATTCACGCCCAGTAGGTAGATGGCGTAGGGCCGATGCCGTGCCGCAGCGGTCTCGGCGATCTGTCGATAGAGGACGGACCATACCTGTCGAAGCCCGGGATACTCGTCCTCGTCCGGATCGACGTGGTCGTCCCCAGGGTTTGCGTGCGAACTCAGGGCCTGGGGCGGATGAAATCCTCGAGCGGCGACGGCCAAGAGATCGTAACGAGATTCAATGCCCGGAAATGGGGGAGCAGTGCGCTCGAACGTCTCGAGCGCCCTCGGTGTCGCTCGTGCCCCGGTGCGCGGGTCCCATCCTCTCCACGACACCACGTCGGACGCGCGCTTCTCCATAGTGGCAGATTAGGTTCGCACGACATGCTCCGTCGGTTGTCGCGTCACCGTTCAGTGACGCGACAACCCGGCAGCTGGTTTCTAGAACTGGCTGTAGTGGACGTTGCAGGACTTGCCGTTGCTCAGCGTGATGCGAAAGACGTGAATGCCGTTGGGAGCTCCCGTTCGCACGGTTACGCGTACGGTCAATCGTTTCCCGGTGTCGTGGATCACGCGTGCCGTGGTACCCCCCACGTTGCTCACGATCCTCGGTTGACCGAAGAATCCGGAACCCAGGATGGTCACGTTGACGGTACGACCGCTCCACGCGCCGCCGGCCACCCTCGTAGCGCGCAGGGGGACCTTGGAGACGGCCGAGATCACGAGTGTTCCGGCGCTGTAGTTGTACGTCGTTGCGTAGACGCTTTGATCGGCGCTGGGCGTCACGACCACGGTGGCGTTCGCCGGTAGCACGAGGTACGTTCCCACGGCCGACGGTGCGATGGTGGACGCCGCGTAGACCGTCGGTGCGACGCCGGAGTACGTGAAGGTGTCCTTGGTGACGGTGGCCTTGTCGGCCGCGGTGAGTCCGGTCACGACCGCCACGACGTCAACGGGATGACCGACGGTGACGTTGGTCGCCCTCGCCGAGACCAGGAGCACGCCGGGTGTGATGACGACCGAGTGAACTCCCGCGGCCGACGTGAAGTAGTCCGTGCCGTTTCCCACGGCGGTGATCGTCGCGTAGTAGGCGTCGCCCGGGGTCAGGCCGGTAATGGTTTCGGTGCCGGTGGTATTACCTTCGACGGCCTTGACGAACGAGCCGTCCTTCGCCAACCGAACGGTGACGGTGCTCGAAGTGGCGTTGGCGTTGCGCGTGAAGTTGACGACGATCGAACTTGGTGAAACGAGCGAGACCGACGGCGCGGCCGGAGTGGCCAAGGTCTCGGTCACCGTGATGACCGGTGACTTGGCGAGATTGGTTTCCGTCCCGCCCGAGGTTGATTTCTCGGTCGCGGCCCACGTCGCGGTCCCGACGCCCGTGGTCGCCGTCGCACCCGGCCCCTTGGCAGCCTTGGAGCCGTAGTCAATAGTGAGCGTGGCGCCAGCGGCCAGGGTCACGCCGAGCACGACGATGGTTTGACCGTCGATCGAGACCGTGCCGGTGCTCGCCGTGGTGTAACCGGCGGACGTGCCCGTCGTTGATGGAGTTGACCAGCCGGAAGGGACCGTGAGGTGGACACCGCCGCTCGACACGCCGCCGGTCGCGGCGGTGTACGTGAAGGTGATGACGTGGCCGGTCGATCCGTAGGTGACACTCGAGGTCTTCGTCGTCATGGTCCCGGTGCCGTTCGCCGCGGCGGCACTCGCCGGGCCCGCGATCCCGATAACGAGTCCCGATGCCGTAAGGATCAAGGGAAGGAGCCATTGGCCAAGTGTGCGCAGCACCTTTGGACGTACGTTCGTTGATTCCATGATTGGACCTCCAGCTGTTCGCGACGTCGTCAATCTGACGACCTGCTTCATGCGGTTACTCCCTCGAGGATCTGTAATTGAGGGTGATGCGCCGGGTCCGGGGCCACTGCGCCGGGTGACGAATACGTCTCATCACTCGGCTGCAATTAAGGAAAGCCTAGAGATGGTGCTGCACGATAAATCGGCAGCGAGGCGAGGTCTCAGACAATTCTCAACGTCGGGCCAATGAATTCAGGCGTTGTGCGATGACCACATCGTCGAAACGTCTCCGTTAGGCGCTGCGGCAACGACGTCGACGTGTCCTTTTGAACGCGGCACCCGAAGGAGAACGACGTTCGCGAAGGTGACGACCATTGACGGGTCATTCATCACTCGGCAGGATCTGGGTTACTTAGAAACGGTGTATCCGTAGGGAATCGCGGCGAGTTCGTCGGCGTTCTGCAGATCGAAGTCGAACGTATTGGCCAGTGTGTAGTCATCGACGTAGAGCGTTCCCGTGACCGTGGAACCGGGAGGGCCGGTGGGGGCCACGGTCACCGTGATCGTGGCCGACTGGCCCGGGGCCACGTAGGTCGGCTTGAAGCCTTTCGACAGACCATTGAATTTGGACCACATGTCACCGGTCGAGGACGTCATCGACGGGTCGAAGCTTTGGGTCACAGCGGTGAGGTTGGCGCTCGCGCTCACCAACGGTGCTCCCGTGGCGGGGAACGGTCCTATCTCGGCGGGGTTGAGGAGCCACTCCCCAGGGCTGACTTCGGGTTCATTGAGCGTCACGTTGGCGCTGTCCCCGTGGACTGAACCTGACGTCCCCGAAGTGTTCACTCCGGGTGAAACATCGGGGTCGCCGGGGTAGTACTCGAGGTCGAAGGTCACCGGTACCGAACCGGTGATGCTCGCCTGGAGTTGGCTCGTCTGAGGCGGCACGAGGAAGAAGGGATAGGCATCGCCCGGGGGCAGCGGAAGCGTCAAGTACGCCGCCAACCCTAGGTTCTGGTCGACCAGACTGATCGTCTCGTTCTGATCCAACCGGGGGTCGACGAAGAACGCTTCGGGCGCGTCGCCGGTGTTGGTGACGGTGATGTTGTACTTCTCGGAGCCGCCGGCTTCGATCGATGCGTCACCGTTCGGTAGGTTGCTGCTGACGTTCGCCTGGTTGAACTGGATCGTGCCGGTGAAGGGCTGACTGAGCTCCATACCGGAGACGGGATTGAGCCATTCGATGATGAGCGTCCACTGTCCGCCCATGGGGTTCACCTTGTACAAGTTCGCCGCGAGAACCGAGATCGCGTTACCCAAGATGTCGGTCGTGATGTTGGACGAGTAACCCACCGTTTGCCCATTCGGGTCGACGAGTTCGGCGATGAAGGCGTCGTTGGGGTCGCTTGCCAGAGCCACGCCGACGTCGAGGTCGTTCTCACCCCCCGGCACGTTGAAGACGTAGCTGTTCGTTTGCGCCTGGGCACCGTCACGACCGTTGCCGCCGGTGAGCACACCGTTGAAGGTTCCGCCCAGCGAGTTGAGAGGCACCGTGGTGCGCACCGTCACCGGCACGGTATTCGTACCGTAGGGGCTCGATACGACGACCGACTGGCTGGAGTCACCCGAGACGTTCGAACTGGTGAGTGAGAGGCGCGCGAAGCCGGTCTGGCCCGGAGCGATGCTGAGCGACGACGGAACGACGTTGCCGCCCGGACCGTAGGTGAAGGTGCTTGCGCTCCACTGAATCTTTCCGCTCGTGCCCGCCGGCACGTTGGGGGTGACGCTCGTGATGAGACCGGCCTCGGTGAAGAACACCGCCGTCCATCGACCGGCGGGGGGATTGGCCACCTCGACTTCGCCGTAGTCCCCGATTCCCTGCGGCTCTGAGTACGCGGCGTAGGTCCCGTTGGGCTCAATGAGCGCGAAGTGGAGCGAGGAGGCTTGATTATCGTCCTGGTAGTCGGACGCGAACTCGAGCCTCGACGGACCGTTTGTCGTCGGGACGGTGAAATGCTCGTCCTGGTAGATCTCGCCTATACCGCTCCAGATGGAGAACGCTCCCGTGTTGAGGGGACACGACCCCGTACCAGCCGGGTTCATGCAGAAGGCGCTGGACTCCGAGCTCACGGGCGTCGAACTGAGCTGTCGGGTCGAAAGGTTCACCGTGACCGGATCGACGCCCGTGTTGGTCACCTGGACCGATTGATTGGACGTGTTGCCCGGATCTTGGACGACGTTGATTTGGCCCGGGCTGAGGAGGAGACCTCCGGTGGATGCGTTGGTGGCGCCGCCCGAACCACCGCCAATCGACTTGGCCTCTTTCACCGCCGCGAGGACGTTCAATAGGCCGGCGCCCTGTTCGGTCGCTGGCGCGCCGATGTCGCTCGCCGTGCTCATGAGGATCTGCTTGACCAGTGCCGGCGTGGGGTCGTTACCGTCGTGCGTCGAGGCGTAGGCCTGAATCACGTCGGCGGCGGCGCCAGCGGTCAGTGGCGCCGCCTCACTCGTTCCGCCGAAAAGCGTTATTGGCGACGGTTCGCCGTTCTCGTTGGCGCATTCCGCGAACAGTGCAATGTCGCTGCTGCACAGCGACCAGTTGAGGTCGCCCGGGGCGACGAGGTCGACGGTGTTCCCGGTCTGCGAGTACCCGCCCGACGAGAAACTCGCGATGTTGTCATCGACGTACGCACCGCTCGCGTTGGGGTCGTTGATGCCACCAAACGTGTCCTGCGCGTACGCGCGGAAGGTCGTCGTCGCACCGACGCTGATGACATTTGGATCGGTCGCCGGCGATCCGATGGTGCTCGTGTTCCCGGCGTCGCCTGAACTCACGACGACCGTGACACCCGCCGCGACCGCGGCGTCGTTGGCTTCGACGGTGACGTCAAGCGCGGTGTCGGGAAAGTTCGCCGATCCAAAGGACTCGTTGATGACCTTGGCACCGCTCGCGACGGCGAAGTTGATCGCCTCGAGGACACCCGACTCGGTGGTCTCGTTGTTCTGGGCGAAGATCTTCAACGCTTCGACGTTGGCCCCGGGGGCGACACCGACGATCTTGATGTCACAGTTGGCGGGAAGTGGGTGCAACGTCGACACGAAACGCGAAAGGTTGTACGTCGCGTTGCCCTGGGCGGCGATCGATCCGGCGTCACCGAAGGCCTCCTCGCCCCCCGTGAGAGCGTTCGTCCCGTCGCTGGAGAAGTCGTACTCCTTCACGACGGACTGACCGGGTAGTCCGTAGGTCGCGTTGCGCTGAAAGTCCGGATTCGTAACGTCGAGGCCGTCGGCGAGAATCGCGACGGTGACGCCGGAGCCATCAACGCTGCCTAACTGGGGCGGCGTGGCGTTGATGTTGGTCAACGCCTCGGGATTCAACTGGGGGTCATTCGCGGTCCCGCAGATTCGCGGGGACGTCGTCGTGGGCGAATTGGGCTTGCGAGCCACCTTGGCGCTGGGAGCGGAGAGCACGACGCGCGAACTGGTCGCGGGCCCGGGGATCACTGAGTTCCTAAGAACGTGCGCGACCGCCGGATTGGCGGCCAGCGAGCGTGCTTCGGCGGGCGACATCTTTGCCACGACCGCGTTCATAAAGTCCAACGAAGAGATGTGCGTCGCCCCACTCGCACGTAGTGACTTCACGATCGGGGCTTGCTCGGATCGGACTGCGGACTCTCTTGCAAGCGAGCGAGCGGCCAGCGCACCGTTCTGACTGCGCAGAATCACGATCATCGTGCGAGATGGTCCGGAGCTTTGCGAGGCTGCGCCGGTCGCTGCAACATTCACCAGGAACGTCCCGCAACTCACGACAAGTGCCAGGGCGGCGGTGCCGACCCGACGAGAATGACTCGATCGCGACATGAGAATGTCCCCCAACCAAATGAGCTACGCCCATCTAGTAAAAGCCAGTATTGCACGGGGTCCGTCACCGGGACCAAGAAAGTTTCGTTGGTGTTCCAGGCCGTCGACACGCCTCAACTGACGATGTTGGCAGGGTGCGCCGGGGCAGGACTTGAACCCGGAAACGGACGATTCGACCACGAAGTCCAGTACCCATCGACTCTGACGGCACGCGGTCGCGTCCAGGTCATAGGTACATTGTGGCGTGCCCGAATTGCCTGAGATGCAAGCCTTATCGGAACGACTCGATGCGCTGCTCGCGGGCACTACGTTGTTCCGAGTCGACGCGCTCGGATTCTCGGCCCTCAAGACCTATGAACCCTCGCCCGACTCTGTGCTGCACGACCGACTGGTCTCCGTGCACCGGAGGGCCAAATACCTCGTGTGGACATTTGATGACGGAATCCGTTTCGTTCTGCACCTCTCGCAAGCGGGGCGATTAGACGTTGAGCAGCCGCCGAAGCAGACTCGGCCCCGTGGCGCGGCAGTGCGTTTCGTCTTCGGCCGGGGCGCCGAGTTTGAGGGGCCGGGCATTGGCATCTTCGTGCGCGAGTACGGAACGCACCGCAAAGCCTCGTGGTGGGTACTGGCACCCGACGATGACGGGCCGCTCGCACGGCTCGGGCCCGAACCGGGGAGCGAAGAGTTCGCTGACCTCGTCCGCACCAGTACTTCGAAACGTCAACTCACGACCGACCTTCGCGATCAGCACGTCATGGCTGGTATCGGCCGCGGTTGGGGTGACGACATCTTGCACCGCGCCCGACTTTCGCCCTTCGCCTCGTTCGGCTCGCTGACACCCGAGCAACGCGAGTCCTTGTTGAGCGCCGCGACCACAGTGTTGAACGATGCACTCGAACTCGAGCGCACTCGCACGGGCGGACTGTCCGAGGCCAAGTTGGGCGGCCGATTCAAGGTACACGGTCGCGTCGGCGAACCGTGTCCCGCCACGTGTGGCGATACGTTGTGCCGCGTCTCCTTTGAGTCCTACGAGATGATCTACTGTCCCTCGTGCCAGACGGGCGGACGACAGCTCAAAGACCGACGCTTGTCTCGGTTCCTCAAATAGGACAGCGGCAGTGGCCGCTCATGGGAGTACTCGAAATCGTTTGACACCAGGACACTGTGCCGCCAGAATGTCAAAAATGCTCGGGTTGACGTGGGCGAGCGAGTCTGGTGTCGCCGGTTCGAAACGCGAGGACAGCTGAGGGGGAGAGATGAGAAAGTTTTTCTTAGGCAGACGCGGACGCGTGAGTACCAGTGTGTTCGCGCTGGTGATCGCCTCGTGCGTGGGCACCTATTCAGGGATAGCTCACGTGGGGGCCTCGACGCCACATTCGAGCGCGACCGCGTCGCTGCGTGCGCACGTCTCGTCGAGCGGTGGGGCCGTCACGGCACTCGACTGCAACGGCGACAGCCCGATCCAAAAGATATTAAGGCCGATGAACTGCACCGATATCGCCGGAAACCTTGGAGCCGATAACTCGGACACCTGGGGCGGGAAGTTCTACGACAACGGTCAGTACATCGGCCACGACGAACCTGACGCGACGTTTCTCTCGAACGCGCCGGGCTCGGGGGACAACGTCAACTGGAACCTGACGCTCGGCCAGGACCCGCGCGCCCTGCCGACGACGTCGAACCCCGGCCACGACGTCTCACACTGGTTCGAGTTGACGCCGGCGCCGTGGCTCTCGATGGCCATGTGCGACAACTTCTCATTCCCGATCACTCCGTGCACGCCCGAGTCGGATTCGAACGCCACCACGAGCACGAACGCAGGCGGCGGCTCAGCATTTATGGAGATGCAGTTCTACCCACCGGGCGACCCACCCTTTGTGGACAGCATCAGTTGCGACGACTCGCACTGGTGCGCGGCGCTGACCATCGACAGCCTGGAGTGCAACGCGTCGACCTGTAATCCGAACTGTGAGGAGCCCGTGAACTTCGCCTTCATCCAGACCGACGGCGTGCCCGACGTCAACGGCTACGTTCCGGACAACAAGACGCTGCTGATGAACCCGGGCGATCAGATCTCGGTACACATGGCCGACGCCCCGGCTTCGGGCGGGGGCAGTGCCTTCGAGGTCGAGGTCACGGACTATACGACCCATCAGAGAGGTTTCATGCAGGCCTCGGCCGCCAACGGATTTGTGCACACGTCAATCACCAACTGCGCGCAGACCCCCTACAACTTCCAGCCGGAGTACAACACCGCTTCGGCGAACAACATCATCCCGTGGGCCGCGCTGCAGACCGATATCAGCACTGAGTTCGAGACGGGGCACTTCGAGCCATGCACGTCCCTGACGTCGTCACTCGGTGTCAACCCCTTCGATTCGGCCGACCCGGACGGGACGTTGGGCGAGTGCGTGGGGGCCTACGAGAGCGGATCGTCGAGCACGGAGACGAACACCGAACCCTCGGACGCCGTGTGTTATCACGCCGGCGACATCCATCGTGGTTTCAACGGGCCCGGCACGTTCACTGCGCCGGACCTGGTGACCGGGTGTGAGGACAACTACACGCAGAACGGCGACCTGGACTTCGACGGCACGCCGTACTGGCCGGAGTGGCCGACGAGCACACAGCCGGGTCTCTACCCCGGCTCCTTCGTCGAACAGTTACCGAGTAGTGGAGGACGTAACTATTCGAGTTACTTCTTCCAGACGGACATCGCGCTCTCGGAGACCTCGTGCACGCCCACGACATTGAGCGGATGCACGGTGCCGCCGGCGGGACCGGGTGGCTTCTATCCCTTCTGGAGCCTCACGAGCGGCTTCGGTGGATGCGCTTTGGAGTTCGGCAACGTGACTCGCGGCTTCAACGTGAATGACTTCGGTGGCGACGTCCAGTACGGGACGAACAAATTCAATTCGTTGGGCTACCCGGAGTTCGAAGGACCGTTGCACTCGACGAACTGCGGTTACGGCCAGGGTGGTGGGTTCAACAGCGACATCAGCCAACGATCGACCAGCTGAGTAGTTCGCCCTGAAGTGGCCACCACCCCAGTGGTGGTGACCACTTTGGTGGCGCTCTTCGGGACTCCGTGTCCCAGCCGTACTCGCCGACGAGTCCGTAATGACTTGCGCGCGACGGTCTCATCAAGTCGTCGCGTTCTCAATGTTCGTGCGTCAAGTGCCAATCAAACACTGCATGGAAGATCACCGATCAGGCACGTGGACGTCGCAGATGACCCATCCCGGCAGCGAGTCCAGAGCGATAGGTCTTTCGGCCCTACAGCGTCGTCCCACAGTCATTCTTACGCTGTCTGCATGCTCTTTTCATCTGAGCCCCCTAAGGTCGCCGGGTGATTAAGGTCCGAGGACTCACTAAGCGTTACGGCGATGTCGTCGCCGTTGACGACCTCTCTTTTGACGCCGCACCAGGACAAGTGACTGGATTCCTTGGTCCGAACGGATCGGGCAAGTCCACGACGATGGCGGTGATCATGGGACTCAATCATCCCAACGCCGGCACGGTGACGATCTCGGGGAAGAAGTACAAGGATCTTCGATGGCCTATGCGTGAGATCGGTGGGCTGCTTGAAGCACGCGCCCTTCACCCTGGTCGCTCCGCGTACGCTCACCTCTGCTCGCTCGCCCAATACGGTGGCATTCCCAAATCGCGTGTCGATGCCGTCCTCGAGCTCGTCGGCCTGACCTCCGTCGCCAAACGTCGCGTCGGCAAGTTCTCGCTGGGAATGGGACAACGACTCGGCATCGCTGCCGCGTTGCTCGGGGATCCGGCGGTCATCGTGCTGGACGAGCCCGTGAATGGCCTCGATCCCGAAGGCATTCGTTGGACGCGGTCCCTCTGCCGAGATCTCGCCGGTGAAGGTCGTACGGTCCTTATCTCGAGTCATTTGATGGCCGAGATGGCGCGCACGGCCGACCAGTTGGTCGTCATCGGCAAGGGGCGCCTCATCGCGGAACTCCCCGTGGACGATTTCGTGGCGTGCAGTTCCAAGCAGTCGTTCAAGGTGCGCGCTGCGAACCCGGATCTACTCATTGCGGCGCTCGAGGACGCCGGCGCGCTCACGTTGAGGGAGCCGAACTCGTGTCTCACGGTGATGAACCTCAGTGCCGAGGCGATCGGCGAACTGGCCCTCGAACAGCAGAATGCCATCTACGAGCTCACCGATCTCTGTTCACTCGAAGACGCGTTCATGGAGTTGACGGAGGGTGCGGTCGAGTACCGAGCGTCGTGACAACTTCTCTTCTCGTCCGTGACGATGTCACGGAGTCAAACTCTCGAGCCGGACTTCGCTGCGCTCTTCGCGGTGAGTGGACCAAGTTCTGGTCGCTGCGCTCCGCTGGATGGAGCGTGTTCGCGCTCGCGTTCGTCACGTACGGACTGTGTTATCTCTCGACGAGCGCCCTGCGAGGTCAGGCCCACGTCGCAGACCCGATCATGCGGGTGCTCGTCGGATTCAACTTCGGACAGTTCGTCATGGGTGTGCTCGGAGTGCTCTTCCTAAGTTCGGAGTACAGCACGGGCCAAATTCGCTCCACCATGGCGGCGATGCCGCGACCGGGCATCGTGCTCGGCGCGAAGGCCATCGTCGTCGGTGGCGTCGGGCTCGTGCTGGGTGAAGTGCTTTCGTTCTCCACGTACTTCCTCGGGCGCCTCATACTCGCGGGTCATGCGAGCCAGATATCCCTCTCGCAGCCCGGCATCCTTCGCGTGTTGATCGAAAGCGGCGTCGATCTGGCAATCGTGGGTCTCATCGGCCTCGGCATCGCCTCGATCGTTCGATCATCGGCCGCGTCGCTCTCGATCTTCACCAGCATCATGCTGGTCTTGACCGTCGTGCTCTTCGCGCTACCCGGGATCATCGTCCACGACATGAGTCGGTTTCTTCCCGCCAACATCAGTTCGACGGTCTTCGCCTCGACCACACCGAGTCAGCTCCAGGGAACGCCGCTCTTCAGTCCACTTATCGGTCTGCTCCTCATTGCCCTCTACGCGGCCACTCTCTTGGTCGTCGGAGGTTGGATGATGACACGTAGAGATACGTGAGTCGAGAAGAACGCTTTACCTAGTGCGCCGGCCGGGACGTGAACCGTGAACCCGGAACCAATGGATAAAGGCCAAAGCGAACCGCTCTGTTTGCCGTCAAAATGTAGTGCTAGTACGCCGCACAACAGGAGGGTGACCGCCTTGGCCCTCGTCAATCGTAGAGACAGAATCTCTCACGAGACGCATCGAGAGCGCAAGGGAGAATGACTCTGTGAGCGGGCAGAACCTTCGTATTGGGTGGTACTGGTTCCGAGCCACGTTGACTCGTCAACTGACCAGCTATCTGACGGTGGTGCTGCTCATCGGGTTGATCGGCGGCGTCGGCATGGCTTCACTGGCCGGGGCGAGGCGAACGCAATCCTCGTACCCACAGTTTCTGGCAAGCACCAATCCGTCGGACTTGACGATGGCGGTCTATGGCATCGTCACCATCGGACACAAGCCCACGTCGTTGAAGGGAACCATCGGCGATTTGGACGGTATCGAGCGAGTCGTGACGGCCGACGGACCCAACGTCTTGCCGCTCAAGCCGGACGGCGCCGCCCGGCTGAACACCCTGTCGAACGTCACCGTCACGGGCAGTCTCGACGGCATGACATTGACCCAGGACCGCTTAACCGCGGTCCAGGGTCGATTGGCCAATCCACGTCGGGACAATCAAATCGTGATGACGTCCAGCGCCGCGCACATTCTTGGCGTTCACGTGGGCCAGATCGTGCCGTTGGGTGTCTACACGAACGCCCAAGTGAACTCTCCGTCCTTTGGCACCTCGAAGCTCATACCGCAACTGACCGTTCGTGCCCGATTGGTCGGAATCGTCGTACTCAATACGGAATTGGTGCAAGACGGTGTTGATCAGACGTTTGGCACCGTGTTCCTCGACCAATCGCTCATGCAAAAGTTGAATCGCTTGCAGCCAGGCGTGGTCACGCCTTCGCTCTACGGAATACAGTTCGATCACTCGAAGGTCTCGATCTCAAAAGTGGAACACGAACTGATTGGTGTCGTGCCACGAGGTGCCACCTACGAGTTCCACGTCACCTCCGTGGTCGTCGATCAAGTTCAACTGGCGATCAAGCCGGAGTCGGTGGCCCTAGGCGCCTTCGGTGCCATCGCGGCTTTGGTCTGTCTGGTCCTTTCGGCCCAGGCTCTCTCACGCCAACTGCGAAGGGGTGTCGATGATCGACGTACTCTTCGCGCCCTGGGGAGCAATCCCGCGATGATGATCCTCGATAGCCTCCTGGGTCCATTGATCGCGGTGGCCCTCGGCGTCGTGCTCGCCGTGGCGGTGGCGACCTTGCTCTCACCGATCGCCCCGATCGGTCCGGTTCGCCCGGTCTATCCCGGTGCAGGATTTAGCGTCGACTGGACCGTGTTCGGTGTCGGAGCGGCCGCGTTGTTCATCGGCCTCGGTGCGTTCGCCGTCGCGCAAGCGCTTCGCTGGGCCCCGCATCGAATGGGCACGACCGGCGAATCGTTGGCGCCGCGCTCGAAGGTCTTTCGCGGCGCGAACGCGGCGGGGCTTTCGGTGGCCGGCGTGATCGGCGTGCACTTCGCACTGGCGCCGGGTGATGGTCGCAGGTCGGTGCCAACCCGCTCGGTGCTCTTCGGCACGACCATGGCGGTCGCCCTCGTCGTGACCACGCTCACGTTCGCGAGCGGGCTCAGTAACCTCGTGTCGCGTCCCGCGCTCTACGGCTGGAACTGGGACTATCTACTTCAGCCGACGAACAATATTCCGTCCGGAGCGGTGGCACAACTGAACCACGACCCGAAGATCGCGGCGTGGAGTGGCGCCGACTACACCGACTTGGAGATCGATGGACGAGAGGTTCCGATTCTTGTCGAGAATGCGCGGGCCAAAGTAGCCCCGCCGATCCTGAGCGGGCACGACGTCCAAAACGATCATCAGATTGTCTTGGGGGCGGGCACGATGGCCGAGCTGCACAAGCACGTCGGCGAGACCATTACCGTCAGCCTGGGCACGAAGCAAGACATCCCCGCGTTCATCAAGCCCACCACACTGACGATCGTCGGGACCGCCACATTGCCGACGGTGGGATATTGGAGTTTCATCGCTGAACACACCTCAATGGGAACCGGAGCAATTCTGCCCAAGGGGTTCTTTCCGCCGGCTTTCGGGAGCAGCGGCGCTGACCCAAATCTTCATGGTCCGGAACTCGCTTTCGTCAGAATGCGCCCCGGGGTGAGTTCACGTTCCGGGCGAGCCGACCTTGAACGCATCGCGAAGGTCGCCAACACAATCTTCGCTCATGACCACAACACGCTTGGCAACAGTGTCACCGTGCTGGGCGTACTGCAACCGGTCCAAATCGTGAACTATCGAAGCGTCGGTTCGACGCCCATCATTCTGGCCGTCGGATTGGCGGCCGGAGCAGTTCTCGCACTGGGATTGACGCTCGCCTCCTCGGTTCGGCGTCGCCGACGAGACCTGGCAATGCTGAAGACCTTCGGCTTCACTCGACGTCAGTTATCGGCCGCCGTGGCGTGGCAAGCCACGACGATCGCGCTGGTGGGCGCGGTGTTCGGGATACCAATCGGGATCGTCATTGGACGTGAGTTGTGGACGCTGTTCGCACAAAGCATCAACGCGGTGCCCGACCCTACGGTGCCTGCATTGTCGGTGATCGTCGTCGGCGTTGGATCACTGGTGTTCGCCAACCTCGTGGCCGCGCTCCCGGGTCGCAGCGCGGCTCGCACGCCGGCCGCGCTCGCTCTACGAACGGAGTAGTCGCAGGCCACCAAGCTCTCGCTCCAGTGGATAGCGGAAGACTCGTCAATCGACGGGGCGCGTCGTCGGAACGGCGACCAATTAGCGACGAAGTTTCCTATGGTGCGCCGGCCGGGACTTGAACCCGGAACCTGTTGATTAAGAGTCAAATGCTCTGCCAATTGAGCTACCGGCGCGTGACGAGTCTAACCACACGTCGGCACCGCAATGAGCTAGCTGTGCTGGACGGCCTTCACCTCGAGGAATTCCTCGAATCCATATTCGCCGCGCTCGCGGCCGAAGCCCGACTGCTTGTAACCACCGAAGGGCGCCACGGTGTTGAAGGCACCGCCGTTGATGTCGACCTGACCGGTGCGTAACTTGCGCGCGACTTCGACGGCCTTTTCTTCGCTGCCGGCCCAGACGCCGCCCGACAGCCCATACGCCGAGTCATTGGCGATCGCGATGGCCTCTTCCTCCGTGTCGTAGGGGATGATGGAGAGAACCGGACCGAAGATCTCCTCTTGGGCGATGGTCATGTCGTTGCGAACGTCCGAGAAGATCGTGGGCTGGATGTAGAAACCCTTCTCCAGTCCTTCCGGTGGCTCGACGCCACCGCAGATGAGCCGCGCGCCTTCGTCGATACCCTTCGTGATGTAGTCGCGAACGCGCTGCTGCTGGGTCGCGCTGATGAGTGGGCCAAGCATGCTCGAGCCCGTGATCGGGTCGGCGGGCGCCAGCCCTGCGGCGGCCGCGACCGCGAGGTCTTCGACTTCGGCGAGTCGCGAACGCGGTACCACCATCCGGGTCAGCGCCGAGCAGGTCTGACCGGAGTTCATGTAGGCCGCGAAGACACCGCTGCCCACGGCCGTCGGGAAGTCCGCGTCCTCCAGGATGATGTTCGCCGACTTGCCACCCAACTCGAGGGCGACGCGCTTCACCGACTCCGAGGCGAGTTGCATGACGCGCTTGCCGGCGCGCGTCGACCCGGTGAAGGACACCATGTCGGTCTTGGGGTGCGATACGAGGGCTTCGCCGACGATGGGTCCGAATCCGGTCACCATGTTGAACACGCCCTTGGGTAGCCCCACCTCGTCGATGATGTCCGTGAGGATGAAGGCATTGATCGGCGCCACTTCGCTCGGCTTCAGTATCACCGTGCAACCGGCCGCCAGTGCCGCGGACACCTTGAGAGAGATCTGATACAGCGGGTAGTTCCACGGCGTGATCGCCGCGACGACTCCGGCGGGCTCGCGCAGCAGCGTGGAGTTTCCGAGCTCCTCTTCCCATTGGAACTCCGCCGCCCGTGCCCCGTTCTCGGCAAAGGCCATTGTCGGCAGACCGACCTGGATACCTTTGGCCAACATGAGGGGCATACCCACCTCATTGGCGATTACGAGCGCGATCTCGTCGTCTCGCTCGGCCAACTTCTCCGAGATCCGCGTGAGGTACTCACCGCGTTCCTTGGGACTGGTATTGGCCCAGCCCGTGAATGCTGCGGCGGCCGCTTCCACGGCGAGGTTCGCCTCCTCCACGGTGCCCGCGGGAACCGTGGCGAATACTTCGCCCGTGCCCGAGGTAGTGACGTCGATGGTTTCTGAGGAGCGAGCCTTCACCCACTCACCGTTGATGTAGAACGAGTCACGAACGATTGTCATTGGTCTCTCCCGTCGAACCTCACATGAGGTTGCCTAGGCGAAATCTACTCGGCGGTATGGCCACGCGTGACAAGAAATAAACACCCGACTCTCCGGGACGAACCAGAAGAGTCGGGTGTTGCGTGGGGTGAGCGACGGGGGTCGAACCCGCGGCCTCCAGGACCACAACCTGGCGCTCTAACCAACTGAGCTACGCCCACCAAGCGAAACCATTATTGCACAGGCACCTTCACGTGAGCCAAGAAACCACGGGCCGTTCGGTACGCTTACAACTGCGCCCCTGTAGCTCAACTGGATAGAGCAGACGGTTTCTACCCGTCAGGTTGCGGGTTCGACTCCTGCCGGGGGCACCATTTGGTTCTTCACGATGTCGACTGACGAAAATCTCGACGGAACGTTCCTTTGGCGAAGAGGTGCCACGACGTTGCAATGGCCGCTCTCCGATGAATTTCATCGGAGAGCGGCCATTGCGGTCGCACTTGCAGAAGCGGATCTAGTGCGAAATTGTGTAGCTGTAAGGAATGGCCGCCAACTCGTCTGCGTTGGGTAGGTCAAGGCCGAATTGACTGGCGAGTGAATAGTCATCCACGTACAAGGTTCCCGAGACTCTCGTCCCCGGAGGGCCGTTCGGAGCAACGCTGACCGTGATCGTGGTCGACGCGCCTGGCGCCACCCACTGCGGATCGAACTGGGTTTGCGACAGTCCTTCGACGGCCGCCCAGAAGTCACCAGTGGTCGAGGTGATCCACGGGTCGAAGGCCTGCGTTACGACGCTCACATTCGCGTTCGCCGTAACCGCGGGGGCCCCGTTCGGAGAAGTGAACGGACCTTCCTCGGCGGGGTTAAGCGACCAGAGACCGGCACTGATCTCCGGCTCGTTGAGCGTCACGCTGGCGTTGTTACCGTGTATTCCGCCTGACGTCTGCCAACGACTGTTGATACCCGGAGCGATATCGGGGTCGCCGGGGAAGTACTCCATGTCAAAGGTCACCGGCGCGGAACCAGAGATGCTTCCCTGGAGTTGCGTCGTCTGCGACGGCACGAAGTAGTACGGGAAGGGATTCGATTCGTCCGCCAGAGGCAGAAGGGGCAGAGGAAGCGTCATTCCCGTTTCAGGTACATAGCTGTTCTGATCCGGCAGACTCATCGTCACCTGCTGATTCAACCGTGGGTCGACGAAGAAGGCCTCGGGTGCGCTGCCCGTATTCGTGACCGTGACGTTGTACGTCTGGGTATGGCCCGATGAGATTCTGGCGAAACCTCGGTTGGGTAAATTACTCGAGACGTTCACGCCGTTGAACTGGATCGTGCCGGTAAATGGCTCCGTGAGTTCCATCCCAGAAACCGGGTTGAGCCAGTCAACGACCACCGACCACTCGCCAGGCGTCGGGTTCACGGTGTACAAGTTGGCCGACAGACCGAAGTCAGGGGCCTCAAAAGTGGCGTCCGTCGCGAGATTCGACGAGTAGCCGACCGTTTGTCCGTTCGGGTTGACCAGTTCGGCGATGAAGAGGTCACCGGGATCGTTGGCCAACGTCACGCCCACGTCGAGGTCGTTCAGACCCCACGGCACGTTGAACTCGTACGAACTCGTGGTGGCCGGAGCCCCTTGACGACCGTTGCCACCCGTGAGGATTCCGTTGAAGGTTCCGCCGTTGCGGCCGGTGGGCACGGTGGTGCGCACGGTCACGGGCACCGTCGTGGTGCCGTAGGGGCTCGAGACGACGACGGACTGATCGGAGTCACCCGAAATGTTCGAGCTCGTGAGCGACAAGTGTGCGTTGGCAGTTTGGCCTGGACCGATGTAGAGCGATGACGGGAAGATGTTGCCGCCCTGACCGTACGTGTACGTGCCAGCGCTCCATTGGATCTGACCGTTCGTGCCGGCAGCATCGACACTATCGGCGTCGTTCTCAGTGAAGAACACCGCCGTCCATTTACCCGGCATCGGATTGGTCACTTCGAGCTCTGCGAAGTCAGCGAGTCCCTGCGGCTCGGAGTACGCGGCATAGGAACCGTTGGGCTCGAGGAGCGCCACGTGCAGCAACGAAGTTTGATTGCTGTCCAGGTAGTCGGCCGCGAACTCGAGTCTCGACAGGCCGTTACCCGTTGAAGGCACCGTGAAGTTCTCGTTCTGATAGACCTCGTTGACGCCGCTCCAAATCGGGAACGAGCCCGTGTTGGCGGGACAGTTCGCCGGAGGCACGTCAGTGGTGTCGGGCTGCATGCAGAACGTGCCCGTCTGGGGATCGAGTGGTGTAGACGAGAGAGCCCTCGTTGCCAGGTTGACGGTGACGGGGGCGTTCCCCGTGTTGGTCACCTGGACGGACTGATTCGACGTCTGGCCCGGGTCCTGGACGACGTTGATCTGTCCGGGGCTGAGGAGCAGTCCTCCACCCGAGGAGTTGGAGTCGTTGTCGTCACCGAAACCGCTGTGGATCGACTTGGCTTCGTTCACCGCGGCGAGGACGTTCAAGAGTCCGGCGCCCTGTTCGTTCGCGGGCGCGCCGATGTCGGTCGCCGTGCTCGTCAGGATCTGCTTGACGAGTGCCGGAGTCGGGTCCTGTCCGTTGTGCGTCGAGGCGTAGGCCGAGATGACGTCAGCGGCGGCGCCGGCCGTCAGTGGTGCGGACTCGCTCGTTCCACCGAAGAGATCAAAGGGCGTGGGGTTACCGGCGTCCGTCGAGCAGTCCGTGAACAACGTGTCGTCCGAGCTGCACAGGGCCCAGTTGCTGTCGCCCGGGGCAACGAGGTCGACCGTGTTCCCGGACTGGGAGTAACCGCCCGAAGAGAAGGCCGAGATGTTGTTGTCGACGAAGCCACCACTCGCGGCGGGGTCGTTGATCCCACCGAACGTGTACTGCGTGTAGGCACGGAAGGACGTCGTCGCACCGACACTGATGACGTTGGGGTCGGTCGCCGGTGAGCCGATGGTGCTCGTGATCCCCGCGTCGCCGGAGCTGACGACGACGGTGACACCAGCCGCGACCGCAGCGTCGTCGGCCTCACGGGTGATGTCGAGAGCGGTGTCGGGGAACTGGTTCGATCCGAATGACTCGTTGATGACCTTGGCGCCGTTCGCGACGGCGAAGTTGATCGCCTCGATGAAGGCCGACTCCGTGGTGTCATTGTTCTCCGAGAAGACCTTCAAGGCGTCGACGCTGGAACCGGGGGCGTCGCCGACGATCTTGATGTCACAGCCCGGCTTCAACGGGTGCGTCGAAGACACGTACGTCGAGAGGTCGTAGACCGTGTTGCCCTGAGAGGCGATCGAACTGGCATCGCCGAACATCTCTTCGCCCTGGGTCGGGACGTTGCTCGCGTCGCCCGAGAAGTCGTACTGCTTCACGACGGGCTGGCCGGGTGTCCCGTAGGCCGCGTTGCGCTGAAAGTCTGGGTTGGTGGGATCGAGGCCATCGGCAATCGTGGCGACCGTTACGCCGGATCCGACATTGCTTCCCAACTGGGTAGGTGTCGCGTTGATGAGGCTCAACGCTTCGGGGTTCAACTGCGGGTTGTGCGCCGTACCGCAGAGCAATGAGTTTGGAGTTTTCGAAGTCGCGGCGCGCGCGGACTTGACGTTGGAGACGGCGGGCGTCTTCGTGATCGCCGGTCCGGGGATCGTCGCGTTCTTGAGCACGCTCTCGACTGCAGGATTGGCTGCCAACTTCGCGGCCTCAGCGGCCGACATCTTTGCGACGACGGCGTTTAGGAGACCAACTGAGGAAATGTGCGTTGCACCACTCGCTCGCAGCGACCTGACGATCGGAGCTTGCTCGGCCTTGACTGCGGCACTACGAGCGGCCGAACGAGGCGCGAGTGAACTGTTTTGATTACGCAGCATCACGATCATTGTTCGCGCGGGTCCCGTGCGTACCGCGGCGCCGCCCGTAGAGCCGTCGAGGAGGAACGCCCCGCAACTCACGATCAGTGCCAGGGCGGCGGTGCCGATCCGGCGAGAATGACTATTTCGTAACTTCATGAAACCCCCAGTTTCGTATCAGCCGTCTACGGTGATGGCCGAGGCAATCTGTTTAGCCCATTTTCAGCACCTGCGCTATCGAGAGGTCTGGGATAAGGAGTCGGGTTCCACATTTTGCATGGACGTGAATAAAACGCATTCAGTCAGCGATCACCGTTGCGTTACTGGCCTTTGGCGCCAAGCGTTCCGTTTATGAAGTCCGACGACGGATTACCTTTTGTTCAGTCGAGCGCGATCTGTGCCGATCGGTTCAGTTCAGGTTCCAGCGGCCAACGATGGCGGAGAGTATTGAGTGGAGCAGTGTCCGCTCAGACCGTCCAAGCGTCACGTGAATCGTCACCCGGACCAATTCGTCCTTTGCCACGGCAGTGACCTTTTGCGACAACCTTGCCTTGCCTGCGGCGTTGGCTGACGTGCTCGGCGTCATCGACCAGGTGCGGCCCCTCGCTGATTCCGTGCCCGTCACGACGGCGTGCGGTTTCGTCGACACGCCGATGATGACGAGGCTGTACGTGTGCGGAAGGTTTACGACGGAGGCCCAACACGTCATCCCGTTGGAAGCGGCGCTCGACGGTGACGCCGTCAATGCGACCAGTGCGATCGTCGAAACGACAACCGCACTGACTACCCTTGCGACCTGTGCGACAGGCCATCGAAACAGAGCCTTCACGTCACCGACTGTACCGTCGTCTCCGGTCTTCCGTTGCGCAGGGTCGAGCGCCTGCTGTCTAATCCCTGTTCACTCGCGAGAACTTCTCATCGGTTCTCGGAAAATTCCAAGATGGGTTCGAATGAACTTTGTTGCAGTCGTTGCGTAGGAAAGTCGTAATCGCTCGCGCCGACGACGGCTGACGATCTCTATCAGTCCAACGTCGCTAGAGCGCCAGGGGAATTGATTGGGCGAATGAGAACAGGTCGCCGGGATCGTATTTGTTCTTGATCGAGACGAGGCGATTCAGGTTCGCACCGTAGTAAGCGCTCTGCCAGTTCATGAGCGTCGGATCGATGTAGTTCTGATAGGCGCCCGTTGTCGCGTCGAAGACGTTCGATCCGAGCCATCGGAGCCACTGCGCCCCGGCCGCGATCCCCGATGGCGAGGTGTAGCTCGACCACGAGTACGTCGCTTGAATGCAGGCCAACGTGTCGCGATGGACGAAGGCCGTGGCGTCACTCGCTACTCGATTGATCGCTCCGCCGTAGGAGTCGAAGGCCAGTCCACCGCCGAGCGTCGGGGCGTGCGCGTGGAGGTTCTCGACCGCGCCGACGAACGCGGCCGCGGACGCGTCGCTCATGGGCGCGTTCACGTAGCTGGACTTGGCCGAGTACGCCTCGCGTCCGAGTCGGCCGGCCGGATTCTGTGTCGTGAGGTGACAGGCCGCGATGGAGAGTCCCGAGCAGCCCGCCTCAATCTGCATGGCGCTCAGGTAGCTGTTCGAGCCGATGAACGACGACGTCGGCGCGGTGCCGATCATCGACTTGAGTGGCACCAGGACGCTCGCGAGTTCACTCGGCGTGCCGCAGTACACGCCGGCGATCTGGGACAGGTAGCCGTAGGTTCCCTGGGCGAGTAACTGACAGTTCGACCAGAGCTCGTCGGGCGCGGTGTCGATCCACTGTCCCCACGCGCTCAACATCGTCGACGCGGCCGCCCACGGGTACTGAAGTGTGAACAGGGTCACCTCGGGCATGGGGTGCACGTTGAAATCGAACGACGTCACGACGCCGAAATTCCCGCCGCCGCCGCCTTGGCAGGCCCACAGCAGGTCGGCGTTCGCGCCTTCGTCGGCGACGACGGTTCGACCGTCAGCCGTCACGATCGTCACCGAATTGATGTTGTCCGTCGTGAGTCCGAACTTGCGTCCGAAGACGCCGATGCCGCCGCCGAGAGCCAGTCCGGCGATGCCGACCGTCGGGCACGATCCGCCGGGGAGGAGTCGTCCGGCGTTTCCGATCACGTTGTACACGTCGATCAACTCGGCGCCCGCCCCGACGCGCGCGGTGTTGGCATCGGTGTCGACGCTGATTCCGGACATCCGACTGACGTCGATCACTAGGCCGTCGCTGTTCGAATAACCGCCGTAGCTGTGACCCCCGGAACGCGCGGCGACCGTGAGGTCGTGCGCCGTCGCGAAGTCAACGCAGCGCGCGACGTCGTCGCCGGTGGCGCAGTAGGCGATGGCCCGGGGATGGAGATTGACGAACTTCGAGTTGTAGAGCAGTCGGTCGATGCCGTAGCGAGGATTGGACGGCAGGACCAACGATCCGGTCAGTGACGCGCCGAGCTGGGACAACGTCGCAGCCGTCGTGGGACCGGACGTCGTGGTCGTCGTCGGTGCGGTACTGGTCGTTGTCGTCGTCGTAGTCGGGGAATGACGATTCTCTTCGTAGAAGACACCGGCGAGTGCCGCCGCGGCGAGCGCGCCGACGCCGAGCGTTCGACGCAAGAACGTTCGGCGACCGTGAGGCACTGACTTCTTGAACGAGTCGCGTCGAAATGTTGGAGGATTCGACTCGCTCATCGCATCATTGTTGCACGGCTCGTTTTTGTCCAGGTCGAGACGGAGGCCACTTCGACGTCGGCGAATGTTTCGTTACGACTTGATCGGGCTCCAAATCACCCCACCATCGGTCGTTCGCTCCAGACGAGCTGACGTCGACAGATCCTGGGGTAAACAGATAGCCAGGCCGTCTCGACTGTTCGTGAACGCCAACGCGTTCACACTGGAGTTCACCTTCGAACAGTGCAGTGTTCCGGCGATGACCACGTCGCGTCCGGCGTTGGTCACGCGATAGAGGGGGAGGAGTCCGCCGTAATCGACGAACGCCAACGTGCTGGAGACGGGATCGAAGAATCCGCCGCCGGTGCCCATGAACTGCTTCGTGGGGACCGTCGACCATTTCGTACCGCCATCACCCGAGAAGAAGAACGAGACTTGCATGCCCGTCGGACACGCCGCCCACAGCGCCCTCGTCGAGAACGCCGTCAGATCGCAACCGGCGATACTCGCGAGGGCCGGGAACTTTGGTGTGAACTCGCTGAGTTGCGAGCCGCGATCGCGCGAGGAGATCAGGAGCGACCACTTCGCTCCTTCGGTCATCCACACCATCGGTCCGTAGGCCGCGACGTTGCCGAGGAAGTCCCACGGATAAGAACGGCCGTTCGGTATTGGTGTGCTCGTCCAGTCTCGGCCCGAGAGCGAAGCGTGCACGAGCCGGTAGTCCAAACATCCCTCGTTGCCGTCGGACTGCTTCGAGCACTTCGACGTCACTCCGTACAGCGTGCTCGAGCCAACGGCGATGGACGACAGGAAGGCGCCCACCGGTTCTTGCATCTTCTTCCACGAACGTGCGCCGTTGCGCGTGGCGTAGAGCACGCTGCCGGTGCTCACGCCATTTCCGTTGATGTTGACCCCGAGCGCGAAGCCGTCGTTCGAGTTGGCGAAGACCATTTGATCCCACGAATTGTCCTCATTGCCCTTGACGTGCGAAGTCGGTGGCGGATTGACTTCAGTGAAACTCTCACCGTTGTTGTCCGTCCGAAGGAGTCGTAAACACGTGGTGTGTTCGCACGCGACGGATCCTTCTATGTAGATCACTGGAGTTGATCCAACGTGTATGAACGATTGAGGATCGAAGTGGCTCTTTGTCGTGTCCGACGAAGCGTCGGCCGTCGCTGGGCCAATCGCTAAGGACGCCACGCAGCAGACAACTATGGCGAATCGCAACCGTTTCACTGACTCACCACCCCTCTGAGGCAACTACGCAAGATTAGGAAACGCTGTCTCGGAAACGAAAGTTAAGTCTAGGAAGTGTTCTGTCGTCTACTCAGGTGATTTTGAAAGTGATTCGCTGCACCTCGGTGCGTACCTAGGGCACACGTTCAAGGGCTCAATTGACAGGGCTCCCGTGACGGATGTGTGGGCCCGCCTGGAAAGGGTTCATGAAAGTGCACTGACGAAGAGATGTCTGGACCCATTCCACCAGCGCAACCGTCGCTCGTAGCGTTCCATGCCGCCCATCTCTTCGAGCATGAGGATGAAATTCGGGTCACCAGCATCAACCCGACGCTGTACAAACGCGCCGCCGACGCGCATCGATCGGTCGAGATGCTCGAGCAGCTCCTGCCTGCCGCATGCATCGAGCCCGTAGGTGTCTGCCACCAGCCTGAGGCGAACTGGGCGATCGCACACTTCGAAACCGAGTCGAACGGCACTCGCATCATCGTCGATAGGTACGCACATCCGTGCGAACGCGGCGAGGTCACGGATAGGTCGACCCGGCGCCGCAAAATCGAAATCGAGGAGACCGATTGCTCGTCCCTTCCGGAATACAACGTTCTCGAGACAGATGTCGTTGTGACAGATGATGGTCCCGCCGACAGGATCGGCCATTTCGTCACTCCAGGATCCCAATTCAACAGCTACTTGGGAAGACGCGTCGTGAAACGAACGTACCAACGCCGCAATCGACGCCAAGGCGTCATCCGACTGGGCCCAGTTCGGAAACGGGGGAACGGGGACGTCTCCTTCGATGAAGACCAGGCGCTCGCGTCCGTCGTCCTGTACCTCGACCGGCAATGATGCTCCCTCAAACCCTGTCGAGTGGAGCTTCCTCAAGAAGTTGTGCACCGACTTCGAATGCGGATTCGAAGGTCGCAGGACGAACTCACCACGCCGCACAACTAGTCCGGCGTTCGCCACGCCGCCCCGCAATATCTCGTCCACACGATCAGTCTCTCAACCACTACGCCAGAGTCGCTGATTAAAGTGATTATGTTCCGGCAAGCGCCGACCGCCCTAATTCCACCAAGTGGAGGGACGTATTTCTAATACGTCGTCCGTGTCGGGGCGCCGGGATTCGAACCCGGGACCTCCTGGTCCCAAACCAGGCGCGCTAACCAAGCTGCGCTACGCCCCGTGCCCACCATCGTTACACATCCATCGAAATTGCCGTTCGCAGTACCGGCGCTTCGTAGGCTGGCGACGAGACCTAGGGAGGCGGACATGGCCTACGAGTGGATCATCGACGCACTGGACACGACGTGGGATTCGATCGACCGAGTGGTGCGCCCGCAACCGCCCGAGAGCTACGACGCTCTGACCCCGTGTCCCGGCTGGAGCGTCAAGGACGTACTTAGTCACCTGGTCGGCTTTGAGAAGATGCTCCACGGTGAGCCGGTGCCGACGCATCACGGCGAGTGGCCCAGCTACGTGCACAATCCGATCGGCGAGTTCAACGAGGCCTACGTGCAGGCCAATCGCGACCGACCGGGGATCGAGGTCCTCGACGAGTTACGCGTGCAATGCGCAAGGTCCATTGCCGCGCTTCGCGCACTGGATGACGCCGGTTGGGAGAAGGTCGGATGGAGCCCCGAGGGGGAGCGTCCGTACCACCGCTTCCAAGAGACCCGCGTCGTCGATAGTTGGATTCATCTGCAGGACATCCGCGACGCACTTTTGCAGCCCGAGGACGATCACGGACCGGGCGAAGAGATCGTGGTCAATCGCTTCGAATCGGGACTGCCGTACATCGTGGGCAAGCGCATGAAAGCACCCGACGGCACCTTGGTCCAGGTGAACCTGAGCGGACGGCTCGCGCGATCGGTATTGATCGGCGTCGTCGACGGACGCGCCGTCGCGCTGAAGGAAAGCTCCGAGACGCCGACACTCGAGGTCACGACGCCGGTCGCGCTCTTCTGGCGCAGGGCCGCCGGACGAATCAGCGCCGAGGCGTTCCTCGCCGCATCGGCGACCGACGTCCGAGGAGACCACGCAATGGCGGGCGCCTTCGCCGACGCACTCGTCGTCATGATTTAGGGCATTTGCGAGGTCTCCATTAGGCTGGCATCTCCTATGCGCGCCACGACCACCCTCCTAGAGAACAACAAAGTAATGCTGACCGTCGAAGTCGACGACGCCGAGATGGACGAGGCGATGGACACGGCCGCCAAGACCCTCTCCAAGCAAGTCTCGGTGAAGGGCTTTCGCAAGGGCAAGGTCCCGAAGAACGTCCTGATCGCCAATATCGGCGGCACGTCGGTCCTGCGTTCGGAGGCGATCCGCGAGTCGCTGCCCGACTTCTACGCCCGCGCCGTCGCCGACTCACTCATCGACCCCATCGGTCAGCCCGACATCAACATCACCGCCGGCGAGGAGGAGGGTCAACTGACCTTCGAGGCCGAGGTCGAGGTCCGTCCGGAGATCTCTATCAAGGGTCAGCGCGAGTTGCGCGTGACGATTCCTTCACCGGTCGTCAACGACAGCGAAGTCGACGCCCAAATCAACCGCTATTTGGAGACCGACGCGGTGCTCAACCCGGTCGACCGGCCCATCGTTACCGGCGACTTGGTGACGATGGACGTGCACGTCCAACAGGTCGCCACCGAGGCCGAGCCGCTCGACATGACCGACTTCATGTACACCGTCGGCACCGGTTCGATCGCTGAGGGTATCGACGATCTGATCGTGGGGATGAAGTCCGGCGAAGAACTCAAGATGAACGCGCCGTTCGGCGACGGCGTCGTCGCCACGTACGAATTGACGTTGAAGCAGGTCCAAGAGCGGGTGCTGCCCGAGTTGACCGACGAGTGGGTCGCCGAGAACTCCGAGTGGACGAACGCCGAGGAGATGCGCGAAGCGATCCTCGTGCAGATGCGCCGCCGAAAGATCGTCGAAGCCCAGATGTCCCAGCGTGACGCGGCGCTGATCGCCTTGAGCGAACTCGTCGCCGAAGAGGCCGCGCCCGAGGTGCTGATCAACGTCGAGACGAACGAACGACTGCACGACCTCGGCGAACGACTGGGCGCACAGAAACTCACGCTGGAGATGTTCTTGCAGGTGACGAATCAAACGCCCGAGGACCTTCTCGCGACGCTGCGCCAGGACGCGGTGCGCGCGGTGCGCGTCGACCTCGCGATGCGCGCGTTGGTCGCGGCCGAGCACCTCGAAGCGACGCCCGAAGAGATCGACGAGGAACTCGAGCGCACGGCCTTGTCGATGGGTGTGTCGGCGCAACTGCTGCGCGACAACCTGCGCGACTCGGGCCGTGTCGTCAGTTTCTCCGCCGAGGTCTCCAAGATGAAGGCGTCGAAGTGGTTGAGCGAAAATGTCGTCTACGTCGACCCCGAGGGCGTCGAGATCGACAACGCCCTCTTGCGCGCCGATCAGTCCGTCGACGATGCCGAGGAGCCCTCGGAGGCCGACGGATCAGACGACGTCACCGCCGAAGAGACGGAACCTGACGCGTAAGGTAGTCGGGTGAACGAATACTTCAAATCCCAGAATTACCTCGTCCCCACGGTCGTGGAATCGTCGAACCGGGGCGAGCGCGCCTACGACCTCTACAGCCGACTCTTACGCGAGCGCATCATCTTCCTCGGCACGCCCATTGACGACACCATCGCCAACTTGATCTGTGCCCAGATGCTCTTCCTCGAATCCGAGGACCCTGACAAGGACATCAACCTCTACATCAACTCACCGGGTGGCGACATCACCGGACTCCTCGCGGTCTACGACACGATGAAGTACATCAAGCCTTCCGTGTCGACGTTCTGCTTCGGGCAGGCCGCGTCGGCCGCCGCCGTGTTGCTCGGCGCCGGCGCCAAGGGCAAGCGATTCGCCTTGCCGCACGCGCGCGTGTTGTTGCACCAGCCGTGGGGCGGCGTCGGGGGACAGGCCTCGGACATCGAGATCCAGGCCCGCGAGATACTGCGGATGAAGGACATGTTGAACGACATGCTCGCCCAAGACACCGGCCAGTCCGTCGAGCGCATCACCAAGGACACCGACCGTGACTTCATCATCAGTGCCGCAGAAGCGGTGGAATACGGACTGATTGACGAAGTAATCACGGCCCGTCCGTAGGAACCAAGATTTGACGTTGTCGCCTCGTAGGATGGTCGCGGCGGAGGTCATGTCGGAGGAAATCAGTGGCGAAGTTCGGTGAAAGCAACGATCTCATCAAGTGCAGTTTCTGCGCGAAGGGTCAAAAACAGGTAAAGAAGCTCATCGCGGGACCCAGCGTGTACATCTGCGACGAGTGCATCGACCTTTGCAACGACATCATCGCCGACGAGTTCGGCGATCGCCCCGAGTTCGTCCTCGACGACCTGCCCACGCCACGAGAGATCTCGGCCTTCCTCGACGAGTTCGTCATCGGTCAAGTCGAAGCGAAGAAGATCCTCGCCGTCGCGGTCTACAACCATTACAAGCGCATCCAAACCGGACCACTGCACGACGACGACGTGGAGGTCGCCAAATCGAACGTGCTCCTCTTGGGTCCGACCGGTTGCGGTAAGACGTTCCTCGCTCAGACGTTGGCGCGCATGTTGAACGTCCCCTTCGCCATCGCCGACGCGACCGCACTGACCGAAGCCGGCTACGTCGGTGAGGACGTTGAGAACATCCTCTTGAAACTCCTCTCGGCGGCCGACTTCGACGTGAAGCGCGCCGAGCGCGGCATCATCTACATCGACGAGATCGACAAGATCGCGCGCAAGGCCGAGAACCCGTCGATCACGCGCGACGTCTCCGGCGAAGGTGTGCAACAGGCGCTGTTGAAGATTCTCGAAGGCACCGTCGCGAGCGTGCCACCGCAGGGAGGTCGGAAACATCCGCACCAGGAGTTCATCACCATCGACACGGCCAACATCTTGTTCGTGGTCGGTGGCGCATTCGCCGGCCTCGAGGAGATCATCGAACGCCGTCTCGGTACAAAGTCGATGGGATTCAACCAGCCGGTCGAATCCAAGCGCAAGGGTGACATCGAACTGTTCCGTCACGCGCTGCCCGAAGACCTCGTCAAGTTCGGACTTATCCCGGAGTTCATCGGACGTCTGCCGATCGTGAGCGCCGTGCAGCAACTCGACCGCGACATGTTGATTCGCGTCTTGACCGAGCCGAAGAATTCGCTCGTGAAGCAGTTCCAACAGGTGCTCGCCATGGACGGCGTCGAGTTGGTCATCGACGAAGGTGCGCTCGAAGCGATCGCCGACCTCGCGCTCGAGCGTGGCACTGGCGCGCGCGGACTGCGTTCGATTCTCGAAGCCGTGCTGTTGGAGGCGATGTTCGACGTGCCCGGACGAACGGACGTCGTGCGCTGTGTCGTCACCGCTGACTCCGTGCGCGACAAGGTCGCTCCCGAATACGAATTGCGAAAGGCGACGCGCACCCGTCGCGCGAGCTAACACGTGCGCTTCACGTCGTACGTCGACGCACTGACGTGGCTCGAATCGCACGTCGACTACGAACGTGTCGCACCGAATCGACGCGAGATACCGACACTGCAACCGATTCTCGACACCCTGGCGATGCTCGCCGATCCGCAACGGGACTACCCGACGGTGCACATCACCGGCACGAACGGCAAAGGGACCACGACGACCTTGACGAGCGCACTCCTGAGCGCGACCGGACTGCGCGTCGGTACGTTCACCAGTCCCGATCTGCACGCCATCAACGAACGAATCGCCATCAACGCCGAACCGATTGACGACGAGGAGTTCATAGCGCTCTTCCAACGACTGGCCGACGTCGAGTCCGTGAGCGCGATCGCCCTGACGAGGTTCGAACTGTTGACCGCCGCGGCGTTCCTTCACTTCTCGGACGAAGGCGTCGACGTCGCCGTCATCGAAGTGGGCATGGGCGGCACGTGGGACTCGACGAACGTCATCGATGGCGTCGTCTCGGTACTGACCAACGTCGACTTGGATCACACCGCGGTACTGGGCCCGACCATCGCGGCCATCGCCAGTGACAAGGTCGGTATCTTTCGCGCCGACGGCATCGCCATCGTCGCCACGACCAACGCCATCGTGGTGGAGATCGCCCAACGTCGGGCCGACGAGCTCGGCGCCGATCTCTGGCTCCTGGGTGATGCCTTCGCGCTGGAACAGAACGAACTCGCTCTCGGCGGTCGGGCGATCACCGTGCGGACGCCCTTCGCGCGATACGACGAGGTACTGGTCTCGCTCCACGGCATCCACCAGGGCGAGAACGCGGCGACCGCGATCGTCGCGGCCGAGGCCTTCCTCGGTCGCGCGCTCGGCGAAGAGCCGGTCACTTCGACGCTGGCCAAGGCGCGCATGCCGGGCCGTATGGAGCTCATCTCGCGTAAACCGATGATCGTCCTCGACGGCGCACACAATCCGGCCGGCGTGAAGGCGCTCGTCGCGACGCTCGACGGGGCGTTCCACGTCGCGGGGGAGCGGCGTTGCGTGCTCGGCATGTTGAGCGGCCGCGATGTCGATGACATGGTCGAGCCACTCGTGAGTCTCGGCTTCACCGAGTTCCACTGTTGCGCGCCTCACTCACCGAGGGCGGTGCCCGCGAGCGAGGTCGCCGACGCGGTTCGTCGTCACGGCGGCGTCGCCTACGAACACCCGAGCGGGACGGCGGCGCTCGCACACGCGCGAGAACGCTCGACCGACGAGGACCTCATCGTCGTCGCCGGCAGCCTCTATCTCGTGGCCGAGGTGCGCGGCGAAGTACTGCGGGTGCGCTCGCGGCACTTGACCTGACCCCTGTTAGATTGCTTCGTCGTGGACAGAACGCTCTTCATCGTGAAGCCCGACGGCGTCGAGCGGGGCCTCATCGGCGAGATCATCGGTCGCCTCGAAGCGAAGCAACTTCGTCTCGTCGCGGCCGAACTGCGCACACTCGATCTCGCGACCGCCGAGCGCCACTACGCCGAGCACCAGGGCAAGGACTACTACGACAAGCTCGTCGAGTTCATCACGCAAGGTCCCGTGTTGGTGACCGTCGTCGAAGGCCTCTCGGACACGTGGCAGGTCGTGCGTGGTCTCATGGGCGCCACCAATGCGAAGGAGGCCGCGCCCGGAACCATTCGCGGGGACCTCTCGGTCGGACATCGTGAGAATCTCGTGCACGGTTCGGACTCGGCGGCGTCGGCGCAACGCGAGATTGGAATCTTCTTCCCTCATCTGGCCTAACGCGCTTTAGTGGCCCCGAGTGGGTCTCGTGTCCTAGCCTTGTAGATGAAGAGGGCATCGTCGTCACTACTTAAAGGGTCTTTATGGTTGATAGTCGTTTCTCGCTTTTGGGTCGTGACATGGCGGTCGACCTCGGAACCGCGAACACTCTGGTCTACGTCCGCGGTCGCGGCATCGTCTTGAACGAGCCCTCCGTGGTCGCCATCGACGTCAAAGACGGCAAGCCGTTGGCCGTCGGTGCCGAGGCCAAGCGCATGATCGGTCGCACCCCGAGCAACATCCAGGCCGTGCGACCCTTGAAGGACGGCGTCATCGCGGACTTCGAGATCTGCGAGAAGATGTTGCGCTACTTCATACACCGCGTGCACCAACGACGCTTCGCGAAGCCGCGCATGGTGATCTGCGTACCCTCGGGAATCACCGGCGTCGAACAGCGCGCCGTCATGGAGGCGGCCGAGTTCGCTGGCGCGCGCAAGGCCTACATCATCGAAGAGCCGATGGCCGCCGCGATCGGCGCCGGTCTGCCGATTCACGAACCGACCGGCAACATGGTCGTTGACATCGGCGGCGGTACGACCGAGGTCGCCGTCATCTCACTCGGTGGCATCGTGACGAGTCAATCGATCCGCGTCGGCGGTGACGAACTCGACGAGGCGTTGATCGCCTACGTGAAGAAAGAGTTCCAGCTGGCACTCGGTGAGCGAACCGCTGAAGAGATCAAGATCCAACTCGGCTCGGCCTATCCGCTCGAAGAGGAGCTGCGCGCGGAGATTCGCGGTCGCGACCTCGTGACGGGACTCCCGAAGACGGTCATCATCTCGACCGAGCAGATTCGCAAGGCGATGGAAGAGCCGGTCCAAGCGATCGTCGACGCCGTGAAGGTCACGCTGGACCGCACCCCACCGGAACTCTCGTCGGACCTCATGGAACAAGGCATCGTGTTGACCGGTGGCGGCGCGTTGCTCGCGGGCATCGCGGCGCGACTCGAGTACGAGACGAATATGCCCATCATCGTGGCGAACGACCCCCTCAACTGCGTGGCGTTAGGAAGCGGCATGTGCCTCGAAGAACTCGACGTCTTCGCGCGCATGTTGAAGACCAGTCCCACGCGCTAATCCGTGGCCACGGATCGGACGAGGCGTCGAACGTGGACGATCGGCGCCACCGTCTCGATCATCCTGGTCGTGCTCTATCTGAGCGGTGGTGTCGTGTCGGGACTTCGATCGGCGGCGAACTTCGTCACCTCACCGTTCAGCTGGACCGTCAACGAGATCGCGCGCCCGATCGGTCACATGTTCGCCGGCGCCATCAACTACAGCGACGTCGTCTCCCAAAATCAGAAGCTGCGCTACGAACTCGGCAAGGCCGAACTCAAGGCCAATGAGACCTGGGCCGAGAATCGACAGCTCGAACAACTGAGCACCCAGCTCAACGTTCCCTTCACCGGCGACCTCCCGACGGTGGCGGCCCAGGTGACGGCGCTCTCACCCACCAACTTCGCCGCGACGGTCGACATCTCCAAGGGCCGCGACAACGGCGTCATGGTCGGGATGCCGGTCGTCGCCAACGGGGGACTGGTCGGCGTCATCAACCAGACCACGGCGCACGGCGCCACGGTTCTCCTGATCACCGATGTGAAATCGCTGATCGGCGTCACCTTCGGCAACGGCAAGACGTCACTCGTCATCAGCGGACAGGGCGTCAACAACGGCCTCAACGCGACCTCGGTGCCTTTGTCGTCCTCGGTGCGCGCCGGAACGGTCCTTTCGACCAATGGCCTCGACGGTGGACTCTTCCCGCCGGGACTGCCGGTCGCCAAGGTCTCGAAGGTCACGCTGACCCCGGGCGCGGCCACCTACAACCTGGCGCTGCACCCCTTGGCCGACCTGCGCGACCTCGTCTACCTCGACGTGGTGCTGTGGGAGCCATCGACGTGACGCGTGCGCTGATCCCGGTCACGGTGGTCACGATGTTCATCGTCGGCGTGCAACTCTCGGTCTTCTCGACGTGGCGCTTCGCCGGCGTCGTCTTCATGCTGGTGTGGCTCTGGCCGTTCGCGTTGGGCCTCGCGGGATTCACGACGCTCTCGATCTGGGCCGCCGTCGTGGGTGGTGTCTTCTTCGACACGCACGCCGCGACGCCCTTCGGACTCACCGCAATGGTGGGTGTCGTGCTCGCCTACGGCGCATCTCGCCTCGGCAAGGAGGGTGTCGGTGACCTCGACTCGGCGGCGTGGTGGGTGACGCCGATTCTCGCGGCCGGTGCGGGCCTCGTGGCGCCGGTCATCTACACCGCCGGGGGCATCGGTGTCCTCAACTTCTCGTTGTGGCACGGCAGCCTGGTGAATTCGATGGTCGTGAACGGGGTCGCCTTCTTCATCCTGGCGAGACCGGTGTCGCGTCTCGCCAAACGCTTCGGCGTCAACGGTGTGCGGGCTCGCCGATGAAGGGTTCGTGGCGCGATCGTCCCTCGGGTTCTCGGTTCTCGCGGCTGTGGCGCCCCTGGAGTTCACTGCACCCGTTTCGCGGCAAGGGCCGCTCGATCAACGAACCGAAGCCGGTCGGCATCCGCGACCTCGTGGCGGCGCCCAGTGACGTCAAACTGCGCCCCGAGCGTCGTTGGTACGTGATCGGCGGGTTCTTCTTCTTGCTCCTCCTCGTGCTCATCGGCCGGCTCTATGTCCTGCAGATCAAGGACCACAAGCAGTCGGTCGCACAGGTGACGCAAAACGCGATTCGCAAGGTGTCGATACCGGCCTCGAGAGGTCTGATCCTGGACCGCACCGGTGCGCCACTGGTCAACAATGTGACGACCGTCGAGATCCGACTCTCGCGCGCCGAGGCGACGCTCGATCCGTCCATCGAGGGAACGTTGGCGTCGCTCACCGGACTCAAGGTCAATCAGATCGCCAGCGACCTCGCCAACCGGGCCTACGATCCCTACCAGCCCGCGCCGATCCTCGCCAACGCTCCGGCGAACATCGTCCAGTTCATCAAACTTCATCCCGGTGAGTTCCCGGGTGTGTCCGTGTTGGATGTCTCGCAGCGCACCTATCCGCTGGGCGGCAACGTCGGATCCCAGGTCCTGGGCTACGTCGGTCCGGTGAGCGAAGATGAAGCCGGTAAGACGGGTATTGAGGCCTTTTACCAGAAGTACCTGCGTGGTCGAAACGGCACGAGCCAGATAAAGGTCGGCGCTCTCGGCAACGTGATCGGCACGCTGAAAACGACGCAACCGCAGGTCGGCGATTCGGTCGTGCTCAACATCGACGGCGGGTTGCAAAAGGCGCTGGACGGCATTCTCAAGGCCGACATCTTGCACGACCGCACGGTGCCCGATCCGCGCTCCGGGATCTTGCCTCAAGCGATCAACGGTGCCGCGGTCGTGATGGACGTCAACAACGGCGCGGTACTCGCCATGTCCAGCTACCCGTCGTACAACCTGTCGACGTTCGTCAACGGACTATCCGATGCTGAGTACCATCACCTCATCGTCGAAGGCGCCTTCAACAACTACGCCATCCAGGGTCTCTACACGCCGGGCAGCACGTTCAAATTGATCACGGCGACGACGATGATGCAGACCGGCGTGCTCTCTCCGGACACGTTGATCGACGATACGGGCAGTTTCAAGGTACCGGGTTGCCATTCGAACCCCAAGGGCTGCGTCTTCCACGACGACGAGACGACCGGTCTGGGCGAGGTCGACCTGGAGAGCGCCCTGACCGAGTCGTCGGACTACTACTTCTACAACCTGGGCTATCTCTTTTGGTCCCAGCAGGCCCGGTACGGTCAGACGCCGATCCAGAACGTCGCCCACCAGTACGGACTCGACCAGTACACGGACATCGACCTGCCCAACGAGGTCCAGGGCCGCGTCGACTCACCCGAAGTGCGCAAGGAACTCCACGCCGAAGCGCCCAAGGACTTCCCGTACACGAGTTGGTACACCGGTGACAACATCGAGATGGCCTTCGGACAGGGCACGACGGCGTTGACGCCAATCGCCCAGGCGAACGCCTACGCGACGTTCGCCAACGGCGGTACGCGCTACGCCCCGGAGGTCGCGGCCGGGATCATCAACGCGCACGGTCAGACCGTGATTCGCTACGGGGCGCGCGTCCTCGGACATGTCTTTCTCCCCGCGCGCGTTCGCAACCCCATCCTCGCGGGACTCGAAGGCGTCGTGATGAACCCGTCCGGAACGGCATACCTGCCGTTCAAAGACAACATCAACTTCTCCCTTTCCACGTTCCCGATTGCGGGCAAGACCGGCACCGCGACGAACGGCGGCATAGGCGTCGAGCCGAACTCGTGGTTCGTCGGTTTCGGTCCGGTGACGCACCCGAAGTACGTCGTCCTGTGCGTCATCGACGAGGGTGGCTACGGTGCCGACGCCGCAGCGCCGGTGGTGGCTCGAACCTTCAACTATCTCGTGGCCCACCCGATCGGCGCGGTGAAGTTCAAACGACAGTTGACGCCTCCGACGACGACGACCACGAAGCCACATTCGGCTACGACGACCACAACTACTACGATCGCCACCACGACGATCCCGCCCACCACCACCACGACCCTGAAGAAATAGGTCAAATCGCCGATCCCGGCGGCGCGGCGAGTAGCCTGATGGCGTTGGGTGTTGCTGTGCAAAATGTGCAGCACGCGAAGAGAACGCAGCAGTTGCGCGGTGCAGTACTACTCCGCTCCTGCAAGCATTGAGGACTACACGTGGTACACGGCAGTGAAGTGACCCTATTTCTAACCTTTATCGTCGCTCTCGCGTTGACCCGTCACGCCGCAACTCCCAACACCGACGTCGCTCGAACCTTCGGGCACGTATCCACCCCCGTAAGCGCGGCGCACTGCGCCCCTCTACCTAAGAACTCAAGGAGTACCCGTCGTGAGCGACGAAACCAACACTCAACCCGCATCGTCGTCTAGTCCCCGAATCGGCGACACTCGACCCGCACCACAGATTGGCGACACCCGACCGGGCTCCGGCCCCGCGTCGAACGGGCAAGCGCCCGCGCGACAAGTACAAGGACAGGGCCAAGGTCAGAGCCAAGGTCAGGGCCAAGGTCAAGGACAGGGCGGTGGCAATCGACGTCGTCGTGGTGGCCGTGGTCGAGGCGGCGGTGGCCAAGGCGGCCAGGGTGGTCAACCGCGTAACCCGGTCCGTTCCTTTGACTCACCCGTAGAGGCGTCCGCCCCGGAAGCGGCCGGCGAGGAGAGTGCGGCCGGTCGCGGCAAGAACAAGCGTCGTCGCGGCGGCGAGCGTCGCACGCGCGCCCAGGGCCGCTACCTGATGTGCGTGCACACGTCCAAGGAGGCGACGCACATCGCGACGCTCGAAGGTCGCACGATGGTCGAGTACACGGTCGCCAAGGCGGCCGACGAGACGAACCAGATCGACGGCAACATCTACGTCGGTCGAATCCAGAACGTGTTGCCGGGCATGGAACTGGCCTTCGTCGACATCGGCATTCCCAAGAACGCGGTGCTCTATCGCGGTGACATCTCCTTTGACATGGATGACGTCGAAGGCACCTCGTCGAACGACAAGCGCATCGAACAGATGATCAAGTCGGGACAGACGATCATCTGTCAGGTCACGAAGAACGCCATCGGTGCCAAGGGCGCGCGACTGACCCAAGAGGTCTCGTTGCCGGGACGTTTCGCCGTGCTCGTCCCCAACTCGAGCACGATCGGCATCTCTAAGCGTTTGCCCGATGGCGAGCGCCGTCGACTGCGCAAGATCATCGACGACGTCAAGCCGGAGCGTCACGGCATCATCATTCGCACGGCCGCCGAAGGTGTGACCGCCGATGACCTCGCGCGTGACGTCAGTTCACTCGCCGAGAAGTGGGCCGCGATCGAAGCCGAGGTCGCCAAGTCCAATCAGCCGCGGTTGGTCTACCGCGACCTCGACCTCGCGGTTCGCGTACTGCGCGAGGAACTCAACGACGACTACCGCGGTGTCTTGATCGACGACCAGGTGCTCTACGAGAAGGTGCGCGAGTACGTGCTCGCCGTCAATCCCGAACTCGCCGACCGCATCGAGTACTACGACCGCGCGACCGAGGAGCTGCCGCTCTTCGAGCGCTACTTCGTCCATGAACAGCTCCACCGGGCGCTCGATCGCAAGGTCTTCTTGCCCTCGGGCGGATCACTCATCATCGAGCGCACCGAGGCCCTCACGGTCGTCGACGTCAACACCGGCAAGAACGTCGGGACCACGAACCTCGAAGAGACGGTCTTTCGCAACAACCTCGAAGCGGCCGAAGAGGTGGCCCGTCAGTTGCGCCTGCGCGACATCGGCGGGATCATCGTGATCGACTTCATCGACATGGAGTCCAAGGTCAATCGCGAGGCCGTCGCCTCGGCGCTGCGTCAGGCGCTCTCGCGCGACAAGACCCGCACCCAGGTCTTTGACATCTCGGAGTTGGGGCTCGTCGAGATGACGCGAAAGCGTGTCAACGAAGGGCTCCTCGAGTCCGTGTCGAGTGTCTGCACGGTCTGTGACGGACGCGGTTTCGTCGTCGAGACCGGGCTGTAGGGCTCGAGCGGTTCGCGCCATCGGCTACTATTGAATCCCTATGTACGCCGTTATCCGTGTAGGCACATCTCAAGAGCGCGTCACCGAGGGCCAAGTCGTCCGCGTTGACCTGCGCCCCGAAGAGAATGGTGCCGAAATCCAGTTCGAGCCCGTCCTTTTGGTCGACGGCGACTCCGTCGTCGCCGGACCAGCACTGAAGGGCGCGTCCGTGACCGGCACGATCCTCGGCGAGGAGAAGGGCCCGAAGATCCGGGCTCTCACCTACAAGGCGAAGTCGATCCAGCGCAAGCGCTGGGGTCACCGCCAGCACTACACGAGCGTCGAGATCACCAAGATCTCGCCCAAGGCCTAGGAGAACTCGATGTCCAAGACCAAAGGCGGCGGTTCCACCAGGAACGGCCGCGACTCCAATGCCCAACGCCTGGGCGTGAAGACCTTCGACGGTACTGCTGTAAAGACGGGGAGCATCATCATGCGCCAGCGCGGAACCCAGTTCCACCCCGGTCGCAATGTCGGCATCGGCAAGGATGACACCCTGTTCGCGCTCGCTGAAGGAACCGTGAAATTCGGCTACCGAGGCGGCCGAAAACTGGTTGACGTTCTCGTCGGCTGAGTTTTCCTCCTAAAACAAGAAACCCCCGGGCTCGCCCGGGGGTTTCTTGTTTCGATCAAGAACTACGCGCTTTTGACTGCCTTTTTGAAGGTTGAGCCAATGGAAACCTTTGGAGCGTTTGATGCCTTCACCTGAATGGCTTCGCCAGTCTGGGGATTGCGAGCCGTGCGGGCCTTGCGGGCCACACGCTCGAAGGAAAGGAAGCCCGACAGAACAATCTTCTCACCCTTCGAAACATTTGAAACCACAACATCTTCCAGGGCCTTGAGGACCTCAGCTACCGTGTTCTTGTTTGCGCCGCTTTCGGCAACAATCGCATCTACCAACTCGGCCTTGTTCACCGGTCGACTCCTTACTCTTCGTTGAAACGGACTGGGAGTGTTCCCAGCAACCGGAGCCATCTTTACGCAAAACGCGCCAAATATTGGGATTTCTCATAAGATTTCGCCGTTTCGGACCAAATCTGAATCATAAAACTGCAGGTCAAAGGCAGTTTCTAAAGATTCTGTGTTATCGAATCGTAACCTTCGATCGCCGCCAGAATCGCCAAAAGTGCCTAAATCATTGGTTTTCCAGGCGAATGAGGTGCCATATCAAAACGGTCCACTTTCCGATGCGTGACGGGGACTCATAGATTGACGATGTGACGACATCGTGTGCGGACTGTGGCTGTTGTGGCGTTCGCGTGAATCGACTTCGTGCGTGCACGAATCCGTCGTGTTGTTGCGCTGGGACGCCACTCCAAACAATGGAGTCGCTCGCGCAACGCGTGCGTTACGCGATGGAAGCGATCGATCTCGCGACGATGGAGGAATTGCTCGCGCCCGACGCTCGTTGGGGAGCGCCCGAACAAGACGCTCCGACGTGTCGCGACGCGAAAGAGATCCTCTCGTGGTACGAACTGGCCCAAGCGAACGGCGTGAGTGCCGATATCACCGAAGTGGCCGTCATAGGCGAGAACATCGTCGTGGGACTGAAGATCCACGACAATCCGAGAACGAAATCGAAGGTCAACAAACGTTGGCAGGTACTGAGCGTGCGCGACGGTCGAATCGCCGAGATTCGAGGCTATGAAACGCGCGGCGACGCAACGTCCTTCGCCACGTCGGGCGTGTCGCACTGGAAGTAACTGCACCGTCACCTTCGGCGTCACGGCCAAGTGCCAAGCCAGAAAGGAGATTTCAAGGTCGAGCCGTAGGATGGGGGCGTGTCCACCTTCGTCGATTTCGCACAATTGCACGCCAAAGCGGGCGACGGCGGGGCCGGCTGCGTCAGTTTTCGCCGCGAAGCGCACGTCGCCAAGGGTGGTCCCGACGGTGGCGACGGCGGGAAGGGCGGTGACGTCTGGATCGTCGCCGACCACAATCAGGCCTCCCTCCTAGGGTTTCGCGACCACCCGTTTCGTCGCGCGACCGACGGGCAACACGGCACGTCCAAACGCAAGCACGGTTCGCAGGGCAAGGACCAGATCGTCATCGTGCCCGTCGGGACCATGGTCCTCAGTCGCGAGGGCGAGTTCCTCGTGGACCTCAACGGACCGGGTGACCGTTGGTTGGCCGCCGAAGGCGGCCTCGGGGGCCAGGGCAACAGCCGTTTTCTGTCGAACAACCGACGAGCGCCGGCCTTCGCCGAACAGGGCGAGAGCGGGCAGGAGAACTGGTTCAACCTTGAACTGAAACTTCAGGCCGACGTCGCCCTCATCGGATTCCCCAACGTCGGCAAGTCGACGTTGATCGCGCGCGTCTCGGCGGCACGGCCCAAGATCGCCGACTATCCCTTCACCACGTTGGTGCCGAACCTCGGCGTCGTGCGCGTCGGTGAGCGCAGCGGTCGTCCGAGTGACGCCACGGAGTTCGTGATGGCCGACATTCCCGGGCTCATCGAAGGCGCGGCCGAGGGCCGAGGTCTCGGACACGACTTCTTACGTCACGTGGAACGCGCGCGCGTGCTGTGCGTGCTGCTCGACCTTTCGGAACTCGCGCCGATGGCGCCCCAGGACCAACTCGACATCTTGTTACGCGAGCTCGGTGACTATCAGGCCGACCTGCTGGAGCGACCACGGGTCGTCGTGGGCTCCAAGGGCGACGCCGCGGCCCACGAGATGCCGGGTGTCTTGACGATCTCGTCGGTCACCGGCGAAGGGATCGATCAGTTGGTCGCCGAACTCGCGGGACTCGTCGTGCAGGTCCGGCGTGAAGAGGTCGAACGAATCGAACACGAGGTCGTGGTGCACAAGCCGCTCCCGGATGAGATCACGGTCGAGCGTGCCGGAGCCAATGAGTGGATCGTCGCCGGTCGTCCGGCGATCCGCGCCGTGCGATTCCAGGACCTCACCGATGACGAAGCGCTCGCCGAGATAGTGCGGCGTCTGCGCGCACTCGGCGTCGATCGGATGTTGACGCGCGCGGGCGTTCACGACGGTGACGTCGTGAACATCGGCCCGCTGTCCTTTGAGTGGTGGCGCGACGACGTGAGCGCCGGTCTCGACCGCGGCGACCACCACCGCGCGTCGCGACGAGAGCGCCTGGCCCGACACGGACGACTCGACTTGGGAGACAGCGATGGCGACTCGTAGCCTCGTCGTCAAGATCGGTACGTCATCGGTCACCGACGGCACCGGTGGTGTGGCCCACGACGCTCTCGAGCGCGTCGCGCGCGACGTCAACGAACTGCGCGCCGCCGGGTGGACCGTCGTGGTCGTGACCTCCGGTGCCATCACCGCCGGCTGGTCCGAGGTCGGCCTCGGGAGGCCGCGTCCTTCGGACAGCGTGTCGCTGCAGGCCGTGTCGGCGGTCGGCCAACCACTCTTGATGCACGCGTGGCGTGACGCCTTCGCCAAGGTCGAGGTGAGCGTCGGTCAGGTGCTTCTCGCGCCACTCGACTTCTCGCACCGTGGTCAGTATCTCCACGCGCGCGGCACACTCGAGGCGCTGCACGCCCTCAACGTCGTACCGATCGTGAACGAGAACGACGCCGTCGCCGACGAGGAGATTCGCTTCGGGGACAACGACCGATTGGCGGCCCTGGTGGCGAATCTCGTCGGAGCGTCGCACCTGGTGCTCTTGACCGACACCGCGGGACTGTTGACCGCCGATCCGCGACTCGACCCGACGGCGACCTTGATCGAGGAAGTGACGGCGTTCGACACCGAACTGATCGACGTCGCCGGCGCCAGCCGCTCCGGTGTGGGCAGCGGCGGCATGGCCTCGAAACTGGCGGCCGCGCGCATGGCGACGTGGTCGGGTATCACCACCGTGATCGCGCCGGCGCACGCCGAGAACGCCTTGTTACACGCCATCAGCGACGAGCCAGGTTTCGGTACGACGTTCCATCCCCGGCCCGCACGACTCTCCGCGCGTAAGTCCTGGATCGCCTTCGCGGTCGCGAGCCGCGGCGCGTTACACATCAATCAGGGCGCGTTGGAGGCGCTCGAGCACCACGGACGCAGTCTGCTGCGCGTGGGCGTGGCGTCGCACACGGGGAACTTCGTCGAAGGTGACGCGGTCGAGATCAAGGGACCGGAAGGTCAGGTCGTCGCCAAGGGACTCGTCCGTATCAGTGCCGAATCGTTTCACGAGAGTGATGACGTGGTCGTACACCGCGACGATCTGGTCCTCCTTCGTCGCTCCTAATGGCACCCATTACGATTGCTCCATGTCAATGAGTGCTCTCTCGGCGCAGGGTCGCGCGGTGCGTGAGGCGGCCGTCGTCCTCGGTCAGGCATCAAACGACCAGCGTTGCGCCGTTCTCCTGCACGTGGCCGATCGCCTCCAAGAGACGAGCGACGAGCTGTTGGCGATCAACGCGAGGGAGGTAGCGGCCTACCAGGAGTCCGGCGCCGGCCTCGATCGACTGACGCTGACCAGCGCGCGAATCGACGCGATGGCCGATGCGCTGCGAGAGATCGCGGCCAATCCCGATCCACTGTTCGAGAGCGTCGACCAGAGCGTGCGGCCCAACGGGCTGCGCATCGAACGGTTACGTGTTCCCCTCGGCGTCATCGGCGTGGTCTACGAGAACCGTCCGAACGTCACGAGCGACGTGGCCGGGCTCTGCGTGCGCAGCGGCAACGCGGCCTATCTTCGCGGCTCCTCGACGGCCTTTGACACCAATCAGTTCATCGTGTCGCTCTGGCATGACGCCCTCGAGAAGGAGGGTCTGCCCGCGGCCGGCGTGTCACTCGTGCAGGATTCGTCGCACGAGACGGCCACCGCGTTCATGCAGATGACCGACGTATTGGACTGTCTCATCCCGCGCGGCGGTCCGAGCCTGATCGCGGCCATGCGCGAGCACGCCCGCGTGCCCTACGTCCTCGATGGCGACGGTAACTGCCACGTCTTCGTCGACGAATCGGCCGACCTCGACAAGGCCGTTGCGATCGTGCGCAACGCCAAGACCTCTCGACCGGGGGTCTGCAACGCCGCCGAAACGGTGCTCGTGCACGAGGCGGTCGCCGCGGCGTTCCTGCCGGCGCTCTCGGTCGCCATGCCCGAAGTCGAACTGCGCGCCGACGTCGCGTCGCGTCGCTATCTACCGAATGCGACGCCCGCGAGTGACGAGGACTACGAACGCGAGTTCCTCGACTTGATACTCGCCGTCAAGGTCGTCGATTCGCTCGACGAGGCGATCAGTCACGTCGCGCGCTACGGCACGGGACACAGCGAAGCGATCCTCACCCGGGACCGCGACAACGCCGAGGCGTGGGTGAAGCGCGTGGACGCCGCGGCGGTCGTCGTGAACGCCTCGACGCGTTTCGTCGACGGTGGCGAACTGGGCCTGGGCGGTGAGGTCGGTATCTCGACCCAGAAGCTGCACGCGCGCGGTCCGATGGGACTACGAGAACTGACCTGCCTGAAGTGGGTCGTACGAGGAGAAGGACAGATTCGATGACCGCACTGGACCCGCGCGAGGAACTCGCCAAACGCCTCGGGCTCGACGAGATTCCGCCGGTGCGTTTCGATTCGGCCAAGGACGTGCTGACGCGTCTCGCGGCGAACGACTATCTCAGCGACGACGCGATCGCCTCGGTCTGTTTCCTCGCCGACCGACTGGCCAAGCCCGTCTTGGTGGAGGGACCGGCCGGGACCGGCAAGACCGCGCTGGCGCGGGCCGTCGCTGACGCGATCGGTGCGCGACTCATCCGACTGCAGTGCTACGAAGGACTCGACGACTCGAAGGCGCTCTACGAGTGGAACTACCGCAAGCAACTCCTACGCATCCAGGCCGGTCGTCCCGAGGGCGACGGGTCCGAGGACTGGGAACAGCTCGAAGAGGACATCTTCGGCGAGGAGTTCCTGCTCACGCGACCACTGCTCGAAGCGATCTCCGCGACCGATCCGGTCGTCTTGTTGATCGACGAGGTCGACCGCGTGGAGCTCGAGACCGAGGCGTTGTTGCTCGAGATCCTGTCCGAGTACCAGGTGTCGATCCCCGAGTTGGGCACCGTACGGGCCAAGCAGATCCCGATGGTGTTCCTCACGTCCAACAACACCCGCGAACTCTCCGAGGCGCTCAAGCGTCGCTGCCTCTATCTCTATATCGGTTACCCGAGCGTCGAGCGCGAGCGCGACATCATCATCTCGCGGGTCCCGGGTATCACGAGCACCTTGGCCGAGCAGATCGCCCAAGTGGTCCGGTCGCTTCGCACGATGGACCTGAAGAAGGCACCGTCAGTCGCCGAAACGCTGGACTGGGCGCGCACGCTGGTCGTGCTCGGCCGTTCCGAGATCGGCGACGAGGACGCGGCCGAGACGCTGCACATCCTGTTGAAGTACCAGACCGATATTGAGCGCGCCACGAAAGAGCTACTCGGTCGGCCCAAGACCGGTGCTTAACCTCCTCGGCGACTTCATCGGCGAACTTCGCGCCGCGGGGATCCCCATCTCCATGAGTGAGCACGTCGATTCGGCCAAAGCGATGGAGGTGATCGACCTCTCGGACCGTTCGTTGGTGAAGAACTCCCTGGCCGCGACGTTGGTGAAAGACGGCGACCACATGCCGGTCTTCAATACCGCCTTCGAGGTCTTCTTCTCGACGCGTTCGTGGGACGCGGCCTCGGAGTTCATGGACGACGTCGACACCGACGAGATGGACCGCGAAGGCGCCGCCGGGGCGACGGGACCGGGACAGTCACGCGGCGAAGGCGGCGGCGCGTCGAGTTCGCTCAGCGCCCAAGAACTGGCCGAACTCCTCTTTCGCGCACTGCGTGACGGCGACCGTGAGGCGCTTCGTCTCGCCGCCGGCGAGTCCGTCACGCGTTACGCGGGCATGGAGCCCGGTCGACCGGTGGGCGGGACTTACTACCTCTACCGGACGTTGCGCAATCTCGATCTCGAGAACCTCGAGCAACGCCTCACCCAGGGTTCCAGTGACGACGACCAATTGACGCAACGCCTCGCGCGCGAAGAGGCCCGATCACGTATCGAGATGCTCAAAGCCGAAATCGAGCGCGTGATCCGCGAGCGACTCGTGGAAGACCGCGGCTCGGAGGCGCTCGCCAAATCGGTGCGCAAGCCCCTGCCCGAGGACCTCGACGTCATGCACGCCAATCGCGACGAGATGGCCCAGCTCGAGCGCGCGCTGCGACCGCTGAGTCGCAAACTGGCCGTTCGTCTCGCGCGTCGGCGTCGGCGTCGTCGACGCGGACCGGTCGATCTGCGACACACCGTGCGCCGAAGCCTTTCGACCGGCGGCGTGCCCATCGACCTGCGCTTCAAACCACCGCACCCGGCCAAGCCCGAGATCTTCGTGATCGCCGACATCTCGGGTTCGGTGGCGTCCTTCGCGCGATTCACCCTGCACTTGGTGCACGCGATCAGTTCGCAGTTCTCCAAGGTTCGCAGCTTCGTGTTCGTCGACGGCCTCGACGAAGTGACGCAGCTCTTCGAGGGCGTCGACGACCCGGCCGAGACGGTCGCGCGTATCAACGCCGAGGCCGACGTCATCGCCTTTGACGGACACTCCGACTACGGCCGGGCGCTGTTGAGCTTCCACGACCGCTTCGCGAAGGACATCACCCGACGTTCGACCGTCCTGATACTCGGCGACGCGCGCAACAACTACCACCAGGCCCACGCCGAAGTGCTCGCCGACCTCAAGTACCGCGCGAAGGCCGTCTACTGGCTGAACCCGGAGCCGACGGCCTATTGGAACAGCGGAGACTCCATCGTGAGTCAGTACGCGCCCTACTGCGAACAGGTCATCGAGTGCCGCACGCTTCGTCAACTCGAGCGATTCGTAGGAGAGCTCGCGTGAGCGACTCCGAGGACAAACGACTACCACCGGCGGGCTTTCGCCAGCGCGGACCGATGCCGACGGGTACGCGCCTGATGCTGATCCGCCACGGCGAGAGTTACGCCAACGCCGACGGTCTCGCCGGAGGTCCGCTCGGCGACGGGGGACTGACGCCGCTCGGCGTTCGCCAGGCCGAAGCGCTGGCCCAGCGTTTGGTCGCGAGCAAGGAACTGATGAAGGCCACGGCGTTCTATACCTCGGCCCTTCCGCGGGCCATCGAGACGGGCGAGGTCCTGCGCGCGGGTCTGCCGAAGGAGTTGGTGCCGGTCGTCGACGCTGAATTCAATGAGATCAGCGTCGGGGAAGGTGACGGCCTGGCGTGGGCGGAGTACGTCGAGCGCTACGGGGCGCCGGACTGGGACCTGGACCCCGACGCGCTGACCGCGCCGGGCGGCGAGTCACTGCTCGGTTTCTACGAACGTTGTCGCGAGGCCATCGAACGCACCGTCGCGCGTCATCCCAAGGAGCTGGTCGTCATCGTGTGCCACGGCGGGTTCATCGAACAGGCCATGAAGATCTACCAGGGGGTCGGACCCGAGGTCCGGCTGCGACCGCGTATCGAGAACTGTTCGATGACCGAGATCGAGTTCCGTGACGAGTGGCGTCGGCTGCTGCGCTACAACGACCGCGCGCCGTTGCCGGCCGAGTAACGCTGCAAGAACTCCGCGACGTGGAAGGCCATGTCGAGGCTCTGGGTCGCGTTGAGTCGCGGATCACAGATCGACGTGTAGTTCAGTTCGAGGTCACCCTCGTTCAGACGCGAACCGCCGCCGAGACACTCGGTGACGTTGTCGCCCGTTAGTTCGACGTGCAAACCTCCCGGCCAGGTGCCCATGTTGGAGAGCACCTCGAAGAACTTCGAGGTCTCTGAGAGCACGTCGTCGAAGCGGCGTGTCTTTTGACCGCCGGAGGCGACGAAGGTGTTGCCGTGCATCGGGTCACAGGCCCATACGACCTCACGACCTTCGGTGCGTAGTGCTTCGACGAGCGGTGGGAGCTTCTCTTCGACGAGTTTGTCACCCATGCGCGCGATCAACGTCAAACGCCCTGCGCGGTTTTCGGGACTCAGCACGTCGACCAGACGGAGCAGTTCGTCGACGCCCATCGTCGGACCGACCTTGAGACCGAGCGGGTTCGACACTCCGCGCAAGAACTCCACGTGCGCGCCGTCGAGCTGACGAGTGCGATCACCGATCCAGAGCATGTGCGCCGAGCAGTCGTACCAGTCACCGGTGAGTGAGTCGCGGCGGGTGAGGGCCTGTTCGTAGGGGAGGATCAGCGCCTCGTGGCTGGTGTAGAAGTCCACACCCTGGAGCGCCCCGTCGTCGTGGAGGTCGATGCCGCAGGCCTTCATGAACTGCAGGGCGCGTTCGATCTCGTCGGCGACGACTTCGTAGCGCTTGCCCTCGAGTGAGTTCGCGACGAACTCCTGGTTCCACGCGTGCACGCGCGAGAGCGCGGCGAAACCGCCGGTCGTGAAGGCGCGTAGGAGGTTGAGCGTCGCGACGCTCTGGTGGTAGGCGGCGAGCAGGCGCTCGGGGTCCGGTCGCCGGGCCGCCTCGTCGAAGGCCTCGCCGTTGACGATGTGGCCGCGAAAGGCCAGTAATCGTTGGCCGTCGCGATCTTCGAACTCATCGGTGCGGGGCTTGGCGAACTGTCCGGCGATGCGTCCGACCTTGATGACCGGCACGCCCGCGGCGTAGGTCAGCGCGACCGCCATCTGCAAGATGACCTTGAGCTTGTCGCGGATCGAATCGGCCGAACCCTCGTCGAAGGACTCGGCGCAGTCGCCGGCCTGGAGAAGGAACGACTTGCCGTGGCAAACGAGTTCGAGGTGGTCGAGCAGCCGTCGGGCCTCCCCGGCGAAGACCAACGGTGGCTTCAACGCGAGATCGGCCTCGACGCGCGCGAGGTGCGCCTCGTCGGGCCACGTCACGCCCTGGGCGGCGTTGCGCGTGCGCCACGTGCCCGGGCTCCAGTCGTGCGAGGACTTCTCCATCCATCAATGGTAGAGGTTCTCTGAACTGGCCTTCCGTCGGTGTCTAGTCTTGGCGCGTGAACGTTCGGCGAATCGGTCTCTTCGGGGGGACCTTCGACCCGCCTCATTTCGGTCACGTGGCGGCACTGAAGGCGGCCGCGAAGAGCGGACGTTTCGACCTCATCGAGGTGACCGTCGCGGGCGATCCCTACCTGAAGCGACTCGAAGGCGGCGTGCGTGACGCGACGGTTCGCCTGGCGATGGCGAGGGCGGCCTTCGGCGATCTCGATCTCGTCGAGGTGTCGGAGCGCGAGATCGTCCGCGACGGACCGTCGTACACGATCGACACGGTGCGCGAACTTTTGAATGACTGCGATGAGGTCGACCTCATCGTCGGCGCCGACCTGGCCGAACAACTCAACGGTTGGCACGAGGCCGACGAACTACGAACGTTGGTTCGTGTCGGCGTGGTGCCGCGCCCCGGCGCGACGGCCGTTGTACCTGATGGTTGGGTGAGCTACGAGATCCCGATGGACCCCGTCGACCTTTCGAGTTCCTACGTGCGTGGACTCGTCCCGACGTCGAACAACCTTCGCGAATACCTCCCCGAGGAAGTTATTCCGCTCTATCAGGGCGCACGAGGCTAAAGTCGGAGGAATGGCAGTCCGACTCTTCGACGCGACCGACCCACAGCCCACGAGGCTCCGGGGTCTGGAAGCGGCGCCGAAGAGTCGAAGAGAAGTTCGTCGCCTGAAGCAGCGATACGCAATCATTGGTGTGGCGTCACTCGCGGTTCCCTTTGCCGCAGCAATGGTCGTGCTCGGAGTTTCGCACTGAGTGCTGGAGTGTCCTTCTGAGTGAGTTGGTAATGAGCGGCGAGACTCCTCGCGGCCCCTACTCCAGTTTCGTCGCTGCGCTCGTCAACGCCGCGGTATTGGCGGCCGAAGACAAACTCGGTCGCGACACCGTCGTGCTCGACCTGCGTCAACTCGTGGACTCCTTCGACGCCCTCGTCGTCGCCTCCGGACGCAACGACAAACAGGTGCGCGCCATCGCCGAAGAGGTCGAGCGCCTCGTCGAGATCGCCCTTGACACGAAGCCGCTACGCGTCGAAGGATTCGCCGGCGCGGAATGGATCGCCCTCGACTACGGCGACGTCATCGTCCACGTCTTCGATGAGGCCGCGCGCGAGTACTACGACCTCGAACATCTCTGGAATACCGCGCCGGCCTTTCGACCGGCGACCATCGTCTAGCTGTTCAACAATCGCCGGAAGTCCGCGTAGGTCACGAGCACCGCGTTTCGACCGCCGGGGATCGGCGAGTCCTGGGTCACGCCGGCGACGTTGATCTCCACGCCGCGCACCGCGATACCCAGGGTGATACCCACGTCTCGTGACGTCAAGACCAGCTGACCGACAGCGAGTATTTCCTGGCTACGGGGAAGTTTTGAGAGCGAGGAACCGAGGTCGATGTACCCGACGCCGCTTCGGAAACTGGCCGAGAGGATGTTCAGACTCTGTGGGAGCGCCGAGGTGTAGCCAGCGAAGGACTCGATCTTCGTCGGACCGATGATGAGCTGGCGCAGCACCGACTCGAGCACCGGCGGGGCAGGAACGATACGGCTCAGTGCCGCGAGGTGACCGGTGGCGTCGACGATGATGATCGGCTGGGAGATGAAGGTCACGCGTCCGTTGTTCGTGCCGGGGATCGTCTTGCCGAGTAGTCCCAACCCAACTTGCTTGGGGCCGATCACCTGCGGTGACTTCGACGTGGGAACGAGCGTGCACCCGGCCAACGCGAGCGCGACGAGGAACAGTCCCACGAGCGCGCGCGCGCGTCTCACGGCTGTTCGCCTTCGACGATGGGCAGGAGTATCTGAAAGCGGGCGCCGCCCTCGGGGCTCTCTGAGACGGTGATGGTCCCGCCGAAGGCGCGAACGTGATCGCGCACCAGCGCGAGGCCGAGTCCAGTGCCGCGAGCGACGCCGCGGTCGTGAGCCGCGCGCCCGCGAAAGAATCGCTCGAAGACCGCCTCGTGCTCCTCACTAGGGACACCGGACCCCGCGTCATCGACGTTGACCGCCAGCTGCGAGCCCGCCACGTCGAGGCGCAGGGCCACCGCGCCCGCGGCGTACCGATGCGCGTTGTCGATCAGGTTCGTGATCACTCGCTCGAATCGGCGTCGATCGACCAGCACCAAGGGATCGCCGACGCCGTCGGCGATCTCGATCGGCGGCTCGTCGAGGCCGTGACGACGCGACGCCGATCGCACCGACTGATGGACGAGTTCGATGGCCGACACTGTCTCCATCACCAGCGGCACGGCGCCGGCGTCACTGCGCGACATCTCGAGCAGGTCCTCGACCAACGATTGGAAGATCGAGAGGTCAGCGACCAACAGGTCCAGGCTCTCTTGGCCGGCCGACGTGAGATCCTCGCGATGTTGTTGCAGAACGGAGGCGGTCGTGGCCAACGTGGTGAGGGGCGAACGAAGTTCGTGACTGACGTCGCTCGCGAAACGCGCGTCACGTTCGAGGCGTTGCACGAGTTGACTGACCATCTGATTGAACGACTCGGTCAGTTGTTGGACCTCACGGTCAGCGCGATTCACTTGGAGACGAGTGGTGAGCGCCCCTTCGGCGATCAGCGCGGCCGCGAAGGAGACTTCCTCCAGCGGGCGAACGGTTCGACGAGTGACCCAGATGCCGCCGCTCATGCCGACGACCGTCGTGAAGAGGGCGCCGAGTCCGAGCGCTAGGGCCAGCAGACGAAGCGTGTGTTCCAGTTTGTCGAGTTGGAAGACTTCGAAGACCTGCGTTTCGACCGCTGGGATCGGCAGGCCGACGACGAAGATGATGTGCCCATTGGAGTTCAGGGTCTGCTCGGTGGCGTGGCCATCACTCACGATCTTGATGGTGTCGGCCGACACGTCGAGCGTGGAGGCGCGATTCGATCGGGCCAGCCACTCGTGGTGCGTCTGCACCAGCACGTTCGAGGCCGTCGCCGTCTTGATCCCGTTGAGGAGGTTCGGGAGTTCCGTCGGCGACGCGTACAGCGTCGTGCGCACCAATGCCGCGTTCACGTAACTCTGTCGAAGATCGGTCTGTTGCTGGTTCGAGATGAGGAGGTGCTTGACACCGACGTACGTGAGTGACGCGAACAGCGTGCTGAGGATGAAGGCGCCCAGACCGAACGTGACGAGGAGGCGAAGTCGAAGACTCCGTCGTCGCATTAGATGACCAGCTTGTACCCGGTGCCGCGGACCGTCACGAGGAAGATCGGGTTGGCCGCATCGGGCTCAATCTTCATCCGCAGTCGACGGATGTGCACGTCCACGAGGCGACTGTCGCCGAAGTAGTCGTAGCCCCACACTCGCTCGAGGAGATCCTCGCGCGACAGTGGCTTTCCGTTGTTCGACGCGAGGTCGGTCAGAAGTCGAAACTCCGTCGACGTGAGGTGCAACTCGGTGCCGTCGGATTGGCGCACGAGTCCCTCGTCGGGGATCACGTGCAGGTGACCGAGCTGGAACGCACCGGTGCTCTTCTCCGGTCGACGGCGTAGGTGCGCGCGCACGCGCGCCAGCAACTCCTCGGGCACGAAGGGCTTGGTGACGTAGTCGTCAGCGCCCGATTCGAGTCCGAGGACGACGTCGGCGGTGTCGTCGCGCGCCGAGACGATCACGATGGGCAGGTCACTCGCGCTGCGAAGGGCCTGGCACGTTTCGAAACCCGACATGCCCGGCAACATGATGTCGACGATCGCCATGTCCGAGGCCATGCGATTGAACAGGGCGATGCCGATCTCGCCGGTCGGGGCGTCGTCGACCACGAAGCCCTCACCTTCGAACATCAGTCGAAGCGCGGTGCGAATGTGGTCGTCGTCTTCGACAATCAGTATGCGCGACACTCGTTCCCCCTAAGGATTCCTCGTCCACCTTAGAAGGTCATCAAGTGTTCCATAGGTCGTAACTAGCCTGAGTGCGTGTCACAGAAACGTAACGGCGCTCGGGCCACAACGCAGTGGCACCTTCGGGACTATTCCGTGACACTTCGCGCGACCGACCGCGCCGAGGCGACCCAGCGGGCCTACCGCGGCGATATCGACGCCTTCATCGCGTGGGCCGAAGAGCGAGGCGTTCACCGACCGAACGACGTGACGATGCGCGTGCTCCGCGACTATCTGGCGTTCATGACCGAGCGTGGTGACGAACGAACGTCGATCATCCGTCGACGCGCGTCGCTGCGCGGCTACTTCTCCTGGATGGTCCAACGCGGTCACCTGGATGAGAGTCCGGCCGCGCGGCTCTCGGCGCCGCGTCCGAATCATCGACTACCGAAGATCGTCGTGCGCGAGCAGCTCGACACGTTGCTCGACGAGGACTGGGGCGAGGACGCGTGGGCGACACTCGACCGTGCGGTGTGCGAGGTCCTCTACGGTGCCGGTCTTCGCGTGAGCGAACTGTGTGGACTCAACGTGGCGTCGGTCGACTTTCGCCAGGGCCTCTTGCGCGTGATGGGTAAAGGTCGCAAGGAGCGCATCGTGCCGCTCCATCGCCGAGGTCTCGAGGCCGTGCAGCTATGGATCGACGACGCGCGCGAGGACGTGATGCGCAACGACTCTGAGCCGACGGCGCTGTTCTTCAACCGGCGGGGCAACCGACTCGGCCCGCGCGACGTGCGTCGAATCCTGGACAATCGAATCGCCCGCGGTCACATCCACCCCCACGCGTTGCGCCATACCTACGCGACGCACCTGCTCGAGGGCGGGGCCGACCTTCGCGTGGTCCAGGAACTACTCGGCCACGAGAGCCTCACGACGACCCAGATCTACACCCACGTCTCGAAGTCACGTCTCCAGAAGGTCCATCACGACACCCACCCGAGGGGCTAGTCGGGACCAGCGACTATCATGGTTGGGCTCTCCCGCAGTGGGCGAGTTAACGACATGTTCCCGTGGTTTCGTACGGTCGCCTTCGGGTGCACCACGGGGATCGAGCAACCGAACGGAAGGAAAAACACGTGGCACTCGTCACCCTGCAAGAACTACTGGACTCCGGAGTCCACTTCGGACACCAGACCCGCCGTTGGAATCCCAAAATGCGCCGATTCATCCTCGGCGAGCGCAACGGCATATACCTGATCGACCTGCGCAAGACCCTGCTCGGCATCGAGACGAGCTACGCCTACGTGCGCGACCTGGTCGCCGACGGGGGAGTGATCCTCTTCGTGGGCACCAAAAAGCAGACCCAGGGTCCGATCGAGGACTACGCCAAGGCCTGCGGCATGCCCTTCGTGAACCAGCGTTGGCTGGGCGGGATGCTCACGAACTTCGCCACCGTCGCCGGTCGCGTCAAGCGCATGGTGGAGCTGCGTTCGATGCAGCGCGCCGGTGACTTCGACAACATGCCCAAGCGCGAGGCGCTGCGTCACAGCCGCGAACTCGAGAAGCTCGACCGCAACCTTTCGGGCATCGCGAACCTCGAGCGCGTCCCCGACGCCATCTTCGTGATCGACACCAAAAAAGAGCACATCGCCGTGACCGAGGCCCGCAAGCTCGGCCTGCCCGTCGTCGCGGTCGTCGACACCAACTGTGACCCCGACGTGATCGACTACGTCATCCCCGGTAACGACGACGCCATCCGCTCCGGAGCGCTGTTGTGTCGTCTGATGGCCGACGCCGTCACCGAGGGTCGTTACATCCGACAGAACCGCCCGGTCATCTCCAAGCAGTCCTCAGCGCCGGCCAACAAGGCCGCGTTGATCGAGGAGTCGCCGGTCGTTGCCGAAGCGCCCGCCGAGGCGGCGGTCGAGTCGCCCGTCGAGGAGACGCCGGCCGCCGAGATAGGGCTGTCCGACGTGGCGCCCGAGGTCGCACCCGATGACGCACCGGAACTGGTCGACGTGGAGAGCCTCGAGCCGGTGGCCGAAGCGGCCCTGCCGGTGGGCGAGGAGACCCCGGACGCCGAGGCGTCAACGGAGTCCGACGAAACAACGGCCAACGCCTAAATTTTTTCAGCAGAGAATCAAAGAGGAGAACAACGTGGCAATCACCGCGAAAGATGTGCAGACGCTGCGCCAAGCGACGGGCGTCGGGATCCTGGACGCCAAGAAGGCGCTCGAGGCGAACGACGGGAACATGGAAGAGGCCACCAAGTGGCTGCGCGTGCAGGGCATGGCCTCGGCCGCCAAGCGCGCCGACCGCGAGGCCGGTGAGGGTGCCGTCGCCGTCGTGCGAAACGGCAACGTCGCGGCGATGGTCGAGATGCGCTGTGAGACCGACTTCGTCGCGAAGTCCGATGAGTTCGTCACGCTCGTGGACGAGATCGCCGCGCGCGTCTGTGCCGAGGGCACCGACGCCGTGTCGCACTTCACCGACCAGGTCGAGAGGATGCTCACGACGCTGAAGGAGAACATCTCGATCGGTCGGGTCTATCGACTCGAGGCCGGCGACGGCGAGGTCGTCGATACCTACATCCACCACCAGTCGGGACGCGGCGTGAACGGCGTCATCATCGTGGTGAAGGGCGCCTCCGAAGAGGTCGCCCACGAGATCGCGGTCCACGTGGCGTTCGCCAAGCCGCTCTACCTGAACCGTGAGGACGTCCCGCAGTCCGAGATCGACGCCGAGCGAAAGACCGTCGAGGAGATCTCGCGCAACGAGGGCAAGCCCGAAGCGGCACTGCCCAAGATCATCGACGGTCGGATGAACGGCTGGTTCAAGGACCGCGTCCTCGTCGAGCAGCCCTACGTCAAGGACGAGAAGCAGACCATCGCCCAGTTCTTGGGCAGCGCGTCGATCACGGCGTTCGCCCAAGTGGTCATCGGGGGATAGGTCATCACCGTGCGTCGGGTCGTCCTGAAGCTGTCGGGTGAGGCCCTCGCCTCGGCCGCGAGCGACGAGACCATCGACGCATCGACGGTCGACTTCCTCGCTTCAGAGATCGCCAACGCGATGGAGCGCGGCAATCTCGAGTTGGCGGTCGTCGTCGGCGGCGGGAACATCTGGCGCGGTGCTACGGGCGCGATGGCCGGCATGAACCGGGCCAACTCGGACCTGATGGGCATGCTCGGGACCGTCATCAACGCGCTCGCCCTGCAAGACGCCATCGAGACGCACGGTCGACCCACGCGCGTCCTCTCGGCCATCGGCATGGACCAGGTGGCCGAACCGTACATTCGCCGTCGCGCCGTGCGACACCTCGAAAAGGGCCGCGTCGTCATCTTCGCCGCCGGAATGGGTAATCCCTACTTCACGACCGACACGCCGGCCGCCCAGCGCGCCGCCGAGATCGAGGCCGACATCGTCTTGAAGGGCACGCACGGCGGGGTCGACGGTGTCTACTCCGCGGACCCGCGCGTCGATCCCAAGGCGACGAAGTTCGACGAACTCTCCTTCGACGAGGTCATCGCGCGCGACCTTCGCGTCATGGACATGACCGCGATCACGTTCTGCAAGGACAATCATCTGCCGATCCGGGTCTTCGACCTGATGGCCGACGGAAACCTGGGTCGCGCGCTCGACGGTCAGGCCGTCGGTACGCTGGTGAGGTAATGGAAAACGAACTCGTCGAGCTGGTGATGCAGGACACCCGTGAACGGATGGCGAAGGTGATCGAGCACGCCAAGGCCGAGTTCTCCACCGTGCGCACCGGTCGAGCCTCCTCGGCCCTGATCGAGAACCTGATGGTCGAGTACTACGGCACCGATACGCCGTTGAAGCAGCTCGCGAACTTCTCGGTTCCCGAGCCGCGCCTGCTCGTGGTCTCACCCTTCGACAAGGGCGCCATGGCCTCGATCGAAAAGGCCATCGCCAACGCCGATCTCGGGCTCAATCCCTCGAACGACGGCATCGTCATCCGGCTCTCGTTCCCGTCACTCACCGAAGAGCGTCGCAAGAGTTTCGTGAAGATCGTCCACACCAAGGCCGAAGAGGGCCGCGTGTCACTGCGCGGATGCCGACGCCACGCCCGCCAAGAACTCGAGGCGTTGGAGAAGGACAAGAGCATCTCCAGTGACGACCTCGAGCACTACGAGAAGATTCTTGACAAGATGACCCAAGAAGAAGTGGCCGTCGTGGACGCGCTACTCGCTCACAAGGAGCAGGAACTACTTGAAGTCTGACGACGACGACGGCACGCTGTTCGACGAACCGACGGGCGAGATGCCGGTCGTGAGTTCGACCGACTCGCGCGTGACGATCACCGGCGCTGAGATCGCCGCCGACGCCGCCGACGAGACGATGATCATCGATCCGACCACGTTGTTGCCGCACTGGACCGACGCCCCGACCGGGCAGGTCCCGATCGTCGTGGCCCGCGAGGCGGCCGACAGCGACGACCCGTGGTCCGCGATCCCCGCGCCGGCCTGGCGCGAAGGCGAGGCCGACTGGGTCGCCCACGAGGACCAGTTCGACTCCGCCATCCTCGCCGGTGAGCAGCGTGAGGACACCGCTCGACCGTGGGAGTTCGCCGAACCCGAGGCCGCCTTCGTCGAGGAAGAGATCGTCACCGAGGCGCCGCGCCCCGAGCCGGACCGCATCGCGCGTACTCGTCGATCGATCTCGTCGAATCCTTTGGCCGGGCGCGCCGTTCGTCAGAGCAACGACCGCAACTTCTCTCGAGCGTTGGCGACCGGGGTCGTCCTCGCGGCCGTCGTCTCCGGGGTCTTCCTACTCGGAGCACTCCCGGTCGCGGTCATGGTCCTCGTGGTCCTCGCGCTCGCCGGCGCCGAGGCCTACGCCGGCTTTCGCGCGGCCGGGGCGCACCCCGCCACGGTGCTCGGCATCGTGGCGATTCTCACGCTCGGCGTCGCCGTCTACAACAAGGGCCTGACCTCGGTCGGGGCCGTCAGCGTCTTGTTGATCATCTTCGGATTCGTCTGGTACCTGAACGCCGGGCGAGCGGTCGACGTGCTCGACGGACTCGGCGCCACGGTCTTCGTCTACGTCTGGATCGGGGTCATCGGCTCCTACGCCTTGCTCTTCGTCGCGCCACGGAACTTCGTCGACGGCCACGGTCTGTCGTACCTGTTCGGCGCGATGTTGTTGACCGTCGCCAATGACTCCGGCGCCTTCATCGTCGGTCGACAGTACGGCAAGCGACCGCTCAACAAGCTGCTCTCGCCGAACAAGACCATCGAAGGCGCCGCCGCCGGCACGATCGTCACGCTCATCGTGGGGGCCTTGGTCCTGCCGCTCATGAGCGTCTGGACCCGCAAGGCCGGCATCGAGGCGGCCGTCGCGATCTCGATCGTGGTGCCACTGGGTGACCTCTTCGAATCGATGGTGAAGCGCACGATCGGTGTGAAGGACCTCGGCCGACTCCTGCCGGGTCACGGTGGCCTGTTGGACCGCATCGACGGTCTGTTGTTCGCGCTGCCCACCATGTACTACCTCTGCCACGTTCTCAAACTGGGCTGACGATGCCGACAGTGCGGCGCAGCGTCGCGCTCCTCGGCGCCACCGGATCGATCGGCTCCCAGACCATTGACGTCCTGCGTCGCGAACCCGAGATGTTCGAACTCGTCGCGCTCTCCGGCGGGGAGCAGCTAACGGCGCTGGCCGACATCGTCAACGAGTTCCGCGTCACCCGCGTCGGCGTCATCAGTGACGCCCATCGCGCCACCCTGGCCGCGTTGGTCGGGACGAACGTCGACATCGTGGTCGGCGAAGAAGGTCTCTCGGAACTCGCCGCGAGCGCCGACATCGTCGTCAACGCGGTCCTCGGTTTCGCGGGTCTTCCGGTCACGCTCTCGGCCCTCAAGGCCGGCAAGCGACTGGCCCTGGCCAACAAGGAGTCACTCATCGCGGCGGCGCCGCTGGTGGCGAAGGTCCGAGCGACCCCCGGTGCGACGTTGCTGCCCGTCGACTCCGAACACTGCGCGATCCACCAGTGCCTCGCGAGCTCCCCGGCCGAGCCGGGCTATCCCGACGTACGACGACTGCTGCTCACGGCGTCGGGCGGTCCCTTTCGCGGCTGGTCGCTCGAGCAGCTGCGCGGCGCCACCAAGGCCGATGCCCTCAACCACCCGACGTGGTCGATGGGGCCGAAGATCACCATCGACTCATCGACGCTCATGAACAAGGGGCTCGAGGTGCTCGAGGCCTCGGCGCTCTTCGGCATCGACGCCGGACGCGTCGAGGTCGTCGTGCACCCGCAGTCGATCGTGCACTCGATGGTCGAATACGTCGACGGTTCGGTGCTCGCGCAACTGTCGCGTCCGGACATGCGCCTCCCGATCGCGTACTGCCTCGGGATGCCCGTGCGCCTCGATCACGGCTGGGGCGCGATCGACTTCACCCGGGACCTGGAGTTGACCTTCGAGGCGCCCGATCCGAAGGCCTTCCCGGCGATCGCCCTCGCCTACGAAGCCTCGCGACTCGGCGGAGCGGCGCCGGCGTGGTTGAGTGCCGCCAACGAAGTCGCGGTCGCGGCGTTCTTGGCCGACGAGATCAGTTGGTGCGACATCGTCGACGTGGTCGCGCGCGTCATGGACGGCTACGTGGCCGATCCCTTGGACTCCTTGTCGGACCTGGTCGCCAACGATGCCACCGCGCGAGCGCGAGCCCACGGTATTCTCAAGCAATAGTCATGGATCAGAACCCCGGGACCCGTCGGTCCCTGATCGCGCTGCTCGTCGGCACCGTCGCCGTCGTGGCGCTGCTCACATGGCTGGACGGCTGGGCGCTCCCGCTCGTCATCTTCTCGATCATCTTCATCGTGATGGCCCACGAGTTCGGCCACTTCATCACCGCCAAGCGCGCCGGCATGAAGGTCACCGACTTCTTCGTGGGCTTCGGTCCGGTGATCTGGTCGACGACGATCGGCGAGACCCGCTACGGCGTTCGCGCCATCCTCGCCGGTGGCTACGTGAAGGTCCCGGGGATGACCTGGAGCGAGACGATCCCCGAGGACGAAGAGGCCCGCACCTACCGCTCGGCGTCGTACCCGCGCAAGGTGCTCTTCGCCTCGGCCGGTTCGCTGATGCACCTCATCATGGCGTTGCTGTTGGTGTGGGCGGCGATCGTCTTCGTCGGACTCCCTTCGACCAGCCACGTCGGTGTCGGTGACTTCACGAAGTGGCAGGGTCACCAAGAGAACGCCGCGCAACGCGCCGGACTCAAAGTCGGCGACCAGATCGTCTCGATCAACGGTGTCGCGATCACGAGCGACAACCAGTTGATCAAGGCGATCAGTCACGATGCGGGAAAGAACTTAACGCTGCTCATTGACCGCGCCGGTCGCGATCTCACGTTGCACGCGACGCCGGTCAACGGAACGACGGTAAAGGTCGACGGCAAGCCCCTGGCCAATCACGGCTACCTCGGTGTCGGCATCGAGAACTTCGGCGCTCGCGGGACGTGGTACGGAGCGATACCCGGATCGTTCACGGAGGTGGCGTCGCTGATCGGCTTGGGCGCGCACGCGATCGTGCACGTCTTCTCGCCCGGTGAGTTCGCGAGCCTGGCCCATCAGGTCACCACACCGGCGGCGGCCGTCAACCCGCACAACCAGTTGACGCGTCCGGACTCCATCGTCGGCGTGGTGCGACTGGCGGTGCAGAGTACCCAGAACGGTGCGGGCGAGCTGTTGGGCATCCTGGCGGCGGTCAACATCTTCATAGGGATGCTCAACATGCTCCCGATGCTGCCGCTGGACGGGGGCTACGTCGCCATCGCGACCTACGAGCGGCTGCGCTCGCGACGGGGCGTGCGCTATCAGGCCGACGTCAACAAGCTGGTGCCCCTCGTCTACGCGTTCATGGCCGTGTTGTTGTTCCTTTTCGCGACCACGCTCTTCCTCGACATCGCGCATCCGATCCCGTTCTAGGCGCTTTGCTTCGCGCGAGAACGGGCAGACTGGGAGCGTGGACGTCACCGCCAGCCCCCTCAGCCCCCGTCGCAAGACCCGTCAGATCGCCGTCGGTTCGGTAAAGGTCGGGGGCGACGCACCCATCTCGGTCCAGTCGATGACGACGACCAAGACGGCCGACGTCGAAGGGACCCTCGAGCAGATCTACGCCTTGGCGGCCGAGGGTGCCGACATCGTGCGCTGCACCTGCAACGAGGTCGCGGCGGCCGAGGGCCTGGCCCAGATCGTCCCGCGCTCGCCGGTGCCGATCGTCGCCGACATCCACTTCCACGTCGAGATGGCGCTCGCGGCCTTAGAGGCCGGTGTCCAGGGACTGCGTCTCAATCCCGGCAACCTGCGCAAACCCGAAGAGATCAAGCTGGTCGCCTCGGAGGCGCGCGACCGCGGCGTGCCGATCCGCATCGGCGTGAACGCCGGCAGCCTGCACCCCGATATTTACGAACGCTTCGGTGGCGCGACGCCCGAGGCCCTCGTCGAATCGGCGCGACTGGAGCTGGCCTACTTCGACGAGGTCGACTTCCACGACGTGAAGATCTCGGTGAAGGCCTCGTCGGTCGCGACGATGATCGCGGCCTATCGACTGGCCTCGGAGACCTTCGACTACCCACTGCACCTCGGTGTGACCGAAGCCGGCCCGTTGCCCGGGGGACTGCTGAAGGGCACGGCCGGCATCGGGACGCTGCTGGCCGAAGGCATCGGCGACACGCTGCGCTACTCGCTGACGGCCGACCCGGTCGAAGAGGCGCGCGCCGGTCGCACGCTGCTCGAGGTCCTGGGGCTGCGCGAACGAAAGGGACTGGACCTCATCGCCTGTCCCAGTTGCGGTCGCGCGGAGGTCGACGTCATCAAGGTCGCCAACGAGGCACAGACGGCCCTGTCGGCGCTCAACGTGCCGATCCAGGTCGCCGTGATGGGTTGCGTCGTGAACGGCCCGGGCGAAGCCAAGCACGCGGACTTGGGGATCGCCGCCGGCAAGAAGCGCGGACACCTCTTCATCAAGGGCAAGATCGTGCGCGTCGTGAAAGAGGACGAGATGGTCGAAGCACTCGTCGAAGAGGCGAAGCTGATCATGGCCGAGGGCGTCGAGGCGCGACTGGCCGCGCGCGACAAAGGTGCCGAGGCCGAGGCCGAGGCCGATCGCGCGATGTTGCTCGACGACCGCGGCGCCGACGTGAATCACGCGAATGAACGCATCGAGAAGATCCGCCGTCGCGCCGAGAGTTAAAACGACGCTTGAGTAGGCTGTCGCCACGAATCAAAGGAGAATCGTGGCGCAAAGTGTTCTGACCCCTCAGAGCGAAGACTTCCCCCGCTGGTATCAAGACGTCGTCGCCAAGGGCGAGATGGCCGACAACGGGCCGGTGCGCGGCACGATGGTGATCCGCCCCTACGGGTGGTCGATCTGGGAGCGGATGCAGTCCGAGATGGACGCGCGCATCAAGGAGACCGGCGCGCAGAACGCCTACTTCCCGCTCTTCATCCCGCTGAGCTACTTCCAGCGCGAGGCCGAGCACGTCGAGGGATTCAGCCCCGAACTGGCCGTCGTGACCCACGCCGGCGGCGAAGAGCTGGCCGAACCGATCGTGGTCCGTCCGACCAGTGAGACCGTCATCGGTGAGTACATGGCCAAGTGGATCCAGAGCTACCGCGACCTGCCACTGCTGCTCAATCAGTGGAGCAACGTCGTTCGCTGGGAGCTGCGTCCGCGCCTGTTCCTTCGCTCCTCTGAGTTCCTCTGGCAAGAGGGCCACACCGCCCACGCCAGTTACGAGGACGCCAACGCCTTCGCCACGAAGATCCACCTCGAGGTCTATAACGACTTCTTGGAGAGCGTGCTCGCGGCCCCTTCGCACCTCGGCATCAAACCGGCCAGCGAACGATTCCCCGGCGCCATCAACTCGATGACCGCCGAGTCCATGATGCGCGACGGCAAGGCGTTGCAGATGGCGACGACGCACGAACTCGGCCAGAACTTCGCCAAGGCCTTCGACATCTACTTCCAGAGCGAGGCCGGTCAGGCCGAACTGTGCTTCACGAGTTCCTGGGGAGCCTCGACGCGCATGGTGGGCGGGCTCATCATGCTCCACGGCGACGACGACGGCCTCGTCGTGCCGCCGCGGCTCGCGCCGATCCAAGCGGTCGTGATCGCGGTGCGCGACGAGCCCGAGGTGAACGACGCGTGTGACGCGGTGGCGGCGTCACTGAAGTCAGCTGGCGTTCGGGTTCAGATCGACCGCGGACGCGGCAGCTTCGGTCGTCGGGTCACCGACTGGGAGATCAAGGGCGTGCCGCTGCGCGTCGAAGTCGGTCCCCGCGACCTCAAGGAAGGTCTGGTCACGTTGGTGCGGCGCGACAACGGGGCCAAGGCGCCACTGGCGCTCGACACGCTCGCCGCCAACGCCCTGGCGCTGCTCGGTGAGATTCAGGCCGACATGTTCAACGGGGCCAAGGCACGACTCGCGGACGCCACGCACGACGTCACGACGGTTGCCGAAGCCATCGAAGCCGCCGAGACGGGCTTCGCGCGACTCGACTGGGCCAGCGTCGGTGCCTCCGGCGAAGCGGCGTTGAAGGTCGAGGCGATCACGGTTCGCTGCCTGCAACGGCGCGACGGCTCGATGCCGCTCAACGACACCGAGGACGATCTCGTGTGCATCGTCGCCAAGTCGTACTGATTGGCGTCAGGGCGCTACAACTGCGTCGGTGAAGAAACCAGTGCCGAGATGCCGACGATCTGACCAGGCCCATTCGCAGCGCCCTTGCAGTAGTCCAGCTGTGACACGCCGGAACCGCTGACGTGTCCGACCCAGGGCGCACCCCCTGTATACGGAGCGCGAACATAAAAGAAACTCGACAGGTAGCGATTGCCGGTGGTGCAGTGGCTCTTGGCGACCTGGAAGTACGCGTGGGCGTGCGGCGCGAGGCTCAACAACTTCGGCGACGTGCGAGTGAAGAACGGACTGGTGTGTCGATAGGTGAAGGTGAGCAATCGACCGGCACTCGTATAAAAGCGCACCAGTGGATAGCCGTGGACCTGACACAGATGACCGCCGACGTTGGTGATCGTGATCATGAACACCTGTCCTCCGCTCTGTGGTGAGATCGCCGTCGGACCGGCATAGGACAAGTCGTCGGCGGTGCACCCGATCGAGGTATAAGTCTTGGCGATCGTCGTCGTCGATGTCGAGGTGGTCTTGGCCGCCGACGCCGAGAGGGCCGGTGACACGAGCATGGTGGTGATGACGAGGGCCGCCAGGGTGGCACTGACGCGGGCGAGGCGGTGCGGGCGAGGCGTCACGGCGTTGAATGTAACACCGGTGTCGCGGGGGGTGTCGGAGGCCCGATAGATAAGAATTTTCGATGAATTTTGGCGCCTCGCGGAGCGGATTCCGATTGTCATCAGGGGTGAGAAATGCTACAATTGCTGGCTACAGTCCGCTCAGGACGTATGGACTCGTTTAAGCGCGGGCCTCGGGCCCGCGCTTTTTCTTTGTCTGAACGTCCGAATCGGCGCAAGGAGAGGAGACGGTCGTGGACTTAGAGACACCACTGCGCTCCCTCCTATCCGAACTCGGACTCGACCTCTACGACCTGGAGATGGTCAAGGGAACCCTCAACGTCGTCGTGACCAAGCCGGGCGGGGTCGACCTCGAGAGCCTCACCAAGGCCAATCGCCAGATATCCGAGTGGCTGGACGTCAACGACCCGATCCCCGGGCGCTTCACGCTCGACGTCTCGAGCCCCGGGTTGGAGCGCAAACTGCGCACGCCGGCACACTTTGTCTCCACCATCGGCGAAGTCGTCACACTGCGTGAGATCCGCAGCGACGCACCGACCCGTCGACTCGAAGGCCCGGTCCTCGCGGCCGACGAGGCGTCGGTCACGCTCGATGACGCCGAACACGGCCGCGTCGTCGTGCCGATCGAATCCATAGAACGCGCGCGCACGGTCTTTAAGTGGGGCGCCGAAGCGAAGCCTTCGCCCTCGCGGGCCAAGTCAGCTGCTTCATCGACGAGGAAGGGAGGGTAGGCATGGCGAACTTTGAATTCCTAGAAGCGTTGGGACAGATTGCTCGTGACCAGAACATCGACGAAGGGGAGCTGCTCATCGCACTCGCCAACGCGCTCCTCGCCGCCTACAAGCGCCGTCCCGACTCCGCCGAAGACGCCGAGGTCGAGATCAACCCCGAGACCGGTGAGATCAAGGTGTGGGGACTCGAGCTCGACCTCGAGGGCAACGTCACGCGCGAGTGGGACGCGACGCCCGAGGACTTCGGTCGCATCGCGGCCCAGACCGCCAAGCAAGTGTTGATGCAGCTCATCCGTGACATTCAGCGACGCCAGATGTACGAAGAGTTCGCGAACCGCGAGGGCGACATCGTCTCGGGCACGGTCCAACAGAACGACAACCGCTACACGTTGCTCGACCTCGGGCGCGTGGAGGCCCTGTTGCCCCAGGCCGAACAGATCGCCTTCGAGCGCTACGAGCACGGTGCGCGCATCAAGGTCTACATCGTCGAAGTGCGCAAGACCAACAAGGGTCCCCAGATCGTCGTGAGCCGGACACACCCGGCGCTCGTCGCGAAACTCTTCGAGATCGAGGTACCCGAGATCGCCAACGGTATCGTCGAGATCAAGGCGCTGGCACGCGAGCCCGGGCACCGCAGCAAGATCGCCGTGGCGTCGAACGACCACATGATCGATCCCGTGGGCGCCTGCGTGGGCGCGCGAGGTTCTCGGGTGCGCAACATCACGAACGAACTGCGTAGTGAGCGCATCGACGTCGTGCCCTACAGCGACGACCCGATCGAGTTCATCCAGGCCGCGTTGCAGCCGGCGCGCGTGCGCGAGGTCCGTCTCGATGAGACCGAGGGCATCGCGACCGTGATCGTCCACGACCAGCAACTTTCGCTCGCCATCGGCAAGGAAGGGCAGAACGCCCGCCTGGCCGCGCGTCTGACGGGCTGGCGCATCGACATCCGCTCGGAGAACGAGGGTGTCGAAGAAGAGGTCGTCGAAGAGGTCTGGACCGACGGCGACGTCGTCGTCGATGAGACCACGGTGGTCGTGCCCGGCGAAGACGGCGAGGTCGCGGCGATCGTGATCGACGAGGTCATCACCGACGCCGAGGGCCATGTCGAAGAGGTCATCGTGATCGAAGAGGTCGAGCTCGAACCCGAGACGACTGACGGGGCCGATGAGGCGAACGCCGACGTGGTCGTGGAGGACGAGGCATAGCGCCCCAGCGAACGTGCGCGGTCTGTCGAAAGACCCGTGAGGACGCCGAGATGACCCGGGCCGGTAGGTTGGACGGCGCGTGGTACCTCGGACGAGGACCCGGTCGCGGGCTCTGGTGGTGCGACGCCGAGTGCTCGAAGGGACTTCGCGTGGGACACCTCGCTCGAGCCCTCAAGTCGAGTGCGAACGAAAGCGACCTCGAAGCGGTACGCGCCCTGGAGACGGGTCGCGGACTGCATTAGCGGTGATTGTGGAAGAATAGATAACTGTGCCCGCGGAAGCGGGTACGAGAAGCAAGGGAAGGTTTTGGCCCAGAAGAAGATCCGTGTGCACGAGCTCTCCAAAGAGCTCGGTCTCACGAGCAAAGAGTTACTCACGCTCGCCCAAAAACTCGGCATTGGTGCCTCGAGCCCCTCTGCGTCGATCGAGGACGCCCAGGCCGACCGGATACGACGTCGGGCCGACGCCGACGGTCTGCGTCGAGAGGTGCAACCCGAAGAGGCCGCCAAGGCGGCCAAAGCGACCAAGGCGACCAAGGCCACCAAGGCCGCTGGCGCGACGAAGGCGGCCGCGGTCGTGGCCGAGCCTGAAGTCATCGAAGCACCAGCGCGCGTCAGTCGCGTCACCAAGGCCGCCGAGCCAATGGCGGCAAGCCTCGAGACAGCGGCCCCCGAGACGCCGACGCCACCCGCCGCCCCCGAGCCCAAGGTCGTACGCAGTCGTGCACCCGTCGTGAAGCCCGCGCCGTCGCGCATCGCCTCACCCAGCGGACCGACGACGATTCGTCCGACGCAACGTTCGGTCTCCGGCGAGGCCGGTGAGGGCGGTTCGCCGTCCACGCGGCCACCACTCAGTTCCACCGGTCGACCGATCCCGCCTCCTCCGGGGCGACCCATGAGTGCCACGGGCCGACCGATCCCGCCGCCGCCCGGTGCGCGCCGACCCATGGGCGCACCGAACGCGCGACCATCCGGTCCCGGTGGCCCGCGACCGATGAGCCCTCGACCGAATCCCGCCTCTCGAACCAACGGCCCTCCATCGCGTCCGGGTGGTGCCGGCGGTGGTTTCTCCGGACAGCGCCCCGGTGCTCCGGCCAGTGGCGCGCCGGGTGGACCGAATCGTGGCGGACCGCCGAGTCGCGGTACCGGAGGTCCTCGCGGATCCCAGCGCAAGGCCACGCGACGTCGCCGTCGTAACGTCGAAGAGCTCGAGCCGACGCAGATGACGACGTGGCAGCCGAGCAGTCTGCCGGTCCCCGACGGTGAGGTCATCATCGAGCGCGGCTCCACCGCGAAAGACGTCGGACCCAAGCTCAATCGCAGTGCCGCGGACATCATGCGGTTCCTCTTCTTGCAGGGCGAGATCATCACCGCGGTCCAGAGTCTCAGTGACGACATGATCGAGCTGTACGCGGCCGAGGTCGGTGCCAGCGTCCACATGGTCGACCCCGGCGAACAACAAGAGGCCGCGCTGCTCGCGAAGTTCTTCGACGAAGACGATCAGGACGACGAGATCGCGCCCGCGCCGCGCCCGCCCGTTGTCACGGTCATGGGACACGTCGACCACGGCAAGACGTTGTTGCTCGACCGCATTCGCAAGACCGACGTGGTCGCCGGCGAGGCCGGTGGCATCACCCAGCACATCGGTGCCTACAAGGTGCAGTGGAAGGGCAAGGCGATCGCCTTCATCGACACGCCGGGTCACGAAGCCTTCACGGCGATGCGCGCGCGAGGCGCGAAGGTCACCGACATCATCATCCTGGTGGTGGCGGCCGACGACGGCGTCATGCCCCAGACCGTCGAAGCGATCAATCACGCCAAGGCCGCCGACGTGCCCCTCATCGTCGCGGTCAACAAGATGGACAAGGCCGACGCCAATCCCGACCGCGTGCTCCAACAGATCAGCGAGTACGGACTCGTCCCCGAGAAGTGGGGTGGCGACACCATCGTCGTCGAGATCTCGGCCCTGCAAGGCACCGGCATCGACGAACTGCTCGAGCAGGTTCTCTTGGTCGCAGAGATCGCGGAGCTCTCCGCGCGTCCGACCGGTCGCGCCGTGGGCACCGTCTTGGAGGCCAACCTCGAGGTCGGGCGCGGACCGGTCGCCACGGTCATGGTGCAAAAGGGCCTGTTGGCCGTCGGCGACCCCGTCGTCGCCGGTGCCGCCTTTGGCAAGGTGAAGGCGCTTATCAACGATCAGGGCAAGTCGATCAAGTCGGCCGGACCCTCGACACCGGTGCAGATCCTCGGCTTCTCGGAGCCACCGTTCGCCGGCGACGAGATGCGTGTCGCCCACGACCTCGCTCACGCTCGCTCGCTCGCCGAAGCGCGCGCCCAGCGCGCGCGTCTCATCGGTCACCAGCCCGTGGCATCGACGAGTGGCGCACGACTCGAAGACCTCTTCGAACAGATCCAACGCGGCGAGACCGCGACGCTCAACATCGTCTTGAAGGCCGACGTCCAGGGTTCGCTCGAAGCGTGCACCGAATCGCTGCGCAAACTCGAGCGCGACGACGTGAAGCTCGTCATCGTGCACCGCGGTGTCGGTGGCATCACCGAGAACGACGTGCAACTGGCCAAGGCCTCCAACGCGACGATCATCGGCTTCAACGTCCGACCGGATAAGCGCAGTCGCGACCTGGCCGAGAGTGAAGGCGTGCAGATCCGCACTTACGAGATCATCTACAAGTTGATCGAGGAGATCGAAGCGGCGATGCTCGGCCTGCTCTCGCCGGTCTACGAAGAGATCGTCACCGGCGAGGCCGAGGTGCGCGAGGTCTTCCGCGTGCCGAGGATCGGCGCGATCGCCGGTTGCTTCGTCCGCGACGGCGTCATCACCCGCGGATCGAAAGTGCGCTTCCTTCGCGAGGGCACCATCATCTGGAAAGGCTCGATTACGTCGCTGCGTCGCTTCAAGGACGACGCGCGTGAAGTGGCGTCCGGCTTCGAGTGCGGTATCGGGCTCTCCGACTACCAAGACCTCAAGGCCGGCGACATCATCGAAACCTTCGAAGAGCGCGAGATTCCCAGAACGGCCTAGCGCATGGCCCGTTCATCAGGATCGCACCATCCCTATCCGCGTTCGGCGCGCGTCAATCAGATCTTGCGCGAAGTCATCTCAGACGAACTGACCAGGATCTCGGACATCGACGACCGCATCGGCATCGTGACCGTGACCGGCGTCGAAACGACGCAGGACCTTCGCCAGGCCATGGTGTTCTTCGATTCACTCACACCCGAGACGAGGATCGCCCTCGAAGAGCGCCGCGCGCAGATCCAGTCGGCCGTCAACGTGCAGACGCGCTTCAAGCGCACGCCGAAGCTCTCCTTCATGGCCGATCCGGCCGTGGCCAGTGGCGAAGCCGTCGAAGAGATCATCCGTCGCCAGAACCATGACGACGAGTAACGGCCTGCTCCTCGTCGACAAACCCCAGGGTCTCACGAGTCATGACGTCGTCGCACGCGTCCGTCGGATCCTGCACGAGAAAAAAGTTGGCCACGCCGGGACCCTCGATCCGATGGCGACCGGACTGTTGGTACTGGCCGTTGGACCCTCCACGCGACTACTGCGCTTCGCTCAGTCCGAGACCAAGCACTACAGCGGCGCCGTAAAGTTCGGTGTCGCGACCGACTCACTCGACGCCGACGGCGCCATCGTCGACGAGCGACCGGTGCCCTCGTTGACGCGCGACGGCGTGGATGCCGCTTCGAGCGCGCTGCTCGGCGCCCAGATGCAGACGCCGCCAATGGTCTCGGCCATCAAGATCGACGGCCAGAGACTCCACGAACTCGCGCGTCGCGGCGTCGAGGTCGAGCGCGCACCGCGTGCGATCACCGTCTCGGCGTTCACGCTCACTCCGACTGAGGACAACGCGGTGTGGCGTTTCGACGTGGTCTGTTCGGTCGGGACGTACGTGCGCGTACTTTTGAGCGACCTCGCGATCAACCTCGGGACCGTCGGCCACCTCGTCGAACTTCGTCGACTGGCCAGCGGTTCGCACTCGGTCGACGACGCCCTGACGCTCGATGAACTCACCGACAAGGCCCGTGAAGGCGAGGACGTGTTGTTGCCGCCCGCGACCTTCGTGACGGCGTTGGAGCACGTCACGCTCGACGACGATCAGGTGCGTGCAGTACGCATGGGTCAGCGGATCTCCCTGGACGAGGACTACCTCGGCGAGGAGATCGCGGCCATGGACAGGCAGGGCGACCTCGTGGGCGTGCTGCAGCGGCGCAGCGACACGTGGAAACCACAACTGGTACTGGCGTCTCACGACGAATCGCCGCGCAAGTAGGTTGCTGCCATGATTGTCATACGCGACGGCGAGGCCTCGAAGCTCTCGAACGATGATTCAGTCATCGCGATCGGCGTCTTCGACGGACTGCACCTGGGCCATCAAGCGGTCATCGACATGTTGTTGCACCTCGACGGCGATCGCGCCCGAGACGCGGTGCCGACGATCGTGACCTTCGATCCACACCCGGCGCAGCTGTTGGCACCCGAGAGCGCCCCACGACAGCTCGGGACGCTCGAACAGCGACTCGAGGGTTTCGAAGCACTCGGGATCGAACAGGTTCGCGTCCTCACGTTCGATTCGGTACTGGCGACTGAATCGGCGTCAGACTTCGTCGCACGCGTCTTGGCCGGCGAGCTGCACGCGTGGGAGATCGTCGTCGGTGAGGGTTTCCGATTCGGACGTGACCGCGTCGGCGACGTCGCGCTCCTGAGTGCCGAGGGTCAGCGCTACGGCTTCGGTGTCTATGAGGCACCAACGTTCGGCGCGCCGAGGTGGAGCTCGAGCGCGGTGCGACGGGCGTTGGAACTGGGTGACGTCGAGACGGCCACCGCCATCCTCGGTCGTCCGTTCGTGCTGCGCGGGCGCGTCGAACACGGCGACGCTCGCGGGGGAGAGCTGGGATTCGCGACCGCGAACGTGGCCGCCCAGCCCAATCAACTGTTACCCGCTGAGGGTATCTACGCCGGAGCGGCCCGCACGCCCGATCACCAGTGGCGTCCGGCGGCGATCTCGATCGGGACGCGGCCCCAGTTCTACGACGACGGGCCGCTCCTCGTGGAGGTGCACCTGCCCGGCTATGAGGGCGATCTCTACGGAGCGTCGCTCGACGTGGCGTTTCTGACGCGACTGCGCGGCGAAGAGGTCTTTGCCGACGTCGACGCCCTCGTCGCCCAGATCGGGCGTGACGTCGAACAAACCCTTGAGATATTCAAGAAGTTCTCGACCTTCAGCTCGGCGCTGCTAGAATAGATGTTCGGTCAGCGACGCTGACTATGTGGGTCGTCACGTTGGCGACTTGCGACGAGACATCCGACTCATAAGGCAAATAAAACGTTATGGCTGAGAAGCAGCAGATCATCAAGGACTACCAGGCTCACGCGACGGACACGGGTTCCCCCGAAGTCCAAGTGGCGATCCTGACGGACCGGATCGCCCACCTCACCGAGCACCTCAAGGTCCACAAGGGTGATCATCACACCCGCCGTGGTCTCATGAAGCTCATCGGCCAACGACGCCGCCTGCTCGATTACGTGCAGCGCGGAAATGTCGAGCGCTACCGCGCTTTGATCGGCCGTCTCGGCATTCGTCGCTAGCCGAACGGTACGTTGACGCCGTCAACGTGCTCAACACATCCGATTCCTCGGAGGCCAGTGGAGAACAGTCGCGATTCGCGAAGGTTGCCCACTGGGATCCGGGCGGAGTGTTGCTAACCAAATAGGAGCAATACCAATGACTGACGCAATCCGCGTAAGTAGCCCCATCACGGGCACCGAAAAGACTTTGAGTTTTGAAGCGGGCCACCTGGCCCAACTCGCCGATGGCGCCGTCGTGGCCCGCATCGGCGACACCATATTGTTGGCGACCGTCGCGGCCGCCAAGAGCGTCCGAGAAGGCATCGACTTCTTCCCGCTCACCGTCGACATCGAAGAGCGCGCCTACGCCGCCGGCAAGATCCCCGGGGCGTTCTTCCGTCGCGAGGGTAAGCCGTCAGACCAGGCCGTGCTCACCTGTCGACTGATCGACCGTCCGCTGCGACCTTCGTTCCCGAAGGGCTTTCGCAACGAGGTCCAGGTCGTCGGCACGATTTTCAGCGCCGACCAAGAGAACCCGTACGACGTACTGGCCATCAACGCGGCCTCGGCCGCGTTGATGATCTCGGGTATCCCCTTCGAGGGACCCATCGGCGCCGTGCGCATGGCCTACACCACCGACGGTGAGTGGGCCCCGCACCCGACGTACCAAGAGGGCGACGCCGCGACCTTCGAACTGGTCGTCGCCGGACGCGCGCTCAGTGACTCGGTCGACGCCGACGTCGCGATCATGATGGTCGAAGCCGGTGGCACCGAGGGATCCTTCGAGAAGTACGCCGACGGCGCACCGAAGGTCTCTGAAGAGGTGCTCTCGGCCGGACTCGAGGCCTCCAAGCTCTGGATCCGCGAATCGATCAACCTCCAGCGCGAACTGGTGCGTAACTTCGTCGCCGCGCGCGGGGCCATTGCGCCCATGGAGTACCAGACGATCGCCGACTACCAGGACGACGTCTACGACAGCGTCGAGAAGATGGGCACCATATCGCTCTCCGAAGCGAACAAGCTCACGACCAAGGCCGCGCGCAACGCGGCCCTCGACACCGCCACGGCCTCGATCATCGAGCACCTGAAGGACGAGTTCCCGAACCGACTGGGCGAGATCAAGGCGGCCGTTCGTTCGGTCACCAAGAAGATCGTCCGTCGTCGCATCGTGGACGAGGGCGTTCGCATCGACGGGCGAACCGTCACCGACATCCGACCGCTGTCGGCCGAGATCGACCTCTTCCCGATGACGCACGGTTCAGCGATGTTCCAGCGCGGCGAGACCCAGGTCGTCAACGTGACGACGCTCGGCATGCCGCGCATGCGCCAACAGCTCGACACGATCGGACCGGACGAGTGGCGCCGCTACATGCACCACTACAACTTCCCGCCCTATTCGGTCGGTGAGACCGGTCGCGTGGGCATGCCCAAGCGTCGCGAGATCGGCCACGGCATGTTGGCCGAGCGCGCGTTGATCCCCGTACTGCCGAGCGAAGAGGACTTCGCCTACACGCTGCGCGTCGTCTCGGACGTCCTGCAGTCCAACGGCTCGACGTCGATGGCGTCGGTCTGTGGCTCGACGCTGTCGCTCATGGCGGCCGGCGTGCCGATCAAGGCACCCGTCGCCGGTATCGCGATGGGTCTGGTCTACGACGGCGGCAAGTACGTCACGTTGACCGACATCCTCGGCGCCGAAGACGCCTTCGGCGACATGGACTTCAAGGTCGCCGGTACGGCCGACGCCGTCACGGCGTTGCAGCTCGACACGAAGATCGACGGCCTCCCGGCCGAGGTCCTGTCGAACGCGTTGGACCAGGCCAAGACCGCACGACTCTTGATCCTCAACGTGCTCACCAACACGATCGCCGAGCCGCGCTCGCACGTCGCCGAGGTGGCACCGAAGATCGTGTCGCTGCAGATCCCGATCGACAAGATCGGTGAGGTCATCGGTCCCAAGGGCAAGGTCATCAACACACTGCAGCAAGAGACCGGCGCGGACATCGCCGTCGACGACGACGGTGTCGTCGGCACGGTGACCATCGGTGCCAAGGACGGCCGTGCCGTGGAAGAGGCGCGCCGACGTATCGCGATGATCCTCGACCCGCCGACGCCCGAGGTCGGAGCGACCTATCAGGGTCGCGTCGTCAACATCGCCAAGTTCGGCGCGTTCGTGAGCATCATGCCCGGACGTGACGGCCTCTTGCACATCTCGAAGATGGCGCCGCTCAACGGCGGCAAGCGCATCGGCCAGGTGGAGGACGTCCTCGAACTGGGCCAGGCCATCGAGGTCAAGGTCGACGACATCGACCCACAGGGCAAGGTCTCGCTCTCACTCGTCGGTGACTTCCCGGAGTCCGAGGAGGGTGACGCTCGTCCCCCTCGTCGCGACGCCGAGCGTGGTGACCGCGCTGAGCGCGGTGGTCGTGACCGTGACCGCGGTCCTCGTGACCGCGCGCCTCGTGACAACGCCAATGGCGGTGCCAACGCCGCACGCCCGACCGCGTCCTCTTCGTCTTTCGAGGCGGCCTTCGAGGCCGAGCTCGCCGACGAGATCGGCGACTTGGGCCCCGGCGGTCCGGCCTTCGTCGATGGCGACTCGTCACGTCGTAGTCCTCGACCGCGTCGCCGTTAGTCGTTCGGAGCCCGTGTTGTTCGGTCGTGACGACCGTGCAGCACGGGCTTCGTGCTTTTTCGTAGCGTAGAGCCAATGAGTCTGATCGCCCCCACGCATTCGACGCAGTGGTGGCGGCCTCTCTCGCGGGGAGACCGACGTTCGTTGCTCGCGATGCTCGTGGTGCCGACGCTGCTCTTCGTCATCCCGGCCCTCCTGGGTCACCCGGCGATCGACGGCGACAACCTGATTCAGAACTTCCCGCTGCGCGTCCTCAGTGGCCAACAGATCGCGTCAGGCCACCTCCCGCTCTTCAACCCCCTGGCGAACTCCGGCACGCCCTTGCTCGGGGGCCTCAACGCCGGCGCGCTCTATCCGTTGACGGTGATCTTCGCCTTCGTGCCGCCGATCGCCGCCTGGATCATCAACTGCATCGCCATCTATCTGATCGCCGCGACCGGTATGTTCGCGCTACTGCGGTGGCACGGGATGCGGACGTTGTCGTCCTTCGTCGCGGCCATGACCTTCGCCTACTCCGGCGCGATGGTCGGACAGCTCGTCCACCTGGGTGTCGTCCAGGGTTTCGCCTTCATCCCGTGGGCGACGCTGATCCTGGTGTCGCTCGCTCGCCGGCTCTCCCTCGAGCCGACGACGACCACGTGGCGTCACTACGCGGGCGTCTCCAAACCCTGGATCTGGGGCTACGCGCTGTTATGGGGACTGACGTTCCTCACCGGCGAGCCGCGCGGCATCGCCGAGATCGAGCTCCTGACGTTGATCGTCGGACCGTCGGTGTTGCTGATACGCAGTTCGTACTGGATCCAGACGTGGCGCGGGCGCATCGCCTACGTCGTGGCGATCGCGGCCGGACTCGCCTGGGGCTGTGCCGTCGGTCTGGTCCAGCTCTTGCCCGGTTGGTCGTTCATCGGAATCTCGCAGCGCTCGTCGATCAGTTACCACTACTTCGGCGCGGGATCGTTGGTCGTGCGCTGGACGTCACTCCTCTTCGTGCCCGACATCTTCGGTGGGAACGGCTCGGGCGGACAGCCGAACTACTTCGCCCACTACAACCTGCCCGAGGTGACGGGCTACGTCGGCGTACTGGCGTTGGTCGCGACGTTCGCGTTCCTGGCCAAGCTGACCCGTCGCGGTTGGAAGGGCGAGGACCGTGACTACGCGCTGTACTTCGTCATCCTGGTCGTCGGCCTCTTCGCGACGTGGGGCTCGTACACGCCACTCGGTCACCTCTTTCGACACATCCCGCTCTACGGCAACACGCGACTCCAGAGCCGCAACGTCATCCTGGTGGACTTCGCGATGACGGCGCTGCTCGGCTGGTGGCTCCATCGACTCGAGACGCGTCGTACGGCCGAGGCCGCCATGGAAGGCCGAGCCAAGTGGTTGACACTCGCCCCGGCCCTCGCCGTCATCGCGTTCTGCGTTGGCCTGTTCCTCTGGGGAGCGCAAATCGTCTCGTACCTCGGGGTCTTTCCCCAACAGGAGCAGCTCGCCCAGGACATGCACCTCTCCTACGGCCTGCACCTCGTCATCGCGCTCGCAGCGGTCGTCGCGCTGCTGCGCTGGCGAACATCGAAGAACCTCATGAAGATCCTCTCCGGCGTACTCGTGGCCGACGTGCTGGTCTTCTTGATCCTCAGTGCGACCGCGGTCTTCGGCGGCTCCGGTCCGACCGAACCCTCGGCCACGTACGCGATGGCGATCATCGGGACGAACGGTCGCACGGCACTCGTCGATCAGGGTGGGGCGCACCAGAAGCAGTACCGGGCGCTCGGTGTTCCGAACATGAACGTCTTCACCAAACTGCCCAGCGTCCAGGGCTACGGATCGCTCATCTCGACGATCTACGACGACTCGACGGGAACGCATCCGCAGTCGGCGGTCGATCCCTGTCGCCTCGCCGATGGGACGTTCGCGCAACTGCGACTTGCGGCGATCGCGGTGTCCTACGCGGCGTTGAGTCACAACGTCAAGGTGCCGATTCCGCCGGCCCCGAACTGTCGCGGTGCGCCGCCTTCGGCGACGACGCACCGCTACTTCGGACAGTTGCTCCACGTCTCGTCGCTGAGCATTCACGGACGAGGTGGCCGCCCGGTCTCATCGGGCCCGCTCTACGTGACCATGATCAACGCGATAGGGGACCCGCTCGCTCCGACGCTGCGCGAGTCCAGTGCCAACGACATCACCATTCACCTGCCCGCTGGTCTCCCCGAGGCGGCCGGTTTCGAAGTGACGGGCGATACGGTGTCGATCGGTGACGCGCGAGTGACGCAGGTCTACCCGCTCAAGGTCACGTACGACTTGAACTCGCCGATGCAAGAGGCACTGGACAGCTCGTCCTGGCATCTCACCAACACGGTCGGGACCTTCTCGGTCTTCAAGGCCGACACGGTGAAGCCCGCGGTCTGGTTGACGTCGTATGCCAACGCCACCGTCTCGCACGTGAAGAACGTCGCCTACGGCGACACGTGGGTCACGGTGCACGCCGGGTCACCCGTGACGTTGGTCCGCTCCATGGCCTTCTTACCGGGCTGGCGCGCCACGGCTCTGAATACCACGACGGGAAAGAGCGTGGCGCTGAAGGTGACGCGCGACGGACTGATTCAACAGGTCAGCGTCCCGAGCGGTCACTGGCAGATCCACTTCCACTACCACGCGCCCTATATCGAGGTGAGTCTGGCCGCGTCGATCGTGGGCGTCGTCTTGATCATCGGCGTCGGTGCCTACCTCATCGTCGAGGTCCGGCGACGGCGCGACGATAAGGTGCGGTCGTGAAAGCTCTCGCGATCAACGGCGGAGCCGGACGGATGGGACAGATTCTCGCCGGCGGTCTCAGCGCGCTCGGACACTTCACGATCGGGGCCCTGGTCGACGCGCGCGAACCGAGCGAACTCTTCGGGGCCACCTACGCCGCGTCCTTCGAGTCGGTCGATGCCAATGCCATCGACGTGGTCGTCGACTTCTCATCGCCGCAGGGTGTCCTCGCGTCGGCGAAGTGGTGCGCAGCGAACGGCAAAGGTCTGGTCGTGGGCACGACGGGTCTCTCGGATGAACAACGTCAAGAGGTCGAGGAGACCGCGACGCAGGTGGGCGTCGTGATAGCGGCGAACTACTCGGTCGGCGCGGTGCTGTCGGAGAAGTTTGCGGCGATGGCGGCGCCGTACTTCGACCGCGTGGAGATCATCGAACTCCACCACGACAAGAAGGTCGACGCCCCTTCGGGTACCTCGATCGCGGCGGCGAAGGGGATCGCGGCGGCGCGCGCCTCAGCCGGCTTGCCCGAGATGACCGATCCGACGGTGCGACACACCGTCTCCGGTGCGCGCGGAGCGGAGCTCATCGGTGGCATCAAGATTCATTCGGTGCGCTTACCGGGCCTCGTCGCCCACCAGGAGATCCTCTTCGGCGGACCGGGCGAAGGGTTGACCATCCGACACGATTCGTTCGATCGATTGAGTTTCGTCCAGGGCGTGGCGCTGGCGGCGAACGCTATCGACTCGACGCCGCGACTTATCGACGGAATCGAATCGCTTATCTGATAGCGCACGCCGTTGGAACCCTCGTTCGCGGCAGTTGCGTTCATGACTGGTAACTTCGAAGTATGACGAAACCTCGTTTTGGTCGCGTTCTCACCGCCATGGTGACGCCATTTCGAGCGGACGGCACGATCAACTTCGATGTCGCCATCGAACTCGCCACCTACCTGGTCGCCGAAGGCTGCGACGGTTTGGTCGTCGCCGGATCGACCGGGGAAGGCTCGTCGCTCTCCGACAAGGAGAAGCTCGAACTGTTCGCCTGTGTCGCCGGGGCCGTCGAAGTGCCGGTGCTCGCGGGATCAACCTTCGCCGACACCGCCCGCTCGGTCGAGCTGACCCGTCAGGTACTCGAGACCGGTGTCACCGGCGTGCTGGCGACGACGCCGGCCTACGCGCGACCGAGCCAAAAGGGTATCGCCGCGCACTTCGCCGCGATCGCCTCGTCGACGGAGCTGCCGGTCATGCTCTATGACGTGCCGTCGCGGACCGGCAGAAAGATCGCTGCCTCGACGACCATCGATCTGGTCTCGTCGTACTCGAACATCGTCGCGATCAAGGACGCCTCGGGCGACCTCGTGAGCGCCGCCCACTACAAGTCGGTGCTCGGCGACGAGATCGACATGTACAGCGGTGACGACTCGGTGCTGCTGCCCTTCATGGGCATCGGCGCGGTCGGCATCATCTCGGTCGCCGCGCACTGGGCCGCGCGTGAGTTCGTTCAGGTCGTCGAGAGCGTCGAACGTGGCGACTGGGCTCGCGCGAGGGAGTTCAACGAACGCCTCGCCACGAGTTACGCCTTCGAGAACGGCGACCTGTACCCCAACCCCATGCCGTCCAAGGCGGCGTTGCGTTATCTCGGTATTGACGTCGGCCAGTGCCGACTTCCGCACTCAGAGAGTGACGACACTCTCGACGCGGACGCGGCCAAGATCGTGGCCGCACTTCAGGCTTCACGTGGCTAAGGACACCGTTCGCGTCACCTTCCTCGGCGGCCTCGGAGAGATCGGCCGCAACTGCGCCGCGATCGAGCAGGACGGTCGCATCGTCGTCGTGGACGCCGGACTGATGTTCCCGGAACCGACCATGTACGGCGTCGACTTGATCCTTCCGGACTTTCGGTGGTTGATCGAACGCAAGGACCGCGTCGACGCCATCGTCTTGACTCACGGACACGAGGATCACACCGGCGCGCTGCGCTACCTCGTGAAGGACATCAACGTCCCGATCTACGGCTCGCAGTTGACGCTCGGCTTCGCGCGCCATCGCCTCACCGAGGCCAAGGTCGCCAAGGACCTCACGTTCATCGAGGTCAGCGACGGCGAGAAGCGCAAGATCGGTGTGTTCGACGTCGAGTTCATCCCGGTGACGCACTCGGTGCCGAGCGCGATGGCGTTGGCCTTTCGCACGAACGCGGGCATCATCGTGCACTCCGGCGACTTCAAACTCGACCTGACGCCGATCGACGGACGTCGAACCGATATCTCTCGCCTCGCGGCCCTCGGTGACGAAGGCGTGGCGTTGTTGCTGGCCGACTCCACCAACGCCGAAGAGCCCGGCTTCACGGCCTCGGAGCGCTCGGTCGGGGGAGCGCTGCGTCGACTCTTCCTGGAGCGTCCGGAACGTCGCATGGTGGTCGCCTGCTTCGCCAGCCACATCCACCGTGTCCAACAGATCATGGACGTGGCGTTAGAACAGCACCGCAAGATCGTGCTCATGGGTCGCTCGATGGAGGCGAACGTGAAGTTGGCGCGCAAGTTGAACCTCCTGCACGTCGACGCGGCGCATCTCATCGACATCGAGAACATCGATCGCTACGCCCCGGGCGAGGTCTGTGTCATCTGCACCGGTTCCCAGGGTGAGCCGCTCGCCGCGCTGTCAAAACTGTCGCGCGGCGACGCGCGGTTCTTGAAGGTCGGCGCTGACGACACGGTCATCCTCAGCTCGCACCCGATCCCGGGCAACGAGTGGACGGTCGGTCGAGTGATCGACGACCTTCACCGCGCCGCCGCCGAAGTGATCCACTCCGGTCACGAGCCGGTCCACGCCTCCGGTCACGCTCGACAGGGCGAACTGCGCACCTTTCACCAGTTGCTGCGACCGAAGAACTTCGTGCCCGTGCACGGGGAGTACCGCCACATGGTGCACCACGCGGAGTTGGCGCACTCCATGGGACTCAGTCCCAAGCACGTCTTGATCTGTGAGGACGGCGACCAGATCGAGGTCAACAAGTCGGGTATCAAGCGCGCCGGTCAGGTCCCGGCGGGCTTCCACTACATCGACGGCAGCGCCGGCGACCTCGATGAGCGGCCCCTCGAGGAGCGGCGTATGCTCGCCGAGTTCGGCGTCCTCCAGATCTCGGCCGGCATCGACAGGGACCGTGGCACCATCATCCAACCGGTGCGACTCACGGCACGTGGATGGTTCGAGGGCGAACAGGACCGATCGGTCATCGACGCCGTGACCAACGAGGTGCGCGCCGCGCTTGAAGTGGCGCTTCGAGAGGGCACCCGCGATGAAGAGACGCTCAACAAGGCCGCCCAACGAGCCGCCGGACGTCTGCTGGGTCAGAAATACCGCCGCCAGCCGATTCTGCTCGCGGCCGTCGTCGTCCTCTAGTCGCCCTTCTCCGGTTCGCCGTGATCGGCGTTGTTGCGGCCGACGCGCCAGAACGCCTTCATACTGATCGACTCGTCGTCGAGGCCCCGATCGAGCAGGGCCGTGCGCACCGCCTTCATCACGTGGAACTCACCGAAGAGGTAGGCGTGACCGCGCTCCGGCGGGAACGCGAAGGCCGAGAGCCCGTGAAGCAGTCCGGCGGGATCGTCCTTGGACCGACCCATGCGGTCGACGAAGATGCCGGTGACGGCGATACCCTCATCGAAGGTCGTGGTCAAGGCGTCGTCCGCATGGTCGGTCTCGACGATGAAGACGGCCTTGCCGGGTGGCTCGATGCTTTGGGCCATCCGGTAGGCCGATCCGAGGCACGTGATGTCGCCCATGAAGAGGTGCCAGTCGGCCGCGGTATCGAGGACGATCTTGCCTCGGGGGCCGACGATGTCGACTTCATCGCCCGGTTGGGCGCTGCGCGCCCAGACACTGCCCGGTCCCTCGTGGGCCGTCGTGATCCAGAGGGTGAACTCGTCGCGTTCGTCGTCGACGCCGTGCACGCTGTAGCGACGACGGACCAGTTTGCCCGCGGGATTGGTCAGCTGCACCATGACGTCGTTACCCGGTACGCCACACAAGAGTGCGGCCTGACCTGCGAGAACGACCTCGTGGATCGAAGAACTGAGGGGTGTCGAAGAGACGAGATGACAGACGCGCGCGTTGGAATCGAGTCGATTGGCGAGTTCGATCGAGGAGTCGTGGGGAGTTGTTGGCACCGGTTCAGCATAAAGGGATTGGCACCGAATACGAAAGGATGTTCGGTAAGTTTGATGGTTGTGGCACAAGCACGACACAAGAAAAAGCCGGTAAGGAAGACGGCGCGCGGATCGGCCGCGGCCGCCCCCAGTGTCTGGGAGCGCCACGCCCGCGACCTCTGGATTCTCCTGCTCGTGGTCATCGGCGCGTTCTTTGCCCTCGCCGAGGCCGGCGCACTCGGACCGGTCGGCCGGGGCATCTCCAAGGGTCTGGCGATCGCCTTTGGCGTCGGGCGATTCGCGCTTCCCGTGATGCTGCTCGCGCTTGGGGGCGCGTTGATCGTCGGGAAGGTCGAGGTCGAGCGACCGCGAGCCATCTGGGGCATCGTGCTCGGCCTGGTCAGTATCTGCGGCATCGGCGATCTCGCCGGCGGACGACCCGGACTACATGCGACGGTCGCGAAGTTCGCCCACGGGGGCGGCTGGCTCGGGGCCTTGATCGGCAACGGACTGGAGAAGGCGATCGGCATCGCCGGCGCACTCGTCGTCTTGCTCGCCCTGTTGATCATCGCGATCATGATCGGCACGGGCGTCGGGCTTCGCACCCTCTACAGCGGTACCGCCTCGTTCCTTCGCACGTTCGGCTCGTGGCTGGCACGGTGGTGGTCGAGTCGCGAACGCCCGGAACGCCCCGAGGAAGAAGAGCCCGAAGAGGAACCGGTGCCGAGACGCCTTCGCGTGGTGCCCGAACCCGTGGAAGAGGCGCCGGAGGAGTACGAACCGGAGTACGAAGAAGAAGAGGAGTACGAAGAAGAGGACGAGGAAGAGGCCGAAGAGGAGTACGAGGAGTACCCCGAATTGGAGAGCGACTGGGAGTTGCCGTCGCCCTCCCTGCTCGTGCGCACCAAGGACGTCAAACAGGACCGCGCGGCCATCGAAGACCTCGGCGGCGAACTCGTCGAGGCACTGGCCGCCCACGGCGTCGAAACGACGCTCGTCGGCTTCACCGTCGGTCCGACCGTGACCCGCTACGAACTCGAACTCGGACCCGGCGTGCGGGTCTCGTCCGTGACGACGCTCAATAAGGACATCGCCTACGCGATGGCGTCACCGGACGTGCGCATCCTCGCGCCGATCCCGGGACGTTCGGCGATCGGCGTCGAGGTGCCGAATCGACAGCGCTCGCTCGTGGCCCTGGGCGACCTGCTCGCCTCGGAAGAGGCGCAGAACTCCAACCATCCCCTCGACGTGCCCATCGGTCGCGACATCTCCGGCAAGACGCTCATCGCGAACCTGGGCGAGATGCCCCACGTGCTCATCTCTGGTGCGACCGGGGCCGGCAAGTCTTCACTGATCAACTCCATCGTCACCTCCCTCGTGATGCGCGCGACACCGGACCGACTCCGATTGATGCTGGTCGACCCCAAGCGCGTGGAGATGGGGCAGTACAACGACCTGCCACACCTCCTGGCGCCGGTCGTGGTCGACCCGAAGAAGGCCGCCGGCATGTTGGCGTGGGCCGTCAAGGAGATGGAGCGCCGCTACGACATCCTGGCCGAGAGCGGCGCGCGCGACATCACGAGCTATCAACAGATGATCGCGCGCGGCGAACTCGAGCCCGAGACGACCGACGACGAGCGCGTCGCCGAGATCTTCGAACGAACGACCGGTCTGGAGTCCGACGTGGAGCGACCCTCCGGACCGGAGGAGCTTCCCTACATCGTGATCGTCGTCGACGAGTTGAACGACCTGATGATGGTGGCGGCACGTGACGTGGAGGAGTCGGTCGTGCGTATCGCCCAGATGGCGCGCGCCGTTGGCATTCACCTCGTACTCGCCACGCAACGTCCGAGTGTCGACGTCATCACCGGCGTCATCAAGGCCAACATCCCGAGCCGCATCGCCTTCGCGGTCTCCTCACTGGCCGACAGCCGCGTCATCCTCGACCAGGCCGGCGCCGAGCGGCTCATCGGCAAGGGTGACATGTTGCTCGTGACCGCGTCGTCCAACGTGGCGCGTCGCCTCCAGGCGCCGTGGGTCTCCGAGAGCGAGGTGCAGCGCGTCGTCGAAGCCTGGCGCGCCCAGGGCGGACGACGCGAGAACGTCGTCGCGCTCGACGTACCGACCGGGCGCGGCGGGTCGATGGGCGGGGGATCGAGCGACGACGACGACGAGGTGCTGGCCCAGGCCCGCGACCTCATCATTCGAACGCAGTCGGGGTCGACCTCGATGCTCCAGCGCAAGCTCCGCGTCGGTTTCGCGCGGGCCGGTCGCATCATGGATCAACTCGAACAAGAAGGCGTGGTGGCGGCCGGTGACGGGTCCAAGGCCCGCAAGGTGCTCATCACGCCCGAAGAGTACGACGAACAGACCTCGCTCTAGTTCGTGAGCAAGAGATCGTCTCGTCGACCGGCGCTTCGCGGCCTCGTGGCCCGCTTCTTCGCCGTCGTGCTCGCGGCGGTGATCGCGTCGGCACTGATCGTCTCGATGCAGTTGCCGTTCTTGAACCAGCAGCCGACGGTGCATCTCTCGCTGCACTCCTATTCCAGTTTCGAGTACCGTCCGCCGCCGCTGGTGTGGCCGAGCGATGGCAGCGCGGCGATCGACGTCCCGGCCCTCGGCATCACGCTCGCGATGCATAATCGCGTCGTCCCCATCGCGAGTCTCACCAAGATGATGACGGCCTACGTGGCCCTCCAGAAGTTCCCGCTGGCCATCGGCCAAACCGGTCCGTGCATCGTGGTGAGTGACGCCGACGTACTCAACTACCAAGTGGACAAGTCCGAACACGACTCGGCGGTCATCGTCGAGAGCGGTGAGCAACTCTGTGAGATCGATCTCCTCGACGGCGTGCTGGTGCACTCGGCGGCCAACTACGCCGACATGTTGGCGGCCATGGTGACGCCGAGCCCCGAAGCGTTCGTGGCCCGGATGAATCAGACGGCGAGGTCACTCGGTCTGCGCAACACGCGCTACGCCGACGACACGGGTGTGTCGCAGAAGTCGGTCTCGACCGCCGTCGATCAGGCGAAACTCGCGGCGATCCTGATGCGCTCAGCACTCGTGCGTTCGATCGTCGACCAGACGCAGGTCGACCTCCCGGTCGCGGGCTTCGTCAACTCCTTCACTCCGTTGGTCGGGGAACATGACGTCGTCGGCGTCAAGTCGGGTCGCACCAGCGCCGCGGGTGGATGTGACGTGATGGCGCTGGCCTATCGACTCAACGGCCGTCGCCATCTCGTCTACGCGGTCGTCCTCGGACAACGCGGCGGCAACGTACTGGCGCGCGCCGGCCAGGCGGCCTACGCGCTCGCCACGTCGGCTGAGGCGAGTCAGGTCGACGTCACCTTCCAAAAGGGTGACGTCCTGGGAACGATCGGCTTCGGCAAACACGTCGTACCGTTTGGCCTCGCGCACGCCAGTCACGTGTACTGGTGGGACCAACACAACTTTCACCCCTTGCACCTGCGACTGCGACACCTCGGCGACTCGATCCGTCGCGGTGAGGTCGTCGGTTGGATTGAGGTGCACAGCGTGGAAGCCCCCGTGCCGCTGGTCGCGTTGCGCTCGGTCGCCGCGCCCACGCTCTGGCACCGCATACTGTAAAACCATGCTCGCGCGCGTTCCCGCCAGTTCGGCCAACCTAGGACCAGGCTTCGATTGCCTGGCCGTCGCGTTGACGCTCTATCTCGAAGTCACCGTCGAGCCCTCCGACGCCTTCGCCATTTCGAGTGAGGGATGCGGAGCCGGACTGTTCGACGACGAGAACAATCTCGGCGCGCGCGTGGTCGCCGACGTCCTCGGCCACTCGAACTTCTCGCTGCACGTGAAGTCCGAGGTCCCGTTGTCCAGAGGACTGGGCTCATCGGCGGCGTTGGCCGTCGCCGCGGCGGTGGCCGCCGGAGCCAAGGACCCGCTGACGCTCAGCACCGAGTTGGAGGGACACGCGGAGAACGCGGCGGCCTCGTTGCTCGGTGGACTGGTCGTCGTCGGCGTCGACTCGCGCGAGGGCGTCGTGGCGAGACCGCTCGAGCTGGACTACGAGTGGCGTTTCGTCGTCGTCGTTCCCGACGAGGAGCTTTCGACGGTCGGGGCGCGGCGCGTCTTGCCCGAACGCGTTCCCTTCGCCGACGCGGTACGGAACCTGAGCGCCATGGGACTCCTGCTCGCCGGCTTGGCCGATCACGGCGCCTTCGTCGAGAGCGCGATGGAGGACTACCTCCACCAGCCGTACCGCATGGGTCTGCTCTCCTTCGCCGAGCCGCTCCTGGCGACACTTCGTGAGAGCGGTGCCGCGGGGTCGTGTTGGTCGGGCGCGGGATCCTCAATGTTGGGACTCGCGACCTCGGACAAGGCCGAAGGCGTCGCGGTCGCGGCGCGAACGTTTCTCCACGACCAGGGCGTCGCCGGCATCGTGCATGTGCTCGAAGCCGACCGAACCGGCCTGGTGACGAGTTGATCGAGCAGAGCCGCTCGAAGGGTCAAGCAGTGCGCGGTGCCGGGTACATGTTGCTCGGCGCGTCACTGATCCAATGGTCGGCGGCGATCGTCACGCGCGTCTTTGGTCAGATCGGACCCTCGGCGACGAGCGCGTGGCGATTCTTCTTGGGCGCCGTGGTGTTGATGGCCTTCACGCGACCACACCTTCGGTCGTGGACGAAGCAACAGTGGCTCGGCGCGTTGGCCCTCGGTGTCTCGGTCGCATTCATGAACCAGTGCTTCTACCAGGCGATCGCGCGGATCCCGCTGGGCGCCGCGGTCGCGATCGAGTACCTCGGTCCGTTCATGGTCTCGGCGCTCGGCAAGCGCACGGCGCGTCACTTCGCCTTCGTCATCCTCGCGGGACTCGGCGTGCTCGCGATCGCGCGACCGGGTGCGGGGTTGAACTACGAGGGAGTGCTCTTCGCGGCCGCCTCGGGACTCGGCTGGGCGTCGTACGTCTTCGCCGCGCACCGGGTCGGGGGACAGGCCGAGGGCTTCGGCGGCCTGGCGGTCTCGATGTCGATCGCCGCGGTGGTGACCTTGCCCTTCACGATCGCCTCGTCGCACTACGTGCTCAGCCATCCCGCGACGCTCGGCCGTTTGGCCGTGGTGGCGCTGATGGCGATCGTGCTGGGCTTCGGCTGTGAGTTGCAGGCGCTTCGACGACTGAAGCCCTCGACGGCCGGTGTCCTCTTCGCCCTCGATCCCGCGGTCGCTTTCGTCATCGGACTGATCGTGCTGAGCCAAAGCATCCACCCCTTCGACCTCGTGGGAATGGTCTGCGTGGTCATCGCCGGGGCCGGTGTCACCTACGACGCCGCCAACTCCAAACCGACGCTCGTTCAGTAGGCTTCATTGGTGGCAATGCCCAAAAAATTCGCCATTCGGACCTTCGGGTGCCAGATGAACGAGCACGACTCCGAGCGCCTCGCCGGTCTCATGGTCGCCGACGGCATGGTGCCCACCGCCGATGAATCCGAGGCCGACGTCGTCATCTTCAATACCTGCACGATCCGCGAGAACGCCGACCTGAAGCTCTACAGCGCGCTCGGTCAGATGAAGGCCATCAAGGAGGCTCGTCCGCAGATGCAGATCGCCGTCGGTGGTTGCATGGCCCAAAAGGATCGTCACCAGATCCTGGAGCGCGCCGGCTGGGTCGACGTCGTGTTCGGGACCCACAACCTGACCTCGGCGCCGCGACTGCTCGAGCGCTCCCGCCGTGAGGGTCCGATCGTCGAGGTATTGGACGCCCCGGATCACGAGGTCAACCGCGACATGGCCCCGGCGCTCTACGCGGTGCGTGAGCTGGCCTTCGCGGCCTGGATCACGATCCAGACGGGCTGTGACAACACCTGCGCCTACTGCATCGTGCCCTCGGTGCGCGGTGAAGAGATCAGCCGACCGTTCGAGGACCTCGTGATCGAGGCCGAGATGCTCGCCGCGAGTGGCGTCACCGAGGTCACGCTGCTCGGCCAGAACGTCAACTCCTACGGCCGCGACATCACCCGCCGCCGTCCCCTCTTCGCCGACCTCTTGCGAGCGGTCGGGCGCGTCGAGGGGATCGAGCGGATTCGCTACACCAGCCCGCACCCCAAGGACCTGAGCCCCGAAACGATCGCGGCGATGGCCGAAACGCCGAACGTCTGTCCGCAACTGCATCTTCCGCTGCAGTCGGGATCGAACCGCGTCCTGCGCTCGATGCAGCGTAGTTACAAAGTCGAGCGCTACATGGACCGGCTCGCGCGAGCACGAGCGGCGATCAACGACCTCGCGGTCACGACGGACTTGATCGTGGGCTTTCCCGGCGAGAGCGACGCCGACTTCGACGAGACCCTCGAAGTCGTCGCGGCCTGTGAGTTCGACTCGGCCTACACCTTCATCTTCTCGCCGCGCGAAGGGACGCGCGGCGCGTTGATGACGTCACAGTTCATCCCCGACGACGTGATCAAAGCCCGCTTCGAACGCCTCAAGAAGGTGCTCGACCGCTCGGCGTTGCGCAAGCACGAGGCCCGCGTCGGGCGTCGCGAGGAGGTGCTGGTCGAGGGACCGTCGCGTCGCAACGAGCTGATGCTCTCGGGCCGGACCCGTCAGGGTAAGTTGATCCACTTCCCCCAGGTCGATGAGTCGTTGCGCGCCGGATCGCTCGTGATGGTCGATGTCACACACGGCGCCCCGTATCACTTGCTGGGGGAGTACGCCTCGACAGTGCGCGCTCCTCGACACAGGGTTCGGATTCCGCTGCTCCACTCGTGAGTATCGAACGCGTCGCGGTCGCCTTGGTCGGACCGACGGCGTCGGGCAAGTCGGCGCTCGCGCACGCCGTCGCCTTCCATCACCACGACACGGTCGAGATCCTGGCGGTCGACGCCATGACGGTCTATCGCGGTATGGACCTCGGCACCGCGAAGCCCACACGCGCCGAACGGGCTGAAGTCGAACTATCACCTACTCGACCTGGTCGATCCGAGCGAGGAGTTCACGGTCGCGCAGTATCAGAGGGCCGCTCGCGCGGCGGCCGCGGACGTCTGGCGCGCCGGTCACAAGGTCCTCTACGTCGGCGGCACCGGCCTCTACGGTCGAGCCGTCCTCGACAACCTCGCCATTCCTGGTCAGTACCCGCACGTGCGCGCGCTGCTCGAGGAGCGCGCGCACGACGAGTTGCCCGAGCTGTACGCCGAACTCGAAGTCCTCGATCCGCTGGCGGCGAGTCGAATGGAGGGGACCAACGCCCGTCGCGTCGTACGCGCGCTGGAGGTGACGCTCGGTTCGGGGCGACCGTTCTCCTCCTTCGGCGAGGGCCTCGTCACCTACGGTCCCGCGCGCGTCGTCCAGATCGCGTTGCAGAGCGACTTCGAACAGTTGGACCTGCGCATCGCCAGTCGCTTCCACGCGTGGATGGACCGCGGCCTGTTGCAAGAGGTCGTGGCGCTCGCGAGCGCGCCCGGCGGGCTCAGCCGCACGGCGCGTCAGGCCGTGGGCTATCGCGAACTGCTCCGACACATCGAAGAGGGCGCCGACCTCGAAGCGTGCGTCGAAGACGCCATCATCCAGAGTCGACGACTGGCCCGTCGCCAGCGCTCATGGTTCTTGCGCGACCCCCGCATCGAGTGGTTCGATGACCCCGACAAGGCACGCGCGCGCCTGCTCGCCGTGCTGAATGGCCCCGACGGGTACGTGCGAGACTAGAAGAAATGGCCTTGCGATCCCTCCAGAAATGGCACGGGGCGGGGAACGATTTCCTCGTCGAAGTGAGCGAACACGGCACCGCGCCGTGGTGGGACGTCGCACGTGCCCGAGCGATCTGTGACCGAACGACCGGTGTCGGCGCCGACGGACTGTTGCTCGCCACGCTGGGTTCGGAGGTCACGATGACGCTCTACAACGCCGACGGCTCCGAGGCGGAGATGTCCGGTAACGGCATCCGGTGCCTGGCCGCGGCCGTTCGTCGAACGACGAATGGCACCTGGGACACGCTCGACGTTCATACGGTCGCCGGCGTACGGACGGTGACGTTGAAGATGGAAGACACGACCGGGTACGGCAGCGTCGACATGGGCGACGTCACCTTTGGCGAGATCATCCCCGGCACGCTCGGGGTCGCGTACGTGGGCAATCCGCACGTCGTCGTTCGCGACGACCTGAAGTGGACCGACGCGATGCGTGAAGAGCTGGCCGAAGAGCTCTCGCTCGACTTGGCCGGCGTGAACGTCGAGTTCTTGACGGTCGACAGCGACGATCACCTCACGATCAAGGTCATCGAACGCGGTGTCGGATGGACGCGGGCCTGCGGGACCGGTACCTGCGCCGTCGTCGCGGTCGCACACCGTGACGCAATGTGCGGCACCGACGTCACCGTCGACAATCCCGGCGGCGCGTTGCACGTGACGTTGAACGGCGCCGCGGCGACGCTGAGCGGCCCGGTGCAGTTCGTGGCGAACATTGAATGGCTCGAAGCGTGACCTATATACCCAATACCCTCATCGATCGCACGTTCCGCGAGAAGATCGTGCTGGTCGGCGTCCAGTTCCCGGGCGTCACCGAAGACGAACTCGACTACCAACTCGACGAACTGGCCCTCCTCGTGGACACGGCTGGCGCCGATGTCGTGGCCCGTGTCGTGCAGCGCCGTGACTCGCCCGATCCCGCGACGTTCCTCGGCTCCGGCAAGGTCCAGGAACTTCGAGAGATATGTCTCGCCCTGGATTCCGACACGGTGGTCTTCGAAGACAACCTCTCGCCGGCCCAGCAGCGCAACCTGGAGAAGATTCTCGGGCGAACGGCGATCGACCGCACGGCCGTGATCCTCGACATCTTCGCGCAGAACGCGCGCACGCCCGAAGGTAAGGCGCAGGTGGAGTTGGCGCTCTTGCAGTACCGACTACCTCGACTGCGTCGAGCCGGCGGATCGTTCTCCCAACAGGAAGGTCGCATCGGCACCCGGGGACCGGGCGAGACCCAGCTCGAGACCGATCGCCGTCGCCTCGTGAATCGCATCCACGCCATCCGTCGCGAACTGAAAGACATCGATCGCACGCGCAGCGTGCAGCGCCAAGGACGCCAGCGCGGACGTCACCGTGAGGTCACGCTCGTCGGCTACACCAACGCCGGAAAGTCCTCCATGTTGAACGCCATCACGGACGCCGGCGTGGAGGCCGAGGACCGACTCTTCGTCACGCTCGATCCCCGCACCCGTCAGCGCCAACTCTCCGGCGGCGAGACGGTCCTCTTCACCGACACCGTCGGTTTCATCTCGAATCTGCCGCACGACCTCGTCGACGCGTTCATGTCGACGCTCAAGTCGGTCCAGTTGGCCGATCTCCTGGTCCACGTCGTCGACGGCTCGAATGATCACGCCGAGGAACAGATCGCCGCGGTACGCGAGGTGTTGCGCGAGATCGACGCCGACCACGTGCCGGAACTTCTGGTCTTCAACAAGGCCGACGTGCCCGGGTCGCGCTCGCGTGACTTGGCCAAACTGCACGAGGGCAGCGTCTGGGTCTCGGCCGTGACACACGAGAACCTGGAGGCCGTGATCACCACGATCGGTGATCGCCTACGGGTCAACGACCGAGTGGTGACGCTGCATCTGCCGCTGGACCGCGGCGACCTGCTGGCGCGAGCGCACCGCGAAGGCGAGGTGGTCGACACGTCGATCACCGACGAGAGCGTCGTCGTTCGGGTGTTGCTCGATTCGGTCAGCGTCGCCCACTTTGACGAATGGCGAGTTCCGGCGTGAGCTTCACGCCACCCCCGTACCCCTACGAACGCCTGGATGTCTTGCGCAAACTCGCGTCGATGCACGATGGTGGACCAATCGAGTGTTCCATCGGAACGCCGATCGACCCACCGCCGGACGCAGTGTTGGCGGAGTTGGCCAAGGGCGTCGGTGTCCGGGGCTATCCGACGTCGCAGGGTTCGATCGATCTTCGAGACGCGGCCGCCGGTTGGATGCAGCGCCGATTCGGCGTCACCGTCTCGAGCAGTGACATCGCCGCCTGCATCGGTACCAAGGAGTTCGTCGGCACGCTCGCGGGCTATTTGCATCTGCGGTCACCCGATCGCGACACGGTGCTCTATCCGGCGATCAGTTATCCGACCTACGCGATGGGCGCGACGCTCGCCGGACTTCGTCCGGTACCGGTCAACGTGCGCGACGGTCGCCTCGACCTCGAGTCCATCAGTCCCGACGACGCGTCGCGCGCGCTCGTCCTGTGGTCGAACTCGCCGTCGAACCCGACCGGTTTCCTCGACGACCTCGAGGCGATCGCCGATTGGGGCCGTCGTCACGGCGTGCCGGTGGCGAGTGACGAGTGCTACGCGGAGTACACGTGGGCCGGAGCGCCCCGGTCGATCCTCGAACACGGGAGTGACGGCGTACTGGCGGTGCATTCGTGCTCCAAGCGGTCGAATCTCGCTGGTATGCGTGCCGGCTTCTACACCGGCGACGAGGAGTTGGTCGGTTTCCTCAAGTCGGTACGCCAGCACGCGGGTTTCATGGTGCCGGCCCCTATCCAGGCGGCGGTCGCCGTGGCCTATGACGACGACGAACACGTCAACGTGCAACGCGAGCGATACCGCGCTCGTCTGCAGTTGATGTCCGAGGCCCTCACCGACTTCGGTCTCAACGCGCCGATGCCCGAGGGGGCCTTCTATCTCTGGTGCTCGAAGGACGGGCTCGACGGATGGCAGTTGGCGGGTGAACTGGCCGAGCGTTCGGCGCTCGTGGTCAGTCCCGGTGAACTCTACGGTGACGACGGTCGTAACTTCGTGCGACTAGCGGTCGTCCAGGGTGACGAACGCCTCGCGTTGGCCGCTTCGAGACTCCGAGGCGATTGAACCTCGCCATTACGATGGTTGCATGAGCGATCTCGAAACGCGCATCAATGAGTGGTTCGACCACATCACGGAACTGACGCCCGAGAGCATCGAAGCGCGTCGCGACGTTGAGTTGGTGATCACCAAACTCGACGATGGTCAGGTGCGCGTCGCCGAGATCGGACCGACCGGTGACGTCGTCGTCCACGAATGGGTGCGTAAGGCGATACTGCTGCTCTTTCGTCTGCGGGGACTCGAGAGGACCGAGGTCGGGCCCTTTGAATACCTCGATCGCCTGGAGCTGAAACGTGACTACGAGCGTCGAGGGGTTCGCGTCGTCCCCGGCGCGTCGGCGCGTCGCGGCAGTTTTCTCAGTCGCGGCGTGATATTGATGCCCAGTTACGTCAACATCGGCGCCTGGGTCGGTGAGAACACGATGGTCGACACGTGGGCGACCGTCGGGAGCTGCGCTCAGATCGGTTCGAACGTCCACCTCTCGGGCGGCGTGGGCATCGGCGGGGTCCTGGAGCCGGCCAACGCGCTTCCGGTCGTGATCGAAGATGACGCCTTCATCGGCAGTCGTTGCATCGTGACCGAAGGCGCGCGCGTTGGACGCGGCGCCGTCCTCGGTGTCGCGACGGCCCTCGGTCCGACGATCCCGGTGATCGATGCGGCCACGGGCGAGGAAGTGTCCCGGGGACACGTGCCCGATTACTGCGTTGCGGTCTCAGCGAATCGCAAGCGCGAGTTCGACGGTGGGGAGTTCTACCTGCCGTGCGTCCTCATCATCCGACGATTGAGCGAAGGCGAACGACACAGCAAGGCCAAACTCACCGACATTCTGCGCGAACACGGCGTCGCCACGTGAGTCGACTCGATGACGCGCTCGCGCTCGTGGCGATCGACTCGGTCAGCCGTGGTGAGGCGACGATCGCGCATCACGTAGCGATCGTCCTCGCACGCAATCCCGATCTCGACGTGGAGCGGATAGGTGACAATGTCGTCGCGCGCACGACCGGTCATCACGCGACGCGCCTCTTGGTCGCCGGACACCTCGACACGGTGCCGGGCGACGCGAGCGCTGCGTCGATCGTGGGCGAAGAGCTCCGCGGCGTGGGCGCCTGCGATATGAAAGGTTCGTTGGCCGTCATGCTCGAACTGGCATCCAAGCCGACGGCGCGATCCGTCGAAGTGACCTGGGTCTTTTACGCGCGCGAGGAGATCTCGCGCAGTGACTCCGGGCTGTTGGAGATCGCCGAACTGCGCCCGGAGCTTTTGGACGCCGACGCGGCGATTCTCGCCGAGCCGACCAACGGCCACGTCGAAGCGGGGTGCCAGGGCACGCTGCGGGTATCGGTTGAGATGTCGGGCGCCCGGGCCCACACGGCGCGTCCGTTCACGGGCCGAAACGCCATCCATCGCATGGGCGACGTGATAACGAGAGTCGCGAACTACGAGCCGCGCAGAGCCGTGATCGACGGTGTCGAGTACGTCGAACAGCTCCAGGTCGTCGACATCGTCGGGGGAGTGGCCCCGAACGTGGTACCCGACAGAGCGAGTTGCACCCTGAATCACCGAGTGGCTCCGGATCGAACCAAGGAAGAGGCCGTTTCGTGGCTCATCGGTTTCCTCGGTGACGTCATCGAAGAAGAAGACACCGTTCGGGTGGTGGACTGGGCACCGTCGTCGCCACCTGCAATGACCAATGATCGCCTCAAATCATTAGTGGATCTCACCGGTGCAGCACCCCAGGGCAAAGTCGGCTGGACCGATGTCGCCACGTTCGCGGAATTGAAAATTCCGGCGACGAATTTCGGTGCCGGTGATCCTCTGCTGGCTCACCGCAGCGATGAGTTCGTGACGCTCGAGCAACTGGACAGGTTCGCCACGGTGCTCTCAGCCTGGCTGCAGTAGGGAGTACCGCCCTCCTGTTCGAAGCTCTAGTAGCTCCTGAGGACCGAAATGACCTTGCCGAAGATGAAGACGTCGCGAGCGTCGAACTCCATCGGCTCCATGGTCGAATTCTCGGGTTTGAGGATGATTCGCGTTCCCTGAGGGAAGTAACGCTTCACCGTCGCTTCGCCGCCGGGAATCTCGGCCACGACGATCTCACCTTTGTTGGCCGTCGTCTGGCGCTGGACGACCACGTAGTCGCCGGGAAGGATTCCCGCTTCAATCATCGACTCGCCGCGGACCTCCAATACGAAACTGTCGCCGCGGCCAGCGAACTGTTCCGGAATTGACATGAGTTCGTGCGCGATCTCCTGGGCGAGGACGCCGGTACCCGCAGCAACGTCACCGACGAAGGGGATGTAGCGAATCTTCTGATCGGGAGCTGGATTCTCGACGTCGAGTCGAACCGTGAGGGTACGAGGTTGCTGCGGGTTCTTCTCGATATAGCCCGCTCGTTTCAGGACCTCAATGTGGTTCGCAACGGTTGCCGGCGACTTGAGTCCCACGTGGTCACCGATCTCACGGATGGTGGGAGGGAAGTTGCGCTCGCGCTGACAGGTGATGATGAACTCCAGAATCTGGCGACGCATGGGAGTGAGCACTTCAGCCATGGGCTTCCTTTCAAGTACGAACAGTTGTTCGTAGAATACTCCGGAAGCCGTTGAAAATCAAACACCTGTTCGTAACATTTGCGAGGTGGGTCCGTTGACGACTTCGCGTTGGTTCTCGGTCGAGAATTCAAAGAAATTGAGGTGGCACTGTACGCGCTCACGACGTCGCGGAGCGACTCCACCACGGTCGTTAGGCGAAAGACGAAGGGCCCCTCTCTGCGACTGTTCTGTTGATCGTGACCTTCAGCAACGTCACCATCACTACTCGAGAACTCAACTATCTGTGAATTCGTATGGCTGTCAACGACTTCGTCGGATTTGCCTCCGTTTGGTGATGGAAGGTGCTGCGCACAGGTCCGGACTCTCCGTGTGTTCGAAAGGATCTCGCCGAAGCTTCCGGTCACCGTGCCAGATGACGATGCAGACACCTAATGGTGCGTTTGTCATACGTCTGCGGCGGGGGTGCCGTAAAAATCGCAATGCGACGCTGCTATCGTTTTCCAATGGCCAGATTGGCTAAAGACATCTTCGATAAGTCTCTTTCGTGTCGGTTCGGTGACGCGCAAGAGAACTCGGTGATGAGATGTGTAGCAACTAAATAATTTAGGGAGGGCTTCGCTAATGAAGCTACGTTTAAATAAGGCGGTAGTGGTGACCTCAGTTGGTGCACTGCTCGCCGCGGGAATACCATTGGCAACTTTGTCGTCGACAAGCGCGGCTGCCACGGCCAAGGCGACGTACACCATTGGTGTTGAGGGCCCGTTCTCGGGTTCCGACGCTAACTACGGTGACTACATCATCGGTGGCGTGCAGCTTGCGATCAACACGGCCAACGCCAGTGGTAAGTACAAGTTCACGTTGAAGGCTGAGAAGTTCGACGACCAGGGATCATCGTCCCTCTCACCGGCTGCTGCTCAGAAGGCCACTGGTACGAAGAACTTGGTTGCCGTCGTTGGACCGGCGTTCTCCGGTGCCTCCGAGGCCGCCGCTCCGTACTACAAGAAGGCGCACGTCGCTGAGGTAAGTGCGTCGGCGACCGCCGTTGCCCTCGCTTCGGGTTCGGACAGCAACTTCATGCGTACGATTGCGGACGACTCGGTCCAGGGCAAGGCTGACGCCGACTACCTCGTGAAGGTCAAGAGCGTCAAGAACCTGCTCGTCATCTCGGACGCCTCGTTCTACGGTGACGGACTTGCGACCGTCGTTGCGGCTGACGCCAAGGCTCTTGGCGCCACTGTCACGACCCAGCAGATCCCGAACGTCAACACCGGTGGTGGTGGCACGACGACTGAGTACGCGCCTGCGGCTACGGCAATTGCCACAGCTGCTCCTGGAGCCATCTTCTACGGTGGCTACTCGCCTGACTTCGGTCTGTTGCTGAGCGCCTTGTCCGGTGCTGGTTACACCGCGAGCGCCCACGTGATCATGTCTGGTGACGGCTCGAACAGCCCCGCCCTCATCACGTCAACGTCTCCGGCGTCGGCGGCGAACGGTGTCTTCCTTTCAGAGGGCGCTGCCGGTAAGGTCAACTTCTTGACCGGAAAGCTCGCTACCGCGTACTACAAGCTGACGAAGATCAAGGCGTCCGTTGCCGAATACGCCGCTCAGGCCTACGACGCGACCAACGCCATCATCGCCGCATTGGTGAAGACCAAGACGCCGAAGACGGTTTCCACTCAGCTCCGTGAGCAAGTGGTTGCGAACCTTCACAAGGTGAACTTCAAGGGTATTACCGGAACGATCGCTTTCGCAGGTGATGGAGACCTGAAGAACGACACCGGTACCTCAGCCATCTCAGAAGTGGAGAACGGAACAATTACGTTCCTCGTCAACCAGGGCTGATAGTTTGAGCCATCGATGATGGACTACACCGGGGCCGGAGATACACTCCGGCCCCGGTGAAGTCTTAGAGCCCTAAGGACGATGAAACAATATGGGATTTGAGCACTTCTGGCTCAGTGGGTTTCATCAGATTCATGTTGCGTTTTGGACATACCTCGCGGTAGGACTCCAGAATGGCGCCGTCTACGCGATGATCGCGGTCGGCTATACGCTCGTTTACGGTGTCTTGGGTCTCATCAACTTCGCCCATGGTGAAGTCTTCATGTGCGGCGGATTCGCTGGCGTCTTTCTCACTCGAGGAATCCTCGGTGATCGCGTCGGGTCCGGTTGGGGCTCGATAGGCCTGATACTCGCGGGCATCTTGGTCGGCGGGCTCGTCAGTGCTCTGGTCGCGATAGGTGTCGAACAGGTTGCCTACCGACCACTTCGACGACGACACGCTCCAAAACTCGCCTTTTTGATCAGCGCCATCGGTGCGTCGTATTTCATTCAAACGCTCGCCGGCAAAGAGTTCGGATACGGCGTGAACATCTTCCCCGGACAGGTGTTTGAACCGGGCCAAGTTGCGTTCACTCTTTTCGGCACACCGATCCACACCCTCACGATCGTGAGCATCATCGCCGCCATCGTGATGCTCGTAGTGGCGGACCGGATCGTGCGAGCGACTCGTCTCGGTCGCGGTATCCGCGCCGTCTCGCAAGATGCCGAAACGTCTTCACTGATGGGCGTGAACATCGATCGCACGATCACCATCACCTTCATCCTTGGGGGTGCGCTCGCGGGAGCGGCCGGATTCCTCTACTCGCTCCAGAGCGGCATCGTCCAGAATGCCGGCACCGAGATCGGTATCTACGCATTCACCGCCGCCGTCCTCGGCGGCATCGGCAACCTTCGGGGCGCGGCCCTCGGCGGGCTCTTCATTGGTCTCTTCGGAAGTTTCTCGGTCCCGTTCGCTTTCGAAGGCAACGTCCAATGGACGGAGATCTACACCTTCCTTATCCTGGTCTTGGTGCTCATCATCCGTCCGACTGGCATCTTGGGTGAAAAGTCAGGGAGGACCGCGTGACGATGTTCTCACTCGCCAATTTGAAACGATTGTTCCTGGTTCTCGTCATGACCGCGGTCATCGCAGTGATGACCGGCACGCCCGGTTCGAGCACGGCGCCCGCGACGACGGGCATACACGGCTCGTTCCTCGAACGGGTGTCGTGGTTCGGACTGTTCGCGGCGCCACGTTGGTTTTTGTTCTTCACCCTCGGCGTCATCGTGTGGGTGGGCGTATCGCTGTATCGCCCGAGGGCCCGGACGATTCGACGCAAGGTCAATTCCGTACTCGCTTTGCCCAAGGAGTTGACGACGCATAAGGCGACGCGCGTGACGTTGATACTGATCGCCCTGGTCGTAATACTCCTGCTTCCCAAGTTCATACATGAACAGTTTTGGATCTATCTCATCGTCGAGCAGATCGGCGTGTACATCCTTCTGGCCCTCGGGCTGAACGTCGTCGTTGGTTTCGCTGGACTGCTCGATCTGGGCTTTGCGGCCTTCTACGCGATTGGTGCGTACACCACCGCCTGGTTGACGGGCGCGTTGCCCACGCCGGCCCTCTTTCACCATCACATTCCGACGCTCTGGGTCATACCGATCGGGATTGTCGCGGCGATGGTCTTTGGCGTCCTCTTGGGGACACCGACGCTTCGACTGCGCGGCGACTACCTGGCGATCGTGACGTTAGGTTTCGCCCTCATCATCGACGACTTCGTCGAGACCCAAAGTGGTGTCACCGGCGGCGGCGTGGGCTCGCATCTCGTTCGCCACCCGTCGCTGAATCTCGGTTTCTTTCACTATCGCTGGGGCACTGATCCGACGCCCTACTACTACTTGTGTCTGATCTTCATCGCGATCTTCATCATCATCTTCACGTCGCTGGAGCATTCGCGCATCGGTCGGGCGTGGGTCGCGATTCGAGAAGACGAGGTCGCGGCCGAGTCGGTCGGCATCAATCCTTTGAAGTACAAGGTGATGGCTTTCGCCGTGGGCGCCGCCAGTGGCGGCTTCGGCGGCGTGATGACCGCCGGTCTGGTGGGCATCGTCACGCCTGGACTCTTCACGTTCCAAGTCTCGGTGAGCGTGCTCGTGCTGGTCATCTTCGGCGGCATGGGCTCGATCTGGGGTGTGGCGCTCGGGGCCATTGTCATCCAGGCGGTCACGAGTTACCTCGACAACTACCAACCGTGGGGATACCAACTTCAGGACCTCTATATGTATATCGGGGCGCTCCTCATCGTCATGATGATCTTTCGACCGGCCGGTCTCTTGCCGTCTCGTCGGCGCGCTCGCGAGTTCGCTGCCGCCGAGGGTGGCGAAGAGGTCCACACCGATGAAGTGCTGTCGGGAGATCAACCGTGAGTGACGCCGTCACGACCGACCTCATCATCAGTGCCGAGCACTTGACGCTGCGTTTTGGCGGCGTGGTCTCGCTGCGCGACGTCTCGATCGAGATGCGCCGAGGCGAGATCCTCGCCGTCATCGGGCCGAACGGAGCGGGTAAGACGTCACTCTTCAACTCACTCACCGGCGTCTATCAACCCCAGGAGGGTTCGATCACCTTCATGGCGCGTGACACCCCTCCTCTCTCGGTGATTGGCAAGAAGACGCACAAGATCGCCCAGGCCGGCGTTTCACGAACGTTCCAGGCGTCGCGGCTCTTCAGCGCCCTGAGCGTGTTCGAGAACATCAAGATCGGGGCCGAAGACCATCGAGGCATCGGACTCATGGGGGCGCTCGTCAAGGGACCGCGCACCCGTCGCGGCGAACATGAATCCGATGCGGTGGTGGTCGAACTGCTCGATTTCGTGGGACTCACCAAGGAAGCCAACCTGATCGCCTCGCAACTCTCCTACGGCGCACGCCGCCGCCTCGAGATCGCCCGCGCTCTCGCCACCGATCCCGAAGTGATCCTGCTCGACGAACCGGCGGCGGGGACCAATCCCTCGGAGAAGTTAGAGCTCGCGGACCTCATTCGCCGGGTCCGTGACGTCCACGGGGTGAGCGTGCTGCTGATCGAACACGACATGAAGCTGATCATGTCACTCGCCGAACGCCTCTACGTTCTCAACTTCGGTTCGGTCATCGCCGAAGGCTCACCGGATGAGATTCGCGCCAATCCCGCCGTCATCGACGCGTACCTGGGAACCTCCCACGAGGAAAAGAGCGCCTGATGCTGAACGTCAAAGACGCGGTCCTTCGCTACGGGACGATTGAGGCCCTGCACGGGATCACCTTCGATGTCGAACAGGGAGAGATCGTCACGCTGCTCGGTGCCAACGGCGCCGGGAAGTCCACGACGCTGCGGATGATCTCGGGTTTGCACGCGCCGGAAAGTGGTTCGATCCTCTACGAAGGTCACGATATCTCGAAGGTCAAGGCCCACGAGTTGGTGTCGCTGGGCATCAGTCACGTGCCCGAAGGACGCCGCGTCTTTCCTCAGATGACGGTGGAAGAGAATCTGGAGATGGGAGCGTTTCGTCGTAGTGGACCGCTGCGCGACGACATGGAAGAGATCTACCTCCAGTTCCCGATCTTGAAGGAACGACGAAAGCAGCCGGGAGCCAATCTCTCGGGCGGTGAGCAGCAGATGCTCGCGATCGGACGGGCCCTCATGTCCAAGCCCCGGCTGTTGCTCTTGGACGAACCTTCCATGGGGCTCGCGCCGAAGATCGTCGAGACGATCTTCTCGATCATCGGCGAGATCCGTGACGCGGGGACCACCGTCTTCGTGGTGGAGCAAAACGCGACGCAGGCCCTTCGTCTCGCCGATCGCGGCTACGTCATGGAAAACGGTCGCATCGTCTTCGGTGGCAAGTCCGAGGATCTCTTGCACGACGAACGAGTACGCGCCGTCTACCTCGGCGAATCCATGGAGACCTGACATCCCTCGTCGTTGTACCACCGTGGCCGACGACTATTAGAACGCTTCGTTGGTTAACATCGTGGATGCTCATGTCCAACGAAATCTCCACGAAAAAGGGCATGCGTTCTCGCGTGGTTCGCTCGTTTCACCTGGCCGCGGCGCGCCGCGCCGTCGCGTTCTTGCTCGCGCTCGGGATGGTGTCGGGCGTTCTGATCGGTTCGACGGCGACCGACGTGGCGGGTGCGGCGACCAGCACCAACAAGACCCTGTTCGTCGCCGTCTCCAACTCCTACAGCGCCGCCGTTACTGAGTTCAACGTCGTCATCGAGTCCTTCACGCCGTGCACCGCGTCGTCGTGCATCTCCGCGTCAATCGAGGGACCGGGCGACACGCGCTTTTACCAGGCCACCGTCGCGCTCGAGAAGAAGGCCCCGTATCCCTCGGGCATCTCGCGGGACGTGATCGAATACATCGGCAATCTGGTCGCCATCCAAAAGGACATCAACAAGGTGGCCAAGGCGACGACCATCGCGAAACAGAAGTCGATCGTCTCGGGTGCGCTCGAAGTGGACGTTGATAATCTCGCGTTCCGGGGTATGCACATCCTGATCTACCTCGGCGAACAGAAGAAGTTCTAACGCACGACTGCGTGCGTGCAGAGCACGGACGTGTTCGCTTCACTTCGCGCCCTCCAGATACTTCACGACGAAGGTACGCAAGTCTGATCGTAACTTCGGCGAGAACGGGAGCTTCTTCGTGTAGTTCGCGCCGGTGAGACTCGCGTCGACTTTCAGCACGTGATCGACACCTTTCAGATGCACGAAGTCGACGTGCGACGACGACGTGAAGCCGTGTGCCAACCGACTCACTTCATCACACGTCACCTGTATGTCGTCATTACTGCAGGTCAAGATAGTCCGAGTTCCCGTGGCGACGTGACTTGCTAAGACGGCGGGATCAAAGCGGTCAGCTTGGGCGAGGAACGTGGCGTCCGATGGATTGAGGATGTTCGCGATGCCGTAGGGGAGATTGGCCTTGACGGTGCCCTTGGTCCGCAGTTGCGTGACGGCAACGTTGAGCACCTTCTTGACGGTCTTCTCCAACGTTTTCGTAATGGCCCCGGACGTCACCTGTGCCGTGAGCGATGCGTCGACTTGGTCGGTGATGAGATCCAGGTATCGCTGGCTCAGTGGTTCGAAGAGTCCGAGAGCGTGAATTGGTGGCGTGGCTCCCGCGTGCCCGGTGGCCAAGAGGAGCGCGAAGAGGGCGCCTTCGCTGTGGCCGAAGACACCCAACTCGTGATCGTTGACGTCCCTTTCTTTAGCGAGGAACTCCAGCGCGCTGCGCGACTCCTGCTCGAAGACCGAGACGCCGATCGACGCCGGGTCCAACGTGTAGGGGCCGAGTCCCGTCTTCCCACTCCCGAGCTTGTCGTAGCGCAGACTCGCGACGCCATCGTCGGAGAGCCAATCGGCGAGCGTCTTGAGCGTGTCGACGGGACCCGATTCAAGTGCGGAGTTGCCATTGCGATCGGTCGGTCCGCTGCCGGCGATCAGCAGGACCCCGGGCACAATCGTCGCGGCATTCCTCGGACGGCGAAACGTCGCGTAGATGGTCGTCGACCCAGACGAGAACGAGACGTTCTGGTCGATCCAAGAACTCGACGAGACGCCCGACGCCCCGGCTCGCAGTGACGGTGATATCGCGATCGATGACAACACGACGAGGATCGCGAACGCCACCGTTGCGCGAAGTCGTAGACCGTGGGGGTGATTCATTGGGAACCCGCGTTCGATTCGGACCAGGGACATCGTCGAAGCGTAGCGAAGTGAAAACGGGCCGCCCCAGAGGGACGGCCCGTTTCAATCAACTGTGAATCCTTCGAGAAACTTATTTAAACGCGATGCGTGTTCGCGCCGAGTCACCCTTTGACGCATTGGCGACGGAGATTGAACAGGACCTCAGATTCGAGGCCTTGGTGCCGCACGTTCCGTTACCGATCTTGCCGGTGAGGACCTTGAAGTTAAAGGCCGGCAGGACGCCCTTCGCGGTGATCTTCACCGGGTGCAAGGTCTTGAGGTCACAGCCTGCTTGGCTGGTGGACGTCGCGAGGCACTCGACCACGTAGACCTGGTCGCCGGGCTTGAAACCGGTGCCCGACACGCGAACCTTCGAGCCGTTCTTGAGGTTCTTGACCGGCGCCACGTGGAACTTACGCGGACCAATCTTCACCGGGAGCGTCGTCGTCGTGGTAGTGGTCGTCGGACTAGGCAGCGCAAAGGTGATTGGGAAAAGCGCAGCATCCGAACTCGGGGGATTGGTGCTCACGACGATCGCGCAGTTCGTAAGGTCGGTCGACGACGTTCCACACGTGGTCACCGTGGCCGTCGACGAAATCGTTCCGGTAACGACGGTCACCGACGTCGAGAAGGTTCCCGTGGCACTGGTTGTCGCGACGGCGACCGTGCTGGTGTCACAGTCCGTTTGAGCGGTCGCGGCACCGGCGTCGACGCACTCCAGCGCATAGACAGTCTCGTTGTCCATGAATCCCGTTCCGGCGACGGCGACGGCGTTGCCGTTCTGCAACCCGGTTGACGGGGTCACCGTGATGGCCGGCGTAGCCGCGGAGGCGGTCGTCGCCAAGCCCAAGGATGTGAGGCCCCCAAGGATCAATGTCCCGATGGCGATACTCGTCATAAATCGTCTCATTGTGTACGTCCTCCCAATAGCTGTTATAACGATCTCTCTGGCGAGAGGCCGCGTTGAATCAGTTACATCGACATGCAACGGGCACTTTGTCGCACGCTGAATCGAGACCTAAAACTTCGATTCACGCCCAGTTCATCCTAGATGACGTTCACCGCGGTGATACCGTCGCGCCACTGCTCGACGCGCCATCGAGGTACCAAATCGTGCAAAGAGAGCCACGCATTCAATGTCCTAATGTACGTGATGTGCACTTTTCCTCAATAGTCGTTACAACAACGTCACAATGGCCTCGGTGAGCGAAATGGTGTCGTCGTGAGCGACGCAAAGTACGAGAACCTGTCGGTGACACGCCTCGCGCAGATCGTCTACCTCGACGCCGATGAGGATTTCGTTCGCTTTCGCGACAGTCCACTTGACGACTCGGTTCGCAGCATCGTGGCGACCGTCGTCGGCGCCGACGAGGATGAGCGCGACAGCTTTCGTCGCGCGCTCGGAACGCAAACTGCGGAGACGCTCCTCCTCTACGCCAATCGTCGGATCGTGCAGTCGCGTCGTCGTTCCTCGATGAACCTCATCGAGGACGCGACCGACGCCTACGCACTCGTCGCGAGTGACGACGTGCCCTGGGACACCTGGCTGAAGGCCGGACTCTTCATAGCGCGCTCCCTCGGTCGTGACATCGATTCGATCGGCGAACGATTCGGTGCGATCGCCACGGAGCAGAGCGCGGAGCGATTCGACGTTGCCTTCGAGGCGATGAGTCGCATTGACTCACTCACGCAGTGCTTCATCGCCGAGGTGACGACGAACTACGGGACCGGTCTGATCCAGACGATCGTCCACCGCGACACGAAGTCGACCGGCTCGTTCTTCAGCGCGCCTCGTCAGGCCGACGACATCGTGACCTACGAACCGGTGACCAATCTCGCGCAGCTCACGGCGAGCCTGGCCGACGCCCTCGACGCCACCGGTCAACTGCACACCGGCGCGATCGCCCAGGACCAGTTGGCGGGGATGTCGTTCTCTCAACACGTCTCGGGCGCGTTCTTGGAGACCACGGGCTGCTTGAGCTTCTACGCCGATGCGACGGAGGGTGAACAGTCGTTCAAAGTCTTCGTCGCCGAACTACCCGAGGACACCGACGTCGAGACGCTGGCGTCGGGCGCCGAAACCGATGACCAGGCGGTCTGTTTCGACGACCGTCGAATCATCCTCTACCTGGCACCGCCCAATTTTGACGACGATGAGGCAACGGCCTTCGACTTCGGCGACAACCTCGACATCGCGCAGAGATTGCTCCAGGCCTCAGTGCCGATGGGTTGGCACAACCGCTGAGTTGTGATCGACGCCGTCAAAGGCGTCGACGCCGGATCACAGATGGCAGTCACGTGGTCTTAGACGGACGAGGCGGAGCCTTCGAGCTGTTGGATCAGGGCCGGGGTGATCACGGTGACGTTCGTGGGCACGTCGATGGAATCGTTGTCGTGCGTGACGGCCGCGTTGAGCGTCACCGTCGCGTTGCCCGGCGAGCCACTTCCTTCGGGCGCCGTGATCGAGATCGATCCACGTCGTGGCGGTCGAGCCGGCGTTGGTCAAGGTCAACGTGTAGGTGCCCGGCACCGTGTGGACCGACGAAGCCGCCGAGGGATCCAGGTTGGCGATCGTCGGCAGTACTGCCTTTACGACCGACTCCAACGTGCCGGTCTCGCTGTAGCCACCGGACGCGAGTGCCGTGGCGTTGCCGTTGTCGATCAGTTTCGAGAGCGCGTCGAATATCTTTCGTTCGATTGCTTGGTCTTGGGCGGCCTTCGCCTTGGTCGCTGATGACGAGGGCAGTTCGGACGTCAGCAGTTTGCTCGGGACCTCGAACCACTTGTTAGAGAAGAGGAGTTGCAGGGCACCCAACTCGGTCTGATCCTGTGACGTGAGCGGAAGGCCCGGGATCTCGTTCACCGCGGAGAGATCGATCTCCAGGTAGATGTTGTTGTCGATCGTGCGAAGGTCCAACAGGGGCTTGGTGCCGACGTTGAAGATGACCTCTCCATTCGCCGTCCCGTTGGCCTGGGAGAGGGGACTTCCGGAGGGATTCGAGTAGAGCGTGTCCATCGAAATCGCGTTAAGGATCTGCTGCGCCTGGGCGGTCCCGGCACCAGAGACCGACGCGGTGAAGTGCATCTGCAAGTCGGCCTGGGCACCCAACGATGCGATCGATGAATCGATGGTCGCTTTGGTGCCACTCCCGCATGCCGACAGACCCAGTGACGCCACGACGACACCGAGTATCAGGACTATCTTCCGCACGATTTCTCCTTATTTACGAGCTCTTCTGGTCAGTTGAGGCGCCCAAAACCCACTGGAGAAGACCCTGCGCGGAACGATACCACCGCCTTTCTCATTTTGAGAACAGGGCACCGGGGGACGCTTTGAAGCCCTCTATTACTGGGTAAATGGTGAGTAAGTCCCCTCGGGCGCCGGACATACAATCTCAGAGCGGAGGCTCGACAAACCAGAAACGAAGGAAGAATGACGAAGAGAATTGCACGAGCCACTGCGCTACTAGGCGCCACCCTCATGATCGCCCCGATCATGGCATTCGGGGGTACCGTCGCCACGAGCGCGGCCGGCGCGGCCACGCCGATCAAGGTGCTCACGTGCGCCGGCAAAGTGACTGAAAAGCCTGCGACCTACCTGCTGTCGTGCGCCGACGCGGGCGCCGGATGGGACGCCGTGACGTGGTCCGCCTGGAACGGCTCGTCGGCGACCGGTCAAGGGATCCTGCGACAGAACAACTGCACCCCGAACTGCGCCGCGGGCAAGTTCATCAGCTACCGCTCGAGCGTGGTCCTCTCCCACGTCGTCACCACGAAGAAGTACGGCGAGCTCTTCGCGCGCGCCGTCTTCCACTACAGCGTGAACGGCAAAGCGAAGACGGAAGTGTTCGACCTGGCGGACTAACGCTGACGCGGCGTTGGTCGCACGTCGCGCGCGAGTATCGGCTCACCACACGACGAGCACGTGGTGACGGCCCCGAGCGTGTGTCCGCAGTGGTGCGTCAGCACCATCGGCGCGTCGCCATCGGCGAGGTAGCGGTCACCCCACTGCATCAATGAGACGATGACGGGATAGAGGTCGAGTCCGGCCTGCGTGAGGCGGTACTCGAAGCGCGGGGGATGCTCTGACACCGGACGGCGTTCCAACACGCCCGCCGCGACGAGTGTCTTCAGTCGCGCGGTCATCGTGTCGCGTGGGGCGCCGGTCCTGCGCACCATCTCATCGAAGCGGCGATTACCGAGAAAGACCTCGCGAATGGCCAAGAGGGCCCACTTCTCACCGACGATCTCCAGGGTTCGCGCCACCGAGCAGGTCCGTGGTTCAGTCGAAATAGTGGTCACAGCCCCAATATACCAGTAAGTCCGATAACTGGACGTACAAGGTGAATCTCCTGTAGAGTACATCCAGAATTCCAACTCACTAGGAGGTCGTCATGAGCGTCGAGACCGTGTCGAGCGCGAATGCGCCGGGCCAGGGCTATTCGAAGAAGCGCGTTGCCCTGATCGTCGGCGTCTTGTCGCTGGCGGCGTTCATGTCCAGTCTCGACCTCTTCATCGTCAACCTCGCCTTCCCGTACATCAGTCGCGACTTCCACGGTTCGTCGCTCGACTCGTTGAGCTGGGTCCTGAACGGCTACTCGATCCTCTTCGCCGCGGTGCTCGTGCCGGCCGGCCGCTGGGCCGACCGGGTGGGGCGTCGCCGTATGTTCGTCGCCGGCCTCGTCGTCTTCACGTTGGGCTCGGTGTTGTCAGGTCTGGCGCCCGGCGTGTCGCTCCTCATCGCGGCGCGTCTCGTCCAAGCGGTCGGTGCCGGCATGATGGTCCCCGCGTCGCTGTCGCTGCTGTTGGCCGCGGTACCCGGTCACGCGCGAGCCCAGGCAATCGGGACGTGGTCGGCGATCGGCGCGCTCGGCGCGGCGCTCGGTCCGGTCATCGGCGGATTCCTGGTCGAGCTGTCCTGGCGCTGGGTCTTCTGGATCAACATCCCCGTCGGTGTCGTCACCGTCGTCCTCGCTTTCAAGGTGTTGCCGGAGAGTCGCGATGAGACCTCGAATGCGCGCCCGGACATGCTGGGCGCCGTCCTCGTCGCGGTGGCGGCCGGCTCGTTGGCGCTCGCGCTCGTCAAGGCGCCGTCGTGGGGTTGGACCTCCAAGGACTTCTTCGGACTACTGGTGCTGGCGGTCGCGGCCGCCATCGGCGTGGTCGTGCGCTCGGCGCGTCACGACGCACCGGTGGTCGACCTCAAACTGCTCGAGTCGAGGTCCTTCAACGGCGCGCTGTTGGCGTCGGTCGCCTACTACGCCGGATTCGGCGCGTTCCTCTTGGGCATGGTCGAGTTCTTGACCGGCGTCTGGCACTTCTCGGCGATCGACGCCGGACTCGCGATCGCTCCGGGGCCGTTGATGGTCCTACCGTTCGCGCGCATCGTCGCGCCGCGGCTCTCGGCGAGACTCGGCGGTGCGGGACGCGTCGCGGTCATCGGCTGTTTCGTGAACGTCGCCGCCCAGTCGCTGTGGCTCACCCTGATGCAAACCCACGCCGCCTACGCCACGCACCTGCTTCCGGTGCAGCTCTTAGGCGGAGCGGGCGTGGGCCTGACCATTCCGTCGCTGATCGGTGCCGGCACCGCGTCGATTCCCCCGGCTCGTTTCGGCGCCGGCAGCGGCGTGTTGAACATGGCGCGCCAGATCGGCACCGTGCTCGGCGTGGCCGGACTGATCGCCATCCTCGCCGGACTGAGCGCGACCGATCCGATTGTCGCCTTCCGTCACGGCACGGAACTGGTGATCTCGTTCTTCGCGCTCGCGGGACTCACGTCGGCGCTCCTGTTGAGTCGACGAGTGACGACGAGTACCGCACCGCCTCAACTGCGCTGATGCGCTGTCGGGTGCTTCGGTTGGTAGAGACCGATCGTGGTGCCGCCGGGCAGCGTGAAGCGAGTGACCGTTCCCCAGCGCTCCTCGTCGACCTGGGTGAAAGCGACACCCTGAGCAACGAGACGACCCATGTCGGCCGAGAGGTCGTCGCTTAGTAGGTAGATCTCGTTGACCGGACTGTCATCAGTCGGATGGAACGCGATCTCCGAGGGCGGCATCGCGAAGATGAGCCAGCCGCCACCCGAGTCGACACTCGAGAGTCCGAGGACGTCGCGGAAGAACGCGCGGTCGGCGTCGGCGTCGTGGGTGAAGACAATGACGTGGGCTCCGAAGATCATGGGACGTCCTTTCGCTCTGTTGAGACCAACAGTAGGGCTGCGAAGCGACATTCCATAGGGTCACGCTCGCTGATCCGGTTGACGTGACGCGCCGAGAGGAGAGGGGAGAGGGGATCGCGACAACCGCGCGGGTCTCTCCTCTCGGCCATCGATCACGCTGATTCGCCCTACAACGGTCCTACGACGGCGACGTCCAAACGGATCTTTTGTCGCGATCGGCCTCAAGTTGTGAACGCTCGCCGGAAACTTAGTAAGAGCGACCCGCTCGCGACAGGTACTTGGTGTGGCGACGTTTCGTGCCAAGGACGAAATGGGAGGATGGTGACATGAGAGGAACCACCGGGGCCTTTCTTCGGCGCCCCCTTATCATCGCGACGCTCGCGTTGTCCATCCTGTTGTCGACGGTGTCGAGCGTGGGGGCGACGTCGTATCCCACGACCACGGTGGTCAACGTTCCCACGTGCGGCCTCGTGGCCAATCCGTCGGTCCACATCGTCTCGTCGGGTTCGTTCTGCGTCATCAAGATGCGAGTCGGAGTGAACGCTCGAATCGTGATGAGGTCGGGCTTTCGTTGGGGCGTCCCGGTGAGTAACTCGAAGGCGGTCGTCGTGACGAGGATCGCTCGAGACACCGAGGGTGTCGATGCTTTGACGTTGCACGCCGCGGCCGTCGGGCACGCCACGATTCGAACGACCGGGACGGTCTATTGCCGGCCCGGCGTCGCCTGTCCCGAATTGGCGCTGCTGTGGAGTCTCAAGGTCATCGTCACGTAGCCGCCGCTGCGCCGACGGGTTTCACATATCGAAGTCGAGCGCCTCGCCGGTCTCTAAGAACGTCTTGAGGCTCGAGAGCAGCGGGGGCCAGCCCTCGCGAATCGCGTCGATGACGACACTGCCCGAATCGAATCCGTCGTGCACGACGTTGAGGCGGATCACGCCGTTCACCTTTTCGATGTCGAAGCTCACCTTCGAGCGCGACTCATTGGCGAACTTCAAACGGTCATCTTCGCCGTAGCCATTGGCGCTGGCCCACTCGGGTGTGAAGGTGTGCCAGGTGTAGGCGAGACGACGTGGTGCGTCAGATTCGAGAACGATCTGCTCCGGGTCTCGAATCGTGAGGTGTCCCATCTTCACGTCGACGCTCGAGCCGACCTTCCAATCCGAGACCAATGAGATGTTCCACCATTTCTTGGTCTTCGTCGGGTCGATCAACGCGCGCCACAGTCGTTTGGCCGTCGTGTCGATGTAGATCGTGTAGTGGAAAGATTCGTTACTCATGGCGCCCTCGCTGATTCCAGTCTGTCACGGGCCGTTACGCCGATCGATGTTTTCGCGTCTCGGGCCGACGTCGTGCAGCGCAAAATTCGGTGGTCGAGCTGGCGCCAGGCGAGAACCCGAGAGCCCGCAAGGTCAGTGATTAGCATGACGGGATGTTCTGCGGCGGCACGAGTCTCGACCAAGCAATGCGCTTCAGAGACGCGGACGCCCACGCCCTACGCTTAGCCCCGTGCCCGTAAGACGAACGCCTCGAGCGCAGCCCCCGGAGGTCGAGCCGGAGGAAGAAGAGGCCCCCGAATCTCGCCGCCGTCGATTCGTCCGCATTGCCGATGGCAACCAGGTCCCGGTCCTCACGATTCTCTTCGCGGTCTTCACCGTCGCCGCCGTCTATCTGTCCGGTCAGGTCATCTACCACCTGCGCGACCTGTTGATGCTTGGTCTCATCGGAGGATTCATCGCGCTGATCCTCAACCCCGTCGTGGTCGCGCTGCAGCACTGGCGGGTCAAGCGACGCGGCGGCGCCGTCGCCATCGTCACCTTCGCGGCGCTGCTGATCTTCCTCGGGCTCGCCGTCTTGTTCGGCTACCCGCTGATCAATGGCATCACGCACTTCGCGTCGGCCCTTCCGGGTTACGTTCGACAGGCCCAGCACGGCAAGGGCTGGATCGGCCATCTCTTCCGCAAGTACCACGTCGAATCGTGGGTGAAGCGCAATTCCAGTCACCTCACGTCGCTCGCGACGGGGCTCAGTAAGCCAGCCCTCGCGCTCGGCAAGGGCGCGCTCACGGCGATCCTGTCGTTGATCTTCGTGTTCACCTACGTCGTCCTCTTGCTGATCGAAGCCCCGAAGATCCGACGCTCGCTCACGAAGCTCGTCTCGCCAGAGCGCGCCAAGCGTTTTCGCCACGTCGGGCGCATCATCTCGCGATCGGTCTCGGGCTACGTCTTGGGTGACATGTTGACGTCGCTCGCCGCCGGCATCGTGGTCTTCATCACGCTCTTGATCATGGGCGTGCCCTACGCGTTCTTGTGGGCCCTGTGGGTCGCGCTCGTGGACTTCTTGCCCCAGATCGGTGGTGCCCTGGCCGGTGTCCCCACCGTTCTCTTCGCCTTCGCGCACTCGCTCAGCGCGGGCATCGTCACGCTCGTCGTCTTCCTCGTCTACACCCAGTTCGAGAACCACGTCTTGAACCCGATCGTGATGAGCAGGACGGTCAAGATCAATCCGCTGCTCGTCTTCGCCGCAGTATTGATCGGCGCCGATCTGGGATCATGGGTTGCCGGGCTCGCCGGTGGCTTTGTCGCGGTACTGCTGGCCGTGCCGATGGCAGCGACAATCCAGGTGATCGTGCGCGAGTGGTGGCGCGCCAGCGAACCGGACTAGCGCTGGCGCCTATGGAACACGCCGGTCAGAGCGGCGTGACGTAGGCCCCGTGGATGCCGCCGTCGACCATGAACGTCGTCGCGGTGACGAAGGAGGCGTCGTCGCTGGCGAGGAACAAGACGGCGTTGGCGATCTCCTCGGGTTCGCCGAATCGACCCATCGGCACGTGCACCAATCGGCGCGCGGCGCGCTCGGGGTCCTTCGCGAAGAGTTCGATCAACAGCGGCGTGTTGACCGGTCCCGGGCACAGGGCGTTCACGCGGATCTTCTCACGCGCGAACTGGACCGCGAGCTCACGACTCATCGCGAGCACGCCGCCCTTGGAGGCGGTGTAGGAGATCTGTGACGTCGCCGAACCGAGCACCGCGACGAAGGACGCAGTGTTGATGATCGATCCACCACCGCGCTTTTGCAGGTGCGGGATCCCGTACTTGCAGCACAGGTAGACCGAGGTCAGGTTGACGTCCTGCACGCGCTTCCAGGCATCGAGGCCGGTCGTGAGGATCGAGTCGTCGTCGGCCGGTGAGATGCCGGCGTTGTTGAAGAGCACGTCGATCCCGCCGTAGGCCTCGACGGTCTTTTCGTACATCGCGACGACGCTCTTTTCGTCGGCGACGTTCACCTGCACGAAGAGCCCACCGATCTCGTCGGCGACCTCGGGACCGTGCTGGTCGTCGAAGTCCGCCACGACGACGCTCGCGCCCTCGGCGGCGAAGCGTCGCGCGGTCGCTCGACCGATGCCACTCGCCGCGCCCGTGATAACCGCCACCTTGTTGTCCAAACGACCCATCATTCCTCCGTTGAGATAAATACGTTCTTCTCTTCACTGAAACTGCGCAGGGCATCGGGCCCGAGTTCGCGACCGATGCCGGACTGCTTGTAGCCGCCGAAGGGCGTCGAGTAGCGAACCGACGAGTTCGAGTTGACCGAGAGCGCTCCGGTCTCGATACCGCGCGCGACGCGCAGTGCCCGTCCGACGTCGCGCGTCCAGATCGATCCCGACAGCCCGTACGGGCTGTCATTGGCGATGCGCACGGCCTCGGCCTCGTTCTCGAAGCGCAGCACCGAGACGACCGGGCCGAAGATCTCCTCGCGAAAGGCGCGGTCCGTGCCGTCACTCGACTCCAGGACCGTCGGTGGATACCAGTATCCCGGTCCACTCGGCGCGCTGCCCTTGAAGGCGACCGACGCCTCGTCGACGAAGGAGTCGACGCTCGTGCGCTGACCGGCAGAAATTAATGGCCCCATCTCGGCCGTCTCGTCGGACGGGTCGAGGACGCGGAACTTCTTCACGGCGACTTCGAAGTGCTCCATGAAACGGTCGTAGGCCGAGGCTTCGACGAGGATCCTCGAACGCGCACAGCAGTCCTGGCCGGCGTTGTCGAAGACGGCCGAGGGCGCCGACGCAGCGGCGCGCTCCACGTCCGCGTCGGCGAAGATGACGTTGGCGCTCTTGCCACCGAGCTCCAGTGTCACGCGCTTCACCTGCTCGGCGCAGCCGGCCATCACCTTCTTACCCATGTCGCTCGATCCGGTGAAACAGACCTTGCGAACGGCTTCGTGCGTGACGAAGCGCCAGCCCACCACGCCGCCGTCACCGGGCAGCACCTGGAAGACGCCCTCGGGCAGACCCGCCTCGAGCCCGAGTTCGGCGAGGCGAATCGCCGTCAGCGGCGTCAACGTCGCGGGCTTCAGGACGACGGTGTTGCCGGCCGCGAGCGCCGGCGCGAAGCCCCAACCGGCGATCGGCATGGGGAAGTTCCAGGGCACGATGATGCCCACGACACCGAGCGGCTCATAGAAGGTGAGGTCGACGCCGCCCTCGACGGGGATCTGCTTGCCGCTGTGTCGTTCGGGCGCGCCGGAGTAGTAGGCGAGGACGTTGCGAACGTTGCCGGCCTCCCATCGGGCGTTGCCGATCGTGTGTCCGGAGTTCGCGACCTCCAACTGCGCCAGCTCCTCGACGTGCTCGTCGACGACCCGCGCGAAGAGACGCAGGAGGTGCGCCCGTCGCGCGGGCGTGACGTCGCGCCACTCGCTCGCGGCCTTCGCGGCGCGCGCGATCGCGGCGTCGGTCGCTTCGAGATCGAAGAGTTCGATCTCGGTGACGGGAGCCTCGGTGGCGGGATTGAGGACCGACAGCGTGCTCATAGCCGCTCGAATCCCCGGTAGCGCTCCCAGTCGGTGACGGCCGCGTTGAAGGCGTCGACCTCGACGCGTGCGGCGTGCACGTAGTGGTCGACGACCTCGTCCCCGAAGGCCGCACGAGCGACGGGACTCTTGTCGAACAGTTCGGTCGCCTCGGCGAGCGTCGTCGGCACGCGCGCGGCGTCGGCCTCGTAGGCGTTGCCGACGAAGGCCGGCCCTAAGACCAGCGCGTCGTCGATGCCCTGGAGTCCGGCGGCCACCAGCGCCGCGATCGCCAGGTAGGGGTTCACGTCGCCACCGGGGATCCGGCACTCGAAGCGCAACGACGGGCCGTGACCGACGACGCGAAAGGCGCACGTGCGGTTGTCGTGTCCCCAGAGCAGGGCCGTCGGAGCGAACGATCCGGCGACGAATCGTTTGTAACTGTTGATGTTCGGGGCCAACAGCACCGAGAAATCACGCGCGTGCGCGAGCAGTCCCGCGAGGAAGTGCTCGAAGACCTCGGAAAATCCGTGTTCGCGGTCGCCCGCGAAGACGGGCTGGTTGTCCTTGTCGCGCAGGGAGAGGTGAATGTGACACGAGTTACCCTCGCGCTGGTCGTACTTGGCCATGAAGGTGAGACTGACGCCCTCTTGGGCGGCGATCTCCTTGGCGCCGAGTTTGAACAGGCTGTGCTCGTCGGACTTCTCCACGAGCGTGTCGTACTTGAAGGCGACCTCGTGCTGTCCGAAGTTGCATTCGCCCTTCACCGACTCCACGACCATCCCGGCCGAGCGCATCGAACGACGGATGCGACCGAGGAGCGGTTCGATGCGCGAGGTCCCCTGGATCGAGTAGTCGACGTTGTACTGGTTCACCGGCGTCATATCGCGGTACCCGGCCTCCCAGGCCTGTTCGTAGGTGTCCTCGAAGACGATGAACTCGAGTTCGGTGCCGGTGATGCCGGTCCAGCCGCGCTCGTTGAGGCGCTCGATCTGGGCGAGGAGGATCTGACGCGGAGACGGCGCCACGGGGACGCCCTCGACGGTCTCGACGTCGGCGAAGATGATGACCGTCTTGTCGTGCCAGGGCACGAGCCGGGTCGAGGAGAAATCGGGCTTGAACGCGAGGTCGCCGTAGCCGCGCTCCCAAGAAGTCAGCGCGAATCCGTCGACGGTTCGCATGTCGACGTCCGAGGCGAGCAGGTAACTACACCCCTCGACGACGCCGTCGGCCAGCTCTTCGAAGAAGTAGGTGGCGTCGAGTCGCTTGCCCTGCAGGCGGCCCTGCATGTCGGTGATGGCGACGATGATCGTGTCGATCTCACCTTCTTCGACCAGTGCGACGAGTTCATCACGCGACGGTCGTCCGGCGATATGTGTGCTCACGTGTGCTCCTTGGATACCCGAACGTCCCATCGGCGCACGGGACGTTGTTTCAATCTAGGCGTCGAGGCTACCCAATGAACGATGGACCGATCTCGCGACGCGAGCGCTGCGTCGCTCGTGAATCGGATGGATGATGACGCGGCGTGGTCTTCCCTCGTGCACGTCTTCACGTGATCGACGTGTGACGAGGGGGAGGCCTCGATGACGTCGGGCACGCACGACGCGCGAATGTTCGTCAGGGCGAAACGACGCGATGACGTCGCAACGTCCCGGTTCGAGTTTTAACAGGGGGAACACATTTTGCAATGCTCGCCGCGCGCAAAGGTTCTAGTATCTCGCTCAATGGTATAGGCCATTTGAATCGGGGGAGGATTTGTGTCAGACGAGAATGTCGTCATCGCACCGTCTGCGTTGAGTGACGAGCAACGGTTGCACCAAATGGGCTACGCCCAAGAGCTACATCGTGGAATGAGCAAGTTCTCGAACTTCGCCATCTCGTTCACGATCATCTCGATCCTTTCGGGTTGCTTGACCCTCTACTCGTACGGTCTGTACCACGGAGGTCCTCCGGTCATGATCTGGGGCTGGGCCATCGTCGGATTGCTGGTGCTGTTCGCGGGCCTCTCCATGGCCGAGATCTGCTCGGCGTTCCCGACCGCGGGCGGTCTCTACTACTGGTCCGCGAAGCTGGCGCCGGGAAAGAGCGGTCCGATCTGGTCGTGGTTCACCGGTTGGTTCAACCTGCTCGGTCAGGTCGCGGTCACCGCCGGCATCACCTTCGGGTGCGGGTACTCGGTGGGCGAGTTCATCTATCTGGTCTCGGGAAACGCCACGTGGACGTCGAATCGACACGTCGTGTTGCTCACGGCGATCCTCTTGCTGATCCAGGGTCTGATCAACACCTTCGGGGTCAACATCGTCGCGCTCTTCAACAAGGTGTCGGTGTGGTGGCACTTGACCGGAGTCGCGGTCATCGTGATCCTGCTCTTCATCGCGCCGCACTCGCACAGTCACCAGAGCGGGAGCTTCCTCTTCGGGGCCGGCGGCTTCGACGCCTTCAGGGGACTGTCCGGATTCTCCGTCCCGTTCTACGTCTTCCTACTCGGACTGCTGGTCGCCCAGTACACCTTCACCGGATACGACGCGTCGGCCCACGTCACCGAGGAGACCCTCGAGGCCTCGGTCTCGGGTCCCAAGGGCATCGTGACCTCGATCTGGGTGTCGTGGATCGCGGGATTCATCTTGCTGATCGGCGTGAGCGCCGCGATCCCCAAGTTCGGTCACGGACTGGTGGCGAACATTGCGGGGACGCCGTACAACAGTTACGCGTCCTTCGCCGGCGGTGTGCCGTGGGGCAACGTGTTCGTGTACGCCACGGGCAAGGTCCTTGGCGAGATCCTCGTGCTCGTGGTGATCGGTGCGCAGTTCTTCTGCGGCATCGCGTCGATCACGGCCAACTCGCGCATGATCTACGCCTTCTCGCGAGACGGCGCGGTGCCGTTCTCGAGTTACTGGCACCACGTCAGCAAGCGCAGCCGCGTGCCGGTGCACTCCGCCTGGTTCGGGGCCGTGGGCGCCTTCATCTTGGTGACGCCGGCGCTGCTGCCCGGTAACACCGGTGGTACGGCCTACGCGGCCGTGACGTCGATCGCGGTCATCGGGCTCTACGTCGCCTACCTGATCCCCGTCTTCCTGCGACGGATCAACGGTGCGGCGTTCACGCCCGGACCGTGGAAGCTCGGCAAATGGGGTCCGGTCTTCGGTTGGATCGCCATCGTGTGGGTGGTCATCATCTGCGTCTTGTTCATGCTCCCCGCGACATCGCCGATCAACGCCGATGACTTCAACTACACCCCCTTCGCGGTGGTGGCAGTGATCGGCTTCGCCGGCATCTGGTACGCGGTCTCGGCTCGCAAGTGGTTCAAGGGTCCAAAGATCCAAGGATCGCCCGAGGAGTTGGCCGCTATCGAACACGAGTTGAGCGTTTAGTCCTCCTGTGGAGTCCCCTCCGGCGCGTCGATCGCGCCGGAGGGGACTTTTTTTCGTTGGCACGATTGTCGAGACCTTTGTGCCTACCGAATCCGAGGAGGCGCAGTGTCGTTGATGGAGAGTTTCGAAGACGTGCCGTCGTGCTGGCGCGATCTCGCCGACGTGTTGGCGGCCGGCATCTCGCGCGTCTTGCTCTACGGACCCTCGGGCACGGGCAAGACCTACGCGGCGCTCCATCACGGCGTCGGTAACGTCGCGTCGGAGCGACTCGTCTGTACCGAGGACCTGACGTCCGGTGAGATCACCGGTACGTGGATGCCCGTGGGCGAGAACCGCTGGGAGTGGCGCGAGGGCCCGGCGATCCGAGCCTGGCGTGGCGCGGGCGGCCTGGGTGGTCGTCTCGTCGTCGACGAGGTCGACCGCGCGTCGGGCGATGCCCTCAGCACGTTGCTGGCGGTGACCGACTCACCGGAATCGGCGCGTTGGCGCAACCCCGAGACCAGTGAATGGGTTCGTCCCGGCCCTCAGTTCTCCGTCGTGATGACGACGAACGTCGAGGACCTCGACGACATCGCGCCGTCGTTGCGCGACCGATTTCCCGTGAGCATCCGTATCGACCGACCGCCCGTCACGGCCCTCGCGAGTCTGAGCGCCGACCTTCGCGCTCCGGCGTTGGCCGGGTCACTGGGGCCGGCGAGCCGACGCGTCTCGCTGCGCAGCTTCTACGCCTTCGACGAACTGCGCCGACACCTCGGGCCGACGCGCGCCGCGCAGTTGGTCTTCGGCGATGACGCCGCGACCAGTGTGCTCGACGCGTTGGCGATCGCCGCGATCGCGTGACGGCGCTCGTCCATCCGGAGTTGGTGACCGGACGCGAAGACGGATTCACTGACGCGCCGTGGACGCTCAAGCCGGGTTCCACGCGCCGAGGCGAGGCGAGCTGTAACTTGACCGAGCGAATCCTCGAAGTGCCCCTCGGCCTCGACGCGACGTCGCGCGTCGTTCGAGCGCACGAACTGATGCACGCGCGCGTCAGTCCCCACCGGATCGAGCACTACGGCGCGCTCGACGAGATGGCGCCGCGCGCCCTGGAGTGCGCCGAGGAGCTTCGTATCAACACGCTTGATCGCCCGATTGGACTTCGACGTCGCCCTGTTGTGCGACGGATCGGAGAAGAACGGCGCTCGACGCATCGCCGAAGGTGGTGACTGGTCCGAGGCCATCTGCTTCCTGATGGCCGTCCTCGGCACCGGGGGAGAGAAGGACTTCCTCGCCGGCATCCGTTCCATCGAGCCGTCGTGGATGCCGGGGCTGCGCGCCGTGCGAAAGCGCGCCCTGGCGTTGATGAACGGGCTGTCGAGTACCGCGCTCGGTGCCACGCGACTCAACGACGACGCGTTGCCGAGTGGCTACGCGGATGCGACGGTCGTACTCGCGCGCATCGTGACCCAGTCGATGGCGGCACGTCCGCCCACGACCCCCGAGGCGTTGCGTTCATTTCGTCGTTCCCTCGAGCCGGGCGGTCGGCGCCCACCGACCGGGAGATTCGCGTCGCTGCATTTCGATGTCACGTTGGTGATGTCACCGCGTCCGAGAAGCGCCGGCGTGCGTCGCGCACGCGCGAGCACGAGCGGTCCGACGATGCGCTATCCGAGTCGGCTCCTCACCGACGATCGAAGGCGGGCGTTCGCTCGACGTGCGTCGTTCCACGGCGGCCTCGTGATCATCGATCAGTCCGGTTCGATGGACATCGACGAAGCGTCGCTGTCGTCGTTACTTCGTCGCGCACCCGACGCACTCGTGGTCGGCTACAGCCATCGCCCGGGCGACGTCGGAGCGACGCCGAACGTGTGGATCCTCGCCGATCGTGGATCGGTGGCGACGAGGGTTCCCTCGGGCAACATCGGCAACGGGGTCGACGGCGCGGTTCTCGAGTGGGCGCTCGCGCGTCGACGAAACGCTGAACCGATCGTCTGGGTCACCGACGGTCAGGTCACGGACTCCCACGACCACCCCGATGACGCTCTCACGCTCGAGTGCGCCGAGCTGGTGCGTCGTCACCGGATCCGGCTGGTGAAGGAGCTCACGGGCGCCGGGCAGGGCCCTCTCGGTCGGGCGAACACTCGGGCGGCCGCAGTGGTCCCACTTTGGACGATTAGGCAGGAAACTCTTGGAAATGAAGGCGATTTAGTCCATCTTGTCACAGCCGGAAATTACTCTTGCATCGAACACTTGTTCGCCTTACACTATACGAACAGGTGTTCGTGAAAGGGGTCGGCCATGGCGGCAGTTGAGGCTTTGGAGTACGAAGAGATTGAAGAGATCGACGAGCGACCGTACCTGCGACTCGTGAGCACACCCGAGGTCTTTCGCACCGGGCCGTCGTTGGCCAGACGCCGGGCAGCGCGGGCGCGCATGATGAAACGTCGTCGTCGCACGCTGGTCGCGACCGCAGTGCTGTTCGGACTGGTGATCCTGGCGTGGCCGGGACACGCGTTCGGGGGAGTGACCGGCGCCGGTCTCCCGGGTGATCTGGCCAACAGCTCGGTCCTCGCATCGGGCATGAACTACGTGGTCCAGCCCGGTGACACGGTCAATTCGATCGCGCGAATGATGAACCCGGTCGACCCGAAACTGGCCCGAGCCGACCTCGTGCGAGAGCTCGATTCGTCGGTCGTCGTACCCGGCGAGCGCGTCCTTATCCCTTAATTTTCAAGGGATTTGGGTGTATCCTCAAGGCATGCGCTGTCCCTTCTGTTCGGCGGACGACGACCGCGTCGTTGATTCGCGCCTCGCCGAAGACGGCGTCGCCATCCGGCGCCGACGTGAGTGCTCGAACTGCAACCAGCGCTACACGACCTTTGAGCGCATCGAGGAGATCGGTCTCTACGTGATCAAGCGCTCCGGCGACCGCGAACCCTTCGATCGCGCCAAGATCCTGCGCGGGATGCGCTCGGCCGCCAAGAACCGACCCGTCGACGAGGAGAGCCTCGAAGCACTCGTGACGGCCATCGACGAGTCGATGCGCCTGCTCAATCGAGACGTGACGAGTGAAGAGGTGGGAATGGCCTCGCTCGAAGCCCTGCGCGACGTCGACGACGTCGCCTACGTCCGCTTCGCCTCGGTCTACAAGGGGTTCGAGGGTGCTGACGACTTCGCGCGCGAGATCGGCATGCTCGTGAAGACGACCGCACCCAAACTGCGCGGCTGATGCGCGCGCTCAACCTCCAGCCCCAGACGGCGATGGCGATCTACGCGCACCCCGACGACGCCGACGTGGCGGCCGGGGGACTGCTCGCCCAGTGGGCCCAAGACGGCTGTGCGGTACACCTCGTCGTCGTGTGTGACGGCGACAAGGGCTCCCACGTGCTCACCGCCGACGCCGGCGTGGTGCGCGACGTGCGCGACGCCGAAGTGGAGTTCGCGGCCGATCTCCTCGGGGCCGCGACCGTCACCCGACTGGAACGACCGGACGGCGAGGTCGACAACGACGTCGCACTGCGTGGCGCGTTGGTGGGACTCATCCGCCAGTATCGACCGGAGGTCGTGGTGGGCCCGGATCCCACCGCGACGTTCTTCGCCGGGGTCTACGTGAACCACCGTGACCACCGCGAGACCGGGTGGGCGCTCCTCGACGCCGTCGCTCCGGCCGCCGCGATGCCGCTCTACTTCCCCGATCGCGGCGAACCGCATCAGGTCGCCAGTCTGTTGCTCAGTGGGACCCACGAACCGGACGTCGTCGCGGACATATCGGGCACGATCGACACGAAGGTGAAGGCGGTGCTGGCGCACAGTTCCCAGTTGGCCGGCGACGCCGACGCGATCCGAGAGCTGGTCTACGGTCGCGCCGAACAGGCCGGCCGGCCCGTTGGCGCGCAGTTCGGTGAGGCCTTTCGCAGTGTTGAACTCGCCTTCTGAGGACCCCTCGGTCGACGACGCGCCGATCCTGCACATCGACCTCGACGCGTTCTTCGCCTCGGTCGAGGTCCTGGACGACCCGACGCTGGTGGGCAAACCGGTCGCCGTCGGCGGCGGCGGCGCGCGCGGCGTCATCGCCAGCGCGAGCTACGAGGCCCGCCGCTACGGCGTGCGAAGCGCCATGCCGAGCGTGATCGCGCGACGCCGTTGCCCGGATCTCATCATCCTGCCGGGACGCTTCGATCGCTACGAGGCGTACTCGCGCCAGTTCCACGACATCGTGCGCGACCTCACGCCCGAGTTCGAACCGCTCGGACTCGATGAGGTCTTCGCCAATCTGTCGAGCCTGCGCCGACTGCACGTGCGACCGATGTCGGCGGCGGCCGAACTGCGACGACGGATCATGTCCGAACTCGGTCTGCTCTGTGGCGTGGGGCTCGGGCGCAACAAGCTCTTCGCCAAGCTCGCCTCCAAGGAGTCCAAGCCCACGGTCGTCGACGGACGACTCGTCGAGGGCGCCGGCGTCGTCTGGGTGAGCCCGACGCTCGAGAAGAAGTGGCTGGACGAACTGCCGGTGCGAGCCCTCTGGGGCGTCGGCCCGGCGACCGCCGAGAAGCTACAGAAGCTCGGTCTTCGCTGGGTCCGTGACCTCGCCAAGGTCGACGAGGCGACGTTGGCCGCGCACGTGGGTGCCTCGATGGCCTCGACGCTCGTCGCCTACGCCCACGGGGAGGACAAGCGTGAGGTGACGACGGACCGAGTCCTCAAATCGGTCGGCCACGACCAGACCTTCGCCACATCGTTGAGCGGCATTAACGCGATCCTTGAGGCGGCGAAGTCCCAGGCGGCGGTCGTCGCGCGAGCACTGCGCGGTCAGGACCGTGTGGCGCGCACGATAACGGTGATCGTTCGATTCGATGACCTCACGAGCGTCAGTCGTTCCCAGACGCTCTCGTTCGGCATCGACGACGAGGTGGCGATACTGGCCATCGCTGAGGCGTTGCTGCAGTCGATCGATCTCGCGAACTCGGTTCGCCTTCTCGCGATCCACGCGTCGTCGTTCCTCGAGCGCGACGACAACAACATGCAGCTGACCTTCGGACTCGATCCGACCTCGAACGATCCGCGCGAACAGGCCGAAGCGATTTCGCGCGAGCGACAGGTCTCGAACGAAGCGCTGCGTGACGCCGTCGACGATGTCCGCGAGAAGTTCGGCCGCGCGGCGGTCGGCGCCGCGTCCGAGCTCGGCGATCACGGTATCGAGATCGCCACGCAGCGCGGCAGTAGTGCCTTCGGTCCCGAGGAGTTCCAGCACGGTCCGTAAGGAGTTGACGATGCCTTCGCCCCCAAAGGGGGTGGCGCCGCACTAGGGATAATGCGGCGCCACCGAAGGGGGAATACAAGAGGTTCTTCGTTGCGGTGGGTGCCTTCGGATGAATCTCTCGAGCGTCGGAACCCGCGCGCTCCGTAGAAGCTTGCGAAATCACCCGCGATTGCCTTGCAACGAGTGGGTTTCAGGAGCAAACATCCGCACTCGTCCTCGGCAGCGAACTAGAAGTGGAGAGGTATGGAAGACATCCGAGAGGTCAGTGACGCCCAGTTGGTCACGATGATCGCGCGCTACAACGAGGTAGCGCTCGCCGAAACGTACCGCCGTCACGGCGGTGCGGTGTTCGGTCTCGCGCGTCGGGTCCTCAACGGCGCGGCCGAAGCCGAAGACGTCACCCAAGAGGTCTTCTTGCGGCTCTGGAACCAACCGGAACGCTTCGACGCCACGAGGGGCAATTTGCGCAGCTGGCTCCTCACCCAGAGTCACGCGCGCGCCGTCGAGACGATTCGTTCGCTCACGGCGCGTCGTCAACGAGAGATCAACGACGCGCACAAGGCCGCGCGCGGCGCCTACGACATGCAACACGAGGCGTGGGACGTCGTGTTAGCCGAAGACGTGAAGAAGGCGCTCGGCGAACTACCGCTCGAGGAGCGACGCGCCATCGAGCTCGCGTATTTCCAGGGACTCACCTACGTTAAGGTTGCCGAGATTTTGAACGAACCGGAAGGCACCGTGAAGAGTCGAATCAGGAACGGGATGCGTCGCATGCGCGCCACTCTCGTGGAGTCCGGGATCGAAGGAGCGGATCGATGATGAGCCACGACGAAGCGAGCGAACTGTTAGCCGTCGCGGCGCTGCACGCCGTGGACGCCGAGACCCTGGCGGCGATCGAGGAACACGCCGCCACCTGTCCGCGCTGTCAGAGTGAGTTGGACAGCTACCGCGCCGTCGCCGCCGCGCTCGGCAACTCGGTGGAGGAGCTGCCCGAAGGTCTGTGGACGAACATCTCGAGCCAGTTGTGGGAACGAAAGGGCGACGCCGCGGCGATGCCGCCATTATTGATCGGTGACACCCCCGCCGAGATCGTGGCGATCGGAAGCGTGACACGATCGTCGCGACGAACGAGATCGGTACTCAGCGGGGTGGCCTTTGCCGCCGCGGCGGCGATCGTGGCGCTCGCGATTGGCCTCAACAGCGCTCAGAATCACGTCACGACTCTGCAGGGCGCGTTGGCGAAGGCCAGTCGCAGCGCCGTCCAGAAGGCGTTGGCGGCGCCCGACCATCAGATCGTCGATCTCACGAGCGCTTCGCACCAACCGCTCGCCGAGTTCGTGATGCTGCCCGACGGCACCGGCTATCTGGTCAACGCCAAGATGCCCGCGCTGACGCCGAACGACACGTACCAACTGTGGGCCATCGTGAACGGTTCGCCGGTGTCGATCGGCATCATGGGTTCCAAACCGGGCCACGTGACGTTCACGATGGCGTCGTCACCGGCGCCGTCGGAACTAGCGGTCACGGTCCAACAGGCCGGTGGGTCGTTGACACCAGCCAAGAAGTTCGTAGCCTCGGGTCCGGTCATCGCGTCGTAACGCTCTTCGACGGACAGTTGAACGACACCCGTTAGGAAGCGGGACTATTCGGTTCCGTGATCGTGATTGTGCTCATGATCATGCCCGTGCTCGTGGTCGTCATCCTTGTCGGCGTGCTGGTGCTCTGGGGCCGGTGCCGGTTCGCTCGCCGGGGGCATCGGTGTTCGCCGACGTCCGAGCAGCCAGAGGAATGCGGAGCCGATCTTGCCGACCGGATGATGATGCTCTGATGGTCCGTGACTCGCGCCCGGACCCACCATTCCGTCGCCGCCACCGCCGGTGAGCCCGGCCAACGGATTGCCACTCGAGTCGGGATACTTGGACACGCGAGCCATTCGGCGACGCGTCTTCCTCGGTTTGTCTCCGGCAGTGCCCATGATCAATCCTCTTTCATTGTTTGATTGTGCGTCGAGTGCCTCACGGTAATCGATGGGGTGGCGTGTCGAGCTTGCCGATTCCCGAGGCCAGGACGACGGAGTTCGGCACCTTCAAGAGGCCATCCTCCGTTTGGAGTGTCACGTAGGTGAGGCCGATGCCGAGCACCCAGGCGTCGACGACACCGATCGTTCCCGAGCGCACACGGATGTGTTCGCCCACGTTGAAGGGCCGAGCGAAGAGCAAGACGAGGGAGGCGAAGATGTTGCCCAGGCTCTGTTGGGCCGCGATGCCGAGCACGACGCCGGCGAGGCCGAAGCCGATGATGAGGTGCGCGATCGAGACGCCGAGCAGCTCAAAGACGGCGATCAGCACCAGGAGGTAGCCCACGCCCGTCGCGACGAGTCGCACGACCGCCGCGGCGACCTCGACGGAACGTCGCGCCAAGAAACGTCCCATGCCGTCGGCGAGACGCCCCACGGCGTAGATGCCGAAGATCAGCAGGACGGGTACGCAGATCCAAGCGACGACGGGATGATGCATCGATCCGTGGCGATGATCGAACTCTGATTTCACGATGATCGCCGCGACGGCCACGATGGCCGCGAGTATTCCGGACATCCACACCCGCGCCAGCGTCGGTGGCGTTCCGCGGGGCGGCTTGTGTTCCATAGACCACAACCTTAATGAGGATGATTCGACGGACATTTGCTTTGGTGCCAGCGCATGGGTTGTCACGTCATTACGACATACGAATGCTCGCACTCCTCTCGCTCACAGAACTTTCCAAGGCCGCTCCAAGACGCCTCCAAAAATGCGTACCTAGGGTTTGTAGTGCAGATGAAGTACCGATTGGGCGTGAAGAGCGTTCACTGAACAAAGGAAAGAGACAATGGTCGTCTTCGGATTGATTCTCCTCATCATCGGTTTCGTATTGGCCGTCAAGATTCTCTGGTCGATCGGGATGATCGTCCTGTTGGTTGGCCTCGTGCTCTGGGCGTTGGGTGCCGCGGGTCACGCAGTGGGCGGGCGTAAGCACTACTACTAATCCGCGCGTTCTCCCTGATCCCCGGTCGGTGTCCCCTTATGCACCGACCGGGGATATTTTCTTATGCGCCTGTTAGAAGTTCCGTCTAGTGTCCGAAGAGACGGACCGTCGCCGCTCACCCCCCGGGTGCTCGGTTCACGTTCGCCGAAGGACCAGCGTCGACGCTCGGGCAAGGGCGGGCGTCGATGCTCGCAACAATGATTATCGCTGTTACGACGTTCGTCCGAAATACGAGCGCACGCCAGCGAGTAGGTGGAGAGAATGGTGCACCAAGCGGATCGTTGACTGACACGTATTTCGTATTCGCCAGTTCGATTGACTTAGTGACTTCGCTGTGAATCGCCTCGAGCGACACGACGAGCACAGGGCAGTGGTACTGACGCGAGTTGGAATGACGTGGCGCTCACGGTGACGCTTTGGTGGGGGAGAACCATTCAAATGCGGCGGTTCGTCCAGCGCGGGCGAAGGGCCGCCAAGGTGCCGGTTCGATGTTCCGCAAGGAACGCAGGGTTGTCGCGCGCTCTCGAGCCAGCGTCACGCGGCGACGTCAGTTGTTAGGGTGGCGCCAGAAATGAATTCCGATCCGACCATTGAGAGGAAGGCGAACGAATGGCCAAATTCCTAAGTGACGTGAAGACACTGCGTGAGAACGCCCGCAAGAACCTGCGCCAGGGCTCGATCACCGACGCCTACGGTGCCGACCTGCCCCGCGTGATCGAGGTCCTGCAGCAGTCGCTCGCGACCGAGCTGATCTGCGTCCTTCGCTACCAGCAACACTCCTTCGCCGCCCACGGACTCGACTCCGAGGCCGTGGCCGCCGAGTTCCTCCAGCACTCGCGAGAAGAGCAGGGTCACGCCGAACTGATCGCGGCGCGCATCGGACAGCTCGGCGGGGACCCGGATTTCAACCCGGACACCTTCAGCGCACGGGCCCACTCGGAGTACAAGACGGCGACGAGCTTGACCGAGATGATCAAGGAGAATCTGATCGCCGAGCGCATCGCCATCAGCTCCTACAGCGAGATCATCGCCTGGCTCGGTGACGGTGACCCGACGACCCGACGAATGCTCGAAGAGATCCTGGCGGTCGAAGAAGAGCACGCCAACGACATGGTGAACCTGCTCGACGACAAGAAGTAAATCCTCGCGCTATCCGGATTGGGCTGCCGGACGGCCACCGGCACCGAACTTGACCGGACCGTACTTTCGACGGAACGCGACGTAGATGCCGCCGCCCGCGAATATCGGGAGCCAGTAGGTGACCAGTCGATAGGCGAGCGTGGCGATGATGGCGCTCGCGCTGCCGACGCCCGCCAAGACGAGCAGTCCACTGAGACTCGCCTCGACGATGCCGATGCCGCCCGGCGTCAGCGGCACGAGGGCGATCACCGCGGTCGCCGCGTAGGCCAAGAGCACCAGGGCGGGGTTCGGACTCGCGCCCGTGGCGCGCAGCGCGCAGAGCAGCGCGAAGTAGTCGAAGCCGATTCGTCCACCGATGAGGAAGACCGCCTCTCGCCACCGTCGTCCGAGATTGGCGCGCACCAGGTTGCGCTCGGCGACGAGCCGATCGGGCAGGTCCTCCGTCTTGGTCTTGCGCCGGGGGATGGCGTTCAAGATCCGCTGCGTCGTGCGCGCCAGCATCGTCAAGAGACCGTTCGTCGTGAGCAGGACGGTTCCGAAGGCCACGATGAGGACGAAGCCGGCGATCCCGAGATACGCGGCGTGTTCGAGTCCGGCACTCACCGGGAGGCCTCCGAGTATTGCTGGCAGAACGCACACCGGTAACAAGAACAGTCCCGCCAGGCCGATGATGGACGAGGCCGCGAGTCCACCGGCCGCCGAGTCGGCGTTGATGCCACCGATGGCGAGCATCTGGTACTGCACGCCGGCGCCCGCGACGTCGCCGGCGGGCAGCACGTTGGTGACCGCATTACCCACCAGGAGTGCCGCGACGACGGTGAACCACTGCTTCGTTCGAAGCAAAAGCCGCAACAGTGTCGAGGCGCAGACGAAACTCGCTACCTCGGCGACCAGCATCAGTGCGAGCCAGGTGAAGCTGAGATGGAAGAGTTTCGGCCACGCCGAGAGCACTTTGACGAACGCCGGCAGCGCAACGTAGAAGGCGAGACCGGTGACGACGACCGCCGCAATTGTTTTGACCGGACTCGCCGATTTCTTGGTGGAGGTCTCTTCGGTGATTAGACCAATCTACGGGTTGCGACGAAGATCGAGGTTCGACGACGCACCAATCGCCGCGGCCGTCGAAGTAGCGTCGAACCCATGTCCGTAATCAATGAGCCGAGCATAGGAGGCCTGGAGACGGGCGCCGTAACGGGCGATTCGACGGCGCGTCAGACCTTTCGGCCGGACATCCAGGGTCTGCGCGCGATCGCCGTCATCCTGGTCATACTCGCGCACGCGAGTATTCCCGGCTTCGAGGGTGGCTACATCGGTGTCGACGTCTTCTTCGTCATCAGCGGCTTCGTGATCACGAGTCTGTTGTTGCGCCAGCCGCCGCGCGGTGTTCGACACAACCTCGCGTACTTCTACGCCCGACGAATCCGGCGCATCGTCCCGGCGGCGACGTTGACACTCGTCGCCACGACGTTGGCGGCATACTTCTTGCTCGGCACGAACTTCGTGCCGCAGCTGCTCGGTGACGTGCGGTGGGCCTCACTCTTCTCCGAAAACTTTCGACTGATCCGCACCGGCAGTAACTATTTCATTCCCGGTATCGCGCCGTCACTCGTCACGCACTTCTGGTCGCTCGCCGTCGAAGAACAGTTCTATCTGGCCTTCCCACTCGTGGTCTTCTCGTTGACGTTGATGTCGCCGTTGCGTCATCGCACGACGTCACTCGGTGTGTTCCTAGTCGCCGCGATCGCAGCGTCGGCGTGGTACTCGTGGCACCTCACACCGATCAGTCCGACGGTGGCGTATTACTCACCGTTCACTCGCTTCTGGGAGATCGCGCTCGGGGCCCTCGTCGCGCTGTTGCCGGCGGCCTGGGCGCGTCGGACGCCGCACTTGAATACGCTCCTCGGATTCCTGGCGATGCTCGGCCTCGCGGCGGCCGTCTGGCGGCTCAACACGATGAGTGTTTACCCTGGTGTGCTGGCCTGGTGGCCGTGCGGCACGACGGCGGTCCTGCTGTGGACGGGCCAGGCGAGCGTGAAGGGTGGCCCCGCGACGTGGCTCTCGTGGCGACCGCTTCGCTACATCGGGGACATCTCGTACTCGCTCTATCTGTGGCACTACGTCTGGCTCATGTTGCCGCTCCAGATGGTCCATCCGCCGACGTCGTCGTGGGCGCGGGTGATCGAGATCGCGGGGGCGTTCGCGTGCGCGGTGATCTCGTATCACGTGCTCGAGAACCCGATCCGACATTCGAAGCGACTCGATCGCGATGGCGTCGCGGTCGCCCTGCTGTTGTTGATCTGCATCGGTCTGTCGTGGGACGCGACGCTACTGGTCGGACACCTCGCGCACGTCAGATGATTCAGCGATCGACGTACATCGCGGCTTCGGGTGTTATCTGCACGTGGAAGACGTCGCCGATCGCGCGAGTGACGTACGTGGCGAAGACGTTCTCGCCGACGTAGCTGAAGTGGATGCCGTCGGCCTCTCGCAGGAGTGACGGGATGTTGTTGACTCGCTCGGCGTCGACGAACTGACCCTTGGCGTTGGCGAAGAGGTCCCACGTCGGTAGGAACGTCATACCGGGCACGGTCGTCGCGACCTGGGCGAAGACCGAGTTGATGAGGACCATGCCCTGGCGATAGCCGTTGGGCTGCATGATCGGCATACCGATCCACAACACGTACGCGCCGGTCTTGGTGGCGGCGGTCGCCATCTTGGTGACGATGCCGGTGTAGGCCTTCACCCACGGCGCCGAACCGAACGCCAACACGTCCCCATTCGGTGCCTTGAGATTCTGTTCGTCGTTGGCGCCGAAGGTGATGATGACGAGTTGCGGTTTGTACTGCGCGAGCAGCACCTTCTCTTTCTGTGACCAGTCGTAGAACCACGGCGTGAGCAGTCCGCTCGAGGACTTGTCGGCCTGCACGAGTTTCACCGCGGGATCGTGACCGAGTTGACGCGCCATACCCCAACCGAGGTCGTTGCCGAGCGAGTCACCGATCTCGAGCACCGTGCAGTGGCCGATCGCGGTGAGCGCCGGAACGCTCGTGGTCGTCGTGGTCGCGTTCGACGTGGTGGTGGCGCCGGACACGTCACTCGGAGTCGGAGCGCCCGTCGAGAATCGACATCCGGCGCCCGGTGCCTTGAAGGCCGCCATGTTGACGTAGGGCGGTGTCAACTTCAACAAGGGAGGCAGCGGCTGAGTGCTCGGCGTCGTCGACGACGCGACGCTCGTCGTGGTCTGGCCCGACGCAGTGGTGGTCGGGCCAGACGCAACAGTGGTCGGCGTCGAACGCGTCGTTGTCGTCGGCGTTGCGGCGGGGGAGCGGTGCGCGTCTTTCAGTTGGAATCCGACGATCACGAGCGCCGTGACGCACAGTCCCAGGCCGACCCGTAGGGGCCAGCTGGGACCGGCACCCGCTCGAGTCGACGCATTTGTCATCTATTTCGAATGTAACAGCGGGTGCAGAAATTACAACAACAAAACTCGGTGACGAATTGTGAAGTTCTTCGCTACGGATTGACGGTGACGAGCGTGCCGATCGGCGTGTAGGGGAAGACGGTCTGGGCACTCGCGAAGGGCATCTCGACGCAACCGAGGCTCTGCGGGAAGCCGTAGGAGTAGCGCGGGAACTCGTGCAACGCGTCGCCGCCATTGAAGTACGAGACCCACTGGATGTCCGGGTCGCTGTAGTGCGATCCGTCGGGGTTCGTGCCCGACATCGTCGTCGACAGGAATCGTTCGTACACGGGGTAGGTGCCAGGCGCGGTCGGCGCCGCGGAGATGCCGGTGTTGACCGGGGTCGTGAACTTCACCTTGTTCCCCACGTAGAGCGTCAGGCTCTCGGGCGAACCCTGCAGGACGTTCACGTAGTTATACGTGGTCGGGTCGACCTTGTGGGTCTGCACCGCCGTGATCAGGTCACTCCACGTGGCCGAATCGGCGATGCCGGTCGTGGGCAGATTGTGGACGCTCTGGAAGTTCATGAGAGCGCCGCGAAGGATGACGCCGGCGACGCCGACCTGCCACTGCGACTTCAGTGTCTGGGGCAGGTTCGGATACTTCCAGGCGAAGGTGCCACCCGTCGGCTGCGACGGGTCACTCTGGGCTTGGTTCGGCGTGAAGCTGACTGGGAGGTAGTTGAGTTCGGCGAGGAGTTGCTCTTCCCAGAGCGTGCTCGAGGCGACCGACGCCGTTCGTGCGCGCACCGCGGTGAAGTGGCACGTCGCGGCGCACGACATGCGCGTCGGGAGATCGATCGAATAGGTGGCGGCCGGCATCAATGAACCGGTCACGACGGCCTGTACGTCGTCGGCACTGATCTGTTGCCACTTGGTCGCGATGAAAGGACGGGTGCGAAGTTCGGGGAGTCTCTTGATCTCCGTCGCGGTGCTGAAGTGCAGTCGCAGCAGCGGCAACTGGTTCGAGAGCGTCGTCGGGAGATTGCTGGTGATGACGAAAGTCCTGACCGGGGCGACCGCTGAGGCGTTCAACGTCGGAAGCAAGGCGGCGCCCAGAATCGTCACCACGAGGGTTAATGCCGTAGCGAAACGTCTGGTCACCGATACACAGTACTAGGGGTTTTCGCTCGAACTATCGGCGCCTACGATGGAAGTCAACGAAGGAGGGACCATGGTCCTCGCGAAGACAATCGGAGTCCTGGTGCTCATCGGGCTGGCGCTCTGGGTCTTTTTCACCGTGGTCGGAATCCTGGCGGCCACCATCGGGACCATTCTCGAATTCCTCGTCGTCGCGGCGATCGTGGCTCTGGTGTACCACTACTTCAAGCACCAGAACCAGAAGGCCCCCAGAAGTTGAGCGGTAGGCTCTCTAGTTCTGGCGGCGTGGCCGAGTGGTTAGGCAGGGGCCTGCAAAGCCCCGTACTCCGGTTCGAATCCGGACGCCGCCTCGAGAATCACTGAATATCAGGTCAGTCCTATAGGTGGCTTACGTCCTCGACGCCCGACCCGTAAGGTCGGCGCATTGGATCTGAGAAGGAAGGGATGAATCGTGATCGAATCGACGTTGCCCGGGGGAACTTTTCAGATGGCGCCGGAACTCACCGTGACTCGGATGGGCTACGGCGCGATGCAGCTCGCCGGTCCTGGCGTCTTCGGACCACCGAAGGACCACCAAGAGGCGATCGCCGTCTTGCGCGAGGCCGTCGACAGCGGCGTCACGCACATCGACACCAGTGACTACTACGGACCGTTCGTCACGAACGCGCTCATCCGAGAGGCGCTGTATCCGTATCCCGAGTCGCTGCACCTCGTGACCAAAGTGGGCGGACGTCGAGACAGTGAAGGTGCGTGGTTGGAAGCCCGGGAACCCGACGAGCTTCGCCAAGCGGTCCACGACAACTTGGACCACCTAGGGCTCGACGCGCTCGACGTGGTCAACCTGCGACTCGGCGGTTTCACCGGTGCCGAAAAAGGATCGCTCGCCGATCAGTTCGGAGCGCTCGTCGAACTCCAGGAACAGGGACTGATCCGTCATCTGGGGTTGAGCACGGTGAACGCCGAGCAGATCGAAGAGGCGCAGTCGATCGCGCCGATCGTCTGCGTCCAGAACTTCTACAACGTCGCCCATCGTGTCGACGACGAACTGATCGACTCGTTAGCCGAACAGGGCATCGCGTACGTGCCGTACTTTCCGCTCGGGGGATTCACGACGTTGCAGTCCGACGAACTCGCCGCGGTCGCCGCGCGACTCGAAACGACGCCATTGGGCGTGGCCCTCTCGTGGCTGTTGGCGCGTTCGCCGAATATCCTTCTGATCCCCGGCACCTCGTCGCGAGGGCACCTCCGCGAGAACATCGCCGGTGCCTCGGTGACGTTGAGCGAGGACGACCTGCGCGAACTCGACTCGATCGCCGCGTAACTCAGCCCGTCGTGCGACGTCGATAGAGGAAGCTGGCGAGGGGTGCGAAGATCGCCAAGAGAACGGCGCACCACAGCAGCGAAGCATCGATGGGATGCTGCATGGGCCACGCACGGACCAGCGCCGACGGGTTCGGGTTGCCGAAGAGCTGTCGCGCGGCGGCGGTGACGGCGCTCACCGGATTCCAGTTCGCAAAGGATCGCAGTGCGGTGGGCATGTGCGCGGTCGGCACGAGCGCGTTCGAGACGATGGCCAACGGGAAGAGGATCACGAGACCGATGCCCTGGGCCGACTCGGGTCCCTTGGAGATGATCCCGAGACAGGCGCATCCCCACGAGAGGGCGTAGCTGAAGAGCCAGAAGATCGCGAAACCGGCGAGGGTATAGAGGATCCCGCGTTCGGGGCGCCAGCCCACCAGGAGTCCGGTCCCCGCGACGAACGCCGTGCAGATGATGGCGGTCAAGAGGTCGGTCATCGAACGTCCGACGAGGACTGCCGGGCGCCACATCGGCAGCGTCCGGAATCGGTCGATGATGCCGCCGTTGAGGTCGTTGCTGAGTCCCACGGCCGTGCCCATGGCCGACGTCGTGAGGTTCAACGCGAGCATTCCCGCGATCGCGTACTTGGCGTAGCCGCCGTGGGGGACGACGACGCCGGCACCGAACACGTAGACGAACAGTGCCGTGAAGAGGATCGGTTGGATCGTGACGTCCGAGAGCTGCAGGGGCTCACGAGCGATGTGGACGAGGTTGCGATAGGTCAACGACGCGACGTCGGTGACGCGGCGCCACGCGCCGGGCGGTCGCGCCGACGTGACGATGGTCGCCGTGGTCGTAGTGGCCGGCAGTTCGAGCGTCGTCATCGTGCGACCTCCGTGGTTGCGACGAGCTGAGCGTCGTCGTCGAGTGCTTCCGGTTCGGAGGTGGCGTGACCGGTGAGAGCGAAGAAGACGTCATCGAGTGAAGGTTGATGGACCTCGACGTCGTCGACGGTGATGCCCGCCTGGTCCAGGGTGCGCACGACGGCGGTGGCGAGTCCCGTGCCACTGCGCACCGGGGCGCGAAGTCGGCGTCCGTCGTGGCTCACGTGGACCTCACCATCGGTCAGTGGTCGAAGGGCCGCGGCGGCCTTGTCGTTCGGTTCGTTCAGCGTGATCTCGAGTCGAGCACCGCCGACCTTGGTCTTCAGTTGGGCGGGCGTCCCGTCGGCGATCACGCGACCGTGATCGACCACGACGATGTTGTCGGCGAGTTCGTCCGCCTCATCGAGGTACTGCGTCGTGAGGAGCAGCGTGACACCGCTCGCGACGAGTTGACGGATGATGTCCCACATTCGCACGCGACTCGTCGGATCGAGTCCCGTCGTCGGCTCATCGAGGAAGAGCACCGGTGGTCGAGTGACGAGACCGGCCGCGAGGTCCAGTCGACGGCGCATGCCGCCGGAGTATCCCTTGAGGACCCGTCCACCGGCGTCGGCGAGATCGAACTCGCCGAGGAGCTCGTCGGCTCGTCGTTTGGCGTCGACGCGCGAGAGACCACTGAGTCGGCCGATCATGATGAGGTTCTGTCGACCGGTGAGGAGTTCGTCGACGGTGGCGTCCTGGGCGGTCACGCCGATGTTTCGTCGCACGAGCGCGGCCTGGCTCACGACGTCGTAGCCGGCGACGCGCGCGTGACCCTCGTTCGGCAGTGCGAGCGTCGTAAGGATCCGAACGGCGGTCGTCTTCCCGGCGCCGTTGGGACCGAGCATGCCCAAGATGGAACCGGCCGGGACGTCGAGGTCGACGCCGCCGAGGGCCACCGTGTCGCCGTATCGTTTGGTGATACCTTCGGCGTGAATCATCGAATCTGGCGCCATCATTGGCCTCTCATTTGTCTTACTTGCCAAATGGTAAGTGAAAACTGACCGGTTGTCAAGTAGAATGAAATCATGGCGAAGATGCAAGGACATGCCCGCAACGACGGGACGGTGCTCGAACAGGGCCCCGGAACGCGCGATCGGATCTTGGACATCTCGCTCGACCTCTTCACGACCCAGGGCTACGACAAGACGTCACTGCGCGAGATCGCCGAACAGTTGGGCTACTCCAAGGCCGCGATCTACTACCACTTCGAGAGTAAGGAAGCGATCCTGATGGCGTTGCACATGCGACTGCACGCCATCGGGCTCGACGCGCTGCGAACCATCGATCGTGCCACCATGACCCTCGACGTATGGTCAGCGCTGATCGATCAGATGATCGAACAGATGCTTTCGCATCGGGCGTTGTTCATCCTCCACGAACGAAACCGCACCGCCATGGAGCAACTCCACGACGAGAAGCACGAAGCCGAACACGACGACATCGAATCACTCTTTCGCGCAGCACTCGACGACCCGAGCGTTCCGTTGAACGACCGTGTTCGCGTGGCGTGTGCCTTCGGCGCCGTGGTCTTCGGGCTCGTGATGACCGGCGGGGCCTTTGCCGACGTGCCCGACCAAGAACTGGGTGCCATGTTGCGTGACATCGCCCACGGCATCTTGGCGTCGTCTAACTGATAGGTCCTCCGACGTCCAGGTGTTGTAGGACTGACGGGTAATGAGGCGGATCACGCCTCGCCATGGGGACGAGGCGCTACGCGCCCGTCGGATGCGTGACTCGCCGCATGGGTGCGCTCGTGGGTGTGTGGTCGACGACCCCGTCCGACGCGAACGAACAGGATCGTGCTGATCACCAGATAGGCGAGCCATACGACGGCCTGCAATACGGTGGGACGATCGGCGTAGCCAAGCAGTGAATGGAGAACGTCGCCGATACTCGACGCCTCCGATACCGAGCCGGACGTATTCCAGATGACGTGGCCACCAAAATTCAGCCAGTGCAGCTGCTGCATGTTCTCGACCGCGTCGGCCAGCAGACCAGCGGCAAAGACCATCAAGACGATGCCGAGCACGCGAAAGAACCGGCGCATGTTGAGCTTCGCACCCAATTTGAAGATGGCGAAGGCGATGCAGAGCGCCACCGCGAGTCCGAGGGCGGCCCCGATCAGCAACAGGTTCCCGTGCACCGGCGAAGCGGCCTGTCGGTCGCCGGCGAAGATGATGGCCAGAGTGAAGACCATCGTCTCGAGTCCCTCGCGTCCCACCGCCTGGAAGGCGAGGAGACCTAGTCCCCAGCGCTTTCCCGTTGACAGGGCCAGGTCGCTGCGATGCTCCAACTCTTTGGTCAAACCCTTCGCGTGCGACTGCATCCAGAACGTCATGTAGGTGAGGATCACGGCCGCGAGAAGGTACGTCGTGGTCTCGAAATAGGTCTGAACGTTGGAGCCGTCGTAGTTGCGGATGAGCAGGTAGGCGGCGATGCCCCCGCCCAAGGTCAGTACCAGTGCGGCGGCGACGCCACTGAAGACGTCGCGAAAGTGCTGTCGCTGCCCGATGCGCTGCAAATAGGCGAGCAGTATCGCCACGATCATGGAGGCTTCGATGCCTTCGCGAAGAAATATGACGAAGGTAGGAATCATGAGCGGCAGCCGTCACCGAAATTCGACCGACGAAGACGACACGACACTCCGCTTGCGTCGCCCGAGAACCGCGGTGCCCGATCGGTGCCCACTTCGAATGAAATACGATTCAACTGCGGCGAGACTCCACGTGGGCTCATTCGCACCCTAAAATATTAGGCATGCCTTATAATAGTTGTCAATACCGCAAGGTAATGAACAGTCACGAGACCGAGGAGGCAGACCGTGCGCGATGAGTACCATCCGCCGCTCGAGGAGTACCTCCAGGTCATCGAGCAACTCTCCGATGACGGCGTGACGGTTATCCAGGCCCGCGTTGCCGAACGGTTGAACAAGACAGCGCCGTCGGTGTCAGAGATGATCGAACGGCTGGTCGACGAGGGGTACGTCACGAGGAACGGTCGCGAACTCCACCTGACCACCAACGGCCACGACGTCGCTCGGAGCGTGATCCGTAAGCATCGCCTGGCCGAGCGGCTCCTCGCTGACGTCATCGGGCTTGCCGTGGCACCTCATCCACGAAGAGGCCGGACGCTGGGAACACGTGATGTCCGACGAGGTCGAGAAGCGGATCGTCGCGTTACTCGGGGATCCGGCGACGTGTCCGCACGGCAATCCAATCCCAGGGAGCGTGCACGAGGTCGTCGACCGCAGTCGGCAACGACCCATGGCAGAACGCGACGAGGGCGACGTCGTTCGCTTCGCTCGACTGACCGAAGAGGCGGAGACGGACCTTCAGTCGCTGAGTGAGTTCAACGAGGTCGGCTTCCTTCCGACGACGATGGCGTCAATCCTCACGAAGAATCCCGACGGTTCGATCGAGCTCGACGTGAATGGCTCATCGCTTCGGATTCGAAAGAAGATGACACACCAGTTATTCGTCGTGCCCGTCGCCTAGGCGCCGCAATTGCGTACGACGACTAAATGACGCTGACGAGGGTTCCGATCGGCGTGTAGGGCCAGAGGTGTTGCGCGTTGGCAAAGGGCATCTCGACGCAACCGAGGCTCTGTGGGAAGCCGTACTGCGAACGCAGGAAGCCGTGCAACGCGTCGCCGCCGTGGAAGTACGAGACCCACGGAATACCGGGGTCGCTGTATTTCCCGCCGCCGGGGTAGGTCCCGGACATCGTCGTGACGGTGAAGCGCTCATACACCGGCCACGTGCCGTCCGCGGTCGGCGCGCTGCTCACGCCGGTGTTGACGAATGAGTTGTACGTGTGGTGACCGTTCACGTAGAGCATGAGCTTTTCGGGCTGCACTTGGCTGACCACCACGTAGTTGTAGTTGTTCGGGTCGAATTGCTTCTTCGTGGCGGCCTGGAGGATGAGCGACCACGTCGTGGACGTCATTCCGGTATTCCAGGAGAGTCCGTGGACCGCTTGGAAGTTCATCAGCGCCCCCTGGAGGACGACGTTGTCGGTCCCCACGGACCACAGCGAGCGCAGCGGTCCCACGATCTTGGGGAAGCGCCACACGAAGGAACCCTTTCGGAGCGACGTCGGGTTGATCTTCTTAGCCTTGAGTCGATCCCGGAGTGCGGGAGTCACCAGCGTTGTCGTGGTCGTCGTCGTGGCGGGAACCGTGGTGGTCGTCGTAGGGACGGTCGTCGTTGTCGTCGTGGTCGTTCCTGCGGGAACGAACTTCACGGGTAGGTAGCGCAGCTGGGCGAGGAGCTGGTCCTCGAGGCGAATGGAAAAAGCGGCGTGGGCGTATCGAACGGCGCTCGTCTTGGCGAGGGATTTATTGAGTTGCGCACCGTTGGCGAACGTGGCAAAAGGTGCGATGACCAGGGTTCCGACCACGATCGTGGCCGCGACAGTACAACTCAGGAGGGGGCGCTTTGCGAACTGCACTTTTGCGAGTTTACTGGGCCAGCGTGGTCACCAGCCGTCAGAAGCGCCGTAGGACCAGTGTTTTCATGAAAATGAAATCAACGTCTGGCGGCGGCGTCAGAACGTCGTGGGGCTGCTCGTGACCTCTCCTCGTCGACGCCTTCGCATGTTGCTCAGGACCGATGGTGCCCAGCCCGCGTCAGCAGGATTCACGTTGGTGCCCGGAGGGTTGATCTCATCGATACGGTCCAAGACGTCGGCGCTCAGATGAACTTCGGTGGCGCTGAGTTGTGACTCCAAGTGCTTCATGGTTCGTGGCCCGATGATGGGCGAGGTCACGGCCGGGTGTTCGAGCACGAAGGCGATGGCGAGCTCGATCAAGGTGACGCCCGCCTCGTCGGCGAGGGCGCTCAACTGGTCGACGGCTTCGAGCTTGCGCTGGTTGCCCGGTAACTCGATGTCGTAGCGGTCGGGGATTCGAGCAGAACGTCGACTGGTGTTCTTCTTACCTTCGCCGAACTTGCCGGCGAGCCAGCCTCCGGCCAGCGGACTCCAGGGAAGCACGCCCATGCCGAACTGCTGGGCCGTAGGCAGGACGTCTCGCTCGATGCCGCGAACGAGGATGGAGTACGGCGGCTGTTCGGTTCGGAAGTGCTCGTACCCGCGACGTTCGGCCGCCCACTGGGCGGCGACGATCTGTTCGGCCGGGAAGGTCGAAGACCCGAAGTAGCGGATCTTCCCCTGGTGGACGAGGTCGCTCAACGCGCCGAGTGTCTCTTCGATGTCGGTCGCCTCATCCGGTCGGTGAATTTGGTAGAGGTCGATGTAGTCGGTCTTCAGTCGCTTGAGGCTGTGCTCGACCTCCTCCATGATCCAGCGCCGTGAGTTGCCCTGGTTGAGCGGGTTCTCGCCCATCTGACCGTGGACCTTGGTCGCGAGCACGACACTCGAGCGGTCGATCGACGAAAGCGCCTTGCCGACGATCTCCTCGGACTCACCCTGGGAGTAGACGTCGGCGGTGTCGATGAAGTTGATGCCGCTGTCGAGCGCCTTGTGGATGATCTTGATCGAATCATCGTGGTCGGGGTTGCCCCAGCCACCGAACATCATGGCGCCGAGACAGAGGGGGCTTACTTTGAGGCCGGTGCGGCCGAGGTTGCGTAGTTCCATTTGTTCACCATATGTGTTGTCGCGACATCGCGCGACGGGCGGCGATGACTGGCAGCCTCAGACGCCGAGGCTGCTCTTCGCGGCCTTCTCGAAGAGTCGAAAGGGGAGGAGCCGCTTGCCCATGATGCCCATGCGCTCATCGAACTTGCCGACCGAGACGCGCCGCGGGGGGTTCTTGGACTGCAAGATCTTCTCGACGACCTTCGCGACATCGGCGGGGTCGGCGCCTTTTATCTCGTCGCGCTCCATCACCGTGATCGCTTTCTCGCACGCCGCTCGGTAAGGGTCGTCGCCGGAGACGACGACTTTTCGGCGCGCGGCGGTGAAGTCGGTCTTGAAATTGCCCGGCTCCACCAGCGTCACGTGGATGTTGAAGGGCGCGACCTCGTAGGCCAGTGACTCGGCGTAGCCCTCGAGGGCGAACTTGCTCGCGGAATAGAACGCTTGGTACGGGATGCCGAGGATCCCGCCGATGGAACTCATCAGGACGATGTGTCCGCCGCCTCGCTCGCGCAGTCCGGGAAGTGCTGCGTTCACAATGCGCACCGCGCCCCAGAAATTCGTATTGAGCTGCGCCATCGCATCCTCGATCGACGACTGTTCGGCGGCGCCGGCGAGTCCCCAGCCGGCGCACGCGAGCACCGCCGACGGAGCACCGTGTTCCGTGAGGACCTGATCGAAGGCCCGTGTGACCGACGTCATCGTCGTCGACGTCCATGACGACGCCTTGCCACGAACTGTCCGATAGACCGCGACGACTGGCACCGACGACGGTCCAACCCGAGGACGCAAGATGATTGGCGCACTCGCGACCGATGCCCGCCGATGCGCCCGTGATGAGAATGACTGACTTGTTCATGCGACACTCTTGCCCACCACCAATCCCGAGTCAAACGCCGAAATATGACTTCATTCTCTGTTTGCGTGTGACAGGAAAATGCAAGGATGGGCTCGTGGCAAAGAGATATCAGCGGGTCCCAGAACTCATATTGGGATTCGACACCGAGACGACGGGTCTCAGTGTCACCAGTGAGCGAGCCATCTCCTACGGATTCTCGGCCTATCGCTTCGGCGTCCCGGTGTGGTCCGAACAGTTCTTCGTGATTCCCGATCGCCCGATCTCGCCAGGCGCCAAGCGAGTGCACGGTCTCTCGGTCGAGGACATTGAAGCGAAACGGGGGAGTGAGAAGGTCTACACCGTCGAGCGCGGACTCATGCGTGCAGTGCAGATTCTTCATCACTTCCACGAACAAGGTGCGTACGTGGTCGGATCGAACGTCGTCCGATTCGACTTGGAGATGCTCCGTCGCAGTTGCGTGTCCGTGCTGGGTATGGAACTCAACAACGCTTACTTCGACATCTCGTTGCTACGCATCATCGACGTCGTCGATCACGATCTCGCGATTGAACCCAGTCGAGAGTTCCGACCGCGACGAGGACAACAGCATCTTTGTCGTCACTACGGAGTGAGGCCGGGTGGTCATGACGCCTTGAGCGACTCGCGCGCGGCGGTCGAGGTCTTCCTCGAACAAGTTGTCTTCAACAACCGGGGTCAGGCGTCGTTCGATCTCATTTCGGAACCAACTGAATACGTGGAGTCCTTCGGCACGTAGGTAACGCCGCACAATCCGGCGAATTCGAACTTCCCTGAATTACCGTCATCGTGGGTCGAAGCACCGCTCCGTTAGGCGTCCCGGGTCGCCATCCTGCGCGCACCAAGGGCCGTCCACACAACGATCCATGCGACGATGACAATGACTGCTACCAACCTCGTCTCGGGGATGATCACTGAACCAGGGTTCCCGGGTCCGTTGCCACCGCCGAAGACCTGCGGCAGGGCGGCCGGTTCCAAGTGGGCCGTGGCGAGGCCCACTAACCCACGCTGCACGTTGATCAAGTGAGCAATGTGCGCGCGCGCGAGTAGAGGCGTGAGGATGACCTCGTAGACGAGCATGATGATCACCGCGACCGTTCGCTGTCCGAGTAGTGAGCCGAGACCGAGCGCCACGATGAAGCCAATGGCCGCCTCGAGCTCGAGCCACAGACCGGTGCGAATCATGAGTCCATTGGTCGGCGAGAGAAACTCTTGGGAGTAGGCGGCGAAGTTCTGCTCCGCGATCTTGACCGCGTCGTGTCGGAGTACCTGCTTTGACGGTATCTTGATCGTGACGCCCGGAGGCGGGCCTTTGCCGCCCTTCCAAAGCCGATCTTTCCTAGGTTCGTCGCGCGGTCGTACTGACACGGGACCTGCAGGTTGCCGGTGCTGTGGTAATTGAAGTTGCAGATCACGAGACCCGGGTGGCTCGACGCGTACGAGTTGAAGGCGGTGCTCGACATACCGGCGGGGAGGTTGACGCCGTCGTACGAGAGTGTGCGTGGCGCCGCGACGCAGCACACGACGCAGACAATGGTGAAGCCCACCGCGACCATTGACACGACGATGGCCAGGCCCGCGGGAATGCGCGCGAAATAGAGCGCCACTCGCGAACGACCGGTCACGACGAGGTGTCGGAACATTCCCTCCGTGAGATCGATCGATCCGGCCGTGCACCCTAGGGCGGCCGCCATGATGAAGCCAAAGATGAACATCACGCCGGCGGTCAGGTTCGTGAAGACGTCGTATCCACCGGCCACGGCGTAGGACTTGGGAGCGACGGCGTGGGCAATGAGTCGAATGACCAGAAATACCGTCGGTAGGCCGATGATGACAGCCGTCATGGCAATCATGAGTCCGCGTCGGCGGCGCAGTTCCATGAACCGCGTCGTGATCATTCCCCACGTGGGGATCCACGATCCGCGGTGATCACTCTGTCCTCCTAGAGAGGGCACCGGTGCCACAACTGTTGCGGTCGCGTTCATTCTGGGGCTCCCAATCGACTCGTTACTTCCAAGAACCATGATTCGAGTGAGACCTGTATCTCCTGGAGGCGGAACACCGACGTTCCCCCTTCAACAAGACGGCGATTGATCTCGGCGATGGCGTCGCGAGGAGTGCCCGTAGGCATTGTCACCGTGACGCCTTCGCTCTGCACCTCCACGTGCACGTCGACATTCATCCCGGAGAGCAACGACGTCGCTGAGTCGGGCGTCGAGCAGTCGATCTGGACGACGACGTCGGCTCCGGAAAGCAACTGCGCGATGGGTCCCTGGCGAATGATGTTGCCCCGGTCGACAATGGCGACGGCGTCACAGGTTCGCTCGACCTCGTCAAGAAGGTGCGACGACAGCACGACGGTGCGGCCCTCTGCCACCAGGGAGAGGATCATGTCGCGCATCTCGTGCATGCCCGCCGGATCGAGGCCGTTCATCGGCTCGTCGAGGATGAGCAACTGGGGGTCGCCCAAAAGACAGGCCGCGACCCCGAGGCGTTGGCGCATTCCCATGGAGTACTTCGACACCTTGACGCCGCCGCGACTCAGCATGCCCACGCGGTCGAGCGCCGAGTCGATGCGGTCTCTCGCGGCCGGCTCACGAGCGGCCGCAAGGATTTGCAGGTTCTGGCGGCCCGTGAGATGACCATGAAATCGAGGCTCGTCGACGATTGCACCGACCCGAGCGAGCGCCACGTCGCGGTGCTTCGGCACGGAGTAGCCGAGGAGCGACATAGTGCCGGCGTCGGCCTGAGTCAATCCGAGAAGTACACGAATCAGCGTGGTCTTGCCGGCTCCGTTCGGACCGAGATAGCCAAAGGCGCATCCTCGCGGGACAAGGAGCTCGACACCGTTGACGGCGATGTTGTCGCCGAAGCGTTTGGTCAATCCATGGGTTTCAACGGCCCACTGACTTTCGCTCGCGCCCCTCGGCGTGGCGTCACTTAGTGTTGCGGTGCTCATTCGTTCGTCACTCGCGACGTACGAATCGACAACTCGTTCGCCATGTTTTGTTTCAACATTTGCACGCAGTTTTGGTTCATTGGACGAGGCTAACCTCGCGCCGTTATGCGCTCAGTCCAAAAAAACGTGACGTCAGGGAATACCCTTACGGGATGTTCTTAGGTGACGCCGCGCATAACGCATCGGTGGTCAAAGCGTGACACGCATCGACGGTCTCACGCTCACGTGGACGGGAGACGACCATCGTTCGCGTGCAGCACTGGCTGCGACTCCAGCGTTTGCCTGGGACGGCCACGCTTCTCCAAGCGGACGAAGAGAATCGTGCTCACGACCAAATAGGTGAACCATACGATGGCCTGAAGCACTGTTGGTCGATCGGCGTAGCCGAGGAGCGAATGCAGGACATCGCCGAAACTTGAATCTTCCGAAATCGTGCCCGATGTATTCCAGAGCACGTGGCCACCAAATCGCAACCAGTGCAATTGCTCTCTCGCGTTTTTTCTTCTATTGCCTACGAGTCTTCAAGATCGTTGCGAATGGTAGGATTGCAACTCTTAGGGGCCGTTGGCGCAGTCTGGTAGCGCACTTGCATGACACGCAAGGGGTCGCAGGTTCAAGTCCTGCACGGCCCACTAACAAAATCCCTGGTGAGAGGCAGTGACCTCAGACCACTCTTAATCAAAAACCCGCCTCGAGCGACCGTTGTCAGCAGTTGTGTCAGCAACGAGAAAACGGGGCATCGTGGCAGGTTCAGAGGCAACGGTGAAGGTTCAATTTATCAGCGGTCGTCGGATAGACCCGGGCTCGGAAAACTTAATACTTAGCGTGATGAGGATTCACATTTGGTCTGCAAGACAGCTTCGGCAATCCGGTCTAAGGACCTTCACGAACTGCAGAAGTGTAACTACTCATCGAAGAAAGACTGGGTGCCCTGTCTCGACTGTCTCGGAAGTTGACTTTATACGTCAAAGTCAGAACTTCAAGATACACACCGCCCTCTCGATCCTGCACCCACATGGCGTTGCTCGGTCGCCCTCGTCGATCAATCGAATTAACCATTATTTCAGTTCGCTCGCGATCATCGAAGCGGCCCCGAACCAAGACTGGACCTTCAACACTGCCGAATTCGTTCGACCACGTAATTTTTCCAGTGGCCAACGACTCAGACTTGACAACTGGCTCGAGTTCACTATCGAACCAAACGAGCGTGAAAGTCACATGGATGGCGGGCGCAAGACCAGCGTTGGCATAGCGTATTCTTGCGATTGGGGTATCCCTACCGGAATCAGGATCTGGCGGCAGTAAATCGTAGTCAATGACGACAATGCTTGGCCTGTCTCGCGTCCATTGGTCGTCCTGCGCAATTGAGGCAAGTACTCGAGTTAGACGTGCACTCTCCAAAGTGGTGAACGCTAGGACGAAGGTTCCGCCGGCCAGCGCGATGGTTGCAAATGCCGTTGCAGACACAGCAGCGGCATTCCAATCGAAAGGTCCGTTGCTACTTGATGCAAGGTATCCGAATAACCAGCCCACAAGTATCGCGCAGACAACTGCAGCGAAGGCGAAGAGGAGTGAATACTGGCGCAACTTCGATCGGGGGCGATTTGAGGCGATATTCGCATTTACCACGTCTAAGTCCATCGAATCACTTCGTTGCCGAACACGCTCGAACTTCGATGAACCGCGGTCTACTTTGGGTGTTGTTACGGTGCCATTTGCGGCATCGATGGCACGATAAATGAAAAAGATACTGATTGAGACATAGGCGAGTCCGTCTCCGAAAGCGTCGGATCCTGACTGGAAAACATGGTTCACGTCGAGAGAAGCAATTAGAAAGAATGCAATACCGACGATGAATAAGACAGCGCCGCAAATGAAAAGGACATAGAAGGCTTTTCTATCGTTGACTCGCTTCTTACTGGATGCCCAGGTGTAAAGACCCACGAAAAGTAGCTCCTGATTTGCACCTTGGTAATTGAATACCAATTGGTGCATTAACAATACATAGCTCGATGAATTGAATACATTTATCGGGCACGGCTTTTGGGGAAGCGTGAATGACATCGGTCATCAACACTCTCTAAAGGTGCTCCCATTCATTGTTTCAACGCTAAAACTTGACCGCATCTGACAGTCTGGTTGGACCTAGCCTCGGATTCGTGTTCATCGCCATCTTTGAATGGTGAGGATTCCTGATCGATTGCGCGGAGTACTTATCGGATGGGTGAAGGAGAGTAAAGAAGTAAGTGCCTCGGCGAACGCCGGGTGAAAGGGAATCTGGTGGAAGCGAAGGAACTGTCGACCACGGTGGTTGTCATAGGTGCAGGGCTCGCCGGTCTGTCTGCCGCGCGAGCGCTTCGCACGAAGGGGGTCAACGTAGTCGTCGTTGAGGCTCGGGACCGTGTGGGTGGACGCACGCTCAACCTTCCCATTGCTGAGGGCAAGGTCGTTGAAGTCGGTGGACAGTGGGTGGGCCCCGGTCAGGAGCGCATCCTGTCCCTGATCGACGAACTCGGGCTCGAAACCTTCGACACCTACGGAGCGGGTAAGAACCTCTTCGAACACGGCGCTCGACTGAGTTCCTACCAAGGGGCGATCCCCAAGGTCAATCCGGTGGCTCTCGCGGACGTCCAACTGGCCATGACACGCCTCGAACGGATGGCTCCGAACCGTGCCACCCGAATCGCCGTGGACGGCGTCGAAGTCGACACGGTGGGATGCAGAGACGGTGGCGTCGTGGACGAGACGCAACATGGGGACTCGACTGGGCCGATCACTCATCGCTCTGGCCTGTGAGGCCGTGGGGGCCGCGGATCCGGCCGACGTCTCGCTCTTGCACTTCCTCGCGTACTGCAACTCCGCCGGTGGTTTGCAAAACCTGATTTCGACCGACGGGGGAGCGCAACAGAGTCGCATCGTCGGTGGCTCGCAACGCATCGCCGAGGCGATGGCCGGTGAACTCGGTGACGTCATCGTCCTCGGTGAACCGGTGCGGCGCATCTCCTACGGCGACGGACTCACCGTGAGCGGCGACTCCATCTCGGTGCGAGCCGAGCAGGCGATTGTAGCCATGAGCCCGGCATTGGCGGGCCGCTTCATCTACGAGCCGGCCCTGCCGGCGCAGCGCGACCAACTGACCCAACGCATTCCCAATGGCTCGGTCATCAAGTGCATGGCGATCTACGACGAACCCTTCTGGCGAGACGCGGGACTATCGGGACAGCTCACGAGTGACCGGGGACCGGTGAAAGTCGTCTTCGACAATTCGCCACCGGACGGTCGACCGGGCGTCCTTCTCGGATTCCTGGAAGGCAGCCAAGCGCGCGAGTTGGGCCGCTGGTCAGAGTCCGAGCGCCGACAGATCGTCCTGGAATGTTTCACGCGCTTCTTCGGCCCCGAAGCGGCGAAGCCAAACGAGTACGTGGAGAAAGTCTGGGCCGACGACGAATGGACCCGCGGCTGTTACGGAGCGTTCTTCCCTCCGAATACCTGGACGGCGTTCGGCGATGCCCTGCGTTCACCGATCGGCCCCATCCACTGGGCCGGGGCCGAAACGGCCACGCGTTGGATGGGCTACATGGACGGCGCCATCAGCTCCGGTGAACGGGCTGCTGCAGAGGTACTTCACCAACTGGCCGCTGATTAGAGCTCGAACCCGCGGTGCATTGGGGCCGGAATACCGAGTCCTGGCGTCGGTCCCTCATTTTGGTCGATTGCGGAGACAAAATGGTCCAATGAGCGAAACGTCCCAGCACGATGGTGTCGAAGCTCTCGCCGACGATCGCCGGGAGCAGGTTCGCGAAGGCATTGAACGTCGACGTAAAGCCCGGCCCGCGTTAATGATGAGATGAAAGCCGCGGCTCGTTTGCGCTCGAGAGGTATCTGCGGTGCTCCAACCAGAACTGCTGGCACTTTCGCCAGTGCAAGGCTCCGGCCGTCGCGTTTGTGGACCGGCGTTCCGGGACCGGCGTCTTGTCGTGCGTCCTGTTTTGTCGTGAGTGTGCCCGCACCGCGGGTGGGCGGGGACAGCAGTTGTAGAACTAGGAGAGTTGGCGTGAGTCGTGACTCACTGACCCCAGCCCATAACTTGAAGGCGTGCTCTGAGCGAACGTGCCCGCTCTGTCGCGACGGGCATCGGTCACCACAACTTCGACAGTGCTCCTTCAACGACTCTTGAACCGTCGATCGTGACTGGCGAAAGTGACTGAACAGTTTCAACCTCCTCTTCGGCAGTGCGAGATTCCACGAGTGTCGCGCGGACCGACTCACTCAAGAAGCGCGACGGTTGGGCCCAGGAGTGATCATCACGGACCTGATGATGGTGGTAGCGAAGAGGTACGTAGATGGCGAGATTCCTCCGAGCCCGCGTGATCGCTACGTAGAAGAGGCGGCGTTCTTCCTCGATTCCTTCGGGCGATCCCGTTGACATGTCCGAGGGAAAGTTGCCGTCGGCGGCATGGATCACGTGAACCGCGTCGAACTCGAGACCCTTCGCAGAATGGACCGTCGAAAGGACCAGCCAGTCCTCATCGATCATCGGGGGGCCAGCGAGATCACCGGTGGACGCCGGCGGCTCCAGTGCCTGCTCGGCCGCGACGTCGCTCAATCGTGACGTCCCGGCGCACGCCAGCACGAGTGCCCCGAGATCCTCGAGGCGCGGCGCCGCATCGTCATACGTGGAGGTGATGAGCGGCACCATCGCACGGCGAATTCGCTCCGCGTGAACCTCCACCGGCTCCGACGCGATCTCGCCCAAGGAGTCGGCAAGATCACGTGACATCTCTCGTGCATCGGTCGGTAACACGTCGACGACGCCCAACCATCGTCGCTGGATCTCGCCGTGGGACAACGGGATCTTTCCGTCATCGTCCCGGAGCGCGTCGATCGATCGCCTCGCTTTGGCCGGGCCCACACCGGGCATGAGTTGCAGGAGTCGGAACCACGCCATCTCATCGCGGGAATTGTCGGCGAGTCGGAACGCCGCGAGCAGATCCTTCACGTGCGCGGCTTCGAGGTAGCGCAGACCGCCGTACTTGACGAAGGGGATGCGTCGTCGAGCGAGTTCGATCTCGAGGTCGGCACTATGGTGGGCGGCGCGAAATAACACCGCCTGCTTCTGCAGTGCGATGCCCTCTTCATAGAGTTCGAGGACGCGGTCGGCGACGGATTCTGACTGGTCGCGTTCGTCAGCGCAGTGGACGAGCAATGGTGGACTCGCGCCGGATACGGGGACTCGTTCGCGAAGGACCGAGGAGAATCCTTCGGGTGCGTCGGCGGCGATGGCGTTCGCCACCTCAAGGATCGCGCCCGACGAGCGATAGTTGTCGTCCAGGGTGATGGTCGTGAGCTCGCTGAAGTATCGCTCGGCATCGAGCAAGAACCTTGCCGTCGCGCCACGAAATCCGTAGATGGCCTGCGCGTCATCGCCGACGATGGTCAGTCGAGGATCCATTCGGCGTAGCCCGACGAGCACGTCCAACTGCAGGAGGTTCACGTCCTGGAACTCGTCAACCAGGATGTGGTCGTAGTCCGCGCCGAGCTCTCGACCCAAAGCCTCGTCCTGTGCCGCCACGCGCCAGAACAAGAGCAGGTCGTCGAAGTCCAACAGTCCGAGCGAACGCTTTCGGGCCACGAAGGCGCTGAAGAGTGAAGCGACTTCGTCAAGGCTTTCGACGCACCATGGCGTGTTCTCGTGCATGACATCGGCCAGTGGCACGCCGGTATTCACCGTTCGCGAATACAGTGCCCCCAGCGTGCCCTTCTTCGGCAGTCTGCGATCTCTGCTCAGTATTCTCAGTTCGCCGCGAACCAGATCCATCAGGTCAGCGGCGTCGCCGCGGTCCAGCACACCGAAGCCCTCGGGCAGACCCAGGGCAGCATGGTGGCGCCGTAGCGAATGATGGGCGACGGAGTGGAAGGTCCCGCCCGCGACCCTGCGTCCTCGGTCAGTACCTCGAAGCGCGCGGACACGACTTACGATCTCGCGCGCCGAGCGGCGGGTGAACGTCAGGAGCAAGATTCGCTCTGGTGCGACGCCTCGCTCGAGAAGGACATTGACCCTGGCGGTAAGCGTGGTCGTCTTCCCGGTGCCGGGTCCCGCGATGACTCGCAGCGGCCCGTCGCCAAACGTGGCGGCCTCGCGTTGCCTGTCGTTGAGTTCTCGTTCAGAAGTGAGCATCCGTTCGAACTCTAAATTCGGGGTATTACATCGGCCGCAACGCGAGGTCAACTTCGGCCCACGCTGGTCGACGAAGACCCCGAGGTCGTCGTGCCTGAGAAATCCCTAATGAGGGACACTTTGCGACCACTAGTATCACGAGATCAGGGACCCGGGGGTCTTCGATTGGGGGCGGCCGATCATGCGTGATGGAGTGCTCAAACGCAGTTTCATGCGAACGACGAGCTACCTCGACTACCACCGCGGTTGGGACAAACTCCCGAAGCCCTTGGCCCTGCTCACGTTGTTCGGTCTTCGGATGGTGCTTCGTCGAAACAATCTCTTCGATACCAGCGACCAGCCCGTCCCGTGGGGACCCGAACCGCCCCCGCCCGTTCGCCTGTTGACGAGGTCGTCGGACGGGACGCAGAACGATCCCGGTCTACCCCGAGATCGGCAGTGCGGGGGCCCGTTTCGGGCGCAACGTCCCGCATCGACGGCACCTATCCGAACGACGTGTTGAGTCCGAATCCGCGAACGATCGCCAACGAATTGCTGGCTCGTCGTCATTTCATCCCGGCGACGACACTGAACCTGCTCGCCGCCGCGTGGATCCAGTTCGAGGTGCACGACTGGATGAGTCACGGCACCAACGTCGCCGAAGATCCCTGGGAGGTGGAGCTCGAGGCGGACGACTCGTGGCCGACGCGCCCGATGAAGATCCAACGAACGAAGGTCGATCCCACGTCTGACGGCGGTCCGCCGACCTATCGCAACACCGAGACCCACTGGTGGGACGCCTCACAGGTCTACGGCAGCCAACCGGACTTCGAGGAGATGGTTCGGACATTCCAGCGCGGCCGGGTGAAGTTGACGTCCAACGGTGCGTTGACGTTCGACCCGCCCAACATGGCGCCTCTCCCGGGCGTCGACCTCGCCGCGATGACCAATAACTGGTGGCTGGGCCTCGCGATGATGCACACCTTGTTCATGCGCGAGCACAATTCGATCTGCGAGATGCTCGCCGCCGTGCACCCCGAGCTGGGACGACCAGCAACTCTTCGACCACGCCCGACTCATCAACGCCGCCTTGATCGCCAGGATCCACACCGTGGAGTGGACGCCCGCCATGCTGGCCGACTCGGACATGGAGACGGGCATGAACTTCAACTGGTGGGGCATCCAGGGAAAGACGCTCTGGAAACGGGTGGGTCGACTCACCAAGAGCGAGGAGTTCAGCGGCGTTCCCGGATCCCAGTTGTACTACCACGGCACGCCGTACTCCATGACCGAGGAGTTCATGTCGGTCTATCGCATGCATCCGCTCATCCCGGACGAGTACAGCATTCGCGAGAGCGCCAGCGATCGACTCATCGGCGACTTCGACTTCACCCAGTTGTCCGGTGCCAGCACCCACGAGGTGCTCGAGGACCCTCGAATCCGTATGAACGACCTGTTCTACTCATTCGGCACGAGTCACCCCGGTGCGATCGCGCTGCACAACTACCCCGAGGGGCTGCGACACTTCGAACAGCCCGACGGCACGCTCCTCGACCTCGCGACGATCGACATCCTGCGCAACCGCGAACGTGGCGTGCCGCGCTACAACGAGTTCCTGCGCAAGTTCCACCGCCGGCCTTTCTCATCGTTCGAGGAGATGAGCGACGACGCCCAGGTCGTGGCGGACCTGCGCCGCGTCTACGGCGACGTCGAGGAGGTCGACTTGATGGTCGGCCTCTACTGCGAGCGACTGCCGGAGGGGTTCGCCTTCAGCGACACCGCGTTTCGCGTCTTCATCTTGATGGCGACCCGACGACTCAAGAGCGACCGCTTCTACACCTACGACTACCGACCCGAGGTGTACACGAAGGAGGGCATGGACTGGATCGAGGACAACACCATGAAGTCGGTCCTGCTTCGTCACTATCCGAATCTGCACGCCGCGCTCAGCCGGCGTCGACAACTGCTTCAAGCCCTGGCGCACGGCGAAGGGCGCGCCCTCATGATGTGGCGATGGCGCAGCGCGTTCTGGAACTTCTTCATGGAGTTCAAGTTCAGCCACGCCAAGCCGATGGTCGTTCCTCCACCGATGCTCCAGATACGACCCATCGTGCCGGTGCCCTTCAGCGCACAGTTCTCGAATATCCCCATCGACGGCATCATGGTCGCCGATCACATCCCGAGCGACGAGACCCAACTCCCGGCCCAACTGTTCTGCCGGTTGCAACTCGCCCTGGACCGCGTCTTCTCGCCGATGCAGCCGGGACTGCCACCGATCGACGCGGACCCCGTCGCGGCGTTGGCGAACGTGTATCCCGCCAAGCACCGGCGCAGTTTCCCGGCGCCCGTGCGACCGGCCGGCTTCGACCCACTCGACCTTGGCCGCCTCGCCGTGGACGGTCCGTACTCGTGCTATCTCACGAAGGTGAAGACGGGCGTCTATCGCTGGGACGTCAGTTCGCTCGAGGGATTCGAAGTGCATCCCGGCCTGCGCTCTCCCGCCGCGGTCGTCGAGTTCGCGTTGGACAAGAGCCAAACGTTCGTTGCGAGCGACGCGGATCGACTCCGAGCTCGGCTCGTGCACCCCCGACGACGTCGACTGGGACCGGGCGCAGCGCTTGGCGCTGTGCGGTGTGACCACGCACCTGTCGCTCGTTCGCCACTTCAACTGGCTGCACCTGTCGTCGGGCGGTCCGCTGTCCTTCACCACCAGGAACTGTCTGATCGCGACGCATCCGCTGCGACGACTCTTGCAGCCGCACGTGTACGCCACGCACTCGAGCAATCGAATGGTGACGCTGGATCAGATGGCGCCGGCCGGCGACTTCGAGAACATCTTCAGCTTCACGCACGCCGGCATGTGCGACCTCTTCGAGAAGACCTGCGCGCAGACGGACCTGCGCCGATTCAATCCCGACGTCGACGCGCGACTGCGCGGCCTCGACGCCAGCAAGATGGACCTCCCGTCGAGGGACAACTTCGTCACCTTGTTCGGCGTGATCCGCGCCCACGCCGAGCGCTTCTTGAGCGTCTACTACGACTCCGATGACGCGCTCGCCTCCGATGAGCAACTCGCGTCATGGGTGGAGAGCCTCGACGCCTACGTGCCCCACGGCGTCACTGAGTTGGCGGGTGCGCCGCTCACGATCGCGGGCGCGTCCGAACTCATCGCGACGCTGATCTACTTCACGACCGTCGAACACGAAGTGCTCGGGTCGGGCGTGTGGAACTATCAACTCTGGCCCGACGTGCAGCCCCCTCGGGTCTACGCCAACGGCCAGCGTCTGCCCCTCGACGTGTACGCGCGACTGGTGAACGCGAACTTCACCCTCAACGTGGCGCGCACGCCGCTGATGAGCGACTTCTCGGGACTGGCGCTCGACTCTCGCGGCGCGGCGGCGTTCTGGGCCTTCCGCGACGACTTGAGCACGCTGCAGGCCGTGATGGACGCCGAACCCACGACCGGCTGGCGTATCGAGCCGCGGATGCTGAAGGCGAACATCAACGCATGAGTGATGCGGCCGACACCGTCAACGTCACCATCTTGTTCACGGACCTGGTGGGTTCGACGGAACTTTCGTCGAAACTCACCGCGCAAGAGGCCGACGAGCTGCGACGGCGCCACTTCTCCGTGCTGCGCCAGTCGATTCTGAAGTCCGGTGGTAACGAGGTGAAGAACCTGGGTGACGGGCTGATGGTGGCCTTCAACTCCGCGTCGTCGGCCCTGGCGTGCGCTGTGTCCATGCAACAAGGCGTCGAACGCGACAACAACGTGCGCGGTCGATCGATGGGCCTGCGCGTCGGTCTGAGCGGGGGTGAGGTCAATGTTGAGAACGGCGACTACTTCGGCGATCCGGTCATCGAAGCGGCGCGACTGTGCGCCATCGCCGAGCCCGGCCAGATCCTCAGTGCCGACCTGGTACGCGCCATGGCCGGCCGTCGCAATCGCTTCTCGTCGCGGCCGTTGGGGGCGCTCGCGCTGAAGGGTCTGCCCGACCCGATCGACGTCGTCGAGATCGTCTGGGAGCCCTTCGACGGGAACGAATTTCCGCTCTCCAGTCGACTTGGCGTGCGACCGGCCGTCGGGACCGTCGGGCGAGAGGCCGAGATCACCTTGATCAACGACGTCTTCAAACGCGTCACGGAAGACGGTGGGCGCGAACTCGTCATCGTGTCCGGCGAAGCGGGACTCGGCAAGACGACGCTGGTGAGCGAGTTCGCGAGGTCGGCCGCCGGCGCCGGAGCCCTCGTACTGTTCGGGCACTGCGAGGAGGACCTCGCGACGCCCTACCAACTCTTCTACGAAGCGCTCGAGTCACTACGTCACCCACGCACCCGAGGAGACGCTGCTCGAGCACGTGGCGGTGCACGGTTCCGAGCTGGCCCGACTGGTGCCGGCACTGGCGAGTCGCGTGCCTGATCTCCCGCCATCGCGAGCGACCGACGCCGACACCGAACGATTCTTGCTCTTCGCTGCCGTGGTCGGTCTCCTCTCGACGTTGTCCGTGCAACGTCCGATGGTCATCGTCTTCGAGGACCTGCAGTGGGCGGACCACGGCAGCCTGCTGCTGCTGCGACATCTGGCGGCCGCGGAGCAGTCGACGCGCGTGTTGGTCCTGGGTACGTTCCGCGACTCCGAACTGGCGCACGCCAGCGCGCTGCGCGAGTCGCTCGGGGTACTGCACCTCCACGGCAACGTGCATCGGATCGAGTTGAAGGGCCTCAGTGACCTCGGCGTGATCACCTACATGGAAGCGGCGGCCGGCCGGGCATTGGACGAAAGCGAGGTGCCCCTCGCGCACGCGGTCTACCGCGAGACCGACGGCAACCCGTTCTTCGTGAGCGAGGTCCTACGCCACCTCATCGACACCGGCGCCGTCTATCAAGACGAGAACGGTCGCTGGCAGGCGAACGACCTCGATGAGATGTCGCTGCCCGACAGCGTGCGCGAGGTGATCGGCGGTCGCGTCGCGCGTCTCGGCACCGACGCCGGTCGGGTGCTCTCGGTGGCGTCGGTGATAGGCCGGGACTTCGACCTGGACCTCCTCGCCAAGACGACGAATGCGAGCGAGGACGAACTCCTCGATGCGCTTGACGCCGCCACTGCGGTGGCGTTGATCCGCGAGGTCCGCGACTCGTCGGGTCGCTACAGTTTCGCGCACGCCCTCATCCAGCACACGCTGTACGCCGACCTGGGTCGCGCGCGCCGCGCCCAAATCCATCGCCAGGTCGCCGAGGCGCTCGAGCAACTCTTGGCCGACCAACCCGACGCCCGAGTGGGCGAACTCGCTCGGCACTGGACCAACGCCACGCAGCCGGTGAACCTGTTCAAGGCCATCAACTACTCACAGCGCGCCGGTGACGCCGCGCTGCGAGCGCTGGCGCCGGCCGACGCGCTCGGCTACTTCGTGAAGGCCCTCGACCTCTACGCGCAGTCCGAGGAGCCCGACCCGATCCTGCGCGTCGACCTGATGATCGGCCTCGGCACGGCGCAGCGTCAGACCGGGGACCCCGGCTTTCACGCCACGTTGGTCGAGGCCGCGCATTTGGCGGCCGAACTGCACGAGACCGGCCGACTGGTCGATGCCTGTCTCGCGACCGACCGAGGATTCTTCAGCGCCATCGGCGCGGTCAATACCGAGACCGTCGAGATCCTCACGATCGCCCTCGAGCGTCTCGGAACGAGTGATCCGTCGAGGGCGATGGTCCTCGCGGCCCTCTGCGCCGAACTCGCCGTGGGCACGTCGCTCGAGTATCGCCTCACCTTGGCGCGCGAGGCGCTGGCGATCGCCGACGCCCACGGGGACGACGCCGTGACCGTACGCGTGCTCAACAGTTTGGCGTTCCCCCTGATGGTCCCGGAGCTGAGCCAGGACTCGCTCGAGCGCACGCAGCGCGCCATGACCCTCGCCGACAAGGTGGGCGATCCGCTGCAGATCCTGTTCGCCGCCCACTGGCGTGAGGAGGCCGCCATCTTGGCCGGCGACCTCGACGAGATGGACCGCGTCATAGAGATCGTCCGCGAACTCGTGGAACGACTCGACCAGCCGGGGCTTCGCTGGACCTACCTCTTCACGAAGGCGTGGCGCGCCATGGCGGCCGGGGACACGGACGTCGCCGATCAGTTGGCGCTGGCGTCATTCCAGGTCGGCTCGGACAGCGGTCAGCCGGACGCCTTCGTGATGTACGGCGGTCAGCTGATCACGATCGGTCACCAACGTGGCACGTTGGGCGACCTCGTGGAGATCTTGAAGCAGATCATCGTCGACGCGCCCGACGTGGGTGATGCGGTGACCGCGGCGCTGACCTTGGCCCACGCGGAGGCCGGGAACCTCGATGAAGTGCGCGCGCACCTCACCGCGATGTCCGCGAGGAACTTCGAGTCGCCGATGGACGCCACGTGGCTCACCGCCATGGTCTGGCTCGCCGACGCGGCGCTCGCGCTGGGCGACCTCGCCATCGTCGAGGAGATATTCGATCTCCTGGTCCCCTGGGAGGACCTCTGGCCCAGTAACGGCGCCGAGTGCGAGAGTCCCGTGTGCCAATACCTCGGTGCCCTGGCGAGTTGTCTCGAGCGCTTCGACGAGGCCGAGACGTACCTGGCCAAGGCAATGTCCGAGTGCGAACGTACCGGTGCGAAGTTCTTCAGCGCTCGGACGAATCTCTTCTGGGGCGTGATGCTCTCACGACGCAACGGCGACGGCGACCTCGAACGGGCCAAGACGTTTCTCGAGGTCGCGCGCGAGCTGGCGGCGACGAACCACTACGGCAACGTCGAGAAGCGAGCCGTCACGGCGCTCGAGGCTCTCACCGATGCGTGAGACGTCACGTTCCATTTCGCCGACCGACCGGTCGTCGATCGGATTTGTCCTATAAGGGAGGTCTTGATGACCGACACGATTACCCTGTCCGACGCCGCGTGCGGCTACGAACGCGACCCCGCGCTCCAACGTCAGTTTCTCGACGCGGCGGAGAAGTTGCGTGAGGAGGACGGCTGGCCGAACCCGGCGAACGCGAACAAAAAAGAGCTTCGCGCTGACCTGGTGCTCGAAGGTGGCGGCGTCAAGGGCCTCGGGCTCGTCGGAGCGATTCTGGTGCTGGATGAGGCCGGGTACTCGTTTCGCGGCGTCGCCGGTACCAGCGCCGGAGCGATCGCGGCCACGCTCGTCGCGGGACTGACGCGCGCGCAGCGTGAGATGACCGATCTGTTGGGATTCATCCGATCGTTGGACTTCACCAACTTCATGCCCGAGAGCAGGGTCCAGAGGATCCTGGATCACGTGGGCGGTCACAAGATGGAAGAGATCTCCGACCTCACCATCCTCCTGCGTCACGAGGGGGTGTACTCCGGTGACTACCTCGAGACCTGGCTCCGTCCGATCCTGCACGATCAACTCGGCGTGACGACGTTCGACGACTTGAAACTCTCGACCGACGCAGACCCGGGACTCAGCGTCGCCCCAGGTCACGACTACAGCCTGGTGGTGCACACCTCGGACATCACCCGAGGGCAACTTGTTCGATTGCCGTGGGACTTCCCCTTCTATGGCCAGGACCCCAGCGTGCAAGACCCCGTCGACGCGGTGCGCGCGTCGATGTCGATTCCATTCTTCTTCGAGCCGATTCACCACGTCTCGCAGGAGGCGAGCGTGGAGATACCCGCGCCGGACGGTGGTATGAACACACTGCACTACGAAGCCGGAACCCAGACGTGGGTCGACGGAGGGATGCTGGCGAACTTCCCGATCCACGCGTTCGACCGCACCGACGGCCAGCCCTCGCGTTGGCCCACGATAGGGATAAAGCTCTCTCGACTCGAGACGAATTTTCCGGCTACCGAAGCGTGCGCGTCGACCCTGGAGGTGGCCCTGCGCGCTCTCAAGACCATGACCAACGAATGGGACTCCTACTCGGTCGATCAGTTGACGGCCGCCAAGACGATCTTCGTCGACAACGCGGGCCTGACCGCCACTGACTTCGGACTGACCAAGGTGCAACAGGACACGCTCTTCCTCAACGGCGTGCGATCGGCGACGGCCTTCGTGCTCGCCAAGGCCCAGGCAGGTGGTGTGCCCCGTTCGTCAGCGTGAGTAGGGGTTATCCAACTCCGAGGTAATTGCGTATTTCCTCAGCAACTGCAACGAATCAACACGTTTTCACTGCGAGTTGCCACTGGTCCCACAAAATGGCCGGTTGAGGAGACAAGATTTGTCAGTGAGTGAAACCCTGAAGCCCGATGGTCTCGACGCTTCGGTGACTGATCGCCGAGCGCAGGCGCGTGAAGGTAGCGAACGTCGACGCAAGGCTCGACCCGAGTTGAGCGATGAGCTGAAAGCTACGGCTCGACTGCGCTCACGAGGGATTTGCGAGTGCTCCAATCACAACTGCTGGCATTTCCGACAGTGCAAGGCGTCAGCCGTCGCTTTTGTCGCGAAGCGCTCCGCGACCGGCGTACTGTCGTGCGTCCTGTTTTGTCGTGAGTGTGCTCGTACCGCGGCGGGGCGAGAGCAGCAGTTGTAACCACGAGTCTCCTCGTCGTGCGCCTCGAATCGGAGATCAATTCATCGCGGACCACAACCTCTGGACCCTCAAGGCCGTGGAAAGAAAATTACTCACTGGCCGGTGATAGAGCAGCGGGTCACTTCGGGTGATGCCCCGGCGGTGAAGAACTAAGGAACCAGAATGATCTTGCCGTGCGCGTGGCCGCCGGCGAGCTGTCGATGTGCAGCCGCGGCTTCAACCAGGGGGAACGTCGCCTCAACGAATACTCGCAGCGACCCCTCTTCGACTCGTCGAATCAGCTCCAGTCGAGCGGCCGATCGAATCTCGACGCCCGGGTCCGCGCCAGGGCCACCACCAAGTGCTTGGATGCCCTTTGACGTACTTCGTTCCGTATTCACGATCGTTGCGATCCGGTCGAGGTCGGCGACAAGGGCGACCGAGACGTCGACGGCCTCGTCGGTCCCGACCAGATCGATCGCCGCAGTGACGCCGTTCGGTGCGAGGGCGCGAACCCTCTCGAGCAATCCGTCGCCGTAGACAACGGGCTCAACGCCAAGACTGCGAAGTCGCTCTTGCTCGCCTTCGCTGGCGGTCCCGATCACTCGCACGCCGTCAGCGATCGCAACTTGCACGGCCGTCAGGCCAACGCCACCGGCCGCTCCGTGCACCAAGAGCGTGTCGCCCGCTCCGGTCTTGGTCGCACGTAATGCGTGAATCGCCGTGACTCCGGTCAGCATCAACCCACTGGCCTCTTCGAACGTCATGTTCGGTGGCTTCGGCAACACGTTGTCCGCATCAACGAGGAGTCCGCTCGCGTAGGCGCCGGTGGCGCGGTAGGCGATGACCTCGTCGCCGACAGCGATACGCCCGCCGGGACCTTCGGTCTCGCCGTTGATTCCTACGACGACTCCCGCCGCTTCAAATCCGAGTGGCATCGGAAGATTTGACGGATCACTGCCGTACGTGCCGCTATAGAGCTTGTAGTCGACCGGGTTCGTTCCAGCGGCGCGGACCTCGATCAGGACCTCGCCCGGTGCGGGATCATCCAGTCGTGACTCGACGACCGACAGCACTTCGGGACCGCCGTAGGCGGACGCAACGACAGACGTTATTTTCATGCGTCTGACGTTATAGGGAACCCATCTGCATTACGCCGGCTCGGACACGACGGTTGTGGCGGACTCGGGTGCCGGCGCCGGCGTGGCCGCGCGGTGAAAGTCTTTTGATCGCACGAGCCACGCAGAGACGACTGCTCCGAGCGCGACGATGATCGCGCCGATGAGGACGATCGTGCGAAACCCCGAGACGAAGGCGACGCGAGCCGCGTCGGCGATCTTTGGTTGGCCGTGGGCGGCCGCCTTGACGCCCGCCGAGGCGATGACGCGCCCGAGCGCTCCGGCGTGCGCGCCGGCACTCGTCGAGATGGAAGCGGTGATCCGCTGTTGGAAGATCGCGCCGAGCGCCGCGACACCCGTCGCGAGCCCGCCGATGCGGAAGGTGTTGCTGATTCCCGACGCCATGCCACTGCGTTCGGGCGGTACGACGCCGAGCCCGACGCGAGCGATGGCGGGATTGGCGATGCCGATACCGATGCCGGCGAGCGCCATCCCCGGGATCAACACGGTCCAGCTCGAGTTGGGTCCCACCGCGAGCAGCGCGGCGATGCCGGCGGCGGTGACCGCGATGCCGCCACCGAGTACGAGGCCGGGCGGGAGTCGGTGGATGGGGGAACGAAAGGCGAACGGTATGAAGAAGGTGAGCAGCGTCATCGGCAAGAGGCGCAGTCCACCGCCGAGCGGGGAGTAACCCAAGTCGTTCTGCAGGTACAAGGTGAGGAACGGGATGAGCGCGAACATTCCGCCACCTACCGCGAAGGTCCCGAGCGAGACGCCGTTGAAGCTGGGTTTGCGAAAGAGCGAGAGGTCGAACATCGGCCGGTTCTGGTGGAGTTCGACGAAGACGAAAGCGAGGAAGGCAGCAGCTGAGCCGCAGAACATCGCCACGATCGACCCACTCGACCAGCCGAGAGCGTTGCCCCGGATGAGACCGAGCTCGAGCAGGAACATACCCGCCGCGAAACTGACGAGGCCGAGGCTGTCGACGTGCGTCGCGCCGGGGTCCTTCTGGTTGCGCATCTTGGTCGAGGAGAGCCAGATCGCCACGGCGCCGATGGGCACGTTGACGAAGAAGATCCAACGCCAGCCGACGCCGCTGGTGAGCACACCACCGACGAGTGGCCCGATCGCGACCGCGCCGCCCACGGTGGCGCTCCACGCCGCAATCGCCTTGCCGCGCGCCGGGCCCTGGAAGTCCTGGGCGATGAGCGCGAGACCGGTCGCGAACATCGCTGCACCGCCGACGCCTTGAAGGGCGCGCGACCAGATGAGCATGGTGATCGACTGGGCGACGCCGCAGAGCAGTGACGACGCCGTGAAGACCACGAGTCCGGCGATGAAGACACGCTTGCGACCGAATTGGTCGGACATCGAACCCCAGGTGAGGATGAGCACGGCAAGGCTGAGCGCGTAGGCGTCGATCACCCATTGCAGGTCGGAGAATGAGGCTCCGAGGTGGCGTTGGATCGTCGGCAGCGCGACCTGCACGATCGTCACGTCAACGAGCAGCATGAACGTGCCCGCGCAGACCGCGAGCAGCGTCCATCGGTTGCGCGAGGCGCTCGTGGGCGCTGGGGTAGTGGGACTGTCGGTAGCGGTCATCGGGAGTGCCCTCTCAGCCTCATTAGTTGAACGGAACAGGTCAGTCGTACACGCTATGGCTCAATGTCGGCGATTGAAGCATGCCGATGACGTCGGATCAGTGAGTCGATGCGACCCCGATTGACGCCATGACGCAAAAACGAAAGGTCGATACTCTTGCACTGGTGAAGCCATTTCGTGCGGTTTTGGTTCTGATGGTCGCTGTAGCGATGGCTGGCACGGGCGTTCTGATCGCGCGCCCGACGGTGGCGCGAGCGACCGCCCCTGATTCCAAAGCGGTGCTGACCGGTGCGGTCCTGACGAACACGCTGCTCGGGCAGTCCACCCAAGTGGACCAGGTGGACATGCTGTCGCCCACGCTCGGTTACGCGTTGGCGACTCGATACCTAGGGCACAGTCGGTACCGGTACTACCTCGTTCGAACGACGAATCTTGCCCGGACGTGGACGCTGCGCAGTGAGATTCCGAGCGACGACGATCGATATCCGATCTTCACCGACTTCGGTACGGTCGACAGCGATCCAATGATCGACTTCGTCAGCCGCGATGTCGGATACGTCCTCGGTCGCAACAGTGCTCTCTATCGTGACGGACGATGGTGGGCTGACATGGAAGCGCGTCGAGACCAATAGCCCGTACTCGAGTTACGGCGTGATTGGGTCGACGATGACTCTCGTGACGACGAAGTGTCACACCTCGAGCGCGTCGTCACCACCTAAGTGCACCGACGAGTTGAACGGGTACGAGATCGGATCGACCATCCCCGAATACTCGAGACCCATCCCTGACTCCAACGTGAAGTATCCGAGCGCGGCGGCGCTCTTGGCGGTCGCACCGGGTTCCACCGCACGTCGTCAACTTGAGCACTGACATTTTGGCCACGCGTTCGTCGTTGATCGTCACTCACGATGACGGGCGCTCCTGGTCACGGATCCCGAACCCGTGCAGCGGTTCGTTGATCGAACAGATGGTCGTGGCGAAGCGACGGACAGTGGCTCCTTTCGTGCTTCTTGGATGAGGGGAGTTACCACGGCACCGCGAAGATCTTTCGATCGGTGGATGACGGCGCGACGTGGTCGACGGTCCTCGACGACAGCGCGCAACGCGACATCAAGGGCAACCTCGGTGGCACGCCGGCGTACTACTTCTTCAGTGGCAACGACCGCGTGCTGTACACCGCGCTCCAGAATCCCGCGGGCGGGCTTTCCGTGAGTTTCGACGGAGGAACACGCTGGACACCAGAGTCGGCCCTCGGAAACACCGGTGGCAATCCAGGCTCACTGTCCGTTTTCGGTCCGACGTCGTCGATCTACCAAGTGTGGCAAGGGCCGATGTACGTGACTCATAACAATCGAACGTGGCGTGTTCTGCCACAGTTGCCCGCGGGACTATATAAAGGTCTCTCGAGTTGCACGAGCAAGAACACCAAACTGAGTCTGCGTCGCGTGAAGGTCGGGGGACTGCGTTACACCTTCGTGGACTTCACCAACAATGGCACTACGCCGTGTTATCTCAATGGCGCGCCGAACATGCAACCGCTAGGTTCCGGTTCCCTGCCGATCGGACAGACCGTGGGATCCGAACTGGTCACCGCGAACGGCGACTTCGTGGTCCTGAAATCGCTTGGTGGCGTCGCCAACGTGCCGTTGTTCGTCAATTCGGCGTCGAGTTACAAGCCCGCGTCGACGTGCCAAGCCAAGAGCGCCATCGCCCTTCGCATCGAGTTCGGTTCTCCATCGAGCTTCGTGCTCTCATTGGGCGATCACCCGATCCTCACGTGCTCGAAACTCCCGAACGTGGACCTCGCGAATGTGAGGTCCGGACCGGGCAAACCGTAAGGTCGCCGTCAGGGTGAGGGGCCTCGAATACGGTGAAGGCGTCACCGTCGTCTGTCGAGCTGACGACATCAGAGTTTGAGTTTTCGCCACGTGGCACCTCCGTCGGTGCTCTCGAACGTTGTTTGATATCCGTACGGGATTGGGCGCGTAATGAGCGCGTCATTGACGTTCAGTGCCGAGAACTCCATTTGGCCCGTGGTCGCTGGCAAGTCCTCGATGGTGAAGGTGCTCTCAGCCCTACCGCTGTCGGTTATCACCACCCTCTTCGTCGTGCCCTTCGGTCCCGGTTCGAGAATCCACCACGTCGAGAGATTCGCCAAGGAGATCGCGGCGGCTCGTCCGGTTGTCGCGGCGGTATCGAGATTGCACGCTCCCGACGCTGTCTCTGGATTCAGTTTCAATGGTTCATTCACGATGACGGGCAACATCGAATTGGCATCGACTTTCCACGTCAACCCATCGTCGTGTGTCGTGTAGAAGTAGATGGCCTGGTGACCGTCGACGGGAAAGTCAACTGGCTCGACGCCGTCGGCGCCAACGAATGCCGGTTCTTCGTAGAGACCGCGCGCGTTATTGGGGAGTGACGGCGGCGTGGGGAAGGTCAAGCGCGACCAGTTAATGCCCCCATTCTCGGTTCGCAACAAGAACGTCGGATTGGACGTCGCCTCCACATTGGAGATAGCGAACCCGATTGACGCCGTTGAGAATACGTCTTGGGCAAAGGTGCATGAACTGTGTGCAGAGCGATCGGACCATGTCGCACCGCCATCCAACGTCCTTTGAAGTTCGTAACTGCGATTGGAGCCGAAGGCGAACTGCTGACGCCAACCAATTCTTGAGTTGACGAAATCTATGGTCTCCATGCCGGCATTGCTACCGGTATCGCCGTCCGGTTGGGTTGCCCACGTTCGGCCACCATCAGTCGTGTGGCGCAAAATCGTCTCATCGCTTCCGCCGTTGCGAGCGAGCAGCCAGCCGTCGGTGGGTGACGCGAATGAGGCGTCGGTCCATTCGTAGAGGCACTGGCCCTTGGGAATCCCGGACGTGCGCTTGATCGGTGGCGTCACGTTTCGCCAGTGGACGAAATCATTCGTGAGAAAGACCTCACTGCAACCCGTATTCAAGTTGTACGTTGCCGTGACACCGGCACCGTTCCCGGCGTAGAGGAGATAGGTATTGGTGGTCCGCAACGTTGTGGCCGACGAGAGATTCGCACCCGTTGGCGGGGCGTGGTGTCCACTGAGTGTTCGCTCGGACCCGATCGGTATTCCTCCAACGGCAAGCAGAACCATTGCGATCACGAGCGTCGCAGCCACCGTGAAAAGCAGCGCGAACTTGAGTCGACGGCGGCGGCCCTTTCGTCGAGCCTCTTTGATCAACAGTTCCGCGTTCTCGGGGATTTCAAACGCGACATCGTGGCGCGTCGGAGAAATTGTCATTGAATCCTCCCTAGTGAAATGATACTATCAAACATAGTATCTATGAAAATAAACGAAGTCAACAAGAACGAGTCGGGCGCACTCTACGAACAGGTCGCGGCCGAGATTCGTCGGGCCATCGCCGATGGCGAAGCGCAGCCGGGGGAGCGTCTTCCATCGGCGATCGACTTGGCGGAAGTGATCGGTGTGAACAAGAACACGGTCATGCGGGCGCTGCACATCTTGCGTGACGAAGGCCTTCTGGATTTCACGCGCGGACGAGGTATTCGCGTTGTCGCATCACCGGGAAAGAGCATCCTCCAAACACGAATCAATGAGCTCATGGACTTCGCTCGCAACCAGGGATATCGCCGCGACGAGGTCGTCGCGATTATCCAATCGCAGGCGCAATGACGATCTCACCTCCTCGACCCGACACCGCGCTGAATGTGGCGGACGCCGCGGAACTGCTCATCAAGGAGGCGCGTCGCAAAGGGCGTTGGCGCCTCTTCAAACGATGCTTGATCGTGGCGCTCGTCGCGGTTCTTGTCGCAGCGGTGGTGATGATCGCGCAGCGCGGTCCGGCGGCGAACGGCCGTCATCCGAACAGCGATTCCGGTAAGCCGACCGGTTCGAAGATCCTGCCGACGAACGCTTCGGTGAGGGCGCTGGCGACCGTCGATATGTTGAGCCCGCAGTTCGGGTACGCGATTGGCGGTACCGGACAGAAAACGAGTGGCGCGTATCTGCTCGTGACGTCGAACGGTGGGGCGACCTGGAGGGCCCGGAGCGAACTGTCCTTCGAACTCCCCGGCGTGGCGTGGGCCGCTCCGCACCTGGACTTCGTCTCAGCGCAAGTGGGCTACGCCGACGCCGCCGTGGCGGGAGGTCCCGTTTCGAATCAAGGCGTCTTTGTCACGACGAACGGCGGTTCCAGTTGGCGCGAACTGAACTTTGCCGGGTACACACCCACGTTCGCGACCGGGACAATCGGTGATCCTTCTGTCAACGAGAGCTATCAGATCGCGGGCGGGGTCCTGACGCTCGTGACGCTGCGGTGCACGAAGCATGAACTCAATCAAGAAGGTGGCAACTGGTGCCCGTCGTATCTTGACGAGTTCCGCGTTGGCGCGACGCGCCCGTTCAAGGTTGAACCGATTCCTTCGCGAAATGCACTTCCCAATTCGACGCCTCGATCCGAGAGCGTGCGCCTCATTGCCGCTACCGGTCGATCGAGCGCCATCGTTGCTATCGGAGATGATGAAGGTAACTTCCCTGTTCTCGAAACATCAAACGGGGGATCGACGTGGTCGAAGTGGTCGAATCCCTGCTACCAACTTCGCGGATCGACGGGCACACGAATCCAGATTCCGATTCAGGACCTCCGGATCACCAATACTGCCTGGTACCTCACCTGTTACCAAGGGGGAGGTATGAGCCAGGGAACGACATATCTTGGTAGATCGCTCAACCACGGGAGAAGTTGGACGCTTCTTTCACAAGGGAGCGAGGGTGCAACGGCAGGCAACATCCCCTACGTCGGAAATATCGGTGACGAGTACGTCGAGATTTGGGTGAGCAACGATGGCTCAACTATGTGGAGTTGGAATCGCTTCAACAGCGGACTTCTCGGCTACAGCGAGGATGGAGGCCGCCACTGGCAATCGATTTCGACGCCGCGATCACAACCGCCCAGTTCGCTCTACGTCCTCAGTCTCGATCCCGTGGGTGCACACGGGGCGATCGCGATCTTCCCCAAGGGCGTGGAGTACTCGACGTCGAACGGACGAACGTGGTTTCGGGTGGCCCCGATCCGCAAAGGGTCAGTCAAAGCAACGTCCAACATTTAGGCAACGTTGTCGACAAGCGTCCACAACGATCGATCGTCGCACACATGAACCGTCTCAATTCGAACGCCGGTTCACCTAAATCACGCGTCACGCCAATTAACGTGGTTGATGATTTCACCGGGCAGACTTGAGAGGACACCGTACAAAGTGGCTACATTCGCAGGAACATGGGACGTGACGATCGATACGCCGATCGGCACGATCGAGGCCCACTTCGACATCACCGAAAACGATGGTGCGATCAGTGGCGTCGGGCGTACCGACAAAGAGTCCGTTCCCTTCTACGACGTGGTCGCTGACGGCAACCAGCTCAAGTGGCTCCAGGACGTGACGACGCCGATGAAGCTGACGTTGAAGTTTGACGTCACCGTCGACGGCGAAACGATGACGGGAACGTCGAAGGCCGGTTTCCTCCCCGCCTCGAAGCTCCAGGGGAGTCGTTCCTCAACGCAGTGAGGCGATCGAGCGTCGCATCGTCCCGCGAGCGGTGCGGACAGATTATGGATTCAAGATTCGACTCGGACGCGCGACGTCGCCGACTGATACGACCTGCCGAAGCCGGAATACGTCGCGTAGATCGCGTCGGACCCGATCGGTGGATTCGAGACGGTCAGTAGGCACTCGCCGAAGGGATTCGGGTGGCAGTGAAGAGTCACGGCGCCAACGTGCACCGTGATGGTGGTGATCGGATAGATACCCTCGTTGTTGGCGAGGACACCGGTGACCTGCACCACGAGCGGGACACCGTGAGCGACCACCGGCGCTGATGCGATTGCGCTGAACGTCGATGACGCGGTCGGGATGACGAACTCCGGGTCGCTCGGTACCGAGTAGCCGAAGCGATTGTGCGACTGCGCGGTGACCCAGTACACCTGATGGTTGGCGAGTCCGGCGACCTTGCAGTTGGGCTCGAAGTACACGGGTGCCGAGCACTGGCGCAAGAACGTTCCTTTGGAGATGTTCACGCGGTAGCTGTTGACCGGAGCACCGCCGGCGCTGGCGGGCGGATGCATGTAGGTCCAGACCAGGCCACTGTGAATGTTCCCAGAGACTTGCTGCGGCGTCGTGGGAACGATCGCCGCACAGTTGGCGGTCGTCGCCGACCAGGCGATGTTGCCGGAGGCGTCGACGGCGACGAACCGATGAGCGCCGTAGGCGACGGCGCTCCAGGTCGACGTGGCGTCAGTCGGCGCGGCGGTCGTCGTCCACGTCGCACCCGTGCTCGACGAGATGAAGTTCTCGGTTGACGCAGATGACTGACCGATGGCGACAAAGCTGCCGCAGCCGAACGTCGCGCTGTCGATCGCCTCGGCGGGGGAGAGCGAATGGAGAGTCCAGACGTAGCCGTAGACGGAGGTCGCAAAGTCGCCAGAGTGTGCACCGTCGAGCACGACGAACTCGCCCTCGCCGTAGACGACGGCGCCCCAGTCGGTGACGGTGTTTCGCGCCGGGAAGAGCCGACTCCACTGCAGGCCGTTGGTGGAGAGTCCTATGGCGCCCAAGGCCGAGTCAGTGGTGACGAAGTGCCCGCCGCCGTAGGCGACCGACGTGAAGTCCAGGTTGCTGTGATGCCACACCGAGCTCCACTGGGTCCCGTTCGTCGACGTGTCGATCTGACCGGACGAACTCACGGCCACGAAGCGTCCAGCACCGAATGTCACGGCAGTCCACGGGACCGGCCGGACCAGTCGCCGCAGTCCAACTCTGCCCATTCGTCGAAACGAGTTCCTCAGATGTGGCAACGGTGGAGGACAGCGCCACGAAGCGGCCGTTCCCGTAGGCGACCGATTGCCACGAGCCGACCGGCACTGGATACTCGTTCCACGTAGCGCCGTTCGTCGAGACGGCGACGTCTGGCGCGTTACCGAGCACGACCCATTGCCCGTCGCCGTAGGTGAGCGCGTACCAACTGCCCACCGGGGACGGTGCTGTCGCGATATTCCAGATGTTGCCCGTTGGACTGCCCGATGCGACGGGTATCGGCGACGCGGCGAAACAGGTCACCGCAATCACTGCGGCAGCGACAGTGAAGACTCCGAATCGAGATCGAGTTACTTTCTTCACCGAGTGTGACCTTTGGATAGTCCTCAATCCTCGCATCACCAGCGCACACGACTCACGACGGACGCTCAACAAATCGCCTTTCGCGTCGTCGTCGCCCGGTCATCGATCCAACAGCGTGGCGTCGGCTAGAGGTACGTCACTCGGATTCGTCGCCCGCCAGTGTGCCGGCTGCGACCATTCCCAGTTCGGCGTGCGGCATGGTCGCTTCGGTCACCGCCGTAGGCGCCCTCAGTCTTCCGGGGACGAAGAACGCCGCGATCGTCGCGGCGATGGCGGCGATGGTCAGTAGTCCGAAGCCGTGGGTGTAGCCGGACTCACGTGGTACCGAACCGGCGCGAACGCCCGACGTCACGATGCTGCTCATGACCGCGGCGCCGATCGAACCGCCGATGGTGCGGACGTTGGCGTTCATGCCGCTCGCGACGCCCGTCTGTTCCGGTGGCACCGCGATGACGACGAGCGTCGACATCGACGCGAACGAGAGGCCGAAGCCGACGCCCAGGATCACCATGGCGAGCAGGATCTCCCATTGAGCGGTGTGGGCAAAGGTGAGCAGCGCGTAGGCGAAGATGCCGATCAGGAGTCCCGTGACGAGCACGGACTTACTCCCGAAACGCCTCGAGAGCCTTCCCGACAACATGCCGAAGGCGAACATGAAGACGCTCATCGGCAACAAGATCAATCCCGACTTCGTGATACTGACGCCGAAGCCGTAGCCCGCCGACGAGTGCGTCTGAAGGAACTCGGGTAGGAACGCGAAGACCGCGTACATCCCGACGCCGAGCAGCAGCGCCACCAGGTTCGTCGTCCACACGGCGGGAATCCGCATCATGTTCATATCGATCAAGGGGTGCGCGGAACGGGCCTCGACGACGACCCACACCACCGCCAGCACCACCGCGCCAATCAGGAGTCCGATGACGCTCGTCGATCCCCAGCCCCAGGTCGGCGCCTCGCTGATGCCGAGGATCAGGGCGACGAGCCACGCCGACAGCAGGAGTACGCCCGCCCAGCTGATGGTTCCGGCGGTGCGAACTTCTGATTCCGGAACGACGTAGTGCGCGGCGACGACACCGAGGGCCATCACGATCATGGGGATCCAGAACAGCCAGTGGTAGTCGAGCGCGTTCACGATGGGCCCGGCCAACACGATGCCGAGTCCGGCGCCCGCCGCGGCCAGGGCCGCGATGACGCCGATGGCACCGATCACCTTCTCCTTCGGGAACTCGTCACGGATGAGTCCGAATGACAGTGGGAGGACACCGCCGCCCACGCCTTGAATGACGCGCGCGACGATCATCAACGGCATCGAACTCGCTACGGCGGCGAGCAGTGACCCGAACGTCAGCGCTACCAGCGTGACGACGAGCAGTCGTTCCTTGCCGTGCATGTCACCGAGTCGGCCCATGATGGGCGTGAAGATCGCTGCTGACAGCAGATAGGCGGTGAGTACCCACGTGACGGAGTTCTGCGACGTGTGCAGTCCGGCCTGGATCGTGGGTAGTACCGGGATGACCAGTGACTGCAGCAAGGCGTAACCACCGACCGCGAGGGCCAACACGGCGTAGGTCGCCTGGTACGGTCGCCGTGATTTTTCCAACGCCACTGCTCCTCTGAAATCGATCCGGAACGACTGCCCCGTAGGGAAAACGCTACCTTGCAAATTGGAGTCCACCCTCCGTTTAGCCGTAACGGTGAATGGACCTCTCGAACGTTGCTCAACATTCGAGAGGTCGGTGAGAAATATTGACGAGTTGTAGTGTCATCCCATGACTTCTCAAACAGCAAACGGAATCCAGATCGAATACGACACCTTCGGCGACGAGACGTCGCCGCCCGTCTTGTTGATCATGGGACTTGGCGTCCAGATGACGCTGTGGGACCCGGCGTTCTGCCAATTGATCGCCGACGCCGGCTACTACGTGATCCGATTCGACAATCGAGATATCGGCCTCTCGACCTGGTTCGACGACGCCGGCACGAGCGAACTGGACGACCTGCTGGGAGGAACGGCCGTCGCGCAGTACTCGCTCGCGGACATGGCGGCCGACGCGGCCGGTCTCCTGGACGCCCTCGGCATCGAATCGGCGCACATCGTCGGGGCCTCGATGGGTGGGATGATCGCCCAGACCTTCGCCATTGACTTTCCGGAAAAGACACGCACCCTCACCTCGATCATGTCGACGACCGGTGACGGGGCCGTTGGCCAGCCATCGCCCGATGCGCTCGGCGCACTCTTGGGTCCGGTGCCGACGTCGCGCGACGAGGCGATCGAGAGAAGCGTCCAGACCTCGAAGGTCATCGGCTCGCCGGGCTATCCCTATGACGAAGCAGACATTCGCGAGCACGCCGCCGCCGACTACGACCGTTCATTCCACCCCGCGGGAATGGCGCGTCAACTCGCGGCGGTCGTCACCCAACCGGACCGCACGGTGGCACTCGGCAACATCAACGTGCCGACCCTCGTCATCCACGGTGCCGATGATCCGCTCGTCGACCCCTCGGGCGGTCGCGCCACGGCGAACGCCGTTCCCGGCGCGCAACTCAAGGTCGTTCCCGGCATGGGTCACGATATTCCCCCGGCGCTCTACGGCGAAATCGTTGCGTCAATGGTGGAGAACTTCGCTCTCGTCTAGACAACTGATTCAGCCGATCTCACAGCAACGCTGATTCGCAATGCTGACTTCCTGCAGACAGCCGTTCCTTCGATTTGTAGGTGGTAGCACGCGCGAAAACAACGTACTGACCTCCTGGGACGACGACGCCCGGGAAGCCACACTGTTGTGGGGAGGTCAAGGTGAGCGCGGTCCTGCTGGTCTTTCGTACTGAGTTTCGCCGTCGTTGGAAATCGTGGACGATCCTCGTCGTCCTCATCGCCGTCGTAGGTGGACTCGTCCTCGCCTCGGTCGCGGCGGGGCGCCGAACGGCGTCGGCGTTCCCTCGCTTCGTGGCGGCCCACGGCTACGACGTCTACATGTTCAACGACACGCCCGTACCTGGTCTGGCCAAACTCCCCGGAGTGGCCTCGGTCACCTCGGTGGTCCTCCCGGGCTACGGTCAACCGCGTTGCGCCTGTAAGCGCGGAATCAACCCCTCGGACTTCTACGTCAACGAGTTGACGCCCTCAGGGTTGCACCGAGTGATCAAGTTGGTCTCGGGTCGCATGCCCGACCCGTCCTCGACCGACCAAGTCCTGGCGTCGTTCACCCTCGAACAGGACTTCGGTATACACATCGGGTCGGTCTTCCACATCCCGTTCTATTCGTCGTCCCAGCAGTCGGCGCTCGCCGGTAACAGTTCGGCGCCGCCTTCGGGGCCGACGTTGACGCTGCACGTCGTTGGCATCGTCGCCGCCGAGTTCGAATTCCCGGCGGGCCAGGGTCCCGAGTACGACCTGTTCACGACACCGGCCTTCGCCCGCGCAGTGAACCATCGGACTTTAGAGGCCTCGGTCTATCTCGTGCGACTCCAACACGGGTCGGCCGACCTCCCGCGCTTCGCTGCGGCCGCCACTCCGCTGCACGTTGAGTACGTGTCGAATCAAGACTCCACCGCCGCAGCCGTGGCGGCGTCGATCCGGCCCCAGGCAGTGGGGTGGTGGATCTTGGCCCTTCTTTCGGCGTTGGGAGGAATCGCAGTGATCGGCCAAGCGCTCGGACGCCAAAGCGTCGTCGAGAGTGAGGAGTATCCGAAGCTCATCGCCCTCGGACTTCCTCGTCGTCAACTCATCGTGTTGGGAACGGCGCGCAACATCGCGCTGGCGCTTGCCGGCGCGATCGGCGCGGTCATCGTCGCCTTCGCCCTCTCACCGCTGGCTCCGGTCGGCGAAGCCCGTCTCGCTGAACCGTCACCCGGCCTGGCCTTCGATCCTCTTATCTTGCTCGTGGGCGCGCTCGCGGTCGTCGTCGTGGTGGCGGCTCTGGGCCTGTGGCCCTCGATACGCGCCTCGCGCGTACGCGTCGGAGCGAGCCCGTCCACGCAGTTTCGACGTTCGCCGATCGTCGCGCGTCTGGCGGGATCCAGTGCGCCGCCGAGCGCGGTGATCGGCGTACGCCACGCCCTCGAGCGCGGAAAGGGCGTCGCCTCCATTCCGGTGGGCACGGCACTCTTCGGTACCGTCGTCGCCGTCACCGCGATCTGTGCCACGGCCGTCTTCGGAAGCAGTCTGTCGCATCTGACGACCACGCCGGCGCTCTATGGCCAGGACTACCAGTTGGTGTTCGGAGGACTTCAGAACAATCCGACCAAGGAACTGACCGTCGTGCAGCACGACAGTGACGTGAGCGCGATCATGATCGGAACGAGGGACGAGATCTCGATCAACGGTGTGAGCGTCCTTTCTGTCGCGGGACAGGCGCTGCGCGGTCCGATGCTCATCTCGACGGTCGATGGACATATTCCGACCGGTGACGGTGAGATCGCCCTCGGCGAAACCACGCTGCATCAAGTGCACGCCCATATCGGCGGGACCGTTCACGTGACACTTCAATCGCCCACGGGCGGCACTCGTACCAGTTCATTCCACGTCGTCGGGACGGCGTCGTTCCCCAGTGACTTGGGCCTCGGGGGACTGGGCACGGGTGCGGCGTTCACTCAGGTCGGCTACCTCAACGCACTCTGTCCATCCGGAGCGCATCAGACGTCCTGTTTGAAGGCGTATCACGCCAATGAACAGTTCGCGGTCACGGTGAAGATGGTTCCCGGCGCGGCCGGACGTGCCGACATCGCGCACTATCTCCGGGCCTATCCGAATATCGCCCGATTGCCCACCACGCCGACGTCACTGATCAACTTCGGCGAAGCGGTGAACTTTCCGCTCATACTGGGTTTGGTACTCGCTCTCTTCGGCGCGGCCACGCTCTTGCACCTCCTGGTCGTCAGCGTGGCTCGACGCCGACACGAGATCGGACTCTTGAAGGCGCTCGGGTTCGTCAAGCGCCAAGTCGGCGCGACGGTGTGCTGGCAAGCGAGCACGGTCGCGCTGGTGGGCATCGTCGTGGGCACGCCCTTAGGGATCGCGCTCGGTCAAGTGGTGTGGCGGGCCTTTGCCACCAACTTGGGAACCGTGCCCATCTCGGTGGTGCCCGTCGAAGTGCTCGTCGCCCTCGTCGCCGGGGTCCTCGTCGTGGCCAATCTCCTGTCCGTGGTACCGGCGGTCGTGGCGGCTCGGTCGAAGACCTCCGGGCAGTTGTTCCGATCACTTTGAGATGTCCCTCGTGGGCGCGCGACGGCGTTGAATTGCGAACGCCGAGTGACGACTGTGGCGAATACGCAATGAGGTGCCGGTACGACGATGAGGTCGAAGTCTCCATGAATCAAGTGGTGCTGATACGAATCGCGAAAGTGTGCCACCTCCCTCGGATGGGGACCTCCACTTCGGAAGACTGACTGCATGATTCGAAGTCTTTGGATCACTTGATGCCACGTCGCTCGCGATGCGAAGCGCGTGCAGTTTGAACGTGAGGGAGAGTCCATGTCGAGAGTACGTACAAGTTCATGGTTGTCGACACAGGTGATGGATCGACGTCGGTGGGCGCTGTGGGTGGTCGCGCTCATCACCGCGGGAACGTTCACGAGTTGGGGACCGGCCAGTGCCACGACCGCGACCGGCGGTTCGGTCTGGGCCTGGGGGTTCAATGCCGTGGGTCAGCTCGGTGATGGGACACTGGCGATGACCGCGGTGCCCAAGCACGTTCGCAATATCTCCGACGTGATCGAGGTGCAGGGTAATGGCGACGACGGTTTCGCTTTGACGGCGAGCGGTTCGGTCTATGACTGGGGACTCGGAGCCCAGGGCAACCTCGGTAACGGGACCTCGGTCCCTTACAGCAAAGTGCCGGTTCTGGTGACCGGTCTCTCGGGGGTGACCGCGGTCGCTGGCTCCGGTGGCGGAAGTACGGGCACCGGCTACGCGCTCGAGTCCGATGGCACGGTCTGGGCCTGGGGTTACGGCACCGGCGGTGCGCTGGGTAACGGCTCGGACGCCTCCAGCAGTGTGCCCGTCCAAGTGAGCGGACTCACCAACGTCACCGCGATCGCCGGCGGCGGCCCGATCGGAGGCACCGCCTACGCGCTCGAGTCCAATGGCACCGTCTGGTCGTGGGGCGTCGGGGCCGACGGCGAGCTCGGCGACGGAAGCAAGGCCTCCACCTCGACGCCGGTCCAGGTACGAGGTATCACCAACGCCGTCTCCATCGCCGCGGGTGAACTCGGCGGCTACGCGGTCCTCCAGACGGGGACGGTCGTGGCGTGGGGCGAAGCTCGCATCGGGACGTTTCAAGACGGAAGTGCGCTCGGTGACGGGTCCTTCGCGACGACCGACGTCCCGGTCGCCGTTCGCAAACTCACCGGCATCACCGACGTCGCGGCCGGTGGTGGCGAGGCGTTCGCCGTCACCTCGGGAGGCAGGGTGTGGGCGTGGGGTGACGGCAATCTGGGCAACGGAACGGACAACGGGAGCAGGGTCCCGGTCCTCCTGACGAGGATCACCGGCGTCAAAGCGGTCGGGACCGACATCAGTGCTGGATTCGCCCTCAAGACGAACGGCACGGTCTGGGCCTGGGGGAGTTCGTACTACGGCGAAGTGGGGAACGGAACGTTGGGTGGCCGCTACCAAGCATGGCCCGAGCCGATACGCGGCCTCTCCCACGTCATCGGTATCGCGGCTTCGGCGCCGTTCGCCATCGTCGGTTAAGACGTGCCTCCGCGAGGAGTCTGAGATCGAACCGCCGTTCGAATACTGCGCCCCGGCACTGCGACGTTCGTTTCGCCGATGGGTAAGACTCCATTTCGGCGCAGTCCCAGTGGAGAGGTGGTTGAAATGGCACAGCGTATTTGCGTGACGGGAGCGAGTGGGAAAGCCGGCCGTGCCGTCGTGCGGGACTTGCTCGAACACGGCTACGACGTCGTGGCCACCGACATCGCGTCTTCAAGGGCGGACGTCGAACACGGGGCGATCCGCGCGGACCTTACTGACTACGGTCAGACACTCGAGGTGCTGACGGGCGTCGACGCCGTCATCCATCTCGCCAATATTCCCGCGCCGGGGATCAACACGCCATCGGTCACGTTCAACACGAACATGGCGATGAACTTCAACGTCTTTCACGCCGCCGCGAGTTGTGGCATTAAACGAGTCGTGTGGGCGTCCAGTGAGACGACACTCGGTCTGCCGTTCGGTACGACGAAGGGACGTCCACCTCGCTACGCGCCAGTCGATGAGGATCACTATCCCGTTCCCACGACGACGTACGCGTTGTCGAAGGTGGCGAGCGAGACGATCGCTCGAGAGATTGCGAAGTGGTCGGGGACCGCTTTCGTGGCGCTTCGTTTCTCCAACATCATGGATCCGGATGACTACGAGGCGTTCCCATCGAGGTGGGCCGATCCGCTCCTTCGCGTCTGGAACTTGTGGGGCTACGTCGACGGTCGCGACGTCGCGGCGTCGTGTCGTCTCTCACTTGCCGCGCCGTTCGAGTCGATCGTTGGATGCCCGTCCCTGATCATCGCGGCGGCGGACACGGTCATGAACCGTCCGTCGGCGGCGCTCTTCGCCGAGGTGTTCCCGGATGTTCCGCTCACTCGCGAGATCGGCGAGTTCGAGACGTTGCTCGCGATCGATCGGGCCCGCGAGGTCATCGGGTACGCGCCCGAACACTCGTGGCGAGATCACGTCAAGGATTCGTGATTCGAAAAGAAGTGTGCTGGCTCCTCGACGCACGATTCACCGTCACTCGCATTTCTCTCGGACTATCTCACCTGACCTTTTGTTGACAACACCGTTCGCTTGTTTCCTCGCCCTTCGATGCATGACGTGATCCACAATCTCACGGCTCACCAGGAGTGACAGTGACGAGCGAACTATTGAGTGAATGTAGCGAGTATTCAGTGATGTTGCTGCCAAGATGGTTCTGGACGTTGTAGGTCGGTTGACGATCCTTTATGTCATTGGGCTCTTCCCTGATGGGGTTTCAGTTAGGTAGACGTGAGAGCTTCGTCAATGACCGTCATTTGGCACATTGGCTTACGTGGCGTGTCGACCCCGTTGCGCGGTGACGATCTCCGGCGCGAATGCGGATGATCACACGTACGCAAGGTCTTCGTCCGCGCGTCGCGTGGAGCTACGCGATCCTCAACGTCTTCTTGGTCGCGGCGATCTATGCGCTGCCGTCGTACCACGTCTACCTGTGGGGACTGCTCGGCTTGGGCTCCGCGGCGGCCATCGTGGTCGGCATCGCGTGCAATCGGCCGGACCACCGATCGGCCTGGGTGGTCATCGCGTTGGGCGTCACGGCCTTCGCGTTGGGCGACATCACGTACGACGTACTCACGAAGTATCTGCACGAGGTCAACCCCTTTCCTTCGCTCGCCGACGTGTTCTATCTCGCGACGTATCCGCTGCTGGCGGCGGGTCTCGTTCTCATTGTCCGTGCGCGCCGACGCGGCGACGGCGAAGGCGGTGCCGCGCTCGACGCGTTGATCGTCACCGCCGGTCTCGGCGCGTTGTCGTGGATCTTTCTCATACGGCCCTACGTGCACGACGCCGACATGACGTGGTTCGTCAAGGCGACGTCGATCGCCTACCCGTTAGGCGACATACTGCTGCTCTGCGTACTCATGCGCCTGGTCTTTGGCGGCGGCACCCGAGGGACATCGCTGCGGCTGTTGGTACTCGGGGCGTTCGGCGTGCTGGGCGCCGACTGCGTCTACGGCTGGATCCAGTTGCACGGCCTCTGGAAGGTTGGCGGGCCGACCGACCTGGGCTGGGTGCTGTTCTACGTCTGCTGGGGTGCGGCCGCCTTGCACCCGGCGATGCGCGACCTGACGACGGAGCGTCCATGGCGAGCGCGTCACCTCAGCCGAGTCAAGCTGGCCGTCCTCATCGTGTCGGCGTTGGTCGCGCCGATCACTCTGGTCTGTCGCGACGTCGCCGGAGTCCCTTCCGATGGTGGCATCCTCGCCATCGTCTCGGCACTGGTCTTCGTCTTGGTGATCGTCCGACTGGTCGGTCTGGCTCAGATTCAGTCAATCGACGCGCGCCGACAACACATGCTTCGGGGCTTTTCTGAGTTCCTCGTTTCGGCGACGGACCGCTCGGACGTATGGAACGCCGGCGTTGCCGCCATGATGGACATCGGAGCGGCGGGCGTCATCGGCTGTGTCGTGACCTCGGCCGAGGATCGCCACGTCAAGATCGTTGCGGCGACGTGGCCGGAGGTCGTCGGTCGAGGCGTCGTGGTGATGACCCCGGATCCCCGCAGCGACCTGCGACGACTACGCCTGGGAAGTGGTGGCACCGTCGGGTCGACACCGGTGTCGACGATGTGGACGCAACTGATCTCAACCGAACGTCAGGCCTCTCAAGAGCGGATCATCCTCGCGCACGATCGCGCGCTCCCCGAAGACCTGCGAGCGATTTTCGACGGCATCGTGGCCCAACTGCGCTTGGCGCTCGAGCGAGTCGAATTGACGCGGGTGGTCCTCGGCGCCCGAAACGAACGGCGATTTCGGGCGATGGTCAAGTACTCCTCGGACGTCACGACCATGCTCGGCACCGACTTTCGCATCTCGTACCAGAGCGACGCGGTGACCGAGATGTTGGGTCGCGGTCCGGAGGAGTTCCTCGGCAAGACCATGGATGAGTTGATCCACCCCGACGACGTCTTGACCGCTCAGGTACATGTGGCCAAGGTTCTCGACGGGGGACTGGGGAGTAGTTCGGTCTTTGAAGTGCGGGTGATGCATCTCGACGGGCAGTGGCGAATCATCAACGTCGTCATCACCAATCTCTTCGACGAACCCGATGTCGGCTGCATCGTGCTCAATGGCCGTGACGTGACCGAACGTCACGCCCTCGAACAAGAGCTCAGTCATCAGGCGCTGCACGACACGCTCACCGGTCTGGCGAATCGCTCGCTCTTCTTCGATCGACTGTCCCACGCCATGGACCGAAGTACTCGCGAAGACAACGCCGTCGCGGTCCTGTTCTTGGACCTCGACGACTTCAAAGCGGTGAACGACAGCTTCGGCCACCCCGCCGGCGACCAACTGCTGATCGAAGTGGCGAAACGACTGCAGGCGGCGATTCGCCCGGGCGACACGGTGGCGCGTTTCGGTGGCGATGAGTTCGCCATCCTGGTCGAGGCGGGCTTCATGCCCGCGACCGCCCAAGAGATCGCCAAGCGGATCATCAACGCCCTTCAGCCGACCTTTCGGGTCTTGACGAGCGACGTCGCCATGCGGCCCAGCATCGGCATCGCGATCGCCGATCAACCTCGGGTGACGCCCGATGATCTCTTGCGCGACGCCGACCTCGCGATGTACGTCGCAAAACGAAACGGCAAAGGGCGCTACGAGATGTACCAGCCCAAGATGCACGAAGACGCGTTGCGGCGCCTCGAGACGGAGGTCGGTATCCGAGAAGGACTCGCGACGAATCAGTTCGAGGTCTTCTATCAACCGATCGTCGATACGCACACGGGACGACTCATCGCGGCTGAGGCGCTGGTGCGATGGAACCACCCGAGTCGCGGACTACTCGCGCCCATCGAGTTCATCGCCGTCGCCGAAGAGACCGGTCTCATCGTCGAGCTCGGCGAGCAGGTGCTGTGTGCGGCGCTTCGTCAGACCCAGACGTGGAAGCAGTGCGGCGCGGTCGACGGCGACTTCTACATCAGCGTGAACCTCTCGGCGCACCAGTTGCAAGACGCCGGACTGGTGGAAAGTGTCGCTCGAGCGCTCAGTGCTTCGGGGCTCGCACCCGACGGACTCGTCTTGGAGGTGACCGAGAGCGCGCTCGTCGAGAATCTCGACGTCATGGTGCGACGGCTCCTCGCGCTGCGCGCACTCGGCGTGCGACTGGCGATCGACGACTTCGGCACGGGCTACTCATCGTTGAGCTACCTCGCTGACCTGCCGATCAATTTCGTCAAGATCGACAAGTCCTTCATCGATCGCATGGCCTTGGACGTCGAAGGCTCAGCCGTCGTGCGTGGCGTGGTTGATCTCAGTCACGCGATGGGATTCACGTGTATCGCCGAGGGCGTGGAGCAAGAGGCTCAGCGCTTCGTGCTCGCCGAGCTCGACTGTGACTTCATCCAGGGTTACCTCTTCGGTCGACCGCGAAGCAGTAGCGAGGTGACGTGTGACTTCGAGCGGCTCCGAAACAGTCCCGTCGTCGTCTCGCCGTTGGTGACGTCGCTCTCGAGGTAACTGTCGGTGCAGATCTAGAAGCCGACACCACCTCCAACCGCGGGTGCCGTCGTGGTCGTCGTCGGTGCGGGCGCAGTCTTCATGGTGGTCGTGGTCGTCGGTGTTGGCGATTTGGTGGTCGTGGTCGTCGTCGGTGCTCTCGTGGTCGTGGTGGTAGACGTACCCGCGGGCTTCGCGAGCACCACGGGGGACCACTTGCCCCAGGTGTCCGTACCGCTGCCTTTGACCTGTCCCGGCGACCTGTCCCCGAAGAACCAGTAGAGGGCCTTGCCCCCGTAGGTCACCTGGCGACCGCCGGTGACTTTCATCGTCCCGAGCTTGTCGGCATTGACGCCGGCGCCGGCGGTGGCTTTCGAGACACCCTTGGGCAGGAGGACTTGGGTCCAATATTTGTGGCACGTGGCGGCGCACTTCGTCGCGTCTGGTTGCAGTGTGTAGAGCGTCCTGCCGTCTTCCAGGATCGTGCCGAACTTGGCACTCTTCACGGTCGAGATCACCAAGCCTTTCGCATGGGCGTGCAGCGCGCCCGACGCGCTCGTCGCCCCGAGCGTGAGGACGACGCCGCCGGCGATGAGGAGCGCGGTCACGACCCGCGCCGTGGCGTGGCGGTGCAGTGTGAAGCGTGATTGGTGATTGACGTTCATGTCGACCTCTTCTCTCGATGGATGACGGGAGTACGGGCGAGGGCCACGCGTCGATCATTCGGATCGCGATTACTCGGCTTCGTGTCGGTAAATACGCGTGGATCACTGATGATTGGCGCGGCGAATGATCTAATTCGGCACCTCAGCCGTACTATCTGCTGATGAGGGTGCGTAGTAGTTATGACGATGAGACCACGGACGAGGCACTGCTCTCGGGCGTGGCGGTCGGTGACGATCGAGCGGTCCTCGCCTTCGTCCGGCGTTACCAACGCCGTCTCTTTGGTCTGGCACTCGGCATCGTCGGCGACCCCGGAATGGCCGAGGACGTCGCCCAGGAGGCGTTCATCCGGATCCTTCGCCACGCCGCCGTCTACGACGTGCGCCGAGGATCGGTCGCGACGTGGACGCTCACGATCACTCGCAATCTGGCCATCGACGCGCTGCGGGTCCGACGGGGTATCCCCACGGCTCCCGAGGATCGCGTCTTTCTCTCGCTCATCAGCGACGAGCGATCGCCCGACGATGCGGCGGTGATGTCGGAGTCCGTGAAGCACGCGCACGTCGCGCTCTCGGCGCTGCCGATCGATCAGCGCCGGGCCATCGTGCTCGCCGTGATGTACGGCCGTACCGTCGCCGAGGTCGCGACGCTCGAGTCCATTCCGCTGGGTACGGCCAAGAGCCGAATCCGGTTGGGTCTGGCCAAGCTTCGCGACGCCGGCGCCATGATGGAGAATCCGTGAGCCGCGTCCCCGACCAGTCCCCGGAGTGCGAGGCGATGCGCGACGACCTGATCGAGTTCGCCCTCGGAACGCTCTCGGGCCGCAGTCGTGCGTTGGTGCTCGACCATCTGGAAACGTGCGCGCACTGCACCGCCGAGTCAGAAGCCCTCGCCGACGCCGCCGACACGTTGTTGTGGCTGGCACCGGAAGCCGAGCCGCCATTGGGATTCGAGACGCGAGTGATCGAGAGATTCCGCGGCACTGGAGCGGGGCGTCAGATCGATCGACGACGACGACTGAGTCTGTTCGCCGTGGCGGCACTGCTGGTCGCGGTGATGGGAGTCGGTATCGGAGCCGTGGCGACGCAAGGGGGAGGGAACCACCCGTCGGCGACGCAACGACCCATGACCGGTCGCTTGGTGTCCGACGGTCACGTCTTGGGTGACGTCACCATTTCGGCCGGCAGCCCCTCGTGGATGATCATGGACGTCGACACCGGCAAGATATCCGGTGTCGTGTGGTGCGAAGTCACGCTCGCGAACGGCCGAAGTGAGACGGTCGGAAAGTTCACGATCTCCCATGGTTACGGTTCGTGGGTTGCCCCCATCAAGGCGTCGGGACGCGACGTGCGTTCGGCGCGCATCGTCAACGGCGAAGGGACCGTTCTCGCGCAAGCGACGTTCGCGACGTAGTTGACGCGTGAAAGCCCGTCAGATCATTGACGAAGTGATCCGATCGAGAATCTCACCCGTAGTACTGGTCATCAAGTGAAGTAAGTATTTTGACATCGACAATGAATTCATGAGGAGACCTACAACATGACACAGGCAACGAACAACTTCGGTTCTCACCGGAACACCAAGAGTCGAGTCGCCGCTGCGGTGCTCGTGGCGGGTGGCCTCGCCACGACGATTGGACTGACCGGCGCCTCCGCGGCGGTGCACAGTCACGCCACGAAGAGTGTGGTCGTCTCGACATTCAAGAGCACCAAACTCGGCACGATCTTGGCCGACGGCCGGACGCTCTACACCTTGAAGCCCAACGCCAACGCCTGCACCGCGGCGTGCCACAAGATCTGGATTCAGGTCCTCCTGCCCAAAGGGGCCACGCGCGCGAGCGCCGGACCCGGCGTGAACGCCGCCAAGCTCGGCACCCTGAAGGTCGCCGCCGGGCTGCAGGTGACCTATGGCGGGAAGCCACTCTTCTGGTTCTCGATGGACAAGTTGGCCGGTCAGGTGAAGGGTAACGTCACGGACACGTGGGGCAAGTGGGCGGACGTGGTACTCGCCAAGCCCACCGGCAAACCGGTGACCACGACGACCGTCGCTGGCGGCGGCGGTGGAGTCGGGTTCTAACACGTAGTTCGAGGAGGCACGAATGACGTCCGTCATCATCTCGCCGCAAGGTTCGACTGAAGTTGAAAAAGAGGTCACGTCGCGCAACGAACCGAAGGTTGCGCGACGTGGTCTCTCCTCGAGGATCTACGTTCCCGCGCTGTCCATCGTCGCCATCGCGGTGGTGCTGATTGCCATTGGTCTCGCCAGCCACTGGGGCGGTACGAGTTTCGCGGCGTCGATAACGAATCAAAAGGTGATCGTCGTCGGACCGGTCACGATTGCGATCCTCTTCATATTCCTCGTCATCGAGCGACTTCGCCCGGCCCAGCGCCGGGGGTTCTTCGCTCGCGGCTATCGACAGGACGTCCTCTACACGATTTTGAACGCGACACTCGTCGTTCCGCTCGTCGTCGCGCTCTCCTTATCGTTTGCCCACCTGGCGAGTAAGTCCCTGCCGTGGATCGTCCTCCCGCACTATGAGTTCCTGCCGAGGTGGCTCGCGATCGCGATCATCTTCGTCGCCATGGACGCGTGCAACTGGTCGGCCCACTTGGCCAATCACAAGGTCCGGATGCTGTGGCGCTTCCACGAACTGCACCACTCCCAAGAAGACATGAGCGTGTTGACGGTCTTTCGGACGCACCCCTTGATCCACGTGTCGTACCTGATCGCGCTCGTCCCGGGTATCGTCCTGCTGGCCAATGGTTCAGTCACGACTTCGTTACTGGTCGTCTACGCCGCCGTCGTGGCGTTCGAGCACTCGAACACCAACCTGAGCTTCGGTCCACTGAACCGGATCTTTTGCAGTCCGAACTACCACCGGATCCATCACCGTGTCGAAGGACGCCAAGACGTGAACCTCGGTTTCGCCCTGACCATCTGGGACCAACTCTCGCGCCGGGCCGTCTTCCCGACGAAAGAGACGATCCGCATCGACACGGGCCTGCCCGGACGTCCCCTCACGGTGGAACAGAGTGCGCCGCGCGCGCGTCACTTCTCCGTGCTCGCCGCCCAACTCGTCGGTCCGTTTCGACCCCTCAACCAGCGCGAAAAGGGTGACGACGACTCTTCGACCGACGCGAATCCTGACGTCGGTGCGGTGACCCCTGGAGGGCTGCGTTCCAACGTCATCGATTCATTCGACGTCAACTCGGTCGGGCAGATTCGGTGACGTCGGCGTCGAAGTCAGGCGCGGATCAGGGCCGTGTTCGCGCGCTCTTGAGGTTGACATTCTCCACTCGCCCCGGGGCTCGAGCGAACGACCTGGCGCTCGCCGCCGTGCGCATCGCCCTGGCGTGGATCTTCATCTACTACGGCGCGGGAAAGCTCTTCGGTTGGTTCAACGGTCCCGGACTGCACACTGAGGCGATTTTCATGGCGCACACCGCGCACCTCCATCCCGGGGAGCTCTTCGCCGTAATGGGCGGCGTCATCGAATTCGGCGGGGGAATTGCTATGGCGTTGGGACTCGGTTCGCGAGTGGCCGGACTCGCGCTCTTCGGCGACCAGGTGATGGCGATGATCACCGTGACGTGGGTGAACGGCATCAACTCCGAGTCCTTGACGCCGGGATACGAATTCAACGTCGCACTCGCGGTGATGGCGTTGGCGATCTTCTTACTTGGGCCGGGCCGAGTGAGCGTTGACGCCATGATCGAACGCCGGCTCGATCGCGCGGGACGGCTGAGAATCTGATGTCCGCGACAATCGCACCGCGGGCGGCCGGCTCGCCGTCGGACGTACTTGAGGTCGTGCACCGTCGTCGCCCGGACGCGACGACGGTGCGCCGTTCTTCACGTAAGGTGCTGATCATTCGCATCACGGCGAACATCATCGCCGCCTTCGGTGCCGCGCTCTTCGCCAAAGCCGGGCTGGACTACTACCTGCGCACGCATTCGCTGATCGGTGGTGCGTTCTTCGCCGAAGAGATGTGGATCGTCGTCGCGTACCTGGTGCGACGCCCGGCCCGCGTGACCAGCCAGCGACCGGTCGATTGGCTCCTCGCCTTCGGCGGCACGTTCGGCGGCGTGTTGTTGCGTCCGGACGGGACCCATCCGCACTGGGGGGTCGTCGCCGGATTCGACGTGCAGATGATCGGACTCGCGATATGCGTCACGTCGTTCATCGCGCTCGGGCGCTCGTTCGGTTTCGCCGCGGCCGACCGGGGACTCGTCCAACGCGGACCGTACTGCCTCGTTCGCCATCCGATCTACGCCTCGTACTTCTTCTTGCAGATCGGCTATCTCCTGCAGAGCCTCTCGTTACGCAACGCCCTCGTCGTGGTCTTCATCTGCGGATGCAACGTCGGTCGCGCCGTCGTGGAGGAACGACTACTCGTCTCGAGTGGTCCCTACAACGACTACCGGCTACGTGTCCCGTGGCGTTTGGTGCCGGGCCTCTGGTGATGGGCGACGTCGCCGTCGCGGTTCGCTAACCCGACGCTTTCATCTCGTACCACCAGCCGCCGTTGAGGCGTACGCGATTTCCGGTGGCCTGACCCGGCGCGGAGTCACCGACGTAGGTGTAGAGGGGATGTCCGTTGTACGTGACCTGTTCGGCACCGCTCGTGCGCTTCAACGTGCCAAAGGTACCGGGGATTGCGCTACTCGGCGACGCCGTGCCGATCACGGGCGGCCAGTACGCCGCGCACGTCGAATAGCAGTGCGACGAGGTCGCCGAGTCGGGCGCGAACCAGTACATCGTGTAGCCGTGTTTGTTGGTGAGTACCGACGTGCCGTGGATGTGCGCGACCTTGATGGTGACGCTCGAACCACCGGCGCTCGTCGCGGTGGCCGCGGCGTTGGGCAGTAACGCGATGAACGAGACGGCGGCCCCCACGGCAATCACGCCGACCACCCAGCGACCGATCAGAAACCACACTCGTTGCTTCGCGGTCGTCCGTTGGTCGAACGCGGGTGAACCGCCGCGTCGCTCGGGGCGCGCGGCGAATCCGGCGAGCGCGGTGAAACCGATGATCTCGATGACGGCCGCGACGATGCCCGCGGTCGTTCGAACCTCTCGAAATCCGAAGAGGCTGACGTGGAGTGAGATCAGGTAGCCGACGAGCGTCGACAGGAGTAATCCGGCTCCGGCGACCGATGCCAATCGCAGTGGCACGACGAGGACCACGACGGCGAGCACGAAGGCGCTGATCACCTGTATTAGGAACAGCCAGCCGATGGTGGGAATCGTCGAATACCCCGTGAGATAGAGATCGAGATGTATGGCGCCCGCCGCGATCAGTGCCGCATCGCCGGCGAAGCGCAGGAGTCGCCAGACGCCAAGCGACCGACGGTCTGTTGATCTTCGATGACGTGATGGCATCCTAGGTATACGGCATTATCTCTCGGACGGTTCTTCGCTGGTGTTTCGCCACATCGCGACCTACGGCTACGTCTACGACGACCGGACGGCGGCTCATTGAAGTGCCGGAGGCGACGAAGGCAGGCGCTGCCGGCGAGTCGGTCTTCTACTACTCAGTTCGAAGGACGAGGGCCGTCGACGTGCGTGCGGCTAAGCGTCCAGGTATCGCAGCGACGACATTGGCGAAGACGACCGTTCCGAGTGCGACGATCACGATGGTCAACCCCGAGATCGTCGGATCCGGCACGGCGTCAATGCTGCGGGCGAAAAGTATCCACAACTCGCGGCCAATGACGATCCCGAGTGGTATCCCGAAGAGGGCACCGAAGAACGCAGCCACCGACGACTGCCAGGCGATCGCCGAGGCGAGTTGTCGTTGTGTGAAGCCGAGTGCCTTCAACAGTGCCAGGTCACGACGGCGACGTCGAACGGACGCCCCGAGCGTGATGCCGAGCGCGGCGATCGCACCGAACGCGAGACAGGCGGCGAAGACGGTGGGCGTCGTTCCCATCGAATGGAAATTGACGATCTCTACCGGGCGAAGCACGGTGACGACACCACCCGCGAGTCCGGCGTCTTTGGGAACCGCGTCGATCTCTCGATCGACCTTCAAAAGCGAGCGGTAGGCCGCCGACGACGTAACGCCCGGACGAACGCGCACGAGTATCGCGTTCGGACCATAGACCGGCGCGTGCTGGACGTTGAGCAATGAATGCGGGAAGTTGCTCGTCGCGACCAACGCTCCCGATCCCATTCCCAGTCCGTCTTCGATCGCTGGCATCGTCGCGGTGCCGACGATGACCAACGATCTCGGCTTGGACGTGCCGTTGTTGAGGGTGACCGAGTCGCCCACGCGTTTATGGAGTTGGGTGAGCGTCGTTGAGCCGATGACGACCTGATCGCCTCTGTCGAGCCCGTGTCCCGAAAGTATCGGCGGGGCGACGGCGGCACCGGGGGACTCGGTCAACATGGCCACGTCTTGTCCATCGAGCTTGGCGCCGACGGTATAGACGCCGCTCCAGGACTGGACGTCGCGGTCCGCATTCATGAACGCCGCGCTCTGGGGCCCGGGCATGTCCTCGGCACCGGCGAAGCCCGCCAAGATCGCGTAGTTCCAGTTCCATCCATACAGCGAGGGTCGCGAGACGAGGCCGTTGAGACTGGCACCGAACGTCAACGTGGTCATGAGTATCGTGACGGCGAGCACCGTTCCCACGATCGCCGAACGTACCGGCGTGGCACTGCGGCCCTCACCGGATTCGAGGGCGAACCGAACGCCGGTCACGGTGGAGATCGGTAGGCCCGCGTTCGCGCTAGCGCGCACGAGCCCCGGTTCGCGCTTGGGTGCGCGAGCGGAGCTCGGTGCGGTGATTCGTCGAAGCTCACGATTGGATGAAAGCAACGCGAACACGCTCAGGGGAACGATCAGGATGAGGAATCCGAGACCGAGCACGGTCGCGTCGAACGCCACACCGGGATGAGGGTAGACCGGTCTGACCGGCCCCAACGGGCTGAGCGCGGAGAGACCGAACGCCACGGCTACGGCGATTGCCGCGCCGAGCACGAGGGCGCCCAGCACGCCGATCAGTTGGTCGGCACGCATCGATAAGCGGGTCGCGCCGAGGGCCCGCAACGTTCTGGTCTCTTCGGCCTCAACCCGTAGGAGTCGTCCGATCATGAGAGCGACGATCAAGAGAACGGCGAGACCGGCGACACCACCGAAGGTCCCGAGGGCGACGGCCTCTGGCTCGATCGCGCGTTGAACGGCGGGAAGGATCGTGGCCGTGACCTGATCCCCTCCAAAGTCTTGGGCGTCGGGGTCGATCCGATAGATCCGCGAGACGACCTTGTTGGTTCTCGCGGCTCCTCCTTTCACTTGGAGCCATGTCTCGGTCCCGGTGGCGCACTTCGTTTCGAGCAGGCGAGTGAGGGCCGGTGAGAATATGACCATCGAAGATCCGAGTGCGTCGACATCGCTCTCGACGACGTTGGCGGAGAGTACGAACTCACCCACCAGCTTTATCTTCTGTAGTCGATACGGCTTGGGGATCTCACTACGCGAAGTGATGGCGTTCACCTGGGCGTCGGTGTAGAAGGGGATCTCAATGACCGAACCTACGTGGATACCCATTTCGCTGGCCGCTTGGGCGTTCATCACCGCTTCGTCGATGCGTTGAGGTATGGCTCGCACTCCCTTGACGAAGGTGACACGGTCCATTTGAGAGAGGTCTCCGTTGGTGCTGCCGTCGAATGAGGGTGGCGTCTCGCCCGCGAGCACGTGGGAGTGAAGACCCTTAATCGCCGGAAGGTTGATGTTGCCGTCGAAGATGATGGCGGTCGTCATACGCTTGACGAACGGCAGTCGCGAGATGGTCGCTACCAGTTGCGGGTTGAAGCCGGACTTAACGTCGAGGCCAGGGTCGTCGTAACTCGAAATGACGCCAACCGTCGACGGGTTCGTACTCGCGAAGTACGTGGGGAACGAGGATTCAGTACGTCGAGCACCCGCGACCGAGGCGAGAGCGACGCCGCCGATCGCCCCGATGAGCACGGCGATCGTCACGAGTCCGGTTAAACGGCGTCGGAAGTTCGCACGAAAGCGGAACCATGCGATTCGCAGGGCTTGGATCACTGCACCGCTGACCTCCACACATGACGAACTGCCCGACCGTAGGCGCCAGTCTTCTCGAAACGACATCGCAAAGGAGGAGAGGAGGCAGCAGGACCGCGCCTCGTGCTACCACCCCCACTCGTCGAGGCGGTCCTGCGAAAACAGGGTCTCATCTCCCTTCAAGTGTGGCTTCGATGCCACGGACGTCGCCGTCATCATCCACGAGGACCGCGACCTCGGAGAAGCCGTGACTCGCCAATTCGCCCTCAAGTCGTTGCGCCTGATCTCCTCCGAGCTCAAGGAGCAGCACGCCGCCGGACCCAAGAAAGCGGGGACTTTCGCCAATGACGCGACGCAGGATATCCGTGCCCTCGACGCCGCCGTCATAGGACATTGTCGATTCGAAGCGCAACGTATCGCGGGGCATCAGTTCCATACTTCGCGTGGGAACGTAGGGCACGACGCCGACGATGACGTCCACGAGCCCTTCGAGTCCGCGCGGGAGTGGCGCGAAGAGATCACCGAGATGTGCCTCGATCCCATTCGCGAGCGAGCACGCGACGGCCCGCTCATCGAGATCCGACGCGACGACGCGAGCGTCCGGTCGCTTCGAGCGCAGCACCATCGCGATCGCGCCAGACCCGGTGCACAGATCGACGGCCACACCGCGCTCGGGTAGGCGCGACACTGCTCTGTCCACAAGTGGTTCGCTCTGCCATCGCGGGACGTACACGCCGGGTGCGACGAGGACCTTTAGGCCGCAGAAGGTCGTGGAACCGGTGATCCAGGCGAGCGGCTCGCCGCTGAGGCGGCGTTCGACGAGAGACTCCAATAGGTCGTCGTCACCCTGCGAGGCTTCGATTAGTTCCCGTGACTCTTCGTCGGCCGCGACGAAACCGGCGGCCGCGAGTCGCCACGTGAGTTCGTCGTGGTCATTCACCCGACGCTGGTCCGAGCGACCGTGGGTCCACGCCGACGCCTCCGGCACCACTGCTCTGGTACGCAGCGAGCGCGAAGCGCAGTACGTCGATGGCCTGTTCTGTATTCCAGAGGAGCGGACCGTGTCCGGTTCTCAGCGCCTCGATCCAGTGACGTCCCGAGTCTCGGAAACTGCTCGCCCAATCGTCATCGAGTGCGTGGAACGACCGCATCTCGGCGTCGAGATAGATCTCGAAGCTGGGTTCCTGAATCCCTCGTCCGGTGCAGCGGTTCACGCGGGCGAATCCTCTTCGTCCGGTGACCTCCCATCGTTCGTCGTTCGTGTAGTAGTCCGACCGTAGGTACATGTCGACCGCCAAGGTGACGTCCCACACCCCGCGGACGCCGTTCTCGTGTTCCCAGATCAAGGTCGTCGGTGCGTCCACTTCGATGCCGGGGATGACTTCTGTCGTGCCGATCCACGCCCGCACCTCCCTGACCGGTCCGAAGAGCCAGAGCGCCGTCGACAGTTTGTGCCATCCGTCATCGAAGAGCAGTTGGCCGCGACCGTCGGCGGACTGTTGGAAGCGCCACTCGTACGAATCGCCGGGGACCTCCCAGCCACCTCGGCCACTGGCCACCATCTTCATGTGGTAACCGCTGATCGGTCCCAGTTCGCCGGTGTCGATGGTCTGTTTCAGCTTCTGGAGTGGCTCATAGAAGAGGTAGTTCTCCATGACCCGAAGTTGCACCCCACGCCGACGAGCTTCTTCGGTCATTCGCAGCGCGCTCGCGAGGTCGTTGGCGAACGGCTTTTGCAGATTCACGTGCCAACCCTGGGCCAGACACGTCATGACGACCTCTTCGTTGCGCTGCGTCGGCAGCAACAGCTCCGCCGAGTCGACCGCAGTGCCGCTGGCGATCAGGTCTTCGACCGACGCGAACGTCGTGGCGTCGGGCCACTCAGCCTGGCGTTGTCGCCGCCGTTCGTCGTTTGGGTCCACGAGCGCCACGACCAAGGCGTCGGCGTTGTCGACGTAGGCGCGAATGTTGAGGTCGAAGACACGCCCGAGACCGATGATCGCACAGCGCACGGGACGTTCGATCGGCGTGAATGTTCCTGCAGAATCGCTCTCGGCCATGGCAAATGGTAGTGGTTGCGTTCTTCGACCGGCCCGAGCGAACGTTACGTTCCGAACGTCAATTCGCCGTCAGTAGTGTGAACTCGTGACTGACGAGAGCGCGCCGTCTCGGAGTCGACGAACCATGTGGATGATCATCCGCTACGCGCTCGGCGTTGCGCTCGGCGTTTTCATCCTGGTACTGCTCGTCGGCAAACGCGGTGAGTTCTCCGGTGCGCTCCACCATCTGGACCATCTCAACTATGGCTGGGAGACGGGCGCGGTCCTGGCTGAGGTGCTCTCGATCGTGGGCTACGGCTACCTGCAGCAAAAGGTGTTGCAGTGGAGCGGCGCGGAGCTGTCCTTGTCGTCACTCACGCTCGTCTCTCTCGCGAACAACGCCATTGCCTACACCGTCCCCGGCGAGCCGGCGGTGTCGAGTGCGTACCGGTACCGATTCTTTCGTCGCCGTGGGGCGAGCGGCGTCAGCGCCGGCTGGACGATCCTGACCATCTTGATCGCCCAGGCGATCGGCATGTCGCTGCTGCTACTCATCGGCGTCCTCATCGCGTTGACGGGGAAAACCGGCGTCCAGGCCAGGGGCACGGTGCTCGTGGGACTCTTCGTCGTGTTGATCGCCGGAGCGTTCTTGATACGACGCGATCTGCTGTTGCGATTCCTGGGTCTTCTCGTACGACTCTGTCGGCGAATCACCGGTCACCCGCGCGGCGACGTGATGCGTCGGATTGAGTCCACGTTGCAGAGGATGCGCGAGATTTCTTTGTCGAACATCAAAGCAGTCGCACTGGTCGCCATGGCGACGGCACTTTGGCTCACGGACTTCCTGGTACTTCTGTGCTGCTTCGGCGCGGCACACGCGCCGATCCCGTGGAGTGGCGTGCTGCTGGCCTTCGGGGTGTCACAGATCGTCGCGTCGCTGCCGCTCATCCCCGGTGGTCTCGGCATCGTCGAGGGCAGCTTGGCCGTGATCCTCGTCGCCTACGGGGCCAAGAAGGTTCCGGCGCTCGCCGTCGTGCTCATCTATCGACTTCTGACATTCTGGGCCGTCATCATCGTCGGATGGATCAGCATCGCCGTCATCGAATGGCGCGTTCGTCGCGAAAGCACTTCGCTCACCACCGGTCCCGTCGGCACGACGGGAAGCGAAATCTGAGGCGCGCACTGGCCCCGCCACGACCTTGGCAGTTCGGGGGTATCTCTCGCGACCGACCAGGGTCGCTCCGGTTCGGTCGATACCCGATCGCCAAATAGGGTGGTGCCATGCGCGTAGCGAACTCTTTACTGGACCTCATCGGCGAAACGCCGCTCGTTCGCTTCAATCGGCTCGAGACGCCCAACGGCGTCGAGGTCCTCGTCAAGTTGGAGTCGATGAACCCCGGAGGGAGTTCCAAGGACCGACCGGCGCTCACGATGATCGACGCCGCGGAGCGCGACGGACTACTGAAGCCGGGTGGTGTCATCGTCGAGCCCACGAGTGGCAACACCGGCGTCGGGCTCGCGATCGTCGCGGCGCAACGCGGTTACCGGTGCATATTCGTCATGAGTGACAAGATGGCCGCCGAGAAGGTACGGCTCTTGGAGGCCTACGGCGCCGAGGTGATCGTCTGTCCGACGGCCGTCGCCCCGGAAGACCCCGATTCGTACTACTCGACCGCCGAACGCCTCACCCGAGAGACGCCCGGCGCGTTTCGACCGGATCAGTACTCGAATCCCGCGAATCCTTATGCGCACTACACGACCACTGGTCCTGAGATCTGGCGCGACACCGACGGGACGGTGACGCACTTCGTCGCGGGCGCCGGCACCGGCGGCACGATCTGTGGCGTCGCGAAGTACCTCAAGGAGCAGAACCCGGCGATCAGAATCGTCGCGGCCGACCCTGAAGGTTCGGTCTACTCCGGCGGCGAGGGTCGTCCCTATCTGACCGAGGGTGTCGGTGAGGACTTCTGGCCCGCGAACTACGATCCGAGATTGGTCGATGAGGTGATCGCGGTGAGCGACGCCGACGCCTTCGACATGGCCCGACGCGTGACCCACGAAGAGGGCATGTTGATCGGGGGTTCGGGCGGGACCGCGGTCGTGGCGGCCTTGCGCGTCGCGGCGAGCGCGCCCGCGGGATCGTGTGTCGTGGTGCTCGTGCCCGACACGGGGCGAGGCTACATCTCGAAGATCTTCAATGACGACTGGATGCGGGGCTACGGCTTCTTGACCACCGAGAGCGGTCCGAACGCCGGTGACATCCTCGACGTCAAGGGCGCGAACGCGACCGACCTCATCTTGGCGACGACCGACCAGAGCGTGCGCGAGGTGACCGACCTCATGCGCGAGCGTGGCGTCTCCCAGGTCGTCATCGCCGTCACCGATGAGTTGCCGCTGGCGGCCAAGGAGGTGGTCGGCACCGCGATCGAACTGGACCTGATGGAACTCGGGTTCAAAGACCCCACGATGCTCGATCGACCGATTGAAGCGGTCATGGGTCCGATCCTCGAGACGATCGGGGTCGGCGAGCCGCTTGAGTCGGTGACCCGACGACTCGCGACGACCCCGGCGTTGTTGGTACTCGCTGACGGGCGACCGCGCGGCGTCATCACCGCCTCGGACGTACTGCGGTTCCTCTCGAACACCGCACCTGATTCGTCACTGAAAGGACTGTTGTGAATTTTTCTACTCGGGCCATTCACGTGGGACAAGAGCCGGACGAAGCGACCGGCGCGGTCAACGTGCCGGTCTACTTGACGTCGACCTACGCCCAGGAGTCCGTCGGCGTCGTGAAGTTCGCCGACTACGGACGGGGTGACAACCCGACGCGCGCGGCGCTCGAGTCGGTCGTGGCGAGCCTGGAAGTAGGGGAGTACGCGGTCGCCTTCGCCTCGGGCCTTTCGGCGACCGACGCGATGGTACGCACGTTGAACCCGGGGGACCGCGTCATGCTGTCGGCCGACGCCTACGGCGGCACGTATCGGATGCTGACGAAGATCTTCGGTCCGTGGGGGATCGAGACGGACGTGGTCGACCTCTCCGACATCGACGCGGTCGAGTCGTCGTGGCGTGACGGGACGACGTTGGTGTGGTCCGAGACGCCGAGCAATCCCTGGCTGAGGATCTCGGACATCGCGGCGCTGGCTGAGGTCAGTCATCGACACGGTGCGCTCTTGGTGGTCGACAACACGTTCGCCACGCCCTATCTGCAGACACCGCTCACGCTCGGCGCCGACGTCGTGATGCACTCGACGACGAAGTACCTGGGCGGGCACTCCGACGCGATCGGCGGGATGCTCATCACGAACGACTCGGAACTCAATACCCGTTTGAAGTTCCTCCAATACGCCGTCGGCGCCATCCCCGGCCCCCTGGACTGTTACTTGATCCTGCGCGGGATTCGCACGCTCGCGGTGCGCATGGACCGACACCAGGAGAACGCGGCCAAGGTGGCCGCGATGCTCCTCGAACACGATCAGATCGAGCGTGTCTGGTACCCGGGACTCGAGACGCACCCGAACCACAAGGTCGCGCTCGATCAGATGCGCGGTTTCGGCGGGATGGTGAGCGTCGAGGTCAAGGGTGGCGCCACGGCGGCCAAGGCGTTCGTCGAGAAGACGAAGGTCTTCACCCTCGCCGAGTCGCTCGGCGGCGTCGAGAGTCTCATCGAACTGCCGGCGCAGATGACCCACATGTCGACGAGTGGATCGTTATTGGAGATCCCGGACAACCTCGTACGGCTCAGCGTCGGCATCGAAGACGCCGATGACCTACTCGAGGACCTGCGCCAGGCGTTGTCCTAGAGCGTCTTCACTTCTTTACGTCTGAGGCTGGCCCGGTCCACTCGAGTTGCACACCCGACGAGGTGCGTACCTGTTTGATCGAGGGACGCAGTGAACGTGAGAGCGCCAAAGCGGCGTCGCCCGCGATCCCCAGGGCGTTCCATCCGTGTTGACCGAGGACGACGGCGTAGGTCAAGAACGTGTTGGCGCCGATCGTCACCTTGACGGCCATGATGTCACAGCCGCCGGCCGGGTTCGTGTAACCGGACTTGATGCCGACCACGTTGGCCACGCCGATCAACGGCGTGTAGGACTGCACGACACCGTTGTAGGGAAGCGCCACGTGAGTGAGCGCGACGATCTGATCGACGATAGGTTCGCTGGTCATGAGATCGACCGCCAGTGTCGCTTGATCGCCGGCGGTCGACTGGTCATCGGGCGATATGCCGGTGAGGTCGACGTAGTGCGTACGCGTCAGCCCCAACTTCTTCGCGTCAATGTTCATCACACGCACGAAGGTGGCCGGACTCCAACCGATGATGCTCTGCAGCAGCTGCGAATAGTCGCCGGCCGAGTGCACCAGTAGACCTCGCAGGAGCGTGCTCTCGCAGATTCGTTCGCCGAGAACGATGCGTGCGTTGGATTGACCGCTGGCGACGTCGTAGTCATAGAGCGCGACGTCGTGGGCGTTGACGACGAGACAGGGACCGCTCTGTTCGAAGGTCAGAGGAAGCTGATGGAGCACCACCCATACGGTCATCATCTTGGTCAGACTCGCGATCGGAACTCGCGGTTGGTACGACGACGTGGCCGAGACGCAGAGCCTCGGTATCGCGACGGCGGCGCTCCCGTGGACCGGCCACGCGAACGCCGTCTTCTTCGGCAGCGTCGTGGTTGTCGTGGAGGTCGTCGTCGACGTCGTCGTGGAACTGGTCGTGGTCGTTACGGGCACGGTCGTCGTCGTGGAGGTCGTGGTCGTCGTCGAATTGGGAGTCGTCGTGGAGGTTGTGGTCGTCGTGGTCGTCGTCGGTGGTGGCGTCACCGACGCACACGATCTCGGAATCGTGGTCGTCGTGGTCGTCGTGGTGGTGTCGAGGTTCGGAGTGTTGTGCGCCGCCGAAATCGTCGTTGACGTCGATGCGACGACGAGCGAGCTGAGCACAACGGAGAGGAGTGCGCAGCGAAGTAACCAATGGTGTTTACGCTGAGTCACCCAGAGAATGTACAACGCGGCGCGCTCGCCCTTCAGGACCCGTGGTCCCACCAAGCACTTCGAAGGTCGCCGAGGCAGCGGTGAGTAACATCGGTCAGCGTGTCACTCGAGTCCCGGACCATTCCAACCGGGCTCGAGTGGCATTTGATCATTCGTTGAAACTCCCATGGCGCCCTTCGCCGGAGACGAAGCGACCGACGTGTTCGCGCATGTCGGCGCCGAGTGACGTCATGCCGTGACCGAACTCGATGGCCATCGCCTCGGTCTCGGGGTGTCCGAGGCCTTCGTACATCGACATTCGGTCCTCTCGCATGCAGACCTCGGGGAACGCGGCTATCTCTTCGGCGAGATCCAGCGCGGCGGCGCGGACGTGGCCGCGTTCGACAACACGATTCACGAGGCCCATGGCGTGCGCTTCGGTGGCGCCGACGGCTCGTCCGGTGAGTATCAGGTCCAACGCGCGACCGGCGCCGATGATTCGTGGGAGTCGGACCGTTCCGCCGTCGATGAGTGGCACGCCCCATCGTCGACAGAAGACGCCGAGGACGGCGTCTTCCTCCATCACCCGCAGGTCGCACCACAGCGCCAGTTCCATCCCGCCGGCGACGGCGTAGCCGTCGATGGCCGCGATCACCGGTTTCGACAAGATCATGCGCGACGGACCCATGGGACCATCGCCGTCGCTCGTCACTCGATTGGCGTCGTGTGTGCCGATGGCGCGCAGGTCGGCTCCGGCGCAGAACGTTCCGCCCTCGCCGGCGAGTACCGCGACCTTGGCTCCGTCGTTCGCTTCAAAGTCGCGGAACGCTTCGGCGAGGGCCTTGGCCACCGCGCCATTGACGGCGTTTCGAACTTCGGGACGGTTGATAGCGACGACGAAAGTGGTACCGATCAGTTCGGTGTTGACGGGATCTGGGCTCATGGCCCTAGCCTGTCACGCCGACTCACTGGAGGTGTCGTCGTTTCGACGATCCAACTACGAATCGGGTGGCGACCCTCCCGGCGGGAATCGGCCGGCGCCGGGGGTAATCGCCGCGACGTGGCGATGTATCTCGTCAAGGAGGTCCGTGGCCTTCTTCACTTCCTTGGTCAGGTTGGTGTTCTCGTCCAGCAACGCACGAATGTCGTCGGTGTTCTTCAC